>CAWGUZ010000009.1:0-236205 GCA_963825975.1 uncultured Actinomycetota bacterium
GGCTGACCTCACTCTTGGCGTAGAGCCCCTCCTCCAGCGAGATCATGGTGACACCCACCGCTCCCGCGCGGACGTAGCCGAGCAGATCGGTCAACCGGATGCCGGTCCAGGTCGCCGATTGCGACCAGCCTTCGACGCAGCTGATCGGCAGCGTCTCGGTGTACTGCGGGAAGGCCTGCAGATCAGCCAAGCTGAACACGTGCTCGGCATCGCGAGAACGGACCGTCAGCCGCCATTCCGGGTCGGCGGCCAGGGTCCGAACCCCCGCGGACTGCGCAGTGTTGTTCACCGGCAAACCCTGCGGGCCGGAGCCGTTGCGCTGCACCAACACCGACACACCGCGGAGCGCCGGGACCTTGTCGCCGACGGTGGCGAGCACGGTGACCATCGCGCTGCCGCCGGCGAGTGTCAACAGGCCGCGCCTGGTCAGCGGGCCGGCGAAGGTCTGCGGGCTCGCCGCCGGGTCGACCTCGGCGGCCGGGACGACTGAGGCGTCCGGCCCCGGGATGTCCGCCTCCAGCGTCCCGCCCAGCGCACGCCGGATGACCGGCAGCTTCACCGCGACATGGATGAGGATGGAACCGATCGCAACCCAGGCGACGGCGTAATGCACCGGCGGGAAGTAGAAGCCGAACAAGTACGCCTCCGCGACGTTCAGCAGGCCGGTGAACAGCTGAAAGAAGGCCGCCCCCACCAGTAGGAAGACCGAACCTCGTTCCAACGCGTTCAGCACCGACGTCACCGGCGGCCACTGCCAGAACCGCGGCGACACGGTCCAGAGCTTCATCAGCAGCAGCGGGATGGCCGCGATCCCGGTTGTGACGTGTGCTCCCTGACTGACCCGGTACAACCAGACCGGCCCGGTAGGCCACCCGAACCAGGCCGGAGGATGTTGAATGAGGTGACTGACGAGTCCCGTGACGAAGCAGACGGTGAATGCCAAGCCCAACCAGAGACCTAGGCGGGCGGCGACCTTCTCGCTGTGCAGTCGAGACGGGTAATCCGACGGGCGCGGCGGGCGCGGGCCGCGCTCCACCAGCACCTCACGCCACGGACGGGTCACCGGGCCCTCCCCAGCCTGGCCTGCCACCGTGTACCACTGAGCCAGACGTCCTGCACGGTCAAGCCTGCCGAGTGAGCGAGCCGCTGCAGGGCGTCGGCGCCGACCCAACACCAGTCGAAGGGCACACCGACCCGGCCGCCGACCACCAGCCTGATCTTCTCGATCAGCACGCCGGCGCCGGGCGGTTCTAGGTCGACGAACAGCGAGCCCTGCGGCGCCATCAGCTCCCGGCACCGGCGCAGCAACCGAACCGGATCGCCGCCGATCCCGATGTTGCCGTCGGCCAGCAGCAGGTCGTTCCACCGACCAGCGCCGGGAATATGCTCGAATACGTTGCGCTGCAACGCTGTTCCCCCACGAATACGGGTGAGTCGGACTGCGACCGGTGAGACGTCGATACCCATCGACGGAATCCCGCGGGCGGACAGTGCGGTGGTCAAACGGCCTGGACCGCAGCCGATGTCGAGCGTCGGCCCGCTGCAACCGGCCAGCATGGTCTCGTCCGCGGCGCCGACCTCACCGGCCCAAACGTTCGTCGACACGTGTCGACGGGAACCGCACGGTCGGAGAAATGCGGCCGGGTGGTCGCCATGCAATCCGGCGTCGAACGGAGAACTTCGAGTCGTCATGTTCGGACACTAAGCGCGGCTTACGCGGCTGCAGCGGTTCAGATCCTTACCGAATCCTTTCGGTACTGAGGAGGTTCGCGCGCAGGGTCAGCCGACCGGGATCGGGTCTGGTCCGGGGATCGGCAGATGGACGGCGAACTCGCAGCCGTGGTCGACGTTGCGGACCTCGATGTCGCCGCCGTGCGCCCGGACCAGCCCGCGGGCGATCGCCAGGCCCAGGCCGGCGCCGGACCGACCCGTCCGACTCCGGCGACCGGGCGCCGGGCCCCGCGGAAGGCCACGTCGAACACCCGGCGCAGGTCGTCCTCGGCGATGCCGCCGCAGCCGTCTCGCACCCGCAGCACCGCCTCGCCGTCGCCTGCCCGGCCAGCACCGCGACCTCGCCGCCGGCCGGGGTGTGCCGGACGGCGTTGCTCAACAGGTTGCGCAGCACCCGCTCCAACTCGTACGCCGACCCCGACACCGTCGGCCACTGCGGGTCGGCGGCGGCGGCCAGCCGAACGCCGCGGCGTCGTCGCGGTCGGCGCGATCGACTCCATCGATCTCGGCCACCAGTTCCTCGCTGGACTGGCGGTCGGAAGGTCGATGGTCAGCGCGCCGGCGTTGATCCTGGACAGCTCGAACAGGTCGTCGACCATGGTGGAGAGGCGCCGAGTCTCGGCGCTGATCCGTCGCGCGTAGTCGGGCGACTTCGGCCGGTTCGGCGACGACGGCGTCCTCGATGGCCTCGCTCATCGCCCGAATCCCCGCCAGGGGGGTGCGCAGGTCGTGGCTGACCCAGGCGACCAGTTGCCGCCGGGAGTCCTCGACCGCGCGTTCGGTGGCGCGCTCCTGCTCCTGCCGCACCGTGCGCATGGTGATTCGGCGTCCCAGCACCACCGCGACCGGTATCACCGTGAGGGCGATCAGCGCGCAGCTGATCAGCGTCGTGCGCAGCTGCGGGGTGAACATGAAACCGCTGATCGCCACGACGAAGAGCAGCACCGAGACGATCGGAACCACCACCAGTGCCGCCAGATGCACCGACAGGCTGCGTCTCCGTACGGCCCGCAGGACGACGACCTCCACCGCCGCGGTGAGCAGGCAGGCGAGAAGAGCCCACGGCAGGATGTGCCAGATGTCGGTCACGACACCCCGCTCACCGGGTCGAAGCGGTAACCCAAGCCCCAGACCGTGGCGATCCTGGTGGGCTGCGCCGGATCGAGTTCGATCTTCTCCCGGAGGCGTCGGACATGCACCGTCACGGTCGACTGGTCGCCGAATGTCCACTGCCACACCGTCTCCATCAACTCCGACCGACTGAAAACCCGGCCGGGGTGCTGGAGGAAGTAGCGCAACAGGTCGAACTCGCGGCTGGTCAGCGCCAACGGGGCACCGCCCCGGCGGACGGTTCGGGCCGCCTCGTCCACGACCAGGTCGCCGTCGACCAGGGTGCGGGCGGGCACCGACGAGGCGGGTACCGACGAGATGGGCACCGGCGAGACGGATACCACTGTCCGCGACCGGTCCAGGATGCGCGTGACCCGCAACGCGAGCTCCCGGGGCGAGAACGGCTTGACCATGTAGTCGTCGGCCCCGTGCTCCAGGCCCGCGACGCGATCCGCCTCCGCGCCCATCGCAGTGAGCATGATGATCGGCACCGTGGAGCTCTCGCGCAGACTGCAGCACACCTGCAGGCCGGAGAGCTCCGGCAACATCAGGTCGAGCACCACCAGATCCGGGTGATGCGCCTCGGCCAGCAGCAACGCGGCCGGGCCTGTATCGGCCTCCAGTACCACCCGGCCGTCCCGCTCCAGATAACGACGGGCGACCTCGCGAACCGTGGCGTCGTCATCGACCACCAGCACCACCGCCGCCCGGTCGCTCACCCGCTCCAGCTTAGGTCGCGCGGCTCGACGGGCCCCGAATACGACGACCTCGAATCCTTACCGAAGTCTTTCGCTCGTCCTGCAGAGCGCCTTCGGATCATCCCGCGGCAGTCGGTCGGCCTGTCACACCGGTAGCGCGAGCCATCGAACAGTCCCCAGCTGAAGGCGACCGAACTCCAAAGCACATGGATTCACCGACGGCGACGGATGACGGGGGACATCGTTCACCATGTAAGTGGCTCTTCAGAAATGTGCCCAGGCTGACGGACCTTTCGTTTGTCCCCGCTGCGGGTCATAGGTCATTGTCGGTGCCGCTTCGTATCATTGCGGGTATGAGCGGAGCCGGTTTCTACACACTCGACGAGGCGATGCGCCTGGTTGAGAATGCGATGGAGGCCGTCGGCAGTCTGGTCTCCGGGGAACGCTGGAAGTTGAACGGCGACGAATTGTTGAACCTTTCTCTCGGTGTGGAGAAACTCGCCCGTAAGACGTGGGCGGCGCAGGTGCAGTTGACTGACGAACTGGATCAGCAGGGTGTCGCCACGGCCCGGTCGGTGTCCTCGACGGCGGCGCTGCTGCGGGAGACGTTGCGGATCTCCCCCGGTGAGGCGTCGGCGCGGGTGAACGCCGCCCGGGCGACCCAGCCGCAGGATCTGCCTTCGGGTGGGGAGCGACCCGCCCGGCGGCCGATCCTGGGTGGCGCGATCGACGACGGAACCGTGTCGGTCGATCACGTCCGCACCATCGTGTCGACGTTGCGGCGGTTGCCGGACGCCCTTCCCGCCGAGGTGGTGTCGGAGGCGGAGCGGGTGTTGGTGGAGAACGCGCTGATTCAGGACCCGGAGCAGCTGAAGAAACTCGCCCGGCACTTGGAGTGCGTGTTGGACCCGGACGGGACCCCACCCGACGACACCGCGGCCCGGTCGAAGATGGAGTTGACAATCGGATCCCGCAGCGCCACCACCGGTCTGACCGGCATCCACGGATATTTGAACGACCTGGGTGTCGCCGCGTTGCGGGCGGTGATCGACCCGCTCGCAGCACCGAAACCCGCGGTCGACGGTTCGAAGGACCCCCGCCCGGCGGCGACCCGACGGGCCCACGCCCTCGTCGAAGTCCTGGAGTACGTGCTCCGCACCGGCGGCGCCGCGCGAGAACCCACTCCCGGAGACCGCCGGTGTCCGGCCGCACATCACCGTCACCCTGGACTGGGACATCCTCAAGCAACAGGCACGCGGCGCGGTCCTGGACGACGGGCACCGGCTGTCCCCTGCCGACACCCGCCGTCTGCTGTGCGACGCCGCCGTCATCCCCGCCGTGTTGGGCGGCGCCGGCGAGGTCCTCGACCTCGGCGAAGTGTCCCGGACGTTCAGCACCGCGATCCGGCGGGCGATCACCATCCGGGATCGCGGATGTTCCTTCCCCGGGTGTACCAGACCGCCGAATTGGTGTGATGCGCATCATTTGAAATGGTGGGTTCGGGACCTCGGCGAGACCGAGTTATCAGAATGGCACCCTGTTGTGTTCTTTCCACCACATGGAAATCCACCGGGGTGACTGGCGAATACAACCCGGCGCCGACGGGGTCCCCGAATTCGTTCCACCGAAATGGTTGGACTCTGCCCAGAAACCCAGACGCAACAATGTGCACCCCAGCCACCCACCCGTGATCACGGACGAATAGAGCTGCGCAGAAAATCCCGGCGATCCGCTGCGGCGACGCCGTCACATTCTGCAACCTCGCCCACCACCTCCGGCGCGGCTGATGAGAGGGCATGAAGGGTTTCCAAGGACGACCTCGGGGGAGCTGACACCGCTCCGGGCGAGGTGGGCTGATCACACGGTTGATTACACTGCCCGATCGTGAAGCTCGAAGAGGCAGAGGTCAGCATTCCCGCGCCGGACGGCGCGATCCGCGCGGTTCTCATCAGCCCGGCGGGCGGCGGATCGCGGCCGGGACTGCTGCTCTACACCGACATCTTCCAGCTCACCGAGTCGACGCTGCGCACTGCCCGACGGCTGGCCGCCTACGGCTTCGTGGTCTGCGTCCCGGAGATCTACCCTCATGGCGACCTGGCCGGGGTGGCGCTGGAGTTCGACGACGCCGGCAAGCAGGCCGGGATGGCGGGAGCGGCGACGACCACGATCGCCCAGTTCGACGCCGACCGGGTGGCGGTACTGGATTTCCTCGACGGCCTGGACGAGGTCGGTCCGCTGTATGCGACCGGCTTCTGCATCGGGGGGCATCTGGCGTTCCGGGCGGCGTTCGATGCGCGGGTCGCAGCCACCGTCTGCTTCTACCCGACGGGTGTGCACAACGGCGCCCTCGGAGCCGACCCTGACGCCGGATCGTTGGCCCGCGCGGGAGACATCCGGGGTCGGCTGCTGATCGTCTTCGGATCCCGGGATCCGCATGTGCCCCCCGCGGCCCGGCTGCACATCGCCGGCGAGCTGTACGCCGCCGGGCACACCGATGTCGAGCTGCACGTCTACGCCGGCGGGGAGCACGCCTTCATGCGCGACATCGGCCCGCGGCACGACCCGGTGCTCACCGATCTGGCGATCACCGAAGCGGTGTCGTTCTTCACAGGTCGCTGACACAGCCCACGCCACCGGAGATGTGAGCGACCAACGATTCGACGTGAACGGGCGTCGTTCGAGTGGCTCTATTCCAGGGTCAGCTGATCCGGCCGCCGCCGCTGAGCAACGAGGTGCCGACCGCTGAGGGCGTGGTCTGCGGTCGGCTCGCGATGGTGCGGATCGCCGTCGCCGACTCGGCGACGATGGCCCGCATAGCCGTCTCCGCGTCCACGGCTTCGCCGGCCTGGACGGCGGCGGCGACGACGCAGTGCAGCCGGACCGCCTCGGCTTCGGGGACCCGGGGCATCAGGTCGTGCCGGGTGCGCCCGGCGAGCACCTCGACGACCACGTCGGCCAGAGCCCGCCAGCATCGGGTTCGCAGATCCGACGAGCAGTGCGCGGTGGAAGTCCGCGTCATGCGCCAAGTACGCCTCCAAGTCCGCGGCCCGCGCGGTGGACGCCATCCCGATCACCGCCGCGGTGAGCGCGCCGCAGTGCTCGGGTGTGGCGTGGTCGGCGGCGAGGCGGGCGGCCAGCGGTTCGATCGCCGACCGCAGTTCGCTCAGCGCCTGCAGATGGACCAGTCGATCCGGCCCGGCGAGTCGCCAGCGAATGATGCTCAGGTCGAACGAGTTCCACTGGTCCGGCGGCAGCACCGTGATCCCGACCCGACGGCGCACCGTGACCAGACCCATCGAGTCCAGCACTCGGACTGCCTCCCGCACCACGGTGCGGGAGACCCCCAGCTGGACGGCGGCATCCTCGGCGATGATCCGATGTCCGGGCGGCAGGGCACCGGACACGATGTCGCGCCCCCACAGCTCGACCACCTCGTCGTGCAACTGCCGGGCGGCAGCCGGGTCTGCGCCGACGGGCGGCGACATGTCAGTCGGATCTGAGCTCGGCAGCGCTACCCGTCCGGTCGGGATCATGTCCTCAGTATGACCAGGCGGAGACGTAGCCGCCGCTCATTGGTTGACGAGGTCGGTATAAATACTATGAATTCCCTCTAACGCTTGTAATGATGGGATGACGTCGAATACAGTTCATCAAGTCATAGTCGCTGCGGCCAACTGGTCAACCGTTGGCACGGTTCCTCTCGACAGACCGGCGCTCCGCGCCGCGACTTCTCACACTCCAACGACGGAGGCTAGATGCTGCCCGACAACTGGACGCAGACACTTACTGCGACCCCACTCCTGCTGATCGCCGGTAGCGCGATCGCGCTCCTGCTGGTACTGATCATTTCGCTGCGCCTGCACGCGTTCATCGCGCTGATCCTGGTCAGCCTGCTGACGGCGATCGCGACCGGCATCCCGATCGGATCGGTCGTCGGGGTGCTGACCACCGGGTTCGGCAACACACTGGGGACGGTGGCACTCCTCGTCGGTCTGGGTGCCATGTTGGGTCGCCTGATCGAGACCAGCGGCGGCGCCAAAGTGGTTGCGGACGCCCTGATCCGACGATTCGGCGAGCAGCGTGCGCCGTTCGCCCTGGGTCTGGCGTCGCTGATGTTCGGCTTCCCGATCTTCTTCGACGCCGGCCTCGTCGTCATGCTGCCGATCGTCTTCTCCGTCGCCCGCCGACTCGGCGGTGGGGTGCTGATGTACGGCCTACCGGTCGCCGGCGCGTTCTCGGTGATGCACATCTTCGTTCCGCCGCACCCCGGTCCGGTCGCCGCGTCCGAACTGCTCGGCGCCAATGTGGGCCTGGTCATCGCCCTCGGCGTGCTCATCGCCGTCCCGACCTGGTACGTGACGAGCTACCTCTACGGGGTGTGGATCGGTAAGAAGATGATGCTCCCGGTGCCGGCACTGCTCGGCTCGATCGACGACGGCGACGAGATTCAGAACCCGCCCGCGTTTCGCACCGTGGTCGCCGTCCTGCTGCTGCCCCTGCTGCTCATCTTCATCAACACTGGTCTGGACATGGCGGCCGCTGCCGGCGCCGTCGACCGCGGCGACTCCTGGGTTATCGGCCTGCGCGCGCTCGGCGCCACACCTGTCGCGCTGCTCATCGCGGTCCTGGTGGCCGCATTGGTCCTGGGCAAGGCCCGCGGCCTGGAGAAGACCGCCCTGGAGAAGGTGCTGGATTCGGCCCTCGGCCCGGTCTGCTCGGTCATCCTCATCACCGGCGCCGGTGGCATGTTCGGCGCCGTCCTGCGGTCGTCCGGCATCGGAGCCGCACTGGCCGACGTGCTGGACGGGATCGGCCTGCCGGTCATCCTCGCCGGGTTCATCATCGCCCTGATCCTGCGCATCGCCCAGGGATCGGCCACCGTTGCGCTCATCACCGCCGCCGGCCTGATCGAGCCGGCCGTGGCCGCCGCCGGTCTCAACGGCGTGCAACTGGCCGCCGTCGTGCTCGCGGTCGCCGCGGGCTCGGTTTGCATGAGCCACGTGAACGATTCCGGCTTCTGGCTGGTCGGCCGGTTCTTCGGGATGGACGTCAAGACGACCCTGAAGACCTGGACCGTCATGGAGACCACCATCGGTGTCATGGGCTTCGCGCTTGCGGCGCTGATCTTCGTCATCGCCTGACCCGACCCGACCCGACAACTCTGCAAGGAGAAAGACATGGCAGACAACGACGTCACCACCCCGCCGGTACTGGTCATCATGGGGGTCTCCGGCTCCGGAAAGTCCACCGTGGCCGGTGTTCTCGCCGGAAGGCTCGGCTGGGACCTGGAAGAGGGGGACGACCTGCACCCACCCGCCAACGTCGCCAAGATGGCCGGCGGCGTCCCGTTGACCGACGCCGACCGGTGGCCCTGGCTCGACTCCGTGGCGCACTGGATCGCCGAGCGCGCCGAGGCCGGACGTCCCGGCATCATCACCTGCTCAGCACTGAAACGGAGCTACCGGGACCGGCTGCGCGGCCCGAACGTGGTCTTCGTGCATCTCGACGGTTCCAGGGACACTCTCGAACGCCGATTGAACGCCCGGCTGGACCACTTCATGCCCAGCTCACTGCTGGACTCGCAGCTGTCCACCCTGGAACCGCTGGGCGCCGACGAGCAGGGGGTGGCGATCGCCCTCGGGCGCCGACCCTCCGACGAAGCGGACGAGATCATCAACCGGTTGGGTCTTTCAGCGCAGCCGTAACACCTGATATCGGGACGCGTCTCGGTGCGGATGGTGTTAATGTCAGGACGTTTAACCGGACCTTGCTGGGTGGGAAACCCGCCCAGCGAGCACCCCACAGCCCGCAACACCGCCGTTGCAAGGAGAGTCGATGACGAACGGACCACTCGGCGACCTGCTCGTCGTCGACCTCACGCGCGCGCTGGCCGGCCCGCACGCGGCGATGATGCTGGGCGACCTCGGGGCTCGGGTGATCAAGGTGGAGACGCCCGGCAGCGGCGACGACACCCGTGGTTGGGGGCCGCCTTTCGTCGGGCCGGACCACGACGTGTCGACGTACTTCCTGTCCTGCAACCGGAACAAGGAGTCGATAGCGCTCGACCTGAAGTCCGCCGGCGGGAAGGCGGCGCTAACCGAACTGATTCGGCGGGGCGATGTTCTGCTGGAGAACTTCCGACCGGGCGTCCTGGCCCGACTCGGGTTCTCCATGGAGCGGATGACCGAGCTGAATCCGCGGTTGGTGGTGCTCTCCATCTCCGGTTTCGGCTCCGACGGACCTGAGGGTGGCCGAGCGGGCTACGACCAGATCGCCCAAGGCGAGGCGGGGCTGATGTCGTTGACCGGACCCGATGCCGAGACACCGACCAAAGTCGGGGTGCCCATCGGTGACCTGTTGGCCGGCATGTACGGCGCGTACGGGGTGTTGGCGAAGTTGCTCGAGCGGTCGCGGACCGGCACCGGCGGGCTGGTCACCACCTCACTGCTGGCCTCGATCGTCGGGGTGCACGCCTTTCAAGGCACCCGTTGGACGGTTGGCGGCGAGGTGGGTACCGGCGAGGGTCCGCATCATCCGTCGATCTGCCCCTACGGCCTGTTCCATGCGAGCGACGGCATCGTGCAGATAGCGGTCGGGTCGGAAGGGCTGTGGAAGGCATTCGCCCCCGCCTTCGGACTCCCCCTGGACGCCGAGGGATTCGCGACCAACGGCGATCGCGTGCGGAACTCCGCGGCGGTGAAAGCGGCCGTCGAGTCTGCATTCGCCGAGTACGACACCGCCGAACTGTTGGCCAAGCTGTCCGCGGTGGGGGTGCCCAGCGGTCAGGTGAAGAACATGCAGCAGGTCTACGAATGGGACCAGACCAAGTCGCAGGGTCTGCTGATCGATGTCGAGCATCCGGTACTGGGTCAGGTTCAGTTGCCCGGTCCGCCGCTGCGCTTCTTCGACCCGGCCGGCGACGAGTGGCACCGCGACCACCAGAGCCCGCCGACGCTCGGGCAGCACACCGACGAAGTCCTCGACTGGCTCGGGGTCGATCGCTGACCGACCCGTACGATAGGCGCTCGTGAAGTTCCTCAACGGCCAACTGCCGAGCGTCGATCTGACCTACTCCGACGTGTTCCTGGTGCCGTCGCGCTCCGCGATCACGTCACGGCTCGACGTCGACCTGCGGACACCGGACGGAATCGGCACCACCATCCCGCTTGTCGTGGCCAACATGACCGCTGTGTCCGGCCGACGCATGGCGGAGACGATCGCCCGCCGCGGCGGGATGGCCGTCCTCCCGCAGGACGTCCCGCAGGATGCGGTGGCCGCCGCGATCCGCTACGTCAAGAGCGCGGACCCGGTCTTCGAGACGCCGATCACCGTCGCGCCGGAAGCCCCTGTCGCCGAGGTGCTGTCACTGCTGGGCAAGCGGGCGCACGGCGCCGCGGTGGTCGTCGACCACGGCAAACCGATCGGCATCATCACCGAGCGGGACTGCCAGGACGTCGACCGGTTCTCCCGAGCGTCCGCGGTGATGACCGCCGACATCGTCACGGTCGGGAAGGACCAGGACCTCCGCGAGGCGTTCGACGTGATGACCAGCCGACACCTCACGGTTGTCCCGGTGCTGGACGGTGATCGGATGCTCGGCGTGCTGACCCGCAAGGGGGTCCTCCGCTCCGCGATCTACACGCCGGCGGTGGACCCGGCGGGCAGTCTGCTGATCGGTGCCGCCATCGGCATCAACGGTGACGTGGCCGCCAAGGCTGCGGCCCTCCTGGAAGCTCGGGCCGATGTGCTCGTCGTCGACACCGCACACGGCCACCAGGAGAAAATGGTCGAGTCGCTGCGCCTGGTGACCTCCGCTCGTGACGCCTTCGAGGCCGAGTCCGGTCGCCGGATAGCAGTTGTCGCCGGCAACGTGGTGTCCGCCACGGGCACCGTCGACCTGATCCGGGCGGGCGCTGACATCGTCAAGGTCGGCGTCGGCCCCGGCGCGATGTGCACCACGCGGATGATGACCGGTGTCGGCCGACCCCAGTTCTCCGCCGTACTGGAGAGTTCCACCGCGGCCGCCGAGCACGGGGCGACCGTCTGGGCAGACGGCGGCGTGAAGTACCCGCGGGATGTGGCGCTCGCGCTGGCCGCGGGTGCGGCGAACGTGATGATCGGCTCGTGGTTCGCGGGCACCTACGAGAGTGCGGGCGACCTCGCCCGGGACGCCGACGGCCGTTGGTACAAAGAGAGTTTCGGGATGGCGTCGGCGCGCGCCGTGGGCAACCGCACCCGCACCCGATCGGCGTTCGACCGGGCACGCGCGGCGTTGTTCGAGGAGGGCATCTCCACCTCCCGGATGTTCCTGGACCCGGCCCGGCCGGGTGTCGAGGACCTCGTCGACTCGATCGTCGCCGGCGTGCGGAGCTCGTTCACCTATGCGGGGGCGTTGGACATCCCGGCCTTCGCCGACCAGGCGATCGTGGGGCTGCAGAGCGCCGCCGGCTACGAGGAGGGGCGACCGCGGCCGGTCTCCTGGTAGGCCCGGCGTTCGCGGCTGATCTTCCGCGTCCGCGGCGGGTACGCCCCCGTATCTCTGATCTGTGGGCAGGCGGGCGGCGGATCGGTCGACGACCCTTCCGGGTCGACCCCGGAGCATACGGATCTCAGCGAGGGACCACTTCGGACGGGATCGGCGGACCGGGCGGGGTGCCGTCACCGAACGGCCGGCCGCCCAACTGGTCGCGGTCGTGCCGGTCCCACCAATTCGCCAGATCCGGCCCGGCCGGCACCACCCGTGTCGGATTGATGTCGGTGTGCACGACGTAGTAGTGCTGCTTGATCTGCTCGAAGTCGGTGGTGTCGCCGAACCCGGGTGTCTGGAAGAGATCGCGGGCGTAGGCCCACAACACCGGCATCTCGGTCAGCTTGGACCGGTTGCATTTGAAATGGCCGTGATAGACGGGGTCGAACCGAGCCAGCGTGGTGAACAGTCGCACGTCGGCCTCGGTGATGGTGTCCCCGACGAGGTATCGCTGCCCCGACAGCCGGTCGCTCAACCAATCCATCCGCTCGAAGAGACGCCGATAATTCCGCTCGTAGGACGCCTGAGATCCGGCGAAACCGCACTTGTAAACGCCGTTGTTGACGTCCTGGTAAATCGCTTCAGCCACTTCGTCGATCTCGTCACGGAGCGGTTCCGGATAAAGATCGGGAGCTCCCGGTCGGTGATACTCCCGCCACTCGGTGGAGAAGTCCAGGGTGATCTGCGGGTAGTTGTTGGTCACCACGGCGCCCGACCGAATGTCCACCATCGCCGGGACGGTGATGCCCTTCGGGTAATTCGGATTGCGGGCGAAATACGCCTGCTGCAGCCGTTCGATGTCCAGCACCGGGTCCACTGCCCCGGGGTCGAGATCGAAGGTCCAGCTGCGCCGGTCATGGGTCGGCCCGCAGATGCCCATGGACAGCACCGATTCCAGGCCGAGCAGTCGCCGGACGATGATGGCCCGGTTGGCCCACGGACAGGCCCGCGCGACCACGAGCCGATATCGATCCGGTTCCACCGGGAAACCGTCGCGGCCGTCGGCGGTTATGCGAGTGGTGATGTAGTCGGTGTCGCGGTCGAAATCGGCACCGGCGTGCACATATTCTCCCGAGGTCGAATACTCGGTGCCCGCACTCGAACCGTGATCCACCGTCATCGACATTTTCCCATAACCCGATTCTAAACCGTTGGATGCCGACGCATGGACACGGTCACGGTGTACTGGCTCGCCCGCCCCTCACCGGCGGTCTCGGCGCGCCGGTCTCCCGCGGCGACGGTCGCGATGCCGACGGCGGCGGTGCCGACTGCGGTGGTGTCGATGCCGGTCGCGGTGCCGACCCGGCGATGATCCGACCCATGGCGGCCAGCGAGGTGGATCCCTCATCCCAGTAGGAACTGTGCGCCCCGACCGATATCGGGAAGCCTCGGGTCGACGGGGCGCCGGGGAGTGCGCCGGCGAAGGACTGCGGGAGTGCGAGCATCCTGCCCAACCACGAGTCCGGATAGGGATCCGCGGCGAACGGTGTCGTGCCGAAGTCCGCCCCACTGGGCAAGCTCTCGTGGACCCACCCGGTGACATTGATGATGTCGTTGGGGGTGACGGTGCTGAAGACGCGCTCGGCCGTGTGGGCGGCAGGCACGCCGGCCAGGTGCAGGTCGGTCACCGCGGGCACCTCCAGGCCCGCACTGGCGACCAGCACCAGCCGATCGACGTCGAGCGGATCCTGCTCGGCCGCGGACTCTGCGACGACCAGACCGGCATAGCTGTGCGCGACCACGGTGGTGAGGGCCGGGGTGCCCTGGTGCGCGGCGCGCAGCCCGTCGGCGAACGAGTTCAGCACGGGACCGGCGGTGTCGGCGTAGCTGTCGTAGGCCGCCGACGGAAATCCCGGCGGCGCGTCGTAGCCGACCCAGGCGATCACCGCCGACATTTCGGCGCCGGCGAGCCCGGCCGCGGCGCGCATGCGCTCCGATCTGACCAGTTCGGTACCCAGACTCTCCAGATCACTGCCCGTCCCCGGCACGTAGACCGCCACCTGCGACGCGCTGTCCGGGTTCCCCACGGCGATCACCGCCCGGCCGCGCCCGGTGACGTCGCAGCTGATCAGGAACCGCCCGACGGGCCCCGACTGATCCGCGATGCGCTGCAGGTTGTCCTGCTCGACCTGCAGGCTGAGGCGGCGTTGCTCCAGAGCGACGTCATCCGGGGCCTCCCACACCGAGTAGGCAGCCGGAAGCCGCCAGTCGAGACCGGCCACGAGTGGGCGCGGCGGCGGCGCAGGCTTTCGCGTCGCCGCCAGTTGACGGTCCACCTCGAGCCGCCGCCTCGTCAGGTAGAGCCGATTGGCTTGATCTCGATCGGCGGCGGGCAGACCGTCGAGTGCTCCGATGCGTTGCGGATCCGCGTCGATCAGGGCCTGCCGCTGGACCCCCGAGAGCGTCGACCAGCCCGCCGCTACAGTCCCGGGCGACCCGGCCGCCGGCGAGAACCGCCCCGCGCTCAGCAGCGCATACCGACGGGCCGCCGGGCTCATCCGCTCCCAGCCGGCCCGGTCCGCCCCGACCTCGCGGAAGAGGTTCGCGGAGACGAGCAGACCCGTACCCAACGCCGCCCCGAGGCCGGCCGGCGTGCCTGACGTCGGCTCCGGCACGCGTCGGCCGGGCTCATGACCCGGACCCGGACCAAGTGGCCGTCGGTGGCGCCCAGCGGGCGAAGCGGGGGAACCGACCCCGTCCCTGCTGGCGCGCAACCGGCAGGAGCAGGCAGCCGTGGCCTCGTCCGCAACAGCGGCCTGGCTGTCCCAGCGCCACCTCAGCTCGGTCAACCGGTCGCTCAGAACCCGGAGTTCCTCCTGATAGGCGCCCAAAGGCCCCGGTTCTGTGCAGCCCGCGAGCGCGAAGCGCACCCAACGCCGGCGGGACGCCGTGTACTCCCACTGCACTCGGAGCAGGTCGATCGCCGATCGTGACGGCGCAACCTCGTCTGCGCAGTCGAGCAGGGCCCGGCGAGCTGCGTCGAGGCGGTCGACGGCACGTTCGGTGGCGACCACCAGCCGGTCGACCTCGGCCGCGCCGAGGGCACCCGTCCGGCCCGTCCAGGAGGTTGCGATGGCCTGCCGAGCGTCGCTGAGGGCGTCGTGGATCCGAGCCAACACAGCCCGCGCGTCGCCGACCCGAGCAGCAACCGCGACCAGCCGGATCGGATCGTCACCGTGATAAGGCAGGGCCAACTCGGCTGCGTCCTCATAGCAGGCGCCGAATCCGCTCCGAGTTGCGTCGTCCCCCCGCGGTCCCACCGGATCCGGCCGTGGAACGAGTCCCGGACTCATGGCGGCAGCGGGCCGAAACGGTAAGCGGCGTCGTCGTCGACGGTGAAAAAGCAGGTGACCGCGTCGTCGATCCACTCGCTCAGCTGCAGCAGCGCAGCGCCGACGTCGTCCAGCACGGCCGTCCAGTCGTCGGCGAAGGCGACGAGCGGCCCGTGTAAGAGGCGGCCCGCCCCGCCGTCGATCACCTCGTCCGGCAGACCCGCGATGGTGGTGCCGGCGCGGGCCGTCAGCTCGGCGGTCTCAACCAAGGACTGGGCTACTCGGCGCGCCCCGCTGCGCTGCAGCTCGAATCCGTCACTCCCCGACACCCGCAAACCCACCCGTCGCCCAGCCCGGAACCTCGTCGGGTCAGGTTAGGGCGACCCCGCCGTGACGAGGCGCGACTATCCACAACCGGATGAAGCCGCAGGTCAGACCACGCGCACGGGCGACCCGACGGGGTTCGACTCAGTGCCAGTAACGGTGCAGCACCGCGTCGACGGGTGTCCCGTTGTTGTAGCGGTAGACCGGTCGGATCTGCACGTGCATGCCGACGTCGGGCGCCTCGAGCAGGTAGTCGACCCCGCCGATCACGCCGAGGTACACGGCCACGTGACCGCTGTACCCGATCACGTCGCCGGGCTGCGCCTCGTCCCACGACACCGCCAACCCACCGGCCCGCTGCGACCCGGAGTTGGTCCCGATCGCGAAGCCGGCTTGAGTGAGCACGTATGCGGTCAGACCCGAGCAGTCGAAACCGACGGATCCGGCACACGAGTTCTTCGCTCCGCCGCCACGGGAGCAGCCCTGATCGGCCGGGCCGCCATTGGTGCCCGCACCCCAGACGTAGGGCAGCCCTACGGATGCGAAGCCCGCTGCGAGGCCGCGCGCGACGGCTTCATTGGGGGCGGTGACCGTCGCGCCGCGCACACCGGGCGCCACCAACGGGCTGTTCGGGATGGTGACGTCGACGCCGTCGATCGCCACCGCGGCGCTGCGCCCGCCGCCGGTGACCCCGAAGTACTTCTGGAACAGGAAGAAGAAGTTCCGGTTGCCGTAGGCGCTGCACCGATCTCCGACGCCGGGATACGCGAGCAGGGACGCCTCATTCGGCTGATAGGGCGTGTAGTCGTAGAGCGCTGCGGTGGCCGTGTTGCGAATGGTGACCTCGCTGCCGCCGCAACCACTCTCGGCGACGTTCCACAAGATGGTCGCGGTCTGCCCGGCGCGGTAGTGGTACTTCTCCGGGTCGACCCGGTAGCGCGACCACTGCTTGGCCATTCCGTAGGCCTGCGCGAAGAAGCCGGCGTAGGCCGGATCGCAGTTCGCCGATCCGCCCGGCCCGCTGTCCGGGCAGTGCCATCCCCATGCGGCGTCGTACGACTCGGCGGTCACGTAGCTCTTGGTGAGGAGAGCCGATTCCTTCTGCAGGGTGGTGAGCATGACCTGTGGGTTGATGCCGCAGGCCGCCGACGCCTTGGCGAGGACGGCGGAGGCGGACTCTTCAGTGCCGCCGGTGTACGCGGCGCAGTAGGCGTCCGCAGGTCGATCGGGCGTGGTCAGCCGGAGGTTCTTCAGGCAGTACTGACCGTCACAGTCGCCGCCGAGGCCCTCGACGAACTGCTGGATCTGGCCGGCGTCCATCGCCTCGGTGTTGTAGAACACCTCGTCCGAGATCAAGAACCCCGGGTCGTAGCTGGTCGAGCCGCCGTTGGGATCGGGCGCGCAGTCCAGCACCGCCCCGGAGGACCGATTGACCACGGTGTCCGGCCCGTAGCCCGGATCCCGCGGTGGTTCAGGCCGCGGCGCTGCCGGCGCGGGAGTCACCACCGGTTCAGGTACCGCCGTCGGCTCGGGCAGCACGGATTCCGGCACCACGGTTTCGGGTGTCGTGTCAGACGTGGCAGTCGTCGTCGGGTCGGTCTCAGACGTGGCAGTCGTCGTCGAGTCGGTCTCAGACGTGGCAGTCGTCGGATCCGCAGTCGTCGTCGGATCCGCAGTCGTCGTCGGATCCGCAGTCGTCGTCGGATCCGCAGT
Source organism: uncultured Actinomycetota bacterium (assembly GCA_963825975.1). GTDB lineage: Bacteria > Actinomycetota > Actinomycetes > Mycobacteriales > Nakamurellaceae > Nakamurella. The sequence continues at coordinate 17,376 of CAWGUZ010000009.1, forward strand.
CGTCGTCGGATCCGCCGTGGTTGTGGGTGTCGCCGTGGTTGTGGGTGTCCCCGTGGTTGTGGGTGTCCCCGTGGTTGTGGGTGTCCCCGTGGTTGTGGGTGTCCCCGTGGTTGTGGGTGTCGCCGTGGTTGTGGCTGTCCCCGTGGTTGTAGATGTCCCCGTGGTTGTGGATGTCCCCGTGGTTGTGGGTGTCCCCGTGGTTGTGGGTGTCGCCGTGGTTGTCGGTGTGGCCGTGGCGGTACTGGCCGTGCCGGTCTCGGTGGTGGTCGCCGGAACGGGTGCCGCAGATCTGAGCACTGTCTGCTGACCGCGGAACGGCAGAGCGAGGTTTTCTCCGTCGGATTCGCCGGGCGACGCATCGGCGGGCGCTTCCACTACCGGGATGAACTTGTCGACGATGGCGGTGGCTGCGTCGACCCATTGGGTGATGGTCGCGACGTCCCCCGATTCCTGGACGGCGTCGGCGATGTCGCCGGGAGCGCGCGGGTCGACGTCGTAGCCGGGCACCCGACTGACGAGCTGCGCGAAGAACATCTGCGCTGCGGCCACCGAGTCGCGCCGGTCGCCGTCGGTGTAGAGCCCGGAGGAGGGGTCGGCCAGCTGTTGGAACAGACCGATGTGTCGGGAATTGACTGCAGCCGGGTTCAGTGATGAGGCTTGCATCGCGGCGGCGATGCCGATCACAATCCCCCGCCGACCGATTCCCGCGTCGAGACCGACGTTGACGATGGTCGATGCGGCGTCGACCTGGCCGCCGGTCAGGTAGACACCTGCGTAAGTTCCGCTGCTGCTCCCGCGACTGGCGGCGAGCCGGGGTGGCTGGTCTGGCGTGGTTTGACACGCGGCACTGAAGGTGGGGGAGGCGGTTTCAGCGGCCGCCGGGACGGCTCCTCCGAAAACCAGGGCGGCAACGGTGGCCAGGACGACCGCTGCGCTGCGGTTCGCCGCCCGCCTGGTGGCTCGCGTTGGTGAGGCGGGCCGGCCGACACCCCGGAGGAATTCACTCGATACGCCGAAAAGCACTATGCCGACCTCACTGCCCGGTGACCGCGGCCGTGACCGGCCGCGGGTGGAACACAGATGAAATTGTCGAGGTGCACTCCACCTCGGATGTCGTAGTGAGCCCGACTTCAGCACATGCTAGACCGAACGGGTGATCAACGCCAGGGCGGCGCGGACATCCCGCGACGACATGAAAATAATTGCCGCCGCGGTCGACTATTGCTGATCGACCGTTGAGCGGCCAGCCGAATTCTTCGTCATTGGAGTGATACCTGAGCCCCCCGCGGTGATACCGCCGGCACCCGCCCCCACGGTATGCCGGTGTTCAAACGCACCGCCGTTCGATCGTGGCCCCCCGACGCATCTCAGTCCAGCCATTCGCCGAAGCCGTTATGAAGGCGAGACCCTGGGGTCGCTCTCGAATAGCCGCATGGCGTGGATCGCGGCATCCGCGCTCATGGGGCAGCCGCCGGCACCACGGGCCATCGGCGGATGCCGATCGACATCACGGCCGCAACCGCGCACAGCCCGGCCGCTCCGAACCAGGCGATGGTGTAGCTCCCGGTCTGGTCCCGCAGCACACCGGCAACGGCCGATCCAACGGCCGCACCGATTTGGTGCGCGGCGAAGACCCAACCGAAGACGATCGTTCCGGCGGCCCCGAAAATCTCCCGGCAGAGCGCTGCCGTCGGCGGGACCGTGGCTACCCAGTCCAAGCCGTAGACGACCACGAAGCCGATCATGCCGGGGTGCAATGAATCGGTCAGCATCCCCGGCAGCATCGTCAACCCCACGCCGCGCAACGCGTAGTACAGGGCCAGCAGGACCCGCGGGTTGAATCGGTCGGTCAGGTAACCGGAGGCGATGGTGCCGACGATGTCGAACACGCCGACGACCGCCAACAGACCCGCGGCGGTCGTCCCCCCGAGCCCGTGGTCGTGAGCGGCGGGAATGAAATGAGTGCCTATCAGGCCGTTGGTGGTGGCACCGCAGATCGCGAAACCGCCCGCCAGTGCCCAGAACGTCCGCTTCCGGGCTGCTTCCCGAAGGGCGCGCACAGCACGACGAACCGCATCTCCGGCCGGCGGCGGGTCGACGGCGACGAAGTCGGCGGGGGCGCCGTACGGCAGGACGCCGCGGTCACTCGGCGCGCTGTGCAGAAAGCGCAGCACCACGGGCACCACCCCGAGTGCCGCGCCCGCCACGATCAGGCAGGCGGGTCGCCAACCGACGTATTCGGTGATCGCGGCCAACAACGGCAGGAACACCAGTTGACCGGTGGCACTACCGGCGGTGAGGATGCCCATCACCAGCCCGCGGCGCCGGATGAACCAGCGGTTTGCCACCGTGGCCGCGAAAACCAGGGCCATCGAGCCGGTACCGACGCCGACCACCACACCCCAGAGCAGCACCAGATGCCAGGCGGAGGTCACCAGCACGGCGAGGCCGCTGCCGGTCGCGATCAGGGTCAGCGCGGACGCCACCACTGTGCGGACCCCGAGTCGGTCCATCAGGGCGGCGGCGAACGGTGCCATCACACCGAAGAGAACCAGATTGACCGACACCGCCAGGGACAGCACACCGCGACTCCAGCCGAATTCGGCCTGCAGCGGAACGATCATCACACTCGGCGCCGACCGGAAACCGGCGGCGCCGAGCAGAGCGACGAACGCGGCGGCCGCGACAAGCCACGCCGGGTGCAGCCGCCTGCGGCGCGTGCGCGCCCCGCTGCGGATTCCTCTGATTCGCCGTGTCGGTTGTGCGGTCACGCCCTCCGACCGCCGATCAAAACCGACTACCAGATTCGGACACGGTCGGCCGGGTCGAGCCACAGACCGTCGCCCGGCTGGACGTCGAACGCCTCATAGAACTCGTCCAAATTTCGGGCAACCTGGTTGCAGCGGAACTCCGGCGGCGAATGCGGGTCGGTCGCCAGCCGACGCAGGACTTCTTCATCGCGACCTTTGGCCCGCCAGATCATCGCCCAGGACAGGAACAAGCGTTGAGCAGCCGGCCTGCCGGCTGTCACCGGAGCCTCGGCGCCGTCGAGGACCAATTTCCACGCTTGGTAGGCGATCCCCAGGCCGCCGAGGTCGCCGATGTTCTCGCCGACTGTGAGCGCGCCGTTGACCGAGTGGCCGGGCACCTGTGCCGGCTCCAATTGCTGGTATTGGGCGATCAATTTGGCGGTGAGTTCTTCGAAGGCCGCCCTGTCGTCCGCCGTCCACCAGTCCTGCTTCTTGCCGGTGCCGTCGTACTTCGATCCCTGGTCGTCGAAGCCGTGGCCGATTTCATGACCGATCACCGCGCCGATCCCGCCGAAGTTCGTCGCGTCGTCCGCGTCGGCGTCGAAGAACGGCGGCTGCAGGATCGCCGCCGGGAAGACGATCTCGTTCATGCCCGGGTTGTAGTAGGCGTTGACCGTCTGCGGCGTCATGAACCATTCGTCCCGGTCCACCGGCGATCCGATCTTGGCGAGTTGGCGATCCAACTCGAACGCCGCGGCGCGGCAGGCATTGCCCACCAGGTCGTCCGGGCGGACCACGAGCGCGCTGTAGTCCCGCCAGCGCGGGGGGTAGCCGACCTTCGGGGTGAAGGCGGCCAGCTTCTCCAACGCCTTCTGCTTGGTCGCGTCGCTCATCCACGGCAACCGACTGATCTCCTGGCGATAGGCCGCGATCAGGGCTGCCACCAGCTCGTCCATCCGCTGCTTCGATGCAGGGGGGAAATGGCGGCCCACGTACAACTCGCCGAGCGCCTCCCCCACGGAAGCCTCGACCAGACCCACCCCGCGCTTCCACCGCTCACGCAGCTCCGGAGTACCGGACAGGATGCGACCGTAGAACGCGAAGTTCTCCTCGACGAGCCGCTGTGGCCCGACGGGAGCCATCGAATGGAACAGCTTCCAGGTCAACCACACCTTCCATTCCGGCAGCCGCTGCTCGGTGAGCAGGCCCGGCAACGCGGCGAAGAAGCTGGGCTGCCGCACGATCACGTGGTCCAAAACGGCTGGGCTCGCCTGCATCCCGGTGAGCCAGGCGCTCCACCACTCCGCCGGGAGCAACGCATCCAGCTCGACCCGACTGTGCGGATTGTTGGTCTGGTCGCGGTCGCGGCTGCGCACCCGATCCCAGTGTTGCGCCGCCAGTTCCGTCTCCAACCGTAGAACGGTCGTCGCCGCCGATGCTGAGGTCGAGCCCTCCTGGTCGCCGGTGTCCGACGGGCTGGGGGCCTCGCCGCCCAGTTGGAGCATCGCCGCCAGGTGCGCCGTGTACGCATCTCGTATCGCTGCGTACTGCTGGTCTCGGTAGTAGGACTCGTCCGGTAAGCCGAGGCCGCCTTGGAGCAGGTTGACGGTGTACCGCGTCGGGTCGGCGGGGTCGGTGTCGACGTAGAAGTGGAACAGGCCACTGATGCCGTCTCGCTCGAATCTGCCGATCAACGAGAAGAGGTCGGTCACCGTACCGACCGCGGCGATCGCGCCCAGATACTCGCCGAGGACGTCGACGCCCCGCGCCTCCACCACATCGGTGTTCATGAAGCTGCGGTACAGGTCACCGATCAACTGAGCCGGGGTTCCCGGCTCCGCCGCGGCGGACGCCACCTCCTCCACCAGCATTCGGGCGGCTTCTTCCGCCTCGTCTCGCAGCTGGATGAACGCGCCGTACATCGACTGGTCAGCCGGGATCTGGACGGTGTCCAGCCAGACCCCGTTCACATGCCGGTACAGGTCGTCCTGGGCGCGCACCGTCGAGCTTTCCGTTCCGGACAAAGGACATCCCCCTGTAGTCGAGCCTCGCCTGGTCACCCGAGACGCTACTTCCCGTCGCCGACAGTGTGTCCGCGATCGGGGTGACGGGGCGCACGTGATCCACGGGGCGCACGGGTGCGCGAGCAGGCACCGGCAGGTCCGCCTCGTCTGGCAGGCTGGCATCATGACCGCGGGACCGCTCATCGGCGCCACCCCGCCAGTCGCTCCCACCGCTCCAGACGCGGAGCAGCCGCCACCAGTCGGCACGCCACCAGTCAGCACGCCACCAGTCAGCACTGCCACCAGTCCCCGTCAGCACGGTACGGGTCAGCACGGTCCCCGTCAGTACGGTGTGGAAGCCCGACTTCGACGTCGACCTGCACCGAATGCTGAGTCCACTGCGCCGCGGCCGGTTCGACCCCTGCCACCACCGCGCCGCGGACGGCACGCTGTGGCGAACGAGTCGATACCCCACCGGCCCGGTCGGCTACCAACTCCACCAACGCACTGCGCGGGAGGTCCACTGCCGAGCGTGGGGAGCCGGCGCCGAGGAGATGATCGACTCGCTGCCGCGGATGCTCGGCGCCGATGACGATTTGTCGGGTTTCGATCCCGGCCACCCGAAGATCGCCGAGATGGCAGCCCGGTTCCCCGGAATGCGACTGCCGCGTACGGGGCGGGTGCTGGAGTCGCTCGTGCCGGCGATCTTGGAGCAGAAGGTGACCGGGAAGGAGGCCCGACACGAGTGGTCGTGGCTGGTCCGCAAGTTCGGCGAGCAAGCGCCCGGTCCGACTCCGGTGCCGATGTGGGTCGCGCCCGATGCCAGGGGTTGGCTCGCCATCCCGTCCTGGGAGTGGCACCGATCGGGCACCGACCCGGCGCGCTCCGCGACCATCATGCGGGCGATGCGGGTGATCGGTCGTTTGGAGCAGTGTGCGCAGCTGGACCATCAGGCTGCGCAACGCCGACTCACCGCAGTCCCCGGCATCGGCGTGTGGACCGCAGCCGAGGTCGCGCAGCGGGCGCTGGGCGACCCGGACGCGGTGTCCGTCGGTGATTACCACCTGGCCGGTTTCGTGGGCTGGGCGCTGACCGGCCGCAAGGTCGACGACGACGGAATGTTGGAACTCCTGGAACCGTGGCGGGGCCACCGTTACCGCGTGATCCGGCTCCTCGAAGTCAACCCGGACGTCGGCGCCGCACCGCGGCGGGGACCACGGATGAGCATCGAGGACCATCGGTCGCGGTGACGGGCACCGGCGGGCAGCGCTCCGGGGCGTCACCCGCGCGGGTTCGCCTGCGGCTTCCGCAAAAGGAGTCGACTCTCGCTGCCTACCCGGCTTTTCGGGTCAGGACGGATTTCAGCGGAACCCGTTTCGTGTACGCGATGGAGCCGTACTGAAAGAGGCTGACGGCGAGGCGCAGCATGGCTGCAGCGCAGCCGAACAAGATCACGATGACAATGCCGGACTCAACGAGACTCAGCGTCCCGAACCCGTTGCGCAGGAGCGCCGTGGTTGGCGCGGAGAACGGAAAGAAGGTGAAACCTTGCACGATGACCGAATGCGGGTCCGAGACAACCAACCCGAACGCGTATAAGGGCACGAATATCAGCGCCATCAGGACACCCATGGAGCTGCCGGCCTCTTTCGCAGTTGGCATGGCTGCCCCCACAGCCACCAGGGAGGTGGTGAAGAGGGCGAACCCGCCGAAGAGGATCAGGAATCCCACGGTCATACGCATGGGGTCGAATATCAGCTGAGACAGGTCCATTGAAGGCATGTTCAGCGCGTCCCGGAAGAACACATACCCGATGACGAGCGGCAGGGCGAAGACCACGGCCTGCAGCAGTCCGATCATGAACAAGGTGATGACCTTGCCGGTGATCAGGGTCGTTGGTTTCAGGGTCGTGAGGATCATCTCTGTGACCCGGTTCTCCTTTTCCTCCAGCGTGGAATTGAGCATCTGTCCGGAGAGGAGAACAATCAGCCCATAGAACACCAGAATGAACACCAGTGGCGGGAGGGCCGCGTTGATTCCGCCGGCCTCGGCGGCTCCCTCGTAGGTAGTGACGTTGATGGTCGCGGGCGTTTGAATCAGACTGGCCAGCCGTGCCGATCCGATCTCCCGCTGCACGGCTTGATTGAGCATCTCCTGCGCGACGGCCGAGTATTTCCCGTTGTCGAAGATGCCCTGATCCACCGCATAGACCTCAATTGTGTCCTTGGTCGGGTCCGCCGGGAAATCGAAATAGGCCTCCGTCTTTCCCTCCTTGACGGCTTCAATGCCTTGGTCGGTGCTGCCCGCTCGGACCGCCCCGAACATGGCGGCGGTCGCGTCGCCGATCAGGCCGGAATCATCCGTGTAGGCGATGCCGAATCGAGCACTCCGCTGGGCATCGGCGGTGTCACTGGTGTTGGTGTTGCTGATGAAGATGAGCGTGAGAATGACCGCCACGGCCGCCGGGAACGCCAGGGTGCTGAGCCAGAACCGCTTCCTGGTTACGGTCCGGATGAATTCAAAGGAGATGACGGTGCCCAGATTATGCTGTGGCATGGTCGCTGACCCCCGCCGGCCTCGCGCCGGTACGCGACATTCTGATCCCCGTAGACTTTTATGAAAATGTCCTCCAAGGAGACCTTCGTCACGGTGAAGCCGCGGACCGTCACCCCAGCGTCGAGGAGTTCGCGCAGGATGAGTGCTTCGTCTGCCTCCGCCACCAGGGCCAGCTCCGCGTAGTCGTTTTCTTCCAGTGTCAGCGAGTAGTGCGGTGAAGACGGGATCCGGCCCGAGTGTCTGAGCCGGACAATCCGTCCGCCATACTGATTCTGCACCTCGTCGACCGTGCCATACGCCTCGGCGGTGCCATTTTTCAGCAGCAGGACGCGGTCGCAAAGCCGTTCGACTTCCTCCATCTGGTGCGTGATCATGACAACAGTGGCCCCGCCCCTTTTCTGGTCGGCGATGATATCCATGAGCAGGCGCCGATTGACCGGGTCGAATCCCTTGGTGGGTTCGTCCAGGATCAGCAGCTCCGGGTCGTTCATGATCGTCACCCCCAGCTGAATTTTCTGCTGCTCGCCGCCGGAGAGCTTGTCCAACTGAGTCTTGGCCTTATCCGCCAGGGCCACGTGTTCCAGATAGTCGAGGGACCAGGTCTTCGCCACGCGCCGGTCCATTCCCTTGAGTCGGCCGAAATACGTCATGATCTCGACGACCGGTTCTTTCTTGTACAGACCTCGCTCTTCCGGCAGGTAGCCCAGCCGGCTGCCGTCCTCGGGTCGGAACGGCCTGCCGTCAATGTGGAGCACCCCGGCCGCGGGTTGATAAATGCCCAGCAGTGCACGGATGGTCGTCGTCTTACCGGAACCATTGCTGCCCAACAGCCCGAAGGTCTCGCCCCGTCTGACATCGAAGGACAGGTCCTTGATGACGGTGGTAGCCCCAAAGTCCATCCTGAACCCGCGAATGTGAACGAGTGCTTCCTCCATGGCATGCTCCCGATTCGGCTTCAGCCCTATCTGGCCCCGCACAAGTGTCACATGCCGGTCCGGGCCAGCCGGTTGACGGAGTGACCGGATCGGCGTTGGCCTGGCCATCCGACCTGCAGACTTACCAGTCGGTAGGTAAGGGCCTTACCTACCGGCTAGTAATGGTGGTACGATCGGCGACAAGCGAAAGGCCCACCGTGACCGCCCCCACCCGCGACGACACCCGGCAGCGAATCCTGCAGATCGCGCTCGAGTTGTTCACCCTGCAGGGGTTCGACGGCACATCCCTGCAGCAGATCGCCGACCGCCTCGGCGTCACCAAGGCGGCGCTGTACTACCACTTCAAGTCCAAAGACGACCTTTTGGACAGTGTCACCGCACCACTGCTCGTCCACTTCCAGGGGCTCCTAGGCCGCGCCGATGCCCGGCGGCCGGGGCCGAGCGCGCGCCGAGCAGCCATCGAGGACTATCTGGACTTCTTGATCGAGCATCGCGCGCTGTACCAGTTCATCCTCCGCGACGTCGCGGTGCTGGCGAGGCTACTCACACCGGCCAACCTGCGCCTCCGCGACCGATTGGCCGCTCACATGGCCGGCAGTGACCGCGACGACCCGACCTCGATCGTGCTCGCCACCATGGCGATGACCGGGATGCAGGGCGCCGTCATCGCCCACGTCGGATTGGAGCCCGGACTCCTCCGGGAGGTCGTCCTGCGTGGCGCATGTGCGTTGTTCCGTCAGTCCGTGGCGCAGAAGAAGGCCTGTGACAACCCCGTGCCGTAGGGCGCGCTCCAACTTCCGATAATTTCAGTGACGGCCGGATCGGCGACCTGATCTCACACCCGCCATGGAGGTGATCCGCAGCGACACCCCCTCGACTTCCTTGTCCGACGTCGGAGCCTTCGGCTCCACCGACGACCGCAACTCCGGGAAAGGAGCCTCGGTGCTAGCACACGTATTCTCCGGTCACCCGGCTCAACGTGCTCCTGACCGGCAGCATCGGTCCTTATGCATGGCTGCTGGTCGACGCACTGAGCAGCCGCGGACACTTCGTCGGCACCGCGGCCGACGGCGAGCCCAGTCTCGTCGGCACGGTGCACCACGTCCCGGTCCTGCCTACGGGCGACCAGGCGGCGGATCAACTCGCAGCCATGGTCGACCCCGCTGACGTCGTCATCGTGATCTCGGCGCTCGGCCCGATCAGCGCGATGGTCGCCAACGGCACGACCACCGGGACTGTGCTCCACAACCTGCGATCGGGCGGCACGCTGATCTACACCAGTTCACTGGGCGTGCTCGGCGCCGCTGCCGGACACGGCGTCGCCATCGATGAGACTTTCGAACCCGCTGCTGATTCGAACGCGCTGCCGCAACGTGCGGACGAACTGCGTACGTTGCGCGCCGGGGATTGGCTGCGCACCGTCGTCATCCGACCGGGCATCGTGTACCGGGACGGGGCGGGCCGCTGCTCCGCCGCGCGGTGCACCTCGCCCGAACATCCGGGGTCAGCAACTACGTCGGCGACGGCGACGACGTCTACCCCACCGTCCACGTTCGCGACCTGATCGATCTCTACGTCCGACTCGTGGAGAACTCGGCCGCCCGTGGGATCTACCACGCCGCCTCCGACAGCATCACCGCCGCCGAACTCGCCGCCCAGGTCGGCATCCGGGCCGGCGTCGACCGGATCGCGGCCCTCGATACCGCTCGGACTGCGACCGCGGGATCACCGGCCGAGCCGAACCGCGTGGATCTGACCCTCCGACCGTCCCGGGCGCTGCGGGAGCTGCACTGGCATCCGACCCAACCCACCCTCACGCAGGAGTTGTCGCGGGCCGAGGGCCGCAGTCGGTGGTATCCACGGAGCTCGCTCCATCCAGACCACGGCGCATGGCACCCCCACACCGCTTGATCCTGGCTTCGCGCCGCCCGACTCAGGCTTGCACCGCACCCGCCAAGTACTCCCGGAGGTACCGGATGTCCGCCCCGGTCCCGGCAGCCCCACCCGGGGTCTCGACGATGACGTCGCTGCCTGCCGCGGCGCACACGGCGGCGATCTGCGCAGGATCGATCGTGCCGTCGGCGAAGTTCGCATGTCGATCCGCACCCGAGCCGAAGGCGTCCCGACTGTTATTGGCGTGCACCAGGTCGATGCGGCCGGTGATCGCCAATACCCGGTCGACGACGCCGTTCAGCTCCTCGCCCCCGCAGTAGGCGTGGCAGGTGTCCAGACAGAATCCGACGCCGAACTCACCCACTGCGTCCCACAGCCCGGCCAATCGGTCGAACCGGCGAGCCATGGCGTTGTCGCCCCCGGCGGTGTTCTCGATCAGGATCGGCAGCGGGAAGGTGTCCCGCTCGAACACCTTCCGCCAGTTGGCGTACCCGTCGGCCGCGTCGTCACCGTCGCCCAGGTGACCACCGTGAACGATCAGGCCTTTGGCTCCGATGTCGGCGGCCGCGGCGGCGTGCTGACTGAGGATCTTCCGGCTGGGAATGCGAATCTTGTTGTTCTTGGTGACGACGTTGACGAGGTACGGCGCGTGTACGTACAGCGGCACGTCGGTTGCTCGCAACTCGGCGGCGTGCGGGTGCTCGACCGGCTTCTTCCAGCCCTGCGGATCGCCGAGGAAGAACTGCACCGCTTCGGCGCCTGCCGCCCGGGCCTCGACCAGGGGGTTGTCCGAGTGCACATGCGCGCCGATCGCCACCATGGCAACGAGACTAGCGGCGAGTTCTCACGCCAGCTGCGGACGAAGGTGTGCGGCGAGCGTCCGGGACAGCCCCACCGGGACCGCGTTGCCTATCTGACGGGCGATTTCGCCCTTGCTGCCACACCAGAGGAAATCGTCGGGGAAGTCCTGCAGCCTGGCAGCCTCCAAGTGGGTGATCGGGCGATTGACCCGGTGCCTGCCATCCTCGTCCCACTGTGGATGCAGATACTGGCCTTTCTCCGGTTTGAAGAACTCGGTGCGAATGGTGTGCGACGGCGTCTCCCAGCGCATCCGACCCATCACATCGGTGGTCCCGGTGGGCTTGTTGCGCCAGCAGGGGGGCAGCAGATGATCGGGGAGGTCGAACCGACCGCCGCCGGGGGGCACGTGGTCGTACCGTTCCAGCGACCGCCGGGTGGGGGTTCGACCGAGGTGCAGATCCACGCTCTTGAACACGCCGGGCACGATCTGGCCGAACATTTCCACCCGGCTGTTCGGCAGGGTGGTGGACGACGGGACGGTAGGAAGCCCGGCGATGCGGGTGCGGGTGCCCGCCCATGGCGGCAGGGTGGACCCCACCGCCGGCCGGCGGGCGTGGGTCGGTTCCGGCAGCTCCACCGGCCCGACCCGGGAGCCGATCACAATGGTGCGGATGCGGCGCTGTGCAACGCCGAAGTCGGCCGCGTTCAAGTGCCCGAACGACAACCGGTAACCCTGCAGCGCGCCGTGCTCGGTTTCGCCGCGCAGTAGCGCGAACTCCGCGGAACGCAGGAATCGGTCGACATTCTCGATGATGAACACCGCCGGCCTGGCGAGCGCCACGATCCGCACGTACTCACGCCAGAGTTGATTGCGGGGGTCGGCGATGTCCTTCGAACCCAGATTCGAGAATCCCTGGCACGGCGGCCCGCCGACGACGACGTCCGCGCGGGGCACCGCAGCGGCGGATACGTCCTTCACGTCGCCGAAGAAGGTGTGGTCCTCGCCGAAGTTGGCGGCGTAGGTGGCCGCCGCGTGCAGGTTGAACTCGACTGCCAGAACCGGGCGGTACCCCTCCGCGACGAAGCCGGCGGTCATCCCCCCGCACCCGGCGAAGAGGTCGACGATATCGGGCACCCCCTGACCGTAGGGGCTGTCGGCTGCGGAGAGTGAGAGCCACCCCGTATCGGCGTGTGATGGACCGGCGCCGTAGGAGTGTCGACGGTCACTGTCGGTGCTCCGAAATACCGTCTCGACCATGAGCACCGCCGCCTTCCGGCCCTCGCTGCCGGTACGTCTGGGGATGTTGGCGGCCGCCTACGCACCGCTGTTGCTGCTGCTCGCGGTGCTCGACTCGTTCAGCTCGCACTGGCTGCGCTGGGTGTTCGCCGGTCTGAGCGCGCTCGGCGTGCTGGGCACGGTCGCATTCCTCCTGGTCGGGGTGCCCCGGCGCAACTCGCAGCCGGAGGTGCTGTCCCAGGCCAAACCGCGTGAGGCGGAGGCCCTGAAGTTCTTCGCCTCCTACGTGGTGCCCTTCTTCGTGACAGCCAACGCCCCGACGACAGCCCGCTGGGGCCTGTTGATCTATCTGGTGATGATCGCCGTCCTGTATCTGCAGGCCGATCTCTACTACTCGAACCCCTTGTTGGCCCTGCTCGGCTACCGCGTGTTCGAAGCGGGGCGCGCCGACGGCAGCTTCCTGCTCGTGATCAGCCGGGCGTGGCATCTAGCCCCGGGTCAGGTACGTGAGCTCATCCCCCTCGGCGGATACGTGTACCTCGATCTCACCCACCGGCGCCGCGTCCGCCCCGCACTCGCACCACCACCACCACCAGCACCACCAGCACCAGCACCAGCACCAGACGACCGAGATGGACGGAATTCATGAGCGACCACCCCACCGTCCTGATCGACGCCCACCCCCGTTCAGGCGCTTCCGATCCCTCGGATACTTCACCGGCTCCCGACCGACGGGCCGATCCGGAGGTGCTCCGCGGCGACCTGCTCGCACTGACGCCCGTCTCGCTGCTGCGGATCTCCCTATTGATGGTCGCCGACTATCAGCACGACCCGGCGGTCTACGAGGTGCCGATCAGCCGGGATCTCGCCGTCGAATTGGCCGATCAGTGCGCGCAGTCGGCGAAACTGGCCGCGGAGGCCGAGTTGCGTGAAGCGGACCCGGGTCTGCGCCCCGCACCTCATCAGTGGTTGTACTCGTCACTCCCGCCGGCGAGTCGACTGACCGAGGTCGACGAAATGGTGCTGCACCGCGCGCATCGGCAGTACGACCGGTCGGTGGACATCGACCGGCGAAGCCTGCTGGTGCTGCGAGTGCGCGACCCCGCCGGCAGGGATCTCGGCCGGCTTTATCAGGGATTCGCGCCGGAGAAGACGTTGCAACGCAGCAAGATCGTGGCGCTCTGGAGCGGACAGCAGTTCAGTCGGCTCATAGACGAACCCCTGGTGATCGACCGTTCACTGCGACTGATCGTGGTCGGCGGCATGATGGCGATGCCGACCGCAAGCGTTTATCAATCGTTGTTCGGGGCGCTCCCGGAGCTCAGGGCGAAGGCGGCGAAGACGTACCGGGCGACGATCGGCACCCTGGACATCGTCGATGGTGACAAGCTCGCGGCGGCCTGCGCGTCGGACATCAACATGATGCGCAAATTGGTGGGCATCCAGACGAAGCTGGACCGCCCCGGCTATGCCGAAGCGGTCACCATGCCCGCTTTGGTCGAGTTTCTCAAGGCGCATCCGCGGATCGGTGTGCCGGTGCTGGATGCCGACGGCCCCAGTCCCCGGCTCGTCTTCAGCTCGGACGCGCAACATCGCTGGGCCATTCTGAAGCTGCTGGATGACGACTTCCTGCGCTCCGACCTGACCGACATCACCTACGAGGCCAACTCGAAAACCCGGTTGTGACCCGCGGTCCCGCGCGCTCCGTCCGGCCGGGACCAAGGACGCCTTCGGTTCGCCGCAAGAGTCCTGCATAGCGGGTGTCGGCCCGCACTCGATAGGGCCCCAGCGACAGGCCCCCGAACCGATGCAGCGTGATTGCAGCGTCGGTCTTCTTAGGCTGCGAATCGTTCCGCACGGATCGCAGCCGCCCTTTCGGCGGCCCCCATAGGAGGTCAACGATGACTGTCTACGCCCCACCCGGCACCACCGGCAGCCCGGTAACCGTCGCCGCTCGCTACGGTCACTACATCGGCGGCGAGTGGGTAGAGCCGATCAGAGGTCGGTATTTCGAGGACATCGCGCCCGCCACCGGCCAGCCGTTCACCGAAATCGCCCGCGGCACCGCCGAGGACATCGAAGCCGCGCTCGATGCCGCACACAACGCCGCCCCCGGTTGGGGCCGCACGTCCCCGGCTGCACGGTCGAACGCTCTGCTCAAGATCGCCGACATCATGGAGCGCAACCTCGAGGCGCTCGCCGTCGCCGAGTCATGGGACAACGGGAAGGCCGTTCGGGAAACCCTGGCCGCGGACATCCCCCTCGCGATCGACCACTTCCGCTACTTCGCGGGCGCGCTCCGCAGTCAGGAAGGCGGCATCAGCGAGATCGACGAGAACACCATCGCCTACCACTTCCACGAACCACTGGGCGTCGTCGGTCAGATAATCCCCTGGAACTTCCCGATTCTGATGGCCGTGTGGAAACTCGCGCCGGCCCTCGCCGCCGGCAATACCGTCATCTTGAAGCCTGCCGAGCAAACGCCCTGGTCGATTTTGAAATTCGCCGAGCTCGTCGGCGACGCACTACCCCCCGGCGTGCTCAACATCGTCAACGGATTCGGCGTCGAGGCCGGCAAGCCGCTGGCGTCCAGCCCCCGCATCGCCAAGATCGCCTTCACCGGCGAGACCACCACCGGCAGGCTGATCATGCAGTACGCCGCCCAGAACATCATCCCGGTCACGCTGGAGCTTGGCGGGAAGAGCCCGAATGTCTTCTTCGAAGACGTCGCCGCCGCCGACGACGCCTTTTTCGACAAGGCTCTCGAAGGCTTCACCATGTTCGCCTTCAACCAGGGCGAGGTCTGCACCTGCCCGTCCAGGGCGTTGATCCAGAGCTCCATCGCCGCGGACTTCATTCCCGCTGCGGTCAAACGAGTGGAACGGATCGTCCAGGGCAATCCGCTGGACACCGCCACCACGATGGGCGCCCAGGCCAGCAACGACCAACTCGAAAAGATCCTCTCGTACATCGACATCGGCATCAAAGAGGGCGCAGCCGTCCTCACCGGCGGCGCCCGCGCCGAACTGCCCGGTGATCTCGCAGGCGGGTACTACGTGCAGCCCACCGTCTTCCAGGGCGACAACTCGATGCGCATCTTCCAAGAGGAGATCTTCGGCCCCGTCCTCTCCCTCACCACCTTCGACGACGAGGCCGACGCACTCAAAATCGCCAACGACACCCTTTACGGACTCGGCGCCGGTGTCTGGACCCGTGACAGCGGGCAGGCCTACCGCATGGGCCGCGGCATCCAGGCCGGCCGAGTGTGGACCAACTGCTACCACCAGTACCCCGCACACGCGGCGTTCGGCGGCTACAAGCAATCCGGCATCGGCCGCGAGAACCACAAGATGATGTTGGATCACTACCAGCAGACCAAGAATCTGCTCGTCAGCTACTCCCCGGACGCCCTCGGATTCTTCTGATGGACACCCTCGCCGATGCGGTCGTGCCGAACGTCGCGCGGCGGGTCGACCTCACGCCGGCAGCGGCCGAACTCCTGCTGAAGATGACCGCACTTCACGGGCCGCTGATGTTCCATCAATCCGGCGGGTGTTGCGACGGCAGCTCGCCGATGTGTTTCCCGGATGGCGACTTCCAGGTCGGCGAGGCCGATGTGCACCTCGGTGAGCTCAACGTCCCCGGTCTGCTGCGGCGCGTACCGTTCTGGATGAGTAGGGCTCAGTACGCGTACTGGAAGCACACCCACCTCACGGTGGACGTGGTGAGCGGTCGAGGCAGCGGATTCTCCGTCGAATCGCCGGAGGGTCTGCGCTTCCTCATCCGATCGCGGTTGCTCACCGATGACGAGACGCGCGAGCTGGGTCTGCTGTAGATGAGCGCCCCGATCGTGTCGGCGTCCCACCGCGGCGAACGAAAGTGGGCACCCATGGCCGACCACCGCGCCGAACGTCCGGCGCGACATCCGGTGCAGCAGCCGGCGAGCCTTGGTTCGCGCGGTGCCCGCGCCCCGCAGGCGGGTCGCGCCGTCCGGACCACCGAAGACGACTACGAGTCGTTTGCGGTGGATGGCACGGTGCCTCCCGGCGTGCGCGACCTGGTCGCCGAATCCTGGCGACGGTCGGCTGCGGCGGGGCTGGATGCCGCCTCGGCCGCCGCCCCGTTGGCGCTGAACCGCAGTGAGCTGACCGGATATCGCGAAGCTCATCCGTTGTCTTTGATCTTCCCGCTGCTCTACGACGTGCTCGGTCGTAGTGCCGAGGAGCTGGACAGTCTGATGGCGCTCGGCGACGAGAACGGCCGACTGCTCTGGGTCTGCGGGCGACCCAGTGTGTTGGCGCGGGCGGAGCAGATCAATTTCGCCGAGGGCACGGCGTGGGAGGAGCAACTCGTCGGGACCAACGCGCCGGGCACCGCGCTCCGCCTGGATGCGCCGGTGCTGATCACCGCCACCGAGCATTTCAGCCGTCCCGTTCAGTTGTGGACGTGCGCTGCGGCGCCCATTCACGACCCGGTGACCGGTGCGGTTATCGGCGTCATCGACATCACCGGCGGAAAGGAGCTCGCGGCGCCGCAGACCATGGGCCTGATCCGGGCGGCGGCGAGATTGGCCGAGTCCGAACTGGGCCGGTTGTCGGCGGTCAACGGCGGCGGTGGCCTGGCGATGTCGTCGCAGCCGGCGGCGCTCTCCCTGGAGGCGCTGGGCCGACCGGACTGTCAGGTCCAGTCGAACGGGCGCACTCGGCGGCTCAGCGCCCGGCACAGCGAGATCATGGTGCTGCTCACCGATCACCCGGACGGTCTCACCGGGGAACAATTGGCGGTCGAGCTGTACGAGGGCGATGTCAGCATGTCCACCGTCCGTGCGGAGCTGACCCGACTGCGTTCGCTACTGGGCGCCGACCTGTTGGATTCCCGCCCCTACCGCCTGCGCGTCAGTCCGCAGTGCGATTGGCTGACGGTCTCGGCCCGCCTGGAGGCGAACCGGGTTGCCGAAGCCCTGCGGGCCTATCGAGGGCCGTTGTTGCCGCAGTCCGATGCGCCGGGGGTGATTGAGCGCCGGGATCTGTTGGAGCGCCAATTGCGGTCGGCGGTGTACGCGTCGGGCGAGCTGGACCTGATGGTCAGTTGGACTCGGTCCCGTTGGGGTGCCGACGATATGGAGATGTGGGAGCAGCAGGCCCGACGACTACCGGAGTGTTCTCCGCTGCGACCGCTGGCCGAAGCCGAGGTGCGCCGGCTGGACGATGCACTCCGCTGGCGCGGATAGCCGACCGCATAGCGGACTCAGCGGACGAGTCCCGTCCGGTCACCGGCGCGGTGCCGACCGCCCGGCCGTCGTGGTCGGCGGGAGGGGCCCACGCGCTCAGCGCGCAGCGCGGGCCAGTACAGCGGAGCCGCCGCGGCGATGATCAGGCCCGCCACGATGAATGCGACACCCGTGCCGCGGCCCTCGGCGGACGCGGTCAGCACGAGCACGCCCACCGCAGCCGCGGGCTGCGAGGCCATCGAGTTGATGGACACGACCGTGGCGCGCTGCGCACTGTCCACCTGACGGTGCAGCAGCGTCTGGTGCATCGAGTTCGATGCTCCGTGCACCAGATAACAGGCGAGGAAGGCGGTCAGCAGGCCGGCGACACCGGCCATCAACCCCATCACCACGACGGTGCTG
The DNA here is from genome assembly GCA_963825975.1 of uncultured Actinomycetota bacterium. GTDB lineage: Bacteria > Actinomycetota > Actinomycetes > Mycobacteriales > Nakamurellaceae > Nakamurella. The sequence continues at coordinate 35,183 of CAWGUZ010000009.1, forward strand.
CCCTGTACCAGCCGCAGCGCGATCGCGCATCGTGCGACACCCCAACGGCTGGTCCCCCACAGTGCAGCCGCCGAACCGATCGCGGACGCTGCCCACGCGGCCGACCCAGCCGGGCCGATGATCGCGGCGGCGCGCGTCGTGTCACCCAGGATCTCCGAGAGGCGGACGGGTGTAAGCGTCTCGAAGGCGGGCATGCCGAAGCTCCACAGGACCTCGGCGACCACCAGCGCAGCCAACACCCGAGATCGCCGCAGTAGTCGGAGCCCGGCCCCGACGACTGTCGGTGCACCGCGCAGCGCCGCCGCCAAGCCGACCTGGCGGTTCGCCCGGTGCGGCTCGCGCATCAACACGAAGGCGACAGGCAACGCGACGATTTGGACGACGAGTGCCACCAAGACCGGCAACGCCAGCGGCTCGCCGTCGTTGATCGGATGCCAGGCGACCAGGCCGCCACCGACCACCGAGCCGACACCCATCGCGATGCTGAGTACGGCGTTCCCCGTCGACAAGCCGCGCTCCAGAGGATGCGTCGGGTTCGACGAGGTGTGTGGTGTCGACGAACCACGCCTCCAACGGTCCGGAGTCCAACGCGCGGAAGACACCCATCAGGGCGGCTGCAGTGGCGAATCCGGCAACGCCGTGGGCGAAGAAGTACATGGTCGTCGCCACCAGTCCGACCCCACCGGCCAGCAGCATGACGTTGCGTCGTCCCCAGGAATCGGTGAGCCCACCGGTCGGGAGCTCCAAAAAGAGCACCACGAATCCCTGCACCGACATGACCAGGCCCAACTGGACGAGGGTCAGCCCTCGACTGAGAGGCAACAGGGCTTGAACCGGAATGAGCAGCCCCACCGACAGCCAGCGGAGCGCGATGAGGATCAGGTAGCGGCGCCGTACCTCACCGGCCGGCAGCACTGCATTCACTCAGCGGCCCGCGGGTCGGGCGACAGGCGTCGAGCGGCCGAGACCCGGCATGCGATCACTCGGGTCAAACCGGCAAGAGCTCGCCCGACCGCGGGATTGAACATCATCACCATCCTCGTTGCAGCCACTCAGACGCGCCGACGGAGAGTCGACCGATCGGTTCGACGACTCAACGTATTGACGACTCACTCTGAGTGAAGCATAGGCGTGGCAGGTGCCACGGCGAGGGTCGCGGATCGACCCGTGTGGATCTACGGGTGGGGATCACCGGTGCGGATCTACGGGTGCGGATCTAACGGTGCGGATCACCGATGCGCGGAGGGGACCGACCGCTCGATCGCCGCCGCGCCGGCGGCGACTGCCGCCGCCCGGTCTGCGTAGCTGAACTGGCGCACCGAGACACCCGGCCAATGGGCGCGGATCAGATCGAGTTCCAGGTTGCCGAGTCCGCACAGCGCGAAGCCGATCCGTCGATCGGTGGCCATCGTCGCGGCCAGCACCACGATCTCCAGCCCACGGATGGACCAGCGTTCAACGGCGCTACCGTCGAGAACGAGCGCGCCGGGCCGAGTCGCGAGGGCCGCGTCGATGGCGGCCAACACCACCTGGATATCACCGCTGACGAACGACCCGCGGAGGGTGACCACCCCCGCCCCGCCCTGGACGCGCCACGCAGCAGAAAGCCCACGAGCCACCGTCACTGGTGGAACTCGCATCGTTGGCAGGAATCCGGCGGTCACTACCCATCCCGAATGATCAGATCAACGCCCGCTGTTCGAGCAGGGCCAACGCTACTCCAGATTCAGCCACCCGAACGGGTCAAGACCACCCCTGCCGACGGACCGGCACACGTGGCGCGCCCTCGATGACCAGCTTCGTCACCCGATCGCGCTCGACCTGTTGGACATGGGCGCTGATCAACGGGTTGTACACGGATGAGTCGCGCGCCGCACTGGCGTGGCTGCCGCCGGGAATCAGAATCACCGACAAGTCCAGGTCGGCGCCGACGGCCAGCACCCGGAGACGTTGCTCGACGCGCTGCACATCGATGGTGTTGTCGTCCTCGGCGCGTTCCGGTCGCAGATACACCAGATCAGTTCCCGGCGGCAGGCCATTGAGTACCCGTTCCGCGTCGAAGCGCCGAATCACGCCGTACTGGTCCTTGACCAGGGCGGTGGACACCCCGCGGGTGTTGAGTTTCTCGCGCCAGACCTGCTTGAACTTGTATTCGAAGTCGAACAGACTGACCTGCAGGAAGGGGTAATTCCCGACCGACCACTGCTTGCGCTGCGCCAACATCTCGGCGATCAACCGGGTGGCCGCGCCGCCGTCGGTACCAAGGGTCTCGGTCAGCCCGGTCAGGAAGTCGGCCTTGGTCCGCGCTTCGTAGCGGACGTCGCTGGTGCCCATCGGGGAGCAGTCCAGGTAAACGCCGTCGATGGCGGGGATGATCCGGCCGGGGGGATACGACTCCGGATCGGTGAAGGTCTGCTGGAAGTGCGCCGCGATGTTGAGCACGACGTCGCCGCCCATGCTGCTTCCGACGAAAACCAGCCGGGTGGGCTGATACTGCCGAAACAGCTCGTCGAACTTCGCGTTGACGTTGTCGTCGAAGATGCCGCTGCCGTAGATGAGGCTGAAGACCCGTGCGTCGGGGCCCCCGACGGACGGCAGTAATGCGGCCCCGACGAGGTTGCCGCTCTTGCGGTTGAGACCGCCCGCGACGATCACCATCGAGTCCCGGTAGCCGCGGTCGCGGGCCGAATCACCGACTTCGACGAACCTCGCGCCCTCGCCGGGCCAGACCAGCACGGTGGAGATCTGTTGGTCGATCTGCAGCGCGCCGTAGAGCATCCCGAATAGTGCCGGCACCAGGATCACCGGATACCACCACCGAGATCGGTAGCGCGTCCGATGATCGAGGCGCAACCGCCGGGCGCGGCGCCGAATCTCGGCTGGATCGGTCTGGGACAGATCGAGCGGACGAAGCCGCCCCGCAGCCGCCACCGCCCGGTCGAAATCGGACATCAGCGCCGGATCACGCGGGGCCGACCATCGCGCGGTCTTGTCACTGGGGTCTTGTTACTGCGCGCTCTCGACCGCGGGACCTGCCGACTCACGCCTCCACCGTACTGGCGCCGGTCGGCGACCTCGCGGGGGCATAATTCCCACAAATCGGCGCAACGATGGTTGGCCGGTCCACGTCGTGGCCGCGCCCGGTATTCGTGGACCCAGGAGAACTCGACGATGACGCTGCAGACGTTCCACTCGCTGTACGCACACGGATTCGCCCGGGTCGCGGCGTGCACCGCCGACGTGAACATCGCCGACCCCCGGCGTAACGCGGTGAGCATTCTGGCGATGGCCCGCCGGTGCGCAGAGCAGGGGGTCGCGGTGGCCGTGTTCCCCGAGATGTCGATGACCGGGTACGCGATCGACGACCTGCTGGGTCAGGACGCCCTGCTCCGGGCGGTGCACGACGGACTGGACCTCCTGATCCGAGGGTCCGCCGAACTGCTGCCGGTGATCATCGTCGGCGCGCCGTTGCGCCAGCAGAATCGACTCTTCAACACGGCGGTGGTGATCCATCGCGGCGCGGTGCTGGGCGTCGTACCCAAACTGCACCTGCCCAACTACCGCGAGTTCTACGAACGCCGCCAGTTCGCCTCCGGGGAGGGCGTGACCGGGCTGCAGATCGACGTCGCCGATCGAGCCGCGCCTTTCGGCACCGACTTACTATTCACCGCAGCCGATCTCGCCGACCTGACCATCGGGGTGGAGATCTGCGAGGACATGTTCATGCCGGTGCCACCGTCCAGCGCGCTCGCGTTGGCCGGCGCGACGGTGCTGGTCAACCTGTCCGGCAGCCCGATCACGATCGGGCGCTCCGACACCCGCAGCGCACTGTGCCGAACCCAGTCGCTGCGGTGCCTGGCCGCCTACCTCTACGCCGCCGCCGGCCAGGGCGAGTCGACCACCGACCTCAGCTGGGACGGTCAGACCACCATTTTCGAGAACGGCAGCCTGCTCGGTCAGGGTGACCGCTTCTCGGACGATCCCCAACTGACCATCGCCGACGTGGACCTGGACCTGCTGCGTCAGGAGCGAGCCCGGCAGGGCACCTTCGACGACAACCGGCGAATCTACTTCCCCACCGCGGTCTATCGAACGGTGCGGTTCGAACTCGCGCCGCCGCACGGCGATCTCGGGCTGCGCCGACCGTTGGAACGTTTCCCGTTCGTGCCCGCGGACCCCGAGAGGCTCGCCCGAGACTGCTTCGAGGCCTACAACATTCAGGTCGACGGCCTCGTTCAGCGGCTCCGGGCGACCGGCACCGACCGGGTGGTGATCGGCGTGTCCGGCGGTGTGGACTCCACTCATGCGCTGATCGTCGCGGCCCGCGCGATGGACCTCCTCGGGCTGCCGCGGACGAACATCCTCGCGTTCACCATGCCCGGCTTCGGCACCGGAGTCTCCACCAAGGCCAACGCCTGGGCCTTGATGCGCGCACTCGAGGTGACCGCAGAGGAGCTGGACATCCGCCCGGCGGCGCGGCAGATGCTCGCCGACCTCGACCATCCCTTCGCCCGCGGCGAGGAGCTCTACGACGTCACCTTCGAGAACGTCCAGGCGGGTTTGCGCACCGACTACCTGTTCCGCCTGGCCAACCAACGTCAGGCGATCGTGCTCGGCACCGGCGACCTCTCCGAGTTGGCCCTGGGCTGGTGCACCTACGGAGTGGGCGACCAGATGTCGCACTACAACGTGAACTCCGGGGTGCCCAAGACCTTGATCCAACATCTGATCCGGTGGGTCAGCGGCCTGACGGACTTCTCCGACGACGTCGACGAGATCTTGCTGTCCATCTTGAACACCGAGATCTCCCCCGAGTTGATCCCGGTCAAGGAGGGCGAGGTTCCGCAGAGTACCGAGAAGTCGATCGGGCCATACGAACTGCAGGACTTCACCCTCTTCTACACCCTGCGCCATGGATTCCGACCGTCCAAGATCGCCTTCATGGCGATGCACGCGTGGGGTGACATCGAGGCCGGGAGCTGGCCGGTCGGGTTCGCCCCCGAACGACGGCGGTCCTACGACCTGCCGGCGATCCGCCAGTGGCTGACCGTCTTCGTGCGTCGATTCTTCGGTTTCAGCCAATTCAAGCGGTCTGCCATGCCCAACGGGCCCAAGGTGTCCGCGGGCGGTTCGCTCAGCCCGCGCGGCGACTGGCGGGCCCCGTCGGACGGCAACGCGACCGTGTGGCTGGCCGACATCGAGGAGAACGTGCCGCAGGGGTCGGGCTAGAAGCTCCCCCACCGATGGGCGACGTCGATCACCAACCGCTGAGCGTCACCGGGGCCGTCGAGCGTGAACACCCGCATCGGCAGTCGAGCGCGTACACCCAGTCCGATGGTGGTGTAACCCTCGAAGCTCCCACCCCAGACCACCTGCCGGAATGTGCGGAACCACGTGACGTCCACGACGTGGGCCGGATCTGCGGGCGTGTAGGTCGCGGATCCGTCGCCGATGCTGTCGTAGGCGGGAGCGTGCAGCGAGATCCACAGTCGGGCGCCACCCGCCACGGTCAGCGGATCGCCGCTGCCCTCCGCGGGCACGCTGTCCACATAGGACACGGAATAGCCCACAGCCTGATGGGACGACCCGAGGTCGAAGACGATGCGGTCGTAGCACGGGTGCTGGCCGACGCGCACGTCGACCAGTTGATCCGTCGTCATCGCGGCGTCGTGCTTGATCAGCGATCCCCAATACACGACCGGACAGGTGGCGCCCACGTGGGCGACGGCGGGTGGCGCCGTGACGATCGGCGCGACGAGCAGCAGAGCGGCGAGCACGATCGAACGCAGTGACCGGTGGGATGACCTCATGACAACCTCGCAACTGTGATCCAGGTCATTATCCTACCCGAGGCGGTTCGAATCGATGATCACAGATATGGCACAGATCGGCCCCGATTCGGCATTCTAAAAAGGTTCGCCGACCATGCTCAGCCGGTAAGAAAACGATTACAAGGTTTGAGACGTCGCTCACGCATAGATCAATACCATGCCCCTGACCTGCGGATGAGACCCGGATCGCCGTGATGCGCCGCGCGTCACAGTGCTGACGTACCCATTCACCTGCTCCACGGGCGTCTCATATTCATAGGAGCCGACACAATCAGCGGCCCGAAAAAGAGGGGACATCATGACCATCACCGAAACGTTCACCCAGGCTCGTCACGACCGCACCGCCCGCAACGCCGTCCGCGCTCAGCGTCGGACGCTGGTCCGCGAGCTTGCTCAGTACCGCACCCCGGCCGAACGGTCGGAGATCGAATTGATCGCCGGCCGCAGCACCGACCCGGCAGCCGCCGAGGTGCTCGACATCCTGGCCGCACTCGACAACGAGCGCGGCACCCATCAGGCAGCCTGACCGCCGGGCACCCGCCCGCTACGGCAGGAGCGCGCGCGTCAGTCGGACTCGGTGTTGGTGATCGGCGATTCGCTCAGGGCGGCGTCGATCACCAGCGAGTAGCCGATACCCGCGAGCCAGGCGTCCTTCGCGATCGCGATGCCCGATCCCGAGGGACGCATATAGGAGTCGTGCAGGGCAGGCGTGCGCACGTACATCCCGACCAAGCCGGTGCCGAAGGCACTCAGGCCGAGGCCGACCAGGCCCGCCGGGAAGATCGGCAGCAGCAGTGCGCCACCGAGCGCCACCTCGGCGGCGCCTACCACCTTCAGGAACAGCGTCGGCTCGACCTTCTTGAGCACGGGATAGGCGCCCGCCGCCATCCCGTGCACACCGGCCGCCTGCTCCGGTCCGCCCTTGAGCTTGCCCAGGCCACTGTTCAGGATGTACGCCCCGGTGGCGAGCCGGACCGGAGCGCGACGCAGTTTGGCGGCGAGAGACATCGGCTGGACCTCGTTCTGTAGGTGCGGCGGAATCAGACTGAATGACAGTCGTGCTGACAGTCATCAGGTACCCCAGTTTGCACCCCGCCATACCGGTCCGCCGCACGGGCCGGGCGCCCGCAAGATCGGCGGGATCAGCCAGGCGGGGGCGAGACGCGCGACTCAGACCACGAAGTCGAGTAGCGCCTGCTGGGTGGCGCCGGCCGCGTCGAAGTGGTGACTCTCGCTCGCCAGGTCCTGCTGGGTGACGTGAGCCAGGTGCGACGTCAAGAGGTCCATGCGATGCCGGTTGTCGACCCGGGCCCCACCCAGATCCAGGATGAGGCACTCCGCCTGCACCTTGTTCAGGCCGTCCCACCACGTCTGATCCGGTCGCGCCAGTTGTTCCAGCATCGCCTTGGCGCGGCCGAATCCGCCGACGTTCTGCAGGATGCGGCCGCGGCGCACCGTGGTCAAGGCACCGTTCAGCGCCATCGCCGCACCCATCCGCCGGGTCGCCCGGCCGCCGGCCGGCGGCGGTGTCATCGGATCCAGCAGCACCACGCGACGGAATCGTTCGGGGCGTTGCGCGGCAAGGCTCAGCGCCAGGTAGCCGCCGAAGCCGTGGCCGACGACGTCCACCCGGCCCTCGACGGTTCGATCGCAGAGGTCTTGCACGTAGTCGATGTACGCATCGAGGTCGCCGGTGATGGGGTCGCTCTGGGCGAAACCCGGCAGATCGGGCGCGACCGCCTCTCGACCCGCAGCGACGATCCCGCTCGTGAAGCCCGCGAAGGATGCGCCGCAGCCGCCGATGTCGTGGAGCAACAGCAACGGTCGTCCGGTGCCGGCACATCGGATCCGCACCTGACGGTCACCGATGGACACGTCGTGCGCCAAGCTGAAGGCCACTGTCGACTTCCTCGTCCCCCGCCGATTCCTCGTCCGCGCCGACTTCCTCGTACCCGCGACGGAATGGTCAAGCGTATCTCGCGCCTGTGCCCGTCCGACACGGGCGGCGTTAGCATCCGTTCATGTGCCGAAACATCACCGAACTGCGCGGACTGCAGCCGGCCGCGACGCCCGTCGAGGTCGAGGCGGCCGCCAGGCAGTATGTGCGCAAGGTCAGCGGCCTACAGAAGCTGACCGATCAGACCCGCGAGCCGTTCGAGGCCGCCGTGCTGCAGATCGCTGCTGTGACGACCGCACTGCTGGAGCAGTTGCCGGAGCGGCGCCAACCACCGGCGACACTCCCACCGCTGCGTAGACCCGAGGTGCTGGCCCGGATGGCCCTCCGCGCGAAGACGGGTGCTTGATGCCCACCGCAGAGCAGATCACCGGCCCCGAGGCCGAACACGGCGAGGGCCCGGTGTGGTCCGGTTCGTGGGGCGGCCTGCGCTACGTCGACATCCCCACCGGGGATGTGTTGCATCTGGATCCCGACACCGGCGCCGTCAGCCGGTGGCGCGTCGGGACCGTCGCGGCTGCGCTGCGGCCTCGTCGCGGCGGCGGCGCCATCATCGCGACCCAACAGGAGTTCGTGCTGGCGGACGAGATGGACGGGCCGGTGCGGCTGTTGGCGCGAGTGTTCGACGAGACCGACATCCGGTTCAACGACGGCAGTTGCGACCCGGCCGGGAACTTCCTCTGCGGGACCATGGCCTATGACGAGCGGTCCGGTGCGGGGTCGCTCTACCGAGTCGACGCCACCGGCGCGGTCTCGGCCGTGCTGACCGGGTCGACCATCTCCAACGGTCTGGCCTGGACCGCCGACGGTAGCCGCGCCTACTACAACGACACCCCCACCCATCGGGTGGACGTCTTCGACTCGGATCCGGCCGGAAACCTCACGAACCGGCGCCCGTTCGCCGTCATCGACGAGGTGGAGGGATTCCCGGACGGCCTCACCGTCGACGCCGAGGGTGGCGTCTGGGTCGCGCTCTGGAACGGTGGCGCCGTCAGGCACTACGCCGCCGACGGCTCGTTGGTCGAGGTGGTGGAGGTGTCGACACCCAAGGTGTCGGCGTGCACCTTCGGCGGCCCGAACCTCGACGAGCTGTACATCACCACCTCACGGCAGGGCGACGCGCCGGGCGCAGACCCCAAGGCCGGGGCGCTGTTTCGCTGTTCCCCCGGCGTCCGCGGCCTCCCGGCCGCGACCTTCGGCGGCTGAGCCCGGGCCGTCAGCTCGTGGCGAGCCGCAGGATCCGATCGTCACCGGGCCGCGGACTCCCCCGCCCGTCGGTGTTATTGGTCAACACCCATACCGACCCGTCCGGGGCGCTGACCGCGTCCCGCAGTCGGCCGTACTCGCCCACCCACTGCTCGACGGAACGGGTCGGATCGGCGAGCGGAACGACCCGCAGCCGCGCGCCGCGCAGGTTCGCGATGATGATCGACTGACCGGTCACCACCAGTCCGCTGGGGCTGGCCTCGCTCGGGCGCCACTGTTGCACCGGGTCGGTGAACTGCGGATCACCGGCCGCGCCCTCGACGACCGGCCAGCCGTAGTTCGCGCCCGGCTCGATTCGATTCAGCTCGTCCCAGGTGTCCTGGCCGAACTCAGCCGCCCACATCGTGCGGTCCGGCGCCCAGCCGATGCCCTGCGGGTTGCGGTGCCCGAGCGAGTACAGCGGATTCCCCGCGATCGGGTTGTCCGCAGGGACGCCACCGTCGGGTGTGAGACGCAGAATCTTTCCCGATAGTGCGTCCGGGTTCTGCGCACTCCCTCGATCTCCCGCGTCACCCGTGGTGACGTACAGCATGCCGTCGGGACCGAAGGCGATTCGCCCACCGTTGTGGTTCGCCGCCTTCGGAATGCCGGTGAACACCGTTTCAGCGGCCCCGAGCCCGTACGAACCCGCCGACCCGGTCAACGGGAACCGCAGGATGCGATTGTCCTGATCCGCGGTGAAGTACGCGTACAGCAACGACGGGCCCGACCCGGCTCGATACACCGCCAGGCCGAGCAAGCCGCCCTCGCTCAGGTGCGCGACGCCGGGCACGGTGCCTACCAGCCGGGAGCCCGCCAGTTGGGTGCCCACCGGCTGGGTGCCGCCCTGAGGTGTACCGGGGTCGGTCAATTCCAGGACGTTCCCGGTGTCGCGTTCACTGATCAGGGCGGTCGGTCCGGCGAAGGCGATCGACCACGGCGCGGCCAGACCTGCCGCAACCTCGACCGGGGCAGGACCGGTTCCCGAAGTGACAGCCGTCGGCTCGGCGGGTCCCGCGGTGCACCCCACTACCAGGAAGAGGAGCACGGCGACCGCCGCCGGGGCGCCTGATGTCCCACCGGTTCGCTTCATTGTCTGTTCACCGTGCCGGGTGAATCCACACCTGTCAAAGGGCCGGTATCAGGGTGGGGAATATTCGCGCGCCCTGCACCGCTGGCACCAACGGACCAGTACTACCCGCCGGCCCGGTCGGCAGATCTTGGAGCGGCATGACCACGAGCGAGAAGACGGGCACACCGCCGGAGCCGACCGTCGGTCCGCCGGGCCCCGACGAGGCTCTCACCGCGGTCGGCTTTCGCTCCACCCGCGGACCCGTTTTGATCGCCCTGATGCTCAGCATGTCGCTGGTGGCGCTGGACGCGACGATCATCGCCACCGCGGTCCCCTCCGTGGTGGACAGCCTCGGCGGCTTCTCGTCCTTCCCCTGGTTGTTCTCCGTGTACCTGCTGGCGCAGGCGGTCTCGGTGCCCGTCTACGGGCGCTTCTCCGACCTCTTCGGCCGGAAGCCGGTCATGCTCCTGGGAATCGGGCTATTTCTGCTCGGCTCCATCCTGTGCGGCGTGGCTTGGAGCATGCCGGCGTTGATCGCATTCCGAGCCATTCAGGGTCTCGGGGCGGGCGCGGTACAGCCGATCAGCATGACGATCGCCGGTGACATTTACACCGTTGCCGAACGGGCCAGGGTGCAGGGCTACATGGCGAGCGTCTGGGCGATCTCGGCCGTGATCGGCCCCACGTTGGGCGGAGTCTTCTCCGAGTACGTCTCCTGGCGGTGGATCTTCTTCGTCAACATCCCGCTGTGCGTGCTGGCCGGTGTCATCCTGCTCCGCAATTACCACGAGAAGATCGAACGCAAGCCGCATCGCATCGACTACCTCGGCGCTCTGCTACTCACCGTCGGCTGCACGCTGCTGATCCTCGGGCTCCTCGAAGGCGGTCAGCAGTGGGCGTGGAACTCGGCGCCCAGCATCGTCGTGCTGACCCTCGGCCCGCTGATGATCCTCGCCTTCGCACTGGTGGAGTTGCGGGTGGCCGAACCGATCCTGCCGCTGTGGGTGCTCGGCCGCCGCTTGCTGGCGGCGGCTAACGGCACCTCACTGCTGGTCGGTGCGGTGGTGCTCGGGCTCACCTCGTACGTCCCCACCTATGTGCAGACCGCCCTGGGCACCGGGCCGCTGACAGCGGGGTTCGCGCTGGCCACCCTCACCGTCGGGTGGCCGGTCGCGGCCAGCCTGTCCGGCCGGGTCTACCTGCGAATCGGCTTCCGGAACACCGCATTGATCGGCACCGTGGTGACGTTGGCCGGGGTCGGGATGACCACCACGCTGGGCGCGTCGTCGTCTGTCTGGCACGTGGCGGTGTACTGCTTCGTGGTCGGGCTGGGGCTCGGGTTCGTCGCGAGTCCTTCGCTGATCGCCGCCCAGTCCAGTGTGGGCTGGGCCGAACGCGGAGTCGTCACCGGCACCAACATGTTCGCCCGGTCTGTCGGCAGTGCGGTCGGGGTCGCGCTGTTCGGCGCCATCGCGAACGGCACGCTCGGCGGTTCGCAGTCGCCGACGGCGGCGGCAATGGCCACCGCCGCCCATCACGTGTTCCTCACCGGCGCGGTGTTGGCGGTGCTGCTGCTGCTCACCGTCTCTCTGATGCCGAAATTGCACACCGAGGCCGCGCTCCACCCGCACACCGCCTGACTCGATCTCGGTTTCGGTTTCGGTTTCGGTTTTCAAGCGCATCTCGGAGTCCGCCGGGTCGGACGGGTCCAGCTTGGCAAGGGTCGCCTTACTTAGGCTAGGCTAAGTAGGCTTGGCTCGGCTGACGTCGTGCCTCACCCGACCCATCTCGGAGGAGTCTTGTCCAGAACGTCCCACCCGCGAGCGAACCGCGGGCGTTGGAATCTGCTCGTCGGCGCGCTCGCGCTCAGCCTGTTCGTCGCCGGGTGCGGTTCCACCGCCGCGCCGAATGCGACCGGTTCGTCGGCTCCGTCGAATTCAGCGACCGGCGACGTGACACTCACCGTCTACAACGCACAGCACGAGAACCTGACCACCGCCTGGGCGACCGCCTTCACCGCTAAAACCGGGATCAAGGTCGAGTTGCGCAACGGTGACGACTCCGAGATGGCCAACCAGTTGGTGGCCGAAGGCGGCTCGTCTCCCGCCGATGTGTTCATCACCGAGAACTCGCCCGCGATGAACATCGTCGACAATGCCGACCTGTTCGCCCCGATCGATGCGGCCACCAAGGCTGCGGTACCCGCGGCGTACGTGCCGTCCACCGAATCCTGGGTGGGGGTGGCCGCCCGCTCGACGGTGTTCGTCTACAACCCCACCCTGCTCGGGGAGTCCGATCTGCCCAAGTCGCTGATGGACCTGGCCGACCCGGCCTGGAAGGGCAAGTGGGCGGCCGCCCCCGGCGGCGCCGACTTCCAGGCCATCATCTCCGCGGTGCTGAAGCTCAAGGGCACCGACGCCACCGCAGTGTGGTTGAAGAGCTTGAAGGACGACGCGGCGGTCTACCAGGGGAACACCGCCGTGATGAAGGCCGTGAACTCCGGCGAGGTCGCGTCCGGCGTGATCTACCACTACTACTGGTTCGGTGACCAGGCCGGCACCGGCGAGAACAGCAAGAACGTGAAGGTCATGTACTTCGGCGCACAGGACCCCGGAGCGTTCGTCAGTGTCTCCGGCGCGGGCGTGCTCGCTTCCAGCAGACAGCAGGCGGCGGCGCAGCAGTTCGTCGCATTCATCACCAGCACCGAGGGTCAGAAGATCGTCGCCGACACCGTTTTCGAGTATCCGATCAGTGGGGACGCGAACCCCGCACTCAAGCCGTTGACCTCCCTCGACGCTCCGGTCATCGACCCGGCGACGTTGAACGGCCCGGACGTGATTCAACTGATGACCGACGCCGGACTGCTGTAGCCCGATGGTGCACACCGCTCAGCGCGACGCGGGTAGGTCCTCTCGGACCTACCCGCCGATGGTGTTCGTGCTGTTCGCGCTGGGCGCGGCGGCCCTGACGCTGATCCCGCTGGTCTTCGTCGTCACGTCGACGGCGGGTGCCGGATGGGGCACGGTGAGCAAGCTGTTGTTCCGGCCGCGGGTCGGTGAACTACTTCGCAACTCCCTCGCCCTCTCAGTGCTGACGGTGCTGATCACCGCGGTGCTCGGGGTGGCGTCCGCATGGTTGGTGGAGCGCAGCAATGTGCGGGGCGCCCGATTCTGGGGTCCGATGCTGACCGCGCCGCTGGCGATTCCCGCGTTCGTGACCAGCTACGGCTGGGTTTCGGTGCTGCCGGGGATCGACGGACTCTTCGGGGCGACTCTGATCATGAGCCTGGCCTACTTCCCGTTCGTCTTCCTGCCGGCGGCCGCGGCCCTGCGTGGCATCGACCCCGCCTGGGAGGAACAGGCCCGGTCCCTGGGTCGGCATCCGCTCGCCGTCTTCGCGACGGTGACGCTTCCGCAGCTCCGACCCGCCGTCGCCGGTGGCACCCTGCTGGTCGCATTGCACTGCCTCAGCGAGTTCGGCGCATTCCGGATGCTGCGTTTCGCCACCTTCACCACCGCCATCTTCGACCAGTACCGCTCGACGTTCGCCAGCACCGCGGCGAATGTGCTGGCATTCGTGCTGGTTGTCTGTTGTCTGCTGCTGGTCGCAGCCGAGTCGCAGGTGGCGGGGCGACGCCGGCAGAGCCGAGTGGGCCGGATGAGCTCCCGGCTCCCCGAGCGGGCCGCGCTCGACGGATGGCGGGTGCCCGGCCTGGTGTTCCTCGTCGTACTGGCCGGCGCGTCACTGGGGGTGCCGCTGTCCAGCGTCGGCTACTGGCTGATGCGTGGCGGTGCCGTCTGGTCGGGTGCCTTGGGGGCTACGGGGACCACGATCGGGCTGGCCGCGGTGGCGGCCGCGCTGACCGTGGTGGTCGCGTTTCCGATCAGCTACCTCGCAGTCCGCTTTCGCAGTCTGCCGTCGACCGCTTTGGAGCGGCTCAGCTACGTGTCCAGTTCGGTGCCCGGCGTGGTGGTCGCGTTGGCGCTGATCTCGGTCACCATCACGATCGCGCGGCCGCTGTATCAGACCTCGGTCACCCTGCTGGCGGCGTACGTGCTCCTGTTCATCCCGCGGGCGTTGGCCAACATCCGGTCGGGGCTGCGGCAGGCATCGCCGGAGTTGGAGGACGCCGCCCGCGCACTGGGCGCCGGTCCACTCACGACTGTTCGCCGGGTGGTACTTCCGTTGGCCGCGCCCAGCGTGGCCGCCGGGGCCGCGCTGGTGTTCATCGCGGCGAGCACCGAGCTGACCGCCACCCTGATGCTCGCGCCCACCGGAACGTCCACCCTGGCGACTCGCTTCTGGAGCGCTGCCAGCGGCATCGACTACATCGCGGCGGCCCCGTACGCGGTGATGATGATCGTGATCTCGGCCCCGATGACATATCTGCTCACCAGTCAGTCACGTAGGATTCGCGGTCGATGAGCGCCGTCAGCATCCGCAGCATCCGGAAATCGTTCGGGCCGGTCACCGTTCTCGACGGGGTCGATTTGGATGTCGCCGAGAACAGTTTCACCGCCATTCTCGGGCCTTCGGGGTGCGGCAAGACGACCCTGATGCGACTGATCGCCGGTTTCCTGCGGCCGGACCACGGTTCCATCACGATCGCCGGCCGGACCGTCTCCGGACCGGACACCTGGGTGCCCACCGAGCGGCGCGACATCGGATATCTCGCCCAAGAAGGTGCACTGTTCCCGCACCTGAGCATCGAACGCAACATCACCTTCGGCCTCAGCCGCCTGGAGCGGCTGGCGAAGGCGCGCGTCTTGGAGCTGATGGCGCTGGTCAGCCTCGACCCGTCGTACCTCGCGAAGTTTCCGCACGAGTTGTCCGGTGGCCAGCAGCAACGGGTTGCGCTGGCACGCGCGCTGGCCCGACGGCCCCGGCTGGTACTGCTCGACGAGCCGTTCGCCGCCTTGGACGCCGATTTGCGCGCGAGCACCCGCTCGCTGGTGGCCAAGGCCCTGGCCGCCGAGGGGGTGACGACGATCCTGGTGACCCACGACCAGGCGGAGGCGTTGTCGCTGGCCGACCAGATCGCCGTCGTGCACGGCGGCCGGGTTCGGCAGGTCGGGTCGGCGCGGGAGGTGTACGAGTCGCCGGTCGACCTGACCACGGCGACCATCACCGGCGAAACCGTGGTGCTGCCGGGTTCCGTCGCGGACGGCGTGGTCACCTCGGAACTGGGTGCCGCGCCCCTGGGCGGCGTCGGGAACCACTCGTGGCGTGGTCCCGCCACCGTGATGCTGCGACCGGAGAACCTCCGTTTGACCAGCGCGCCCGACGCGGGCGGTGTGCAGGTCGAGGTCACCGGAATCGAGTACTACGGCCACGACACACTGCTGAAGGTGGCCACCGGCACTCGAACATTCGCGGTACGGCAGATGTCCGCCGAGGCGGCCACCATCGGGATGACCGCTCGGTTGCTGGTGGACGGGGCCGTCCAGGCGTATCCGGTGCCGGGGCCGACCGCCTGACCCGGCGCATTGATTCGCGGACGGTCGGCCCGTCAACCGAGGGCCAATCGCTCGCGCAGACCGCTGGCTCGGATGGCTCGCCTGCGGACCGCCTCTCGGAAGGCGGCCTCGGTTCCGATCACCCGGACCCGGGTCTGGGCCCTGGTCAGCGCTGTGTAGAGCATCTCCCGAGTCAGCAGCGGTGAGTCCGGCTCCGGCAGAATCAGCGACACTCGGTCGAACTGGCTGCCCTGCGCGCGATGCACTGTCATCGCGTGCACCGTCTGCAACGACCCGAGCCGGCCCGGCGGGAAGCTGACCAGTTCGCCCGCGCGATCGAACACCACCCGACGGCCCCCGTCGGCGTGGACGATCAACACCCCGGTGTCGCCGTTGTACAGCCCGAGCAGATGGTCGTTGGCGGTGACGAGCACCGGGCGGCCGGGGTACCAGCCGCCGTCGCCGAACGTCGTCTGGGCGTCCAGCAGCCATCGGTCGACGCGGCGCGCCCAATAGTCCACCCCGTACGGACCGGTCCGGTGCGCACACAACAAGCGATGTCGGTTCAGTGCTTCCAGCGCCCGCCGTGCGTCGCCGGCGGACGCCGCCTCGCGCAACTCGGACCCGTTGATCAGTAGGTCCTGTTGCAACTCGGCGAGGACGGTGCCCGCGACGCGGGGGCGAGTCGGATCACCGATCAGTTCGTCGAGGCTGACGTCGGTGTCGCCGCCGCGCACAATCGCGACCGCCTCGTCGTCGTCGCCGCGGCGAACCGCCTCCGCCAGCCGCGCGATCGCACCGACGTATCGATACGTCTGTCGCAGCATGACTACCCCCCGCGCGGCGCCGTCGGGCGGGTTACCATCGGCCGGCTCACCTTCGACCGCCACCGGGGCGCTGGACGGTGTGAGCCCCGCGACCAGGTCGGCCAGGACCGCTCCGGCTTCGACGGACGCGAGTTGGTCCGGATCACCGACCAGGATCAGTCGAGCGTCCGGCCGCAGAGCGTCGAGCAGCCGCGCCATCATCGGTAACGAGACCATCGAGGTCTCGTCGACCACGACGATGTCGAACGACAGCCGATTCTCGCGGTGGTGCACGAAGCTGTTGCCGTGCCCGAACCGGGAACCCAGCAGGCGATGCAGTGTCGAGGCGGTCAGCGGTCCCAGCCGCTCTCGATCGGGTGCGTCCAGAGTGGCCCGCACCTCGGCGACCGCCTGCTGCAGTCGAGCGGCCGCCTTCCCGGTGGGTGCCGCCAACGCCACCCGCGGTGCCGGCCCGGGCTGATCCACCAACAGCGCCAGCAGCCGGGCCACCGTGGTGGTCTTCCCGGTACCGGGACCGCCGCCGAGCACGGTGACCCAACGCCCGGCGGCCACCGTCGCTGCTTCGCGCTGCAGGCTGCGCTCCGGGAACAGTCGGTTCAGTGCAGTCGTCAGCCGGTGGGCGTCCAGCGCCGGGGGGGCCTGAGCGGCGCGGCTGAGCAGCTCGAAGCACACCTGGATCTCCTGCCGCCAGTAGCGGTCGAGGTAGAGCAAGCCGAGATCCCAGCGCAGGGGCCCGTCGTCGTGCGCCAACACGCTGTCCTGAACGCGACGGGCCCACTCGGCCGGTTGCGGCCACGGCGCGTCCGGGAGGACTTGCGTCTGCTCGGTGAGGTCGATGCAGACCGAGCCCTGCCGGACCGCACGGACTGCCAACGCCGCGGCCAGTAAGACGACCTCGTCGGACTCGCCGCCCAGCCGGCCGACGGTGATGGCCACATGCACGTCGGCGGCGGTGAGCACCCCGGCCGCGTTGAATTCGGCCAACAGACCGTCGACACCGGAGGCAATCGATGCCGCGAACGGCTCATTCAGGTCGGTGTCGAGGACCCGGGGCACTGTGCGCACCGTGGGCACCGTGCGCACCGTCGGCAAGGTGGTCATGAGGGGTCCGCCGCGGCCGAGGGCGCCGACCGGGTACCTGCGAGCAGGTCGGAGAGCTCGACGATCAGGGCGGGCGGCGGGCGCCAGCCGAACACCCCGCACGGCTGCCCGTCCTCGAGGGGAGTCTGCGGTCCGCACATCCCGCGCACGTAGAGGTACAGCACCCCGCCGAGATGAACAGCCGGGTCGTAACCGGGTTGACGCCACCGCAGGAATCGGTGCAGTGCCACGCAGTACAGCAGCGCCTGCAACGGGTAGTGCGACCCGGCCATCACCCCTGCCAGCAGCGATGGCCGGTAGTGATCAGCGGTCAACGACTCCTCGTCGGGGTCCGCCAGCCAGTTCGTCTTGTAATCCGCGACGAGGTATTGCGGTCCGGCCGGCAGATGGCGCCTGAAAACGAGGTCCAGACTCCCGGTGAGATACCCGCGCAGCGGCTGGTCTCCCATCTCCGGTGTCGCCAGCCGATCGGCGTAGCCCGCCAACGGGTCGTCGATGGGCAGGTGCCGCCGTAACAGCGGAGCCAAGTCGCCCAGGAGGACGGTCGCACCGGACTCGTCGTCCTCGGCGGGCAGCGCCAGGTCGCCCCCCGCCAGCGGGAGCTCGAAGTCGAGCTCCGCCAAACGGTCTGCGGACGGGATCCCGGCGAGGGTGGCGTTGTCGACCATCGCCCCCAACGGGCTCAGCAGCACCGGATGCAACGCCGACGCCAACTCCTCGGCGGTGGCGAGTCCCGGTCGGCGAGCGACCTCCTCCCGGCAGCGTTCCAGTAGTTCGCCGAACAGATCCGCCGCGCCGGTGTCGGTGTGTTCGAGAACGGCGTGCACCAGCGTGCCGAAGTTCGTGCCCTTCGGCAGGTCGGCCATCGGGGACGGCAGCGCAAGCTGAGTCTCCAACCCGGGGGTTTCCGACCCGGGGACTTCCGACCCTGGAGTTTTCCGACCCGAGCCCCGCCGGCACCTCCTCGTCGTCGCGCTCCCCGTGCTCCGGCTCGCTGGCGACGCCACCGGTGCTCCCCGGGGTATCGGAGGCCCCGTCATGCGACCGGCTGCCGGGTGAGTGGTCGTCGGCCGCGGCGAGCGCACTGTAGGACGTCCGCCGCCAAGCCAGATCGAGCGGTCGACTGAACTCGCCCACGGACATCGGGGGGGCGGTTTTTTCAACGTCCGGCGGGTCGGGCGCCTCCAGGTAGAGGGCCGTTTCCACTTTCGGACCCCCGGCCGCCTCCAGCTGTTCGAACCGCTGCAGCGCGGCCGCGTCGGACACTTGCGGAGCGAGTTCGAGTACCCCGGATTCGTCTGCGCGGCGGCCGAAAACCATGCGGTGCAAAGCGGAACCGGGGGTGTTGCTGGTCGCCGCCCACCACGCGACTACCTGGCTCTGGGCGCGGGTGAGCCCGACGTAGAAAAGTCGAAGCGCCTCACCCGCCTCCTCCGATGCGGCGCGCCGCATCCGTTCGGATCGACCGTCGGAACCCGCACCACCGACATCGAGCACCCGCTCCCCTGCATCGTCGTGCAGCAGCAGGATGCCGGGCTCCCCCAACCAGCGGTCCGCCGCGAACGGCAGGTACACGATCGGATACTCCAGTCCCTTGCTTGCGTGCAGGGTGACCACCTGGACCGCAGCCGCGTCGCTGTCCAGCCGCCTGATCCGTTCCACCGCAGTGTCCTTGGCGGCCTCGACCTGCCGGCCGCGCAGCCACTCGATCAGGGAGGGGAGTCCGAGCCGAGAACGCGTGGTGGCTGCGTGCAGGGTCTGCCCGATGTGGCGCAAGTCGGTCAGCAGGCGCTCACCGCCTTCGAGTCGAAGGGTCCGCTCCCCCATGCCGAGTTCCATCGCGACTTCGAGCAGCGCCGCGACGCCGCGCCGGTTGAGTACATCGGCCCACTCGCGCAGCAGCGAGCCGACCTCGTCGGTGAGCCTGTCGGCGCCGTGAGCGAGATCGGCGGCAGTGCGGCCGAGGAACGGGGTGAGTGCCGCCGCATGCACCCGGTCTGAGCGGTGCGGTTGCTCCAGGCCCTGCAACAAGACCAACCAGTCCTGTGCGGCCGACCCGGCGAAGACGCTGCCGCTACCGGCGACCACTGCGGGAATCCGGCATCGCTGCAGCGCATCGCGCACCAGCAGGGCCTGCTTGTGGGTGGTGACCAGCACCGCGACGTCGCCGGCACGCAGTGGCCTGCCGTCGAAGGTGGCCGAGGAGGCGAGCAGTTGCGCGATGTCGAGGGCGAGGTCGCGGACGATGAACCGCCGCGCCTCGTCCATCTTGAGCGTCATCCCGCCCGTTCGGCCGAGCTTGTCGCGCTTCACCAGCCGCAGTCGGAATGGAGCCGACTTCGGCAGCCCGGCCAGCCGGGACAGCTGATGGTGGGCGTCGACGGGTCGGACCAGAATGCGCTCGTCGCCCAGCGCGGCATCACCGAGCAGGGCCCGCAGCGCGTCGACCAGCGGGGCGTCGGTGCGAAAGTTGCGGCCGAGCGTGTGCACCGAGTCGGCGTCCGCGGCGGCCCCGAGGTAGGTGAACACGTCGCCACCGCGGAAGGCGTAGATGGCCTGTTTCGGGTCGCCGATCAAGATCATCGTGGCGTGACCGGCGAAGGCGCGTCGCAGCACGTTCCACTGCACCGGGTCGGTGTCCTGAAACTCGTCTACCAGCACGACCTTCCAACGCGCGCGCATCCGATTGCGAGCCGCGCCGGCTTCGGCCTGCAACACATCGGCGAGCTGGGACAGCAGATCGTCGTAACCGAGGATGCCACGGGCCCGTTTCCTGGCCTCCACCGTGGCGCGAACCGCAACCGCGAAACGATATCGAAGGCCCGGTGACGTCGACGAATCCTCGGTACTCGGCTCCAGCCTGCTGTGTGGCTTCCCCACCGCCTCGCGGGCAAGAGTCAGCGCCTCGGTGTAGTCGAACGGGGGCGGTTCGGCACCCGCGGCGCCGAATTTGCGCACGTAGAGGTCGTCGACCACTTCGACCACGAGCTCGTCGAGGTCCTCGACCAGCGTGGTGTGCTGCTCGGTGTCGCCTGCCACCCCGAGACCGGTGAGGACCTCCTGGCAGAACTGATGTGTGGTCGCAATCGTGGCACTGTCGAAATCAGCCAACGCGGTGGCCAATCGCCGATGCCGGACCCGCAGTTCGGCGGGCGGGCCGGATGCGAGCAGTCGAATCAGCGCGTCCGGATTGTTCACACCGCGCTCCGGGTCGGCCAACGCTCGTTCCGCCTCGCGCAGCTGACCTCGGACCCGCTCGCGAAGTTCCTGACTGGCGGCGCGGCCGAAGGTGACGACCAGCAACTCGGCGAGCCGCACCCGACCTTCTGCGATGTATCGGGTGACCAGCGCGCCGACGGTGTACGTCTTCCCAGTCCCGGCGCTGGCTTCGAGCACGGTCGTCCCTCCCGGCAGCGGACCGCACACGTCGAAGGGCATCACGGCGCCTTCCCTCACAGCGCCTCCCGTCACAGCGCCTCCCATCACGGCGCCTTCCGTCATCGCGCCTCCCATCACAGGGACTCCCGGTGCTCGGCGTCCAACAGCGGCGTCCAGAGTCGCCTCGCCAGTCGGCCGAATCGCGTCTGTTCCGCCGACCAGTGCTCGTCGGTGCGCGGGCGCGGTGTCAGCAGCGTCTCCAGAGCTGCGCCGGCACCCCATACCCGCACGAACGCCGCGTCGGCGTCCTCGCCGGGGTACTTCCCGCTCCGCCAGGACTGTCGCGCGGCCTCCACCGCGTCTTCAGTCGGACGGCCGCGGTGCCTGCTGTCGGCGTACGCGTGTCCCGACTTGACGGGGAGCGGCAACGGCTCACAGAGACCCCTGACGTACAGGTCGACCAGCTCGTCGGCGACGCGGGTCGCCACACCCGCCGGTAGTGGTCCCACGGTGGACTGCTGCGGTCGACCACTTCCGCCGCGGCCGATGGTGACGGCGGACCAAGTCACCTCGGGGTGCGCCGCGCTCAGCATCACCAGCGCGAGCCAAGCCCGCAGACGATGCGCAGGACCGAGCCTGCTGTAGTTCACCGACACGAGGAGGCGGTCGTGGACGCCGGTGACCGTCCCGGACAGCCGACCGCCGACGGTGGCCAGCTGGATGTCGATCGACGTCGCCGGCGCGGTGCGCATCCCGATCGTCGCATTCACCAGTGGCTCGACCTCTGTCATCACCTGGTTCAACACCCGCTGACCCAGGGGGCCCGGCGGGAGCGTGCCGCGGCGCCACTCCATCTGGCGGCAACGCTGTTCGTCGGCGCCTCCGAGGCGCGCGCGCAGCAGCCGGTCCCCGATGGACCAGCTTTGCAGGGCGTCGAGTTCCACAGGCAGCGCGTCAGACGGTTCAGCCTCCTCGAACGGGACCGCGACGTCGATCCGCTGTCGGAGGAATCCGCGCGCGGGGTTAACCAACAGCGCGGTGACCTCGGCCAACTGCACTGCCGTCGGTACCGCGGCGGGGAGCGGATCGGCCAGAAACGGCGGGGCCTGGACCCGCCGCCCGGCCGCCGCGCGCGCCGATCGCAGCGCGGATCGGTCGTAGCTGAACGGTCCGTTGATGCCGAGAGCGCCGCCGACGACGTTCTTCACATCGAAAGGTTGCAGCGGGTGACGGGTCAGCACCTGATCCCGGGCCGGGCCGCCGCCAGGAGCTGTTGCCATGTCGTCCAGGGTGTCCAACAGCTCACCGACCGGCACGCACGGCGGCCGGACCGCGCCGGTGCGCTCGTCGGCGCCCGCGTAGGTGATCACCAACGTCTCGGTGGCCGCCAGCATCGCGTCTAGCATCAACTGGCGGTCCTCGCCGCGGCGGTCACGCTCGCCGACCATCGGGGTGGCCGCCAGCGCATCGTCGCCATCGGGCCGAGCACCGCGCGGGAAGGCGCCGTCGTCGAGCCCGACCAGACAGACGACCCGATGCGGCACCGAACGCATGGGCACCATCGTGCACACCGTGAGGCTGCCGGTGCGGAAATTGGCCCGCGTCGGCCGACCCCCCAGCCGGCCCCGCAGGAGCGCCCGAACATCGGTCAGCCGGAGCTGTGTCCGGTCGAAGCGGTCGCCCGCAGCGACCGCCAGCGCCGCGAACTCCCGTTCCAACTCGGTCTGCTGCCAACCGTCTTCCGCGGTGACCTGCGTGAGGCTCATCGTCGCGGACTTCAGGGTGTCCAGCCAGAACTTCAGCGAATGCGGCCCGGTCCAGTGGTCCAGCCACTGCGACACCCGGGCGACCATTTCGGCCACCCGGCCCGCGAGATCGACGTCGCTGCTCTCCACGTCGTCGAGCGGGAGCGCCAGTCCGAGCCACTGCCCACTCTCTTCCGACATGGTGGCGCCGAGCAGAATTCGATCCAGCCCCGCCCGCCAGGTGCCCTGCGGAAACTGGCCCAGATGAAACGCCTGTCGATGCTCGGCGTCGAGCCCCCAGCGAACCCCCGCATCGGTCACCCATCGGGTGAGTTGCTCGAGGTCGTCGTCGGTGAACCCGAACCGTCCGCGCACCGGTGGTCGACCCGCTAGGTCGAGTAGTTGCGATGCGGTGATGCGGGAGTCCGCGAGGTCGAGGAGCAGCGACACCGTGGCCAGCAACGGGTTCGTCTGGACGAGCGCCCGATCCGCGAGTCTGACCCGCAGCCGATGCGCAGGGTGGCCGTCGATGACGACGTCAGCCAGCCCGAACGCGGCGGCGATCAGCGGGGCGTAGTCCTCGATGTCCGGGCACATCACCAGGATGTCGCGGGGCTCCAGCGTCGGATCCGCTGCGAGCAGGCCCACCAGGACCTCCCGCAGCACCTCGACCTGACGTACCTGTCCGTGGCAGGCGTGTACCTGGACACTCCGATCCGCCGCGGTCAATGCGGTCGTCGCAACCGGTCGCTCGTCGTCACGCAGTTGGCGCTGCAGCAGACCGAGCAATGTGGCTGGGAGATCCGGCGCGGGATGGTGGCTGTCCACGAAGTGGTGCCGTGCCAGGACCAACTGCAACTCTCTGGCGTCTCGACCCAGCGCCGATAACAGCGGGTGGTCCGGCGTCAGCACCGTGGGGTCGACGCTCCGACGGACGACATCGAGGGGTGCGTCGGCGGCGACCCCCGCCCAGAGTGCGGGCGACGGATGCGGGACCCAGAGGTGTACGTCCCGGCCCCGCGCCAGCTCGGCGAGCAGGTCCAGGTGCGCTGACGGCAGTCTCGTCGGTCCGAAGAGCGATAGCCGACTGGGGAGGGCCGTGGCAAGGGACTCCGCCGACGCAGTCCGCTCGCCCAGTAGCGGATGAGGGACGCCGATTCTCACCGTCAGGCGGCGCCAAAGCTCGGCCTGCCAGGCCAGATCCGCCGGCAGGGTGGCGCCGAGCCCGTCGGTATCGGACCCCGACGACCAGGCCGCCGTCAGCTGCGGCCGTTGCGCGGCGTAGTTGTCGAAAAGACCGGCCAGTCGACGGGCCACCGCGTAACGCCGGCCGCGCCGGTGCATCAGGTCCGCCTCAGTGGCGCCCGCGCCGAGGTGAGTGCCCAGCACCGCGCACCACGGCTCTCCGACGGATTCGTCGATCACCTCGAGCAGCGGCCAGACCATCATGTCCGGCGCCCACGGGTGATCGGGTCCGATGCCGAGCGCTTCCGCGATCAGCGCCGCCGGCGACGGGAAGCGCACCCCCGCACAAATGCCGTCCACAGCACCCGTCCGTCGCCCGAGGCGGTGGGACAACTGCTGGGTCAGCCACCGCTCCACTCCGCGGGCCGGGACCGCGACGACCTCCTGCGCGAAGGGGTCGGCGAGCGGTTCGGCCAACATCTCGGCGAGGGCGGCCGCCAGCCGATCAGCCCGTTCAGCACGATGTACGTGCAGCACTCGCCCCCTCGTTTCTGCGGCTCGAAATTTCTGCTGAGTCCGGACGGTTCAATCCGCATTCGCAATCCGAATCAGACTAGAGAGGGGCACCGACAGTGGCCTCGCGACCGGCTCCTCCGGCTTGGTTCAGGCGCCTGATCAGGAGTTTCGGGGGCTCACGTCGGCTAGGGCCAAGCGGTCACCAGCCTGATCCACGGTAATCACACTGAGTTTCCCGTTCGTCTCGAGCACGACGGCCGCGACCAGATCGAGGCCGCCCACACCCGCGCTGCGGATCGCTTGTCGCAAGCTGTCGTCGCTGATCCGTTCGGCGACGAGGGCCTCGGTGAGAATTTCCCCGTCGCGGACGAGCAGGGTGGGCTCAGCGGTGATCGTCTGTCGGATCCATCGGCTTCGGGTGGACAGCCACGCGGCGATCAACTGCAGAGCGGCCAGTAGGGCGAGCCCGAGCGCACCCTCCAACCACGCGACCGACTCGGTCAACATGACACTCGCGAGCGTGGATCCCAGGGCCACCGTGACGATGAAGTCGAAAGCATTGAGCTGAGCAAGCGTGCGCTTTCCGGTGATGCGCAGAACAAGAATGAGCCAGCCATAGGCCAGCGGCGCGACCACCAAGACCCTGAGCAGGCCCGCCACGTTGTCATAGAACATGTCGCCTCATCCCCCATCGGTGCAAGCGACCATCCTGCGGGACGCGCCGCGTATGGGCCCAGTCGACGGTCAGGCGTCGTGCGCCGCCGGGTTCGCGGCCGTCACACTCCGACCGATTTCGGCGCCGCGAGCGGGCTTCGCTGTCGCCGGACATCGGGGTTGACCCGTCGCAGTTCAACCGCTAATGTCGAACGTGTGTACGAAGCCGAAGTGTCGAGCGTGGGGTCGCCGTTAACGGCGGGCGATATCGCGCGCCTCGTTGATCGCCTCCAGCAAGCCGCTGCGACATTCAAGACTGCTCCTGCCGCCACCGTCGATGGAAGTGTCTCGACGGATGACGGCAGCGTCTCGCCAGTCGACGACGCCGAGCGTATTGATCGGCTCCGACAGTTGGAACGACTGAAGGGCGCCTGCGCTGCACTGCAGGCACACGAGACGGAAGCGTTGGCGACGTCGCAACTGAAGGGTGCGCGCACGGAGCGGGACCGAGATCGAGCGCGACGAAGCGTGGCCGCTGAGGTCGGCTTGGCCCGGCGGGACAGTCCCACCGCAGGTCGACGCCATTTCGGAGTGGCGAAGGCGCTGGTCAGGGAGATGCCCCACACCCTCGCCGCGCTTGAGGCCGGTGACATCAGCGAGTGGCGCGCGACTCTCATGATTCGAGAGACGGCGACTCTTTCGCTCGAGGATCGTCAAACCGTGGACCGCGAACTGGCGGGTGTACTGGCTGAACTCGGGGATCGCGAGACGGTGCAGGCGGCTGTCAAGATCGGATATCGGCTCGACCCTCAGCAGGCGGTGGCGCGGGCGCGCAAAGCAGCAGCGGATCGGCGGGTGACCATTCGCCCCGCGCCGGACACCATGAGCTACGTGACCGCGCTACTGCCGGTGCGTGCAGGGAGTGTCCGTCTACGCCGCCCTGAACCGAACAGCTGCCGCGGCCCGATCGGCCGGTGACCCTCGCTCGCATGGCCAGTTGATGGCCGATGCACTGGTGGACCGGGTGATCTCAGCAACTGCATCTGCTTTCTCGGCGGCGCCAGCGGAGCCCGCCGACGCAGTCACCACACCCGACGCGACTCGGCCGACCACCCTCCCAGCCGAACCCGGCCGTGCGGAGACCAGCGGCACCAAGACCAGCAGCACCAAAACCAGCAGCACCGAAACCAGCAGCACCGGAGCAGACCGCACCGAGCATGCGGAAGACGAATCCGCCGCGTCGCTGGTGCCGCCGGGAGTGAACCTGGACATTCAGCTGGTGATGACCGATCGGACTCTGTTCGACGGTGCTGCGACACCGGCGGTGATCACCGGATACGGTCCGATTCCCGCCCCCCTGGCCCGCCGCCTCGTCCGTGAGGCAGGGCCGGGGGTCACAACCTGGGTGCGGCGCCTGTACACCAACCCCGAGACCGGTCAGCTCGCAACGGCTGACGCTCGCCGCCGACTGTTCCCGATCGCCGTCCGCCAATTACTGGTGACTCGAGATCAGACCTGCCGCACGCCGTGGTGCGGAGCACCCATCCGACACGCCGACCACGTCGTCCCGTTCGCCGATGGGGGTCCCACCACCGCAGCCAACGGCCAGGGTCTGTGCGAAGACTGCAATCACACCAAACAGGCCGCCGGGTGGAGTCACCTGCCGGGACCCTTCGGAGCCATCATCACATCCACGCCCAGCGGGCACACCTACTGGAGCGACCCGCCCCCACCGCCCCGGTCGAAACCGTGGTTCATCCCCGAGCCCTCCTCGACCAGCCTGATTGAGCAGCGACTCCACGCCCTGCTCGCCGGTTAGCACCCACCCGATTCTGGATAGAGAGCTCCACGTGACCCCTACTTCGACACAGCCCGGCACCCCCACCCCACGACAGCAGGAAATCGTCGATCAATCCACCGACGTGCGCGACCCAGCTGACGACTCCGGCGAGGTCGACGACCCCACGGCATTGGCCGAGGTCTACCCTCCCGCGTTCGACGAGAGCGTCGAAGAGGCCGCCGCGGTCATCGCCGCGACAGACACCGGGCGGGATTCGGCACGACCGTGACTCCTCAACTCCGGACCTGCGTCTGCCGATCCAGGAAGCTCAGCACGTCAGTGTCGTCGACGCCTGGAAAGACACCCGGCGGCATGGCGGCCAACAGGTGCGAGTGCACCCGCGCACTCGGCCAGGCCTTGCCCTCCCACCGACTGGCCAGCTCCGACGGTGGCAGCTCACAACATGTCGGATCGGGGCAGCGGGAGGTCGAACGTTCGGTGCTCTCTCGGCCGCGCATCCACTTCACATGCGCATAGGGCACCCCCACGCTCACCGAGAATAGACCGGCTGGCGTGCGGTCGACAACGGCGGTGCACCAATAGGTCCCCTTTCCGGTGTCGGTGTACTGCTGGTACGCCGCGGACAGGTCGGGTTGCTCGAACACCACCCGCGCAGTCCAGTATTTGCACACCCGCTGACCCTCGATCGCGCCGGTGCTGTCCTGGGGAAAGTGCACACCATCGTTCTCATACGCCTTGTAGATCAGGCCCGATTCGGAGATCCGCATGAAGTGAACCGGGAGGTCGAGATGTTTGGTGGCCAGATTGGTGAACCGATGGGCGGCAGTCTCGTATGACACCGCGTAGGCGTCACGCAGGTCCTCGATGGCGATGTCCTTGGCTGCTTTAGCTTTTCGCAGCAGCGCCAAAGCTCCGCGCTCCGGGATCAGCAGCGCCGCCGCGAAGTAGTTGACCTCGACCCGTTGTTCCAGGAACTCGCCGTAATCACGGGGCACCTGATGGTCCAGCAGCACGTGGCCGAGCGCCTGTAGCGCCAGCGACCGCGAGTCGTGCTGCCCGGCGTCAGGCTGCGGGAGGTAGATCTTGCGGTTGGCCAGGTCGGTGACTGTCCGAGTGGACTGCGGCAGCCCACTGGTGTGCACCAGCGAGAAGCCCAAATGACCAGCCATCCGGTCTACCACGGTGCGGGTGATCGGCCCGTCACGGTATCCGGTGGCGGTCAACAGGTCGGCGGCTACCTTCTCGATGTCGCCGAAGTAGTTGTTCTGATCGCGCATCCGGTGCCGCAGTTTCGCGTTCGCGCGACGTGCGTGCTCCGGAGTCGCCGCCCGCTCGGCCTGAACCGATGCCAGGGCTCGATGCAGTCCGACCAACGCCTCCAAGGCTTCAGTCGGCAACCGCGGGCCCGGGGCGGACCGCCGGAATGTGCAGCGCACTGAAGGAGTCCGCGCGCTGCGCCTTCTCCAATTCGATCTCCATGGCCGCCCGCCGACTCGGCGGCGCCACTGATAGCAGATCCCCGAGGTCGGTACCCAATGCCGTTGCGACGGCGGTCAAGACCGACAGCTTCGCCTCGCGCTTGCCGTTCTCGATCAGCGACAAGGCCGAGGCGGAGATGCCGGCGGCGCCCGCGACGTCATCGAGAGTGCGGTCGTGCTTCTGCCTCAGATGGCGGATGCGTCGCCCCACGGTCAGCAGGTCGGGACCTGCGGCACTGGGAGCCGCCCCTGTCGCGGCGCCGCGCACAGCGCGCACACCCGTTCCGACCGAAATCCCATAGGCCTGATCTGTCATTGCTGCACGATACCGCAAGAAGTGTGATTCTTTACAGCGAATTCGCATTGATTCGGCCTGATCTTGACGTGAAGTTGATACCAGCACCCGAACACGAGCACCCAACAGCCACACCGACAGCGGGCACGGACATCACGCACCGATGTCCGCACCGAAGGGATACGCTTTCATGACCGCCATTCTGACCCCCCCCACCCGCACCGAGTCCGGCTCGCACCACGCCCCCGACGCGGCGACGGCGCTTCGTACCGAGTGGGCCGAGAACCCGCGGTGGACCGGCGTCGAGCGCACCTTCACAGCCGACGACGTGGTGCGCCTACGGGGCACCGTCACCGAGGAGCACACGTTGGCCCGGCGCGGTGCCGACCGGTTCTGGAACCAGTTGCAGAACAAGACCTTCACCCGCGCACTGGGGGCGTTGACCGGTAACCAGGCCGTTCAGATGGTCCGCGGCGGACTGGACGCGATCTACCTCTCCGGCTGGCAGGTCGCCGCCGACGCCAACCTGTCCGGCCAGACCTACCCGGACCAGAGCCTCTACCCGGCCAACTCGGTCCCGGCCGTCGTCCGTCGGATCAACAACGCCCTGCTGCGCGCCGACCAGATCGACCACAGCACCGGCAAGACCGGCACCGATTACCTGGTGCCGATCATCGCCGACGCCGAGGCCGGTTTCGGCGGCCCGTTGAACGCGTTCGAGCTGATGAAGTCGATGATCGCCTCCGGCGCAGCCGGTGTGCACTGGGAGGACCAGCTCGCCTCGGAGAAGAAGTGCGGTCACATGGGCGGCAAGGTGCTGGTCCCCACGTCCCAGCACATCCGGACGCTCAACGCGGCCCGCCTCGCGGCCGACATCGAGAATGTGCCCACGGTCGTCATCGCCCGCACCGACGCACTGGCCGCCGACCTGCTGACCAGTGACATCGACCCGATCGACGAGCCGTTCTTGACCGGCGAGCGCACCGCTGAGGGTTTCTTCCGGGTGCGCAACGGGATCGAGCCGGTTCTGGCTCGGGCCAAGGCGTATGCGCCGTACGCGGACCTGATCTGGGTCGAGACCGGCACCCCGGACCTCGGCCTCGCCCGGGAGTTCGCCACCGAGATGCGCAAGGACTTCCCCGACCAGATGTTCGCCTACAACTGCTCGCCGTCGTTCAACTGGCGTGCAGCCCTCTCCGACGACGAGATCGCGACCTTCCAGAACGAACTCGGCGAGCTGGGCTACAAGTTCCAGTTCATCACGCTGGCCGGGTTCCACGCCCTCAACCACTCGATGTTCCACCTGGCCCAGGGCTACGCCCGGTCTGGGATGAGCGCCTACGTAGAACTGCAGGAGGCCGAGTTCGCCGACGAGGCCAACGGCTACACCGCCGTAAAGCACCAGGCGGAGGTAGGCACCGGCTACTTCGACAAGGTCGCCACAGCGCTGAACCCGCTGTCGGGCACCCTCGCGATGACCGGTTCCACCGAAGAAGAGCAGTTCAACTGAATTTCACCGGCACTCTCCCGCAACCGCTCTCGAGGAGCACCCGATGTTGACCCTGAATATCCCCAAAGTCCAAGGTTCGATGCACCCCCGGTTCGACCAGATCCTGACGCCGGAAGCGCTGACGTTCGTCGGCAAGCTGGACGCCAGCATCGCCGGCCGCCGGGCTGAACTGTTGATCGCTCGTGACGACCGGCAGAAGCGGATCACCGCCGGCGAGCCGCTGAACTTCCTGCCGGAGACGGCGGCCATTCGCGACGACCCGTCGTGGCGGGTCGCACCCACGGCCCCCGGCCTGGCGGACCGTCGGTGTGAGATCACCGGTCCGCCGACGAAGAAGATGACCATCAATGCGCTGAACTCCGGGGCGTCGGTCTGGATGGCCGACTTCGAGGACTCGACCGCGCCGAGCTGGTTCAACATCATCGACGGCCAGATCAACCTGTACGACGCACTACGCGGCACCATCGACTTCGTCGACGAGAGCGGCAAGGAGTACAGCGTCGGCGACCAGACGCCGACGATCCTGGTCCGGCCGCGCGGGTGGCGCCTCTGCGAGAAGCACATCAGCGCCGACGGTCGGCCGCTGCCGGCGTCCGTCGTCGACTTCGGCCTGTACCTGTTCCACAACGCGAAGTGGCTGATCGACAACGGTGTGGGTCCGTACTTCTACCTGCCGAAGCTGGAGTCGCATCTGGAAGCACGGATGTGGAACGACCTGTTCCTGCGCGCCGAGGAGTTGTTGGACCTGCCGGTGGGCACCATCCGGGCCACCGTGCTGATCGAGACGTTCCCGGCGGCGTTCGAGATGGAGGAGATCCTCTACGAACTGAAGGAACACTCGGCCGGGCTGAACGCCGGCCGATGGGACTACATCTTCTCGTACATCAAGACCTTCGCGGGTCGCGGCCCGGAGTACGTGCTGCCGGACCGCGCGCAGATCACGATGACAACCCCGATGATGCGCGCCTACACCGAACTGCTGGTCGACACCTGCCACCGTCGCGGCGCCCAGGCGATCGGCGGCATGGCGGCCTTCGTGCCGAACCGGCAGGACGATGTCGCCACGGAGCACGCGCTGGCCAAGGTCCGCGCCGACAAGGCGCGCGAAGCCGGCGACGGCTTCGACGGCTCGTGGGTCGCCCACCCCGGTCTGGTCCAGACCTGCCTGGACGCCTTCACCGGCATCCCGCACGAGGAGCAGAGCTGGCCGGCGAACGTCACCGCCGAGGATCTGATCGGGTTGGGCAGTACACCCGGCACGGTCACGATCAGCGGTGTGCGGACGAACATCTCGGTGGCGCTCCGTTACCTGCTGGCCTGGGTCGGTGAGGCGGGTGCCGTCGCGATCGACAACATGATGGAGGACGCCGCCACAGTCGAGATCTCCCGGACCCAGATCTGGCAGTGGCTGCACCACAAGACCAAGACCGCCGAGGGCCTGGTCATCACGAAGGCTCTGGTCAACGAGATGATCGAGGACGTCATCGACCAGTTGCACGATGCCGCCACCGACGACCGCGGGCACCGCCACGTGGAGGAGGCGCGGGACGTCTTCATCGAGGCGGCACTGAAGGACGAACTCCCGGACTTCTTCACCCCGTACGCCTATGTCCGGTACCTGATCGACCGGCCGCTGCAGCCCAAGGGCCCGTTGGGTCGCGACGACCTGCGGAAGTCCATCCAGGGTCCGTTCCCGACTCCCGAGCTGGTGGGCGCCGAGAACTGAGTGAGTTCACCGAAAACATCCACCGCCACTACCGGCGGTGGATGTTTTTCGGTGCCCGACGGCCGCTTGTGCCACGATCGTCTCGGGGGGGCCAGTGACCAATCGAGCAAGACCTCAGACCGAAGCCACCGACCGCGCGGCGCACCTGGTCGGCAGCCTGCCCGGTGCCACCCCGTCGGAAGCGATGAAGACCGCACTGCAGATCGTGGGTCCGTTCCTCCGATCGCTGCCCGACGGGGAGACCGGCGACCGTCGGAACTGGATCGTCTCGATCATCGAGGGGCTCCGCCGGCACCCCGACCTCGAACTCCGTAAGCCGGGTGACTGGTCGGACTACGACGCGACACCCCAGTTCCGAATTCGCAAGGGACACCGCCTGTTCGGCGCCACCCTGGACTTCGGCCACCTTGCCGCGGTGCAAGACAGCTACCCCGCCTTCCTGCAGGCGCGGGCGGATGCGGGGCGGCAAGACCTGGTCTTTCAGGAAGGGGTCCCCGGCGATCTCGATCTGGCGATGTTCACCCTCGGTCCGACCGGCGCGCTGACCCAGCGTCGCCCGTTCACCGAGGCGACCCTGGCCGAAATCATCGGTGTCCGTTCACTGACGGCGCCTGAGACGCTGTTTCAGATCGAGCTTCCGGTGGAACTGGTACTGCTGGCGAAGGCACCACCGGCGGCCAGACCGGGGTTGGCCCGGGTCCTCGCGAAACCGACGGTCGCACTGGCCGGCGCCGCGCCCGCCGGCACCCGGTTCGCCGTCCACCTGTGCCTCGGCGACATGAACAACAAGGCGTTCGGGACGATGTCCGACGTCAGCCCCCTGGTCCTGTTGGCGAATTCGATCATCCGGTCGTGGCCTTCCGGACGGCCGTTGGAGCTGATTCACGCCCCGTTCGCGGCAGCGGACCACCCGGCCACCACAGATCCCGCGTTTTACGCCGCGCTGCGCAACCTGCAGCTTCCACCCGGAATCCGATTCGCCGCAGGCTTCGCACACGAAGGGCAATCGTTGGCGGAGCAACGCACCGTTCGGTCTCTCGTGGAGGACCTGCTCGGTCGACCGGTGGACATCGCGGCGGCCTGCGGTCTCGGTCGCCGCTCCGTCGAAGCGGGTCGGGCCGTCCTGCAGCGCACCGCCGAGCTCTGCTCGGCCTGAAGGCACCGCCGAGCTCTGTCCGGCCTGAAGGCACCGCCGAGCTCTGTCCGGCCTGAAAGCACCGCCGAGCTCTGCTCGGCCTGAAGGCACCGGCCGAGCTCTGCTCGGCTGCCATGAAGCTGTAGACGGCATGCGGACCAGGGCCCACCCCGCCAACAGCACCACGGCCGCGCGTTGCGAATCGGAACGGCCCGATGTGGCCGGAACGACACGAGCCCCGCATCGGCGTGTGCCGGCGGGGCCCGTGTCGTCTGTCTCAACCAGAGTGCGCGAGGGGGGAGTTGAACCCCCACGTCCTTACGGACACACGGACCTGAACCGTGCGCGTCTGCCATTTCGCCACTCGCGCGAGCGACTCAGCGAGGTTACCACCGGCCGAGCGTCGCACTCAAACCGCCGGCGTCGCACTCGAACCGACGCCGTCGCCGTCGCGTCTCCACGCGGACGCGGCCGTTCACCAGGCAACCTCCGGGCCCGCCCGCACGTCCGCCCATAGGATCGATGCACGCGGATCGGCGCCGACGGCGTCCGCCGCGGTCGCCTAGACCCGCCCGTGACCAGCAGCCCGCACTAACCTCACAGATGACAGGAGGTGACCGATGGGGATCATCCAGAGTTTCGAACGACGACTCCAGGGAGCCGTCGGCAACACCTTTGCCCGTTTGTTCGGCGGTTCGGTGCACCCGGCTGAGGTGATCACCGCCCTCCAGGAGGAGGCGACCGCCCGGCTCACTCATGAGGGCGGCCGCGTGATCGCGCCCAATCACTTCCGGGTGCGACTCGGCCCGACCGATCGACGAGGCATCGGCGACGACGACGCCCGAGTTGCCGCCGCTCTGTCGGACACCATCCGGGAGTACCTCGACGACCAGGGGTGGTACGTATTCGGCGACATCGAGGTCGACCTGGAGGAGTCCTCGTCGCTTCACACCGGTCAATTCCGCGTCAGTTCGAAGGTCGACCCGGACGCGGGTGCCGGCGGGCCGTCAGCCGACGAACCCTCGCACGAGGCGTACCCGCCCGATCGGGAGCCCGGCTACACCGACTGGGACGACCAGGGCCGAGGACCCGCCGACCAGGAACCGGACACCGTCGCGCTACTGCGGACAGACGACGGGTCCGGGCGCAGTTATCGCCTGCAGCCCGGCTCGAACATCGTCGGGCGCGGTCAGGACGCGTCATTCCGGTTGCCGGACACCTCGGTGTCCCGCCGTCATTTCGACGTCTACTTCGACGGTCGGATCGCCGTGGTGCACGACCTCGGTTCGACGAACGGGACCGCTGTGAACGGCGCCACCGTGCAAACCTGGCAGTTGGCCGACGGGGACGTCATTCACGTCGGCCATTCGACCATCACATTCGACCAGCGCGGCTAGGGCCACCCGGTGCCTGCCGTCGTCCTGCAACTCACCCGAGTGGGGTTCCTCCTCCTGCTCTGGTTGTTCATCTTCGCCGCCATCCGGACCATCCGCGCCGACATCCGAGTGCTGGCCGCCGCCGAACCACGCGAGGGGAAGGGCGGTCGCCGTCAACGTGCGGTCGCCGCCCAGCCGGTGATGCGAACCGGGCCGCCGCGGGAACTGGTCGTCACCGCCGGCCACCTGGCCGGCACCCGGGTGCAACTGGGCAGCGCGCCGGTGCTGATCGGCCGCGCCGAGGACTCCACCCTGATACTCGACGACGACTACGCCTCCACCCGGCACGCCCGGCTCACCCTTCAGGGTGCCGGCTACTGGCTGGAAGACCTCGGTTCCACGAATGGCACCTACCTCGATCGGACCCGGGTGAGCACACCCGTCCCGGTCCCCGCGCTCACCCCGATCCGCATCGGCCGCACCGTGTTCGAGCTGCGCCCGTGACCGGGACTTTTCGATGACGCACCAGTTGCGCTACGCGGCCCGCACCGACCGCGGCCTCCTCCGGGCGAACAACCAGGACTCGGTGTTCGCCGGGAACCGGTTGCTCGTGGTCGCCGACGGCATGGGGGGCCACGTCGCGGGTGACACAGCCTCGCGGTTGGCGGTCGCCGCCTTCGCCCCGCTGGACCACTACGACCCCAAGGGTCGCGACCTCTTGACGTCGCTGGAGCACGCGACCGAAGACGGCAACGAGGCGATCGCCGACATGGTCACCGAGGATCCGGACCTCGACGGCATGGGCACCACCGTCACCGCCCTGATGTTCGACGGCCCACGGCTCGGCATCGCCCACGTGGGAGATTCCCGGGCCTATCTGTGGCGGGGGGGCGTGCTCGCCCAGATCACCCATGACGACACATTCGTGCAGTCGCTGATCGACGAGGGTCGGATCACCGAGGCGGAGGCGGCCCACCACCCGCAGCGATCGCTGCTGCTGCGGGCCCTCAACGGCGGTGATGTCGAACCGACCCTGGCCTTGCGTGAAGTCCGCGCCGGAGACCGGTACCTGATCTGCTCCGACGGCCTGTCCGGGGTGATCTCCGCCGAGGCGATCGCCGACACGCTGGCCAGCTACGACACGTCCGAAGCGGCCGACCGCCTGATCGAACTCGCGCTCCGCGGCGGCGGACCCGACAACGTGACCGTCATCGTCGCCGATGTGATCGACGTGGGTGAGGACGACGATCCCGACGACGTCCCGCCGAGCCTCGACGCAGACGCCGACGCCACCGGACCGATCGCGGAGATGCGCTTCACCCGACGGATGCCGCGGGTGCCACTCCCCAAGGAACCGGACGTGGCTGAGTTGGCCGCTCGGGCAGCGGCCGCCGGGACCCTGCCGGGCGCTCCACAACACCCGGCCGGCGTGGGCACCGGCGACCGAGCCACTGCCGGCCTTCCCCCCGACGAGCTATCGGACGACGAAATCTCGGACGACGACCCGGACGGGGAGGGCGAAGGTCCCGGGGGTCTGCCCCGCCGTCCGCCGCGCAGTCGGACCTGGATCTGGATTCGGCGCGCCGGACTGGTGGTGGCCATCGCAGGCCTGCTGATCATCGGCGGCGTGCTCGGCGTCCACTGGGTGGGCACTCAGTACTTCGTCGGGGACCACAACGGTCAGGTGGAGATCTTCCGGGGGGTGGACGGTTCGGTCTTCGGACTCGACCTGTCCAGCGCGCAGGAGAGCGGTTGCTGGGTGTTGGCCGCACCCTGTGTGCCGATGGTCACCGACGAGTTGCAGCCCGCCGATAGGGACAAGGTGCGGGCCGGCATCCCGGCCGCCGATCTGGACGACGCCCGCAAGATCATCAGCAGGTTGAGGCCGCTGCCCTTCTGCGCCGCGCCGGCCACACCCACCGGGCCCGCCTGGTCAACCGGTCTCACGGCCGAGAGCACCTCGTTCGACGCGCTGACCAGCGGCGGCGCCGCGGCCGGAACGGCCCCCTCCGGAGTCGTCCAGGCGACCGCAACCCAACTGGGTGCGACGTCAACCACCACCCTCCTCCCCACCCCCGCGACAACGACCACGACCACGACCACACCGACGGCGCAGACGGCGCAGACGGCTCAGACAGCGCAGACGGCTCAGACGGCCGAATCCAGTCCGCAAAGCATCACCTGCAGGCCCGTACGGTGACGGAACCAGGACGATGACGACGCGAGACTCCGCGGGTAACGAGGTGCGGGTTCCCACCGACGGCACCCACACCCACCACCGTCCGCCCACCGGTCGCGCCGCCGAACTGGGTCTGCTGATCCTGGTCGCGATGATCGTGACGAGCGCCCTGACACTGGTCGAGCTGAATCAGAACCGTGCCTTGTCCTGGGATCTCGCCTGGTACGGCGGCGTCTATCTGGCGGTGTTCGCGGTGGCTCACTTCATCGTGCGGATGTTGGCGCCGTTCGCCGACCCGCTGCTCCTCCCGCTGGTCGCGTTGCTCAACGGCGTCGGCCTGGTGATGATCCACCGGCTCGACCTCGCCGCCGCGGTCAGCGCCGGGCTCCGCGGGCTGCAGGCGCCGCGCCCCGAGGCGACGGCGCAGCTGGTGTGGACCGGCGTCGGCCTGGTGTTCTTCCTCGTCGTGCTGCTGGTGATCAAGAATCACGCCGTCCTGCAGCAGTACACCTACACGCTGGCGTTGGTGGGGCTGATCTTCCTGGCGACCCCCGCCATGCTCGGCCTGGTGAGTTCCAGCTTGGCTCCCACGATCAACGGCGCCAACATCTGGATTCGGGTGCCGGGGCTGTTCTCGATTCAGCCCGCCGAGTTCACCAAGATCGCGCTGATCATCTTCACCGCCGCCTACTTGAGCACCAAGCGCACTGTGCTGTCCACGGCGGGCACCCGGGTATTGGGCCTGGTGCTGCCGCGGGCGCGCGACCTGGGGCCACTGATCATCGCGGTCGTCGTGGCGCTGGGTGTGCTGTTCGTCGGTAAGGATCTGGGCACGGCACTGCTGCTGTTCGGGGTCTTTCTGGCGATGCTCTACTTCGCCACGAATCGGGTTTCCTGGCTGATCATCGGGCTACTCGCCTTCGCCGCGGGGGCGTTCGTCGCCTACCAGAAGTTCAATCATGTGCAGACCCGGGTGGACATCTGGCTGCACCCGTTCGCCGACCCCACCGACAGCGGCTACCAGCTCGTCCAGTCGCTGCTGTCGCTGGGCACCGGTGGCATCTTCGGCACCGGACTGGGTGCGGGTCGGCCCGACTTCGTGCCATTCGCCTCCACGGATTTCATCACGGCGGCGATCGGGGAGGAACTCGGGCTGGTCGGGCTGGCCGCGGTGCTCCTGTGCTACCTGATGCTGGCCAGCCGCGGCATCCGGATCGGCGTCGCGGTGCGCGACGACTTCGGCAAACTCCTCGCGGCGGGCCTGGGCTTCTCAATGGCGTTCCAGGTGTTCGTGGTGATCGGCGGCGTCACCGCCCTCATCCCGTTGACCGGGTTGACCAGTCCCTTCCTCTCCTACGGCGGTTCCAGCCTGTTGGCGAACTACGTGTCCATCGCCCTGCTGGTGCGGATCTCCGACGCCAGCCGACGGCCCCGCACAGCCCCGCGGGCCGCCCCGGCGCCGCTGATCGACGCCCCCACCGAGGTGGTGCAGTTGCCGTTGATGCGGAACCCAGACGACCGCGGCGGCACCTCGTGAACCGGGCGATCCGGCACGGCGGTACCGCGGTCGTCGTGCTGATCCTGGCGCTCCTGGCGAACATCACCTACATCCAGGTCGTCAAATCCGCCGCGTACCGCAACGACCCGCACAACCGGCGCATCCTCTACGAGGAGGTCAGCCGCCAACGCGGCCAGATCACCGCCGCCGGCGGGGTGGTGTTGGCCCGTTCGGACCGCTCCGACGACAGCTACCGCTATCAGCGGATCTACCCGACCCAATCCGCAGCCTTCGCCGACCTGACGGGCTACTACTCGCTGAACTACGGAGCGACCGGCATGGAGGAGGCCCGCAACAGCCTGCTCTCCGGAGAGTCCGACGAACTGCTCGTCGACCGGGTCGGTGACTTCCTCACCGGCCGCGATCCGCGCGGCGGCAACGTCGAGTTGACCATCGTGCCGGCCGTGCAGGAGAAGGCCTACCAAGCGCTCGTCGACGCCAAGGTGGTCGGTACGGTGATCGCCATCCGCCCCTCGACCGGTGAAATCCTCGCCATGGCATCCACTCCCAGCTACGACCCCAACGCGTTGGCGAGCCACAGCGCGACCGAGCAGGCCGCGGCCTACAACGAGCTGTACGGGGCGGCCGACAACTCCACACCCAGTGCCGCGGCCAACCGGGCGATCGACCGGGTGTATCCGCCCGGTTCGACATTCAAGCTGGTGGTGGCTGCCGCGGCGTTGTCCCAGGGAGCCGCGTTCAGCCCGCAGACCTCGCTGGAGAACTCCGGTTCGATCACGCTGCCGGGAACCGACGGGGTTCCGTTGCGCAACTACGACCGCGGCCCGTGCGCGGGGAGCAGCGTCAAGGTCACCATGACCGTCGCACTCGCGCACTCCTGCAACACCGCCTTCGCCGACCTCGGTATGCAGATCGGCGGGGAGGCCATCCGACGGCAGGCCGCCGCCCTCGGGATCGACGGGAACACCTCGGACTTGGGCCTGGTCGACGGCAGCCGCAGCACCGGCGGGCTCACCGTCCAGGGTTCCCGGTTGGGTGCGATGTCCGATGACGCGGCCGTGGCTCAGTCCTCGATCGGCCAGCGCGACGTCGCGCTGACCCCGCTGCAGACCGCCGCGATCGCGGCGACGATTGCGAACCGCGGCGCCCGGATGACCCCGTATCTGATCGCCCGCACCACGGCCCCCGACCTGAAGGAGATCGCGGCCGCAGTACCGACCGTGGCGAATGCCACCGCGATGAGCCCCGCGGTGGCCGCGGCGCTGACCGCGATGATGCTCGAGTCGGAGAAGGTCACGGTCGACAACACCGGGGCGAGCGGCATCCAGGGCGTGCAGATCGCCTCCAAGACCGGCACCGCAGAGCACGGCGTCACCGAGGCGGAGTCCAAGAGCAACCCGCCGTACGTCTCCTACTCGGCCTTCGCCCCCGCCGCC
Source organism: uncultured Actinomycetota bacterium (assembly GCA_963825975.1). Lineage (GTDB taxonomy): Bacteria > Actinomycetota > Actinomycetes > Mycobacteriales > Nakamurellaceae > Nakamurella. Next base: position 74,602 of record CAWGUZ010000009.1, read on the forward strand.
AACCCCGAGGTGGCCGTGGCGGTCTTCATCGAGAGCGGCCAGAACGTCGGCAGTGACGCCACCGGCGGCCGGGTGGCCGCGCCGATCGGACGTCAGGTCATCGCCGCCGTGCTGCAGGGCTCATGAGACCGGTCCCCCGACCGTGGCGCTGATGCCAGGGCTGACCCTGGACCACCGGTACCGGCTCACCCGGCGGATCGCGATCGGTGGCATGGGTGAGGTGTGGGCGGCCACCGACCGAACCCTGGGCCGATCGGTCGCGGTGAAGGTGCTGCGACCGGAACTGATGTCGGATCCCGAGTTCGTCGGCCGGTTCCGCGCCGAGGCTCAGATCACCGCGTCACTGAACAATCCCGGCATCGCCGCGGTCTACGACTACGGCGAGGCCGCATCCAGCCCGGGCGGCCCGACCGACGTCGCGTATCTGGTGATGGAACTGGTCGGCGGCGACTCGCTGGCCGCGCTGCTCGCGCAGACGCCGCGCATGCATCCCGATGCGGTGCTGGACATCCTGGAACAGTGCGGCCGCGCTTTGGAGGAAGCCCACTCGCGCGGACTCGTCCATCGCGACATCAAACCCGGCAACATTCTGCTGCCGCCGTCGGGTCGGGTGAAGCTCACCGATTTCGGCATCGCCAAGGTCGCGTCGAACGTGTCCATCACCCGCGGTGGAATGGTGATGGGAACCGCCCAGTATCTCGCCCCCGAACAGGCGGCGGGTGATCCCGCGGTCCCGGCGTCGGACGTCTACGCCCTGGGCGTCGTCGGATACGAATGCCTCGCCGGCTACCGACCCTTCGTCGGCGACAACCCGGTGATCGTCGCGATGGCCCACATCCGGAACGAGCCGCCGCCGCTGCCGCCGGACGTGCCGCCGACCGTCGCGGCACTGATCCGCGCCACCATGCACAAGAGCGCCTGCCGCCCGCCCCCCGTCCGGCGGCGCATTCGCCACCGCGGTGGCGGCTGTTCGCGCAGGTCAGGCACCCCCGAGAACGACGGTGATCCGCGTTCCGCCGAAGCGTCACACCGGGGTCGCCGTGCTCCTGGCCCTGCTGATTCTGCTTCTGGCGACGATCGCGGGAACCGGACTGTACTTCGATGCGTCCTGGATGAAGGGCCTGACCTGAACGGCCGGCGGTCCGCCGGCCCGCGGATTTGAGAGAATAGATGATCGTGCCAAGACCTGAAGGATTGTGATGACCGCCGCCACACCGCTCGGTGAGCGCTACCAGTTCGGCGAAACGCTCGGTTTCGGCGGGATGAGTGAGGTCCACCGCGGACGTGACCTGCGGCTGGGCCGCGACGTCGCGATCAAGGTGTTGCGCGCCGACCTGGCCCGCGACCCGTCGTTTCAGAACCGGTTCCGTCGCGAGGCGCAGAACGCCGCCAGCCTGAACCACCCGGCGATCGTCGCGGTCTACGACACCGGCGAGACCTCCGGCGAGAGCGGCCCGCTGCCGTACATCGTGATGGAGCACGTCGACGGCCAGACCCTGCGGGACATCCTGCGCGCCGAGGGCGCCCTCAGCGCGCGGCGCGCCATGGAGATCATGGCCGACGTCTGCGCGGCGCTGGACTTCTCCCATCGCCACGGCATCGTGCACCGCGACGTCAAGCCGGCGAACATCATGCTGACCAAGGCCGGCGCGGTGAAGGTGATGGACTTCGGCATCGCCCGGGCATTGAACGACGGCAACGCCACCCAGACCGCGACGGCGGCGGTGATCGGCACCGCTCAGTACCTGTCACCCGAGCAGGCCCGCGGCGAAACGGTCGACGCCCGCTCCGACGTCTACGCCACCGGCTGCGTGCTGTACGAACTGCTGACCGGTACACCCCCGTTCGTCGGGGACTCCCCCGTCGCGATCGCCTACCAACACGTCCGCGAAGATCCGAAGCCGCCCAGCGAGGCCAACCCGAACGTCCCGAGCGAGCTCGACGCGATCGTGTTGAAGGCACTGAACAAGAACGCGCTGAACCGGTACCAGACCGCCGCCGACATGCGCAGCGACATGGTGCGGGCACTCTCCGGGCAGGCCGTACACGCCACGCCGGTGATGAGCGACGACGAGCGGACCGAGCTGATGCGGGCGACCCCCGCCCGTACGGCGGCCACGTCGATGCTCGCACCGCCCTCCCGGGTGCTCGCCGCCGAAGCGTTCGACGACGACGACCCCGAGCGCAGGGCGAAGCGGGTGTGGGGCTTCGTCGGTGTCGGCGCGCTGTGTCTGGCGGTGCTGGCGGCGGCCATCTGGGTGACCATCTCGGTGACGGCCCGACCGACGCCGACCGCGGAGGTGCCGGTTCCGGGCGTGGTCAACATGACCCTGCAGGACGCCACGGCCAAGCTGCAGGAGGCGCAGTTCGCCGTCGATCCGGAGACCATCTCGGTCGAGGTACCCGACGAGCAGGTGGGTATCGTGCAGGCGCAGAATCCCAGTGCCCGCACCATCCGGCCGATCACCGACAAGATCAAACTGACCGTCGGGGTGGCGCAGTCCCTGGTCAAGGTGCCCAATGTGCAGAAGATGAGTCGAGCGGACGCCGAACGCACCCTCCGCGACGCGAAGCTCGTCCCCGTTTTCGTCAATGAACCGTCCGCCGCGACCGACAAGGACCTCGCCTTCAAGCAGGACAAGGCGTTCGGGACGGACGTCAAGCCGGGCACAACGATCACCGTGACCATCGGTACCGGCGTCAAGAAGATCGCCGTACCCGCACCCTCGGCCATGCTGGGCCAGCCGTACGACACCGTGAAGGGGACGCTGGAGGGTCTGGGTCTGGTCGTTTATCAGCAGGTGCGAGACTCCGCGCGGCCGCTGAACGAGGTGCTGGAAACGAGCGGCGCGAACCCCGGCGAAGAGGTCCAGGAGGGCACCATCATCACCCTGGTGACCTCGAACAACGCCCTCTTCACGGTGCCCAACGTCGTCAACCAGTCGGAGAACCGGGCCAATTCGTCGCTGATCTCGCAGGGCTGGGCGGAGGGCAACGGCGTCCAGGTCAACTACGTCGAGACCGCGAGCCCCGGCCAGTGGTTCGTGGTGATCAGCCAGACCCCGGAGGCGGGCACCGACTACCAGAAGAACGGCGTCATCAAGGTCACGATCGGTCAGCCGAAGAAGATCACGATGCCCGACCTGAAGGGGTTGTCGCAGAACGATGCGGCGGCCAAGCTCTCCGGTGCGGGCTTCGCCGGCACGATCACGGTGAAACAGACGCCCGCGACCACCCCGGACCAGGAGGGCAAGGTGTTGGCGCAGACCCCGGCCGCGAGCACGGTGATCAGCGCCAACGCCAAGGTGACCCTCACTGTGGGGGCCGCCGCCGCCCCGGCGCCGACCACACCCGCCCCGCCGCGGTAGAGCCCGCCCGCCCCGCCGCGTTGTTCACACCGTGCCCGGGGCGGGGTGGGCCGGGATTCTGAGCCCGGGCTCAGGTCGTCCCCATCAAAACCACACACAGCGAAGCCAGGCTGGACCCCATGAGCAATGAGACGCCCCGCGATCCGTCAGCCGCCGATCCGACGGGCCAGGATGCGTACCCCGCACGGAACCCGGGGCAGTACCCCGGCGACAATCCGGGGCGGCAACCAGCGGCGGATGCGGCCCGGCCGAGCGACGGATCACCCTGGGCCCAGCCGGCCGGCATCTCATACCCGATGCCGCGCGTCGAGGTGCCGCGCGTTGACGGCCCCCCCGCGGCCCCGATGCCCACCTCGTCCGGCGGCGTGTATCGGCCCCCACCGATGCCCTACCGGCTGGACGCCGGGGAGCAGGCCGGCGATCGTCAGGGCGGCCAGAACCAGGGCACCACCACGTACAGCAATGCCGACTGGGGTCAGGCCTGGCAGGTCGGTGCCGTGCAGGCCCCGGCGGTTGCGCCCGCCGACAGGCCGGTTCGCGGGCGGCGCACCGCCGCGCTGGTCGCCGCCACCGTGGTCCTGGCCCTCGGTGCGGGCATCGGCGGCGGTTGGCTGGGGGCGGACCTGCACCAGCGCAACACGTCGACCGGCGCCTCCGTCGCGTCGTCGGACCGCTCGCTGACCCAGCAGACCCCGGCCGAGACCGCCTCGACGTCGACGGCGCCGGGGCAGACCGGCACTGTCGAGTCGGTGGCCGCAACCGTGCTGCCCAGTGTGGTGTCGGTGGTGGCCACTTCGGCCTCGTCTGCCGGCGAGGGATCCGGGGTGATCCTGACCCAGGACGGGTACATCCTGACCAACAATCACGTCATCGACCGTGCGACCACCCTGTCCGTGCGCTTCAACGACGGCACGACCGCCACCGCGACGGTCGTCGGGGCCGACTCGACGGGTGACCTCGCGGTGATCAAGGTGACCGGCGTCAGCGGACTGGTGCCGGCCGTTCTGGGCACCTCGGCCGCGGTGAAGGTCGGCGAGTCGGTGATCGCGATCGGCAGCCCGCTCGGCCTGTCGGCAACCGTGACGAGTGGCATCGTCTCCGCGCTGAACCGCCCGGTACGCACCAGCACCACCGATACTCAGTCCCAGCAGAACCCCTTCGGCAACAACACCACCCAGACCGCGAGCGGCGGCACCGTGCTGAGCGCCATTCAGACGGACGCGGCAATCAACCCGGGCAACTCCGGCGGGCCGCTGTTGAACATGCAGGGACAGGTGATCGGCATCAACTCCGCCATCGCGTCGCTGTCCTCGGGTTCCAGCGAGGTGGGTTCGATCGGGGTCGGTTTCGCCATTCCGATCGATTCGGCGGCGCGCATCGCCCAGGAGATCATGAAGACCGGGTCGTCGAGCCACGCGGTCCTCGGAGCGTCCGTCACCAATGCCACCGACGGTGCAGGCGGGCTGATCCCGACCGGCGCCGAGATCCGCGACGTGACCGCGGGCGGCGCGGCTGAAGCGGCCGGTCTCAAGGTCGGCGACGTGATCACCGCGGTGAACGGCAATCTCATCGAATCCGCGGATGCGCTGGTGGCGACCATCCGGTCGTCGACGCCGAACAGCCAGATCCAGGTCACTCGGTTGCGCGGCACCTCCAGCGAGCAGGTGACCGTCACGCTCGGCAGCGCCAAGAGCTGACCTGCCGGACCGACAGCAGCGTTTGAGGCACCCGTCGGCCACGACTTCCTCGCAAGGCCCGGTCGCCGGGGTCGAGCAAGACCCCGGTAACCGGGCCGACACAGCGATACCGCAGGATGAGACGAGTGACGACCCGCCCCAGAAAGCCGCGTGGCACACCGCAGGGCGCTTCCGCCGGCCCGCGGCCCCCAGCAGCCGCTGCCGACGACACCGCGAGGCCCGGCGCCGACCCGAATGACGTCTTCTACTATCCGAACGGCCCCGCCGACCCGCAGGACACCGCCCTCGGCGGCGATCATCCGCTGTCGGCGGAGCATCAGCGGCTGGCCGAATCGCCGGGCGCGGCCGGCCCCTGGCGGATGTGGGGGCCGTACGTCTCCGGTCGGCAGTGGGGCACGGTGCGGGAGGACTACTCCGCGGACGGCAACGCCTGGGCGTCGTTCCCCTTCGACCACGCTTACGCCCGTGCCTACCGCTGGGGCGAGGACGGCCTCGGTGGCATCTGCGACCGGTTCGGCTTCCTCAATTTCGCCGTGTCGCTGTGGAACGGCAAGGACCCGATCCTCAAGGAGCGCCTGTTCGGCCTCACCAACAACGAGGGCAATCACGGCGAAGACGCCAAGGAGTACTGGTGGGCGGTCGACGGGACACCCACGCACAGTTGGATGAAATGGCTGTATCGGTATCCGCAGGCCGAGTACCCGTACCAGCAGCTCCGGGATGAGAACGGTCGTCGCGGTCGTGACCAGCGTGAATACGAGCTGGGCGACACCGGGGTGCTCGACGACAACCGGTTCTTCGACGTGATGATCACGTACGCGAAGGCGGGTGCCGAGGACGTCTGCATCAAGATCACCGTCACCAACCACGGCCCCGAAGCCGCGCCGATCGACGTGCTGCCGACGATCTGGCTGCGGAACACGTGGGCCTGGGGTCGGGACGGTCGCCGTTCCACGCTGCACCAGATGCTGCCCCCGACGTTGACCGTCGGGGGTCTGGAGGCCGTCGAGTGTGAGCACGGATTCATAGGGAAGTACTTCCTCAGCGCAGAGGGCAGCCCCGAGGTGCTGTTCTGCAACAACGAGACGAATGCGGTCTCGCTGTTCGGTGCGTCGTCGAACCCGTCCCGTTTCACCAAGGACGGCATCAACAATCGGGTGGTACACGGGAAGACCACCGCGGTGAACCCCGCATTGGAGGGGACCAAGGCGTCGTTCTGGTACCACTTCGACTCCGTGAAACCCGGCGAGTCTGTCGAGATGAGTCTGCGACTGAGCCACGAGGCGCCCAGCAGGCAGACCTTCGGCGCGGGTTTCGAGCCGGTGTTCGCGAACCGGGAGTCCGAGGCCGACGAGTTCTACTCGCATGTCATCCACCACGACCTGAGCGATGCGGACCGGCATGTGGCCCGCCGCGCCTACGCCGGGCTGCTGTGGGGTAAGCAGCTGTATCGATTCGACGTCGCCGCCTGGATGGAGGGGGATCCGTCGAGTCCACCGGTTGCCGACTACCGCAAGTACGTGCGCAACGAGCACTGGAAGCAGATGGCGCTGGCCGACGTCATCTCCATGCCCGACGAGTGGGAGTACCCCTGGTTCGCCGCCTGGGATCTGGCCTTCCACGTCATCCCGCTGGCCCACGTCGACCCCGGTTTCGCCAAGGAACAACTCGTTCTGATGTGCCGCGAATGGGCGATGCACCCGAACGGACAACTACCCGCGTACGAGTGGGAGTTCAGCGATGTGAACCCGCCCGTGCACGCCTGGGCGGCGTGGCACGTGTACCGGATCGACGGCTATCGGGATCGCGAGTTCCTGGTGCGAGTCTTCACCAAGCTCCTGCTGAACTTCTCCTGGTGGGTGAACCGCAAGGACTCGACCGGCTCCAACGTCTTCGAGGGCGGCTTCCTCGGGATGGACAACATCGGTCTGTTCAATCGATCGGCGCCGCTGCCGCCGGGCTACCGGCTGGAGCAGTCGGACGCGACCAGCTGGATGGCGTTCTACTGCCAGCAGATGTTCAAGATCGCACTGGAGCTGTCCCGTCATGACAGTGCCTGGGACGACGTCGCGACGAAGTTCCTCGAGCACTTCCTGTCGATCGCGCAGGCGATGCGCGAGTTCGGGTCGCGCGGCATCTCACTCTGGCACGAGGAGGACGGGTTCTACTACGACGTGCTCGTCCAGCCGGACGGGCAGGCGCCGCACATGCGGGTGCCGTCGATGGTCGGGTTGCTGCCCATCCTGGGTGCCACCGAGGTGCCGTCCTGGATCACCGACGAGTGCCCCGATCTCACCGCACGACTGCGCTGGCTGCAGCGGCGGCGGCCGGAGATCATGGGACCGCTGCTGTCCCGATCCGGACCGGGCGGGCGTCGAATGCTGCTCTCCCTGGTCGACCCGGAGCGGTTGCGCCGCATCCTGACCCGCATGTTCGACACCGAGGAGTTCCTCTCGGCCTTCGGCATCCGGTCGTTGTCGGCGGCGGCCAAGCAGGTCATCACCGCCGAGATCGGCGGCCGGCAGGTGTCGATCGAGTACGAACCCGGCGAGTCGCGCACCGGCATGTTCGGTGGCAACTCCAACTGGCGGGGGCCGATCTGGTTCCCGGTGAACGTGCTGCTCGCCGACAAGCTGCGCACCTACGGACGGCATTTCGGCGACTCGTTCACCATCGAGATCCCCACCGGCTCGGGCCACTTCAAGACGTTGGTGGAAGCGGCCGACCTGATCGACAGCGGACTGACGTCGCTATTCCGACCGATCGACGGCAAACGCCCCTCCGACGGGGAACGCATCGAGGCGTCCGCCGATCCGTTGTGGGCCGACCATCCGTCGTTCAGCGAGTTCTTCGACGGCGACACCGGCGAGGGCCTCGGGGCCACCCATCAGACCGGATGGACGGCGCTGGTGGCGCATCTGCTCAATCCGCGGCTGCCACCGGATCCACGTTCACACGGGTGGACCTGACGGTGGCAGCCGGCGGGCGTCAGCGTGCTCGGTTGGTCCGGTAGTACTCGATCAGCGCCTTGGTGGACGAGTCCTGCTCGTCAATCGCCGACTGGTCCCCCGCCACGGCCGGGGCCAGTTGGCCGGCGAGCTGCTTGCCGAGCTCGACACCCCACTGATCGAAGCTGTCGATGCCCCAGACGATGCCCTGGACGAAGGTGATGTGCTCGTAGAGCGCGATCAGCTGACCCACCACCGCCGGTGTGAGTGACGGCGCCATGATCGAGGTGGAGGGCCGATTCCCGGCGAACACTCGGGCCGGCACGATGTGCTCGGCGGTGCCCTCCGCACGCACCTCGTCGGCGGTCTTGCCGAACGCCAGCGCCTTGGACTGGGCGAAGAAGTTGCCCAGGAACAACTCGTGGACATCCGGGTCGCCGGGGGCGTCGGTGTCGACCAGCGGATTCGCCGGCGTCGCCACCGCGATGAAGTCCGCCGGGATCAGCCGGGTGCCCTGGTGGATCAGCTGGTAGAAGGCGTGCTGGCCGTTGGTGCCCGGCTCGCCCCAGAACACCTCTCCGGTCGCCGTGGTGACCGGGGTGCCGTCCCAGCGGACGGACTTCCCGTTCGACTCCATCGTCAGCTGCTGCAGGTAGGCGGCGAATCGGTGCAGGTACTGGGCGTAGGGCAGCACCGCGTGCGTGTGCGCGTCCCAGAAGTTGACGTACCAGACATTGAGCATGCCCATCAGCACCGGAACGTTCTGCTCGAACTCGGTCGTGCGGAAGTGCTGGTCGACGGCGTGGAACCCGGCCAGGAAGTCCTCGAAGGCATCCTTGCCGACGGCGACCGCGATCGAGGTGCCGATGGCGGAGTCGACGCTGTAGCGGCCGCCCACCCAGTCCCAGAAGCCGAAGGCGTTGGCCGGGTCGATGCCGAACGCGGCCACCTTGTCCAGCGCCGTGGAGACCGCCACGAAGTGCTTGGCCACGGCAGCGGTGCGGGCCTCCTCGGTTTCGTCGATGGCACCCTTGGCGGCCAGTTCACGCCAGAGCCAGGCGCGCGCCAACCGGGCGTTGGTCAGTGTCTCCAGGGTGGTGAAGGTCTTCGACGCGACGATGAACAGCGTCGTCGTCGGATCCAAGTCCTTGGTCTTCTCATAGACGTCGGTGGGGTCGATGTTGGAGACGAAGCGCACCTCCAAGCCGGGCGTGACATACGGCTTGAGGGCTTCGTAGACCATCACCGGGCCGAGGTCGGAGCCGCCGATGCCGATGTTGACCACGGTCCTGATCGGTGTGCCGGTGACACCGGTCCAGACGCCGTCTCGGATCTTCGCGGCGAAGCCGTACACCTCGGCCAGCACTTGACTGACATCTGTGTCGATGTCCTGGCCGTCCACCACGAGGTGCGGTGTGGCATCCGCCGGCCGGCGCAGGGCCGTGTGCAGCACCGCGCGGTCCTCGGTGACGTTGATCCGCTCTCCGGTGAACATCGCCTCGATCCGCTCGCCGAGCTGCACGTCGTTGGCCAACTGCACCAGCAGCGGCAGCGTCTCGGCGGTCACCAGGTTCTTCGACAAGTCGACATGCAGGTCGGCGATCGTGTGAGTGAGGTCGGCGGCCCGCTGCGGATCGTCGGCGAACCAGGCGCGCAGGTCGGGTTTCAAACCGGCGCGGTGCTCGGTCAGCGCCGCCCATGCCGGAGTTGAGGTGGCGTCGATCGGCGTGCGCGGCTCGGTCATGGTGGGTGATCCCTGCTCTCGTGGCTGTCGGTGTCCCGTGAAGCTGTTGGTGTCCAGTGAAGCTGTTGGTGTCCAGTGAAAGTGCCTACCACGTCGGGCCGGCCTGCGCTGGTGGGGGTACCTACGGTCGGTGGTGTCGCAGGGTGCCCGCCGGGTGCAGCCGGAGCGCCGCGGGCGGCCGGATCGGTCGGGGTTGGAAGTCGCCGCCGCAGTTGGGGCAGACCCCGTGATGGACCGTGGCCACACAGTCCTTACAGAAGGTGCACTCGTAGGTGCAGATCCGGGCGTCGGGGCTGTCCGGCGGCAGGTCGCGGTCACAATGTTCGCAGTTGGGGCGCAGTTCCAACACTGGACGCCTCAGACCGCGATCGTGCGGAGCGCCTCGACCTCGGCCTCCAGCGGCGGCACCGCGTCGCGGGCCTCGGGCCGCCCACACTCGGCGAGCCAATTCGCCAACAACCGATGGCCGCCTTGAGTGAGCACCGACTCCGGGTGGAACTGCACACCTTCAATCCGGTGCTTTCGGTGCCGCAGGCCCATGATGACCCCGCCCTCGGTCCGGGCGGTCACCATCAGCTCGGCCGGCACCGTCCCGTCGACGACGGCCAGCGAGTGGTAGCGAGTGGCCGTCAGCGGGTCGGGTAGCCCGGCGAACAAGCCGCCGCCCTGGTGCCGGACCAGGGAGGTGCGGCCGTGCAAGAGCTCCGGCGCCCGGTCCACGACACCACCGAAGACCTCCGCGATCGCCTGGTGACCCAGGCAGACGCCCAGCAGTGGCAGGTCGTGATCGGCGGCGTATCGAATCATCTGCTCGCTCACCCCCGCGTCGCGCGGCTCGCCCGGGCCCGGCGAGAGCAGCACGCCGTCCACCTCGAGGTCGGCCACCTCCGCCGTGGTCACGGCGTCGTTCCGGCGCACGAGGCACGCCGCGCCGAGCTGCTGCAGGTACTGCACCAGGTTGAACACGAACGAGTCGTAGTTGTCCACGACGAGGATGCGGGTCACCGGCCTACTCTCTCAGATGCCGACTAACGGGAGCCGACCTCGACCTGGTCGAACGGCAGGTACGGCTCGGCCCACGGGAAGACGACGAAGAACAGCAGCGCCACGACGACGAGGAACAACCCGGTCGCCTGCAGCACCCTGGCCACGGTGGGGCCGGGCAGGTGACGCCAAATCCAGCTGTACACGGGTTCCGCCTACCCTTCGGCCAGTTCGGGCGGCAGAAAACCGCTGGTCTTGGCATACGTCTTGGTCAGCACACCGTGCACGATCATCCGCTCGCGGTCGGAGAACTGCGGGTGGCAGGTGGTCAGGGTGATCAGCCGCTGAGTCGCGGCCGCAAGTCCGGCGGCTCCGGACACATCGCGGTGCGGCACCGGAAGCACCTGGGGGTAGTCGCTGGGCAGGGTGATCTCGCGGCCGAAGACCCCCTGGTAGTCACCGCCGAGCGGGGAGACGTCCGCACACTCCGCTCGGCTGCCGGGGTTCCAGTCCGCCGCCTGATCGGCCATCGGGAGCACGCGGTAGACGAACCAGTCGTCGCGGGTCTCGATGATCATCGCGTCGCACGACGACAGCACCCCGAGCGCGTTGAACGGAGACCCCTTCGACACCCGGTGCCCGGCGACCGCGAAGTTCCCCAATTCCCCCGGGTACTGGGTGTCGTCGTAGTGACCGGGACTTCCGTACAGGTCGTCCGTGGTGGTGCCCTCGACGATCGTGTAGTTGTAATCCGGTCCGAACGCCGGGATGTAGATGTTGGCGAACCCCTGGCCGATCTCGGTGTTGTAATTGCGCACCCGTTGGGCCGGGTCGGTGGCTTTAACCTCGACCGTGGGGACGACGGTGTCCGACGATGCAGCGACGGGCGGCGCGACCGCCCCCGATGCGACGCCGGCGGACTCCCACCGTTGCTCCATCGACTCCTTCGCAGCCGATTGCTGCTGGGCGCCGAACAGGTCGGTGATGTACACCTCGTACACGACGAACAACAGCAGCACGAGACCGAGCGTGATCAGCGTCTGACCGATGCCGCGGACGAGAGTGCGGATCGGTTCGTCGCGGAAACCGCCCCTCGGTCGCTCGGTCGGCTGCGGTCCGATCAGTCGGGTGTCGGCCGGAACCGTGTCGTGCGTCATCGGGGCACCTCCGTGGCCACGGTCATCCGAACCAGACCGTCGTAGCCGGGTACCGAGAGATCATCTCGCACGGTGATGTCGAAGCCGAGCTTGAACGCCTCGACGTACTGCCGGAACAGGGTGACGCCGGGCTCCGCCTCGAGGGCCTTGACCATCGGATCCGCCGGACCGATCGCCGCCACTCTGAACGGGGGCGAGTAGGCGCGTCCCATCAGCAGCAGCGTGTTGCCGATGCACCGGACCGCCGAGGTGGCGATCACCCGCTGGTCCATGATCATCATCGCCTCGGCCCCGCCCGCCCACAGGGCGTTCACCACCGACTGGACATCCTGCTGGTGAACGACCAGATCGTCGGGATTGGCGTTCGCCGGGTACTTGCCGTCGGAGTCGCGCGGCGCGTCGTTCAAGGTGACGAGCAGCCCCGGGCCGCGCATCGGGGTGAGACCCACCGGGGTGGCGAGCGCATCGGCCACCGCCCGTGCCCGCTCCACCTGCGGCGACAGGTCCTGTCCGGCGGATTCGTCGATCTGCTTCTGGACCCCCTGCGCCGCGGTCTCCGCTGCGGCGACCCGGTCCTGGGCGCCGTGAATCAAGCCGGACAGCTCGACGCTACGAGGCCGGATGTCCACACCACCGGAGTAGGCGTGAGCGGTACCGAACAAGAACCCGCCGATGAGGCAGATCACCGTGACCGCGAGCTGCCAGCGGAGGCGCTGGGCCGTCCGCGGCTTCTCAGACACTCGCAACCTCCGGTTGAATCGCTTTGATCGATACGGGCAGGACGTAGGCTAGGCGTCACCAGTGCGTTCGGCCGTGCCGTGAACGGTTCAGCCCTGCCGGCGGCTTGTCGGTCGGCTCTGCAGTCGGCTCGGTGCTGCCGGTTCGTTCGAGCGGCTTCGTTCGGGCACAGTCGAGCGTACCGGGCCGCCCCGACACCCTCGAAGGAATACCGATGCCCAAGTCCAAGGTCCGCAAGAAGACGACTGAGGCCGGTGCCGCGTCTCGAACGACCCAACCGGAATCGTCGGCCCGCGCTCGGGTGGCCGCGCCCTCCAGCCCGGTGTACGTCGGCATCATGCTGGCGCTGTTCGTGATCGGGTTGCTCTGGCTGATCGTCTACTACCTGTGGGGCACGGACATCCCGTTCCTGACCGATCTGGGCAACTGGAACTTCGCGATCGCGTTCGGCCTCCTCGTCGCGGGCCTGATCATGACGATGCGGTGGCGCTGAGCGTTCACCTGCACATAACCTCGCGGCCACCTAATCACACCGATGTGATTCATCCCCAATGTGCACAAGTGCTGTGGACATCGTCACTCGCGGACGGGCGGCGGGTTTGCCGGGCCGCGTGAGCGAGACTGAGGGGTCCGACTCAGGACGCGAGCAATGAGCGACGATTCGAGCGTCCGGCGGCACGACGCCGACGGGTATCACTGGGGTCCGAAGTTGAAGCCGTTCGCCGTGGGGCTGGCTGTCCTGCTCGGCGGGGTCGGCTGGATCGCGATGTCCGGTGGGGTGGCCGATCGCCTGGTCGCCGGTGCGGTCTCGGTCGTCGCGCTGGTGGCGTCCGTCGCCGGGTGGCGGCTACGGCACCGGCTGTCGGCGAACACCGACGGGCTGGCCGTGAGCACCCTCGGCGGCGTCCGGCGCATCCCGTGGTCGCAGGTGCGACGAATCGAGGTCGTGAGTCATCAGCGACTGGGTTCGACGAACCACAGTCTGGAGATCGACGTCGATATGAACGCCGGCGACACGAACGCCGGCGACGACCTGCTCGTGTTCAGCCTGCTGGACCTGGGAGTGGATCCGGCGGAGGCCGCCGCGATCCTGGCCGGCATCCGGACCGGTGGCGGCAGCGGTCAGCCGATCTGACGGCAGGCGTTCGCCGAGCAGACCCAGTCGCCGACCGTCGTGTCGCGTACGAGGATCAGGGCGACCAACGCGACGAGGACACCCGCGCCGACCCCCCACTGCCAGCGGGTTCGCGCCGCCGCGGGCGGGAATACCATGGCCGCACCCACCAACGCCCCGACGATGAAGCCGCCGACGTGCGCCTGCCAGGAGATCCCCGGCACGGTCACGGTGATGAACAAGTTCAGCGCGATGATGATGCCTAATCGCCGCAGATCCAGTTGTAGCCGCCGCAAGGTGACCGCGAGGGCGCCGAGCAGGCCGAAGATCGCACCGGAGGCCCCCGCGGTGAGCGTGACAGGGGCGGACAGGAGGTACACCGCGACAGAACCGCCGAGCAGGCTGAGCAGATACACGGCGGTGAACCGGACCGGGCCGAGCACCCGCTCCAGCCCGACGCCGATCATGTACAGGGCCAACATGTTCATCGCCAGGTGGATCAGCGACAGGTGGAGGAACCCGCTGGTGACCAATCGCCACCACTCACCGCCGCCCACCGCAGCCGGGATCAACGCGCCGTCCTGGAGAACCGCGGAATCGTAGAGCGTGCTCTCGCCACCGCCCTGCACCAGCACGACCAGGAAGATCAGGACGTTGATCCCGATCAGCACGTAGCTCACGATCGGCTGCGCCCCGTGTACGCCACCGGAGATCGTGCGCGCCACCGGCCGCTCCGCCTGCGCTTCCGCGACGCACTGCCTGCAGTGAAAGCCCACCGAAGCCGGGGTCAGACACTCCGGGCAGGCCGGCCGACCGCAACGACTGCAGGACAACGCCGTCACCCGGTCGGGGTGCCAGGTGCACGTCGTCTGCAGCTGCGCGGGCCGGTAGTAGCCGGCAGGGGGTTGGGTCATCTGGTGCGCGTCATCTCCGGTCTTCGTGTCTACTCCCCGCCGCCGGCGGTGTTTACTCGTCGCCGCCGGCCACGGTGCCTACTCGTCGCCGCCCGCGACGGTGCCTACTCGTCGCCGCCGGCGACGGTGATCGATTCGATGACGACATCGGTCGTCGGCCGGTCGAACCGGTCGGTCGAGGTGCCGGAGATGGAGTCCACGATGCCGATTGAGGCCGGGTCGCTGATCTCACCGAAGATCGTGTGCTTCATGTTCAGGTGAGGTGTCTTACCGGTGGTGATGAAGAACTGGCTACCGTTCGTGCCGGGGCCGGCGTTCGCCATCGCCAGCAGATACGGCTTGTTGAAACCGAGCTCCGGGTGGAACTCGTCGGCGAACTTGTAGCCGGGACCCCCGCGGCCGGTACCGGTCGGGTCGCCGCCCTGAATCATGAATCCGGCGATCACGCGGTGGAAGATCGAACCGTCGTAGAACGGTCCGGAGCTGCCGCCCTTGGCGTTGGCGCTGCTGTACTCCCGATTCCCGGTGGCCAGGCCGACGAAGTTCGCCACCGTCTTCGGTGCGTGGTTCGGCAGCAGGGTGACGACGATGTCGCCAAGGGAGGTGTGGATGGTTGCGGTCAGATCAGTCATGGCCTCCATCCTTCCAGAGTCAGCGCGCGGGCCGGCCTCGACGAGGTTGCAGAAACCGATTTCAGAGTTTCAGGCTGTCGATGGCGGCGGTGGCGAGCAGTCGGCCGTAGATGGTCTGCTCCTGATTGGTATCCACCACGACCACGAGCGGACCCTTGGACACGGCGTAGCGACCACCCGCGGCCGAATTCGCGGCGGGTGCGGTGTGACCGGCCGTCAGGCGCAGTGACCCCCCGCTCCAGCCGGTGGGTTTGACGGCCGGGTCGGACTGGTCACGCGGAGCGTAGTAGTCGACCGCATTCACGGCGGCGGTCTCGTCGACCGTCGTCAAGACCCGGACGGTGGCCAGGTAGCCCCCGTCGGTACGGGCGAATTCACAGGTCGGATACGGGCTGGCCGGACGGATCCGGGGTGCCCCCATGCGCTGTCCGACCGCCTCCTCCACGGCGCCCTTGGTCAGGTACGGGCAGTCACCGGCGACTGGGTCGGCCTCAGCCGCCGGGCTGAAAGCGGCGCTGCCGATCACCGTGACCGTCGAGGTGCTGGGTGTCGAGGTGCTGAGGGTGTGGAGGTGCCGGATGTCACGGTGCCGGATGTCACGGTGCCGGATGTCACGGTGCCGGATGTCACGGTGCCGGATGTCACGGTGCCGGAAGTCAGGGTGCCGGATTCGCTTCCGGCTGAAGCGGTCTCCTCGGTCACCTCGGTGCCGATGACCGGCGAGTTCCGGGTCGCCGTGACGAGCGCATCGGGACCCGCCGAGCAGGCTGCCACCGTCGCGAAGACGGCGATCGCGAGCAGCATCGACGTGGCCGCGTGCCGGCGCTGCCGTCCGCTCGACCGGCCGTGCGTCGCCGAAACCCGCCGGATCGGTTGCGGGTGTGGGGTCGACGGTGAGCGCACGTGATCAATTCCTTCTCTGGAGCGAGGGCTGGTCGAGCCAGGACGTACCGGACGATGGGCGGGTGTTCCCGTCGCGACCGCCGACGGTCATCGCACCCGCACCGATGGTCCACCGGACGGCCCGAGTCCGACGGTATTCTCAGGGACGCCGCAGCGACAGTCCGGGGGTGACGATTCAAGTGGCCACTGCACAGCGCCGCAACACCAGCCAGCGGGCCGCCATCTCGGACCTTCTCGGCGACACGGACGAATTCGTCTCGGCTCAGGATCTGCACGCCAGCCTCCGCACGGGCGGCTCCACAGTCGGCTTGGCCACCGTTTACCGCGCACTGCAGGAGATGGCGACCGCCGGCGCGGTGGACGCCGTCCGCAACGAGCACGGCGAGGTGCTGTACCGCCGCTGCGCGGTGCCGTCCCACCACCATCACCTGGTGTGTCGCACCTGCGGTCGCACCGAGGAGATCAGCGCGCCCGGTGTCGAACAGTGGGCCCGGTCGGTGGCCGACGAACACGGCTACTCCGACGTCGACCACCACGTGGAGCTCTTCGGTCGCTGCGCAGCCTGCACCGCGGCCGCCGCACGGCACTGATCCCCCGTCCGGCGGCCCCGCCGGGCGGGCACCGACACCCGCTCACCCCATGTGCGCGGCCGCACCTGTCGGAAGCTGATCCTTCTTGGCGGTGACCAGCCACAGCGCGAGGACGATCGCCAGGCCGAACAGGCCGGCCGCCCAGACATAAGCGGTGCTGTAGCCGTGCACGGCGGCCTGGGCCATCAGGAGATTCGGATCGGTGGCTCCGGCGGCGTGGTCGCGGGCGTAGGTCGCGACCGAGGTGAATGCGACCGTCGACAGCAGCGCCGTTCCGAGCGATCCGCCGATCTGCTGCGTGGTGTTCACCACGGCGCTGGCCACGCCGGCGTCGTCGTTGGAGACGCCGACCAACGCGACATTCGTCGTCGACATGAAGATGAAGCCCATCCCGAAGGACATGATCAGCTCGGCGGGGAGCAGCGTGCCGAAGAAAGACGTCTCCAGGTCGAGGGTGGAGTAGATCAACAACCCGACCACGCCCAAGGCGGCGCCGATCGCGATCACCAGACGCGGCCCGATCTTCAGCACGAGCTGAGAACCGATGCCGGCGCCGAGGATGATGCCGACACTGAAGGGCAGGAAGGCGAACCCGGTCTTCATCGGGCTGTACAGCTTGTAGTCCTGCAGATACAGCGTCATGAAGAGGAAGACGGCGAACATGCCGGCGCCGATGAGGATGCCCACCAGATAGGCCCCGGCTCGGTTCCTGTTCGCCAGGATGCGCATCGGCAGCAGCGGATTCGAACTCTTCCGCTCGACCACGACGAATGCCGTGAGCAGGATCACCGCGCCGACCAGCCAGCCGATCGTCTGCACCGACACCCACCCGACGAGTTCGCCGGAGTCGGTCTGCTGGGTGGGCCGGGTGAAACCCCACACCAGGGAGGCGAGCCCCGCAGTGCCGAGTACCGCGCCGGGGGCGTCGTAGTGTCCGCGTTCGCTGGTCTTCGATTCGTGCAGGATCCGCGATGCGAACGCGGCGGCCAGCACGGCGATCGGGATGTTCACGAAGAAGCACCAACGCCAGGAGAGGTACTGGGTGAGGAAACCGCCGAGCAGCAGCCCGATGGCCGCCCCGCCGCCGGCGATCGCGCCGAACACGGCGAACGCCTTGGCTCGATCCTTCTCCCGCTGGAAGGTGACGGTGATCAGCGACAACGCGGCCGGGGCCAACATGGCGGCGAAGACCCCTTGCAGGGCCCGTCCGAGGAAGAGCAGCCAGCCCGCGTGCGCGGCGCCGCCGATCGTCGAGGCGAGGGCGAAACCGGACAACGCGAGGATCAAGATCTTCTTGCGGCCCACATAGTCGGCGATTCGGCCGCCCAGCAGCAACAACGCACCGAACGGCAGTGCGTACGAGGTGATCACCCATTGGATGTCGGCCTGTTCCAGTCCCACCGCAGCCGCTGCCTTCGGCATCGCCACGTTGGTGATGGTGGCGTCCAGGATGACCATCAGCTGGGCGACGGCGATGACGGCCAGCGCCAGCCACCGTTGCGGATCGAGCTCCGCCTCCGCTTCGTCGGCCGTGGAGGTCGTCCGGTCCGGGGCGGCGCGATCCGGGGCTGCGCGGTTCGGGGCGGCGCGGTCCGGGGCGGCGCGGTCCGGGGCGGCGCGGTGCCGGCCGGTGGTCTTGACCGCCATCGTGGCGATCGGTGCACCGGGGGTCGAATCGGTACTTTCGACGCCCGCAGTCGGCGCGGACGCCTCGGACGGGCGTTCGGTGATGACGCGGTCGGACATGGATCTCCCAACGGGGAATCTGATCAGAGAGGGGGAAATGGCCACGAACGCTGGAGCCGTTGAATCCACGCTACTACCCGGCTCCGACAATGCCTCCCCAACCGGGTCGGCACTCGCAGTGGCCGGACCACCGTCGGGGGCCGTCTCTATGCTCGCACCATGGAATTCGGCGTCTACACGTTCGGCGACATTCACCGCGATCCGGTGTCGGGTGATCAGACGAGTCCTGCGCAGCGATTGCGGGACATTCTCGAACGAGTCAGACTCGCCGACCAGTTGGGTCTGCACTACTTCGGTTTCGGAGAGCACCACCGGCCCGACTACGCGATCTCCGCGCCGTCGACGATGCTGGCCGCTGCGGGCGCGGTCACCTCCTCGATCCGGCTGGGCAGCGCGGTGACTGTGTTGTCCACCGAAGACCCGGTCCGGGTCTTTCAGCAGTTCGCCACCGTCGATCTGCTCACCGGCGGTCGAGTGGAGCTGTCCGCCGGGCGGGGGTCGTTCATCGAGAGCTTTCCGCTGTTCGGGTATCGACTGGAAGATTACGACCGGCTGTACGAGGAGAAGCTGGAGTTGCTGCTCGCGATCAACGCCGGCGAGCGGGTCACCTGGTCGGGGCGGTTCCGTCCCGCCTTGGACGACGCGCTGATTCTGCCGCGGCCCACCAGCGGCAGCCTGGACATCTGGATCGCCACCGGCGGGAACGCCGAATCGTCGGCTCGGGCCGGTGTGCTCGGCTTGCCGGTGACCTACGCGATCATCGGCGGGCAGCCGGAGCGGTTCGCACCGCTGGTCGAGCTGTATCGACGGGCGCGCGACCAAGGCGGTCATCCGGCGCTCGGTGGCCGGGTCGCGGTGGCCGGACCCGGATTCATCGCCGACGACGACGCCGGAGCGCGGGAGACCTTCTTCCCGTATTTCCGCGATTCGATGACCAGGATCGCCCGGGAACGCGGCTTTCCGGTGCCCACCCGGGCGAGTTACGACGCGGAGACCTCCTTCCGGGGTGCGTTGTTCGTCGGGTCGCCCGAGGTGATAGCGCAGCGCTGTGTACTGCTGCACCAGAACCTGCGCAATGATCGACTCGCCCTTCAGATGGATTGGTCGGGGGTGCCGCAACATCTGGTGATGCGGTCCATCGAATTGCTCGGCACTAAGGTGATGCCGCTGGTCAACGCTGAACTCTCGGCCTGAACGGAAGGTGAGACGCGATGGTGACGTTTCACACCGAGTTGCTTGCCGCCGGCAAGACCGCCACCGGATTCGTCGTTCCCCCGGAAGTCGTCGCGGCCCTCGGCGCCGGGAAGCGTCCCGCGGTCACGGTGACCATCAACGGATACAGCTACCGCAGCACCGTCGCCGTGATGGGCGGCGAGTTCATGCTCGGGGTGAGTGCGGTGAACCGGACCGGCGCGGGTGTCGCTGCCGGGGACGAGATCGACGTCACCCTCGAGCTCGACACGACGCCGCGCACCGTCGACGTGCCGCCCGCATTCGCGGCAGCACTGGCCGCCGAGCCCGCGGTCCAAGCGGCCTACGAAGCGCTGTCGTACAGCCATCAACGTCAACATGTCGAAGCGATACTCGGCGCGAAGACGGAGGCCACCCGGCAGCGGCGCATCGAATGGTCCATGACGAAACTGCGGGGATCCGCCCAGTGACGGCCGGTGCGGTCTTGCTGACCCCCGGCGCCGGATCGACCAGGGATCAGCGCACCCTCGTCGCTTTGGACCAGGCGCTGCACCCGCTGCCCTGTCGACGGGTGGACTTCCCCTATCGGCAGGCGGGCAGGCGCATCCCGGACCCCGCCCCGGTGGCAGTGGCCCACCTCCGGGCCGAAGCGGCCGCGTTCGTCGCCGAGACTGGTATCGAGCCGGGTCGGCTCGTCCTGGGTGGACGTTCCTACGGCGGACGCATGTGTTCGATCGCGGTGGCCGAGGGGCTGCCCGCCGCCGGGTTGATCCTGCTCAGCTACCCCTTGCACCCGCCGGGGCGGCCGGAGAGGCTTCGAGTCGACCACTTCCCGCAGCTGCGGGTGCCGGTGCTGATGATCTCGGGCGTCTCGGACCCGTTCGGGTCGCCGGCGGAGTTCGATGAGCAGGTGCCGACCATTCCCGGTCCGGTCACTCGGCTGCAGTTGCCGGGAGGGCATGACCCGCGACCCGCCGCGGACGCGGCCATCGCGCAGGCCGTCCGGGAGTGGCTCGCCGGCCTGTCCTGAAACGCACCCTGAATCACCGCTGACGGCCGGTGTCGGAACCCATCGGTGTCGGAACCCACCGGTGTCGGAACCCATCGCTGCCGGTCGATGAAGTCTGCTCAGGTGTGATCCACCAGTACCGCGAGTCGGGCGCGACCTTGACCGACGCCGGCGGCGTCGGCGGCGGCGAGCGCTGTTCGGGCCAATGCGGGTGTCCGCGGATCGGCGCGCGCAGCGGCCAGTTCGACTTCCGCCAACCGGGCTTCGAAGTGCCCGATCTCGGGGCCCTCACCCAGTGCCCGGTCGACCATGAGCGCGGCTCGGGAGAGTTGGCTCAACTCGACGAGGACCAGGGCAGATCGAGCGGCGGCCCAACTCGCGAACAGGTTCAGATGTTCGGACGCGTCCAGCGAGTGCTGGAAGGCCACGAGCGCCGCGTCGGGCTCGGCGCGGGCCTGCCGGGCGATGCCGATCGCCCGCCACGCCGTCGCCGTCCAGCCCCGATGCGCGATCCGGGTGGCGATGGCGAGCGCCTCGGTGCCCGCTTCCAGCGCGTCGTCACCGCGATCCAGCGCGGCCAAGGCCTCCGCGGTGTGCCACAGCGCGTACGACTGGCCCTCGGGATTCCCGATGGCACGGGCGAGGTCCAGAGCCGCGGTCGTGAAGCGCAGGCCGAGCGGGGCCCGGTCTGCGAACACCAGGCCATGGCCGGCGGTGGAGCGCGGTGTGATGACGTGGACGAGATCCCCCGAATCCTCGAACAGGGTCGCCGCACGGTCGAGCAGGGCCGTCCCGAGGCCCACCTGGCCGCCGAGGAAGGTCGCCATTGCCCGCGCGTCCAGAATCCGGGCGGCACCGTTGGCATCGCCCAGTTGCTGGAAGAGCGTCAGGGCCTCCGCGGCGCGCGTCTCCGCACGCGCCGCCCGGTCGAGGTTCATGTCGAGTACCGACGCGACCTCCAGCGCCCGCGCCCGGGCCGCCGCATCGGCGCCCGCCTCGACGAGCGCCGACTCGGCGAGTTCCGCCGCGCGGACCAGATCGTCGGAGCCGGAGGCGAGTGCGGCCAACCGGCCGAGCAGACGGGATCGGATCGGTCCGCGCCCGTGAACCCGTAGGGCCTGGCGCACATCGTCGACCGCACCGGCGATGTCGCCGAGCCGGCCCCGAGCCCGGGCGCGGGTCTCGTGCAGGGCCGCCCTGATCTCGGGTGGGGGGCCGAGCTCCAGGCCGGCAGCGACCAGTGCCATGGCGTCCTCGTCGACGAACGCGTCCAAAGCGCGGCGGGCGGCCTCATCGAAACACGTTGCCCCGCGGAGCGTGTCGCCGGCGCCGACCCAGTGTCGGGCCAGCTCGCTCGGCTCGGCGTCGACGGTGTCGAGCGCATCGGCAAGCCTGGCGTGCAATCGGCCCCGCTCGCTGGGCGACAAGTCGGCGACCAGCGCATCGCTCACCATGTCGTGCGCGGTGGCCCAGCCCTGCTCACCGAGCCGACACAGCCCGCCGTGAGCCAGGATTCCGAGAGTATCCAGGACATCGCGCTCGGCCCGTTCCGACGCCAC
This sequence comes from uncultured Actinomycetota bacterium, assembly GCA_963825975.1. GTDB lineage: Bacteria > Actinomycetota > Actinomycetes > Mycobacteriales > Nakamurellaceae > Nakamurella. Next base: position 96,896 of record CAWGUZ010000009.1, read on the forward strand.
CGCGAGCACCCGGGCCGGTACCTCACGCCCGACCAGTGCGAGCAGGTTGGCGAGTTCGCGGGCAGCCCGATCCTGAGCGGCCACGCGGGCCAGGATCGCCGCCCGCTGGCCGTCGACGGCCAGCTCGCGGGCCCGGGCGATCACCCCGGTGCCGACGGCACGCCAGCGTTGGTCCGCGGTACGAATGACGGCACCCTCGTCGGCCAGGGCCCGTAGCACCTCGGTCACCGCGAGCGGTGTCCGATCGGTCACGGTCGACAGCACGTCGGTGAGCGCGGCGTCGGCGGACACACCGGCGATGTCGGCAGCGTCGAATGGCGGCAGCACGATCGTCGTCGCGGCCGGCCGGGTGCGCGCTACGAAGTCGGCGAGCACACTGCCGTCCCACAGCTCGTCCGGCCGGTAGGCGAACACCGCTCCGACGCCCCCCAGACGATTCGTGGCCGCCTCGATCAGCCAGACGCTGCTGGCGTCGGCCCACTGCAGGTCGTCGATGACGAGGCCGGCCGCGGCGCCTTTCAGCAGGCGGCACGTCGCCTCCAGCAGCAGCGGCCGGCGGCTCTCCGGATCGGGCGCGACCACGTCAGCGGCCGAGGCCGACGCCAGGTCCGGTAGTACCCAGGCGAGCGCGGCGAGGCTCGATGCCGGCAGCGCACCGGCGGCAGTCGCGTCGGTCTCGAGGATTTCTCGCAGCAGCCCGCGCACCAGACTCCAGGGCTCGTCCCGCTCGGCGCGGAAGGCACGCACCAGCAGCACCGGCGCACGGCTCGCAAGGGTCGAGAGCAACCGGGACTTGCCCGTTCCGGAGACCCCGGAGAGCAGAACGGTGTCGCCCCCGGCCATCGCGGACAGCAGACTGTCGAGTTCGGTCGAGCGGCCGACGAACGGCAGCGCACCGAAATCCGGGCGGACGCGCCGGGCCGTTTCGCGCGCTCGATCGTCCGAGTGCGCCTGCAGCAACTGGGCCTGCACCGACACGGCCTCGTCCGAGGGGTCGAGTCCGAGATCCTCCGCGAGGGCGCGCCGGTACTGGTCGTAGCGGTTCAGAGCCGCGACGCGGTCGCCGCCGGCCGCGAGCGCGCGCACCAGCGTGAGGACCGCGATTTCGCGCAGCGGCTCGAGTGTGGCCGCTGTCGAGGCGAGGTCGACCGCGAGCGCGGTCGGCCCGACCCGGAGCGCGAGTTCGGCGGCCCGCTCCAATGCGTGCTGGCGCGCTCGATGCAATCGCTCGCGGTAGTCGTCGGCCCATTCGCTGTAGGCGTCCTCGAGGAGTGGATCACCACGCCACCCGGCCAGAGCGTCCCGGTAGGCCGCCACCGCGGGCCGCCCGTCCAGCCTGTCGGCTGTGTCGATCGCGCGTAGAAACGCTTCGGCGTCCACTTCGCAACCGGGCCCCTCGACCAGGCAGTAGCCGCGTGGCCCGGTGACGAGGAGGTCGCCGCGGCCCAACGCCCGGCGCGCCCGATTGACCAGCACCTGCAGGTTGGCCCGCGGATCGGCCGGCGGCCGTTCGTCCCAGAGCAGTTCGGTCAGCACGTCGTGTGAGACGAACACCCCGCGGCGGGTGGCCAGGATGCGCAGCAGCACGCGCACCTTGCGTCCGCCGAAGTCGGCCGTCGCGATCTCGCGTCCCTCGCGCAGCACCACGAATCGTCCGAGCAGTCGGAGCTCCAGCGCGCCGGGCGCGATCATCGCCCCATGATGTCGGCGTCGCTAGAGAACTGCAAGGTCAGCGACCTACCGTTCGCGTCATCCCGATCGACCCCGCGGGACCACCCGATCAGTGAGGAGCAGACCGATGACCACCGAGGTGAAGCTCGAACAGCGCACCGAGCACCGCACGTTCACCGAACCCGACGAGACCCGAACATTCGACAACGGTCATGTCGACATCCTGCACATCGGCGGCAGCGACATCGGTCGCCTCGTCCTGGCACCGGGCTGGCGCTGGTCCGAACACGTCAAGCCGATCGCCGGAACAGAGCTCTGCGAGGCGCCGCACTTCCAATACCACGTAGCCGGGACGCTGCACATTCAGATGGCCGACGGCACCGAGTTCGACGCGCGGCCGGGCGCGGTGACCTCATTGCCCTCCGGTCACGACGCGTGGGTCGTGGGCGACGAGGCTGTGGTCGTCGTCGACTGGTTCGGCGCCAGCGAGTACGCGAAGTGACCACGTCGATCGCGACCCGACCCGCGGCACCCCACGGCGCGAGCACGGCCGTCCGCTTGCACGAGAAAGCCGTCTGCTGGGTCGACACCGTCGTCAATCGGATCCGGCCCGACCAGTGGAATCTGGCCACCCCGTGCGCGGAGTGGGACCTTCGGGCCCTGGTCGAGCATCTCGTCGCCGAGGCTCGGTGGACGGTACCGCTGCTCAGTGGGCTCACCATCGAGGAGGTCGGCGCGACCCTCGATGCACCGCTCGATCCGGACCCGCTGATCGCCTGGACCCGCGCGCAGGTCGCCGCCCGCCGTGCCGCCGGCGCCCGGCAGTTAGGCGACGTCGCGGTGCACCTGAGCAGCGGGCGCACGCCGGCGCCGGAGTACTTGCGCCAACTCACGGCCGACTATCTGGTGCACGGGTGGGATATCGCGATCACCCTCGGTCTCGATGACGTCCTGGACCCGGAACTGGTTTCGAGCGTTGCGGGCTGGTTCCCAGCCCACGCCGCCGCCTATGGCGCCGCAGGCATGATCACCGCGCCGACCCCGCAGACCGACGACGACCCCCAGACCCGACTGCTCGCGATGTTCGGTCGGGACCGCGCCGCCCAGCGGACTCGGGCCGTCATCACTCGGTTCGGTCTCGCCTTCGACCGGGGCGACGTCGACGCCGTCATGGACCTCATGACCACCGACTGCGTCTTCGAGTCCACGGCACCGCCCGACGGGCGACGTCACGAGGGACAAGCCGCGGTACGAGGGGCCTGGACGGAATTCTTCGCTACCACCGCAGCCGCCCGGTTCGACACCGAAGAGGTCATCGTCGCCGGCGACCGGGTCGTCGTCCGCTGGCGCTACACCTGGGCCGCCGGCGCGGCCGGCCACGTGCGCGGCGTCGACGTGTTCCGCATCCGCGACGGACTGGTCGCCGAGAAGCTGTCCTACGTCAAGGGATGAAGTTCATGACGGCTGCGGTGACCGCAAGACTGGTGGAGCCTAGGGGAATCGAACCCCTGACCTCCGCCTTGCAAAGGCGGCGCTCTACCAATTGAGCTAAGGCCCCTCGACCGGACGCACCGGACGTCCGTAGATCAGCTCTTCTTGACGGGAGTCCCGGTCGCCTCGGCCCACAACGCGGCCTCCTGCTGAGCGGCGCGCTTGCGCTTGGCGGCCAACGCCGCAGCGGCGCCGGCCAGACCGAACAGCACGAACAACTTCTTCATCGCCGCTACCCCCATCGCTCGGTGATCAGTGGGCCTGGGAGGACTTGAACCTCCGACCTCTTCCTTATCAGGGAAGCGCTCTAACCGCCTGAGCTACAGGCCCGCACACACACATTCGCTGCCCGACCGTTCGGCCCGGCAGCGACATCCGAGGCTACCCCACACAGCGGTCCGCACCCAAACCGGCGGCCCGCACGCACGTCGGCGGTACGCGGTGCCGTGGTCGGGTGTCGTGGTCGGTGTCGACCGGCGCCGGGCGATCTCAGTCCCGCTCGCCCAGGGTCAACTCGACACCACCGGCCATCGACGCCGATGCGTTGTAGACGAACGACGTCACGGTGGCCAGGGCCGAGAAGACGACGATGTTGATCGCGCCGATCACCGCCGCGATGCCGAAGACTCGACCGGCGGTGATCAGGTCGCCGGACCCGGCCACCACGGCGTCCGCGTTGGTCACGGTCTGCCAGCCGGCGTTGACCCGGCTGACCACGTCGAGCGAACTGAACAGCGCGTACAACAGCCCGACCGCGATCATCCAGACGAAGAACATCACGATCGACAGGATCAGCGACACCTTCAGCGTGGTCCACGGGTCCAGGCGACGGAGCTGCAGCGTGGTGATCCGCGGTGCGCGCTTGCCCGGCGGGCGCACCACCCGCGGCAGGCCGACCTCGGATCGAGAACCGGGGTGCTCGGCTGATTTCACCGCCGTCGCCGCACCCGCACCCGCACCCGCAGTCGCGCCCGCAGTCGCGCCGGATCCGGCGTTCCGACTCGCGGAAGCGCCGGCACCGCCGGCACCGGCGCTGGTCACGCGTCCACTCCGTCATCGGACGTACCGGCTTCGGCCACGTCGTCCGCGTCGTTGTTGCGCGCGATGGCGACCAACTTGTCACCGTCTGACAGATTCATCAGCCGCACTCCCATCGTCTGCCGCTTCGCCCGGCGAACGGACTTGGCGCTGGTGCGAATCACCCCACCGCTGGAGGTGATGGCGAATATCTCATCATCGATGTCGACGATGAGTGCGCCCACCAGCTTGCCACGACGGCGGTCGTACTGAATGGTGAGCACTCCCTTGCCGCCACGGCCCTGCGGCGGGTACTCGTCCATCTCGGTGCGCTTGGCGTAACCACCTTCGGTGGCGACCAGGACGTGCTTGCCCTCGCGCGCGACGTCCATCGACAACAGCTCGTCGCCGGAGTTGAAGCGCATGCCCAGCACCCCGGACGTGGCGCGGCCCATCGGCCGCAGCGCGTCGTCGTCGGCGTGGAACCGAATCGACTGGCCCTCCGCCGAGATCAGCAGCAAGTCGTCCGACGGTCCGCACAGCACGGCACCCACCAGCTCGTCGTCGTCGCGCAGGTTGACCGCGACGATGCCGCTGGACCGGTTGGAGTCGAAGTCGGTGAGCTTGCTCTTCTTCACCAGACCACCCTTGGTGGCGAGCACCAGGTACGGCGACACGGCGTAGTTCTTGATCTGGATGACCTGAGCGATCTTCTCGTCGGGCTGGAAGGCGAGCAGGTTCGCCACGTGCTGGCCCTTCGCGTTCCGGTTCGCCTCCGGCAGCTCGTACGCCTTCGCCCGGTAGACCCGACCGCGGTTGGTGAAGAACAGCAACCAGTCGTGAGTGGAGCTGACGAAGAAGTGCGCCACGATGTCGTCCTGCTTCAACGACGCACCCTGGACGCCCTTGCCACCGCGCTTCTGCGCCCGGTACAAGTCGGTCTTGGTGCGCTTGGCGTAGCCGGTCCGGGTGATCGTGACCACCACGTCCTCGACGGCGATCAGGTCCTCCATGTTGACGTCGCCGTCATAGGGGACGAAACGCGCGCGCCGATCGTCGCCGTACTTCTCGGCGATCTCGGTCAACTCGTCGGCGATGATCTGCCGCTTGCGTTCATCGCTGGCCAGAATGGCCTGCAGATCCGCGATCAGGTTCTCCAGCGCGGCCAACTCGTCGATGATCTGCTGGCGATTCAGCGCAGTCAGTCGCCGCAGCTGCATCTCCAGGATGGCGTTGGCCTGCACCTCGTCGACGTCGAGCAGGTCCATCAATCCGGTTCGGGCCACGTCGACCGTCTCCGACGCGCGGATCAGCGCGATCACCTCGTCCAGCGCGTCGAGCGCTTTGACCAGGCCGCGCAGGATGTGCGCCCGCTTCTCCGCCTCGTCCAATCGGTGCTGGGTGCGGCGGGTGATGACCTCGACCTGATGGACGACGTAGTGGTGCACCATCTGGTCGATGCGCAGCACCCGGGGCACGCCGTCGACGATGGCCAGCATGTTCGCGTTGAAGGCGGTCTGCAGCTGGGTGTGCTTGTAGAGATTGGCCAGCACCACCTTGGGGATGGCATCCCGCTTCAGCGTGATGACCAACCGCATGCCCACCCGGTCACTGGACTCGTCGGCGATGTCGGCGATACCGGAGATCCGGGCCTCGCGGTGCATCAGCGCGATGTTCTCCACCAGGTTGTCCGGGTTCACCTGGTACGGCAGTTCGGTGATGACCAGCGTGGTGCGACCCTTGGCGTCTTCTTCGATCTCCACGACGGCGCGCATCCGGATGGAGCCGCGTCCGGTCCGGTACGCATCCTCGATCCCGTCACGGCCGACGATCAACGCACCCGTCGGGAAGTCCGGGCCGGGGATGCGCTCCAGCAGTGCGTCGAGCAGCTCCTCCTCGGACGCCTCCGGGTGCTGCAGCGACCAGACCACACCGGCGGTGACTTCGCGCAGGTTGTGCGGCGGGATGTTGGTCGCCATTCCGACCGCGATCCCGGAGGAGCCGTTCAACAGCAGATTCGGCACCCGCGACGGCAACACCGACGGCTCGGTGGTCTTGCCGTCGTAGTTCGGCACCATGTCGACGGTGTTCTCGTCGATGCCGGTGAGCATCTGCATCGCCAACGGGGTCAGCTTGGATTCGGTGTACCGCATCGCGGCGGCCATGTCGTTGCCCGGCGACCCGAAGTTGCCCTGCCCGTCGACCATCGGATAGCGCAGCGACCACGGCTGAGCCATCCGGACCAGGGTGTCGTAGATCGAGGTGTCGCCGTGTGGGTGATAGTTGCCCATCACCTCGCCGACGACCCGGGAGCACTTCACATGCGACCGCTCCGGACGGAACCCGGCGTCGTACATCCCGTAGAGCACCCGCCGGTGCACGGGCTTCAGTCCGTCCCGAACGTCCGGCAGCGCCCGCGAGACGATGACGCTCATCGCATAGTCGATGAACGACCGCTGCATCTCGTCCTGGATTTCGACCGGTTCGGTGCGGTCGTGCTGCGGGCCGTCCGGTGGTCCTGCTTCGGTCACGCGTCAATCCTCCGGTCGGGTATTTCATCCACATGTGGATAAGAACTGTGCATCACTGTCGAGCGACGGAGTGATCCATTTGACACAGGTTTCGGTCGCGGTGAGTACGGGCGCAGTGAGTGAAACAGACCTCCGGACTCCGGATTCGAACCCCGGGATCAGCGGTCCGAATCAGAAGCCCGAAATCAGAAGTCCAGGAACCGCACATCCCGCGCGTTGCGCACGATGAACGATCGACGCGATTCGACGTCCTCGCCCATCAACACACTGAACAACTCGTCCGCGGTCGCGGCGTCATCGAGGGTGACCTGCATGAGCAGCCGGTTCGCGGGGTCCATCGTGGTCTCCCAGAGTTCCTTGGCGTTCATCTCACCGAGGCCCTTGTACCGCTGCACACCGTCGTCCTTGTTGACCTTGCGCCCGGCTTTCAGACCCTCCTCCATGAAGGCGTCCCGTTCCCGGTCGGAGTAGACGTAATCCGGTTCGCCGCGGGTCCACTTGATCTTGTACAGCGGCGGCTGCGCCAGATAGACGTAGCCGTGCTCGACCAGGGGCCGCATGAACCGGAAGATCAGGGTCAACAGCAGGGTGCGAATGTGTTGACCGTCGACGTCGGCGTCGGCCATCAGGATGATCTTGTGATACCGAAGTTTGGTCAGCTCGAACTCGTCGTGAATACCGGTGCCGAGTGCGGTGATCAGGGACTGAACTTCGGTGTTCTTCAGAACGCGGTCGATCCGGGCCTTCTCGACATTGATGATCTTGCCGCGCAACGGCAGAATCGCCTGGAACATCGAGTCGCGACCCGACTTCGCGCTGCCGCCCGCCGAGTTGCCCTCGACGATGTACAGCTCCGATTTCGACGGATCGGTCGACCGACAGTCGGCGAGCTTGCCCGGCAGACCGCCGATCTCCAGCGCCCCTTTGCGACGGACCAGGTCCCGCGCCTTGCGGGCGGCGGCCCGCGCCTGCGCCGACGCGATCGACTTCGTGATGATCTTGCGGGCGTCGGTCGGGTTGCTCTCCAACCAGTGCGCCAGCCACTCGTTGCAGGCCCGTTGCACGAACGACTTCGCCTCGGTGTTGCCGAGTTTCGTCTTGGTCTGACCCTCGAACTGCGGTTCCCGCAGCCGGATGGAGATGATCGCGGCCAGACCCTCACGGACGTCGTCGCCGGAGAGCTTGTCGTCCGCCCCCTTGAGCAACTTCTTCTCGGTGGCGTACTTGTTCACCACGGAGGTGAGCGACGCGCGGAAGCCCTCCTCGTGGGTGCCGCCCTCGATGGTGTTGATCGTGTTCGCGAAGGTGTGGACGCTCTCGGTGTACGAGTCGTTCCACTGCATCGCGACCTCGACCTCCATCGTGTCGCCCTTGGACTCGAAGCCGATCACCGAGTCGTGCACCGCGACTCGGGACCCGTTGAGGTGCCGGACGTAGTCGACCAGCCCGCCCGGGTAGTGGAAGACCCGCTCCACCGGTACGGCGTCCTCGCCGTTCGCGTCCTCGGACTGGCGACCCAGATCGCGTTCGTCGCGCAGCGTGATGGTGAGTCCCTTGTTCAGGAACGCCATCTCCTGCAGCCGGCGGGCGACCGTCTCGATGTTGTAGGTCGTGGTCTCGAAGATCTTGGGATCGGCCCAGAAGGTCACGGTGCTGCCGGTCTCGTCGACCGGCACCGACCCCATCTCCAGCAGTTTGCCGGGCTTGGAGTAGTCGTACTGCTGGTGGTACAGCATGCCGTTGCGCTTGATGTCGACGGTCAACTTGTACGAGAGGGCGTTCACCACCGAGATGCCGACGCCGTGCAGACCGCCGGACACCGCGTACGAGTCGGAGTCGAACTTGCCACCCGCGTGCAGAATCGTCATGACGACCTCGACGGTCGGACGTTTCTCGGTCGGATGCATCTCGACCGGGATTCCGCGCCCGTTGTCGATCACCTTGACGCCGCCGTCCGGCAGCATCACCACCACCACCGCGTCGGCGTAGCCGGCCATCGCCTCGTCTACCGCGTTGTCGACCACCTCCCACACCAGGTGATGCAGACCGCGCTCGCCGGTGGACCCGATGTACATGCCCGGCCGTTTGCGGACGGCGTCGAGGCCTTCGAGAACGGTGATCGATGACGCGTTGTATTCGTTCTTCTTCGTGGTCGCCACAAGTCTCTTTCGCCGGCTGTCTGATAAGCCCACCGAACCGCAGCTCACACAGCCAGCTGGGGCCCTTTCCAGGGCTCTACTCTGTTCATCCTAGTCCTACCGACAGGTAGCGACCGCAAAAAAGGGCCCTGACGGCCTCGTGGCGTCATCCATAGGTATCACGTGGACCCCGGCCCGAGACGTGGCGCGGCCCGAACCGCCAGGAGGGCCGAGACGGCCCCTGCGCTCGGATCACTCGGACCGCCTGCGGGCCGACTGCGGCCGCGATCTTCTGCAGGATCGCGGGAGTCAACAGCCGAATCTGGGTCGCCCAGGCGGTGGACTCCGCCTGTACCGTCAGCTGCCCGTCGACCAACCCCAACGGAGTGCAGTGGGCCGCCAGGTCGGGTCCGACGATGTCGGGCCATCGGCTCATCACCGTCGCCTTGGCGACATCCTCGGCCGCGGCGGTCCGGCGAACCCACTGCGCCGCCAGCGCGCCGAACGGCTTCGGGTCCCGGCCGTCCGGTCCCGGACCAGACCAACGCCGGCGGGTGACGCCCGCACGCCGGGACACCCCCGCCTGCGGGCCCCCGGCGGCGCGCCGGGCCGCACTGCGCAGGCGTGCCTGCTCCAACGCCTCCCGGGCCAGGTCCACGCCGCGGGGCGGGTTCGAAGCACCGGCTGGGTTGGCCGGTGTCGCACCGGGTGGTTGCTCGTTCATCCGCTCCCGTTCGCGTCGGTGCGCTCGTCGGCCCGCTGGATGGTGCCATCCTGCACCTGGAACACCGGGCCGACCAGTTCGGCGGGAACATCGGCGCCGACCGCGGCGGTCACGATCACCTGGTCGGCGTCGACCACCCAGCGGGCCAGACTCGCTCCGTCGCGAGCTGTCCAGTTCGGCGAAGACGTCGTCCAGCAGCAGTACCGGTTGGACACCGTCGGCCCGCAGTAGACCGAACGAGCCCAACCGGATCGCCAATGCGAGGGACCACGACTCGCCGTGGGAGGCGTACCCCTTCGCCAGGTCCGGACCCAGGATCACCTCCAGGTCGTCGCGGTGCGGCCCGACCAGGGTGATCCCGCGCTCCAACTCGGCCGCGCGACGTCGACCGATCTCGTCGAGATAGGCCTGGCGGAGCGCGCCGTCGCCCAGTGCGAGCGGCCCGGCGTCCAGCAACGAGGTCCGGTACCGCAGGTCGGCGGGCTCCGACTCCGGGTGCGACGTCCGCGTAGGCCGCTCGGAAGTAGGGGCGCAGCGCGGCCACCAACGCGAGCCGGCCCGCCAGTAATTGAGCCCCGAAATCGGCGAGCTGATCGTCCCAGACCTCGAGCACCGAGAGATCCGGGCCGCCGGAACGACGAGCGGCCCCGGCCGATTTCAACAGCGAGTTGCGCTGCCTGAGCGCGCGGTCGTAGTCGGCCTTGATCCCGGCGAACCGCGGGGCCCGCATCACGAGCAGGTCGTCCAGGGTGCGCCGACGTTCGGCCGGGTCACCGCGCACGATCGCCAGGTCCTCCGGGGCGAAGACGACCACGCGCAGGATGCCCAGCAGGTCGCGGGTACGGGTTACCGGGGCGCGATTGAGCCGACCGCGGTTGGCCTTGCCCGGGTTGATCTCCAGCTCGATGCTCAGCTCGCGACCCTCGTGCACGATCGCCCCGCGGATCACCGCCTGCGCCGATCCGCGGCGGATCAGCGGCACGTCGGCGGCCACCCGGTGCGACGATTGCGTGGCCAGGTACCCGATCGCCTCGACCAGATTGGTCTTACCGACGCCGTTGCGGCCGAGCAGGACGTTCACCCCCGGGCCGAGGGCGAAATCCACCGCCGACCACGACCGGAAGTCGAGCAGGGAGAGGTGTCGGACGTGCATCGAAACCGACTTCGCGTCCGGCCGCGTCAGCTGACCGGAACGGTGCCACTGCTACCGGCCGAGCCGACCGCGTGTCCACCGAACTGGTTGCGCAGGGCGGCGACGACCTTCATGGCGGGCGACTCCTGCTGCCGCGAGGCGAACCGGGCGAAGAGCGCCGCAGTGATCACCGGCAGCGGAACGGCGTTCTCGATGGCCGCCTCGATCGTCCAACGCCCCTCACCGGAGTCCTGGGCGTAGCCGCGAATCTGCTCGAGGTTCGGGTCGCCTTCGAGGGCCCGGACCAAGAGGTCCAACAACCAGGAGCGGATCACCGTGCCCTGCTGCCAGGACGCCATCACCGCGTCCGGATCCGGAACCAGATCCACCGCCTGCAGCAGTTCGTAGCCCTCGCCGTAGGCCTGCATCATCCCGTACTCGATGCCGTTGTGGACCATCTTGGTGAAGTGGCCCGCGCCGATCGGACCGGCGTGGACGAAGCCACCCTCGCCCGCCGGCTTGAGGGTGTCGAAGACCGGTTGCACCGCCGCCACCGCTTCGGCGGCGCCGCCGACCATCAGCGCGTATCCCTCGGTGATCCCCCACACACCCCCGGAGACGCCCACATCCAGATAGCGCACCCCCTTGTCGGCCAACATGGCGCCGTGCTTCTGGTCGTCGGTGTATCGGGAGTTGCCTCCGTCGATGATCAGGTCACCGGGTTCCAAGACGTCTGCAAGTTCGGCGACGGTTGCCCTGGTCGGCTCCCCGGAGGGCACCATCACCCAGACGGACCTGGGGCGCGGCCAGGGTGGACACGATTTCCGCCATCGAGGAGACGGTGCGCGGCGAGTTCGGGTTCCGGTCATAGCCGACCACATCATGGCCACCGCGGCGGAGCCGCTCGGCCATGTTGCCGCCCATCTTGCCGAGCCCGATCAAGCCAATCTGCATGTCGCTCCTCCGCGGATCATCGGCGTCAGCCCGGCAGTCTGGCAGGCATCACGAGGTAGCGGTAGGGAGTCTCGGACAACGTGTTGGCGGTACCGGCACCGGCGGCGCCGTTGTCGTTGTCGCTGTCGCCGTCGCTGTCGTCGCTCGCTGAGGCTGCAGCGGTGCCGTCGCCCGATTCGACGACCGGCAGCAGGAGGGCAGGCCTGGCCGGGGTGGTGAACGCGAGCTTGACGCGGTCACTGTGCAGCACGGACAACCCGTCGAGCAGGTAGGTCGGATTGAACGCGATCAGCAGTTCCGCGCCGTCGGCGTCGACCTGCAGCTGTTCCTCCGCCCGTCCCTCGTCGTCGCCGCCCGCGGTGAGGGTCAACGAGCCGTCGCCGACCTGGAGACGGAGGTGATGGCCCCGGTCGGTGACCAGGGCGACACGCTTGATCGCCTCGGCGAGCACGCTCACCGGTACTTCGACGGTCGTGGTGTGCGACGTCGGCAGCAACGAGCGGTACTTGACGAACTCGACGTCAAGCAGCCGGACCGTCGTCCGGCGGCCGCCCGACTCCAGACCCAGCAGACCCGTCCCCCAGGGCAAGGGTCACCGGGCCGGTGTTCGCGCCGCCGAGAGTTTTCGCCGCGTCGGCGAGCGTCCGGGCCGGCACCAACACCGCGGTGGACATCTGCGGGGCTGGACGGCAGCCAGGACAGCTCGCGGACGGCCAGCCGGAATCGGTCGGTGGCCGCCATGCGTGAGCTGGTGGCCCTCGATTTCCACCCGGACACCGGTGAGCATCGGCAGGGTGTCGTCACGACCGGCGGAAACCGCGGTTTGGTTCACCGCTTCGGCGAAGTCCGCGCCGTCAATGGTGCCGGACGACGCCGGCATCTCCGGCAGCGACGGGTAGTCCTCGACCGGCATGGTCGGCAGCGAGAATCGGGCCGAGCCGCCGACGATGGTCACCCGCGAGCCCTCCACCGAGATGTCGACCGGGCGCGCGGTCGGCAACGCCCGGGCGATCTCGGACGAGCAGACGTCCGGAGACCAGGACCCGACCGTGCGGTGTCGGCGTCGACCGAGACCTCGGCCCGGGTGGACACCTCGTAGTCGAACCCGGCGACGGTCAAGCGTGGAGCCGTCGACGGTCAGCAGAATGCCACCGAGCACCGGCACCGGCGGCCGAGGCCGGGAGGCTCTTGGCAACCCAGGCCACAGCGTCGGCGAGGTCCTCGCGCGCGACCCGAAACTTCATTTAGGCCCTCCGGGGCAGCAAACAGACGGTGGAACCAGAGGCAGGTCGGTGCATCAAGCCCGGCGTCACGCGAACCCGGCGCACATGGGCACGTGACGCTCGCCGTGCGACCTCGGCGCCGCACGTGCATCACATGCCACTCCGGCACGTTCACGTCCGGTGTCGCAGTCGGCGTGGCGCGGGTGGACGCTCCGCCGTCGTCGGTGTCCGAGGCCGCGCTTCCCGGCCGGGACGGACGGCGTCCCGGCCCGACTGTCGTTCGTCCCCGCTGATGTTTTGTAGTTCTCTGAAGAGATCTAAAAGCAGTAGTAGTAAGTCCTGTGGATGCTGTGGAGAACGCACGTTCGGCCAGATCCAGACGGCGTGGCGTGTCGCTGGACCGCTCTCGGGGAGCGTCTGGGGGCGGGACCGGCGCGGTGGATGGTTCAGCGCTACCCGTTGTCCTGACATGTCCGGAGTTATCCCCAGAGTTGTCCACAGGGTGTGGAGTGATCCGCGTGAGCTGCTGCGGCACACATCTGAGCCTAGGCCAAGGGTGAATCGACGTCAAAACCTCCATCGAGACGAAGAATGCCGTCAGCGTGGAATCCGGGCAGTCGCACACGCGGAAAAGCACAGCGCGAGAGCGGAAATCACCCAGGGGGCGGTCTGCAGCACTGCGGGTCGATAGACGGCCGTCTCGAGTACGGTCGACGGCCGCCGTCGGGCGGTCCACCGCCGGACAGGTCTCGATCAGGCGCGCGGCGAGCGTTCCTTGATCCGAGCCGTCAGTTCCTGGACGTGGTCGTAGGTCTGCCGACGCTCCGCCATCTCGGTCTTGATCTTCTTCGTGGCGTGCATGACCGTCGTGTGGTCACGGTTGCCGAAAGTCTGGCCGATCTTGGGCAGCGTGAGGTCGGTGAGCTCGCGGCACAGGATACATGGCGATCTGCCGGGCACCGGCGACCGACTTGGTCTTCACCGGTCCGCACAGCTCGTCCAGGCTGACCGAGAAGTAGTCGGCGGTCACCGCCATGATCGTGGCGGCGTCGACGTCGTTGGAGTTCTGGTTGCCGATGAGGTCGCGCAGCACCACCTGGGCCAGCGCCAGGTCGACGGGTTGCTGGTTCAGCGAGGCGAATGCGGTGACCCGGATCAGCGCGCCCTCGAGTTCGCGGATGTTGCGTTCGATCCGGCTGGCGATGAACTCCAGCACGTCGTCCGGAGCGCTCATCCGGTCGTTGGCGGCCTTCTTGCGCAGGATCGCGATCCTGGTCTCCAACTCGGGCGGCTGGATGTCGGTGATCAGGCCCCACTCGAACCGGGTGCGCATCCGGTCCTCGAGAGTCTCCAGCCGCTTCGGTGGCCGGTCGGAGGAGATCACGATCTGCTTGTTCGCGTTGTACAGCGTGTTGAAGGTGTGGAAGAACTCCTCCTGGGTGCCTTCCTTGCCCTCCAGGAACTGGATGTCGTCCACCAGCAGCACGTCGACGTCGCGGTAGCGCTTCTGGAAGGCGACCTTGCGGTCGTCGCGCAGCGAGTTGATGAAGTCGTTGGTGAACTCCTCGCTGGAGACATAGCGCACCCGCATCCCGCGGAACAGCCGCTGGGCGTAGTGGCCGATGCCGTGCAGCAGGTGGGTCTTGCCCAGCCCGGAGTCACCCCAGATGAACAGGGGGTTGTACGCGGCGGCGGGTGCTTCGGACACCGCGACCGCCGCGGCGTGGGCGAACCGGTTCGACGCGCCGATGACGAAGGTGTCGAAGCTGTACCGCTCGTTCAGTCTGGTCAGTGCCGCACTGCGGGTGTCGGTCCGAACCTTGGAACCGTTCGTTGACGTTCCGGGCCAGATCTCGGTGACCGATGGCCATCACGTCGGCTCTCGTCGTCGCCATCTCGTCGTCGCTCGGCCGTGACCGGGCGGGCCGCAGACCGGCGTCCGGGTCGGCGGGGTGTAGGCCGCGCCGTGGCGGCGTAGCGGTCGGATCGTCCTTGGTGATGGTGACGGCGACCGTGACCGGCCGCTCCAACAGCGTGGACAGCGTCGCGGCCAATGGTTCGGCCATGTTGCGCTCGATCACATCGCGAACGAAATCGTTCGGGACCGCGATCACCCAGGTGGTCTCCAGCAGGCCGATCGGTCGGATCATCGACAGCCACGCAGCGTGCTGCCGGGTCAGACCGTCGGTGTGAGCTATCGAGCGCCTGGGACCAGATCGCAGCGATATCCGCGGACTGACCCGTCACGCATGCATCCCCTCGGCTGTCTGCACTCTCGGACCGCACGGTACGGCTCCGGGAACCGACCTGGGACACAGTTGTGCACATACTTTGTGCACAGGGGTGGACAACTCGACGGATGAGAGAGGTCGGGTCGGACGCTAACAACTGTCCGGGCCGATCACACAAGGCGGCATTCCGCGCGGCGCCACCGCGGTGCAGTGGGGGCTCGCCTTGACCAGGCCGGGGATCAGCCCGTACTCTCGGCCAGTACTCGGCACAGATCGAGCTCGCTCCGGATGCTGTGCAGCCTTGAACCGCTGTGCTGCGCTCTGAACCGCTATGCGCTCGACCGCTGTGCTCGGAATCGCTGAGCTGTTCCGTGCCGCTCGAGTCTGATGTCCGAGCCGTCGGTGTACCACCGAGTCTGCTCGCCGGCTCGGTGAATCTGAAGTGAATCTGGAGATATTGCCGTGAGCAAGCGTACTTTTCAGCCGAACAACCGGCGTCGGGCCAAGACCCACGGCTTCCGGCTTCGGATGCGCACCCGTGCCGGTCGCGCCATTCTGGCGGCTCGCCGCGGCAAGGGCCGCAAGGAGCTGTCGGCCTGACGGCCGACGAGTGACACCTCGATCCGAGTAGAAATGCCTGGGTGCCGCCGAACGTGCTGCCGAAGCCGATGCGTTTGACCACAGCCGGCCGAATTCTCCGCGGTGCTGAGGATCCGGGCGCCGGGCCGGCACCCGGAATCTGGCGGTTCACGTGGTGGGTGGCTCGGCCGTTCCCGTCGAAGAGTGCGCGACCGCAGCGCCGGACCCGGTCCGTGAGCGACCGACCCGGGCCGGTTTCGTGGTTTCGTCAAAAGTGGGGAATTCTGTGGTCCGGCATCGTGTGACGCGCCGACTTGCGCGAACAGCTGCGACCACTGCTCGACCAGTTGCGCGGCCGGGACCAGGTCGTCGTGCGCGCACTGCCCGACCCGCTGCCGCCGCCTCCAGCGCTCAGTTGGCCGCCGATCTCCGATCCACCTTGCGTCGAAGTCTCGGCCGGATGACCGTCGATCAGCCGGCTGTGCACGCAGCGCAGCACCCGTCAGCGCAGAACGGTCGGCGCACATCGGCGGCTGCAGGATCGGTGATCGGTCGGCCCGGGAGCGACGGTCCGGCTGTTGATCCGCCGATTCGCTTCTATCAGCGATTCATCTCCCCCGCACTGCCGCCGATGTGCCGCTTCACCCCCAGCTGCTCGGCGTACGCCGTCGGTGCGCTGCGTGAGCACGGCGCGGTTCGCGGCCTGTGGCTCGCGGTTCGTCGGCTGGCCCGTTGCCAACCCTGGCACGCTGGCGGCTATGACCCTGTACCCCCCCGGAGAGGCACCGCGTGAGCTTCAATTTCTGGTCGCTGGACTACGTCTACTACCCGGTCTCGGGCATTCTGTGGGTCTGGCACAAGGTGTTCGGATCGGCTGCTCGGTGCGGACAACGGCTGGGCCTGGGTGCTGTCCGTGGTGTTCCTGGTCTTCACCCTGCGGGCCATCCTCTTCAAGCCGTTCATGAAGCAGATGAACTCGTCGCTGCGCATGCAGGAACTGCAGCCGCAGATGAAGAAGATCCGCGAGAAGTACAAGGACGACCGGCAGCGGCAGTCCGAAGAGCTGATGAAGCTCAACAAGGAAGCCGGGGTCAACCCGGTCGCCGGCTGCCTGCCGGCGCTGATCCAGGCCCCGGTGTTCCTCGGTCTGTTCCACGTCTTGCGGGCGTTCAAGCCGGGCTGGGGCCGAGGTCTACTTCTTCGGCGCCAGCGATGTGCAGTCCTTCGTCGATGCGAAGCTGTTCGGCGGCGCGCCCGCTGTCGTCCTTCATCACGATGCCCGAAGCGGAGCTCGATCGAGCTCGACGGCGACCGCTCGACGGTCATCGCGGTCGCGATTCCGCTGATGATCCTGGCCGGCATCGCCACCCACATGACGTCGCGGAAGTCGATCGCCCGGCAGTCGGCGGCGGCCGCGGCGGCACCGCAGACCGCGATCATGAACAAGGTCATGTTGTACCTGTTCCCGCTGGGCGTGGTGGCCGGTGGCCCGTTCTTCCCGCTGGCGATCCTGATCTACTGGTTGTCCAACAACACCTGGACGTTCTTCCAGCTGTTCGTCGCGCACCGGATCCAGGACCGGCAGAAGGCGCGAGGTGGCCGCAGGTCGTCGAGGCGGAGCGGAAGCGGCGAAGTTCACCAAGCCCAAGCCGGGAGAGAAGCCGCTCGACCCGAAGCGCCCGGTGGTCAACCCGGTGCGGCTGGACAAGGCCGGATCCCGACCCAGCGCACCGAGGCGGCGCCATCGGCAGGAGCGGCGACGACCGTGACACGCTGACCCGCCTCGGCGGCGCCGACAGCAGGGCGCAACGGGGCCGACCACGAACGGTGCAGGCTCACGGCGACTCCGGGCGCACGCCGGCGGCAGCCGCCGCTCACCGGATCGCAGAACGAAGCGCCGACGGTGCAGGCTCCGAACCTGGTGAGTTCCGACGCCTCCCGGGGCCCGGCCTCACCGGCGCGCAGAAAAGCCATCGCGAAGCGATGAAAGGTAATCTCGATGAATGAGGGAAAGTGACTGGACACCGCAGAGCCACGGTCGGTGGCTCGCGGCGCGAGCCCGCGAGGATCGGTACGCAGCGAGTCAGTCGAAGGCCGCAGATCTGCTGGTCGAAGAGGGCGACGCGGCGGGCGACTATCTGGAGCGGCTGCTCGACATCCTCGACTACGACGGCGACATCGACCTCGACGTCGAGGGCGAGCGGGCGGTGGTCTCGATCGTCGGCGGCGGTGACCTGGAGAAGCTGGTCGGCGACCGCGGGGTCTGTGCTCGATGCGCTGCAGGAACTGACCCGGCTGGCGGCCGCCGCAGGAGACCGGGGTCCGGTCCCGATTGATGCTGGACATCGGCGGCTACCGGGCCCGTCGCCGCGAGGAGCTGACCGCGCTCGGCCGGGAGGCCGCGCAGCCGCGTGCTCGACATCGGGTGAAGCGGAGCGACTGGCCCCGATGAATCCGTTCGAGCGCAAGATCGTGCACGATGCGGTCGGCGCTGTCGACGGGCGTCACCTCGTCGTCCGAGGGCGAAGAGCCGCGTCGACGCGTCGTCGTGAGTCTGGGTTCTTGACCGATCCCGCAGCCGGGTCTTCGGACCCCGGCGCGAGCGCCGGGCACCCGGAACCTGAACCCCCGGCCGCGGCGGCGGTGTTCGGTGCAGGAGCGGCCGGCGCGCGGCGCTACGCCGATTGGCTGGTAGGCGCGGGCATCGAACGCGGCTTGTTGGGGCCGCGCGAATCAGACCGGATCTGGAGTCGGCACTTGCTGAACTCGGCGGTGATCGGCGAAGCCGTGCCGGCGGGGGGCACCGTCGCCGACGTCGGCAGCGGCGCCGGTCTCCCCGGGATTCCGTTGGCATTGGCGCGTCCGGACTGCACCGTGATTCTGATCGAGCCGCTGGAGCGTCGGGCGGCATTCTTGAGCGAGGTCGTCGCCGATCTCGGTCTCCCCCACGTTCGAGTCGTCCGCGGCAGAGCCGAAGACGTCGCCGACGAGGTCGCCGGTGCGGATGTGGTCGTCTCCCGTGCTGTGGCTCCGCTGGCGAAGTTGGCCGGTTGGTGTGTTCCGCTGGCCCGGAGCGGCGGTCTCTTCCTCGCCATCAAAGGATCTTCCGCCGAGTCCGAGGTCGAACGTGACCGGGCCGCCGTTGCCAGGTTGGGAATCGGCGACCTCCGGGTGCGGTCGCTGGGTGGCGAGCTGCTGGAGGTGCCGACGACCGTCGTCATCGGCGTGGTCCGCGGCAGTCGCGCCGCCGGCCGACGGGCCGCGCGTCGACGACCCTGAGATCTGCTGTCCGCATCCTGTAGTGACCATGCGTCAGTAGATGGGGTGTGTGGTGAGATCGGTTTCCCTGCTGGTCGTCCGGGCGAGTGCTGTCTCTGATGCGGGGTCGTGTGCGCGTCGCCGGGCGATGCTGCAGATGTGGACTGATCGGGTTGTGCGGTGCGCAGATTGATGTCGCGCGGCCTGAGCGCGTCGGGGTACTGAGAACCCATCAGCAGCGGTCTGTGTGCGAGCGGAGCGTCGGTGCTGAACCGGCGCGGTCGGCTCATTCGTTCCAACCCATAGCCCGAACCGTGCCTGCGCCACGTCACGGATGGGTTGGGCCCGGCTCGGCTTGGGCGGGGGTGGCTGGTGGCTGGTGGCTGGTCGCTGGTGGTGGGCGCCGATGGCCGATGGCCGGTGATTTGGTGACCGGGGCGGTCGGGCGGGAGATTCAGACACGGCGCTGATGGGCGGGTGTCTGTCCCTCCCCCGGGCCCCGTCATGCTCTTGCGCTTTTGAACCTGGCACGCGCATGGGGAGCTCGGGTGATGCGGAGCCACTTCAGTACGAACGGACCGGGCAGGTCCTTGCCTACACGGTCGTCCCGGGACAGCTTGCTCTGGTCTGGTGCGGCTGGACCTCGTCGGGTATGGCGGTGTGGATCTGAACTGCAGCAGATCTGAGGTGCCCCCGGGGCAGCACTGGGTAGTGGAGGAGCACTGGGTAGTGGAGGAGCACCGGGTAGTAGAGGAGCACCGGGTAGTGGCGTGGCGCGGGCTGGAAGAGCTGCACTGCCAAGCTGGGCGGTCCCGGGTGGCAGCGAGCACCGGTTGGTAGAGCAGCACCGCTAGGACCGGCTTGCACAGCAGCGCCGGCTGGCAGGTGTGCCTTGGCCGGCACGTCGGTATTTGCACGTTTCACGTGAAACATGTGTTCGCGCGTGGTGTTGAGTCGTCGACGGAGGCGAGTGGTGCGTGACGTCCGCGACGCACATTTGATCGACCGCACGTTGACATCGGTGTGCTCTGGACATTTTGGCGCCTGTTCCAGCTGCAGCATTCACTGCAAGGCGGCAACGTCACGGTGACGAAACGCCGGCAGGTGATGTTGGTGGCTGGGCCGCGTGTCGGATCTCGATGTTCCGGGTTGTGCCACAACGCTCGCATACTGTCGAGCCACAGGCCAGCAGGGGAGGCAATATGCAGGAATCAGCAGTGTTGGACGCGGTTGAGATCGGGAGCGCACACGGGACTGCGGTGATGGATCCAGTGCCATCCGATACAACGGTCCTGGAGCGATCGACTGCTGTCGCGGCGGCGCCCAACGGCACTGTTTCACGTGAAACAGTATCCGAGTCCCCGATCGAGTTGGCGGCTCGCCGAGCGATGGAGGTCCGGAGCGGAGACCTCACACTCCCCCGCCCGCGGCGGCGCCGAGTGATCACCGTTTCGAACCAGAAGGGTGGTGTCGGTAAGACGACGACCACGGTGAACATCGGCGTCGCCCTGGCTCTCTCCGGGCTCGACGTCCTGGTGATTGATCTAGATCCACAGGGCAACACGAGCACCGCACTCGGTGCCGTGCGTACGGCGGGTACGCCGTCGATCTATGACGTACTGCTCGGAGAGATCTCCATCGCGGAGGCGATCCAGACCTGCCCGGACGCGCCGAAACTCGGTTGTATTCCCGCGACCATCGACCTCGCCGGTGTGGAAATCGAGTTGGTCAACATGGAACAACGCGAGTACCGACTCAAGCAGGCGATCGACGCGATCGACGGCGATTTCGACTACATCTTGATCGACTGTCCGCCGTCGCTCGGGTTGTTGACCATTAACGCCATGGTTGCGGCGCGTGAGGTGATGATTCCGATTCAGTGCGAGTACTACGCATTGGAAGGCCTTGGTCAGTTGCTGGGCAATATTGAGCGAATCAAGCAGCATCTGAATCCTGCGCTCGTCGTCAGCACCATCCTGCTGACGATGTACGACGCGCGCACCAAGCTTGCCGTGGGCGTCGCGACCGAGGTGCGCCGACATTTCGGTGACTCTGTGCTGCGGGCTTTGGTTCCGCGCTCGGTGAAGGTGTCCGAGGCGCCGAGCTATGGGCAGTCAGTGATCACCTACGACCCGGGTTCGCGGGGAGCGATGAGTTATCTGGACGCTGCGCGGGAGATCGCGCACCGTGGCGCCAAGGAGGAGGCAAAGTGACGAAGTCACGTGGTGGTCTTGGACGCGGCCTCGCCTCACTGATTCCGTCGGGGCCCGCCAGCCCGATCTCGGACATTCTGATCAGTCCTTTGGTTCCACGTGAAACCAGGCCGGCAGCGACGGTAGCGCAGACTGTTTCACGTGAAACGGACGAGGCTGCGGTTCGTGAGCCGCACTCCTACGAGTCGGCCGGGTCGCCGGTCGTCCTGCACACCGTGCCGGGGCTGCCCATCACCGCATCGACTGACGTTTCACGTGAAACCTTCGCCTCCAGCGACCCGGAGGTCGTGCGCGGCCCGCATTATCGTGAAATCCCCGTAGCCTCCATCACGCCGAACCCGAGCAACCCGCGGACCTCTTTCGACGAGGACGCTCTCGCGGAGTTGGAACACAGCATTCGTGAGTTCGGACTGCTCCAGCCGATTGTCGTGCGTGAACGACCGGGTGGATATGAACTCGTCATGGGGGAGCGTCGGTGGCGCGCCGCCCAACGGGCGAACCTGGAGACCATTCCGGCCATCGTCCGCCGCACCGAGGATGCCGACCTGCTTCGAGATGCGCTGCTGGAGAACATCCATCGCGCCAACCTCAACCCGCTCGAGGAGGCCGCCGCCTATCAGCAGCTCCTCGAGGAGTTCAACGTCACTCATGACGAACTCGCAGGTCGCCTCGGGCGGAGTCGACCCGTCATCTCCAACACGATTCGACTGCTGAAACTGCCGGTGCCGGTACAGCGGCGGGTTGCGGCAGGCGTCCTTTCTGCCGGCCATGCGAGAGCATTGCTCGCTTTGGACGATCCGGCTGCGCAGGAGGAGTTGGCGGTGCGCATCGTTGCCGAGGGGCTCTCGGTGCGAGGGACCGAGGAGGCAGTCACCCTCCTCGCGGGGCGGCGCCCGGCGACTCGCAGGGTGCCGGTGAAGAGGGCGACGACGCCCGGCATCCAGGACCTGGCGAGCGACCTGGGCGACGTCCTGGACACCCGGGTGCTGGTCGAGCTGGGACGTCGCAAGGGTCGAATCGTGATCGAATTCGCCACCACAGATGACTTGAGCCGCATCGCGGACGTGATCCGCGGCCGTACCGGCGCTGGAATCGGCGAAGAACGGAAAATGGCCTGATCGAATGACAACGGTGTGAGTAACCACTCCACCGACTGACGTCACGGTGACGATAGTCGGTGGAGTTCCACCAGAAGCGTTGACAGCCAACAGGTTTCGATGACTCCCGCCCTACTGACTACAACTCAGTCAGCACCCAAAATACGACGCGGATGACGGCGGCTCGTCCGGTCACGACCGACGAACGGGGCCGGCGACCCTTGCGATCGCCCGTTCGACCAGATCTGAGTAGACCCCACCCAGATCGTGGCCCGCTGCGGCCACGGACATCGGCAGCATCGAGGTCTCGGTGAGCCCGGGGGAGACGTTGACCTCCAGAAAATGCACCACGCCGTCCGGGCTGACGATGGCGTCGGTGCGGGAGAGGTCACGGAGACCCAACACTCGGTGTGCCGCCAGCGCCAACTCCGCCGCCGACACCGCCACCTCGGGCGCGAGCCGCGCCGGCGTGTAATAGGTGGTGAGTCCCGCGGTGTATCGCGCCTCGTAGTCGAAGACGTCTCCCGGATGGGAGATCTCGACCGGCGGCAGTGCAATGGGCCCGTCTTCGGTGTCGATCACCGACACGGCGATCTCCGCCCCCTCGACGAACCTTTCGACCAGCACCACCGAGCCGTAGGCGAATGCGCCGACCAACACCTCGGGGAGCTGCTCGGCAGTGCGCACGACGCCGGCACCGAGAGCCGAGCCCCCCTGATGTGGCTTGATCATCAACGGCAGTCCGAGATCGGCCACGACCGCCTCGATCACTCCGGGGGCGCCGAGATCACGAAACGTGTCGTGGGCCAGAGTGATCCAGTCCGGCGTGCGGTAGCCCGCCCGGTGGAGCAGGGTCTTCGCGGTGGCCTTGTCCCAGGCCAGCCGACAGTTGCGCGACGCCGTTCCCAGGTACGGGACCCCCGCCATGTGCAGAACCCCCTGCACAGCCCCGTTCTCGCCCCGGCCGCCGTGCAGCGCGATGATCGCGGCGTCCGGGGAGTTCGTGGACAGCCAGGACAGCAGGGTGGAGTCGGCGTCTCGCACCGTGACATCGTGCCCGTGCCTCCGCAGTGCCTCGGCGAGCCGGGAACCGGAGCGCAGGGAGACGTCGCGCTCATGCGTCAGCCCGCCGGCCAAAACCACGAGATGCCTGTCAGCCACGAATGTTTCCTCCGAGACGAGTCTGGATGCGGGATATACCGGGGCAGGCGAACCGGATGCGAGCCGAACCGAGCGCCGGCCGGCTGTCCACAAGGTGCCTGCTCACAGGGTGTCGGGTGACGGAGAGTTCGGACCGGACAACGCGCGGTGTGCATGGGTGCCGAAAGTGCGCATGACGTCCAGTTCGGCGTCGATGACATCCGACAGCCGACTCACGCCTTCGACGATGCGTTCCGGGGTGGGGTAGCAGAAGGACAGCCGCATCTGTCGCGACCCCAGACCGTCGGCGTAGAAGGCGTTCCCGGGTACATACGCAACCCGGTTGGTCACCGCTCGGGGCAGCATCGCGGTGGTGTCGAATCCCTCCGGCATCGTGACCCAGACGTAGAAGCCCCCGGTCGGGTGAGTCCAGGTGGTGCCCGGTGGCATTCGGTTCTCCAGCGCGGCCAGCATCGCGTCTCGCCGCTCGGCGTACGTGTGCTGGTAGGCCTTGATCTGGCCCTGCCAGTCATAGCCCTCGAGGTACCGCGAAATCATCATCTGATTGAACACCGGCGGATTCAGCGTGGCGGCTTCGTTGGCCAGTACGAGCTTCTCGCGCACCGCGTGGGGTGCCAACACCCAGCCCACCCGAAGGCCGGGTGCAAATGTCTTGGAGAAGGAGCCGAGGTAGATCACGTTGTCCGCATCGTCGGCGCGGAGCGCACGGTGCACCTTGTCGTCGAACCCGAGCAGGCCGTAGGGGTTGTCCTCCAGCACGAGAATGCCCGCATTCCGGCACATCTCGGCAATAAGAGGTCGGCGGGCGGCACTGAGTGTGACGCCGGCCGGGTTGTGGTAGTTCGGAATCGTGTAGAGAAACTTGATCCGGCGGCCGGCCGCGCGCATCGACTCGATCGCGGCCGCCAACGCCTCCGGGATCAACCCGTCGTCGTCCATCGCCACGTGTACGACGGCGGCCTGATACGAGCTGAAGGTGCTCAGCGCGCCGACGTAGGAAGGAGCCTCGGCCAGGATGACGTCGCCGGGGTCGATGAAGATCCGGGTGCTCAAGTCCAGCGCCATCTGGGATCCGACGGTGACGACGACGTCGTCCGGGTGGGCGTCGATCCCCTCGATCGCCATCACCTGGCAGATCTGCTCACGCAATCGGAGAACGCCCTGCCCCGAGCCGTACTGAAGGGCGACGAGACCCTCGGTGGCGACGAGCTCGGCGGCCTCCACGGCCAACGACTCCAGCGGCAGCGAGTTCAAAAATGGCATGCCGCCTGCGAGGGAGACGACCTCCGGTCGGTTGGCCACCGAGAACAGCGCACGAATGGCCGAGGCGCGCATCCCGGAGGTGCGCTGGGCGTACCGCTGTATGTGCTGATCCAGGCTGGTGCCGGTCATGGTGGTTCCCAACGCGCTGGTGCCGACTGTTTCGTCCGGGTTACGGTCTCCAATGCAGTCTAAGCGGCCCAGTCGCCCCCCTGCGGGTTCCGACCCCGACCCCGGCCGACCCGGATCGAAGCCAAAGCCGGGCCGAACCGACAAGTCCTGAAGGCGGCTCACCTTGAGTGGAACCTCGCTGAGCCGCACACTGGAGGTGGACCGGTTACCGGTGCTCCCGACTCGCGACCGAGGGGGCGGGTGAATCACAGCGAAGGGACAAGGTGGGCATGGGCGAGCGGGCACTTGTGGCGCTCGGTCTGGACACCATCGGCCTACTCCCGGCTCCGTGTCGGGCCTGTATCCGGTGGGAGGTCGGGCCCGAACGTTCCGGGAAGGTCGCGACTGCCGGCCAGGCCGAGTTCGAGAAGGAGGTCTGGCTCTCGGGCGTGATGCTGAGCTGGGGCTCGTGCGGGCAACTGGTGAAGGTCGACGACGACATCGTCGGATACGCGATCTACGCGCCGCCGTTGGCGGTGGCCACCTCGAACGCGTTCCCCACCGCACCGGCCAGTCCCGATGCGGTGCTCCTGATGACGGCGAAGATCCTGCCGCAGTTTCGCGGCCAGGGTCATGCGAGGTTCCTCATCCAGGGTGTCGCCAAGCATCTGGCCAGTCGGGGGGTGCGGGCGATCGAGGTGTTCGCGCATCGCGGCGAGCAGACCCACCTACCGTCGGACGAGACGATCCCGCCCTGTTTGATCCCGGCCGAGTTCGGTTTGGCCCTGGGTTTCGAGGAGGTTCGGCCGCATCACCGGTATCCACGGCTGCGGCTGGAGTTGGGGGCCGCACTCGGCTGGAAGGCCGATGTGGAGTCGGCCCTCGAGCAGTTGTTCTCGGTGATCACCATTCCGGCCGGACCGAATCCCGAAGTCGCCGTTCAGAGCGCCGCGGTCCGCGCCCGTTCGTAGGCCAGCAGGTCGGAGAAGGTGAACGTGCCGGTATGCGGCTCGTCTCTCCCGTCCAGGTACAGCCGCTTCACAGCGACGAGGATCCCGTCGGCCACAGTGTCGCGGAAGGCGTCGCGTTGCAGGGCGGCCCGATTTCCCGCATTGGTGAGATACCCGAGGTCGATCCGCACCGCGGGCATCTGGGTCAGCCGGAGGATGTCCCATGGGCGGTGCTGGACCCGGCAGTCCACGAAACCGGTCCGGGCCACGAGCTCACGCTGAATGAGCTCGGCGAGGGTCTCGCCGAGGGTCGAGCTGGAGCCGTAATCGGTGCCGAAGTGGAAGGTGGCGATGCCCTGCGCGAGGTTGCACCTGCTGCCGTCCATGCTCAAGCTGATCATCAGGTCGGCGTTCACGGCGTTGGCGACCTCCGCGCGATCGCTGGAGGTCGGGTTCTCCCGCACGCCGCGGGTGAGGAATGTTTCCATCCCGGTGGCGGTCATCCGTCCTTCCAGCCGGCGCGCGATGTCGAAGACGAGATCTCGGGCCGACACGCCGTCGACCACCCACCCGGTGTCGACACCGCCGAACGCCGGGTCGATCACGATGCGCTTACCGCGGAGACCGGGTCCCCGCTTCCGGGCGATCTGCTGTTCGCGCAGGAACTGAGCCCGCCCCCCGGTCACCATGCGACCCATCCGGGTCAGTTCTTTGAACGTGTCGGGGCCGAACACACCGTCGTCGGGCAGACCCCGATCGCGTTGGAATTCACGCACGCAGCTATCCGTCTTGGGCCCGAACACGCCGTCCGTCTGGCCGGTGTTGTAACCCAGTTCGGCCAGTCGTTCCTGTAACGCCAGGACGTCGTCGCCGGTCATCGGCGCGGACAGCGAGTAGGCGAGCATGCGGTCGCCGATCCTCCACCGAGCGTCGTTCAGCGATCGCAGCGTCACCGCTCCGACGATGCCGTCCACGATCAGGCCGCGTTGTTGTTGAAAGGCGCGTACCGCCGCGTCCAGTTGATCGTCGAACTCCACCGCGGAATCCGGTGTCTCCAGATCGGGCGGCAGCAGGGTCAGTGACGCCAGGGTTGACCGGACTGAGGCGACGAGTGATCCGTGGTCTCCACGCCTGAGCAACATCCGCTTACCGTAGTCCCGGTCACAGGTACTCGGCGAACTCCGCGAGCAGCGCAGCTTTCGGCTTCGCGCCGACGATCTGCTTGACGGGCTTGCCCTTCTGGAAGACCAACAACGTCGGGATGGACAGGATCTTGTAGTCCTGAGCCACCTGCGGATTGGCGTCCACGTCGAGCTTGGCGATGGTGACCTTGTCACTGTGACCGGCCGCTATCTCCTCCAGGATCGGCGCGACCATGCGGCACGGTCCGCACCATGCGGCCCAGAAATCGACGATGACCGGCTTGTCGGACATCAGCACGTCGTCGCTGAAGCTCGCATCGGTCACGGTCACGGTCTTGCTTTCGGTGCCTGCCATCGAGGGTCTCTCTTCTGTGAGTGCGAGCTGCGGGGAGTTGGAGTTGAAGTTGCAGTTCGAGTGGGAGTTGCAGTTCGAGTCGAAGATGGTGCTGGAAGTCGGTGTGCGGAAGGCGGGTGAAGTGTGAAGGGTCAGACGGACACCGGCGTGGGACTGGCCAACTCCGGTTCCGGATCGGTGGTCGAGGCGCCGATGCCGGCCAGGTAATGCTGTGCATCCAGAGCTGCCGCGGCGCCCGACCCGGCGGCCGTGATCGCCTGCCGATAGACGTGGTCGACGAGGTCACCGCACGCGAAGACGCCTTCGACGTTCGTGCGTGTCGACCGGCCCGCGGTCAACACGTAACCCTCGTCGTCGAGGTCGACCTGTCCGTTCACCAGGTTCGACCGCGGATCGTGGCCGATCGCGACGAACATGCCGGTCACCGGCAATTCGTCGACCGCACCGGTGACGGTGTCGATCAGGGTGAGTCCGGTGAGCGAGTCCGCGCCGTGCACGGCCGACACCACAGCGTTGGTGATCCAGCGGATCTTCGGGTTGGCCTTCGCCCGGTCCAACATGATCGCGCTGGCCCGGAACTCGGGACGCCGGTGAACGATCGTCACCGACTTCGCGAACCGGGTGAGGAAGGTGGCCTCCTCCATCGCCGAGTCGCCGCCGCCGATGACGGCGATGTCCTGGTCACGGAAGAAGAAGCCGTCGCAGGTCGCGCAGGAGGACACGCCGCGTCCGACGAGACGCTGCTCGTCGGGCAGGTTCAGGTACCGTGCGGCCGAACCGGTCGCGAGCACCACGGCGCGTGCGCTGTACTCGGTACCGTCCACCCAGACCCTCTTCACCGATCCGGTCAGGTCGACCCGATCGACGTCCTCCGCCCGGAGTTCGGCACCGAAGCGACCGGCCTGTTCGCGCATGTTGGCCATCAGGTCGGGACCCTGGATTCCCTCGGGGAAGCCGGGGAAGTTCTCCACCTCGGTTGTCGTCATCAACGCACCACCGAACTGGGACCCCTCGAAGATCAACGGGTTGAGATCGGCGCGGGCGAGATAGATCGCCGCGCTATAGCCGGCCGGCCCGGATCCGATGACGATCACGTCATGGAGTTGCGACACGAGACTCCTCACAGTTTCTCTGATACCCAACGGCGCATCGGCCACTGTTGAGAACTCAACGACACGATACCGGCGTTCATTCCACGGCCGGGTCGGCAGCGGTCATGTCGACCCGCAGACGTACCGACACGATGGCCGGCCGCGACTTTCCGTCAGCCCGCTGCGGACACCTGAATGTCGCTGATCGTGGCCTCCCAGTTGCGGCCCGATCCGGTCAACCCGGTGACGAACAGAATGAGAAATCGTGAGCTGGGTGCCCCGGCGATCGGGACTGCCGCCGGCGCCTCGCCGACACCGGTCTCGGCCAAGATCTTGGTCTGGGTCAGCGGCGCGTTGATGTCACCCGTCGAGGCCCGCACCTGGACCTTCATCCCCGGCGTGGTGGTGGCGATCGTCACCGTGGTCGGGGAGACGGCGTGATCCAGGGTCAGCATCAGGCCGACGCCCTGTTTGAGACCGGTGGGGCCGAACTGCTGGAAGTAGGCGAAGGTCTGCCATGCGGTGGTCGGATCGGGGTCGAACGCGCGATCCACATAGCTGGTGTAGTCCTTCTCGCCCTTGCCCTCGGGGTCGTACACCTCACCCGCGACGATCGGAACTCGCACCTCCGCCGCAACGGGGGTGGCCGGCGCGGTGGCGTTCGCATCGGGCGTCCCGGACTCGGGTGCGCCGCCCGCTCGGGTCGGCGGCAACGCCGAGGGTGCGGCGTCCAGTGGCTGGTCCGCGGTGATCACCGGGTCCTGGACTGACTCCACCGCCCGTTTCACCACGGTGCCGACGACGATGCTGAGCAGGACGGTGAGGGCCAGCAGCATCACGCCGGCGACGGCGAGTTTCACCCGACGCTCGCGCATCAGACGCCGCTCGGCGACCTGGCCGGCGGTGAGGACGGAGGGTCCCCCCTCGTCGACGCCCGGGTCCTCGGTCACGGGGGTCGTCTGCAGCAATGAGGCGATCGCCCCGGCGGAGCGCACCCCGTGAGACCCGTCGGGGTGCAGGGACCGCTCGGCCAGTGTGGTCAAACCGGCCGCGGCGGTCGACCGCACCTCGTCGGCCGGCAGTTCACGGCCACCACTGGTGGGTGCGACGGGAAGCGCGGGGGACATTCCTCGCTGAGGCAGCGGGAAGGTGGCCGTGAGCATCAGGTACAGCAGCGCCCCGATCGCCCGGATGTCCTGGTCGGGTCGGGCTCCGGGGTAGGCGATCACATGGCTCAGCCGCACCTGGCCGTCGAAGTTGACCCGCACCAGGGACGGATGGACTGCGCCGAGCGCGATGCCCTGTCGGTGGGCCTCCTCGACGGCGTCCGCGATCCGGCCGGTGATGGAGCTGGCCACCGAGCTCTCCAACGGACCGCCCGCCAGCAGGTCGGTCAGGGTCGCACCGTCGACCCACTGCCCGACGACGTAGGAGAAGCCGGGTTCGGTGCCGAGGTCGAGCGTCTGTGGAAGGCCGATGTGGTGGAGGCGCCCCGCGCGCAGCGTGCCTGCGACCGTGGCGTCGGCGGCCGCACCCGCCGGGAGCAGGGTGACGGCCATGTCGCGGGGCAACACGGTGTCCTTCGCCCGCCAGAAGTGGTTGCCCACCCCGTCGACCGCGACCAGACTGACCAGCCGATACCGGGCGCCGACCATGGTGCCCGGCCCCATCGCCGGCACCGCGGACGGCGGCGAATCGGTCTCGGTCGGGCTGGTGGGGTCGGAACCCCCCAGCGCCGAGTCCGGTCCGGAATCGAGCTCCGAATCCAGGGCGGCCTCCAAGTCGAGGCGATCACCGGTCATCGGAAGCGACACCTGCTCTCTCTGCGCGAGGTCGGGAAGATCGATGTCAGTCTGGGTCACGGTACCCGCCGGGACCGGCGCGAGGCGGAGGATCGCGCGCAGTCGGCGCAGCAGTGGGTCCAGTTCGGCGACCTTCGCCACGGATGCACCGACCAGGATGACGGTGATTCCCACGGTGCCGCCGATGACGCACTGCGCGACGGCTGCCACGAAACCGGACGTGGCGCCCTGCCAGATGACCTGCACCACCGCCCAGGCGGCGATCGCACCGGCGGCCGAGACCAGCAGCATCCGGCCGGTCGTGCTCAGCAGTCGGCGGCTGCCCATCGGCCCGAACCGATGCCGCAGCCAGAACTCGCCGACCACCGCACCCACCGCGTAGGACAGGGCGGTGGCCAACGCGATGCCGGGGAGTACCAGACCGGGGTCGAGCGACCCGGCCCAGACGATCAGCGGTACGCGCACCGCGACCATCACGCCGTTGATCAGGACCGGCGTGCGGCCGTCCTTCATCGCGTAGAACACGCGCATCTGGATCAGCGTGAGGGCCAGCGGCAGCAGCCCGATCGCGAGGGCGGCGAAGGTGGTGCCGACGCGCAGCGCCGAACTCAGGTCGACCTTGCCGTAGAACGACGCCGCCACCCCGATCGCCCCGGACAACGCCAGAACCCCGGCGGTCACCGGGAGCAGCGCCACCGCCGACAGTCGCCCGGCGAGCGAGACGTCGTCCTTGACCAGGTCCAGCTGCCCGGCCGCGGCGTGTCTACTCAGCCGCGGCATCACCGCGGTGAGAACCGACACCCCCAGAATTCCGTACGGCGTCTGGAAGAGCAGATTCGCCAGGAACAGGGTGCTGATTCCGCCGTCGGTGCGGCTCGCCACCTTGGTCGAGACGGTGTACCCGACCTGGGAGACCAGGACGTACAGCACGGCCCAGCCGGCGAGGCCACTCGCCTCGGTCATCCGACGATCCCAGCCGAACCGCCAGCGGAAGCGGAACCCGGATCGGCGCAGGGCCGGTAGCAGCACCGCCGCCTGCACCACGATGCCCGCGGTGGTGCCGAGCCCCAGGACGAGGAACTGCGTCGTCGTCGGATCCCCGTACACGGGGGTGCCGTCGGCCGCCGTGCCGGTGACCGCGTTGAAGCCGCCCTGGGTCAGCAGCAGTCCCAGCGCCATCGTGATCACCAACAGGTTGTTCGCGACCGGAGACCAGGCGGGTGCGGCGAAGTGCTCCTTACTGTTCAGAATCGCGCCGAACAACGCGGCCACCCCGTAGAAGAAGATCTGCGGCAGCAGTAAGTAGGCCAGGTGAGTCGCCAGCAGCGGATCGCCGGCGAAGTCGGCGGACAGGTAGATCTTGGTGAGCAGCGGGGCAGCGGCGACGGCCAGACCGGTCGCGATCGTCAGGCCCACCATCGCGAGGGTGACCAGTTGCTGGGTGTAGGCGGCGCCCCCGTCGGCGTCGCTGCGCTGTGCGCGAGCCAGCAGCGGGATGGCGACCGAGGTGAGCACACCGCCGATGAGCAACTCGAACACGATGTTCGGCAGCGTGTTGGCCAATGTGTACGAGTCGTTGACCACGTTGAAACTGAGGACCGCGATCACCACGATCTTGGCCATCAGGCCGGTGATCCGACTCGCCAGCGCGGCGAAGGCCATCAGCACACTGGCCCGAACCACCCCGCGTCCACCCGGCGCTCCGCTCGCCGGCCCGCTGTCGACTGGCCCGCTGCCGACTGGCCCGCTGGTCGCCACGCTCTCGTCGCTCACGCCGCCGCCCCGCCGCCGGCGACGGTCCGCTGTCGGAGGCGCTTGCGGATCCGGCCGGCAGTGGTGAGGACGACCACGACGGCGGCCCCGATGATCATCGAGACGGTGAACGCCCCGTAGGCGGTGGAGCGCATCTGCAATGTCTGGGAGCTGCCCCACAGGGTGCCGTCGGGGCTGGTCAACTGCACGCGCAGGGATAGGAATCCGGCGCGGGTCACCTCGGCGGGGAGCTGCACCTGCTGGGCGCGCCCCGCCGCGACGGTCTGGACCCCGACGTCGCCGACAGCGATGCCGGCTCGTTGCGCATCGTCGGGGTTGACCAGGATCCGCAGGTGGGCGGTGTACGGCGTCTGGTTGCGGATTGTCAGGAGGATGGGTGAGGACGTCGAGGTCAGTGTGTACGCCGCGGCCTGCGGGATGATCGCCACCTGTTCCTGCACCGCGGAGAGGAACTGGGAGACGCGGGATGCCGCAAACCCGCGGGCCTCCGGCGCGTAGCGATACCCGCCCGCGCCCTGCCGGAGCAGCCCGTCGGAGACCGAGTCGAACAACGTGGTCGGTGCCTGCGCGGGGTCGGTCGCGGCGTCGGTTTCGAGCCGGGTGAACACGGCCTGGAGTTGTCGCAGGTCGGCGCGAAGCGCGGCGACCCGCTCGAATGCCGTCGTCGGCACCTCGCGGTCCGCGGCATCGTCGGGGTAGTCGGGAACGGCGGTGGCGGTGCCGACCGAGCGGAACGCGGCCAGCGGGGCGCCGCGGACGATGCCCGCACGGCTGAGGTCGGCGAGCACCGCGATCAAACCGGATCCGACCCCGGGATCCCAGGCCCGATCCGGGGTCAGCACAGCCGGCCTGCTCTTCGCGCTGAAGAAGTTCTGCGCGGTCACCGCTGTGAAGATGTTGAGCGCCGTCGCGTCCGCCGGGGTCGGGCCGGTCGCCAGTAGGGCGGTGATCGGTCCGCTACCGGTTCGAACCGCCGCCGCGATCGAGGTCGGGTCCGACGTCCTGGACACGACGCCGGAGTCGTCGAGGAGAGCGACGGCATCGCCGGCTGTCCGCAGCGCGGTGAGTGTCCGCTGATCGACCAGACCGTCGATCGGCCAGGTCAGATCGCTGATCAGGGTGGGCAGGGCACCGAGCACCTCGGTCGCCACGGTGCGCCCGCGAGTGACGGCGGCGGTCAGGTCGTCGGCGCGGTCGGCCCGCACCGCGGCCACGAGATCCAGGTCGCCGTACGGCAGCACGATGGTGGGCATGGTGCCGGCCACCGCTCGCAGCCGCTTCAGGAAGTCCGCGGCGGCCGCCGATCCGACGCCCGGCACAGCGCTGGGAGCCGGGCTCACCAGACTGGACGTGCGGCTCGGAACCTGACCTGTTGCAGTGCCGGGCGTCGTGGTGTCACCGGCCGGGGGTGGATCGACGGATGCGGCGACGGCGGACGTCGTGGATTCGACGGCGTCGAGTGTGCTGTCACCCGCTGCGGTCGAGCCGCCGGTGCCCGTGCCGGGTGGGGCGGTGCCGGGGCGGGTCGGGCTGGGCGTGCCTGCGGTGGTGCCGGGTTGGGTCGGGCTGGGTCGGGTCGAGCCGGGTTGGGTCGGGCCGGGTTGGGTCGGGCCGGGTTGGGGCGAGCTGGGTGGGGTCGAGCTGGGTGGGGTCGAGCTGGGTGCGGGAGTGACCGATGGGGCCGATGGGGCCGTGCCGGCGGCACCGAAGTCGACCACACTCGGCCCGACCACATAGCCCGAACTCATCGCGCGCAACTCCTCGAGGAGTTCCGGATCCACCGCCAATGTGCGCATACCGGCGGGGATGGCTGCGGTCTCGGCGGCGCGCAGGACCCGATCGAGTCGTCCGCCCGGCCGCACCAGAGCGGCCAGGTCGTCGTCGAAGAAGGCGCCCAAGGCATCCCGGTGCGGTCGGTCGGTCAACGGCAACACCAGATCCAGCGGTTGCGGTGTGGTGGTTGCAACACGCACCGGCACCGGCGCCGGCGCCCGACGGCTGGGGCTCCGGCCGGGTCCGCCGGTGTCCGGCCGGGTGTGCCCCCCGCCGCCGGGCTTGCCGGGCTCGACGGGCTGGACGGGCTGGACGGGCTGGACGGGGTCGACGCAACCGTCAGCAGGACGTGCACCTCACCGAGTCGGGCTCCCGCGGCGGGACCGGATTCGAACATCCCGTTGACGTTCAACATGATCGGATAGACGCCCGGCTCGGTGATGGACAGGCTGGTGAAGCGGCTGCCGTACAGCGGTGCGACCACCGCGAACGGCAGGGTTTGACCGGGGTCGATGGCATCCACCAGCCCGACGAAGTCGGTGCGACTCGCGGCAGGTTGGCTCGGGTCCGAGATCTCGTCCTGGACGGCTGCGGGAGATCGCAGTCGGTCACCCCGCTGGACCCGCACCAGGACCTCGGTCAATTGCTCCGACCCGGTGTTGGTCATCGTGCCGGACACCCGCAGCACGCTGGGCCCGTTGGCGGTGACCAGCGTGGGGCTGATCTGATCCAGGGTGAAGGAGAGGGTGTCGGCGAACTGGCCGAGGGGCGCTGCGGAAGCGGGCGCCGGCCCGCCGGGAAACACCAGCAGGATCGCCGCCAACATCCAGCCGAACCGCTGGATGCGAGCGATCACGCCGACTCCGTGAGGATCTCCGTCGCCTTGGCTACCAACCGGCGCTCGCCGGCGTACGCCAGTCGGCTCGGCAGGTCGGCGAGCGGAACCCAGGCCACCTCGGTGACCTCGACATCGGCATCGGACAACTCACCGGACACGGCCTCCATCAGGAAATGGTGCACCCGCTTGTGGATCCGCCGCCCGGCGGCCGCGAACGAGTAGTCCACACTGCCGAGGGTGGCGGTGATCCGTCCGGCGATGCCCGTCTCCTCCTCCACCTCACGGACGGCGGCCTGTTCGGTGGTTTCGCCCGCCTCGAGATGTCCCTTGGGCAACGACCACCGCAGTCGGCCTCGTCGGTCCAGTCTGCCGATGATCGCGGCGGCCGCCACCCCGTCTTCGACCCGTACCACCAAGCCACCCGCGGAGACCTCTTCGCGTCGTCGCGGCGGCCCCGGCGGGCAACCGGGGACGGGGCGGGGGGTCGGCATCCTGCGAGCTTAGTCGGGCCGATGACCTGGACAGACGGATCGCGGCCGGGATGAAGACGCGTCGTGGTGAGGCATTCGATCGGCACCCGTGCGGCCGTCGGGTGTGCCGGGAACGCCTCGAGCGGGGCGGTCGGCGGCCCGGTGGCCGGTAGACTCGCCCCACGTGATCGCTGTCGAGAAGGCCATGACCACCCTCCTCGACCAGAACCCGGCGGCGGTCGAACTCGGCCGCCTCTTCGCGGCCGCGGGTCACCAGCTCTATCTGGTGGGCGGCCCCGTCCGCGATGCGCTGCTCGGTCGCTCCGTCACGGATCTCGACTTCACCACCGATGCTCATCCGCCTCGGGTGCTGGCGATTGTTCGCGGCTGGGCGGACTCGATCTGGGAGCTCGGCCTGGAATACGGCACGGTCGGGGTGAGCCGCGGCGGCGCCCGCATGGAGATCACCACCTTCCGGTCCGACGTGTACGACGGCGAGAGTCGAAACCCGGTCGTCACGTACTCGACGACGCTCGAGGAGGACCTGGTCCGGCGGGATTTCGCGGTGAATGCGATGGCGTTGTCGGTCCCGGACGGCCGATTGATCGACCCCCATCGGGGCACCGAACAGTTGGCGGCGGCAGTGTTGGACACCCCGGCGTCGCCGGCGGCGTCGTTCCGGGACGACCCGCTGCGAATGCTCCGCGCCGCGAGGTTCGCATCCCAGTTGGGTTTCACGCCCACGGACCGGGTGCGGGTGGCGATGACCGAGATGTCCGGCGAGCTGAAGCGGATCACCGTGGAACGGGTCCAGGCCGAGCTCACCAAACTGCTGCTGGGGGACTTCCCGCGGGCGGGACTCACGCTGGCCACCGACACCGGGCTCGCCGCGGTCGTGCTGCCGGAGTTGCCTGCCCTGCGGTTGGAACGCGACGAACACCACCAACACAAGGACGTCTACGAGCACTCCCTCACGGTGCTCGAACGCGCCATCTCGTTCGAGCCCGACGGCCCCGACCTGGTGCTGCGACTGGCCGCGCTGCTACACGACATCGGTAAGCCCGGCACCCGTCGGTACGAGGACGGCGGCGGGGTCAGCTTCCACCATCACGAGGTGGTCGGGGCGAAACTCGTCCGCAAACGGCTCCGCGCGCTGCGCTTCTCGAACCAGCTCATCGACGACGTGGCCACGCTGACCTTTCTGCATCTGCGGTTTCACGGGTACGGAGCCGGCAGCTGGACGGATTCGGCGGTGCGCCGGTACGTCACCGACGCCGGGCCGCTGCTGCCCCGGTTGAACCTGCTGGTGCGGGCGGATTGCACGACGCGCAACCGTCGCCGCGAGCTGGCGCTGCAGCGTTCCTACGATGAGCTCGAGGCACGGATCGAGGCGCTGGCCGAAGCCGAGGATCTGGCCCGAGTGCGGCCCGACCTGGACGGGAACGCGATCATGGAACTGTTGGGCGTAGGCCCCGGGCCCGTCGTCGGCGAAGCGTGGAAGTACTTGAAGGAACTGCGGCTCGACGCCGGACCGCTCAGTCGCACCGAAGCCGAGGCCGCGCTGTACAAGTGGGCGCTGGCCAAGGGGTTGTGCAACTGAATCAGCCGGCGGCATGACCGCGTCGTTCATCAGGGCCGCTCACTGAGCGGAGTGCGCCTGATCCGGGGTCGACGCCGTGGTGATGGCGCTCGGGTGGTTGTGCAGTCGGTTCATCGCGAACCGGTAACCTGCCGCGGTCAACAGGTAGGTGAACCCCAGCGCCAGGATGAGGCCGCGCCCGGTGCCGCGCTCGCCCAGCACGCTCGCCCCCACGACGAAGGCCAGCACGTACAGCACATTGTTCGTGGTGTCGTACAGCGCGTACACCCGACCGATGTGCGCGTCGTCGGAGTCGCTCTGGACCAGGGCGTCGGCGCAGATCTTGCTCGCTTGATAGGCGAAGCCGAGCAGGAAGGCGACTGCCATGGCCATCGGCGGGTCGATGCGCACCGCGCCGGCGAAGCTCATCAGGCCCGCCATCACCAAAACCACCGTCACCCACGCCGTGCGGCCGATCCGGTTCACCGCCGGGGCGGTGACCAGGGCCGCCACGAACACCCCGACGGCCCCGAAGCCGAGGACCTGAACGATCCCGGCGGGCCCGGCCCGGAAGATGCCGTGCGCCTGGAAGTGACTCTGAAAAAGCACCAGCACCAGCAGTGTCGCCAACCCGAAGCAGAAGCGGACGAGCATCACCATCGTGACGGCCACCATCACCCGCGGCCGTTGCCGCATGTGGCGGAAGCCCGCCGACAGGCCGCCGAGGATGGCCAGCAGAGTCTGCGACGGTTCGTCGGTCTGGTCCGGACCGAGTGAGGCGCGGTGGAATCGCAGCGCCACGATCGCGGCAGTGGCGTAGAACGGCACCACGCCTGCCGTGATCATCGCGAGGGACAGGTCACTCTTTCCGAGCAGCGCACCGGCCCCGAACGAGGCGGCCCCACCGATGGCGGTGCTGACCGCGCCGGCGGTCGCCGCGAGCGAGTTGGCGCCGACCAGTGAGTCCGGCGCCACACAGTGCGGCATCGCCGCGGAGAGGCCGGACCCGATGAAACGCCCGGCGCCGAGTACCAGCAGGGCAGTGGAGAACTCGAGCCACAACGGCGACCCGAGGCCGATCTCGACGGCAACGGCGATCACGAACACACAACGGATCAGGTTTGCGAGCACGATGACCTGGCGGCGGCTCCACCGGTCCAGGAGTGACCCGACGAACGGTCCGATCACCGAGTACGGCAGCAGCATGACCGCGAAGCCGGTCGCCAGTTGCATCGGGTTCGCAGCGTGCTCGGGACTGAAGAGCACGGCGCCCACCAGCGCGCCCTGAAATGCGCCGTCACCGAACGAGGTGATCACCCGGACCAGGACGAGCAGCCGGAGCCGGCCGACGTGGAGGAGCGACCGCAGCCCGTGTACTGATGGCGGTGCGATCGGCGGGGTGCTCACTCCGAAAACGGTACCGCCGGACGACAATGATGCGGGAACGAACCGGTGGAGCTCCGGTGTGACGGCAGCGCAGCGGACGGGACGCGGATGGGACGGGAGCGGAAGCGGATGGGTGGCGAGGACGGGTTCGGTGCTGTTCCGCGGGCGGGCACATTACTGGTCGCAACGCCGGGGCTCGAGGGCCCGACATTTCAGCGGACGGTGATCTACCTGGTGTCTCACACCGATTCCGGGACGTTGGGTCTGGTGCTGAACCGACCCAGCGAGACGCCGGTGCACAACGTGCTCCCGCAGTGGACGCCGCTGGCGGCGCGGTCGCAGGTGGTCTTCATCGGCGGACCGATGCGTCCCGACTCGGCGATGTGCATGGGGGTCGCGGTGGGCGGCCGGCTTTCGCCCGACGTCATCGGGATCGCCCCGATCGCCGGGCCGGTGTGCCTGGTCGACGTGGACACCGACCCGGCCGACCTGGCGTCGACTCTGCGCGGGATCCGGTTGTTCGGCGGGCACGCCGGTTGGTCGCCGGGTCAGCTCGAAGCGGAGATCGAGGCCGGGTCCTGGTTCGTGGTGCCGGGACTTCCGGACGACGTGTTGGTCCCGCCGCGAGTGGACTTGTGGTTTCACGTGCTGCGCCGACAGTCGTTCCCGCTCGCCTGGCAGGCCTGGCACCCGGTGGACCTCGCGCGTAATTAGCGGTCTCGGCTAGCGAGCCCGTCGAGTTGCCTGGGTTACCGACTACGAAACGAAAATATCCTCGACCAGCGCCGTAGAGCCCTTGACAGGCTGACAGAGCGTTGTAGTTGAATGTGCACTGAAGGTAGTTGAATGGGCGTTGGAGACCAATTTCGCAGGTAGGGCGGTGTCGTGCCGTGACGATCGTGAATGAGCCCCTGCCTGTCCCGCGCGTCCCGGAGCTGTCCGAGGTGGATCGCTTCGGACCGCCGGCCGAACGTCTCTGCGCGGAGCTGGCTCGCCGACTGGGCGTGGATTCGGTGGGTGTCGTCGCGCGGGCGTGCACCGACACCAGTGCAGTGATCGCCGCCAGCGACGGGGTCGCACTCCTGATGGAGGAGCTGCAGTCGACGCTGTCCGAAGGACCGGCGCTGGATGCGTTCCGCAGCAGGCATCCGCTGTTCGTGTCCGACTTGCGCAGCCGAGTCGCCACCGACCGCTGGCCCGCCTTCGCCCGCCCCGCGGTCGGTGCCGGTGTAGCCGCGCTGTTCGTCATTCCGTTGCAGGTCGGGTCCGCCCCCTTCGGCACCGTCTCCGGCTACCGGTCTCGACCCGGCTCTTTCACCGAGTTGGAGGCGGCCACCGCCTTGCTGTTGGTCGACGACTTCGCGCGGGCCGTCTCCGGCCGGTCGTCGGATGACCTGCCCACGGCGGACTACTCCCACGGCGACCTTCCGCTGGCGTCGGCCATCGTGTCGCTTCAATTCGGCATATCGATGGCCCAGGCCGTGGCCTACCTGAGGGCTGCCGCCCTGACCGAGCGGAGCTCTGTCGACCGGGCCGCCCGCCGTGTGGTCGACCGTGATCGCTTGCCCGGGTGAGAATCCTGCTCTGGCCGGGGCCCGGCCGGTGGACCTCCTCCTTCCTCGCCGGTGCCCACGAGTACGTCATGCCCGCGCCGCCCGACCGCAGTTCGGTCGGATCCGACCGATCCCGTGCCGAGGACTGGCCGGCCACCCTGTCTGAGCTCCCGTCGGCGGCGCTCGCCGAAGCACAGATCGACGTGGTCATCCTGCAACGTCGGGAGGAGTTGGCCTTGGCGAGCCAATGGCTGGGTCGCCGACCGGGCGTCGATGTGCCGGCGATGTACGTCGAACACCATGCCCCTGACGCCCGTCCGTGCACGCAGCGGCACCTCCTCGCCGACCAACGAGAGGTGCCGATCGTTCACGTCACCCAGTTCAATCAGCTGTTCTGGGACAACGGTGTCGCTCCGACCGTGGTGATCGAACCGGGCCTGGACGATCCGGGCCCGAGGTACAGCGGCCAACGAGCGACCGGCGCCGTGCTGCTGGACGACCTCGTCGGACGCGGTCGGGTGGTCGGGTCCGATCTGATCTCGGTGTTCGCCGGGGTCGGTCCGATCGACCTCTTCGGGATCGGCGGCGACGCCTTCCTGCGCGACGCACCGGATGTCCGCGCCCATCAGATCGCGGTCCACGCGGGCTCGACGTCGCCGGATCAACTGCTCTGGGAGTTGGCGGGTTGTCGGGCGTACCTGCATCCCGTCCGGTGGACCTCGCTGGATGTGTCGCTGATCGAGGCCATGTTGATCGGTATGCCGGTGTTGGCCCTGGCCACCACCGCAACGGTCGAGGCGGTCCCGCCGGAGGCGGGTGTCACCAGCCTCGACGTCGACCGGTTGGCTCGCGAGTTCCGCACCTATTTGAACGAACCGGAGATCGCCCGGTACATGGGATCGCAGGCCCGCAAGCACGCACTGCGCCGCTACGGCCTGAGTCGATTCCTCGACGACTGGGACAACGCGTTGACCGCAGCCCTGCAGGGCGATGTCGGCGGCGCGGCGTCCACGGTGCATTGATCGGCGGGGTGGTCGGGGCGGTGACCGTCGGATCCGGTGCAGCCGCCAGACGTCAGGTCAATCGGACGGTGCCGAAACCGGCCTTGATCTCGGCGTGATCCAGTGTGGGGCGACCGATCAGGTACCCCTGTGCGGCGTCCACGCCCAGTTCGCGCAGCACCAGCAGATCCAGCCACTGCTCGACACCTTCGCCGATCACCGTCGCACCGATGTCGCGGGCGAGTCCGACGAAGCCGCGAATGACGCTGCGCCGCACCGGATCGCCTGCGATCCCGTCGACCAACTCCCGATCGACTTTGATGATGTCCGGTTCCAGTTGGACGATGTGGTACATCGAGGCGTACCCGGCGCCCGCGTCGTCGATCGCGACCCGGATGCCCATCCGGTGCAACCGCTTGAGGTCGTCGCGCAGGTCGTCGTACTGGTCGACGGCTTGGTGTTCGGTGATCTCGAAGACCAGTTGCAGCGGGTTGATCGAGGGCGCTCGCTCCACGAGCCTGATGCCCTCCCGGAGCGATTCCGGCGACATGTTGACCGAGAGGAACTCGTCCACTTCGACGGCGGGGATGGCGTCGAGTGCGCGGCGCGCGGCGAGTAGTTCGAGTTCGACTGCGAGGCCGCTCGCGGTGGCGGCCGGGAACATCGTGGCGGGGGTTCCGACATCGGTCGGAAATCGGGCCAACGCCTCCACTCCGATGCGGGACCCGTCGACCAGGCTGACCACCGGCTGCAGCGCGACCTCGAGCCGACGGTGCTCGATCACCTCCAGCACCTTCGACCGGACCTGCTCCTGCCGATACTCGGTCTCGAGTTCGGCGACCATCAGCTCGGCCAGCACCTCCATGAACTTCACGTCGCGTTGACTGAGATCGGGCTGCGCGGTGTGACTCGCGCAGCAGAAGCTGCCGTACAGAGTGCCGTCGGAGAGGCGCAGTGGCACTCCGATGTACGCGCCGATCCGTGCCGAGTGGGTGGCCGGCAGGTCGCGAACCCGCGCATCCCGACTGCTGTCCGGGATCACGTTCGGCAGATCTCCCCGCACCATCCGATTGCAGTAGGTGACGTCGATCGGCAGCCCGCGCGCCGGGTCCACGCCGAACGAGGCGGCGTCGCCGGCGTGGGCGCTGAACTCCTGGCGATCACCGACGAGACGGGAGACATAGGTGACGTCGAGACCGAGGTGCGCTTGGGTCAAGTTGATGACCCGCTGGATCACCCCGGCGGTTGTGTCGGCGACGACGGGGCCGCCGATGGGCAGTGCTGCAGTGATCGCGACCCCTCACCGACGGATAGGGCGTTCGAGGATCACACCCAGCTCAGATGACACCATCCAACTACTCAGAGCGACCTTACCTGAGCGCCGGGTTAGGAGGAGGGGCCGAAAGAGCGGAGTCCGCGGTTGATACCTTCGAGTCGTTCGCGCGGACCAGGTCAGGCCGGGCGTTGTATCGGCAGCCGCGGCGGGGGTGGCTCCGGGGTGGCCGGTGCGTCAACCGTCCAGGGATCGTCGACGGCCCGTGGGGCTGGATGTTCGACCTTCGGGCGACCCAGCAGGTATCCCTGCGCCGCGTCCACCCCCAACTCGCGCAGTACTTCCAGGTCGGCTTTCGTTTCCACCCCCTCCCCGATGACGGTCGCGCCGATGTCGCGGGCCAGGCTGACGAATCCGGATATCACGCTTCGCCGACCCCGATCGTCTGCTGCACCGCCGACAATCTTCCGATCGATTTTGAGAAAGTCCGGATTGAGCTGCAGTACATGATGCATGGACGCGTAGCCCGCCCCCACGTCGTCGATGGCGATCCGAATTCCGTGGCCCCGCAGCGCGATCAACGCATTCTGCACATTGTCGTAACGGTCGATCGCCTGATGTTCGGTGATCTCGATCACCAGCGAATCCCCACCGGCCGCGGCCCCGTTCAGGAGCACTTCCCAGGCCACGATGGATGCCGGTGACATGTTGAGGGAGAGGAATTCACCCGGAGCCGTGAACGGCGCCAGTTCCATCGCCCGTCCCGCTGTGAGCTGCTCCAATTCGAGCCGCAGCCCCACTCGATCGGCGATGGCGAACACATGGCTGGGGGAACCCACCTCGGTGGGGAATCGGGCGAGTGCCTCCAGGCCCAGTCGCCGTCCGTCCGTCAGGCTGATCACCGGTTGCACCGCGATGTCGATGCGCCCGCGATTGAGAACATCGTTGATCATCGCGCGGTCACTTCCCAGGCGCTGCTCTCGGTCGAGTTCGTCAACCAGAAGATCGGCCAACAACTGCAGGTAGAGACCGTCCCTATCGGTGAGCGAGCGGTGCGAGTCATGGCTCAGACAGCACAGAGTCCCGTACAGAGTGCCGTCCGACAGCCGCAGTGGCACTCCGACGTAGGCGCCTATCCCGGCCTGGCGGGTGATGGGCAGGTAGCGAACCCGACTGTCCGCTGCGACGTCGGGAATGACGTTGGGCAGCTCACCGACCACCACCCGCGAACAGAATGTGTTCGGTAGAAACGGCCCGTTACCGGCGGTCACCCCGAAGGATTCCGCCTCCCCGGTGATCGTCTGGTAGATCTGCCGACCGTCGATGAACTGCGAGACGAATGCGATGTCCATGTGCAGGTGCGTCCGGGCCAATTCGACCACTCGGTGCACGACCGCCCCGTACGCCGGTTCGGCGGCGGATGAATGCACCGGCCGTGCATCGACCGCACCACCGATCAGTTCGCCGGTCGCATCGCTCGGCGCGAATTGTTTTCTTTCCGGACCGTGCCTCAAGCGAGAATTCCTTCGACGGAGAGCGCTGTGTTCGCTTTTCTCAAGCTAACAGCGCCGGCAGGACTTCCGAGCGACCCGGCGCAGGTCAACCCGTTAGGGTCGACGGACCCCACTTGCGCGTTGTTGACGCCTACCCACAGTTGCGGCGAATCGGGCAGCACGGTGCATTTGGGGTCGCCGAAGACCCGTTGCTTGCGCAGGGTTACGAGGCTGCGGCTTCCGCACCGGTTGCAGCGGGGCCCGATCGCAGGGCTGCGCACCCTCCGCCCGCGCAGCCGCATCCTCCGCAGGATGCGCCACCTGGCTTCCGGGCGGGCGCA
This sequence comes from uncultured Actinomycetota bacterium, assembly GCA_963825975.1. GTDB lineage: Bacteria > Actinomycetota > Actinomycetes > Mycobacteriales > Nakamurellaceae > Nakamurella. The sequence continues at coordinate 140,507 of CAWGUZ010000009.1, forward strand.
GGCACCCCGCGGGCTGCTTGGTCGCCCAGTCGACCTGCGGTGACAAGTAGCCCAATGGCGCCGAACAACGCGACGACGAAGACCACGACGGCTGTCAACGCGGTCAGCGGGGCGACGACCAACACCGTCGCGCACACCGCTGCGACCAGCGCCGCGGCGCCGACGATGGGCCACGCCACCCGATTCGCCACCTCGAACGCGAGATCGCTACGGACGGCGGCGGGACTGCGCACCCCCCACCGGCCGCTGCGGACCAGACTGCCGTCGCGACCGCGAGCGGCGGTGATCGCCGCGGGCACGGCGAGTAGCAGCAGGAGAGCGGCGAGCGGCAGCACGATCAGCCAGTGTGACGAGGGCATATCCAGAATCGTACGACGCGGCCGCAGGTAGAGTCAGCGGCGATCTTGGCGAGGGAGACGTCGTTGAACAGTGAGTCTGTGAATCGTGAGCCTGTGAGACGTGAGTCGGCGTGAATGGTGATCCCGTGACCGAGGGCAACCCCGACGTGCCCCCGTTCCGTTACACGGCCACGTTTGCCAACCGGATCGAGGCGAACTGGCAGGACCGTTGGGCCGCCGAGCGCACCTTCGAGGCGCCGAACCCGAGTGGAGCGCTGGCAGGAGGCGGATCGCCACCGGCCGAAAAGCGCTACATCCTCGACATGTTCCCGTACCCGTCCGGCGCGGGCCTGCACGTGGGCCACCCGCTGGGGTACATCGGCACCGACGTGTTGGGCCGCTTTCTGCGGATGACCGGCGTCAATGTGCTGCACACCATCGGCTACGACGCGTTCGGTCTACCGGCCGAGCAATACGCGGTGCGCACCGGTACCCACCCGCGGGCCACCACCGAACAGAATGTGACCCGGTACCGAGCCCAGCTGCGCAAACTCGGCTTCGCGCACGACCCGCGCCGCTCCGTGGCCACCACCGACGTCGAGTTCTACCGGTGGACCCAGTGGATCTTCCTGCAGCTGTTCGACGCCTGGTACGACCCGGAGGCCGCACGGGCCCGGCGCATCGACGAGCTGGTCCGGGAGTTCGCCGACGGCGCCAGGCCGGTCCCCGGTGGTTCCACGTGGAACGAGCTGACCGCGGTCCAGCAGCAGCGGGTGCTGGCCGAGTACCGACTCGCCTACATCGCCGAGGCCCCGGTGAACTGGTGTCCCGGTCTGGGCACCGTCTTGTCCAACGAAGAGGTGACAGCCGAGGGCACCAGCGAGATCGGCAATTTCCCCGTGTTCCGCCGCAATCTGCGGCAGTGGATGATGCGGATCACCGCCTATGCGGATCGGCTGATCTCCGATCTCGACCGGCTGGACTGGCCGGATTCGGTGAAGGCCATGCAGCGCAACTGGATTGGGCGCTCGGTAGGTGCCCGGGTGACCTTCCCGGTGCGCAGCGGTCCCGTCCCGACACCCGAGCCGGGCTCCGGCGCGGCCCCCGCTGCGGCGGAGCAGGCGATCGAGGTGTACACCACGCGGCCGGACACCCTGTTCGGGGCCACCTACATGGTGTTGGCTCCGGAGCACGCGCTGATCGCGTCGATCACCCCGACCGGGTGGCCGGCAGACGTCGATCCCCGGTGGACCGGTGGGGCGCCGACGCCGGCCGACGCGATCGAGCGTTACCGACAGGACGCCGCGCGCAAGTCCGACCTGGATCGACAGGAGGCGAAGCAGAAGACCGGAGTCTTCACCGGTGCCTACGCCGAGAACCCGGTGAACGGTGCCCTGCTGCCGGTGTTCATCGCCGACTACGTGCTCATGGGATACGGCACCGGGGCGATCATGGCGGTGCCGGCTCAGGACACCCGTGACTGGGACTTCGCCACTGCCTTCGGCTTGCCCATCGTGCGCACGGTGCAGCCGCCCGCCGACCACGCCGACGGGCCCTATACCGGTGACGGGCCGGCGATCAACAGTGCCAACGAAGAGATCTCGTTGAACGGTCTGCCGGTCGCCGAGGCGAAGGCGGCGATCACCGCCTGGCTGGCGGCGAAGTCGTCAGGTCAGCCGCAGGTGCAGTACAAGCTGCGCGACTGGCTGTTCTCCCGGCAGCGCTACTGGGGCGAGCCGTTCCCCATCGTCTACAGCACTGAGCCCGGCGCCGAGGACGTCGCGATTCCACTGCCGGCGTCCTTACTGCCGTTGGAACTGCCCGACGTGATCGACTACGCGCCGAAGTCCTTCGATCAGTTGGACGCCACCTCGTCCCCGGAACCTCCGTTGGGTCGGGCCGTCGAGTGGGCGACGGTCACGCTAGACCTGGGCGACGGGCCGCGCGAGTACCGCCGCGAGCTGAACGTGATGCCGCAGTGGGCGGGCTCGTGTTGGTACGAGTTGCGCTACCTGGACCCGACGAACACCGAGCGGTTCGTCGACCCGGACGTCGAGAAGTACTGGATGGGCAAGGATCCCGATCGTCCCGGCGACACCGGCGGTGTGGATCTCTACGTCGGGGGCGTGGAGCACGCCGTGCTGCATCTGCTCTACTCCCGGTTCTGGCACAAGGTGTTGTTCGACCTCGGGTACGTCTCCAGCGAGGAACCGTTCCGGCGGCTGTTCAATCAGGGCTACATCCAGGCGTACGCGTACACCGATGACCGCGGTTTCTATGTGCCGGCCGAGGATGTCGTCGAGGTCGACGGGCACTGGGAGTACCAGGGTCGCCCGGTGAACCGCGAATACGGGAAGATGGGAAAGTCGCTGAACAACGTCGTCACACCCGACGACATGTGCGCCCGGTACGGCGCCGACACCTTCCGGATGTACGAGATGAGCATGGGGCCGCTCGACATCTCCCGGCCGTGGCAGACACAGGACGCGGTGGGTTCGCAGCGCTATCTGCAGCGGTTGTGGCGCAACATCGTCGACGAGCAGACCGGTGAGCCGGTCGTCACCGACGACGACCCCGACGCGGCCACGACCACGTTGCTGCACCGCACGATCGACGGGGTGCGCTCCGACATCGCGGCCATGCAGTACAACACGGCGATCGCGAAGCTGATCGTGCTGAACAATCACGTGACGAAGTCGGGCAACCCCGCGTCGCGCGCGGTCGCGGAGGCGATGGTGCTGATGACCGCACCGTTGGCGCCGCACATCGCCGAAGAGTTGTGGCAGCGACTCGGCCACGTCGAGTCGCTCGCGTTCGGCCCGTTCCCGGTGGCGGACGACAGTTATCTGGTCGACGACACCGTCGAGTACCCGATCCAGATCAAGGGCAAGGTCCGCGGTCGGGTCACGGTCGCCGCAGCGGCCGACTCGGACACCATCGAGGCGGCCGCGCTGGCCGACCCCAAGATCGTCGAGGCACTCGGCGGTGCCGCTCCCCGCAAGGTGGTCGTCATCCCGGGACGCATGGTGTCGATCGTTCTCTGAGCCAAGTCGGGAGTGAGGTGCGCGGTCGGGTGCACGGTCGGATGAGCGGTGTGGGGTGCACGGTGTGGGGTGCACGGTGTGAGGTGCGCGGTGAGGGGTGCGCGGTGAGGGGTGCGCGGTGAGGGGTGCGCAGGGGGGCGGTCGGATGCGGGTAGCCGTCGCTCAGTTCGCCCCCGACTCCGACCCGGAGGTGAACTCCCGCCGGATGACGGAGTTCGCCGCGCGGGCGGCCGCCGCCGGCGCGGATCTGCTGTTGTTGCCGGAGGGCAGCCTGGTGCGGTTCGTGGACGACCCGCCGGCGGCGACCCGCGCGGCGCAACCCGTCGACGGCGGCTTCGGTGCCGCGTTGGTGGCGGCGTCCGCGACCTACAGTTTGGTGATCGCCGCGGGGTCGTTCACACCGCACGGCGACCGCATCGCGAACACCCTCCTGATCGCGGATCGGGGCCGCCTGGTCGCCACGTACGACAAGGTCCACCTGTACGACGCGTTCGACTATCTGGAGTCCGACTCCGTGAGTGCGGGCTCGGAGCCGCCGCCCGTGGTGGAGATCGCCGGTGTCGCGGTGGGTTTCGCCACCTGCTACGACCTGCGGTTCCCCGAGTTGTTCCGGCTGCTCACCGACCGCGGGGCGCAGGTGCTGGCGATCGCCTCGGCGTGGGTGAGTGGCCCGCTGAAGGAGGAGCAATGGCTCACCCTGCTCAAGGCGCGCGCGATCGAGAACACCTGTTACGTGGTAGCCGCAGATCAAACCGCCCACCGGACGATCGGCCGCTCCGCCGCGTTCGATCCGATGGGTTTGCCGATGCTCGACCTCGGGACCGAGGTGGACGTACTCGGTCTCGTCGAGATCGATGTGCAGCGCTTGGCCTCGGTGCGACAGGCATTGCCCTGCCTGGCGAACCGGAGATTCTCCGTACGAGCGGACTGACTCGCCGGGGCGATGGTGATCGTCACGGGCGGGTCGCCCGGGCAGCGGCGGATCGGGGACGCGAATGGGTGGTGTGATCAGCGGTTTCGTCGTCATCGGCGGGGTCGTGCTGACCGGTTATCTGCTCGGTCGATTCGAGGTGCTCGGCCCCAGCGGTCGAGAGGTGTTGTCACTGCTGACGTTCAACGTGGCCAGTCCGGCGTTGTTGTTCCAGCTGATGGCCCGATCCGATCTGCATCAGTTGATCTCGCTGCCGCTGGCGTCGTTGATTCTCGGGACGATCTTCTGTGCCGGTGTCTTCGCCACCGTCGGTGCGGTTCGGCGGTGGGGCGTGGGCCGCACCACCATCGGCGCCATGTGTGCGAGCTATGTCAACTCCGGAAACCTCGGGATTCCCATCGCGGTATACGTTCTCGGCGACGCCGGCCTGGTGGCGCCGGTCATGTTGTTCCAATTGGTGCTGTACACGCCGATCGCGCTGACCGTCATCGACCTCAGCCTGCCGGGCACCGGGCGCACGTCGATCTGGCGGGTGATCACCACTCCGGCGCGCAATCCGATCGTGATCGGCGCCGCCTCGGGTGTGCTGGTGTCCGCGATGGGCTGGCGGCTCTGGGCGCCGCTGTCCGATTCGGTGGAGCTGATCGCGGGGATGGCGGTGCCCGCCATGCTGTTGGCGTACGGCATCTCGCTGCGCGGCAGTGCGGCCCCGGGGCGGGGCGTCGACGGCCCGCTGGTCTGGTTGTCGGTGGTTCTCAAGACGGTGGTGCAGCCGACGGTGGTGTGGATACTGGGCCGGTTCGTGTTCCATTTCGATCAGCCCACCCTGTTGGGCGTCGTTGTCGTGGCCGCGCTGCCGGCGGCACAGAATCTGTTCACCTACGCGTGGCGATATTCCACCGGGACGGTGCTGGCCCGGGAGGCGATTCTGCTGTCCACCATGGCGGCGCCGGTGGTGTTGGCGGTGGTGGCCGCACTACTGGGGTAGCCATCAGTTGATCCTCAGGCTGTTCGGAGCTGCCTGCTCGCACTAACGCACGCACGAATGCACCCCCGGTCCGGCCGGTTTTCAGCCGGTGCCCGCCTGATTTCCATCCGCCATCGGGCGCGCGCCTGGCATCATGTGCGACCGTGAGCGCGACATTGATGGCCAGGGGTGTGGGTGCCGGTTTCGCCGACCGCACCCTGTTCAGCGGGCTCGACTTGGTCGTCGCCGCCGGTGACGTGATCGGCCTGGTCGGTGCGAACGGAGCCGGGAAGTCGACGCTGCTCAAGATCCTGGCGGGACTGGAGGCGCCGGTGGTGGGCCGGGTGACGGCCGCCCCGAGCGACGCCACTATCGGCTACCTGCCGCAGGAGGTCGAGCGGCGACCGGGTGAAACCGTCGCCGAGCACCTGGCGCGTCGCACCGGTGTGGCCGCCGCTCAGCGACAACTCGACGCCGCCACCGACGCGCTCACCACCGGAGAATCGGGCGCCGACGACGGGTATTCGGCGGCGCTGGATCGTTGGCTGGCGCTCGGCGCCGCCGATCTGGAAACCCGCACCGACGCCGTGCTGGCCGATCTCGGGCTCGATGTGGACGTCGACATGTCGATGACGGGGCTTTCCGGGGGGCAGGCGGCCCGGGTGGGGCTGGCCGCGTTGCTGCTCTCCCGGTTCGACGTGCTGCTGCTCGACGAACCCACCAACGACCTCGATCTGGACGGACTGGCCCGGTTGGAGCGGTTCGTCACCGACGCGCGGACCGGCATCGTGGTGGTCTCGCACGACCGCGAATTCCTGGCCCGTTGCGTCACCACCGTCGTCGAGTTGGACCTCGCGCAGCAACAGATCAGCGTCTACGGCGGCGGCTACGACGCGTACCTCGTCGAGCGTGAGGTGTCGCGACGGCACGCCCGCGAGGCGTACGAGGAGTACGCGGGGAAGCGGGATGCGCTCAAAGAGCGCGGTCAGATGCAGCGCAACTGGATGGACCAGGGGCTGCGCAAGCAGGCCTTCGCCCGGCGGAAGGACAACGACAAGGTCGGCCGCGGCGCCCGTATCGAACAGACCGAGAAGCAGGCCGCGAAGGTCAGCCAGACCGACCGCATGCTGGAACGGCTACCGGAGGTCGCAGAACCGCGGAAGGAGTGGGCGCTGCGGTACTCGATTCAGCCGGCCGGCCGCTCCGGATCGGTGGTGGCCACGCTGCGAGCGGTGACCGTCCGGCAAGGCGCTTTCACCCTCGGCCCGGTCAGTCTGCAGGTCGACGTCGGTGACCGGATCGGCGTCACCGGACCGAACGGGGGTGGCAAGTCGACCCTGCTCGCCGCGCTGCTGGGTCGGCTCACCCCGGCGTCGGGGACGGCGTCGCTCGGCTCCGGGGTCCAGATCGGAGAGGTGGATCAGGCCCGCGGCGTGCTCACCGGGCCCGGCACCCTGTTCGACGCCTTCGCCGCCGAGGTTCCGGAGTGGACCGGCCCGGAGGTCCGGACACTGTTGGCGAAGTTCGGATTGGGCGCCGCCCATGTGCTCCGGCCGACAACCTCCGTGTCGCCTGGTGAGCGGACCCGCGCCGCCTTGGCGCTGCTGCAGGCCCGCGGGGTGAATCTGCTGGTGCTCGACGAACCGACCAACCACCTCGACCTGCCCGCCATCGAGCAGCTTGAGGCCGCCCTCGACGAGTACACCGGCACGCTGCTCCTGGTCACCCACGATCGCCGCCTGCTCGACGCGGTGCGGCTGACCCGCCGCTGGCAGGTGTCGGCCGGTGTCGTCACCGAGTCCCGCGTCGACTGACCGCGGGTGTCGGCCGCGCGGGGTCGTGCCGGGCGTGGCATGTTCTGGCCATCCGCGACCGAACCTGTTGGTTGCGACTGATGCTTCGTTCGCGGGTGAACGAAAGGTGCGCGGATGTCTGCCAGGCCGGAGCGCACCTGACCCGCTCGACGGTTGGCGGACGGCCCGGGTAATTGCGGAGCCGACCACTGGTTGATAGCCCGCCTGGACGGGTCATGGATCCGGCGGTACGTTCACCCGATGGCCCCGTCCCTCTCGGCTACCGGCGTTGAGGTCGTTCCACACTTCATCGACGAGCGACTCGCTCGAATGTTGTACATGATGCTGCAGCTCCGACGTCATCGAGGCGAGGGAAAGCGCGACGATCACGTCCCGACCGCTTTGAGTTTCTGGGGTGATTCGACCTTGGATGCATTTCATCTCGGCGTGTTACCTGCCGTCGAGGCGATCGCGGCCGGCCCGCTCGTCCCGACCTATTGTTACGCTCGCCTTTACGCCCATGGTGACACACTGCATCGTCATCATGATCGAGAGGCGTGTGAAATCGTCACGTCTGTCCACCTCGGCAGCGAAGGTCGCACCCCGCCGCCCATCTGTTTCGCCACGGGCGACGTCGTGGCACAGCAACCCGGTGACGCCGTTGTATTCCGCGGGCAGGCTATCGACCATTGGCGAGACACATTTCTCGGAGACAACTTCGGACAAATTTTCATGAATTTCGTTCGAGCTGATGGCCCCCATCGCAGGCAGGGTTTGGACGGTCGGGCCGCAGCATTCCCGAACGAGCTGATCCCGCACCCGGCCCTGTGGGTGCTCGAATGAAGTGTCTGGTGGTCGACCGCGATTTCCTCGTCGTGGACGACCTACTCGATCCCGCCACGTTCGCTGCTCTCGGCCGGGAACTGGCCGGTGGTGCGTACGAATCTGTACACGCACGCGGTTGGGACAAAGCCTGGCGTCTCGGCGACGGCGCGCCCCTGCGTGGCTCGGCGGTCTACTACGACCCCGCCAAAACCATCGACAGGCCGGGCCCGCGATATCCGACGGCGAGCTCGGTCGATGTCGTCATCGATGCCGTACGCGCCCTCGCCGAAGAGCAGCCCCATGTGGTCGGGCGCGAGGGAAACGATTGGTCCAGCATCTTTCTCTCGCCGTGGTTGTACCCGGTGGGTAGTGCACTGTCGCTGCATCGTGACGGAGGCGCATATACCGGAGCCTTCACATTCTTCGCGCACCCACGCTGGGGTGTTCACTGGGGCGGCGAGCTCCTACTGCTCGACAGCCAGACCACGACGGCACACCAGCATGGTCAGGGCAGCACCGGCTGGCTGCACGAAGACGACGTCGATTCGCTCCTGGCGACGTGCGTGTTTCCGCGACCCAACCGCCTTGTACTCGTCGGTCCCGCAAGGCCCCACATGATCACCCGGGTGGACGTCAATGCGGGTGACCACGTCCGTACGACGCTGGCGGGCTTCTTCATCGGGCGCTGAGGTGGACTACCGCAGATTGGGTGCGTCTGGCCTCAAGGTGAGCGCGCTGTCGTACGGATCGTGGATCACGTTCGCCGGGCAGACGCGGGATGAGGTGATCCGCGACTGCCTGGTCATGGCACGTGATGCGGGGGTGAATCTCTTCGACACGGCTGAGACCTACGCCGGTGGTCGCGCGGAGGAGCTCCTCGGGCGCCACATCTACGACCTGGGCTGGCCGCGCGCGACCTACATCCTGTCCACGAAGCTCTACTGGGGACTGCACGACTGGCCGCATCTGCGGAACACGCTCAATCGCAAGTACCTCTTGCAGGGCATCGACGGCTGCCTGGATCGGCTACGAACGTCGTTCGTCGACATCCTGCTGTGTCACCGGCGCGATCCGGAGACCCCGATCGACGAAGTCGTGTGGACGATGTCCGACATCGTCGCCTCCGGGAAGGCACTGTACTGGGGCACCTCCGAATGGCCGCCCGATGACATTCGGGCGGCCTGCGCGTTCGCCGATCGGCTGGGGCTCAGGCGACCATTGGTCGAGCAGCCCGAGTACAACCTGTTCGCCCGCCGCCGGGTGGAGAACGACTATCGCGACCTGGGCCTGGGTCTCGTAACCTGGAGCCCGCTCGCGTCCGGTTTGCTCTCCGGAAAGTATCGAGACGGAGTCCCGGTCGGTACGCGGAGCACATTGCCGGGGTATGAATGGCTGGGGCGCACCTTGACCGACCCCGAACGCAATCAGCGCGTGGTGCGGCTCGGGATCCTCGCCCGGGAGTTGGGGTGCAGTGCCGCTCAGTTGTCCATCGCCTGGTGTCTGAAGAATCCGGCGGTTTCAAGTGTGATCATCGGGGCGAGCGGCCCACCTCAGCTGACGGAGAACCTCCGCGCCTTGGACATTGCTTCTCATCTTGATCCCGACACCATCTCGCGGATCGAACAGGTATTCGTCTGACTTACACCTATTGCGGCATTTGAGCCGCAGTTGTAATGTCACTGCGTTGATTCATCCTTCGCGTTCAGCGCTGAACGCTCCGACAGGAGAAGTCGCATGTCGTCTCCGATCCGCGGCAAGCGTCGCGTCGATGCTCTCTTCCGTGCCATGTCATCGGACTTCCTGCTCCGTGAGCAGTTCGTCACCGACCCGGCGCAGATACTGAACGAGTACGTGATGGGCAAGCGATTGGATCCGGACGAAGCATCCGCCGCCAATCACCTGCTCTACGCGGTGATGTCCAGGCCGGGGCTGGTCGACTGGTTACGCAGCTACGCCAATCAGGGCACAAAAGCGCCGACGGGTGACCAATTCACCCGCGACTTCGCGCGCGCACTGGCCGCTGACGGCGACGAACAGACGCTGCTGGCAGTCCTTCGGGCGGCCAACGAATCACAGGACCTCTTCTCGGTCCAGTCCGAGGTACTTCGGCAGCTCATTGACGCTTTGGCGGGCGGCCGAGGCGGACGGTTCGCCGGGACGGAGATGAGTTCGCCGGGGACGGAGATGAGTCCGGGTCGGGTGTTCGCGGGGACGGAGATGAGTTCGCCGGGGACGGAGATGAGTCCGGGTCACGGGACGGAGATGAGTCCGGGTCGGGTGTTCGCGGGGACGGAGATGAGTTCGCCGGGGACGGAGATGAGTCCGGGTCACGGGACGGAGATGAGTCCGGGTCGGGTGTTCGCGGGGACGGAGATGAGTTCGCCGGGGACGGAGATGAGTCCCGGCCACGGGACGGAGATGAGTCCGGGTCGGGTGTTCGCGGGGACGGAGATGAGTTCGCCGGGGACGGAGATGAGTCCGGGTCACGGGACGGAGATGAGCCCGGGTCGGCTCGGGGGGATCGACATCGACGTCACCCTGCACGCGCTCACGAATTTTGCCACCGAGTTGCGCAGAGCGGGCGAACTGAACACCGTCCGATTCCGATGACCCGGCTGCGGCAGCTGCAGTACGGCCATCGCGCCCTCGTCGTATGACCGCCGTCACCAGGGCCATCGATAGCAGTGTCACCGACCTGCCGTCTGATCCAGGTGAGCAGCTTGCCGCTGCCGTGAGCCTGACCCAATCCGGTCGGTTCGAGGAGAGTCTCCCGTTGTGGAGCAGCGTCATGTGTTCCGGCGACGAGGGGCTGAACCGGGTACGCGCCGCCGCGGTCGAGGCCATGTCGTGGCGCGATCTACGAGTCGCCGGAGGTCTCGCTCAGCTGTATGCCGCCGCTCGGTGGGGCTCGAGCTGGTGGCCGGGCGCCGCGGCGCCGGCGGCGAGCGGGGTGGCGATTCCCGACCGACCTCCCCGCACTCAATTGTCAGTGACCAAACTCGGCCATGATGTGGAGCAATTCGGTTGGCTGCGCCGGCGGGGGGAGTTGGGCCCGGAATTCGACGGCGTCATCGACGCCTACCGAGGGGTGGCTGAGCGTCTCCTGCCCGCTGGACCGGAAGCTCGTTTCCCCCTCGAGGGCGACGACGCCGCAAAAATCGGTCGAATCTACAACCGTGTCGTGCACATGGATCCGGCGCCTCGGAGTGAGCGAGCTCTGTCCAGTGCGTGGGACCCGGCCGCAATCGAAGACAGCTACCTGTCTGCGGCTCCCGGGCTCGTCGTCATCGATGACTTCCTGTCGCCGGAGGTGCTGAAGAGAGTTCAGCGCTTCTGTTTGGCTTCGACAATCTGGTCCGGCACCCGCTACGCCGAGGGCCGCCTCGGCGCGTTCTTCGTCGACGGGTTCAGCGCCCCCATTCTTCTGCAGATTGCGGAGGAACTTCGGGCGGCGTTTCCCCGAGTGATCGGGGACCGTCATCCACTCCGCCAGATGTGGGGCTTCAAATATTCTCCGTCTTCGGGCCGACAGTCCACTACTCACGCCGACTTTGCCGCTGTGAACGTCAACTTCTGGATTACGCCGACCACTGCCAACCTCGACCCGGATACCGGTGGCCTCGTCGTGTACGATCTCGCCGCCCCGTTATCGTGGGACTTCAAGACCTACAACGAACGCCCGGACATCATCGACGAGTACCTGAGAAGTAACGGATCCCGCGCCATCAGGATTCCCTACCGGGAGAATCGCGCCATCGTATTCAACTCGGATCTCTTTCACGCGACCGAACCGATCCATTTTCGGCCGGAATATGAACACCGCCGGATAAATGTCACCATGCTGTACGGCGACCGTGTTGACGATGAGCACCATCCGGCCGTCGAGTCCCCGGCGGTCGGCACTGCGGGGTGGCGATCGAGTGCGTTGAGCCGAGCAAGGCATTGACGGGATCTCTGGGGTCTGCAAGTCACTCGTACCAGGGTCAGGATCGGTTCGTCATCGACGTGCTCGGCGGCCTGAGCGGTGGCTTCTTCCTCGATTCAGGGGCTTCCGACGGAGTCAGCGGGAGCAACACGCTCTTACTGGAGTCGCGCTTCGGTTGGCAGGGAATCTGCATTGAGCCGAATAGGGAGTCCTTCCTTCGCCTTCGCGAGGCTCGACGTTGCACCTGCGTGAATTGCTGTCTCTACGACCGCCCCGGTGAGGTGTCGTTCTTCGAGGCGGCCGGTGTGCTCGGCGGCATCGTCGATGAGTACGACCCGGGGCTGCTGCGCTACGCCCGGGCACTCGCAGACCAACAGCACGGTCCGGGCGCGGTGCCGGTGACCCGCGAGGCGCGCACCATTGGATCTGTACTTCGGGAACACCAGGCACCTCGGGTGATCGACTATTGGAGCCTGGACACCGAGGGGTCCGAGCTGGCGATCTTGCGTTCGTTCCCATTCGACGACTACGTCGTGCGTGTCATCACGGTGGAACACAATCTCGCCGATGTTCGCGAGGAGATTCGAGGGTTCCTGGAGGCACAGGGGTACCGCCGGGTTCGAGACCTCGGGATCGACGACGGCTACGTACTGACCACACTGGGGGCACCGGGGGTCGCACCGGGAGCATGGCGTAGCAGAGCATGGTCTCGGGTCGCCGGCGGGTGAGTTCCGCGTTCGAGCAGCGAACAGCGAATCGCCGGCCCGGCCCCCAAAGCGCTAGTCGCTCAACCGCACCCAGAGGTAGAAGCCGATCAGGGCGGCCATCATCACGGCCGAGCCGAGCAGCCACCACCAGTTGATCGACGCTCCGGTGGCCAGGCTGATCACCACGATGGCGACGACGGCGGCGGCCGTGACCACGACCAGGACGGTCAAGGCTAGGCGTCGCCGGTCCGGCGGGATCGAACCTGTCGCTTCAGGCACTGCGGGCTCTCTAGACCTGCAGAACCGAGAGGATGTTGCCCGCCGGGTCGGTGAACCAGGCGATGAGAGGTCCGCCCTGGCGGGCGATGCCCTTGTCGTCCTGGCCCATGCCGGGATAGCGAAGCGGCTGTACCCCCATGCCGACCAGCTCGTCGACCGCAGCCTCGACGTCGTCCACCGGAAAATTCAGCACGGTGAATGACGCGGGGGTGTGCTGATCACCCTTGGGGTAGATCAGCACGGTGCCGCCGCCGGCCGGTTGGAGGCGCAGCATTCCGTTCTCCTCGGTCACGGGCAACCCGAGTACGTCGCCGTAGAACTTCTTGGCGGTGGGGATGTCGTCCACCGAGAAGCCGCTGAACGCCTTCGAATCTTCGAACATCGAGACCTCCGCTGACGAGTCCCGGAAGAGGTCACCAGCCCCAGCTACCGGGAACACCTTTGAACGGGCCGACGACGTCGTCGGTCACCCAACCACCATAGAAGCCGCCCTGCTGCGGGCGCACCCGTTCCCCGTCGATCTCGCAGTCCAGCATCGACGGATAAAAGGACAGGTACCGCGCGATCGGTCGGAAGGCGACGGTCGGATCGGGGTAGGACCAGCCGCAGGCCCCGAGGACTTCGTCCTCCGCCTGATGTGGAAGTTCAGGTGACCACGGCGGTCGTTGGACTGGTGAAGGTGACGTGGACGCCTGCAGCGCGGAGCTGGTCGAGTGCTTTGGCGATGACCCGTCCTGGGCGCCGGCGGATGTAGTAGTCGCCACCGAGGTCGCGGTAGGGCTGGTCGGTGCTCAGGATCTGCCAGACCGCGGTGAGGATGGTGCGTTGGATTGCGACGAGGGCACGCAGGTGGCCCCGTCGCGACGCGACGCGCTTGTAGCGGGCGGACAGGAAGGTGTCCTTGGATCGGGATGCTGACAGCGCGGCGACGCCGAGAGTTCCTTTGAGGTAGGTGTTCCCGGGCCGGCACCTGGTCGATTTGATTTTGCCCGCGGACTCGTTGGCGCCGGGCGCTATACCTGCCCAGGACGTCAGGTGGGCGGCCGTGGCGAACACGGTCATATCGATGCCGATCTCGCCGATGATGCGCTCGGCGGTGACGGTCGAGACGCCGGGGATCGTCGTCAGCAGGTCACGTTTCCTGGCGAGTTCGGTCCTGGCAGGAGCGGCCGACCCGGCGCCTCGTTCGGAGCTTGGACTGTGGTCGTTGCCGGACGTGAAGCAGCGTCCGATGCGTTCGCCGACCGACGTGATCTGCGCGGTGTAGCTGTCGATCATGTCGAGGTGCACCTTGGCCAGGAATGCGTGATGGTCGGTGAACCTGCCGGTGAGGGCTTCGGTCAGGTCCGCGGTGGATGCCTTGACCCGGCGGTCGGCCAGGGCGGCCAACGCGGCCGGGTCGTCGACACCGTCGATCATCGCTTCGAGCATTCTGCGGCCGGACAGTCCGACGATGTCGTCGATCGTGGACGACAGCTTGATCGCGGCTGATTCCAGCAGTTTCTCCAGCCGTTGCGCTTCCTGGCCGCGGAGCCGCACCAGGATGGTGCGTGTGCGCACCAGGTCTTTGAGTTCCCGGATCGGTGGGGGCGGGACGAACGAGCCGCGGAGCAGGCCGTGCGCGGCGAGATCGGCAAGCCAGACGGCGTCGGCCACATCGGTTTTGCGGCCGGGGATCTGCCGGGCCTGCCGGGCATTGACCAGCATCACCTCCAGCCCGGACTCCACCAGCAGGAAGTAGAACGGCTTCCAGTAGTCGCCGGTAGCTTCCATCACGACGAGCGTCACCTGCTGGTCACGGAGATGATCGGCCAGTTTCAGGATCTGCGACGACAACGACGACCAGGTCGTGACCCGGGTCCGGACGTTACCGCCGTCCTGGACTCGGACACACACCTTCGCGTCCCGTTTGGAGATGTCCATCCCGCAACACCGCGGATGAATGACGTCCATGGCCTCCTCCTCCTCGCTCGACAGAAAGCACCGGTTCGGGGGAGGACCAGGGAATGACGTCGAATCTGATGTTCGTGCTCGCAGCAACAATCCACGGTCCCGATGAACCGTGACGAGGTCCTCAGCCACCAAGCTGACTTACGGGCGCAAGCGCTCCAAGGTACAAACGGGGACGCCCCGAGCCGGCCAACTCAGCCTGCTCGCCAACCGCCCCCCTCGGCAAGACTTCCCCCGCCCACGGCGGGCCGGAGCCCCGGAAAGCTGACTTGGCTCATTTAGTGTCCAGTCGAGCGGTCTCGAATCGCAAACGAAGGTGTAGTCCGGTCGGTCAAGTCCGTGGGGGTGGTGTATCGAGGATGGTCACCGGTGATCCGGTTGGTGGTCAGGCGGTGATGGCCTGGAGGGTGGGTTCGGTGGTGGTCTCCTTCGTCGGGTCGGTGGTCGGGTCGGTGAGGGTGAGTGCGGGTTCGGGTCATGACGTCGACGCCGAGGTAGCGGCGTCCTTCGGTCCATTCGTCGTGTTGTTCGGCCAGGACGGCGCCGACGAGGCGGATCAGGGAGTCCCGGTCGGGGAAGATCCCGACGACGTCGGTGCGGCGGCGGATCTCTTTGTTCAGTCGTTCCTGCGGGTTGTTCGACCAGATCTGCCGCCAGATCTCCTTCGGGAACGCGGCGAACGCGGTCAGGTCCGCACGGGCGTCCTCGAGATGGGAGGCGACCTTGGGGAGTTTCACGGCCAGCGTTTCCAGAACCCGATCGTATTGGGCGTCAACAGCTTTCGCGTCGGGCTGGTCATACACCGAGTGCAGCAGGGCGCGGACCGCCGGCCACGACGTCTTCGGGGTCTGGGCCATCAGGTTCACCGCGTAGTGGGTGCGGCACCGCTGCCACGACGCCCCGGGCAGGGTCGCCCCGATCGCTGCGACCAGACCGGCGTGGGCATCGGAGGTGACCAGCTGCACCCCGGTCAGGCCGCGGGCGACCAGGTCCCGGAAGAACTGCAACCAGCCGGCCCCGTCCTCGCTGGACGTCACGTTGATGCCCAGTACTTCCCGGTACCCGTCGGCGTTCACCCCGACCGCGACGAGGGCGTGGACGCGGGCGACCCGGCCGGCCTCGCGGACCTTCAACACCAGGGCGTCCGCGGCCAGGAACGGGTACGGGCCCTGGTCCAACCGGCGGTGCCGAAACGCTGCGACCTGCTCGTCGAGGTCTTTGGCCATCACCGACACCTGCGACTTCGAGATCCCCGAGATGCCAAGGGACTGGACGAGTTTGTCCATCCGCCGGGTCGACACGCCGAGGAGGTAACACGTCGCCACGACCGACGTCAGGGCCTTCTCCGCCCGCTTACGCGGCTCGAGCAACCAGTCCGGGAAATACGACCCCTGCCGCAGTTTCGGGATCGCCAGATCGATCGTGCCGGCCCGGGTGTCGAAGTCCCGGTGCCGGTACCCGTTACGCGAGTTCACCCGCTCCGCGCTGCGCTGACCGAACCCGGCGCCGCACACCGCGTCGGCTTCGGCGCCCATCAACGCCTGGATGAACGTGGACAACATCGAGCGCATCAGATCAGGGCTGGCCTCGGCGAGCTGAGCGGACAGGAACTGTTCGGGGTCGATAAAGTGGACATCGGTCATCGCGTGTACATCCTTCGAGTCGACTTGGTAGGTCTCTTGAAGGATCACGCGGTGACCACCCTCGATTCGGCTACGACACGCCCCGCCAACTACCAGGCGCTGGGGTCGTACACCACTCTGTAGGACTCAACCGTCCGGTCTTGAATCCGCCGACTTCGAGCAGGGATCTGGCGACGTAGTTGGTGAGGTTGCGGAAGCCGAGGGCGATCCCGCGGAGGTGTTCCAGCCGGCCGTTGAATCTCCTATGTATGTCAAGCGGCTCGTTGTGACGCGGCGGGGGCTGGCCCAGGCCGGGGTGTGGCGGTGGCTGCGTTGAGGTGGCGGTAGATCTGTCGGGCGAGGTAGCGCTTGAGGCAGCGACGGATCTCGCGGGGGGTGCGTCCTTCAGCGGTTCGCTTCTCGACGTAGGCGCGGGTGTCTGGGTCCATGCGCATGCGGGTCACGACGGCCATGTGCAGGGCCCGGTTGAGCCGACGGTCGCCGCCGCGGTTGATGCGGTGGCGCACGGTGTTTCCGGACGAGGCGGGGATCGGGTTTACACCGGCGAGGCTGGCGAAGGCGGCTTCAGAGCGGACCCGCCCTGGGTGTGACCATGCTGCCAGCGCGACCGCTGCTGTCACGGGTCCGATGCCGGGTTGGTCGAGGAGGCCGCGGGCGGGGCTGGCCTTGACGAGGGACGTCATTCGTTGCACGTTGGCTTGGAGCTCTTTGTCAGCGGCGGTTACTCGTTTCGCGAGTCGGATGGCTTCACCACGCGCGACGCTGGTGGCGAGCTCTTCCTCGCGTGCACGCCAGTTGCCGACCGTCGTGATCTGTTTGGCGGTAAGCGGTTTCCGTGCGTCGATCCCGAGGTCAGCGACGCGTAGCAGCGCGGTCAGGGCGTTGATCGCAGCGGTCCGCTCACCGCTGATCTGATCGCGGGATGCAATGAGGATCTTCACTGCGCCGCGTACACCGTCGTCGGCGCGGGGAACCCGCAGCTGGGTGACATCAAGGGGTAGGACGGCCTGGGCGATGCGTCGGGCGTCGAGTGGGTCGGATTTGCCGACACCGCGGTTGGCGCGGGCGTTCATCCGGGCGGCCTCGGCGACGGAATAGCCGGCGTCGGTTGCGGCTCGAGCGAGGCGGGCGCCGTAGGTGCCGATTCCTTCGATGACCCACAGGGTGTCCAGGTCAGCGCCGGTGCGGCGGGCGACCCAGGCGATGGCCCGCTGGAGGCCGGCGGCCGTTGCGGGGAACGAGGCTCCGTCGATGACCTCGCCCGTGGGGCACGCCAAGATCGCCAGTGCATGGGTGCGGGCGTGAGCGTCGACGCCGACGACGAACGGGTGGGTGTGTGTGATGATCGGCATGAGCGATCGGCATTCCTTCCTGGTAGCGGGACATGGGTGTTGCCGGCCGCTGGCGGCCGGCGCCGTTCCGGGAAGAGGTCACGTCGGGGCAAATCTGTGATGGGTCACGACCCGTTCGAGCGTGGGTCGGACAGTCTCCTGATCAGGTCACCGAGGTGGGCCGGACGGCGCCGGCCGCGGCACCCAGCGCGGACGATTCAACGGGAAGACACCGCCGAGACGGGCCAATCGCTTCGAGAGTCACACGCCGGGCACCGCGACCAGAACCATCCTGACCGCCGGTCCCAGACCAGCAACCACGACACTCACAGATGGCTTCGGTGGGTCCGTTGCTGGTGCCGGGCCGGTCGAAGAACGCCAGGACGTCGGCGGCGCGCCGGTTCAGGGTCCGGCCGAGCCGGCGGACCTCGATGAGCGCGTCTGGGACGCCGCGGGCGAGGCTGTCGATGAGCGAGCGGATCCGGGTGCGACCGGCGGCCCGGTCGGGGTCGCGGTAGGCGGTGACCATCCGCTGGTAGATCGCCCAGGTGACCTGGACCTCCAGGTGGTTCTCGTCGGCGAACAGCGCGTCGAGCCGGGCTTTCTGCTTGTCGGTCAACAGGTCTGCGCCGGTGTGCAGGGTGCGGCGGGCCTTGTAGAGCGGGTCGCCGGCCTGGCCGCGGTGGCCGTGCAGGTCCTGCTGGACGCGGCGGCGGCACTCGTCCAGGGCGTCACCGGCCAGGCGCACCACATGAAATGGGTCCATCACCGCGACGGCGTCCGGGAGTTGTTCTGCAGCAGCGGTTTTGAAGCCGGTGAACCCGTCCATCGCGACGACCTGGACCCGGTCGCGCCACGCCTGGTCGCGGGCGGCGAGCCACCCGGCGAACGCGGTCTTGCTGCGGCCCTCGACCATGTCCAGCAGCCGGGCCGGTCCGGTGCGGTCCCGGACCGGGGTGAGGTCGATGATCACGGTGACGTACTTGTCGCCGCGGCGGGTGTGGCGCCAGACGTGTTCATCGACGCCGATCACCTGGACCCCGTTGAACCGGTCGGGGTCGTTGATCAGGACACGGCGGCCCTCGGCGAGTACCGCGCTGTTCGCGGTGTTCCACGAAACGCCAAGAGCCGCGGCGATTCTGGCCATCGACAGGTGCCCCACCACGAGGCCTTCCAGCGCCCACCGCAGACCGCGACGGGACAACCGGGCCCGCGGTTCGGCGGCCCGGCTGGTGTCCTGCCGCCACACCCGCCCGCACCCGTCGCACCGGTACCGGCGGACCGTGACCAGCAGCAACGTCGGCCGCCACCCCAACGGCTCGTGCGCCAGCAGCCGGGTCACCGTGTCCCGCGGGACACCACGCGCTTGGCAGCGGCCGCACTCATCGCCGGGATCCACGACGCGGCAGGCGATGATCGCCCGGTCGGGCTCGAGGAACTGGCCGGTCGCGGACAGGCCGAGCTCGTCCAGCCGGCAGAACGTGGTCAGATCAGGGTCGGCGAAAGTAGAGTCGGCCATGTCGAGGTCCTTCGGATGTGTGGCGTGAGAACCTTCATCCTCGAAGGACCTCGACACCCATCCCGGCAGCGACGCGCACCCCGAACTACACCCTGATCTGCGAAGATTCATGGTGAGTTGAACTCGGGTCTGTCACGCGCCGCTTGTGAGTGTGACGGTGAATCCGAGGGCTTCGAGTTGAGCGACAGCGCGGTTTTTGGCCCGGCTCGGGCGAAGTCTGGTGTAGTAGTCGGCGCCGAGATCTTGGTAGGAGGCACCGCTGGTCAGCATCTGCCAGATAATAACGAGCATCGTGTGCTGAATCGCGACGTTCGCCTTCATTGCTCCACGTCTGCTGGCGATTCGCCGGTAGCGTGCGCCGAGAAAGGTCTGGGTCTGCGCGACGGTGAACGCCGCGGCACCGAGAGCGCCTTGAAGGTAGGGGTTGCCTGGACGCGTCCGGGAAGACTTGACCTTGCCGGCGGATTCATTGTTTGCCAGGGGTGGTGCCGGCCCAGGAGGCTAAATGGTTCGCCGTCGGGAAGCACGCCATGTCCGCGCCGGTCTCGGCAATGATGACATCGGCGGTGAGAGTGGCGATTCCCGGGATCGAACAGATCAATTCCCGCGAGGCACAAAAAGGTTGGATCACCTGCTCGATCCGTTCGGTGATCTGAGTGATCGCTTGGGTGAACTGGTCGATCAGGGCCAGGTGGGTGCGCACGAGAAATCCATGGTGCTCGGTGAAGCGCCCCTGTAATGCTTCGGTCAGAATCGGGATCTTTGCCCGCAGCCGACGCTTGGCCAGGTCGGCCAACACGGCCGGGTTCTGCTCTCCCTCGATCAGCGCATGCAGCATCGCACGCCCGGAGACACCCGTGATGTCGGAGGCGACCGCGGACAGCTTGATCCCAGCGTCCTCCAAGAGCTTCTCCAACCTCTGTACCTCACGGGAACGCTCGCGGGTGATGGCGGTCCTGGTGCGGGTCAGGTCCCGCAACGCCCGGATTTCGGCGGGCGGAACGAAGGAGCCGCGCACCAGACCATGGGCGCCGAGCTGGGCCAGCCACGTCGCGTCGTTGACATCGGTCTTTCGTCCCGGCAGGTTCTTCACGTGCCGCGCGTTCACCAGCAGGACCTCGACTCCTTCCAGGTCCTCCAGCAGGTAGTAGAACGGCTTCCAGTAGTCACCGGTGGCCTCCATCACCACACACGTCACCTTCTCGGCGGCGAGATGCTCGCGCAATGCCAGGATCGAGCCGGTCATCGATGACCATGTCGTGACCGTCTCAGCCGCTCGACGACGACCAACCCCTGCGACGCGAATGCAGACCTTCGCGTCCTTCTTCGAAATGTCCAAGCCCGCGCAGCGGGCATGCACCACGTCCACTTCCCACTTCCTTCCTCGCAACCGCGCCGATCACCTGGGTGTTCGTCGCGGGGAGGGCAGGAAAGTTCGGAAGTCTGACGCTCGGGCTCACTGGCACCAATCCACGGTTCCCGTAGAAGCCCTCCGCCCCATGCTCATCTACAGGCTCGCACGCACCACAGGGTGTCCGGGGTCGACCACGACGAACCGGAAGATTGTCGCGCGCCGACTGGCGCCATCGCAACCACGGCCGAATCTTCGCGCACCACCATGCGCCCCCGAAGGCGGCGCCGCATGCTCATCCGCGAAGAGCCGGCAATCAGCGAGCAGCACATGCGCCGGAGGTTCCCCGGACTCGCCAGGATGCCCAACGGCGAGTACGCGCGGCGCCGACGCAGGACAATCGCGGCGGCGACATATTTGAAGGGGCTCCTTGCCTGCTCGGTGTCGTCGTCCGCCACAGCTACAGCTCAACCGAGGGTTCACTCAGGCGTTCCGTGCCGTGCACGGCGTCGGCCCAGGACAGGTGCGGCGCGATCGATCGGCGCTAAGCGGAATCGCTCCTGACCGCCCCCAGAGGCGTCGAGTCATCCGGCTCTACAATTCGCTCTTGCGTTGGTCCAGCCCATCATGCGACCGTATGGCATCTGTCGTCGGAGCGTGACGTAGGACTAGGACCCGGCGCCTTCAGGAGGGCTTATGACGGCTCAACTCCGCGTCCGGTTCGTTCTCATCGCCATGATGCTGCTGGCAGGTGCAGGCAGCACCGGCATCGCTTCCGCCTAAGCCCGGGCCAGTCGCCCACTTGGCCGAGCAACAAGGCAGGGCAATACTGCCTAGACCCCAGCCTCTATTCAACATGGCCGAACATCATAAACTCGATCGTGAACACGCGGTATAATCTTATCTATGGGTTCACCCACCCGACATGGAGCGGTTACCAGCAAAACACGACCTGCTCCACCACAGCAGACATCCGGATTATGCGTGTCAGTGACTCCAGTATATTGGGGGCTTGCGGGCGGGTTATTTCGTACAGCGGGACTAGCCGCAAAGATCTTCACTACAGTGGATTAGGTGGAGTTTACTACTACCAGAATTCCCACAGCAACACACCAGGCACATGGTGCGACTTCGATTTCACCACCACACATGAGTTTGGCCACACTCAAGGCATGAGCCACAGCTGCGACACCACCGCGGTGATGTATTACGCGGACAATGGCACGAAACGCTCCGAATGGACGACATACAACAATATATGGATCTCTACACCTCCGCATCAATTCCAAGACCCGACCAGCGTTTCTGCACCTGACTTGTGTCCCGCTCCTCATGCCCGACAAAAGGATCCTTAGATGATTCGAGCAGCAGCAACGCCTCGGCGGCGAGCCAAGCGCCGGCGACTCGGACCTCCGTTGCGAGCGTTCGTCGTCACAGGCTCCGCCGTGGTCGTTGCTGTGCTTGCGGCGTGCGCTGGGCCCGCGTCACCAAGGGATGACCTGGACGAAGCGCAGAAAACTGGAGCAATATCGACCGATTGCAATTACAACGCATCGTTCGAGGCAAGCCTAGGCGGCGCCCTAGCCGGCAAGAGCCTGGCCTTCTTCGAGGGAGTCATCCGACCGTCAGGTAAGACTTTTCTTGTCTCCGAAGTGGTCTACTCCGAGTTTGATATCGAAGTGTCGCGGTGGTTATTAGGGACCGAACCCGACACATTTAGTTCTAAGGCCTATAAGACCGGTGGAACTGCAGATAATCACAGCACTGTCATCGACATGGCAAGTTCAATCAGTTGGTCCGCCGACAGTGGCCGCGTTTTCGGACTAGTCGGAATCAGCAACATTGAGGGCTTAGAAGGACCCTCGTTTACTACCTGGCCCCTTTACGACCAGGGCGTAATCTTCCCGGGTACTGGCTGCGCCGACAGCGCAGTGGCGCTCGCCTCGCCTGAAATTCGTCCCTCGACTTTCGAGTTCGCATTCTTGAGCAGCTCAGGAGAGCCTGCCATAGATAAGTGCAACTGTATTCCTGTAGCGATCGATGTTCTGGAAGCGGCGGCACTTCGTTACTCACAACAATTGAACTCAGACCTGACTTGGGCCACGTTCGACGGGTTTTGACGTCGGTAGTTCGTTGACCTGCGGGTTCGTCGTGGTTCGGCGGCGATTTGGGGCACTAAGAGTGGGCCGTATGGTGGTCGGATGGCGCATGTCCGGACGGTGAAGACCGCGTCCGGGGCTCGGGCTGTGCAGATCGTGTGGTCGCGGCGGCGGGGGAAGCGGGAGATCGAGCACCTCGGGTCCGCCCACGACGACGTGTCGTGGGAGCTGTTGAAAGCTGCTGGCCGGCAACGGATCGCCGCTGGTCAGGGCGAGTTCGATCTGGGATTGACCGCCCCGCCGGAAGCGGGTGGACCGTTAACGATCACCTCGACGCGGATGGCCCATCTGTGGGACGCCCTGGCCGCCGGGTACCGGTCGGTCGGGTTCGACGCGGTGACCGGTGACGACGCGGTGTTCCAGGCTTTGGTCGCGGCGCGGATCATCGAGCCTACGTCGAAGCTGGACTCGTTGCGGGTGCTGGCCGAGGCCGGCGTCGTCCCGCCGAGCTACCGGACGTTGAAGCGCCGGTTGCCGGTGTTCGCGGCCGAGACGTGGCGGACATCGCTGTCGTCGGCGTGTGCCGCGCACGCCCGGCTCGGGCCGACATCCCTTGTGCTGTATGACGTGTCGACCCTGTACTTCGAGACCGACACCGCTGATGAGTTCCGGATTCCCGGGTTCTCCAAAGAACGCCGGCTGGAACCGCAGATCACCATCGGCCTGCTGGTCGACGCCGATGGGTTCCCGCTGCGGGTCGAGGCGTTCGAAGGGAACAAAGCCGAGACGACGACGATGATCCCGACGATCACCGCGTTCATGGCTGCGCACCGGCTGACCGACGTCACATGTGGTCGGCGACGCCGGGATGGTGTCCGACAGCAACAAGAAAGCCATCGAAGCGGCCGGGTTGTCGTTCATCATCGGCGCCCGGATCCCCGACATCCCGTACGTAGTCTCGGCCTGGCGCAACGCGCATCCCGGTGTTGAGCCAGCCGATCAGCAGGTGTGGGTGCAGCCGATGCCCGCCTCGCCGACCGACGGGCGGAAAGACCACACGGTGTTCTACCAGTACCGGGCCGACCGGGCCCGCCGCACGCTGCGCGGGATCGAGGAGCAGGTCAAGAAAGCGCAGCAGGCGATTGACGGGAAGACTGCAATCAAACGGAACCGGTTCGTCCAGATCACCGGTGGCAGCAGGGCTCTCAACGATCCGCTGATCGTCAAGGCCCGAGCGCTGGCCGGGATCAAGGGGTACGTCACGAACCTGCCGAACCCCACCGCGGACACCGTGATCGGCGCGTATCACCAGCTGTGGCGGGTCGAGAAAGCGTTCCGGATGTCCAAACACGACCTGCAGGCCCGGCCGGTCTACCACCACCTGCGGGAGTCGATCGAGGCGCACCTGACCATCGTGATGGCCGCCCTGGCCGTGTCGAAATGGATCGAGACCGCCACCGGCTGGTCAATCCGGAAGTTCGTCAAGACCACCCGCCGCTACAAGACGATCACCATCCAGGCGGGTGACCAGACCATCACCGCAGCGGACACCCTCCCAGACGACCTCACCGACGCCCTCGACGCCATCAGGCAACGATCACGGGGGCACTAATTTGGCCCAAGTCAGGTGCCCCATTTCTTGCACGTTTGTACACGTATCCTTGAATGTAGTTCAGCTGCCCGTTGTCGTTTATGATTACGTGGGCAGCAGTCAATACGGTCGACGACCCTTAGAACGTACCGGATCCGAACATATTGTCGTTGATTTGCGGCACCCCGCCCGAAATAAGTAACCGTTCGCAATCCAATGTGCATAAGGATAGATTCGACGCCGGGTGCTCCACCGTTTGGTCGGTCTGGGGTACCCGGTACCAAGGAGCAGGCTCATATACTCGCGCGCCATGCGCAGGTGCTGAAAAAGCAATTAGTGACAGAAGTATCGTGGACACTGCCAGCACTCGTACCATGACGCGTGAATGCATGGGATTCCTTAGGCCTAGGTTGCGCCGGCACTCGAGTGCGCTGACGTTAACCCTGCGCGAGTGTTCGCGCAAGGGCCGAGACGGTTGGTCGCTCGAGTGATGATCGTGAACACAGTGACTGAGGGTGGGTGGGGCGAATGTCGGCACATCAAGACGGGTGGGGGCGATCGGGCGCACACCATTTCGATTGAGTCCGCAACGCCGTTGTCGGAATGCGAGTATTGACAACGAAACAGTCGCAAGGTAGCGCGTGTGCGTCAGACTCGCCGATCGCGCCGTGCTCGGCGCTCTACCGGCCCCAGTAGGTCTTATTTCCGTCACCGCACGAAATCCGCGGGGTGAAACGACGTGCAAGGTCGGGCAGGCTTCTGATCAAGCCGCCGAGGAAGACCGGGCCGGCGTCGCTGCTCCGACCAAGCGGACAGACTCCGGCCAGAGCACCCCGAAGGGGCCAAGCGGTGCACGAGTCACACCCAGCCGAAGCGACGACACTGACTCTGCCAGCCAGCCCCGGGCCAGCCGACCCAAAACTTACAGATGGTTCATTCGAATCGCCCGGGACGAACCGGCCCGACTTGCCGGCTCATTGGTGTTGGGTCTGGAGTCCGAGCTTGTCCCGGAAGAACTGCTGGACGATCGCCGAGCACCGCGGCCACAGCTCACCGAATGCGCTGCAGCACCTGTTGTCATGCGCTGGGTGGGACGCTGCTCGGATCCGTGACGGACTCCGTGACTATGTACTCGACGCGTTCGGTGACCCGGCCGGGGTGCTGGTCGTGGACGAGACGCTCGCGCGGGGAAGCTACGCCGGCACCTCGCGGTGCCGGCGCTGAACGGCCACCAACCAGGCGGCCGTTTCGCCTATCAGCCTCCCCCGCTCATGACGCCCCGGCCCGCAGGTGCGCCCGCTCGCCCTGGCGCCCGAACAGGCAGAGCACCTCGACCGGCCCGGCCGCGGTGGCGTCCAGCCAGTGCGGCTCCTTGGTGTCGAACTCCGCCGCCTCACCGGCCTCCAGGACGAGGTCCTGTTGGCCGATGACCAACCGGAGGCGGCCGTTCAGGACGTACAGCCACTCGTAGCCCTCGTGGGTCCGCGGCTGCGCCGGACCGCTGCCGGCCGGGATGATCAGCTTGAACGCCTGTAGTCCGCCGGGGCGCCGGGTCAGCGGGATGTACACCCGGCCGTTGCGGCGGATGGGCCGCAGATGGATCCGCGGGTCACCCGTGTCCGGCGCGCCGACCAGCTCGTCGAGCGGCACGCCGTACGACTTCGACAGCGGCAGCAGCAGTTCCAGCGTGGCCTTCCGCTGGCCCGACTCCAACCGCGACAGCGTGCTCACCGAGATGCCGGTGTCCGCCGACAGTTCCGCCAGGGTCAGCTCGCGGTGCGTCCGCAGCGCCCGGAGTCTCGGTCCCACCGCCGTCATGATCAGGTCCAGGTCGTCGTCCACGGCGTCAGCATGCCATTGGCTTGCCATATCCGGCAAGGATGGTTGCCAGATCAAGCCCCCCTGGCGCACGCTGAGAACATGACGACAGATCTTCTGACCTCGTACGACGTGCTGGTGGTGGGCGGCGGCGCCGCCGGCTTGAGCGGCGCGTTGATGCTCGTCCGCTCGCGCCGCTCGGTGCTCGTGGTGGACAACGGCACGCCCCGCAACGCACCCGCCGCCGGCGTGCACGGGCTCCTCGGCCGGGACGGCATCCCGCCCCGCGACCTCATCGCGACCGGAAGGAGCGAAGTCCGTTCGTACGGCGGGCATGTCATCGACGCAGACGTCACCGGCGCTGTCCGGGCCGGCGACAACTTCGCGGTGTCGCTGGCGGACGGTCGGGTCGTGCGGGCCCGCCGCCTGCTGATCACCACCGGCCTGATCGACGAGCTTGCCGACGTCCCCGGTCTCCGCGAGCACTGGGGTGGCGACGTCGTCCACTGCCCGTACTGCCACGGCTGGGAAGTCCGCGACACCGCCGTCGGCGTCCTGGGGACCGGGCCGATGGCCACCCACCAAGCGCTGCTCTTCCGCCAACTCAGTGATGACGTGGTCTTGTTCGAGCACACCGCGCCGCTGACCGACGAGAACCGCGAGCAGCTCGCCGCCGCCGGCGTGCGGCTCGTCGCCGGCACGGTCACCGCACTCGAGACCAACCCTGCCACCGGCCGTCTCGTCGGAGTCCGGCTGGCCGACGGCAGCACGGTGCCGCGCACGACGGTGGCCACGGCGTCCCGGATGGTGGCGCGCAGCGGGCTGCTGACCGACCTCGGGCTGACCCCGCTCCCCCACCCGATGGGCGCTGCCGTGGGCGAGTACATCCCGAGCGAGGCGGCGGGCCGGACCGCCGTCGCCGGGGTGTTCGTGGCGGGTAACGTCACCGACCTGCAGGCACAGGTGGGTGGGGCGGCAGCCGGGGGTGCGCTGGCGGGCGCCGCGATCAACGCGGACCTCATCCTGGACGACACCGCACGGGCCGTCGCCCGGCACCGGCTGACCGCCGCCCCGATGACACCGACGACGAAAGGGAATGCCGCATGAGAGATCTCGACACCCGAGACGACGCCGTCGACGGCCGGGGCCGATAAGCCACATGCCATCGCTCGCCAGCCGTCTGATGCCGCGGATGCTGCGGCTCGACCGCTCGAAGGCCGTCTGGTCGTCGGTGGCGGCCGTCGACGCCCACCTCGCCGACCTCGCCCTCAACCCGGCCGGCCACGCACCGCCACCCGGCGTCGACCGGCTGGTCCGGGTGTCCCTGCGGACCGTCGCGGGGTGGCCGGTCTACCGCGTCACGCCACGTCGGCGCTCGTCGGCCGGCGCCGTCGTGTACCTGCACGGGGGCGGCTGGATCCACGAGATCACCGCCCGGCAGTGGTGGTTCGCGGCCCGCACCGCCGCCGCCACCGGGCGGACCCTGACGGTGCCGATCTATCCGCTGGCACCGACGGGTCACGCGGCCGACGTCGTCGAGCGGGTCGCCGACCTCGTCGAAACGCTGCCCACACCCGTTGCGCTGCTGGGTGACTCGGCCGGCGCGACCATCGCGGTGGCCGCGGCGGCGATCCTTCGCGACCGCGGCCGCACCGCGGACCGGCTGGTCCTTGTCTCCCCCGCCTTCGACCTGTCGTTCACCGACCCGGAGCTCGCCCGGATCGAGCCCACCGATCCGTGGCTGGCCGTGCCCGGCCTGCTGGTCGCCGCGGACCTCTGGCGGCGGGAACTGCCGGTGGACGATCCCCGGGTCAGCCCGCTGCACGGGAACCTGCGCGGCCTGCCGCCCGTCACGATGTTCAGCGGCACCCGCGACATCGTGAACGCCGACGCGAAAGCCTTCGGCCGGCGCGCGGCCGACGCCGGCGTCGCCGTGACCCTGCACGAGGCGCCCGCAATGATCCACGACTACCCGCTGCTGCCCACCCCGGAGGGACGGCGGGCCCGCACGCAGATAGCGGCCGCACTCACCGCGTGATCAGCGGGCGCTCCATCCGCCGTCCATCGTGTAGGAGGCGCCGGTCACCATCCGGGCGTCGTCGGACACCAGCCACGCCACCAGCGACGCCACGTCGGCGGGCTCGACCAGCTCCTTGATGGCCGACTCGGCCAGCATCACCTTCTGGACGACCTCCGCCTCGTCGCGGCCGGTCACCCGTTCGCTGACCGCGGTGGCCACGTCCTCGGCCGCGCAGCGCATCTGATAGAGCCGGTCGGCGAGATCGGACGCCTCGGTGGCGGTCAGCACGACGGCGTCCGCCGGCAGATCCCCGCGATTGGCGGCGTTGCGGTTCTCGTAGGCCCGCTGCCGGCAGGCGTGGGCGCAGTACCGGCGACGGCGCCCGAGGCCCTCCTGGACCGGCAACTCGCGGCCGCACCATTCGCAGCGGGTGGGGGCGGTCCGGCGCATGCCCGCCACGGTAGGGCGCGCGGTCGGCGCGCGGTCGGACCGACACACGTCATCCGCCGTGCAGACTGACCGGGTGAGCGCATTCCTGGACGGTCCCCGGCCGCGGGCGTTCGCGCACCGCGGCTGGCACACCGGGGACATGGTCGGCCTGGAGAACACCGCGGCCGCGTTCGAGCGGGCCCTGCGGGAGGGCCTGCGCTACCTGGAGACGGATGTGCACGCCACCGCCGACGGCGTGCTGGTGGCGTTCCACGACTCCGTCCTGGACCGGGTGACCGACGGGCGGGGACCCATCAGCGCGTTGACCTGGGACGAGGTGCGGCGCGCGCGGATCGGCGGACGCGAGCCCATCCCCCGGATGGACGACCTGCTCACCGACTTCCCGGACGCCCTGTTCAACATCGACGCGAAGAGCGACGCGGCCGTAGAACCGCTGGCGGCGCTCGTGGAGCGGACCCGGTCGCTGGACCGGGTGTGTCTGGCGTGGTTCTCCGACGCCCGGTTGCACGCGCTGCGCCGCCGTCTCGGAACCGGCGCGGCACTGTCCCTGGGCACCCGGCAGGTAATCCGGCTGATGGTCCGCTCCCGGCACCTGCGGGTGCCGACCCGGTTCGCGGGGGCGATCGCGGCCCAGGTGCCGGTCCGGTCGAGGCGGATCCCGGTGGCCACCCCGAACTTCATCCGGACCGACCCGAGAACCGTCCGACACGAAGATCTGTCGCGTCAACACCAGCCGCCTCCGGAATCCGCCGTCCCGGGCCACCCCGGCTTGTTCCGTCACTGTGACGTAAGCAGGTCGACGTGGTCCGTGGTCGGGCCCCGGGCCGGACGGATCCGCAGTCGTACCAGTACGTCGTGCCAGTTGATCGTCGAGAGCCGGGGCAGCACCTTTGCGCGGCGCCGGCACAACGCGACGGACGCATGGCGTTCGGCGCACCGGTGCTCCTGGACCATCCACAGGATCCACGGGTCAGGCCGCGCCGGCCCGCAGGTGCGCCCGCTCGCCCTGCCGGCCGAACAGGCAGAGCACCTCGACCGGGCCGGGTCCGGCGGCGTCCAGCCAGTGTGGTTCGCGGGTGTCGAACTCGGCCGCCTCACCGGGTTCGAGGATCAGGTCCTGCTCCCCCAACACCAGGCGCAACCGGCCGTTGAGTACGTACAACCACTCGTAGCCCTCGTGCGTCCGGGGGTCCGGCGTCCCGCCGCCGCGCGGGATGATCACCTTGAACGCCTGCATCCCGCCGGGCCGTCGGGTCAGCGGGATGAAGATGCGCCCGTGCCGCCGGATGGGTCGCAGATGGATCCGCGGATCCCCGGTGTCGGGCGCGCCGACCAGTTCGTCCAGCGGGACTCCGTACGACTTCGCCAGCGGCAGGAGCAGTTCCAGGGTCGCCTTCCGCTGGCCGGACTCCAGCCGGGACAGCGTGCTGACCGAGATGCCGGTGTCCTCCGACAGGTCGGCGAGAGTGATCTCGCGGTGCCGGCGCAGCGCGCGCAGTCGGGGGCCCACCGCGGTCATGATCTGGTCCAGGTCGTCGTCCATTCCCACAGCTTGCCAGAACAGCAAGGGCGCTTGCCAGCAAGGCCCCCGGTGCCGCACGGTGGCACCATGACCGATCAACTCCTCGCCCGTTACGACGTGCTGGTGGTCGGCGGCGGCGCCGCCGGCCTCAACGGTGCGCTGATGCTCGCCCGCTCCCGCCGCTCGGTGCTGGTGGTCGACGCCGGCACTCCGCGCAACGCGCCCGCGAAAGGAGTGCACGGCTTTCTCAGTCGCGACGGCATCCCACCGAGAGAACTCCTTGCCGTCGGCCGGAGCGAGATCCGCTCGTACGGCGCCCATGTCGTGGACGGTGAGGTCACCGGTGCGGTTCGCGACGGCGGCGACTTCAGCGTCTCGCTCGCCGACGGCCGGACCGTCCTGGCCCGGCGTCTGCTGGTGACGACCGGCCTCACCGACGAGCTCGCCGACATCCCCGGGCTGCGCGAACACTGGGGCGGCGACGTCGTGCACTGCCCGTTCTGCCACGGCTGGGAGGTCCGCGACACCGCCATCGGAGTCCTGGCCACCGGTCCGATGGCAGCGCATCAGGCGCTGCTGTTCCGTCAGCTCAGCGATGACGTCGTGCTGTTCGAGCACACCGCCACCCTGACCGACGACGACCGTGAGCAGCTCGCCGCGATCGGCGTGCGCATCATCGCCGGCCCGGTCGCCGCCCTCGAGACCGACTCCGGTTCCGGACGTCTCGTCGGTGTCCGGTTGACCGACGGCACCGTCGTCGCCCGCACCACCGTGGCCACCGCGTCGCGGATGGTGGCCCGCGGCGCCGTGCTGGCGAACCTGGGGCTGACCCCGGTGCCACATCCGATGGGAGCGGCGATCGGCGAGTACATCCCCAGCGAGCCGATGGGCCGGACCAGCGTGCCCGGGGTCTTCGTGGCCGGCAACATCACCGATCTGCAGGCGCAGGTCGGGGCCGCGGCCGCCGCCGGCGCCCTGACCGGCGCGATGATGCACATGGACCTCATCCAGGCCGACACGGCCGCGGCCCTCGTGCGGTACCGGGCCCGGAACCTCGAACCGGCCGCCGCACTCTGATCACATCGTCGACAGCTCAGTCGCTCTCGGGTTCCGAACTGCCGTAGCGGGTCAGCAGGTAGCCGGCCGGCGGGCGATCGGCGAACAGCGGCTCGATGCGCAGTCGGGCCACCTCGGTGAACCCCAGCCGGGCGAGCTGCGCCATCAGCGCATCCAGATCCCACACGTACGCCGGCGAGGCCCGGTGACCGCCATAGGTCGCCCAGCCCCCAGGACCCGGCTCTACCGCGACCTGGACCCCGATCAGCAGGGGCGCGCCGGGCTCGATCATCCGGGCGAACTCGGCCAGCGCGGCCGGGACCTGCGGCGGCGGCAGGTGGATCAAGGAGAAGTGGGCCAGGATGCCGGCGAGCGAGTGGTCGGGCGCTCCCGTCCGCAGCAACGAACCCACGTCGAACCGAAGGTCCGGCCGGTGGCGGCGGGCGATCCGCACCATCTCGGGCGAGAGGTCCACCCCGTGCGCCCGGACCCCGAGCCCGTTGAGCAGCTCCGTCCACTGGCCCGGCCCGCAACCGGCGTCCAGCACCGCCGAACCCGACCCGTGGTCGAGCACGAGGCGGGCGAAGGCGGTGATGACGGCCGTCGACAGCGTGTGCGTGGAGCTGTCGTCGGAGCGGACGAGGTCGTCGTAGGCCTGTGCAGCACTGTCGTAGTCACAGCGGACGCGCTCGTCGGCGGCGTAGGCACCGGTGGCGTCCGGATCCGTCACCGCGCGCTCCAGCCACCGTCCATCGTGTAGGAGGCGCCGGTGACCATCCGGGCGTCGTCGGACACCAGCCAGGCGACGAGCGACGCCACGTCGGAGGGCTCCACGAGCTCCTTGATGGCCGACTCGGCGAGCATCACCTTCTGCACCACCTCCTCCGGGGGGAGGTCGTGGATCCGGGCCTGGTCGGCGATCTGCTTCTCGACCAGCGGGGTCCGCACGTACCCGGGGTTGACGCAGTTGCTGGTCACCCCGTGCGGCCCGCCTTCGAGAGCGGTGACCTTCGACAGACCCTCGAGACCGTGCTTGGCGGTGACGTAGGCGGATTTGAAGGGCGAGGCCCGCAGACCATGAACCGACGAGACGTTGACGACGCGGCCGAAGCCGTGCTCGTACATGTGCGGCAGGGCCGCCCGGATCAGCAGGAACGGCGCCTCGACCATGACCCGCATGATCTGTCGGAAGTCCGCCGGCAGGAACTCGTGCAGCGGGCGGACCCGTTGCAGGCCCGCGTTGTTGATCAGGATGTCGACGTCCAGCGTCAGCGACTCGAGCGCGGCGGAGTCCGAGAGATCGACGGTCCAGGCTTGCCCGCCGACCTCGTCGGCGACCGCCCGGGCCGCCTCGCCGTTCACATCGGCCACCACGACCGTCGCGCCCCGGGCGCCCAGCGTCCGCGCGCAGGCGGCGCCGATGCCGCTGCCCGCGCCGGTGATGAGGGCCTTCCGGCCGGTCAGGGTCCCGTTCTGCGTCACTGCCACTCCCACGTCCCGTCGTTGCGAACTACCGGCTCACAGCGTCGCACGCAGGCGTCGGGCACGCGCGCACAGGACCCGGGAGGTCGACGTGGAGCGGATCGAGGGCGCGCCGGCGCAAGTGAGGGTCGGGCGCCGAGTCGCCTCGAACCGGCGGCTCAACGCAGCTCCCAGAACCGTGAGGTCCGGTGTTCTGCGAGAGCAGTTATTGCTTGGAGCCCGGGGACATACCGGCGCCCAACCGGATCGACCATAACCCCGTGACCTGCGTCACGCTGATCGGGAACCGGGTGATTCCGCCACCCGAACGAGCGGCTCCCCCGCCGCCGGATCGACGGATCAGCGCAGCCGCTCAGCCGCGCGGGCGGCGTCCATCATCGCCTCGACCAACCCGACCAGCTCTCGACCGGTCACCTTCTCACCCACCGCGGTCGCGACATCCTCGGCCGCACAGCGCATCTGGTACAGCCGGTCGGCCAGGTCGGAGGCCTCGGCCGCGGTCAGCACGACGGCGTCCACCGGAAGATCACCCCGGTTGTGGGCGTTGCGGTTCTCGTAGGCGCGCTGACGGCAGGCGTGGGCGCAGTACCGGCGGCGGCGTCCCAGGCCCTCCTGCAGGGGCAGCTCACGACCGCACCATTCGCAGCGGGTGGGGGCGGTCCGGCGCATGTCCGCCACGCTAGGGCGCACCGTCGGCGCGCGGTCGCACCGACACACGTCCACTGCCGTGCAGACTGGCCCGGTGAGCGGATTCCTGGACGGTCCACGCCCGCGGGCCTTCGCCCACCGCGGATGGCACACCGGCGAGCTCGCCGGCCTGGAGAACACCGCCGCCGCTTTCGAACGGGCGCTGCGGGAGGGGATCCGCTACCTCGAGACGGATGTGCACGCCACCGCCGACGGCGTGCTCGTCGCCTTCCACGACGTCCTGCTCGACCGCGTGACCGACCGCCGGGGGGTGATCGGGCAGATGACCTGGGACGAGGTGCGACGGGCCCGGATCGGCGGGCGCGAACCCATCCCGCGGATGGACGACCTGCTCACCGACTTCCCGGACGCGCTGTTCAACATCGACGCCAAGAGCGATGCGGCGGTGGAGCCGCTCGCCCGAGTCCTGGAACGGACGGGCGCCCTCGACCGGGTGTGCCTGGCGTCGTTCTCCAGCGCCCGGCTGCGGGCCCTGCGCCGGCGGCTCGGCCCGACGGCCGTGCTGTCGCTGGGCACCCGCCAGGTCGTGCGGCTCGTCGCGCGCTCCCGGCACCTGCCGGTGCCGGTCCGCTTCAGTGGGGCGATCGCCGCCCAGGTGCCGGTGCAGCTGAATCGGCTGCCGGTGGCGACACCCGGCTTCATCCGCACGGCACAGCGACTCGGTCTCGAGGTCCATGTGTGGACGATCGACGACACCACCGAGATGGACCGGCTACTGGATCTCGGGGTCGAGGGCCTGGTGACCGACCGGCCGGACCTGCTGCGCGGCGTGCTGCAGCGGCGCGGCAACTGGCCCACCGCCGGCTGACGGCCCGTAGGGTGTCCCGCGTGTCCGCGCCTGCTCCCTCCGACCCGCCGGTGCCTGCCGACCCCGCAGCCCCGACGCGCCGTACCGAGGAACATCCAGGGGCGCTGTCGGCGGTGCCGGCTTCGGGGTCCCGACGGGGGCTGCCCCTGCGCGGCGTGGTCAAGTACTTCCACGGTCCGATGGACTGCGGTAAATCCACGCTCGCGCTGCAGATGGACCACAACTTCGCCCGTCAGGGCCGACACGGTCTGCTGCTCATCAAGCTGGACCGCACCTCACCCGGGGTCATCTCGTCGCGGATGGGTTTCGTCCGCCCCGCGGTCGAGGTCGCCGACGACATGGACCTCGCCACGGTCATCCGCGCCCAGTGGTCGCGCGGTCTGCCGGTGGACTACGTGATCGTCGACGAGGCGCAGTTCTTCACCCCGGAGCAGGTGGAACAGCTCTGCCGGATGGCCGACGACTTCCAGGTCGACGTCTACGGGTTCGGGATCGCCACCGACTTCCGTGGCCGCCTGTTCCCGGGCTCGTGCCGCTGGTTCGAGCTGGCCGACGAGGTGCAGCTGCTGCAGGTGGAGGTGCTGTGCTGGTGCGGCCGGCCCGGCCGGTTCAACGCCCGGGTCGTCCACGGGGAGATCGTCCGCACCGGCTCGACCGTGCTCGTCGCCGACACGGCCGCACCGGCGACGCTGGACGAGCCCGACGTCCAGGACCGGGTCCGCTACCAGGTGCTGTGCCGCAGCCACCACCGCAACGGTGAGCTGGGCCCCCCTGCGTCACGACCCGATCACCTGAGCTGACGGGCGGCCGCGCCGACCTCGCGGCTGAGTGCGGACGGCGGCGCCAGCGGAGACGAGCTGCAGGTCGATCCGCTGGATTCCGCAGTCGCAGCGGACGTAGCACACCATTCCCTGGGAGGTGCGGTGCGCCGACCGGGTGAACCAGGCGTGCTCGTGGCTCGGGGCGGAAACGGGTGTCGGGACGGCGAGGATCTGGGTCACGAGACGATCGTGCTGTAATGGCGTTGTGCATCTCAACCCTTACGGCGAATACGCCGTGCTGCTGGCGGCGTCCTTGGCGAACGACTGGCCCGACGCCCGGGCCGGCCTCGTCGGACGGGCCCGCGACTTCGGCATGACGATGACCTTCCCGGCGGCCGCGGACGACCACCGCCGTACCCGCGAGGTGATCGACCGGTGGCTCGCCGTCGTCGACGCCGATGACCCGCGCCGTCGGGCCACGCTGCTGAATGCCCAGATGGCTGCGGTCGCCGCCTACCCGCGACTGACCGACCACGACGACGAGGGCTGGCATCTGCACTACCGCGACGAGAACCAGGCCCTGCCGGAGGTCCTTGCCGCTGTGTTCGGCGTCGGCACGGCCCTGCACCTCTCCACCCGCGGGATGCACCGGCTGGCGCGCTGCGCCGCCGACTGCGAGGCCGTGGTCGTGGACGTCACCCGCAACGGCCGGCAGCGGTACTGCTCGGTCCGGTGTGCCAACCGGGCCGCCGTCCGGCGACATCGGGCACGGGGGTGAGCTGCACACGATGCTGCCGTCCCGCCGACGCGAGGGCAG
This sequence comes from uncultured Actinomycetota bacterium, assembly GCA_963825975.1. Lineage (GTDB taxonomy): Bacteria > Actinomycetota > Actinomycetes > Mycobacteriales > Nakamurellaceae > Nakamurella. Next base: position 176,242 of record CAWGUZ010000009.1, read on the forward strand.
GAGCCGGTCGCCCGCGATCCGCTAGACTCGAGCGGTTGAGCGGACCTCGTCCGATGTCCGACCCGCCCGCCCGACCGGCGGGAACGAACCGGACCCGGTCGGCGTTGAACCCCTTGTGCCCGCAGACGACCCGCGCGCACCCCGCACGTCACGCACCACCTGAAATGAGAGGAACCGACATGGCAGATCGCGTCCTGCGCGGCAGCCGTCTCGGAGCGACCAGCTACGAGGCCGACCGCAACCACGACCTCGCACCCCGGCGCACCGCCACCTACCACTGCCCGCGCGACCACGACTTCACCGTGCCGCTGGCCGACGACGCCGAGGTCCCCGGATCCTGGGACTGCCGGATGCACGGCCAGGAGTCCAAGCTGGTCGACGGCTCGGTTCCCGAGATGAAGAACGTCAAGCCGCCGCGCACCCACTGGGACATGCTGCTGGAGCGTCGCTCCGTCGAGGAGCTCGAGGAGATCCTGACCGAGCGGCTGACCGAGCTCCACAGCCGGCGGGGCATCGTCAGCTGACCCGAGAGCTCCGTCGACTTCAGAGCGTCCGAAGGCCCGCCCCGGCACCCGGGGCGGGCCTTCGCGCGTCCGGGGCGTCCCGGGATCAGGGCACGTCTGCCCGGATCACCGGGTTGCGGCGGGACTCCGTCTTCCTGCGGGTGGCCTGCGCGAAGCGCTGCTTCAGCCCCCAGTAGGTGATCTTGAACAGTGCCTCGCGGATGATGCTGCCGCTCATCTTCGATGCGCCGATGGACCGCTCGGTGAAGGTGATCGGGACCTCGATGACGATGAAGCCCTCCTGCACCGTGCGCCAGGCCAGATCGACCTGGAAGCAATAGCCGTGGGACTCGATGGTGTCCAGCGGCAGGGCGCGCAGCACACCGGCCTTGTAGGCGCGGTAGCCGGCGGTGATGTCGTGCAGGCCGACCCCCAGGGCCAGCCGCGCGTACAGGTTCGCGGCCTTGGACAGCACCATCCGCCGCAGCGGCCAGTTCACGACGTGGCCACCGGCGACGTAGCGGGATCCGATCACCAGGTCGCCGACGCTGGTCGCGGCCAGGATCCGGGGCAGGTTCTCCGGGGCGTGCGAGCCGTCCGCGTCCATCTCGACGAGGGTGTCGTACCCACGCTCGAGACCCCACTGGAACCCGGCGATGTAGGCCTTGCCGAGCCCGTTCTTGGCGGTCCGGTGCAGCACGTGCAGGTGATCGTCCGCCGCGGCGCGGTGATCGGCCAGGGCGCCGGTGCCGTCGGGGCTGTTGTCGTCGACCACGAGGACGTCGACCTCGGGGGCCGCGGCGCAGATCCGGTCGAGGATGAGCGGCAGGTTCTCGATCTCGTTGTAGGTGGGGACGATCACCAACACACGGCCGGGAGTCGGGGCGGAGCTTTCGGGCATGTCTACAACACACCTTCCTGAGTTCGAGGACGGGCAGCGGCGTCGGGTCGGAACTTCTGCGGACGGGACAGCGCCAGTGCGAGAGCGAGTGGCGTCAACAGGGTGAGCAGCCACTCGACCGGTCCGCCGAGCAGGGTACCGGGCGTGGTCGTCGACGCCAGGCCCACACCCGGCGTGAGGTAGCCGGGGGTGAAGAGTCCGATGGTGGAATCGACGCTGCCGTCGGACCGGATCACCGCCGACACCCCGCTGGTCGCGGCGATCAGCACGTCCCGGCCGTGCTCGACCGCACGAACCCGGCTCATCGCCTGCTGCTGGTACGTCTCGTCGGTGTAGCCGAAGGTCGCGTTGTTGGTCTGGACGACGAGCAGCTGGGCGCCGCCGTCGACGACGTCCCGGACCAGCCCGTCCTCGACGATCTCGAAGCAGATGACGTCACCGACGTTCACCCCGGCGATGTCGAGATTGCCGGCGGTCGTGCCGGGGAGGAACTCGCCGCGCAGCAGATCGACCTTGTCGGAGAAGACCCGGAAGAAGCTGCGCCACGGCATGTATTCGGCGAAGGGCACCGGGTGCCGCTTGGTGTACGACTGACCGGGTCCGGTGACCGGGTCCCAGACGATGCCCTGGTTGAGGTTCCGCGTCGGGTCGTCGGTGCCGACCACCGCGCCGACCAGGATCGGCACCCCGATGTCGGCGGCCGCGTCGGCGATGACGGCCGCGGCGTCGTTGTTGCGGTACGGGTCGATGTCGGAGGAGTTCTCCGGCCAGATGACCAGTGCCGGCTGGGGCGCTGTACCGGCCCGGACCTCCTCGGCGAGCTCGTGGGTGCGCGCAGCGTGGTTGTCCAGGACGGCCCGACGCTGGGCGTTGAAGTCCAGGCCGGCCCGCGGGACGTTCCCCTGGATGACGGCGACCGTCTGCTGCGGGTCGGCCGCGGTGTCGTGCTCGGTCAGCAGGCCGGCGAGACCGGCCGCGAACGGCAGCGCGGCGACGACGGCAGCCGCCGTCCACCGCCGCCGGTCGGCTCGGTCGGAGCCCAGCCGCCGCACCAGCTCGGACAGCGCGAAACCGGCCAGTGCGGTGAGGAACGCGAGCCCGGACGACCCGAGCAGCGACGCGGCCGGGAGCAGGGGGCCGTCCGGCTGCGTGAAGGCGATGCCGCCCCACGGGAAGCCGCCGAACGGGAACCGGGCGCGCAGCGCCTCCCCGAGCACCCAGGCGGCCGCGCCGAACACCGGCCACGCCGGCAGGCGTCGGGTCGTCGCGGCGATCAGCATCCCGGCCGGGACCACCAACAGCGCCTCGGCGACGGCGAGTGCGAGCCACGGCACCGCCCCGACGTAGACGCCCGACCAGCTCAGCAACGGGATGAAGTAGGCCGCGCCCGCCAGCAGCGACAGCCCGGCCGCCACCCGCAGTCGGCGCCCGTGCAGGACGAGGCCGAGCAGCATCAGGCCGAGGATCGCCGACCACCACCACGTCCGCGGAGCCGTACCCAGATACAGCCCGCCACCGCCGGCCAGGGCCCCGACGATCCGCAGTCCGCCGGCGCCGCGCACCGAGCGCCAGCGCCGACCGATCACCGTGTCGCGGAAGGCGGGGGTGCCTGCAGCGCCGGCACCGTCGCCCGGCGGGGCGTGCAGGGTCGGGAAGGCCATCCGACCAGCGTAGTGGCCGGATCAGCGGGGAACGGCCGCGTGCGGGAGACGACGGCCCGCCGGCCCGGACGCGTGTCGGCGACGACGCCCGGCCCCGGTTGCGGAGCGCGACGGTAGGGTGACGCCGACGACCGGGGCCGTGGCTCCGGAGTGCCAGCGGGGGGCCGGGCACGGCCGCCGGACCGAGCGGAGCCTGACCATGGACCACCACCTGTTGCTCGCCTACTGCACCGGCCGGCCGGGCGCCGAGGCCACCAAAACGAAGCACGGGCACGACGAGGTCAGGGTCGACGGCCAGGCGTTCGCCGTGTTCGGCCCCGAGATCGGCACCGTCACGCTCAAGTGCGGCCGGGACGCCGACGAGGCGCAGTGGTGGCGCGACGCCTACCCCGACGACGTGCTCATCGCCCCGTACATCGGCCATTACGGCTGGAACACCTTCCGCCTGTCGGCCGAGATCGACGACGCCGAGTTCTGTCGCGCCGTCGAGGTGTCCTACGCCGATGTGGTGCAGCGCGAGGCTGCCGCGGACGAGGCCGCCGGCGGGATCACCGGGGAAGCATCGAGCTGATCAGCAGGCCCGTGTCGTAGGCGACCCGGCCGGCCGCCACGGTGGCCACGCACTCCGGGTTCGCCGCGTCCGGCCCGAGGTCGGGCAGCAGCGGTACCCGGGAACGCGGGTCGGTCGACCAGCGCTGTGCCATCTCGGCGGCTTCCGGCCGGACCAGCGGACCGGTGTTCCAGACGGCGAGGTCGGCCACCGACCCGACCGTCAGCACTCCCCGGTCCATCCGCCGGGCAGCCCGGTGGGCACCGCGGGTGTGCGCGGTGAACGCGGCCCGTGGCGTCACCGACGAGCCGGGCGTGCGGTGGTTGACCGCCGCCCGGACAGCCGCCCACGGCTCGGCCGCGGTGACCGGGGCGTCGGAGCCGAAGGCGAGGGTGACCCCGGCAGCGGCGATGGCCGCGAACGGGTTCATCGGTCGGGCCCGGCCGACGCCGAGTCGCTCGGTGTAGAGCCCGTCGTCGCCGCCCCACAGCGCGTCGAACAGCGGCTGGACGCTGGCGACAGCGCCGCAGCGGGAGAGGATCTCGATGTCGTCGGCCGAGATCATCTCGGCGTGCTCGATCCTCGGCACCACCGCCGCGAGAGGCAAGGTGCCGCCGAGGATCTCGGCGGCTCGTCGGAGGCCCCCCGCGACCGCGGCCACGGCGTCGTCCCCGATGGCGTGGAAGCCGGGCTGGATGCCGGCCCGCGCGCAGGCGACGAGGTGATCGGCGATCTGGTCGTCGGTCAGGTAGCGCACTCCCCGACCCGGATGGTCGGCGTAGGTCTCGTGCAGGGACGCCGTCCGGGAGCCGAGGGCGCCGTCGACGGACAGGTCGCCGCCGAGGGCGTGCGCGCCGGTGCGGGCCAGCAGCTCGGCGGCCTCCACGGGGTCCCCGACCGCCTGCCCGAGATAGGCGAGCACCGACAGCGGGGTGTCGAGGGTCAGCAGCCCGGCCAGGTCGGCCAGGGCCTGCGGGTCGGAGAAGGCACACTCGTGCACCTCGACGATGCCGCGGGACGCGGCATGGGTCAGGAACGCGTGTTGTGCGGCGGAGCGGTCGGCGTCGGTCAGCAGTGAACGGGCCAGCCGGCGGGCCTCGTGGTGGCTGTCCTGGGTCAGCGGGCCGTCCAAGGTGAAGCCGACCCGGCCCGGGTCCAGCCGGTCGCCGATGGCGGTGGACACCACTGCGGAGTGCACGTCGATGCGAGACAGGTAGGCCGGGCGGTTGCCGACCGCGGCATCGATCTCGTGGCGGCTCGGTGGCCGCCGCTCCGGCCAGCCGGCGTCGTCCCAACCGTGCCCCCAGATGAGTGCGGCGGCGGACGCGGCGGCGTGGGCGCGCAGCTGGTCCAGCGCCTCGGTCAGGCTGCGGGCGCCACGCAGGTCCAGCCCCACGAGCGCGAGCCCCGCGTCCGTGCAGTGCACGTGGGCGTCGACGAACGCGGGTGCGACGAAAAGCCCGTCCAGGTCGATCGTCTCGTCGATGTGACCGGCCTGCTCGACCCCGGTGTCGGGGCCGATCCAGCTGACCACCCCGTCGGTGATCGCCAGGCAGGTGGCAGCAGGTTCAGCGGGATTGTGGATGCGGCCGCCGCGCAGCAGTGTCGTGGTCATCGCCGTCCAGTGGAGCACGCCGGCGTCACGGCCGGGTACTGCGGCCGAGATTCGGTGGGCGGCGGCCGTCGTCCCGGATCGGATCACCCCTGTGGGTCGCCTCGATCTGCGACGATGACCCGGTGAGTACTGCAACCACGCGCCTCGACGACCTCGACCATCCCAGGACCGAGGACGGCCTGTCCGACGCCCAGGTCGCGGACCGGGTCGCGCGCGGCCTGCTGAACACCACCGACCGCACGTCGACCCGGTCCGTCTGGGAGATCATCCGGACCAACGTGATGACGCGGTTCAACGCGATCCTGGGTGCGTTGTTCGTGCTGATCCTGATCGCCGGCAGCCCCATCGACGGTCTGTTCGGCGTGGCCTTGATCGTCAACTCCGGTATCGGCATCGTCCAGGAGCTGGCGGCCAAGCGGAAGCTCGACCGATTGGCCCTGCTGAACGCGCCCACCACCAAGGTGGTCCGAGGCGGTGTCGTCTCGACCATCCCGACCGGTGACGTCGTGCTCGACGACCTCATCGAGCTGCGCGCGGGCGACCAGGTCCCGGCCGACGGGAAGCTGATGACCAGCGCCGGCCTGGAGATCGACGAGTCGAACCTGACCGGTGAGTCCGACGCGGTCCCGAAAGGCCCCGGCGACGAATGTCTCTCGGGCACGACGGTCGTCGCGGGCGCCGGCCGCTTCCACGCCGCCGCCGTCGGCCCCGACGCCTACGCCAACCGGATCGCCGCCGAGGCACGCAAGTTCACCAGGACGCGGTCGGAGATCCAGGACTCCATCAACACGTTGCTCAAATACATCACCTGGGTCATCGTCGTCGCCCTGCCGCTGCAGATCTGGTCGCAGTGGCGCACGATCGGCGACCAGGGCTGGCAGCAGGTCATCATCCGGTCGTCCGCCGGGCTCGTCGGGCTGGTGCCGGAAGGCCTGGTGCTGCTGACGTCGGTCGCGTTCCTGCTCGCCGCGGTGACCCTGACCAAGCAGCAGGTGCTGGTCCAGGAGCTCCCCGCCGTCGAGGGCCTGGCCCGGGTCGACGTCGTCTGCCTGGACAAGACCGGCACGCTCACCGTCGGCGACATCGTCTACGAGGGACTCGAACACCTCGAACCGGAACACGACGACGCCTACGTCGAGGCCGCCCTCGGAGCGCTCGCCGACGACCCCAACGCCAACGGCACCCTGGTCGCGGTGGCCGCGAAGCTGGCCGCGCCCGAGGGCTGGCACCGTACCCAGACGGTCGCGTTCAACTCCGCCCGCAAATGGTCGGCCGCGGAGTTCCAGGGTCAGGGCTGCTGGGTCTTCGGCGCCCCCGACGTCCTGCTGCGCGCCGACGACCCGATCCGCGACCGGGTGCGGGAACTCGCCGCCACCGGCCGCCGGGTGCTCGTCGCCGGCCAGACCCGCCACCCGCTCACCGGGCCGGTGCTGCCGGACGGCCTGGTGTGGAAGGCGCTGGTCATCCTGGGCGAGCAGGTCCGCCCGGACGCCGCCGAGACGCTGAGCTTCTTCGCCGCACAGGGCGTCGCCATCAAGGTCATCTCCGGCGACAACCCGGACACGGTGGCCGCCATCGCCCGCCGCGTCGGTCTGGACACCACCCACGTCGTCGACGCCCGCACCATCGGCGAGGACGCGGAGGAGCTTCGCGAGATCGCCGAGCAGACCACCGTTTTCGGGCGGGTGTCGCCGCTGCAGAAGCGGATGCTGGTGCAGGCGCTGCAGAAGAACGGCCACGTCGTGGCGATGACCGGCGACGGGGTCAACGACGCGCTCGCCCTCAAGGACGCCGACATCGGGGTGGCCATGGGCAACGGCGCGCAGGCGACCAAGGCGGTCGCCCAGCTGGTGCTGCTGGACGGCAAGTTCTCGCACCTGCCGAGCGTGCTGGCCGAGGGCCGCCGGGTGATCGGCAACGTCGAGCGGGTGGCCAACCTGTTCGTCGCCAAGAACGTGATGAGCCTGATCGCCATCGTCAGCGCGGCGGTGTTCTTCCTGCCGTTCCCGTTCCTCCCCCGGCACCTCACGCTGGTGTCCACCGTGACGATCGGCATCCCGGCGTTCTTCCTCGCGCTGGGCCCGAACAAGCGCCGCTACATCCCCGGCTTCCTCGACCGCGTGCTGCGCTTCGCGATACCGGTGGGGGTCATCGCCGGGATCTCGGTGATCGCGGCGTACCTCGTCACGCACGGCAGCTTCCCCGGCCGGGACGGCCGGGAGCAGACCGGCACCGCCGCCACCTTGGCGCTGGTCGTCGTGTTCCTGTGGATCCTGATCTGCCTGGCCCGGCCGTTCGTGCTCTGGAAGGCGGTGCTGATCAGTTCGATGATCGGCATCGTGGTGCTGGCGTTCATGCTCCCGGCCGGCCGTCGGTCCTTCGAGTTCGAACTGACCGGCGAGTTCGTCGGGTGGGCGCTGCTGATCGGCGCAGTAGGGGCGGCCCTGGTCGAGATCGTCTACCGGACCTTCGGCAAGCCGCAGGCATCGGTGCACTGAGCGCCACGAGCGCGTTCAGGTGTGACGCGCGGCCCCGGTAGGCGAAGATGAACCCATGAGCGGAATCTTTGCCCTTCTCGACGATGTCGCGGCCTTCGTCAAACTCACCGCCTCGTCGCTGGACGACATCGCCGCCGGTGCCGGCCGGGCCGGCGTCAAGGCGGCCGGTGTGGTCGTCGACGACGCAGCTGTCACCCCGCGGTACGTGCAGGGCCTCAAGCCCGAGCGTGAGCTCTCGATCATCTGGCGGATCGCCAAGGGGTCGCTCCGCAACAAGCTGCTGATCATCCTGCCGGTGGCACTGCTGCTGAGTCAGTTCGCGCCGTTCCTGCTGACGCCGATCCTGATGCTCGGCGGCACCTACCTCTGTTACGAGGGTGCCGAGAAGCTGTGGGAGAAGTTCTCCGGGCACGAAGCCGAGGCGCAGGACCCGGCAGAGAGAACCGGCGATCCGGTCGACCACGAGAAGGAGGTCGTCTCGGCCGCCACCCGGACCGACTTCATCCTGTCCGCGGAGATCATGGTCATCGCCCTCAACGAGGTGGCCGACCAGGGGCTGGTGGCCCGGGCCCTCATCCTGATCGTGGTGGCGGTGCTGATCACCGCGCTGGTCTATGGCGCTGTCGGCCTGATCGTCAAGATGGACGACGTCGGCCTCGCGTTGGCCAGGAAGAAGGGCAAGGCCGTCGCGGGGTTCGGCCGTGGCCTGGTGACCGCGATGCCGATCGTGCTCTCGGTGCTGTCGTGGGTCGGCATGGTCGCGATGCTCTGGGTCGGTGGTCACATCCTGCTGGTCGGCGCCGACGAGCTCGGCCTGCACGCGCCGTACGACGTGGTCCACCACCTCGAGGTCGCCGTGCACGACGCCACCGGTGGCGCCGGTGCCGTCCTCGGATGGATCACCAACACGTTCTTCTCGGCGGTGCTCGGGATGGTCGTGGGTGCGATCATCGTGACCCTGCTGCACGTGCTGCCGATCGGCAAGAAGGCCGGTCACGGCGCGGCGGGCTCCGCGACGCACTGAGCCGGTGGCGGCGGTGCTGCCCGGGGGCGGCCTGCCGAGAACCCGCCGGCGCGGCGGCGGGCGCGGGGTCAGGCCTGCGTCTCCACCAACGGCGGCCGGTCCTCGAACGGGGTCGAGAGGACGACGGTGGTCCGGGTCGACACGTGCGCGGCCGCCCGGATCTGGGCGAGCAACGCCTCCAGGGCACCGGGCGTCGGCACCCGCACCTTGAGGATGTAGGACTCGACGCCGGCGACGGAGTAGCAGGCCTCGACCTGCCGGAGGTGCGCGACGCGACTCGGGTAATCGTCCGCGGCGGCCGGGTCGATCGGCGTCAGGGAGACGAAGGCCGTCAGCGGCAGGCCGATCTCCTCGCCGCCGATGCGCGCCGCGTAACCCCTGATGACGCCGCGCTGCTCGAGCCGCCGCACCCGCTGATGGACGGCCGACACCGACAGCCCGACCCGCTCGGCGAGGTCGGTGTAGGAGCACCGGCCGTCGGCGGCCAGCTCGTTCGCGATCCGCGCGTCGATGTCCTCGAGCATGTCAACCTCTCACTTCACGCCGGGCATTGGAACGGCGACAACACTTGCCCACCACCGGATTCGGATGACGGGGCCGTACTGACAAGGCCGGGATCAGACGACCGTGAGGTCGCGGCGTGCAGTTGTTGATCCGCAGCGGGCCGTCGTCGGTGGCGACGACGATGTCCTCGATGCGGATCCCGAAACGGCCCGGGAGGTAGATGCCGGGCTCCACCGAGAACGCCATCCCGGCGACGAGCGGCCGGGTGTTGCCGGCGACCATGTACGGGTCCTCGTGCACCTCCAGGCCGATGCCGTGGCCGGTGCGGGTGATGAAGTACTCGCCGTACCCGGCGTCCACGATCACCTGGCGGGCGGCGGCGTCGACCGCCTCGCAGGGCGCCCCGACCACGGCCGCGTCCACGCCGGCCTGCTGGGCGCGCCGGACGATCTCGTACACCGCCGCGAACTCGGGATCTGCGTCACCGGCGACCTGGTAGGTCCGGGTGCAGTCGGAGAAGTAGCCGCCGCGATGGGGTCCGCCGATGTCGACGACGACAGCGTCCCCGGCCCGGACGACCCGGTCGGACGCCTCGTGGTGCGGGCTGGCCCCGTTCGGGCCGGAGCCGACGATGACGAAGTCGGCCCGCTGGTGCCCCTCGGCGATGATGGCGGCGGCCACGTCGGCGGCGATCTCGTGCTCGGTGCGCCCCGGGCGCAGCCACTCCCCGATCCGCTCCTGGACCCGGTCGATCGCGGCACCGGCGGCCGCGAGCTCGTCGATCTCCCCCGCGGACTTCAGGGTCCGCAGCGCGGCGACGGCCCGACCGGCCAGCGACAACTCCGAACCCGGCACGGCGGCCCGGATCTTCAGGGCGTGCCCGGCCGGCATGGAGTCGCCGACGGCGATCCGGGCGGTGCCGGCCGGCAGCAGATCGGCCACCAGCGCGTAGGCGTCCTGACCGTCGAGCCAGGTCGCGACCTGCACGGCGTCCTCGGCGGAGGTGCCCGCCCAGCCCAGCCGCTCGAGCTGCGGCACCAGCAGCGTCGCCGCACCGGCGATGGGCACGATGAGGCAGCTGAGCCGCTCGTGCGAGGCCACCGAATGGCCGAGCAGGTATTCGACGTCCGGTCCCGGCGTCAGGACGGCGACCTCGGCACCGAGGTCCTTGACGGCGGTCCGGAGCCGGTCGAGCCGGTCGACGTACGGGAGGGTCGCGGTCGGCATGGGGATCACCCTAACCGGCGGCAGTCGGCCGTCCGGAGCCCCGACACCGACCCGGCCGCAGCGTCGGCCGGGTCGGTGTCGGGGCCGCGGGATAGCGTGCAGCCATGTTGCAGCTCCTGGACCTCGCCGGCATCTACTTCCGCGCGTTCTTCGCGGTGCCCGGGTCGGTGAAGTCGCCGACCGGGAAGCCGGTCAATGCGATCCGCGGGTCGCTCGACATCATCCGGCGGGTGGTCGACGACTGTCGGCCCACCCATCTCGTGGCCTGCCTGGACCTCGACTGGCGGCCCGCCTTCCGGGTCGCTGCGATCCCGTCGTACAAGACGCACCGGGTGCTGGTCAGCGCGCCCCCGGTGCGCGGGGTCGCCCAGGAGGTGGTGCCGGACGAGCTGTCACCGCAGGTACCGGTGCTGCTGGAGATCCTCGGTGCGATGGGGATCGCGCTGGCCGGCGCCGAGGGGTACGAGGCGGACGACGTCATCGGCACCCTCGCCGAGCACCGCAGCCGGCCGGTCGAGGTGGTCACCGGCGACCGGGACCTGATGCAGCTCGCCACCGACGACGATCCGCCGGTCCGGATCCGCTACATCGGCGCCGGGATGGCGAAGACCGAGGTGCTCACCGGCGCGGCGGTGGCGGCCAAGTACGGCATCCCCGCTGCGGGGTACGCCGACTTCGCGGCGCTGCGCGGCGACCCGTCCGACGGCCTCCCGGGGGTGCCCGGAATCGGCGACAAGACGGCGGCGTCGCTGATCGCCCGGTTCGGTCACCTGGAGGGGCTCGATCGCCGCTGTCGCCGACCCCGGCGTCGGGGCTGACCGCCTCGATGCGCCACAAGCTGACGCCGTCGCTGGAGTACCTGGAAGCGGCGAAGGTCGTGGTCCGGGTCGCGCGGGACACCGCCGTGATCATGGACCGGCCGGACCCGGTGGCGCCGGCCGCCCCGGCCGAGCCGGACCGGCTCGCGGAGCTGGCGGCGGAGTACGGCGTCGCGAACAGCGTCGAGCGGCTGCTGCAGACGCTGGCGCGATCTGGGGCGCTGAGCCGGGCCCGGGGCGAACGCCACCGCCGCCATCGGAAGGGTTCCGGCGGCGGCGGTGACTGTCGTCGGCGATCAGGCGGTCAGCTGGCCGTGCCGTTGTCAGTTGGGCAGACCGACGGTGTAGTTGCCCTTCTCGGCGTCGTTCTTCTCGTCACCGGTGACCTCGATGGTCACCGTCTTCGGCTCGCCCTCGACGTCGACGGTCGCAGGTGAACGTGGTGCCCTTGACGACCGGCTGGTCGGCGGGGCAGGACGCGTTGCTGACGTCGGCGAAGCCGTAGCCGTGCGGGCTCGGCGCGGTGAGGATCGTCGCGCGACCCCGTTCGCCACCGAGTCGGCGTTGAAGGTTTCCTTGTTCAGGAAGCCCGGCCACAGGAACGCGGCCACCGCAGCCAGCGCGATGACCACCGCGACCACGGCCGCGATGATGATCGGGGTCTTGCTGCCGGCCGGCTTGGACTCGCCGGGCTGCTGACCGTAGGGCTGCGCGGGCTGCCCGTACGGCTGTGCCGGCTGGGCGTAGGGGTGTGCCGGCTGGGTGTCCCCGCTGGCCGTACCCGGTGGCACCGGTGTTCTGGCCGTACCCGGTGTTCTGGCCGTAGGTCGGCTGCTGGCCGTACCCGGTCTGGCCGTAGGTCGGACTGCTGGCCGTACCCGGTCTGGCCGTAGGTCGGCTGCTGGCCGTAGCCGGTGGCCGGACCGTAGCCGGTCGACTGATCCTGGCCGTACTGACCCGGGACCGCAGGCTGCACTGTGGTGGGCCGACCGGCCGATGGGTCGTAGCCCTGCTGACCCCCGCCCTGCTGCCCGTGGCCCTGCTGCCCGGGGCCCGGCGGCCCGTATCCGGGTGGACCGTACGACGGCGGGCCGTCGCGGCGGGCCGTACTGCGGCTGCCCGTACCCCTGCTGACCCGAGCCCGGCTGACCCGAGACCGGTTGCCCGGCATCGGACCCGCCGTACGCGGCCTGGCTGCCGGTCGTGGGTGGCCCGTACCGGTCGGCCGCCGGCTGCGCACCGGTCGAGGCGTCGCCCTGGCCGTAGCTCTGCGGACTCCAGCCCTGCTGCCCGGAGCCCTGCTGCCCGTAGCCTGCTGGCCGGAGCCCTGCGTGCCGGAACCCTGCTGGTCGTCACCCTGCTGGCCGTCACCCTGCTGGCTGGAGCCCTGGTCGGGCGAGCCGTACTGCGGTGCGGCCGGCTGGGGCGCCGGTCCCCGGGCCCTGGTCGCCGTAGGGCGGCGCGCTCGGCTGGCCGCCGGTGGCCGGCTCGTCCGAGCTCGGCTGATCCGGACCGTCGGCCGGCGTGGACCACGGAGCCGCCCACTGCTGAGTCCCGTCCGGCTGCTGTTCCTGGTCGGATGGACTCGGGTCGTGTGGCGTGCTCATCGCGGACTCCTCACCTCGTACGAGAACCGGGCGGGCGCAGTCCCGCGGCGTCGTCATCGACGTTGATCCAATCACGCGGCCTCCGCCGGTCGCGGCGCAACGGGCAGAAACAGACGACGCGGCACCCAGCCCGGAGCGCTGCCGTCGTCAGCCCGGCGCCGAGCGCGACAACGCCGCGACGCAGCTCCTTGACGGCCTCACCGGCAACCTGGCCGACGGTGCCGTCGTCCACGCCCTGCAACTGGTCGAGCAGGTCGATGACCTGCCGGCACCACCGCACGAAGTCACCGGCGGACAGCTCGGACCCCGACGACGAGGCGATGGCCAGCGCCTGGGTCAGCGTGGACGCCGTCGGCCCAGGCCGCGACGGCCGGCGGCGAACCCGATGTCGGGCTCCCGGGTCGCCGGCAGGCTCGCCTCGCGTTCGAGCCCGGCGATCCGCGACCAGATCCGGACGGTGTCGGCGATGGCGGCGGCGGCGGCGCTGCTGGGCATCCGCGGCGGCGACGGAGACGTCCTGCCGCGCCTCGAACACCAGCACCGAGACGGTCGCGGCGAGGTCGGCGGGACCCAGGCCCGACCAGGCGTCCGACCGCAGGCACTCGGCGACGACCAGGTCGCTCTCCGACCAGATCCGGGACAGCTGCCGGCCGGCGTCGGTCAGCCGCGAGCCCTGCAGGTAGCCCAGCGACCGCAGGAGTCCGACGATCCGGTCCAGGGCGTTGCCGAGCGAGTCCTTGGCCGACGACACCTTGGCGGTCAGCGCCCGGTTCTCGGTGAGCAGCTGGTCGCGCCGGCGGGCCCACTGCAGGTGGGCGTCCCGGTCGGCGCAGCCGTGCACCGGATGGGTGCGGATGGCGACCCGCAGGACGCCGATCTCGGCGTCCTCGGAGTGGTCGCGGCGGGCGCCACCGCGCGGCATCGCGATGCCCTGGGCCAGCAGCGTCGCGGCGATCTGCCGCCGCACCTCGGCCGATCCGTGGTCGACGTGTTTCGGCAGCCGGACGTGACCCAGCGTCGGCACCGGTCCGCGGAAGTCGGCGTTGGACAGCCGCCCCGCCCAGCGCTTCTCGGTGATCACCAGCGGCCGGGCGCTGCCGTCCGAGCTGACGCCGGGGTCGAGGACCACCGCCAGACCGGCCCGCCGGCCACCGGGGACGGCGACCACGTCGCCCTTGCGCAGCCGGGCGAGGTCGTCGTGGGTCTGGTTGCGGCGCCGGGCCGCGCCGCCGCGGGCGGCGTCCTTCTCCAGCCGGGTCAGGTCGTTGACCAGCCCGTAGTACTCCTCGACGTCGCCGAGGTGGCAGGCCATCGAGTCGCTGTGCTTGGCGATGGCCTCCTCGTTGCGGCGCGAGCTGCCGGGCCACCCCGACCACCGTGGCGTTGGCCTGGTACTGCGCGAAGGACTGCTCCAGCAGTTCGCGGGCCTGCTGCGGACCCATCCGGTCGAGCAGGTTGACGGCCATGTTGTAGCTCGGCCGGAACGACGACCGCAGCGGGTAGAGCCGCTTGGAGGCGAGGCCGGCGACCGCCCGCGGGTCCATCCCCGGCGTCCACATCACCACCGCGTGGCCCTCGACGTCGATGCCGCGACGGCCGGCCCGGCCGGTGAGCTGGGTGTACTCCCCCGCGGTCAGGTCGACGTGGCCCTCGCCGTTGTACTTGACCAGCCGCTCCAGGACGACGGTGCGGGCCGGCATGTTGATGCCCAGCGCCAGCGTCTCGGTGGCGAACACGGCCTTGACCAGGCCGGCGACGAACAGCTCCTCGACGGTCTCCTTGAACGCCGGCAGCAGCCCGGCGTGGTGCGCGGCGATGCCGCGCTCCAGTCCGTCGCGCCACTCCCAGTAGCCGAGAACGGCGAGGTCGGCCTCCGGCAGCTCCGCGGTCCGCCGGTCGACGACGGCCCGGATCTCGGCCCGCTGCGCCTCGGTGGTCAGCCGCAGACCCGCGTGCAGGCACTGCTGGACGGCGGCGTCGCAGCCGGCCCGGGAGAAGATGAACGTGATGGCGGGCAGCAGGCCGTTGCCGTCCAGCCGCTCGATGACGTCGGCGCGGGACACCGGCCGGAAGCTCTGCCGTCGCGGCTCGTGAGCCGCCGACCCGGCACCGCCGCCGCCGCTGAACCGGCCGTGCCGGGACTCGGCCTCCGACGCCGCCCGGGCCAGCGCCGGGTCGATCCGGGTCTGCTGGCCGGATGCAGCTCGCTGTCCTCGGCCGTGTTCATCGAGGCGAAGAGGTCGTACATCCGGCGGCCGACCATCATGTGCTGGAACAGCGGCACCGGCCGGTGCTCGTCGACGACGACGGTGGTGTGGCCGCGGACCTCCTGCAGCCAGGCGCCGAACTCCTCGGCGTTGCTGACCGTGGCCGACAGGCCGATGAGCTGCACGCGACAGGTCGGTGTGCAGGATGACCTCCTCCCACACCGCCCCGCGGAACTTGTCGGCCAGGTAGTGGATCTCGTCCATCACCACCGACGTCAGACCGTCCAGATCGGGCGAGTCGGCGTAGAGCATGTTGCGCAGCACCTCGGTGGTCATCACCACGATCGGTGCGTGCGAGTTGATCGAGGTGTCGCCGGTGAGCAGGCCGACGTGCTGCGGCGCCGTGGCGGGCCACCAGGTCGGCGTACTTCTGGTTCGACAGCGCCTTGATCGGCGTCGTGTAGAAGCACTTGCCGCCGTGCTGCAGCGCCCGGAATACCGCGAACTCACCGACGATCGTCTTGCCGGCCCCGGTCGGTGCGCAGACCAGGACGCCCTGGCCCTGCTCGAGGGCCTCGCACGCGGACCGCTGGAACGGGTCCAGGCTGAAGGACAGTCCGGCGGTGAACTCGGTCAGGTCGGCGAACCGGGCGCGGTGCCGTGACTTCTCGAACCGCTCGGCCGGGGACAGCTCCACTTCCGGCTCAGTACTCACCTCTCCAGGGTGTCACACGCCGGAGTGGCCGGTCGGGACGGCAGCGCCGGCGGGCTCAGATCGCCGAGGCCTGGTCGTCGGAGAGGCCGGCCAGTGCCTCGGCCTCGGGGTCGTTGCGGCCCTTGCGCTTGTCGTTGAACCTGGCGACCTGGGTGCTGATCTCGTACAGCAGACACATCGAGAGGGCCAGCGCCAGCATGCTGATCGGGTCGTTGCCGGGCACCACGAGCGCGGCGAAGACGAAGATCGCGAAGATGGCGTAGCGACGCCACTTGGCGAGCTGGCGGCCCTTGAGCGACGCCGATGAAGTTCAGCGCGACCAGGAACAACGGCAGCAGGAAGCTGATGCCGAACACGATCAGCAGCGTCATCAGGAACGAGTAGTACTCGTCCGGGCCGGTCATGTTGACGACGCTGGTGTCGGCGAAGTTGAACAGGACCTTCAGGCCCTCGGGGATGACGAGGTAGGCGAGGTAGGCGCCGGCGGTGAACAGCAGCGCCGCCAGCGTGACGAAGCTGACCGCGTACCGGCGCTCCTTCGCGAACAGCGCCGGCGTGACGAACGCCCAGATCTGGTAGAGCCAGCCGGGTGAGGAGAACACCAGACCCGCCATCAGGGCGGCCTTGAGCTGCAGCTGCAGACCCGAGAACGGGTTCGTCGCCAGCAACCGGGCAGCTTCGTCGCCGGATGCGACGCGGTAGGGCTCGACGAGGAGGTCGCCCAACGACGGGATCGGGCCGACGCGCTTGGTGAACCAGATGAAACCGAGCACCACACCCAGGAAGATGAAGATGGCCGCCCACATCAGCCGCTTCCGCAGCTCGTACAGGTGCTCCATCAGCGACATCGAGCCGTCGGCCGGACGTTCGACCTTGGTACGGCGGAACCAGACCACGGACTGTGCTCCCAGCAGGCGATATCGGATCGGACAGTGCAGCCGTGATCCTACTGATCCCGGTGATGGTCGGGCCGTGAACGGGCCGAGACGCCGCCTTCCGGGGTGCCTAGAACGTGCTAGCGGGGCCGGTTAAGGTGGGGCATGACCCGGGCACCGATCGGCCGCCGACCGACGATGGCCGATGTCGCCGCCGCGGCCGGGGTGTCCACCGCGCTGGTCTCCATCGTCATGCGTGATGTCCCCGGCGCCAGCGTCGCCACCCGGGAGCGGGTGCTGCGCACAGCGGAGGAACTGGGCTACCGGCCGGACAGCCGGGCCCGGCTGCTCCGCAGCACCAACAGCCGGCTGCTCGGCGTCGTCTTCGACGTCGAGCAGGACTTCCACGGCAGTCTGCTGACCGGCCTGTACGCCGCTGCGGGCGCGGTCGACCACCAGATCACGCTCAGCGCGGTCACACCCGGCCGCGACGAGCGGGCCGCGGTCAACGACCTGCTGCAGGACCGCTGCAAGGCGGTCATCCTGCTCGGACCGGAATCTCCGCGGGCGTTCCTCGCCGAGATCGCCGCTCGCACACCCGTGGTCGCCGTGACCCGCAACGTGCGCCACCACCTCGTCGACGTGGTGCGGACGGCGGACGACCAGGGAGTGCACCAGGCCGTCGACCACCTCGTCGACCTTGGGTCACCGGCGGATCGTGCACGTGGAGGGCGGCCGCTCGGCCGGGGCGGCGGAGCGGCGCCGGGGTTACACCCAGGCGATGCAGCGGCACGGCCTGCAGGCCGCAGGCGCGCTTCGTCCCGGGCGGTACCGGACGAGGACGACGGCGGCGGCCGCCGCCCGGCTGCTGATCTCCGGGGGGCTGCCGACCGCAGTGACGGTGTTCAACGACCGCTGCGCCACCGGGCTGCTCGAGGTGCTCCGGACCTCCGGAGTGGACGTCCCCGGCGATGTCAGCGTGGTCGGCTTCGACGACTCGCCGGCTCGCCCGGCTGTCGTTCGTCGACCTGACCACGATCGCGCAGGATGTGCCGCTGCTGAGCCGGTTGGCTGTGGACCGGGCGATCGCCCGGGCGCAGGACGAGACCGTTCTCAGCCGCGAGCAGGTCGTCCCGCCGCGGCTTGTGGTCCGGCAGACCAGCGGGCCGCCTCCGGCCCGGTGACGGGGGCCCAGGTCGCACCGACCGTCCGGCGTCCTTCGGCTGACTCCGAGCACGACGGCAGGTCCAGCCCACTACCGGCACTCGACCTGCTGCCTCGGGGTGATGCCACTCTGGGACGTCGGCTGTGGCCGGCCGCCGGCTGTGGCCGGTCGCCGGCCGTGCCGACCGACGCGGCCGGCGACTGGCTCAGCCCGGGCCGGTCCTGACCACCGGAGACCGGACCAGCGGGCACCGGACCGGCCGACCTACCCAGACGACAGCAGGCCCACCACCCCCTTGGGGTCGTGGGCCTGCTGTCGCTCATGAATCACCGACGGGCAGGATGAGCTGCGGTCACCGACCGCAGACCGTGCCCGGCCGGGCGATCACCCCCAGCCGTGGCCCGACCACCGGGCGCCCGACCAACGCGCACCGGACCAGCGGGCGCCGGACCAACGCGCACCGGACCAGCTGTCGCTGCTCCAGCGGGCGCCGGACCAGCGGGCTCCCGACCAGACGGCGGTCGTCGCGCCGGCCGCACCCGCGGTCCAGCCGTTTCCGGTCCAGACGGCGCCGAGGTAGGAGCCCCCGGACCAGGTCGTCCCGGCCGAGGCTGCCTGCCACCAGGCGGCCGCGTTCCACGGGTTGCCCTGGACGTCGATCTCGCCGGTCAGCGGGTCGCCGTCGGGGTCGCGGAGCGCATAGCCGCCGCGTGAGGCGTCGATCGAACCCTGCCCGGTGCCCGGCGCGAAGGTCTGGACTGCAGCCGCCCGCATCGCGGCACCCCGGCCTCGCCGGTCGTCGGCCAGCAGATCTTCGGCCAGATCGTAGGCGGCGTCGATGTCGAGGGTGCCCGCACCCACGCCCTCGGCTGCAGCCATCTTGACCGGATCGGCGGAATGCGTCAGGAGGTACTTCACCTGGTCCGGTGTGAGCGTCGGATAGGCCTGGAGCAGCAACGCCACGGCTCCGGAGACCACCGCCGCAGCCTGGCTGGTACCGCTGCCACGGAACAGCTTCCCGGTCGGGTCACCGGCGACCCGGCCCTCGGGGTGCTCGGTGTCGAGGGCGGAACCGACGGGGCGGACGGACACGATCGAGGTTCCGGGTGCGGCGAGATCGGGCCGGCGCTCAGCGTTGCCCACGCTGGAGTAGTTGGCCTTGACCGCCCGGCCACCCTTCCACCCGTCGGTCTTGACGCCGCTGTCGGTCGCGGCGATCGCCAGCACGTACGGGTTGACCGCCGGGTTGGTGAGGCGCCCGTCGGTGGTTCCGTCGTTGCCCGCCGAGGTGACCACGACAATGCCGTGCTTCCAGGCGTTCTCTGCGGCGGCGGCGAGCGGATCGAGGGTGTGGTGCTGCGCCGAGTTCGTGCCGTACGCCAGGTTGATCACCCGGATGGGGGTGCCGTCCGGCATCACGGGGTGCTCGACTACCCAGTCCAGTGCGGCGATGACCTGGCTGACATCGGTGCTGCCGTCGGTGGTGGCGAGCTTGACGGCCAGCAGCTTGGCATCCGGCGCGACGCCGAGCTGCACCTGGGCCGGCGCACCCGCCAGATCGGCGGACGGATTCGCGACGCTGCGGCCGGCGATGATGCCCGCCAGGTACGTCCCGTGGCCGTAGGTGTCCTTCTGCGCGAGGACTCCGTTGGCCTCGATCGACAGGTCGGGGCCGTAGGTCACCTTGCCCGGGCTGTCCAGACCGGGGACCTGGTTGATCCCCGAGTCCAGCACTGCCACGCCCACGCCGAGGCCGGTGAACTGGCGGCCCTTGAGGTCCTTGTTCTTCCACGCCTTGCGGGCGCCGACGGCCTCACTGACGTGTAGAGCGAGCCGGGGTCCCGTTCCGGCGGCGTTCTTGCCGTAGAGGTCCTTCGAGATCTTGTCGGCGGCCGGGTCACCCCAGGTGCCGTCGGACCACACGGAGCTGGGCCGCCACCTGACCACGAGGCGCTCGAACGCGCGTCGGCGACCTCGGCGATGGCCGACAGGTCGTGATCCGGAGGTGCACATGACAAATGCGGCCATGCCGGTACAACAAGACGCCAGCGGATGCCGGCGGGGGGCGGGGGGGCACTCGCCCGGTAGGAAGACGGAAACACGCTGCTCCTCGGTCAGTTCGAACTTCAGGTCCCTGCGACTTGGGTTCAATACGAAGACGCGCGATCGTCCGAACGATCACGCAAGCGCACGAACTCATCGCCCCATAGTGTCGAATTAGCCGATCGAATGACCGCTTCGTCGAGTGGCCGACACGTGAGGGGGAATGAGAGCGCTGAGAAATAACAGAGAGTTACCAGGCAGCCAAACGCGCTCTGTCACCGCCACGTGCGTGCGGTGTGGCGCCGGCCCTGACCGGTCGTAGCCGTCGGCTCGCGAAGCTGGGTCACCTGCTCGATGTAGGAGCCTCGACATCGAACCGGCGTCGGGTGTACAGCGACCTGGGGCAACTCACGTCGTGCCCCGCCGGCCGAACACCCAGCGTCGAGACGGCAAGCTCCACCGGCTTGTCCGCGCTACGTCACGGCAGGTTGTCGACACCAGGTGGCGCCCGGGTCGGCCCGGTCGATGCCCGCACCGGACGTGGCGTGCGTGGTTCAACGATCGAGCGCCGGCCCTCCGGTGTAGAGGGCCAGCCCGGCCCGCGCCCGGCGACCCACCTCCGCAGCGAGATCCGGCCGGTCCTGGATGATTGCGCCCCCGCCGAGGGACAGCACCTGGCGCACCAGCCACTCGTCGCTGGACGGCCGCATCCGCACCCGCAGCAGCCCGCCGGCCGGCCCGGGCAGCTCCTCCGCCTGGTAGTACTCCGCGAACCAGCGCAGCTCCGGCTCGAGCGTCACGATCACCGACGGCACCGCCGGGTCGGGGTGGAACATCTGCTCGGGCACCTCGTCGATGACCAGCAGCGGCTGCTGGGCCGGCTCGTCGAGCAGCCGGATGTCCTCGATCCGGTCGACCCGGAAGTGCCGGATCGCCGACACCAGATGGCAGTACGCCTCCAGGTAGGTCTGACCGTCGGTGACCAGCAGCCGCAGCGGGTCGACGGTGCGTTCGCTGACCGCGTCCCGGGACGCCGTGTAGTACCGCATCCACAGCTGACGGCCCTCCTCGAGGGCCTGCCGCACCGCGCCGAGCGCAGCCGCCGGCGCTGCCGCCTCGACCTGCACCCCGGCGGTGTCGGCGGCGCCCACCTGCTCGAGCTTGGCCAACGCCGAATAGACGCTGTCGGCGTCGACGAGCCCGGGCAGCCCGGCCAGCGCCCGCAGCGCCACGGTGAGCGCGACGGCTTCGTCGTGGGTCAGCCGCACCGGCCGCTCCAGACCGGCGTCGAAGGTGATGGACACCGTTGCCGCCGTCCTCGGACAGCACGACGTCGATCAGGTCGTCCGGGTAGTAGCCGGGCAGCCCGCAGACCATCAGCAGGTCCAGGTCCTTCTGGATCTGCTGGTCGGCCACGCCGAACTCGGCCGCGAGGTCGGCGATGGCGACCCCGGGCCGACGGGAGATGTAGGGCACCAGGGCCAACACCCGGGCCAGCCGTTCGGTGGCGGACTCGCTGATCACGAGAGCTCCTCGTCGACGCCGTCCAGCGGTGTGATGACCGAGGCGCCGGGACGCGGCGGCGGCCGCTGCGTCGGTGAGCAACCGGATCACCGCGTCCCGGAGGTCGGCGGGCGACTCGACGACGGCGTCCGGGCCGAGGGCCGCGACCGTGCGGGCGGTGTCCCACAGATGGTCGACCGGGATCGTCAACCGCTCGAAACCCGGCAGCGTGCCCGCAGTCTCGGGAGCGGCGGTGGCCCGGCGGCGCAGCCCGGCGCCGGCGCCGACGGCGAGCTGGACGACCGCGTTCCGCTGCTCCGGGATGGCCTGCGACCCGGCGACGGCGGCCAGCAGGTCGACGTCGGGCGGGATGACGACGGCGCCGGCACGGCCGACGCGGGCCACGTCGCCGGCGATCCGGGACAGCCGGAACGTGCGCTGCTCGTCGCGGGCGGCGTCGCGACCGACGACGTACCAGCGACCCTTCCAGCTGACCAGACCCCAGGGCTGCAGGCGCCGGTGCTCGACCGACCCGGCCGGGTCCTTGCGGTACGGGAAGGTGACCGCCTGGCGGGCCTGGACCGCGGCGTACAGCGGTCCGAACGCCGGGTCGGAGGTGCGGACCCGGGGCTGCAGCGACAACCGGGAACGACCAGCTGGTCGCCGCTGGCGTCGGCCAGCTTGCGCAGCGCACCCGACCCGGCCTCACCGAGAACACTGGTCTCCCAGAGCCGTCCGGCCAGCGCGAGCGCGGCCTTCTCCCCCGCGGTGAACGACATCTCGGGCAGCGCGTACTCACCGGGCGGGATCCGGTAGGCGCCGTCCTCGGAGGTCTGCAGCGGGATGCCGAGGTCGCGGAGTTCGACCTTGTCGCGCTCGAACATCCGGAAGAACGCCTCGTCGTTCGGCGGCGTCGCGGTAGCCCTCGACCTTGTCCCGGATCCAGGTGACGTCGCGGAACCGCTCGCGAGTTCAGCAGCGCGATGACCAGGTTGAGCAGTCGCTCCGCCTTGGCCGCGGACTTACCCGACGGCACGACGACCCCCGACGGAACCGGGGACGGCAGCGACCACTAGATCGACTCGATCAGCTTGTCGACACGGTCGTCGATGTACTTGAACGGGTCCTTGAGCAGCACCGTGCGCTGCGCCTGGTCGTTGAGCTTCAGGTGCACCCAGTCGACGGTGTAGTCGCGGCCGGCGTCCTGGGCGGCGGCGACGAACTTGCCGCGCAGCTTGGCCCGGGTCGTCTGCGGCGGGACCGTCATGGCCTCCTCGATCCGGTCCTCGTCGACGACGGTGCGGGCCATCCCGCGGGCGGCCAGCAGCGAGTACAGCCCGCGGCCGGGACGGACGTCGTGGTAGGCGAGGTCGATCTGGGCGACCCGCGGGCTGGTCAGCTCGAGCTGGTTCTTCGCCGCGTACCGGTCGATCAGCTTCTTCTTGATCACCCAGTCGATCTCGGTGTCGACCCCGGACAGGTCGCCGGTCTCCACCGCGCGCAGCGTGCGGCCCCAGAGGTCCATCACCTGGTCGGTGACCGGGTCGCTGCCGCGCTTGGCGACGAAATCGACCGCCCGCTGGTAGTAGTCGAGCTGGGCGTCCAGCGCGCTGATGACGCCGCCGCCGGCCAGCTTGACCTCCTTGCGGCCGGTCAGGTCGTTCGAGATCTCCCGGATGGCCCGGATCGGGTTCTCGAAGGTGAAGTCGCGCAGCGCCACCCCGGCCTCGATCATCTCCAGCACCAGCGCGGCGGAGCCGACCTTGAGCAGCGTCGTCGTCTGGCTCATGTTCGAGTCGCCGACGATGACGTGCAGCCGGCGGAACCGCTCGGCGTCGGCGTGCGGCTCGTCGCGGGTGTTGATGATCGGCCGGGACCGGGTGGTCGCCGACGAGACGCCCTCCCAGATGTGCTCGGCGCGCTGGGACAGGCAGTAGGTCGCGCCACGCGGGGTCTGCAGCACCTTGCCGGCGCCCGACGATGAGCTGCCGGGTGACCAGGAACGGGATCAGCCCGTCGGAGATCCGGGAGAACTCGCCCTGCCGGGCGATCAGGAAGTTCTCGTGGCAGCCGTAGGAGTTGCCGGCCGAGTCGGTGTTGTTCTTGAACAGGTAGATGTCGCCGCCGACACCCTCCTCCTGCAGCCGCGCCTCGGCGTCGACCACGAGGTCCTGCAGGATCCGCTCGCCGGCCTTGTCGTGCGCGATCAGCGAGTAGAGGTCGTCGCATTCGGCGGTGGCGTACTCCGGGTGCGAGCCGACGTCGAGGTACAGCCGGCTGCCGTTGCGCAGGAACACGTTCGACGAACGCCCCCAGGACACGACGCGGCGGAAGAGATACCGGGCGACCTCGTCGGGGCTCAGTCGGCGTTGCCCCTTGAAGGTGCAGGTGATCCCGAACTCGGTCTCGATACCCATGATTCGGCGCTGCATGACCCAAACCCTATGCGTCCCGCGCACCGGCCCGGGCACGGCCCGCGGGTTCGCCGCGCGGCGGGCCGTCACCGGCGGCTCCCGGCAGCCGGCTCAGCCGGCGGCGAGGAGAGCACCTGGGTCGTCCACGGGCAGGTGTGAGCGTCCGTCCGTCAGGCGGCGCTCCCGTCAACGCTGCGGCAGCCCGCCGTTCCCGCAGGCACCGGGGAAGCGCAGCACGGTACCGGCGGCGCGGTGCGGATCGATCGACCGGATCGGAGCAGACCCGGCGGTAGGGGTAGGCCGGCGCTCCGCCCTGGACCTCCGTTCTCGGCGCGGAAACAAACCGGCATCCGGAGCTGATCACGCCGAAAGTGACGAGCCGGCGTCAGGCCCGGTGCTTGCGGGTGGCGTCGCGGACCTCACCGATCAGCGTCTCGATGGCGTCCTCCAGCATCACGACGCCCGTGCGCTCGGCCGAGACCGGGGTGCCGGTGCCGGCCAGCGACACCTGCGCCAGGTGCGCACCGACCCGGCGCATCTGGTCCAGCGCCGCCCGCAGCGGGATGTCCTGCGGCAGCACCGGCAGCTCGCGGATGCGCTCCCGCGGGACGGCGACGTCCCGCTCGTGCTCGTCGAACCCGACGACGTCGCGGATGTGCAGATAGCCGAGGTAGCGGCCGTCCGGGGCCTGCACCGGGAAGCGGGAGAACCCGGTGCGCGCGCAGGCCAGCTCGACCTCGGCCGGGGTGGCGCCCTGCGGGACCGTGACGACCTGCCGGTCCGGCACCACGATGCCGGTCAGCGTGGCGGTCTCGAAGTCCAGCGCGCTGGTCAGCCGGCCGCTCTCGTCCTCGTCCAGCAGACCCTCCTCCGAGGACTCGCTGATCAGGCCCGGCGACCTCTTCGCGGGTGAAGGTCGAACCGACCTCGTCCTTGGGCTCGAAGCCCAGCATCCGGACGATCGCGTTGGCCAGGTGGTTCAGGCCCCGCAGCACCGGGCCGAGCAGCTTCGCGATCATCCGCAGCGCCGGCGCCAGCGTCATCGCGACCCGCTCGGGGCTGGCGATGGCGATGTTCTTCGGCACCATCTCGCCCAGCGACACGTGCAGCGAGACCACGATCAGCAGCGCCAGCGTCAGCGCCACCGGGTGCAGCCACGCGTCGGGGACGCCGAGCGCGTGGAACACCGGCTCCAGCAGGGTCGGCGACGGCCGGCTCGCCGAGCGCACCGAGCAGCACCGCGCAGACGGTGATGCCGAGCTGGGCGCACGCCATCATCAGCGACACGTCCTCCATCGCCTTGAGCGTGGAGCGGGCGCGCTTGCTGTTCACCGCCAGCGGCTCGATGACGCTGCGGCGGGACGACACCAGGGAGAACTCGGCGGCGACGAAGAAGGCGCTGGCGAACAGCAGCAGCACGGAGAACAGGACCAGCACCCAGGGGCTCATTCGCCCTCACCGTCCCAGCCGTGCCGCAGCCCGATGGCGGACAGCTGCAGCGGCTCGATGCGGTGACCGGCCCGGGCGACCACGTCCAGCCGCACCCACGCCGGCCGCGGCAGGTCGTCCTCCGGGTCGGGCTCGATGTCCTGGGCGGTCTGCGCGGCCGGATGGGTCCGGCGCGACTCGGCGCGGTCCTCGGCCCGTTCCGCCGGCGAGCGGCGGTCCTCGTCGTCGTCCGTCCGTCGACGCCGGCGGTGCCGTCGACGGAGGTCAGCCCGGCGCCCGCGACGTAGGTGCTGGACACCGCGGCCGCCGGCGCCAGGCCGGCCTCGAGCAGCAGCTCGTCGGGGGCCAGGGCCGCCTCGCGGGCGGCGTCCAGCGCGCCGAGGGCGGCGCTGTGCCGGACGGTCGCCTCGACGACGGTGAAGTCACCGTCGGTCGGCGAGCCGGCCGAGCCGGGCCAGCACCAGGCCGGCGATGGTCTCGTACTCGCCGGCCTCGGGCAGCAGCACGCCGGTGATCTCGGCGACCTCGTCGGGTCGCAGGGTGCCGGGCAGCAACCAGGTGCCGGTCGGGCAGCCGCTCGGCCCGCTTGGCCTTCGGGTCGTGCTCGTCGGTGATCTCGCCGACGAGTTCCTCGACGACGTCCTCCAGGGTGAGCACCCCGGCGGTGCCGCCGTACTCGTCGGCGACGACCGCCATCTGGAACCCGCGCTCGCGGAGCAGGTCGAGCAGCGCGTCCAGCGGCATCGTCTCGGGCACCACCGGGAGCTCGGAGACCAGCGCCGACACCGGGACGTGGGCGCGCTGCTCCCGAGGGATGGACACCGCGCGCTTGAGGTGGACCAGGCCGAGGACGTCGTCGGAGTCCTCACCGATCACCGGGAACCGGGAGTGCCCGGTCTCGGCGGCGGCGGCGATGATCTCGTCCGCGGACTCGACGGACTTGATGAACCGCACCCGGGGGCGCGGGGTCAGCACGTCGGCGGCGGTCTTGTCGGAGAACGAGATGGAGCGGGCCAGCAGACCGGCGGTGCGGTTCTCCAGCGTGCCCTGCTCGGCCGACCGGCGGACCAGGCTGGACAGCTCGTCGGGCGACCGGGCGGAGCGCAGCTCTTCCTGCGGTTCGATCGAGAACATCCGCAGCACGGCGTTGGCCGCGCCGTTGAGCACCCAGATCAGCGGCTTGAAGACCGTCGCCGAGATCCGGGAGGCACCGACGACGGCTTTCGCCGTGCCCATCGGCTCGGCGATCGCCAGGTTCTTGGGTACCAGCTCGCCGAAGACCATCGACAGGACATTGGTGATGACGAGCGCGATCACGACCGCGGCGGTCACCGACGGCGCCGTCGCCGAGGCCGATGGCGCCGAGCGGCGCCTCGATCAGGTCGGCGAGAGCGGGCTGCATCACGAAGCCCAGGGCCAGCGTGGTCAGGCTGATGCCGACCTGCGCCCCGGAGAGCTGGGTGGACAGCGAGCGGAGGCCGGCCAGCAGCGACTGGGCCCCGGCGTCGCCGTCGGCGGCCTGCCGCGAGACGGTGGCCCGGTCGACGGTGATGAGGCTGAACTCGGCGGCGACATACAGCGCGGTGAAGGCGATCAGGACGAGGCCGACGCCCAGTCCGATCCATGCGGTGATCATCTCGGCTTGATCATCTGGGCGTGATCATGCGCTCGGGTACTCCAAGGTCTGTACTGCGGGATGTGCGACACGGAAGCCTCAACCTACCAAAGGCGTCGTCCGGCCCGATGCCGACCCGGCCCGATCGTGGGGCGGTCCACCCCCGAAACGACCTCCACCGTGGCCGCTCTCGGACGGTCACGGCTCGCGGGCGCAGCGTGGGATGGCTCTGCGTGGGACGGCTCTGAGTGAGACGGCTCTGAGTCGCTGGTGGGACGGCGCTGAATGAGATGGCGCGGTGTGGGACGGCTCTGAGTCGGATGGCTGCACCGGACGAGCCGACGGTGCGGCTCTGTCCCGTCGCGGTCCGGCCGCTCCGGGAACACCGCTAGCACCGCGCGCGTTCGGGTGGGGGGCCGGCAGCGTGCGGGCACCTGGGGGACGAATGATGCCGGTACGACGACGACTTCTCTTCACGGGCGTGCTGGTCGCGGTCCTGGCGCTGCTTCACGGTGTCCCGTGGCTGGTGCTGGTGGCGCTGCCCGGGTGGCCGGCCCCGTCTTCATCGCAGCGACCGCGGTCCTGGTGGTCGTCGCCGTCGCGTTCCCGTTCGTGATGATGCGCGGCCACGGCCGCCGACACTCCGATCCGATGGCGGTGGCCGGCGACGTCTGGCTCGGAATCGTCTGGCAGCTGTTCACCTGGAGCCTCCTCGCCGGCATCGTCGACCTTGTGCTGGCGATCGCCGGGGCCGACCGGGACGCCCGCCGCTGGGTCGCGGTGGTCGCACTGGTGTGGACGGTGTCGCTGCTGCTCTGGGGACACCGGCAGGCGATGCGGGTGCCGCCGGTGCGCCGGATCGACGTGCACCTCCCGCGGCTCGGCGCCGATCTGGACGGGTTCCGGGTCGCGATGATCGCCGACACCCATTTCGGGCCGCTGGACCGCCGCCGGTGGTCGGCCGGGGTCGCGGCGGTGCTGACCGGGCTCGACGCCGATCTGGTCGCCCACGCCGGCGACATGGCCGACGGCAGCGTGGCCGCCCGCCACGAGCAGGCGGCGCCGCTGGCCGGGGTGCGCGCCCGCGAGGGCAAGGTCTACATCACCGGCAACCACGAGTACATGAGCGGCGCCACGGAGTGGACGGCGCACCTGGAGGAGCTCGGCTGGACGGTGCTGCGCAACCGGCACCTGCTGATCCGCCGCGGCGACGCGGCCCTGGTGGTGGCCGGCGTCGACGACCGCACCGCGGCCGGTTCCGGGGTCGAGGGACACGGCACCGACCTGACCCGGGCGCTGGCCGGCACCGATCCGGACCACCCGGTGCTGCTGCTGTCGCACCAGCCCAAGCAGGTCTCGCTGGCCCTGGCGGCCGGGGTGGACCTGCAGCTGTCGGGTCACACCCACGGCGGCCAGATGTGGCCGTTCCATCTGCTGGTCCGCGCCGAGCAGGGTGCGCTGCAGGGCTTGACCCGGCACGGTGACCGGACCCAGCTCTACACCAGCCGGGGCTCCGGCTTCTGGGGACCGCCGTTCCGCATCTTCGCGCCCAACGAGATCACCCTGCTGACGCTGCGCTCCGGATCGGCCTGAGCTCGGCGGCCTGACCTGCAGACCTGAGGTCTGCCGGGCCGGGCGACGTGCTCAGCCCTCGAACGGGGCGTCGTCCGGACCGCGCTCGCCGGCCGGCTCCACCGGTGCCGCGGCGACCTCCTCGACCGGTTCGGACAGCAGCAGGTCCAGCTCGGCCCCGACGATCCGGCGGAACGTCCGGCCGCTGCGGCGCCGGTCCAGCACCGCGACCTCCAACTGGGCGCCGGTCAGTGTGCGGGGCGCGTTCTCCCCGACGGTCCCGAGCGCGGTGGTCGCCGCGCGCAGCGCGACCCCAGCGGCCAGCCCGCGACGAACGAGTCGCGCATCGAGGCGACCACCGGTTCCGTGGTGCCGCCCATCACCAGGAAGGTCGTCTCGTCGGAGATCGAGCCGTCGTAGGAGATCTGGTAGAGCTGGTCGACGCCGCCGTTCTCGGCGACCTCGCCGACGCACAGATCCCGACCTCGAACGGCTTCTGGTGCTCGGAGAAGATCGAGCCCAGCGTCTGCGCGTAGGCGTTGGCCAGCCACCGACCGGTGACGTCGCGGCGGTCGTAGGAGTAGCCGCGGACGTCGGCCAGCCGGATGCCGGCGGTGCGCAGGTTCTCGAACTCGTTGTAGCGGCCGACCGCGGCGAAGCCGAGGCGGTCGTAGATCTCGCTGACCTTGTGCAGGCTCGGTGAGTGGTTCTCGGCGACGAACAGCACGCCGTCGGCGAAGGTGGTGGCGATGACGCTGCGACCCCGGGCGATGCCCTTGCGGGCGTACTCGGAGCGGTCCCGCATGAACTGTTCGGGGGACGCGTAGATCGGCATGGACATTCAGCGGCCCCCCAGGGACGTTCGTCACGGTCGGCACGGGCGGGTCTCAGCCACCCGGGCCGCAGCATGCGGCCGGCGACGACGGCCTCGGACACCGCACCGACCTCGGCGGCGGGCAGCTTGACCGCACCGGCCGCGGTCATCACGACCACGCTCGGGTAGATCCGGCGGGCCAGATCCGGTCCGCCGGTGGCGGAGTCGTCGTCGGCGGCGTCGTAGAGCGCCTCGACGGCGGCCCGCACCGCGCCGGCCTCGTCGGCCTGCGCGTCGTGCCGCTTCTTCAGCGCCGACCGGGCGAACACCGACCCGGATCCGACCGCGTGGTAGTCGTGCTCCTCGTAGCGGCCACCGGCGACGTCGTAGGAGTAGATGCGGCCGGCCCGCAGCGGTCTCGTCGTTCTGGGCGATCCGGGCCGCGGCCCGGTCGGTGTCGTAGCCGGCGAACAGCGGCACCACGGCCAGCCCCTGCATGGCGGCGCCGAGGTTGCCCGCGGATCATCGCGGCCAGCCGGTTGGCCTTGCCGTCGAGCGACAGCCG
Source organism: uncultured Actinomycetota bacterium (assembly GCA_963825975.1). Lineage (GTDB taxonomy): Bacteria > Actinomycetota > Actinomycetes > Mycobacteriales > Nakamurellaceae > Nakamurella. The sequence goes on from CAWGUZ010000009.1 coordinate 206,087, forward strand.
GACGCCCTCGATCTTCTCGTAGTGCTCGAGCTCCAGCTGGAACAGCCGCACCATCTCGACCGCGATGCCGGCGGTACCGGCGATGCCGACCGCGGAGAAGGTGTCGGTGACGAACACCTTCTCGATGTCGCGCTGGGCGATCATCGGGCCCATGGTGGCGCGCCGGTCGCCGGCCATCACGACGCCGTCGGCGAAGGTGAGCGCGACGATGGTGGTGCCGTGCGGCAGGTCGGGGACCACGCCGGCGGCGCCCGTCGCGGCCCGGCCGGGCAGCAGCTGCGGCTCGGCCTCGGCGATGAAGTCGGTGAACGAACCGGTGCCCGGGGTGAGGTAGCGAGCCGGGACGGCCGCGCCGGCCAGGGACTCGTCACACCGGGCTCCCGGCGGTCACGACACGATGACGCCAGGAGATCACTGGCCGCCCTTCTGCACGTACGCGCGCACGAAGTCCTCGGCGTTGGTCTCCAGGACGTCGTCGATCTCGTCGAGGATGTCGGTGGTGTCGGAGGCGAGCTTGTCGCGGCGCTCCTGACCGGCCGCAGCCTGGCGGCGGCGTCGTCGGCCTCGTCGGAGCCGCCGCCGCCCTGCCTGGTGGTCTGTTCCTGTGCCATGTGCTGACCTTTCCGCGGGATGCACGTGAACAGTACCCAGCGGCACCGACAGCTCCGGTCACCGACGGTGGCACGCAGCCGCCGGAGCCGGGTGCCGTCAGCGCCGGGTGAGCGCCTCGACCAGCTGGACGGCGTCCTCGGCCTCGTCGAGCAGCGCGCCGACGTGCGCCTTGGTGCCCCGCGTCGGCTCCAGGGTCGGGATCCGGACCAGCGACTCGCGGCCGACGTCGAAGATGACCGAGTCCCAGGACGCCGCCGCCAGCCGGTCGGCGTACTGGGACGACGCAGCGTCCGCGGAAGTAGGCGCGGGTGTCCTCGGGCGGCTCGGTGACCGCGGCCAGCACCTCGTTCTCGGTGACCAGCCGCTGCATCGAGCCGCGCGACACCAGCCGGTTGTAGAGGCCCTTGTCCAGCCGGACGTCGGAGTACTGCAGGTCGACCATGGCCAGCCGCGGCGCCGCCCAGCCCAGCCCGTCCCGCTCCCGGAAGCCCTCCAGCAGGCGGAGTTTCGCCGGCCAGTCGAGCTCGCCGGCGAGCTGCATCGGGTCGACGGCGAGCCGGTCGAGCACGTCGAGCCAGCGCCGCAGCACGTCGGCGGTCTGGTCGTCGACGTCGTCGCCGTAGGTCGCCTCGACGTAGGCGGCGGCCGACTCGGCGTAGGCGCGCTGGACGTCCAGGCCGGTGAACTGCCGGCCGTCGGCCAGCGGCACCGTCGTCGTTCAGCCCGGGGTCGTGGGAGATCTGGTGCACGGCGGTGACCGGCGCGGCCAGCTCGACGTCGGGCATCGGCCAGCCGGACTCGATCATGCTGAGCACCAGCGCGGTGGTGCCGACCTTGAGGTAGGTGGCGACCTCGGCCAGGTTGGCGTCGCCGATGATCACGTGCAGCCGCCGGTACTTGTCGGCGTCGGCGTGCGGCTCGTCGCGGGTGTTGATGATGCCCCGCTTGAGGGTGGTCTCGAGCCCGACCTCGACCTCGATGTAGTCGCTGCGCTGCGCGAGCTGGTAGCCGTCCCGCTCCCCCTGCGGGCCGATGCCGACCCGGCCGGACCCGGCGAAGACCTGGCGGGAGGCGAAGAACGGCAGCAGACCGCTGACGATCGCCGGGAACGGGGTGTCCCGGGAGCAGAGGTAGTTCTCGTGGGTGCCGTACGAGGCGCCCTTGCCGTCGACGTTGTTCTTGTACATGTGCACCGGCTTGGCGCCCGGGACCGCGCCGGCCAGCCGGGCCGCGGTCTCCATCACGCGCTCGCCGGCCTTGTCGAAGATGACGGCGTCCCGCGGGTTGGTGACCTCCGGCGCCGAGAACTCGGGGTGCGCGTGGTCGACGTACAGCCGGGCGCCGTTGGACAGGATGACGTTGGCGGCGCCGATGTCGTCCGGGTCCGGTGCGGCGCTGCCGAACAGGCCGGCGAGGTCGTAGCCGCGGGCGTCGCGGGACGGCGACTCGACCTCGTAGTCCCAGCGCGGGCGGCGGGCCCGCGGCGCGGCGACCGACGCGGCGTAGGCGAGCACGACGTGGGTCGAGGAGATCACCGGGTTCACCGCGGGCTCCGTCGGGATGGAGATCCCGTACTCGACCTCGGTGCCCATGATGCGTTGCACGGTCATGCCGCCAAACCTATCGGTCGGCCCCCTCGGGACGGACGGGTCGCCGGGACCGGGCAGCGGCGACGGCGGTGGCGGACCTGTCGCGGGACAGCCGGCCGGTCGGGTTCCATCCGGTGTCCCGGGGCCACCCGATCCCTCGTCGACAGACAATCGTCCCTCGGACGGCTGGAAGGGCTCGCCACCACCCCTTCGTGAACATCTCACCGGACGGCCCAGCCGACATTGCCGCAAGTGGCGACCGACGGCCCCCGAGCATCTCCGTTCCAGGTCCGATCGGGCGCGTCGCCGGACGCCTGAATAGTCCGAATGCGCGTCCGGCATCACCTGTGCATTCTTTACTCTCAGTGATAACTTCTACACCGAGTGTCAGATTCTACAGCAGCCTGTTCACCCCCTTTCGCCTCTCCGTCACCGGGCGTGCGTCCTTGGTGATCACCGGAGTGCGCACCACCACGACCCATTCCAGGGACCGGCGGTCCAGCACAGTCGAGGACGGCAATGGCTCGGTCACACGTTCGGGTACTGACGGCGGTCACCGCCCTGGTGGCGTCGACCGCCATGATGGTCGGCACCGGCGGGACGGCGGCCGCGGCCCCGACCCCGGTGACGCAGACCTTCACCTACACCGGCTCCGTGCAGAACTTCACGGTGCCCGCCGGGATCACCGAGCTGACCCTGTCCCTGACCGGAGCCGAGGGCGGCCACGGCGGGCCGGACGGCGCGGTCGGAGCACCCGGCGGCTACAAGGGCGTCGTCTCCGGAACGGTCACGGTCACCCCGGGGACAGTGCTGTCCATCGGTGTCGGCAGCGGTGGCACGAACGGACTGCAGCGCTCGGGAGCGACCAACAACGTCACCACCCCGGCCGGCACCAACCCGATCGGCGGGTACGCGGGCGGCAGTCGGTGGCATCGCCGGCCCCGACGGCGCGTCCGGCAACGGAGGTGGCGGCGGCGCGGCCACCGTGGTGACCTTCGGCGGGACCGCCCTGGTCGCCGGTGGCGCGGGCGGCGGCGGCGGTAGCGGCCAGTTCCTCCCGATCACCGGCCGACCGGGCGAGGCCACCCCGACGGCCCGGACCGACACCGTGAGCACCTCCGGACAGCCCGGCGCCAACACCCAACCCCTGCTGCACCGGACGCTGTGACGGCGGCGCCAGCGGCGGCGGCGGCGGCGGCGCGGTCGGCGGTGCCCGCGGCCTCGTCGAGTTCGGCGCCGGCGCCAACACCGAGTACTTCGGCTACGGCGGCTACCCCGGCACCAGCTCCACCGGCGGCCTGGCCGGGCTCAGCGCGGTCTACCAGTACTACGCGGGCAACAACGCCAACGGCTCAGTGACCATCTCCTACGTCACCGGCTCCCCCGCGCGCACCGACCTCCGTCGCCGGCACCGCCGACAACGCCGCCGTCGACCTGACCTGGACGGCACCGACTGCCGCCGGCGGCGGCGGCCGTCACCGATTACGTCGTCGAGTACTCCGTCGAACAACGGCGCCAGCTGGTCCACCTTCGCCGACGGCACGTCCGCCGACCACCGGCACCACCGTCACCGGCCTGACCAACGGCACCACCTACGTGTTCCGGGTCAGCGCGGTCAACAGCTTCGGCGCCGGCACGGTCTCCGCGGTCTCCGGTCCCGTCACCCCCAGCGACGTCCCGACCGCGCCGACGCTCGGCGCCGTCGTCCGCGGCAACGGCTCCCTGACCGTGCCGTTCAGCGGCGCCACCGCGGTCAGCCCGATCACCGGCTACGAGTACGCCGTCGACGGCGGCCCCTGGACCGCCACCGGCGGCACCACGTCACCGTTCACCGTCACCGGCCTGACCAACGGCACCGCCGTACGAGCATCACGGTCCGGGCGGTCAACGCCATCGGTGCCGGCCCCGCCTCCGCGCCCGTCACCGGCATCCCGGCCACCACCCCGGGCGCGCCGTCCATCACCACCGCCACCACCGGCCCGACCAGCGCCGTCCTGGCCTTCAGCGCCCGGCGCCACCGGCGGCTCGGCCGATCACCGGCTACGAGTACCAGCTCGACGGCGGCGCCTGGACCGTCCGCAGGCACCACCACGAGCCCGATCACCGTCACCGGGCTCACCGACGGCACCCTGTACGCCGCCCGGATCCGCGCGGTCAACGCACTCGGCGCCGGTGCCGCGTCGAACCCGGTCGACCTGACCACCTCCGACGTCCCCGGTGCCCCCGTCATCGACACGGTGACCCCGCTCGACGGCGCCCTCTCGCGTCGCGTTCACCCCGTCCAGCACCGGCGGCCTGGCCATCACCGGCTACGAGTACCGAGGTCGACGGCGCGGCGCCTGGGTGCCGCACCGGCACTGCCAGCCCGCTGCTGATCACCGGTCTCACCAACGGCACCGCGTACAGCGTCCGCGGTCCGGGCGGTCAACGCCGTCGGCACCGGCGCCGCGTCGGCCGCCGCCGACCGGCACCCCGCGCACCGTCCCCGGCGCTCCGGTCGCTGACCTCGAGCACCGTCGTCGGCGCCGATCTCGAGATCGCGTTCACCGCACCCGCCTCGAACGGCGGCGCGACCATCACCGGCTACGAGTACTCCACCGACGGCGGCGCCACCTGGCGCGACCGGGCCACCGGTGCCACCGAGAGCCCGCTGACCGTCTCGCACCCTGTCCAGCGACGGCACCACCCCGCTCGACGAGCGGCACCGAGTACCCGATCGAGCTCCGCGCGGTGAACGCCGCCGGCCCGGGTGCCGCCTCGAGCGTCCTGTCCACGTCCGGGCGCACCACCCCGAGCGCGCCGGTCGTCGCCGCCGTCACCGGCCGCCCGTCCTCGCTGCTGGTCACCGTCACCCCGCCGGCCAACGGGGGCGACGAGATCACCGGCTACGAGTACCGGCTCGACGGTGGGACCTGGACCGCCACCGGCAGCGCCGGCCCGGTCTTCCTCATCGGCGGTCTCACCAACGGCACCGCTTACGCCGTCCAGGTCCGGGCGGTCGAACACGCTCGGCGCGAGCGGCCCGTCCGCCACGGTCTCCGGAACCCCGGTCGCCGTCCCCGGCGCCGCCGTCATCACCGACGTCGCCCCGATCGACCGGGCGCTGCGGATCACCGCCTCCGTCGCCGACGACGGCGGCTCCGCCGTCACCGGCTGGGAGTACACCACCGACGGCGGTGCCACCTGGGCCGCCGCGACCGGCACGGCCAGCCCGTTCACCGTCACCCGTCTGTCGAGCGACACCGCCACCCTGCTGGACAACGCCACCAGCTACGCGGTCGCGGTCCGCGCACGCAACGCGGTCGGACCCGGCGGCTCCTCGGCCACCGTGTCCGCCGCCCCGAGCGCCACCCCGTCGGCCCCGGCGATCACCGTGACCCCGGGCAACGGGCGGATCCAGGTCGCCTACACCATCGGCAGTGACGGCGGCTCGCCGTTGACCGACGTGCAGTACCGCCTCGACGACGGCGACTGGACCAACGCCGGCACCATCACCAGCCCGTTCACCATCTCCGGACTGACCAACGGCACCCCCTACGCCGTGACCCTGCGCGGCGTCAACAGCCGCGGCGACGGCGCGGTCTCACTGTCCGCCTCGAGCACCCCGCGCACCGTTCCGGGCGCCCCGACCGCGGTGGCAACGGTGTCGGAAGACCGGTGCCGCGACGGCCTCCTGGACCGCACCGGCGGACAACGGTGGTGCCGCGATCAGCGGCTACACCGCCACCGCCTGGACCGCTCCGAACGGCGGCACCGTGGCGCGGCACCTGCACCGGCGCGACGCCGACCTGCAGCATCACCGGCCTGACGAACGGCACCCCGTACTACGTCTCGGTCGTCGCGACCAACGTCGCCGGCACCGGTCCCGCGTCCGGCACCCCGGGTCGCGGTCACCCCGCTGGCCCGGCCGTCCGCCCCGGTGCTGACCTCGGTGACCCCGAACAACACCTTCGTCACGGTGAACTTCACTGCCGGCGCCGCCGGTAGCTCGCCCATCACCGGCTACCAGTACCAGCTCAACGGCGGTGCCTGGGTCAACGCCACCGGCACCACCAGCCCGATCACCCTGTCCGGGCTCACCAACGGCACCGCCTACGACGTGGCGCTGCGGGCGGTCTCCGCGGCCGGCCCGGGTGCGGCCTCCAACGTGCTTCAGCGCCACGCCGTACACGCTGCCGGACGTGCCCGAACGCGGCGACCATCGTCGGCACCGGTGCGAACAACCAGGTCAGCGTCAGCTGGGCCGCATCCAACGCCAACGGGCGTCCGATCACCGCCTACAACGTCGTGCTGTGGAACGCCGCGAGCGTGGGCTCGCAGGTGTACTCCTGCAGCACGACCGGCGCGCTGAGCTGCACCATCAACGGCCCGGCGAACGGCGTCGTCTACTACGCCACCGTCGACGCCACCAACCTCGCCGGCACCACCGCGCGATCCAATCCGCGGGTGCTGGTCGCCGCCGGCACGGCCGCCGGAGCCCCCACCGGCGTGACCGGCACCGCCGGTGACGGCCAGGTGGCACTGACCTGGACGGCCGGCGCCGCCGGCACCGGCGCGGCCACCACCGACTACGCGGTCTCGTACTCGACCGACGGGACCAGCTGGACGCCCTTCAACGACGGTGTCTCCACCAGCCGTACCGCCACCGTGACCGGCCTGACCAACGGCACCGCGTACACCTTCCGGGTCCAGGCGCTGTCGTCGAGCGGCACCAGCCCGGTCAGTGCGGCCTCGGCCGCGGTGACCCCCGGCGTTCCCGGAACGGTGCCGACCTTCGGCGCCGTCACCCGCACCCCGACCGGCTTCACCACCCCGATCACGAACAGCAACCCGGCCGTCACCTACAGCGCCGCCGCCACCAACGGCGGCACCGCGACGGTCACCGACGCCACGGTCACCGTCACCGGGCTGGCCGCGAACACGTCGTCGACGGTCACAGTGACCGCGACCCGCCCCGGGTACACCACCGTCTCCGGCACCGTGTCGGGCACCTCGCTGCAGGCCGGGACCGTCCCGACCTTCGGCCAGGTCACCCGTACGGCCGCCGGTTGGTCGGTGGTCGTCAGCAACTACGACCCCGCCGTCACCTACGCCGTGACCGCCACCGCCGGTACCAGCAGGATCACCGGGAACACCGTCACCGTCAGGGCTCTCGCGCCGGGCGCCGGATCCGAGGTCACCGTGACCGCGACCCGGGCCGGGTACACCATCACCAGCGCCTCGGTCGCCGGTACCGCGCTCGAGGCCGGAGTCACACCGACCTTCGGGCCGGTGACCCGCACGCCGAACGGCTACACCGTCGACATCACCAACTTCGACGCGACCACGAGCTATGCGCTGACGACGTCGGGCACGGCCTCGGCCACTCGCGGCGGCGCCACCCTGACCATCACCGGCGTCGCGCCGGGTGCGTCCGCGACGGTCACCGTGGTCGCCACCAAGCCAGGTTCGGCCGTGGCCTCCGCCGCGGTCAGCGGCACCGCGCTGGAAACCGGGACGGCACCGGTGCTGTCCGAGCCGGCCGGGACCGCCGACGGGTTCACCGTCGAGATCACCGAACCCGACCCGGATGTCACCTACACCGCAGTCAGCCACCGCCGGCAACGCCACCGTCATCGACGGTGTCGTCACCGTCACCGGACTCGAACCCGGTGAAACCGCCACCATCACCGTCACCGCCACCCGCACCGGATACACCACCGAGAACGCCTCGACCTCCGGCACCGCGCTGGAAACCGGGACCGCACCGGTGCTGTCCGAGCCGGTCGGGACCGCCGACGGGTTCACCGTCGAGATCACCGAACCCGACCCGGATGTCACCTACACCGCAGTCACCACCGCCGGCAACGCCACCGTCGTCGACGGTGTCGTCACCGTCACCGGACTCGAACCCGGTGAAACCGCCACCATCACCGTCACCGCCACCCGCACCGGATACACCACCGAGAACGCCTCGACCTCCGGCACCGCGCTGGAAACCGGGACGGCACCGGTGCTGTCCGAGCCGGTCGGGACCGCCGACGGGTTCACCGTCGAGATCACCGAACCCGACCCGGATGTCACCTACACCGCAGTCACCACCGCCGGCAACGCCACCGTCGTCGACGGTGTCGTCACCGTCACCGGACTCGAACCCGGTGAAACCGCCACCATCACCGTCACCGCCACCCGCACCGGATACACCACCGAGAACGCCTCGACCTCCGGCACCGCGCTGGAAACCGGGACGGCACCGGTGCTGTCCGAGCCGGTCGGGACCGCCGACGGGTTCACCGTCGAGATCACCGAACCCGACCCGGATGTCACCTACACCGCAGTCAGCACCGCCGGCAACGCCACCGTCATCGACGGTGTCGTCACCGTCACCGGACTCGAACCCGGTGAGACCGCCACCATCACCGTCACCGCCACCCGCACCGGATACACCACCCCGAACGCCTCAGCCACCGGCATTGCGCTGCGCCGCGGCACTCCGGTAGTCCTCACCGCACCCACCCCGATGGTCGGTGGCTTCGAGGTCACCATCGTCGAACCGGTCCCGGGCACCGTCTACACCGCCATCACCTCGGCGGGCACCGTCAGCATCGTCGACGGCCTCATCACGGTGACCGGACTGGCGCCGGGCGAAGCGGCCCTGCTGACCGTCACCGCGGCCCGGGTCGGGGACACCGACACGTCGGCCCGCGCCGCCGGTGTGGCACCGGCCACCCCGGAGGTCGAGCTGACCGGCGGTGACACGGTCACCACCACCACCAGCACCCCCGTGATCAGCGGTTACGCACCCGACGCCCCGACCGGATCCCCGGTCACCGTCACGGTGAACGGTCAGGTGCTGACCACCACCGTCGGGCCCGACGGCTTCTGGAGTGTCACGCCGGCCGCCCTGCCGGACGGTGAGTACGAGGTCGTGGTCGCCATCACGGTTCTCGGGGTCACCGGCACCGTGACGCAGCGAACTGACGGTGGCCACCCCGGCACCGATGACGCCGGACACGCCGACCCCGACCGACGGGGGGCCGCTGGTCGACCTGCCGCCGGCGGTGTCGAACGGAACCGCTGATCTGGCCTACACCGGGCTCGACGCCAGGGTGCCGGGGACGATCGGCACCGGCCTGCTGATCCTGGGCGCCCTGCTCCTGGGGCTCGGCCGGCGACGCCGGCCTGGGTCGGCGACCGCCGGCAACGGCGCCGGTGACGGCGCCCCACCCACCGTCTGAGTCGGGGTCCGAAGGGGCGGCCGCCGACACGCCGCGCCCTTTCCGCCGTTCAGGTCCGCATGGGCGAGGATGGCCGGAGGGGGTGGGCTGATGACAGATGGACGCCGGGTCGGGATGGTGATGTGGGCGGCACAGCCGGTGCTGATCGTGGTGGAACTCGTGGTCGCGCTGGTGGCCGCCTCCGCGGCCCTGCCGTTGGAGCAACTCCTCCGTGACCGGTCGATCAGCGAGCTCGGGGCCGACCGCACCAGCTGGACCATCTACGGCGGGCCGGTGCCGGTGCTGTCGCCGGCGTGGTTCGCGATGGACGTCGCGTTCGTGATGTTCGGGATCATGCTGGCTGCCGGCGCGGTCTTGCTGCGGTCGTCGTTGCCGCGGGTGGTGACGGCGCTCTGGGTGACGGTCGGGATTACTTCCGCCGCCGCCGGCGCGGTACCGCTCAACCTCGACGAGGAGGCCCACGTCGCACTGTCGGCCTCGGCCCTGCTGCTGCAGCCGGTGGCTCTGATGCTGCTGGCTGCGGTGATGACCGGCCGGTGGCGGTGGTCGACGGTCGTCGTCGGGCTGGTTTCGGTGGTCGGCGCCGTCGGGTACCTCTCCCGCCCGTCGAACGCCGTCGGTGCCGGCCTGTTCGAGCGGCTGGCGGTGTGGCCCGCCTACGTGTGGCTGCCGGTGGTGGCGCTGCTGATCGCCGGACACCCTCGACAGTCCGGCCCGCGGATCGCGGACCGGACGGTGCGCTGAGGGCGCGGACCAGCCCAGGGCCGCGCCGGCAGCGGGCCGGTCAAGACGCCGTCGTGGGCCTTCCGCTGCCGTCGGGTGGCCTGATCGTCCTGGCTCCCCGGGGGTGATTGCGCCGCGGTCGACGGCCGGACCAACGGGCGCCGCAGCCACCCGCGTGGGCGCCGGACACAGCGGCCACCCAGCGTCCGTGGGAGTGGGTGGAGAGATGGCGCGTCAGCTCCGCGGACTCCAGGGCGCCACCGCCCGGCCCGCGTGGCGGACCGGGCGGTGGACGCACGGAGCTACAGGTACTGGCCGGTGTTGGCCGCGGTGTCGATCGACCGCGAGCCCTCGGAGTTCTTCCCGGACACCAGGGTGCGGATGTAGACGATCCGCTCGCCCTTCTTGCCCGAGATCCGAGCCCAGTCGTCCGGGTTGGTGGTGTTGGGCAGGTCCTCGTTCTCGGCGAACTCGTCGACGATCGCGTCCATCAACTGCGACACCCGCAGACCGCTGGTGCCGTACTCGATCTTCGACTTGATCGCCGCCTTCTTGGCCCGGTCGACGATGTTCTGGATCATCGCGCCCGAGTTGAAGTCCTTGAAGTACAGGACCTCCTTGTCGCCGTTGGCGTAGGTCACCTCGAGGAAGCGGTTCTCCTCTGTCTCGGCGTACATCCGCTCGACCGTCGTCTGGATCATCGCCGAGATGGTGCCCTGACGATCGCCGCCGAACTCGGCGAGATCCTCGGCGTTGATCGGCAGGCTCGCCGTCAGGTACTTGGAGAAGATGTCCCGGGCGGACTCGGCGTCCGGCCGTTCGATCTTGATCTTCACGTCCAGCCGGCCCGGCCGCAGGATCGCCGGGTCGATCATGTCCTCGCGGTTCGAGGCACCGATGACGATGACGTTCTCCAGGCCCTCGACGCCGTCGATCTCGCTGAGCAGCTGCGGGACGATCGTCGTCTCGACGTCGCTGGACACGCCGGACCCACGGGTCCGGAAGATCGAGTCCATCTCGTCGAAGAACACGATGACGGGGGTGCCGTCGGAGGCCTTCTCGCGGGCCCGCTGGAAGATCAGCCGGATGGTCCGCTCCGTCTCGCCGACGTACTTGTTGAGCAGCTCCGGACCCTTGATGTTCAGGAAGTAGCTCGTCATGTGCTCGAGACCCCGGGCGGCCGCGATCTTCTTGGCCAGCGAGTTCGCGACGGCCTTGGCGATCAGGGTCTTGCCGCAACCGGGCGGGCCGTACAGCAGCACGCCCTTCGGCGGCCGCAGCTCGTACTCGCGGAACAGTTCCTTGTGCAGGAACGGCAGCTCGACCGCATCGCGGATCTGCTCGATCTGGCGCTGCAGGCCACCGATGTCGCTGTAGTCGACGTCCGGCACCTCCTCCAGGACGAGGTCCTCGACCTCGGCCTTGGGCACCTTCTCGTAGGCGTAGCCGGCCTTGGAATCGACCAGCAGCGAGTCGCCGGGCTTGAGGGACTCCGCGAGCAACGGTGCCGCGAGCCGCACGACCCGCTCCTCGTCGGCGTGCCCGACGACGAGAGCGCGGTCACCGCCGAGCACCTCGCGCAGGCTGCTGACCTCGCCGACCAGCTCGAAGGTGCCACCCTCGACGACGGTGAGCGCTTCGTTGAGCCGGAGCTGCTGACCCGGGGTCAGATCCGCCGGGATGACCGACGGAGAGACGGCGAGCCGCATCCGACGGCCGGAGGTGTAGACCTCGACCGTCCCTTCGGGACCGGCCTCGATGAAGACGCCATAACCACTCGGCGGCTGGGCGAGCCGGTCCACCTCCTCCTTGAGCTGCAGGAGCTGTCCGCGCGCATCGCGCAGGGTGGTGATGAGCTTCTCGTTACGCTCGGAGAGCGCCTCGACCTGGGCGTGCGCCTCGGTGAGACGCCGTTCGAGCGGGCGGGTGTCGGAACTCGAGCTGGCCAACCGGCGGCGGGCGACGGTGAGTTCTTCGTTGAGTGCGCGGATGTGTGCGCGCAACTCGTCGGTGGTTGCCTGGGTCGCGTCGTTCTGTGACCCAGCTGGTCCCATATCGGGCATCGGGGCCCCCTTCACCTGGCGGCACGGATCACTGGCCGCTTCCTCACCCTACCCAACAGCCAGTTCGGCCCGACTGTGACGCGTGCGGCGAGTGCACCTCTCGTGTACGGGGAGTGTGCGGTCAGCTCACCGAAGGCGCTTCCGGCACCTCGACGGCCACCGCGGCGGCAGCGGCAGCGGCGGCAGCGGCGGCGCGGTCCTTCGGGTGGTCGGTTCCGGTCGCCGTGGTGCGTCGCTGGGGCTTCGGCGCCACGACTCCGGGGGCGAGCCGCCGGGCGGTCAGCAGGAACGCGGTGTGGCCGATCATCCGGTGCTCCGGGCGGACCGCGGCACCGACGAGATGCCAGCCGCGCTGCATGGTCTCCCAGCCGTAGGGCTCGGTGTAGCCGGTGTCCTCGCGGATCTCCTCGGCCATCCGGGACAGCTGGGTGGTGCTCGAGACGTAGACGGTGAGGACGCCGCCGGGGACCAGGTTGGCCGCCACCATCGGCAGCATCTCCCACGGCTCGGCCATGTCCAGCACGATGCGGTCGACCTCTCCGACATGGCCCGCGGCGTCACCGATCCGCAGCGACCAGTTGGACGGACGCTCACGGAAGAACGTGGCGACATTGCGCTCGGCGTGCACCGCGTGATCCTCGCGGACCTCGTACGAGATGACCTCGCCCTCTGGTCCGACGGCCCGCAGCAGCGAGCAGGTCAGGGCCCCCGAGCCGGCGCCCGCCTCGAGAACCCGTGCGCCAGGGAAGATGTCGCCCCAGGCGACGATCTGGGCGGAGTCCTTCGGGTAGATCACCGCGGCACCGCGCGGCATCGACAGCACGTAGTCGGTGAGCAGCGGCCGCAGCGCCAGGTAGCTGGTACCGGCGGCGGAGGCGATGACGCTGCCCTCCGGCTGCCCGATCAGATCGTCGTGCTGCAGCGCGCCCCGGTGGGTGTGGTAGGTGGCTCCCGCCTCCAGGACGACCGTGTACTTGCGGCCCTTCGGGTCGGTCAACTGCACCCGGTCACCGGCTGTGAACGCCGTCATGTCACTGTCCTCTTGCTCTGCTGTGTGTCGCCGCTGTGTCGCCGCTGCTGCGTCGGCGTTGTGTCGTCGCCCGGAAGGCCGCCCGGCCGGTCTCAGCCCGGCAGATCCTCGCGACGAAGTACACCCTGCGGCCGGCCGTCTTGACCAATCAGCAGGAAGTACAGCGCGGCGGTCCGGCGCAGCTGCTCGCGGATCTCGGTGCTCTCGTCGCTGAACAGCACGACCGTGTCCGGGCCGACCCGCTGCCCCGCACGGACGGCCGGGGCGGCCGGCGACCGGGCCGCCAGCGAGCGGGCGGCGGGCGGGTCCAGGATGGCCTCGACGACGCCCTCGGCGCCCAGCAGCAGCACCTCTCGATCCACGGCCGCCGCCAAGGCGAGGTCCACCGGCGTCTCGGCCGGCAACAGCACGACCGGCCGGGCGACGCTGAGCGGCTCGAAGGACGCGGGCCAGCCCGCCGGCTCCCGGTCGGACTGCTCGTCCCGGGCGCCGACGGCGATGTACAGCGCCATCGCGATGGCGATCGCCCCCTGGACGATGGCCGGCCGGGAGCCGTCGGTCAGCCGGTAAACGCCCCAGACGAACAGCAACAGAGCGACGACGAACCCGCCGGCCACGGCGGCGGTCGTGCCGGTGCGACGGTTGCCGGACCGCTGCCAGATGCCCGCCCGCAGCACCCGGCCGCCGTCCAGCGGCAACGCGGGCAGCAGGTTGAAGACGGTGATGATGCCGTTGGCAACGGCCATCTCGATGGTGATCAGCCACAGCACCGTGTACGGCGCGAGCAGGGTGGTCGCCGCGGCGAACACGCCGGTGAGCAGCGCCGACACCACCGGCCCGGCGCCGGCCACCAGCGCCTCCTCGCGGGCGGTCCGCGGGATGCGGTCGATCTCGGAGACCCCGCCCAGCAGGAACAGCTGGACGCGGACGACCCCCACGCCGAAGCGCTGCGCCATCACACAATGGCCGAGCTCGTGCAGCAGCACGCTGAGGCCCAGCAGCGCCGCCAGCAGGACCGCGACCAGGTACGCCCCGATCGACGACAGCGACGGCGCCAGGCCGCCGACGACCGGTCCGGCCATCACCGCGATGACCGCCACGGACACGAACCAGGACGGGGTGACAGCGACCGGCACGCCGAGCAGCCGACCGACCGGAACGCCCCGCGTCCAGCGGGCGTAGGCCGCCCCAGGTCCGCTCATGCACCGAGCGTAACCGCCGATGACACACCGGCGGCTCGGGGCAGCCGGGCCGGACCCGTGGACAGGCTCAGGGACGGCTCAGAGGCGGCAGGACCGGATGTCGGACGCCAGGATCGCCTTGGCGCCCAGGTCGACGAGTGCGTCCATCACCGGGTTGGCGTCCTGCCGGGGCACCATCGCGCGGACGGCGGCCCAGTCGGCATCGGCCAGCGGGGCCACCGTGGGTGACTCGAGCCCGGGGGTGATCCGCACGGCCTGGTCGAGAAGCGCACGCGGGCAGTCGTAGTCCAGCATCAGGTACTGCTGGGCGAGGACGACACCGCGCAGCCGGCTCACGACCTGCCGGGCGGCCGGCGACAGCTCCCGCTGCGGACTGCCCGATGACGACCGCCTCGGAGCTGCAGATGGTGTCGCCGAAGGCGACGAGGCCGTGCTGGCGCAGCGTCCGACCGGACCCGACGACGTCGGCGATGGCGTCGGCGACACCGAGCTGGATGGAGATCTCGACGGCACCGTCGAGCCGGATCACGTCGGCGGTGACTCCGCGGGCGGCCAGGTCGGCGCGGACCAGGTTCGGGTAGGCGGTGGCGACCCGGATCCCGGCGAGGTCGGCGACGGTCCAGTCCCGGCCGCCGGGGGCGGCGTAGCGGAAGGACGAGTGCCCGAAGCCGAGACCGAGCTCCTCCTTGACCGCGGACTGCGACTCGGCGGCCAGGTCGCGGCCGGTCAGGCCCAGGTCGAGCTCGCCGGAGCCGACGTAGATCGCGATGTCCTTGGGGCGCAGGAAGAAGAACTCGACGTCGTTGGCGACGTCGATGACGGTGAGGTCGCGCGCGTCCGTGCGTTGCCGGTAGCCGGCTTCGCGGAGCATCGCGGAGGCGGGTTCGCTCAGGGTGCCCTTGTTGGGCACGGCGAGGCGGAGCATGGGAGGTCCCTTTCGTCGGGTCGCCCGGCGCCGGCGGTGATCGGCGGGGCGGGAGGTCGAGCAGTCGAGGACGGCGCCGGGGCGCCGCGGCGGTGGTCGGCGTCAGCGTCGACGGCGGATCAGCGGGGTCGGAGGCGGGTCGTCGGTCGACCGCGGATCCGTTCCACCGCTACAGATGTCGGTAGACCTGCTCCAGAGTGATGCCGCGACCGACCATGATCGACCTGGGCCCGGTAGATGAGCTGGGAGATCTCCAGCGCGAGGGCGTCGTCGCCCTCGTGCTCGGCGGCCAGCCAGACCTCGCCGGCCTCCTCGATGAGCTTCTTGCCCTGGGCGTGGACGCCGGCGTCGAGCGCGGCGACGGTGCCGGAGTCCGTCCGGCCGGGTGGCCGCCCGGTCGAGGAGCTCGGCGAACAGGGAGTCGAAGGTCTTCACGGGGCGCGATTCTCCCAGACCGGACTCCGGCGGCGTCCTGCCGCCCGCTGCCGACGTGGTGCCGTCTGGTGGGGCGGTGCGCCTGGCGGTGCCGCCCGGCCGGCGGCGGCACGCCGCTCAGCACTCCCGGTGGGCTCGCGACGTCGGCGCTGCGCACCGTCCCGCCGGCCGGAGCGGCAGCGGACGTCGCCGGCACGGACGAGGGCAGGCCGGGGCCTGGCTGCAATGCCAGGCGGGCCGTCCGCCGGACCGCGCGCTCCGCACGGCCCGGGCCCGGATCAGGTGAGCCGGGCCGCCTTCGCCCGGGCCCGGCCGGCCGACCTTGGCCGCGGTCGGCGACCTCGGCCTTGCGGGTCGGCTTGACCACGGTCTTCCGGCCGGCCGCACTGGGCTCGCGCCCGCGCAGCACCGGTCGCAGGAACGTCCCGGTGTGCGAGCCGACGGTGCTGGCGATGGTCTCCGGGGTGCCCTCGGCCATCACCCGGCCACCGCCGGACCCACCCTCCGGGCCCATGTCGATGATCCAGTCGGCGGTCTTGATGACGTCGAGGTTGTGCTCGATGACGATGACCGTGTTGCCCTTGTCGACCAGCCCCTGGATGACCCCGAGCAGCTTCTCGACGTCGGCGAAGTGCAGCCCGGTGGTCGGCTCGTCGAGCACGTAGACGGTGCGGCCGGTCGAGCGCTTCTGCAGCTCGGACGCCAGCTTCACCCGCTGCGCCTCACCGCCGGAGAGCGTCGTCGCCGGCTGGCCCAGCCGGACGTAGCCCAGGCCGACCTCGACCAGCGTCTTCAGGTGACGGTGGATCGGGCCGATGGCCTCGAAGAAGACCGCCGCCTCCTCGATCGTCATGTTGAGGACCTCGGCGATGTTCTTGCCCTTGTAGTGCACCTCCAGGGTCTCCCGGTTGAACCGGGCGCCCTTGCAGACCTCGCACGGGACGTAGATGTCGGGCAGGAAGTTCATCTCGATCTTCAGGGTGCCGTCGCCGGCGCACGCCTCGCAGCGGCCGCCCTTCACGTTGAAGGAGAACCGCCCCGCCTGGTACCCGCGGACCTTCGCCTCCGAGGTCGAGGTGAACAGCTTGCGGACGTGGTCGAACACGCCGGTGTAGGTGGCGGGGTTGGACCGCGGGGTCCGGCCGATCGGCGACTGGTCGACGCCGACGACCTTGTCGACCTGGTCGAGACCGGTGACCCGGACGTGTCGTCCCGGGATGAGCTGCGCCCGGTTGATCCGATTCGCCAGCACCGCGTGCAGGATGTCGTTGACCAGCGTCGACTTACCGGAACCCGGACACGCCGGTGACGGCCAGCAGCGTCCCCAGCGGGAACTTCACCGTCAGGTTCTGGAGGTTGTTCTCCTTGGCGCCGACGACGGTGAGCAGCCGGTCCCTGTCGACCGGGCGGCGCGTCAGCGGCACCGGGATCTCGCGGCGGCCGGAGATGTAGGCGCCGGTCAGCGACTCCTCCGACGCCTCCAGATCGGCGACCGATCCGCTGACCACGACGTTGCCGCCGTGCTCACCCGCGCCCGGGCCGATGTCGACGACCCAGTCGGCGATCGCGGATGGTGTCCTCGTCGTGCTCGACGACGATGAGCGTGTTGCCGAGGTCGCGGAGCCGGGTCAGGGTCTGGATGAGCCGGTGGTTGTCACGCTGGTGCAGCCCGATGGACGGCTCGTCGAGCACGTAGAGCACGCCGACCAGGCCGGAACCGATCTGGGTGGCCAGCCGGATCCGTTGCGCCTCGCCACCGGACAGCGTGGCCGCCGGCCGGGACAGCGACAGGTACTCGAGGCCCGACGTCGAGCAGGAAGCCCAGCCGGGCGCTGACCTCTTTGAGCACCGGTTCGGCGATCATCCGGTCGCGCTCGGACAGCACGAGGCTGGGGAAGAACTTCTCCGCCTCACCGATGGACATCGACAGAGATCTCCGCGAGGTTGACCTCTCGCGGGTCGCCGTCGGTCTGCACCCGGACGGTGACGGCGAGGATCTCCGGCCGCAGCCGGCTGCCCTTGCAGGTCGGGACAGGGCACCTCCCGCATGTAGCCCTCGTACTTCTCCCGGGAATAGTCGGACTCGGTCTGGGCGGCGCGCCGCTCCAGGAACGGGATGACGCCCTCGTACTCGGAGTAGTAGGACCGCTGCCGGCCGTACCGGTTCTTGTAGCTGACGTGGACCTGGTCCTTGGAGCCGGTCAGCACCGCGGAGCGGGCCTTCTCCGGCAGCCGGTGCCAGGGGATGTCGACCGAGAAGCCCATCGCGGTACCGAGACCCTCGAGCAGCCGGCCGAAGTACTCGCTGGTCTGACCGCCGGACCACGGGTGCACCGCACCCTCGCGCAGGGTCAGCTCGACGTCGGGCACGACCAGCTCGGGGTCGACCTCCTTGCGGGTGCCGAGACCGGAGCAGACCGGGCAGGCCCCGAACGGCGAATTGAAGGAGAACGACCGGGGCTCGAGCTCGTCCAGCGCCAGCGGGTGGTCGTTCGGGCAGGCCATCTTCTCCGAGTACCGGCGGAACCTGCGCCTTCGGGTCGTCCTCGGGCTCGTCGACGAACTCCAGGACGACGATGCCCTCGGCCAGCCGCAGCGCGGTCTCGACCGAGTCGGTGATGCGCTGCCGGGCCGACATCTTCGCCGTGAGGCGGTCGATGACGACGTCGATCGAGTGCTTCTCCTGCTTCTTCAAGCGCGGGGACGTCGCCGATGAGGCTGACCGTGCCGTCCACGCGCACCCGGGAGTAGCCCTGGCTGGTCAACGAGGACAGCAGGTCGACGAATTCGCCCTTGCGCTCCCGGACGATCGGCGCGAGCACCTGGAAGCGCGTGCTGTCGGGCATCTCGAGCACGCGGTCGACGATCGCCTGCGGCGTCTGCTTGGTGACGAACTCGCCGCAGACCGGGCAGTGCGGGCGGCCGATCCGGGCGAAGAGCAGCCGGAGGTAGTCCGAGATCTCGGTGATGGTGCCGACCGTCGAGCGCGGGTTGCGCGAGGTCGACTTCTGGTCGATGGAGACCGCCGGCGACAGACCCTCGATGAAGTCGACGTCGGGCTTGTCCATCTGCCCCAGGAACTGGCGCGCGTAGGACGACAGCGACTCCACGTACCGCCGCTGGCCCTCGGCAAAAATCGTGTCGAACGCCAGCGAGGACTTTCCCGAACCGGACAGACCGGTGAAGACGATCAGCGCGTCACGCGGCAGATCGAGGTCGACATTGCGCAGATTGTGTTCACGGGCACCACGGACGATCAAGCGTTCCATCACGGGATCCCATGCTAGGCCGAGGCACCGACAGTGATCGTTCTCCTGCCCGCCGGGGCCCCTCCGCAGCGCCGGATGTGAGCGATCGAACTCGTGTCCGGCGGGACCGATCCCGACGGGTGCCACCGGATCAGCGGCAGCGCACCTCCCACCCGGCCCGCGCGCCGGGCGACAAGGTGGGTTCGGCGACCGCAGTGCCGGTCCCGGGCGGCCCGTCACGGACGCTCCCCATGACCCCCGCGGCTCGGCTCCGACGGGACTGTCGGCACGGCTGACTAAGGTGTGCGCCATGTCGGAATACAGCGGTCACGTCGACCCCGGCGGGGCCCCCTCGACCCGCACCCTCGAGCACCTCTCCATCACCAAGCTGTCGGTCGGGCCGATGGACAACAACGCCTACCTGTTGGTCTGCCGGGCCACCGGCGACGCCCTGCTGATCGACGCGGCCGCCGAGCCCGAACGACTCGCCGATCTGTCTGGATCTCGGCCTCGACCGCCTGCGACTGCGGACCATCGTGACCACCCATCAGCACGAGGACCACTGGCAGGCACTCGGCGCGATCGCCGGTCAGACCGGCGCCGACCTGGTGGCCCACCACGACGATGCCGGCGCGCTGCCGGTGCCGACCGCGGTCTTCCCCGAACAGGGCACGCCCTACGCCGTCGGCGAGTGCCCGATCGAGTTCATCCACCTCCGCGGGCACACCCCGGGCTCGCTGGCTGTGCTCTACCGCGACCCGGCCGGCAGCGCGCACCTGTTCACCGGCGACTCGCTGTTCCCCGGCGGACCGGGCCGGACCGGATCACCTGCGGCCTTCACCTCGCTGATGGACGACCTCGAGGAGCGCGTGTTCGGCGTCCTGCCCGACGACACCTGGGTGTACCCGGGCCACGGGGACGACACCACGCTCGGCGCGGAGCGTCCGCAACTGGCGGAGTGGCGCGAGCGCGGCTGGTGACCGACCGTCCAGCCGGTCGAACGCAGGGCCTCCGGAACCTCCGTCACGACACGTTCGCCGCGCTGGGCAACCCGAACTTCCGCACCTACTTCGCCGGCCAGTCGGTGTCGCTGGTCGGCACCTGGATGCAGACGGTGGCCCAGGGCTGGCTCGTCCTCCAGCTGACGAACTCCGGTACCGCGGTCGGTGTCCTCGTCGCGCTGCAGACGCTGCCGGTACTGCTGCTCGGGCCTTACGCCGGGGTGGTCGCCGACCGGCTGGACAAGCGGCGGCTGATGATCCGACTGCAGTCCACGATGGGCGTGCTCGCGGCCGTTCTGGGCATGCTGACCGTCACCGGGGTCGTCGAGTTGTGGCACGTTCTCGTCCTCGCCGCACTGCTGGGGCTCAACAACGCCTTCGAGAACCCCGCCCGGCAGACGTTCATCCTCGAGATGGTCGGCCCGAAGGACCTGCGCAACGCGGTCAGCCTCAACTCCGTCCTGGTCAACGTCGCCCGGGCGGTCGGGCCGGCGGCCGCCGGCCTCATCATCGCCTGGGGCGGCCTCGGTATCTGCTTTCTGCTCAACGCGGTCAGTTTCGCCGCGGTCGTCTGGTCGCTGCACCGGCTCGACCTGGCCGCCCTCACCACGCCCACCCCCGTCTCTCGAGCGAAAGGCCAATTGCGCGAAGGACTCTCGTACGTCCGGCACGAACCGGACCTGCTCATCCCGCTGCTGATGATGGCCCTGGTCGGCTGCCTGGCCTACGAGTTCCAGGTCGTGCTGCCGATCCTGGCCGCCGACACCTTCGGTGCCGACGCCCGCACCTACGGCTTCATGACCGCGGCGATGGGGGTCGGTGCGGTCATCGGCGGGCTCCGGGTCGCGGCCCGCGGCCGCACCGGCACCCGGGCGATGATCCGCACGTCGGTGGCTTTCGGGGTGGTGATCGCCGGCGCCGCGCTGGCCCCGAACCTTGCGCTGGTGTACCTGGCGCTGGCGCTCGTCGGCGGGGTCAGCATCGGCTTCCTGTCCACGGGGAACAGCACCCTCCAGCTCTCGGCGGCGCCGCAGATGCGCGGCCGGGTGATGGCGTTGTGGAGTGTCGCGTTCCTCGGCTCCACGCCGATCGGTGGTCCCGTCGCCGGTGCGGTGAGCGAGTACTTCGGCGGCCGCGTGGGCCTGCTGATGGGGGCGGTGGCGTGCTTCCTGGCCGCCGCGCTGGGTTTTCTGGTGCTCCGCCGGAGTCGACGTGGTGACGTCCCGGGCTGACCGGCCGACATTGTGCCGGGAGCGAACCCACGGACACCGCCATCACCGACAGTCGGGGTGGCGTTCACTCTCTGGCACTCTGGACCGCATGTGGAGACGGCGCCGCGGGCTGCTGATCGGGTTGGCTGTGGCGCTCGTCGCCGTCGTGGCGATCGTGGTGTGGCCGAAGGGCAGCACGGCGACCGCAGCCACGAACGACATCACCTTCACCGCACCGGGCGGTGCGGGTGAGGATCCGACGGTCACCCTGGACGCCACCCTCTACCTCCCCGACGAGCTGCCGGCGCCGGCCGTCATCCTGGCCCACGGGCTCGGCGGCACGAAGGCGTCCGTCGCCGAGGACGCCCAGGACCTCGCGGCGGCCGGGTACGTCGTGCTCGCCTACACGGCCCGCGGCTTCGGCGCCTCGACCGGGCACGTGCACCTCGACTCGCTGGACTACGAGGTCCAGGACGGCCGGGCCGCAATCGACTACCTGGCCACCCGCGCCGACATCGTCACGCAGGACGGCGCCGACAACCCGCGGGTCGGTGTGATGGGCGGCTCGTACGGCGGTGCCCTCTCGCTGATGGTGGCCGGGGTCGACGACCGGGTCGACGCGGTGGTCCCGCTGATCACCTGGAACAACCTGTCCGACGCCCTGTTCCCCAACTTCGCCGACGACGCGGCCGGCTCGGACGGCCTCGGCGGGGTGTTCAAGAAGTACTGGGCCTCGGTCCTGGTCACCTCCATCAGCCTGTCCGGCGGCGGCGCCGGGGGTATCAGCGGGTTGCTGCGCGGGGCCAACGGTGCCGCCACCTCGGCCCCCGGGTCGAGCGTCGCCGAGTCCAGCGCGTCCGCCGAGCCATCTGCTGACGGCACCGCCGGAAGCAACGGCGCGACCAGCACCAACGGCGACCTCCCGTCTGCCGCCGGTGCCCTCTGCGGCCGGCTCGCCGGCGATCTGTGTGCGGCCTACCTCGAGGTCGCCGAGACCGGGCAGCTCACGCCCGAGCTGAAGTCGTTGCTGGACCGGTCGTCGCCGGATCAGGTGGCCGGCGACATCACTGCGCCGACCCTGCTGGTGCAGGGCGAGCGCGACACCCTTTTCGGTCTCGACCAGGCCGATGCGAACGCGAAGGCGATCGCCGCCAACGGCACCACCGTCTCGGTCATCTGGTTCGCCGGCGGTCACGACGGCGGCGGCATCGACAACCAGACCCGGACCGCGATCCACCGCTGGTTCGACCACTATCTGAAACAGGACGGCTCCCCGGCCCCGGAGCTGGGCTTCAGGTACTCCATCGACGGCGCCATCTCCGACACCGGTTCGGTCCGCAGCCGGACCCTGCAGGCGGACGGCTACCCGGGCGTCGACGGCGCCACCATCTCGGAGGTCCCGGTCACGCTGAAGGGGCGGACGGCCCCGGTGGTGAACCCGCCCGGCGGCACGCCGGCGGCGGTGTCCTCGCTGCCCGGACTCGGCGGTACGGCCTCCACGGCGCTGGCCACCCTCGCGCTGGACGTCCCCGGCCAGTCGGCGACCTTCACCTCCGACCCGCTGACCTCGCAGCTGCTGCTGACCGGCTCGGCCACGACCACGCTGTCCGTGACCGCCGGCCCGCCCCTCTCGGGCCGCGCGGACGCGACCGGCGTCGCGACGCTGTTCCTCAAGCTGTACAAGGTGACCGCGAGCGGGGTCCGCACGCTGGCCGGCAGTGCCGTGTCACCGATCCGGGTCGCCGGGTTGGTCCCGGGACAGCCCGTCGAGGTTCCGGTGTCGCTGAGCGGCTTCGCGCTGCAGGTGGACGCCGGCTCGTCGGTACAGCTCGTCGTGTCCAGCACCGACCAGGGCTACGCGCTGCCCTCGCAGGCATCGGTGAACCTCGTGGGGCTCGCGGGTGACGGCGTGTTGACCATGCCCGTGGCCGGCGGCAGCAACATCTCGACCTCCGAGGTGCCGGTCGGACTGCTGATCGCCCTCATCGTGCTCATCGTGCTGGCCGTCATCGGTCTGGTGCTCGCCGGCCTGGTGCGCAGGCGCACGCCGCCGTCCGATCCGGAGCTGACCCGGATCCCGCTGCGGATCACCGGTCTCCGCAAGGAGTACCCGGGGGGCGTGGTGGCCGTCAAGGACGTCAGCTTCGACGTCCGGCCCGGTCAGGTCGTCGGTCTGCTGGGTCCGAACGGGGCCGGTAAGACGACGTCACTGCGGATGGTGATGGGCCTGATCAACCCGAGCGCCGGCGAGATCACCGTGTTCGGCCAGAAGGTCGTCCCGGGTGCCCCGGTGCTGTCCCGGATCGGCTCCTTCGTCGAGGGTTCCGGCTTCCTGCCGCACCTCACCGGTATCGACAACCTCAACCTGTACTGGGGAGCCACCGGCCGTCCGAAGGAGCTGGCCCACCTCGAGGAGGCTCTGGCCATCGCCGGTCTCGGGAGTGCCGTCAACCGGCGGGTCCGGACCTACTCACAGGGCATGCGGCAGCGCCTCGCCATCGCCCAGGCGATGCTCGGGCTGCCGGACCTGCTCATCCTCGACGAGCCGACCAACGGTCTCGACCCGCCCCAGATCCACGCGATGCGCGAGGTGCTGCGGCGCTACGCCGCCACCGGCCGCACCGTGCTGGTCTCCTCGCACCTGCTGGCCGAGGTGGAGCAGACCTGCACCGACGTGGTCGTGGTCAATCAGGGCGAGGTCATCGCCTCCGGGACGGTGGCCGAGCTGGTCGCGCTGTCCGGCGAGATGAGCTTCACGGTCGACGACACCGAGCGCGCCCGCGCCGTCCTGCAGGCGCTGCCCGGGGTGGACGGTACCGAAGTCGAGGATCAACAGGTCCACGTCGACCTGGCCGGGGTCGCCCCGACCGTCGCCATCGCGGCGCTCCTCGAGGCCGGCATCGCCGTCTCGTCGGCGGCGCCCCGCAACCGCCTCGAGGACGTCTTCCTCGATCTCGTGGGTGCCACCGGTAGAGGGAGTTCCGAATGAGCCCCGTTCATCACGACCGCTCGGCCGACGCCGCGGTCGCTGCACTGGAGTCGCTGCCTGCACCCGGGGCGGCCGAGAAGTCAGGCGTGGCCGTCGGTTACCGACCCGGTCGCACCCTGCGCTTCGGGGTCGAGATCCGGCGGCAGCTGAAGCGCCGCCGGACCCAGTTGACGCTCGGCTTCATGGTGCTGCTGCCCGTCATCCTCGCCATCGCGTTCGCGGTCGGCGACGACGACGGCCGCGGTAGCCGGTCGGGCAGCACCCGGGCGTCGATCGTCGATCTCGCGCAGAACGGCGCCGGCAACTTCGCCATGGTGACGATGATCTTCTCGGCCAGCTTCCTGCTGATCGTGGTGATCTCGTTGTTCTTCGGCGACACCATCGCGTCGGAGGCGTCGTGGTCGTCGCTGCGTTACCTGCTGGCGATGCCGATCCCCCGGATGCGTCTGGTCCGGCAGAAGGTGCTCGTCGCCGGCGCGCTGTCGATCCTGGCGATCCTGCTGCTGCCGCTGACGGCGATGATCCTGGGCGGCATCCTGTACGGGTTCGGTCCGCTGTCGACACCGGTCGGAGATCAGCTGGACTTCGCGGCCACCGTGTTCCGGTTGGTCGTCGTCGTGGTCTTCATGATCCTGCAGCTGTCCTGGGTGGCCGGACTCGCCTTCTTCCTCAGCGTGTCCACCGACGCGCCGCTCGGCGCCGTCGGCGGAGCGGTACTGCTGACCATCCTCAGCCAGATCCTGGACCAGATCGATGCGCTCGAGAACATCCGCAACTTTCTGCCCACGCACTACTCGTTCGCGTGGACGGGGACGCTGTCGGACCCGATCCGGTGGGACGACATGGTGCGCGGCGGTTTTGCCGGCGTCGGCTACGCGCTGGTGTTCTTCTCACTCGGCATTCTGAAGTTCCGGCGCAAGGACATCACCAGCTGATCCCGGGGCCGGGCCGTAAACCGGCCCGCGTGATGGTCACGTCCGGCCCCGGTCGTCCCAGCGACGGGACCTGACGAGCTTCGGCGGAGCGAGCGGAAGCTGTCGGCGGAGCTGGCCTCACTGACTGCTGCTCGATCGACGACTGCTGCTCGATCCACGGATCTTGCTCGGTCGACCGCGATGAACCTCGAGGCTCGGTGGCCGTCAGGCCATCGCGGCGTCCATGTGCCGCAACTCCTTCTTCAGCTCCGAGATCTCGTCGCGCAGCCGGCCGGCCAGCTCGAACTGCAGGTCCTTGGCCGCGGCCAACATCTGATCGGTGAGTTGCTGGACGAGGCTGGCCATCTCGCCGCGGGCCATGCCGGCCGTCTGGTGACCGGCGTAGATTCCCGCCGACGAACCGCCGGGCTCGCTCTGTGCCTTGCGGCCGCGCGACATGTTGCGCCCGGAGCCGCCGAGCGCGATCGAGTCCTCCGCCTCGGCGTAGACCCGCTCCAGGATGTCGTTGATCTTCTTGCGCAGCGGCTGCGGATCCAGACCCATCTCGAGGTTGTAGGCCACCTGCTTCTCGCGGCGGCGGTTGGTCTCCTCGATGGCCGTGGCCATGGAAGCGGTGATCCGGTCCGCATACATGTGCACCTGGCCGTTGACGTTCCGGGCGGCACGGCCGATCGTCTGGATCAACGAGGTGCCGGACCGCAGGAACCCCTCCTTGTCGGCGTCCAGGATGGCGACCAGCGACACCTCGGGCAGGTCGAGACCCTCACGGAGCAGGTTGATGCCGATGAGGACGTCGTACTCGCCCATCCGCAGCTCGCGCAGCAGTTCCACCCGGCGGAGGGTGTCGACCTCGGAGTGCAGGTAGCGCACCCGGATCCCCAACTCGAGCAGGTAGTCGGTGAGGTCCTCGCTCATCTTCTTGGTGAGCGTGGTGACCAGCACGCGTTCGTCGCGCTCGGCGCGGGCGCGGATCTCCCCCACCAGGTCGTCGATCTGGCCCTGGGTGGGCTTGATGACGACCTCCGGGTCGATCAGCCCCGTCGGGCGGATGACCTGCTCGACGAACTCGCCCTGGGCCCGGCCCAGCTCGTAGTTGCCCGGCGTCGCCGACAGGTAGACCGTCTGGCCGATCCGGTCGGAGAACTCCTCCCAGGTCAGCGGTCGGTTGTCCAACGCGCTCGGCAGCCGGAAGCCGTGCTCGACCAGCGTCCGCTTGCGGGCGGCGTCACCCTCGTGCATGCCGCCGATCTGCGGCACCGTCACGTGGGACTCGTCGATCACCAGCAGGAAGTCGTCCGGGAAGTAGTCGATCAGGGTGGCCGGGGCGGTGCCCGGTGCGCGGCCGTCGATGTGCCGGGAGTAGTTCTCGATTCCGGACGTGAAACCGACCTGCCGCATCATCTCGAGGTCGTAATTGGTCCGCATCCGCAGGCGCTGGGCCTCGAGCAGCTTGTTCTGCCCTTCGAGCTCGGCCAGCCGGTCGGCCAGCTCGTTCTCGATGTCGCTGATCGCCTTCTCCATGCGCTCCGGCCCGGCGACGTAGTGGGTCGCCGGGAAGATGCGGAGCTCGTCGACCTCGCGCTGGACGTCACCGGTGAGCGGGTGCAGGTAGTAGAGCCGCTCGACCTCGTCACCGAAGAACTCGATGCGCAGCGCCAGCTCCTCGTACGCCGGGATGATCTCGACGGTGTCGCCGCGGACGCGGAACGAGCCGCGGGTGAACGCGAGATCGTTGCGCGTGTACTGGATGTCGACGAGGGCGCGGAGCAGCTTGTCGCGGTCGAGGTCCATCCCGGTGTGCACCGGCAGCGACCGGTCGAGGTAGGACTGCGGGGTGCCGAGACCGTAGATGCAGGACACCGAGGACACCACGATGACATCGCGACGGGACAGCAGCGACCGCGTCGCCGAGTGCCTGAGCCGTTCGACGTCGGAGTTGATCGACGAGTCCTTCTCGATGAAGGTGTCGGTCTGCGGGACGTACGCCTCGGGTTGGTAGTAGTCGTAGTAGGAGACGAAATATTCGACGGCGTTGTGCGGGAACAGCTCGCGGAACTCGTTGGCGAGCTGGGCGGCGAGGGTCTTGTTGGGCGCCATCACCAGGGTGGGGCGCTGCACCTTCTCGATCAGCCAGGCCGTGGTGGCCGACTTACCGGTGCCGGTCGCGCCGAGCAGCACCACGTCCTTCTCGCCGGCCTTCAGCCGCTTCTCGAGCTCGGTGATCGCCGCGGGTTGATCGCCGGAGGGCTTGAACTCGGACACGACCTCGAAACGCCCGCCAGTACGCGGGAGCTCGCTGACGGTCCGGAACTCCGAGGTTGCCAGGACGGGTTTCTCTGCTGCGAATGCCACGGTCCACAGGTTACGCGGCACCACCGACAGCGACTGTTCCTGCAGGTCAGAGCTGTGCGGGGGCGGTGGAGGCGTCCCAACCGGTGCGGTCGATCCAGCGGCGCAGCGGCGCGTCCGCGGCACCGAACCAGGCCAGTTTCGCCGATGCGTAGCCATCGGCACCGGCAGAACCGGCGTGTTCCGCCGCGAGGCCCGCCTTCACCGCCAGGTAGGCGTCCCGTTCCGCGGCGTCGGCGGCGAGCCAGTCACGGAAGGCCAGCGCCCACCGCCACGCCGGTCCGTCCACCGGGCGGACGTTCAGATCCACCGCCCGGCCGGGATCGGCGTTGGCGTGGAACGTCCTCCGCCAACGGGCCGGGTCGTCGTCGGCCGGGTGCGGCCGGTCGTCGCCGGCCGCAGGTACCGGCACGAACCCCGCCCCCGCCAGGGCGGGTCCGACGCGGTCGGCCGCGGCGAGATCGGCGACCACGAGTTGCAGGTCGATCACGTCACGGGCCGCCGACCCGGGGACGGCGGTCGAGCCGATGTGGTCGACGCGCAGCGCGTGCTCCCCCGCCGCGCGGCCGACCCTGGCGATCAGCCGGGCCGCGTCGACAGACCACGCCGGGTCGGGCGGCCGCAGCACCGGGCCGCCGCGTGGTGCCCGCGCGCCCCGCGACAGGAACTGCTCGAACGGCTGCAGCCGCTCGTCCCACAGCTGGTCCACCAGATCCCGCAGCCCGTCCGTGGTGCCGCTGTTGTCGAGCCACTCGTCGGTCAGTGGGCGCCGGGCGTCGTCGTCGATCTGGGCGGCGATGCGGGCCCGCGCGTCGGTTTCGGCGAGACCACGGCCGATCAACCGGCGGACCCGCAGTTCGGAGTCCGCACCGACCCCGATGACGAGGTGGAACGAGGCCGCCACCGGCATCGCCACCAGCAGCGGGATGTCGTTGACCACGACGGCGTCGGGCGGTGCCGCTGCGGCCAGGACGTCGAAGCGCGCCCGCACCCGGGGGTGGGTGATGCCCTCCAGCGCCCTGCGGGCGTCCGGGTCACTGAAGACGATCGCGGCCAGCGCCGGCCGGTTCAGCGAACCGTCGGCGGCCAGCACACCGGGCCCGAAGCGCTCGGCAACGGCGGCGAGTCCCGGCGTACCGACCGCGACCACCTCGCGGGCCAGGCCGTCGGAGTCGACCACGACTGCTCCGCGTTCGGCCAACCGCGCCGAGACCGTGCTCTTCCCGGAACCGATACCTCCGGTGACCGCCACTCTCAGCACGCCGTCCCCCGCTCCGTTCGTGGCCTACACGCCCGCCGTGCCGTGTCGTAACCGGAACTGTGCGGTCCGGCCATCTAGCGTCGAGTGTGGCCCACTCCGGGCTGGGCACGACACCTGCACCCGAGGAGCACGATGGGCGCCACCGCGACCGGCCGGCACCGGCTCGGCACGCCCGGCCTGATTCCGGCGCGCAGCCTCGTCGGGGTCCGGCGCAGCCTGTTCAGCTGGTTCCGGCCCGGTCGGCACCGCGCCGCCACGGTCGCGCCGCGCGTTCCGCGGCTGGCACCCGCCACCGCCTGAGCGACCCACCCGTCGCCGGGCGGGCAGCACCGGCCACCGCCGCTGCCCGGTCCGCCGGCCGGCCGCTTCGATCAGGCGGTCGTGATGACCTGGTTGAGCGCGTATTCCGCGGCCGATTCGAGCGCCGCGGGCAGCTGGTCCTCGGCGACGATCCCGTCGGCGACCACCACCGACAGCGTCCAGGTGTCGTAGCCCACCACGATCAGTCCGCCGTCGCGCAGCAGGACGTCGGCCGGGTAGCCGAGCACCGTGGTGGTCGAGTCTTCGGCGCCCGCCTGCCGCTCGGACGTGGCGGTCAGCTCACGCTGGGCGTCGGCGGCGGCAGCGGAGGCGAACTGGGCGAGGACGACCTGCACCGCGATGGATTCGCCTTCCACGCCGTACTGGCACTTCAGTCGGCCGGTGATCTCGCGTTCCGGGTTCGCCGCCTCGAGAAGGCGGTTCGTGCCCGCCGGCAGCTGGCCGAACGAGGTGCCGAGCTGTGTCGGGTTCATCACCTTGGTGCAGTCGGCCTTGAGCGGATCGACGGTGACGACCGGCGCCGCCGACTCGGTCGACGACGGCTCACTCGCCGACTCGCTCGTCCGACGACTCCGCAGCGGTGGGCTCCGACGACTCGGTGGACGCCGACACCTCGGTGGACGCTGCCGTGGTGCCGGCCGGCGCCTCGGACCCGGCGCCCGACGAGCCGGCGGGGGCCGACGCGGTCTCGGTCACGAGGATGGTCGGGCGGTCGGCCGAGGACGATCCGCAGCCGGCGAGCAGCGCGCCACCCACGAGGACGGCGGCGGAAAAGGACTGGAGCCTGGTGGTTCGCATGACGACCACGGTAATGAAGCTGGGACCCCGAACGGCGGAGGCCGGACACCGCGCGTTGCCCGCACCGGAGTCATCGGGACCGGAGCCGGGAACGCGGTCCAGGATGCCGGAAGCCCCGGGCCGGCCACCCGCAGGTGGACCGACCCGGGGCTTCCGGGACAGGACGGGGAAGGTCAGTTCCCGGCCAGACGCTCCTTGAGAGCGGCCAGC
>CAWGUZ010000010.1:0-45025 GCA_963825975.1 uncultured Actinomycetota bacterium
ACCTGATCCAAAATAGTCAGTGCAGCCACTGAGCTTGTTCGCGCCTTCATTGCTGACCTACTTCGGTTATTTGAAGAGGCACTGAACTTGGGGCTGCAAAGCGTCACTGGGCCGCGCGGTGTCAAGCTACTGGTCGCCCGTGCGGCGCGATGCGTGGACTTCGCTGGCGAGCTGATACGCGCGAACATGCTCGGCAACGCATGTAGCAATGGAAAACTCTTTGGAGGCGCGTATCCGAGCAGCTCGACCAAGTGAGCTCGACGCTCCGGCTCGACCACGAGTTGGTCCAACAGTTTAATCATGGCCGTTTGGTCGTCGCGTCCGTATAGCAACTGCGCACCTTCATCCCCGACCATGGACGCAACACTGCCGACCGACGCAGCAACGCAGGGCAAGCCAACCGACATCGCTTCGGCAAGAGCAAGCGGAGCACCCTCAGCTAGGCTCGGCAGTACGAAAATATCGAGCGCTTGGAGCAAATCCGCAACTCGGTCACCGCCAGCAGCGTCAGGACGGTCGGGCGCCGATCCGAGGCACTCATCAGGGCCGCAGCAGGCTGAATCACAGTCGTGTTATACCACTCTGCATGGACCGGACTAGGACGGCAATAATCAAAATGCGCACCCTGTGTCCCCGGCTAGCCAGCTCTGCAGCAGCAGCCACCAACACGCCGTGGTTCTTGACCGGGGACCGGGAACCAACGGTACCTATGACTACCTCGTCGTGCAATAAACCGAGCTGTGTGCGGACTCTCGATCGTGTGCCGGGGTTAGGCGAGAATCGATCCACATCGACGGGTAGGCCAAAAAAGCGATTGGCTTCGGTTGCATCTCGCGCAAAATCCGATGCTGATCTGTATATGCGGTTCCTGATGT
The DNA here is from genome assembly GCA_963825975.1 of uncultured Actinomycetota bacterium. Taxonomy (GTDB): domain Bacteria; phylum Actinomycetota; class Actinomycetes; order Mycobacteriales; family Nakamurellaceae; genus Nakamurella. The sequence continues at coordinate 876 of CAWGUZ010000010.1, forward strand.
CATCAGGACATCAAAAGCTGTGCGAGCGACCCACATACTGGTCGCACGTCGAAGGGCAAGCGGCGCTCCCGTGCTGTGCATTTGCCAGACAAGTGGCAGACCTAGTTTCCGAGCCACGGAGACTCCATGAAGATGGTGGGCACCAGAGTTCTGTACGACAGTTACGCCACGCTGAGTTGCTTGCGTGGCCAACCCCGTGACCTCTCGCCGAAACGCCGAGACATACTTCCACCACGCTCGAGGTGTCTGGGCACGCCTCAACCTCGACAGAGGTAGCTGAATTACATCGATCCCAGACCGCCGCAGCCTGTCAGCGTTGGAGTCCGCGGTATCGGGAACAGCAATCAGCCACGGCCAACCGAATTCAGCACAGCCCCCAGCCAGGCGAACCGCCAGCTCCTGAAGGCGGCCCCAATCGACGGGATGAAGCGGAACGAGCACCCGCTGGCGGCCGTTCATATCAGAACCCCCTTGCTGAACACCCGCACCAGCGATCATCCGTCCGAGGGCTGAGCTAGCAGTGCGACTAATTGGCCTTGTGCGCGCTCAAATGCACGAATCGGATCTAGACCGGCCATGAATTTCTCCGGCGAAGCTCCAAGTTCAGCAATGAGCCCAGCAGTTGCCCTAGTGTCGTTGATCGGCGCCAAAGCCATTTCGCAGCTCACCTCTCTGGCGAACGACGCAACCTTATCGTGGTACGCGAGAATCACCTGTGGTCGCTCGCAAAGATAACTCAGGACCGCGCCATGGAATCGCGCGTTGATCATTAGGTCCTGCGACATAATGTCATCAATGGCAAGAATAGCATCAAAACTCACATTTCGGACCCCAACGACAATGCTACCGGGCGCAGACGACCTCCGATTTTCAATATCAGCTGCCAAGCGTTTGGCTACCGGATAGTCTGAACCAGGATCCTCTCCGGAAAAGATATACACCGTCACCACCAAAGACTGGCTTGTCGCCATTTCCTTTATCGCCTCGGCCACTCCGGCCCAGGTGCGTCGGTCGAGATAGCCTTCGCGCAGTGGAGCAACAGTGACACCTAAGCGTAGTGGCCCAGGTGGCCGCACTGGCTGCTTGCGGCACCGAGGCTGTAGCAGTGCCGCGAGGTCGAAGGCCAGGTCGAAACGGGCTCCAGGTGCAAGGCGTTGAGCCAACTGGCTTCTCGCGATCCCTCAGGGAACATCTGGACAGCGAAAGCGACAGCCAAGTAAGCGCGCGAGTTAGCGGCTGCCTGACAGGGCCCGATACCTACGCCGGCCTGAAAGACGCCTTTGCGTAGCAGTCGCGCGACGACGAAGATTACAATGTATCGAGACATGGATAGGTAGTGATAGATCAGACGGCGCCCGCTGTAAAGGTCGTGGAAATGGGTTCCCCCGCACAAAATTACGCAGTCAGTTCTGAACAGCCATTTCAACTCTCGAAAGATCGAACGCTGAATAACAATTAGCTTACCCGCGGCCGGCTGCGGCGGCTGCGATTTCAGCTTCGAGCTCACAACCAACTGCGCTGGAAACGGTAACGCCGAAATTAGTCCAGCTAGCATAGCTTCATCGCCCAAATTTGGCGCGCCAAGATGACCGATTATCAATAGGCGAGACAAGCCCCCCACGCGGTGTGTGCTCCTTCCTAGGCTTTCAGATCAATTTCAAAACTTAAGCGAACGCCCACTCAAGTCCTCGCCCCCTGTCTTCGACAGATTTCGGACCGCGTGGGCCCACGGAAGAACTGCAACCGAGTAGATTAAGACCACCGTCACTACCCAATCGGGGTAGCATCTGTCGGCGAGCAACCGCGGCTTAGCAGCGAAGCCGTTGCCTAAAATTGGCCGTGCTGTTCTTCGGCGACAAGTCTCAGGCGGGTAAACTATTAATATGTTCAAGGTTTCTCACAAACTTTCGCTACCGGGGCCGCACCGCTAGTTTCCCCCTCGGTGTAGGTCAAGATGCCAACGTCTCGACTGCCGGCTGGCCCCTAACCGCTGCGCTGTATAGAAGCCGGCAGATTCAACTGGCGAAATACCGATTCGAACTGGTTGGCAGCACTCGCTACCGAGAAATGGGTCTCGGCATAATTCCGGGCGGCCAGCGCCAGCGCCTTAGCATGGGCTGCGTCTGCCGACAACGACGAGATCCAACGCGTCGTCGCGACGCCACCCCGGTCTGGCGATGCAGCGAAACCTTGCGCAGCGCGAACCGTTTCCACCGCTGGATTGTCGGACGGTGCAAGGAGAAGCGTCGGCCTACCAGCTGCCAAATACGACAGAACTTTACTTGGAACGGAAAATTTAGACGCGTCGGGCTCAAGAAGTGCAATAACGACATCGCCAGCGCCGAGCACGCTGGGCAGGTCATCGAACGACTGGTAGCCCAGCACCTTAACGTCTGTCCTGGCGTGGCATGTCGACACCACCCACTGTGCTCCGTCGCCTTCGGAGGTGACGAGCAGCTCTGCATCCACGCCAAGCCTCTTACACTCGTCAAGCAACTCGATCAGCAGGCGCGGATTGTGCTTACGACCCAATGTACCAGAATAGACAAGGCGGAATCTATCCGTCCGAGATAGCGTTTTCTGGGACCATTCGTTCTCGCGCGGTTGTGGAGTAATTTCATCCAACGGAGCCCAATTCGCTACTACACGCGTGCGCACATCTAGCAGACCCCAGGACCTGTACTTCTCGACAAAAAAGTCACCGATTGGAATTACGAAATCAGCCGAGCGCACTATGTGGCGTTCGAGTCGCGTCACCCATCGACGCACCAGTCCAGCCAGAAGAGGTGGCAATTTGCGGTCCGCTTCATCGGCGATGGCCAGACTAAATATGATGTTCTTGATGCCATAGAATCCATGGCCGATTTGACTTTCGACTGAAGCGCGTAAACGTCCACAACACGAACAGCGGAGTGTTGCAGGCAATGACGACGTCAAACCTCGTTGTACTCGCAAGCCTAATCAGCTCGCGCCCGTAGGCCAATTCGAACCGGACTCGACCCAACGGTGAGTAGCGGGCATACTTCACGTCAGACGGTGAAAGGGGAATCATTGATAGGTTGGCGCCATCCTCGGGTGCTAATTCAAGGCGGCCCTTCCCCGTGACCGCGTCCGAGCTGTAGGCGTGCACAACATTATGACCCCGCTTTGCGAGCGCGCGAGAAAGCTCCGCCTGAAATGGATGACCGGCGAAATCATGAAGGAGGATCGACAGCACGTAACCTACTCTCTGCTGGCTTTAACTTGGTCGTAGACCCAGTTGTACGTCGCCTCGAGCCCCTCGCGTAGACTGATAGACGGTTCCCACCCGTAGACCGAATGGAAGAGCTCGTTGTCACTGTTCCGACCGCGGACGCCCTGCGGTGCCCCTAGGTTGTACTTCCTGCGGAGGGTGACTCCTGCTATGTCTTCAACGATTCCTACAAGACCATTTATGGAAACCAGTTCTGCCGAGCCAAGATTGACTGGCTCAACAAAGTCGCCGTGAATAGCTCTTGGTTCCCTGCACGCAGTCATCGATGTACATGAAACTGCGAGTCTGTTGACCATCGCCCCAAATTTCAATGTCGTGCTTGCCCGAAAGCACTGCTTCTGCCACTTTTCGGCAGATGGCGGCGGGTGCCTTTTCCCTTCCACCGATCCATGTGCCGACGGGTCCATAAACATTATGGTACCGGGCCACCCGGGTCTCCAGACCGAAGTCTTCACGGAAGTGCCGAGCCATTCGCTCAGAAAATAGCTTTTCCCAGCCATAACCGTCTTCTGGCTCTGCGGGGTATGCATCTTCTTCGCGCAGCGCCGTCACTGTGGGGTCTGTTTGGCGAGACGCTGCATAGACGCACGCCGAACTGCTGTAAAAGTATCGACCAACACCTGCATCACGGGCGGCTACAAGCATGTGCGTGCTTTCAGGACGCTGAGCATGCACAGAGCCTTGTTGTTCTCGATGAAGCCCATGCCGCCCATATCCGCCGCAAGGTTGTACACAGTATCAACGCCTGCCACGACAGAGCGGGCCGTAACAAGATCTGCGCAGTCACCCACGATGTTTTATCCGCCACCTGTATGATGGTTGTTGACTTTACGTCGACAGCTCGCACGGATACACCTGACCTTGCCAGATCTGCTACCAGGTGGCCCCCAATGAATCCACCCGCGCCGGTAACCAATACTTGCATGTGCCCTCACCCTTCATTCCGATGACGTCAACAGCGTTCCTAAGTTGAACGATATTGATGCTCATCACGTTGACCCATGAAATTTCGAACAGTCGCCGGGCACCGCTAAATATAGTGCTGCTACGTCTGCCGGATTCCGAATAGCGCGGGCCCATCGTGCGGCCGACCGATCCGGAGTAGAAACGTTGACTGGAAGCCCTTCATTCACTTCTGTTTCGATACCAGCGATTTGGATATTGCATCTGCCCAATCCGGACTATTCCACACAACATTATTGTTTCTCGAACGCAGCTAAAAATTCGCAACGGCTCGTGGCCTTCAGAGGCCAGGTATCGCCACTCAGACAACACCGAAGCATAATCCTATGGTGACGCCGCTCAGGTGGCTGTCCGAGGGTGGCGCCGGGCAACTCCGGATGCCTGGTCTTGGATTGACGAGCGGACGACCGTTGGAACCAAGCGATTACTACGCTGACGAGCAACGCATATAGCAGCATACGCGAGGCGCTTCGAAGATCGGACTGAACCGAGTATAGGAAATACAGCCCAGCAAGTCCAACAAATAATCAAGCATAACTTTCCAGGCCTTTCGAATAGAGGCCTATCACTTGGCGTTCGAGGTAGGCAAGGATTGCGCCGGCGCAGATAAAATAACCAATAAGATACAGCCAACCATAGTTTATCAATTCGCCAACACCGGCATACGGCGTGAAAGCGTTGATCCGCAAGAATGACGCCTGATCATACCAGCCTGCGAGTTGCCCCGGGAGTGGGTTTACGGAGACCCAAAACGTAGTTGCGTTGATCGACGGGCTCTGAAACCCAGTGGCTCCGATCACTCCGAAACTGATAAGGATGTTCCGCGCGATAGAGTCCCAATTGACCTGAACTCTCCAAAAGTGGGGGAGAGCTTGAAGGTAGGGCAAAGGCCGTGTTCGCTGCGTGAGCGCAGGAACAGAGCGATCTTGATGAGGTAAATCGATAAAAGTGTGGCACCGCCGAGGCCCACTAGGCTGCTGCGGCTTTGGCGCGCTGCGAAATATCCGACAGCTAGTAGAATTGGAATCATCGCAAATTTGCGACTTCCTAATGAGAAAAACACCACGCAGTAGAGCAAACAGCTCAACACGACTGCGAATCGCATTGGTGCGGGCGACCGTTCGAACGCATATCCTAGCGCGATCGAGGGAGCCAGCCCGAGCTGGGTCGAGAGGGCTACGAGGCCTGTGTCGTCAGCTGAAAACTCGAGGTAGCCGCTCCGACTAAGTAGCTCTTGGCCTCTGCTGGCGAATATGGCAAGTGACGGAGGTAGCTAAGGCAGACTGCGACGCTAAGTGCCCGCCCGGATAAGATGAAGTGCGGGCGGGCCGTCTCGCGAGGATCTGCTGTTGGTCGCAGCACAAGGTGCGTAACGCCGCCCCCAATCAGGATGCAAAGCGCCGCCGCGAGAAGACTTGCGAGGGTTCCCCAGTTTTGATTGTCGGTGAGTGCAAGTTCTTCGCCCCACCCCCCAAATCGGCGTTACTGACACCTCCGTAAAAGACCAGGCCCGATACACCCAGAGCCGCGAAGCCGATGGTTACCAAGGTCATAGGCGAAAGCCACGGAGGGGCAAGGCGTTTCTCTAGGGTTTTGAGCAGAATAAGAATTAGTAGCAGGGCCAGCCCGGCCCCGAAAAGCTTTGGATTCTGGATTCCAAAAATGGGCAGCACGAGACACGCTATTACTGCGGCTAAGATCCACTTAATGTGGTGCCGGTATCGCAGGTATGAGAGGTGCAAAGGCGCATTCGGGCCTCGTAGATGCATGATCATAGCTATATTGCACCGTGTAGGGTTCCGTGAGATGGAGCGCGCTGTCATCTCGAAGTTCCTGGTGGTTTGAACGCGGACCTCAAGATTCGCAAGGTTGGTTCTCGGGATTAACAAGGACGTGGTGCGGGAAACCAATTGATAAAAAATAGCTGCGTCTCCTGACAGTTTTGCTGGTAATTCGAACGCCACCGAGCACTGCCAGGAGACTGGCGCGGACCTTGGTTGCAGATCAGTCGGCACATTTTGACCGAGGCGTCTGGCCGTGCCAAGGCGACAATCGACCCTTGCTGTACGTAGGTTTAATGGCTCTGACGTTGCACCGCTATTTCGGATTGGGAATGGATGTTGCCGCCCGTCCCATGGTTGCGGAGGGTTGCGGCAATCCTAGCTGTGGCAGATCCATGCGCGACCACATCTTAGAACCTTGCCATCGATTACCTGCCATCCTGGTCCGACTTGGGTCAACAGAAGAATTCATGCGAGCTCCCCACCCTCGATCGTTCCGCCTAAGCTATGTCGAGTGGTGGTGTGCCGAATTTCAAATGGCGCTCGTAGTGCTCGTGCTGGAAGGCAACTTTTGACTGTCGTTTGGACTGGCGAATTCGTGAGGTGCGATTCTTTCCGGCGAGGGGGCGCTCCCAGGCCCGGTCGGAGCGGAGCTATCAGCATAGTCCAATTTGGATCGAGATGTTGAGTGATCTTCATCGTAGTAGCCGTAGCCGTAGCCGTAGCCTTCAGCACCCTTGGTGGGGGGCCATATTCAGGACGCACCCCAGAATCTTTGCATTAACTGCAGTAAGGGCACGAACAGAGGTTTCAAGCTGGGTCCGGCTGGTCATGCCATGTCTGCTTATAATCAGAGCACCGTCCGCGTATGTCTCGCGACGATCGCTGCATCAGTCACAGGGAGCAACGGCGGTGTGTCGATAACGATCAGGTCGAACTGGTCTCGCATTGAATCGATTAATTCGATCATCAGTTGACCACCCAGCATCTCTGAAGGATTCGGCGGTATGGAGCCACTAGCGAGTACGGTCAAGTTTCCCGACCGTATCGTTGGAGCACTTCCGACAACTCCACTTGCCCGACGAGAACGTTCGTGAGCCCGACTGCACCTTCCAAACCTAGGTGAGCCGGGCAGTCGTGGGGGCGCCGGGAGATCCCCCTCCACTAACAGCACCTTGAAACCCGCGTCTGCGAAACTTAGCGACAAGTTTGTGGCGGTGGTTGATTTTCCCTCGCCGCTCATCGATGAAGTGACTACCAATACGCGGATGGGAGTAGCTGCGTTGACAAACTGCAAATTTGTTCGAAGTTGTCGAAATGCCTCCGCTCGAATGCCGCTTTTCTGTGTGCTTAGAATCAACGGACTATCTCGAGCGTCGTCGTCGAAGGGAATAACACCCATGGTCGGTGCGCCTGTCGAGCGCTGTAGATCTAAAGCTGTACGGATTGAAACATCCAAGACGTCGCGCAACACGGCAAGGCTCAAACCAACAAGCAGGCCTGCTAAAGCGCCTAAAGTCAAATTTAGAATCGGCTGGGGCTTGACTGGGACGGTATCTAAGTTCGGCGATTGACGACTTCCAACCGGACGTTGGAAGACTGTGCTGTCATCTTAGCCTCTTCAATGTCGGCAACTAATTTGACGAACTGCGTGGCCACTGACTGTGCGATCGATAGAGAAAGCTGGGGCGACTCGTCAGTGATTGTTGCCGTAAGAAGGACCGTGTTGGGGTCGCCTTGCGCGGCGATCTCCTTGACGACGTCTTCTGAAGTCATTCCATTCTTGAGGTCAGCGGCGACTAGATCCCCCAGGCTGCTTGTGGTGATCAACTGAACGAACAGCTGTTCACCCGCTTCTGGCCAAGGTGTCCCCCGAGCAGAACCAGCTATCGTATCGGAGGGCGTGTTCACGAAGAAGGTGACCGTGCTCGCATATAACGGCACCGTGGCTATTGTAATTCCGCCGTAGCACCCCGAACCCGATTACCAGAGCCACCACCACGATCCACCAGTGTTTCAGGATTGCCCGCCAAGAGGCCCGCAGGTCCATAGGTCATTCCCTTCGCCGTGCGATACGGCAACAATGTCAAAATCCGGCGTGTATCAGCCAGTCAGGAAATCCGCCTGTGCGGACCACTCGGGGCCCTATCACTAGCACCTGCTGACTAGAGTCAGTAGCAACGTAACCGCCGCTTCGATGCTAGGAGGCAGAATCCGAAAGATCGACGGGCTAGTCGCCGTGTGCAGTGTGCGGCTTCACGTCAAACTGCGGGTCCAATCAGGATCCGTAGAGGGGAGTCTACAGGACTACCGGTAGACCCTGTACGTCGTTTAGTGATGTTAGGAGGTGGACGCATTGCCGATGCGTTCGGTGAGACTGGTGTGACCGTGTGTCACAGCGGAGGGTCGTGGTCCATCGATTTAGGGTGGAGGCCTGGACTTCCTCGAGGGGGTGGTTGGGCGGCGTTTGGCGAGGTCAGGAATAGGTGCGCCGGATTTCGGACGACGCTGGCGTGTGCGGAGGGCCGCAGCGCGGTTAGAGGGTCTTCGCGGGGTACTCCTGCCGTTGACGCGCGTCTGCTCCGAGTGATGTGGATCGCCGCGGCCGCTGTCGGAAGCCTGCCCGCCGGGCGACAGTGACCAATTCGCGTCCGTTTTCCACTCTGTCGTGACCACGGACCCTGCGGTCGTAGTGGACGGGCGTCCACCCAGGGCAGGGCGGGCCGGTGAGTGTCGACGACTTGGGGCTTGGCTGGTCTCCTTAATTTCGAACCATATTGCGCGCGCTCCAGTGGCGACGTGCCTTCGCACCCGCCCCGCCGCTGTGAGAGGTGCTGGTCTCTCTTTCTGAGGGGGCTATCAGGAAGACGGTAGATCTAATCTATGGTTGATGGTCAGTTGGCGCCGGTCGGATTGATCCGGCCATCTGAGGAGGGAGATTCCGAACGCGTTGAGAGCTGGCTTCCACCGCTATCGCCCATCGTGCCTTCCCAGCGCCGGTCGGGCCAGCAGCAGGTGGCCGGGTAGAGGCATTCAGGGCGGCCTGCTCGTTCGGGAAGTGACCGTGGGCCCGGACCGGCCGCCGGTATCGGGCGTTGATCGACTAGGTGGCGTTGGTGTGCGAATGAATCGTCAAATGACTCGTCTGATGTCGACGTCATAGTCCAGAAACGGTACGGACTCCAGCCAGGCGGCGGCCCAGAGTTTCGGGATCGCCGGGTATGATGTGCCTCATTTCTCGAGGAACTGCTCGAGTCGCAGCTCGCCGCCGCCTCATTCGGCGCGGTAGTACACCCGGCGCAGGTCCGTGCTGATCGGTCCCCATACTTTCCTCGACGCGCGTACCGGAACGTGTTGCGGATCAGGTGGATGACGAACTGCTCAACGACCGCGAGGTCCCACACCATGGTGATCGCGTCGGGCAGGCCTACAACCCGTCACAGACGGCGATGCACACACGTCGGCGACGCCGCGGTTCTTGATGTCGGTGAACACCCACTACCAAAACTCCGCCTTTTCACCGCCGTCACCAGCCCAAATACCGAGGATGTCGCTTTCACCGTTGACGGTCACGCCGATGACGACGTACATCCGCTTGTTCCGGACCGGCCCGTCGCGGACCTTTACCACCACCGCGTCGACGAAGGTCACCGGGTAAACTCGGTCCAACGGCACTAACGTTGCCGCGACCAGCGAAGTTGTCGGCGACCGCTTGTGGTGCTAAGCAGTTTGCTGTGCCCGCACCACTCAGCGTGTCCCACAACCCGCAGCGCCAGCTCCTGATCGGGCGTCGCCGGCCCGACGGCTCCGGTAAATCCACCCAGGTGCAGTTGCTTGCTGCGGCACTCGAAGCGCGGGGGAGGGTGGCCGTAGTCAGATATACCTACGGCTGCCCGCTGTGCCGTCCAGACTGGCGGACCATATCGGGAAGGCCGCGGCCTGGAGGACACTCAGAACACGCCGGCCGCATGCGGAGGCACGGCTCCCGCGCCCGCAGCCCCCGCACCGCCTCCGACGCCGCCATCCGATGAAAGCGCGGCGGCCGTCCCTCACCCGCCGCATCCACGCTGTGGTCGACACCGCCGACCTGGTGCGCAACCTGGTCGTAGCCGACCTCGCTCGCCCGGCTGAAATCCCGCCGCCAGCGGTGAACGACCAGTCGATCATCACCGACCGCTCCCCGCTGGACTCACTGATCCGCTACCGCGACCTCGCCCCCAGCCGCACCACCGAACGTGCTGCTCCGAATCCTCCGCCGCTACGACGTCATCGCCCTGTTCGACGCCCCCGCCGAAATCCTGCACGCCCGCGACGCCGACCACACGATCGAGCAACTGGAGGCGATGCGCGCCCGCTTCGCCGTGTGGGCCGACGAACCCAACGTGCTGAAATGTGACGCCCGGAACGACCCTGCCGTGACCACCGAGATTCTCATCAATCACCTGTTGCCGACATCACCCAGGCGCGCAACCAGAAGTCCGAATGTCCGATGCGGCGTCACCCGGATCGGCCCTAAGCTCATTGCCATGCCGCGTGTCCTGCTCTTGACCAGCCACCCGGTGCAGGGCCGCGACGGCGCCGACAAGGAAGTCACCCTCGGCCTTCTCGAGCACGTCCATGACGTGGACTTCACCTGGGTCAGCCGGATCGGCTCCCGTCAGCTCTCCTGGGTCAAAGGCCGCCGGTTGCGGATCCTCTCCTGGCGCGGCACCCCGACCCTGCTGGAACGCACCGAGACCGCCCTGATGGGCCTGCTCTACGAGCATTCCGTGGACCTGGTGCACGTCGTCTCCACCGTCGGCAGCGGCTACCGCTACTACTCGCAGCTGCGATCGGTCCTGGGCCGCAAGGACATCCCGTTCATCCACACGGTCCCCGGCATCTCGATGCCCAAGCACCTCGACGGCATCAAGCAGATGGGCACCACGGTCGCGGTCTCCCGGGCCACCAGCGACCAGCTGAACGCAGCGGGCTTCAAAGACGTCCGCTACATCCCCAACGGCATCTCGCTGGACCGCTGGCCCTACGTCCCCACCCAGCTGCACCCGCGCCCGGTCATCCTCTTCGCCGGCCACACCGACGAGGGCGGCGGCGTCAACGAGGTCCTCAGCGCCGCGAGTGCCCTCAGCCGGACCGGCACCCCGGTGCGCCTGGTGCTCGCGATGCGGATCCGCGGCGGCCGGTGGGACCAGCACGCCCGCGCCGTGCTCAAGACAGCCAACGACTACGGCCTGGACGACGTCGCGGTGCACGGTCGGGTCGCGGACATGCCCGCGCTCGTCGCGCACTGCGACATCCTGGTCTTCCCGCCGTCCAAGCTGGTCGGCGGCAAGGCGGACGTCCCGTTCATCGTGCTCGAGGCGATGGCGACCGGGCTGCCGGTGATCGTCACCGATCTGCCGCAGTTCGACGCCCTCGGCGACCGTGTCGTCCGCGTCCCGAGCAACGACCCCGGAGCCCTGGAGGCGGCGCTCGCGAAGGTGCTGGCGGACCCGGAGCTGCGCGAGCGGCTCAGCCGCGAGGGCCGCCAGTTCGTCGAGGACAACTTCGGTGCCGAACTGATGGCGCAGCGCTACCGCGAGCTGTACGAGGAACTACTGCAGCGCTAGCTGATGAGCCGCACCGTTTGCCGATGCGGCTCACGGGCCACGCCTTCGCACTCGCGCCTTCGCACTCGAACAAGTGGAGGGCCGGCGCCTTCGCACTCGACCAGGCGGATGGCTGGCGCCTTCGCCTCGAACAGCTGAAGAGCTGGCGCCCTCCAGCTGTTCGAGTGCGGATCAGCGAATCAGGTAGGACTGCACGTCGAAGGTGCGGCCGGTCGAATCCGTCGGCGTCACCGTCACCCGGTTACCGTTCACGCTGACCAGCAGGAAGTGGTACGCCTGCCCGGCAGACGTGGGCCGTGCCGCCGACCCGCACTTCGAGCCCACCCCGGTATCGCTGTTCCAACCGATCGCATATCGAGCGAACGGCTTGCAGTCAGCGTCGGCGAACGAGCTCAGACCCGCCCCGCCGCCGCCGGTGATGTACGACGTCATGCCGTAGACCGGCGCGTTGCGCTCGTAGACGTGGGCGTGACCGTTGAACGACAGGTCCACCCCGTTGCGCGCGAGCAGGCCCTCCAGCCCGGTCGACCCCTGCAGGTACGTGTCCGACTCGACGAACGGCACGGTCGAGTAGAGCGGGTAGTGGAAGAACGCGAACTTCATCGCGTTGGGGTGGCTCTCCAGGTCGGCCTTGAGCCACTTGTACTCGGCGGCGCGTGGGCTTCCAGTGCGCGTCGGCGTCGTTCGCGTACTCCACCTCGGACTGGCTGTTGCCGTTGGCGTTTCCGGTGTTCGTCGACCACGAGGCGGTCAGCACGTAGAACCGGGCCGGGCCGACGTCGAACGCGTACCACGCCGACATCTGGGTCTCCGGGAGGCTGCCGTACTTCGTCGGCGCGTACCGCGTCATCGCGTACGTGCCGCCGGAGCTCTTGGCGACATTCGTCTGCGGGAAGTTGGTGACCAGCGCCTGATCGGTGGAGCCGTGGTTGCCGGCCAAGGTGAAGTAGGGGAGCGACTTGCCGGTCTGCGGCCAGAACGCCGGCCCGAAGACGCTGCTGACGTTCAGCCCCTTGTGCGTCAGATCGCCGAAGTTGTCCTGAGTCCCGTCCAGATACCCGAGGTCGCCGGTGGAGACACCGAACCGGGCGCCGCTCTTGGCGACCTGGGCCAGCAGGTTCGACTGCCCCTGGTTGTCGCCCCTGCCATCGGTCTCGCCCCAGTCGCCGAACACCGCAAACGTGTACGGCGCGGTGCTCCCGGCCAGCGGTAGCGTGGTGAACTGCGGGCTCTTCTTCCGGTCCTCTTTGAGCAACTCTTTGTCTTTGAGATACACCCGGTAGCAGTACGTGGAATTCGAACTCAGGTCGAGCCGGGCGTTCCACTGATAGACCTGCCGACCGCCGACGGTGATCACCGTCTTCGTGCCGTACACCCGATTCTTGTCCTTGTCGGGCTCACACTTGCCGTCCTTCTTGGGCAGCCTTCCACGCGACGAATGAGACGTCTGACGAGGTGTCGGTGGCCCAGTTCACGGTGACGGCCCCACCCTGGGCGTCGGTGAGATACGGATATCGCACCAGGCGGTCGGTCGAACCGGCGTTCGCGACCGCGGGCGCGGACACGCTGATCAAGGTCAGTCCGGCGACCGCGGCGAGCAGGATTCGCGCCGGACTCCGGCGGAGCGCCCGGCGACCTCGGGCATGACGGCCTCGGAGATGATGAAAGAGAGACATTCCGACTCCTCGGGGAGTTCGTGGTCCGACGCTGCAGAGGCTGCTGCCCGGAGCTGCGTCGAGCTGGGGCGTGTCCGCCGAACAGGCCTCGAGTCGGCAGGACGCCGGAGGAGCAGCAGCACAGTACCCCATTCGGACGCTGTCGCGATAGCGCCGAGTGACCGAATTATCCGGATTGCTTCCGCGCTCGGACCAGCCCGTTACTGAAGTGGCGTAATCCACACACTCAGGGCTCGGTCACCTCTCCCGGATTCGTCGCAAACGGCCAGAAGGGACGATGGCCACCGTCTAGGGTGACGAACGTGAGTGACGACGAGCCGGGGCCTGACGGCCACCGCGAGGACGGCTCGCTCAGCAGCCTCACCTCCGGCACGCGCTGGCTCACCATCTCCGCAGTCACAGTCGGAGCGGTCAACTACGGGTACGCGCTGGCGCTCACCCGGGTGCTGCCGCCGACCGGCTTCGCGATCTACGGCGCGAGCCAGGCTCTGCTGCTCTCGGCCGGGACCGTGGCCAGCGCCAGTGTGCCGTGGGTGATGGCACAGGGCATCGTCAAGGCCCGAAACCCCTTGGAGCGGCGCCGAGTTGTCCTGTTCGGGGTGGTGCTGAACCTCTTCCTCGGCGTCGTCACCGGAACCGTCGCGGCGGCGCTCGGCTGGGACATCGGCGGCCGCGAGATCGCCGTGGCACTGTTCGTCACGACCATTCTGATCATGCTCGCCTCGACCCCGGTCGGCTGGCTGCAGGGTGAACGCAGGTTCCGCACCACCGCCGTGCTGCGCATCCTCGAGGTGCTGGTCAAGGTCGCCGTGGGGTTCGGCCTGGTCCTGGCGGGCGGCGGAGCGGCGGCCGCGCTTTCAGGGTTCGCCTGGGGGGCAGCCGTGGTGGTGGTCATCGGGGTCTATCTCGCGCGGCGGGATTTCCGGGTGGTGTCCGGCGCCTTCAAAATGGTGTCCCTGTGGCGCAGCGCGGCCGGCATCGGCGCCGTCCAGGTGCTCGTCTCGATCTTCTCCGCGGCCGACGTTGTGCTGGTGGCGATCCTGCCGGTGTCGGCCGGCGGTGCAGGTTCCTATCAGGCCGTGATCGTGCTCTCCCGGGTGCCGCTGTTCCTCGGTGCGGCGATCGCCATGGCGGCCTTTCCACTGCTTGCCCGTGGCGGGCGGTCGATCGCGGACATCATCCGGCTGGCGTATCGCCTGTACATCCTGCTGGCCGGCGGGTACGCCGTGGCCCTGGCGACCCTGCCGACGGAGATCGCGTCCCATCTGTTCCCGAGCGCCTACAACCAGGTGGGCGAGCTGCTGTTGCCGCTTGCCCTGGCGGGCGTGACACTCGGCTTGGTCAACGTGGTCACCACCTTCTACCAGTCGCTGGGCCTGTACCGGCAGTCGTTGCGGATGCAGCTGATCGGGTTGGCGGTGCACGCCGTCGCCCTCGTCGCGGGCTTCATGCTGGGCGGCGTCCTCGGGCTCGCCATCGGCTCCGCTGTCGGGAGCGCCGCCACGGCAGGCTTCCTGGTGATTCGAGCGGGCCGCATCTGGCAGGTGCGCTTCCCGGGGGTCATTCCGGTCGCCCTGATCGGGGTACTCGGATTGCTACTAGTCGCCCGAGTCGAGATCTTCCTGTGGCTCGCCTGCGGCGTGGTGGTGGCCGGGGTCGTCGTGCGCTCGCTGGTCCTCAGCCGCCCCAGTGCGTCGCCGGCGGCGGAGGAATCCGACTTCTCGGACCGTTGAGTTGCGGTCGGCACTCCTGATCGCTTCCCGATGTGGCAGTCGCTGAACGTGGGCGGCACGTCCCATTGACGGAGCCTGAACAGACACCGAACGGGTCTGGATCCCTGAATGACCATTCGCCGTCACCAGATCGCGCGCGAATTGGAACGCCCCCTGAGGCAACCGATGGGCACGTCTCGAATGGCTTAATCGGATGTGGGCATCATCACGCATTCGAGACCACCGACTCGGTGGCAGTGGCAACCGTCACACCCTTTCAGCCCACTTGGCCTAATCCTCCCGAGGTGCTACTTTTGGCAACATTCATCCGATATCACGCACAGTGAGCGGCCACCCGGCGCGCCCGCTGTGGGTGGGTGACCCGCTCGACTCGGTCGGTCGTCACGGTGTCACCGTCAGAAGTGCCCGCCTCTGGTGGGCGATCGGCAATTCGCGCCGGCTCAGGTCGGACGGGGTCTGAATGAAGGCCACCGGTCAGAAAGGAGCCACGGGTGCTCAGCTACTCGGACTTGCCGCGGTGCGTGGCATGACCATCGACGAATACCCCGCAGCATCGAGCGTCGACAACCGATGGGGGGCCGCGGGTCGGGTCGGCGCTGTCGGCTCATACGGCACACTCGACCCGGCCGACTCGGCGGTCGATGCCGCGAGGTTTCGAGTCCCGGTGCAGCAGCGCCGCACCATCCCGATGCAGTCCAGATCCCCGGTCGATCTCGAGGTGATCATCCCGGCCTACAACGAGGCCACCCGGATCGAGGCCACCCTGCGAGCAACGGTGGAGTTCCTGTCCGCCGCGCCGTACAGCTCGCGCATCATCGTGGTGGACAACGGCAGCGTCGACGGCACCGGGGCGGTGTGCCGCCGCTTCCGCGACGAGCAGCGCACGGGATATCCGATCGAGGTTCTCGGGTGTTCCCGTCCGGGCAAGGGTGCGGCGGTGCGCCGCGGGTTGCTCAGCAGCCGCGCCCACTTCGTCGGGTTCTTCGACGCCGATCTGTCCACCCCGCTGGAGACGCTGACCGTCGCGATGGAGACATTGCGTGAGGGCGCGATGGCCGTGGTCGCATCCCGGCACGCCGCGGGGTCCACATTCGTCCGTCCCCGCCGCGCCGGCCGCCGACTCGGTGCCCTGGCCTTCCGGGTGCTCGCCCGCGACATGGTCGCCGGCGTCAGCGACACCCAGTGCGGCTTCAAGTTCTTCGATCGCGCCACCGTGGTGCGGGCGCTCGCGCAGTGCCGCACCTCCGGTTTCGCCTTCGACGTGGAGCTGCTGCGCCGGTTGCAGTCCGACGGTCATCGCATCATCGAGTTGCCGGTCGCGTGGACCGACAGTGACGAGTCGACGTTCCGGCCGGTCCGCGACGGGATCGCCAGCTTCACATCCGTGCTGCACATGAACCGGAGTCTGATGTGACCTCAGATGTGACCCCCGCCCCGCTGCGACCTCGGTCCGCCGATGTCTCCGCGGTGCACCCGAAGGCCAGCGCCCAACTCGCGGGCAAGCGCGTCCTGATCTTGAACTGGCGGGACGTCCGGCACCCCGAAGCGGGTGGAGCCGAGCAGTACGTGCACCAGATCTCGCGCCGCTGGGCGGCTGCCGGGGCCGAGGTCAGCTGGTTCACCGGCCGACACCCGTCGCAGGCCCTTCAGGAACAGTTCGAGGGCATCACGGTGACCCGGATGGGCGGACCGCTGACGCTCTACCCGCGGGCCGCCGCCGCGATCTTCCGCAGCCGCGGCGACTTCGACGTCGTCATCGACTGTCAGAACGGCATCCCGTTCTTCTCGCCGCTGTTCGTGCACCGGGATCTGCCCGTCGTGCAGGTCATCCACCACGTCCACCAGGACCAGTTCCAGACCAGATTCGCCGCTCCCGTGGCCGCGATCGGCCGCTGGCTGGAGAAGACCGGAGCGCGCGCCGCCTATGGCATGCGTCCGGTGGTCGCGGTCTCCCCGTCGACCCGCTCCGAGCTGCGCACCCGGCTCAAGTACCAGGCGCCGATCTACGTGGTGCCCAACGGCACCGTCGAGCTGCCCGAGGTGATCGGCCCGCGCGATCCCGACCCGACGATCACCGTGGTGAGCCGGCTCGTCCCGCACAAGCGGATCGACCTGTTCCTCAGCCAGGTCGTCACGGTGGCGATGCGGGTGCCGGGGCTGCGGGTCAACATCGTCGGCGACGGCACCGAGCGCGCACGGCTGCAGCAGCTCGCCGCCGACCTCGGCCTGCAGTCCGTCGTCACCTTTCACGGCTACCAGTCGGACGCCGTGCGGGACGGCCTGCTCAGCCGGGCCTGGATCACCGCGTCCACCTCGGTCGCCGAGGGTTGGGGCTGCTCGGTCATCGAGGCCGCCGCCTGGGGGGTTCCCTGCGTGGCGCTGC
This sequence comes from uncultured Actinomycetota bacterium, assembly GCA_963825975.1. Lineage (GTDB taxonomy): Bacteria > Actinomycetota > Actinomycetes > Mycobacteriales > Nakamurellaceae > Nakamurella. The sequence goes on from CAWGUZ010000010.1 coordinate 18,274, forward strand.
ATGCACCCGGCATCCGCGACTCGGTCCTGCACGAGGTCACCGGCTGGCTGGTGACCACGCAGCAGGACTTCGGCCTGGCCATGGTCGCGGCGCTCGAAGAGATGTCGGACGAGGTCCGGGCCACCGAGCTGTCCCTGGGGTGCCGGGACTGGGCGCGGTGCTTCTCCTGGGATCGCAGCGCGGAACTGCTGGCCGGGGTCGTGGTCGACCAGCTGCGCGCCAAGCGTCGCACCCAGCGGACGCCGCAGCGCGGCCGGGACAAGCGCAACGAACGCCGACGGGCCCGTACCGACATGGGCACCCGGGCCCATTTCGTCGCACCCACCTCCGGTGACCTGTCGACGTTGCGCTCGACCGATGAGGTGTTCCAACGGGACGGTCAGGTGTTCGCGCTGCTGCACGGGTGCGACGAATACGACGCCGCGGCCCTGCTCGCCCGGTTGAACGTCTTCGAAGCCGAGCTCAGCAGCCTGGAACATCAGGACATCCTGGCCGGCCCGCACGGCATGCACCGCCTTGTCGACAGCGGCCCGCGCGGCGAGTTGTTGGAGACCGAAGCATCATGACGATCGGGTTCCGCGGCTGCGGGGCCCCACCGGTCCGGCCGAGCCGGTAGACATGGGTCTCGTGCAGCTGCCCACCGCGGACGCGCCCTCGTTCGATACGCGCGTCCCGTCGCCGACCCCGCGTCGGCTGGGGCGACTCGTGCGATGGTTCGTCGGTCGGCCGGTGTACCAGTTCTGTCTGGTGGCGCTGCTCGCTTTCGGCGTCCGGGCGTTCGGCCTGACCCGGTCGTTCGAGCTCTGGGTGGACGAGATCCTCTACGCCAGGCTGGGGGAGTCGGTCAGCCTGGGCCAGGTGCCGAACCTGCCCGACGGGCCGTTCTTCCTGCACCCGCCCGGCTTCTTCATCATCGAGGGCCTCACCATTCGGCTCTTCGACATCACCGGCGACGACATGCACTTCGTGCACGAGATGCGCTGGCTGAACGCCTCGATCGGGGCGATCTCGGTCGGGTTGGTGTTCCTGGTCGCCGCCAGAGTGGCCAACCCGACGATGGCCGCCTTCGCCGCGATCGTGCTGGCGTTCGAACCGTTCGTGCTGCGCAACAACAGCCGGGTCTTCCTGGAGACACCCGCCGTCACCGTGATCCTGGCGGGCTTCCTGCTGCTGGTCACCGTCTGGGACCGCTACGACCGGCTCGAACAGATCGGCCCACTCGACGCTCGAACGCGGCGGCGGCAGACCGCGCTGTTGGTCGCGGCGGGTCTGCTCCTCGGCTACGGGATCCTCACCAAGGACATGTTCGGGGTGTACACCGTGGTCCCGCTGTGGGCCGGGATGCTCTGGAAGCGCACCGTTCGTCGCCGCGAGGTGGTGGTGGTGACCGCCGCGATGGCGACGCCGTACGTCGTCTACCTGCTGTTCCTGGTGATCACCGGCTACATCGGCGACTGGTACCGGGCCAAGGCGTCGGGCGTGATGCGGATGCTGGGCACCGTCCAGGACACCGGCTTCAACGCCCCCGGTGCGCCCAGCCTGGTCAGTCGGTTGATCGACCAGGTCGGCCAGTTCGGCACCAGCTACCTGCTGTTGGCGATGTGCCCGGTGGCCGGGGTGCTGGCCAGTTTCAGCACCCGCCGCGACCGGCGCTTCCTCGGACTGACCACCCTCTTCATGGGGTTGTTCGCGATGTACAGCGCGCTGTTCGGCACCTTCGAGGAGAACTTCGGCTACGGCGTGATGATCGCCGGCGTGCTGGGGGTGTCGATCGTCGCCGCCGAGCTGCACGAGCGTCGCCCCTCGTGGCGGCGTCGGCTCGCGATGGTCGGCGTCACTCTGACCGTGCTGTCGGTAGCCCTCGGCGTGCGCGCCGAGACCACCGTCGACAACGGGTTCGAGCAGGTCTACGCCTGGGTGTACGCGAACCTGCCGCAGGGGGCGAAAGTCAGCGTCACCAACGGCACGGCCGAGCTCATCTTCGCCGGTGACGAGCGGTTCGGCGTGTGGGCCACGGCGCCGAAGATGGAGTCGGTTGGCGCCCGTTACATCCTCACCCAGAGCCTGCCGACCAGCCAGGGTTACGGCTACCTGGACCCCGCCATGCTGACCTGGCTGCAGTCCACTGCGCACCCGCTGATCAGCATCGCGGGCCCCACCAACGGCGAGACCACCGTCTGGTACGTCGACGCCGACGCCCTCCGGCAGGCAGCGGACGCCGGACTCGGCGCCTCCTTCACACCGATCTCCCGGTAGCGAAACCGGTGCGCCGGGGCCGGCCCGTGCGCCAGACTCCGCAGATCCGCCCTTTCCGAAATACCCCCCGAACTTCCGAACTTCCGAACTTCCGAACTTCCGTACAGCCGCCGCAGAGCAGGAGCAGTGTCATGTCCGTCACCGAAGTGATCGAGAGCGGGGATCCCGCGGCGACCGATGACATGCCCGTCTCCGTCCCTGTCGCCGGCCCCGTCGCCGGCCCTGTTGCCGGCCCTGCTGCCGACTCGGCCACCGCGGACGGGTCGGCCGCGACCGGATTGCGCATCCTGCACCTGGGCTTCGAGGACTTCCGGATGCCCGGCTCCGGCGGCGGCTCGGTGCGCACCCACGCGATCAACAAGCGGCTGGCGGCGCGGGGCCATCAGATCACCGTGCTCACCACCACCTACCCGGACGCCGTCGAACGGACCGAGGACGGTGTGCGCTACGTCCCCGTCGGCGTCGGGCGCGGCGGCAACCGGTGGACCAGGCTGTTCGGGTATGTGGCGCTCCTGCCGCGCGCCGCGCGCCGCTACCCGGACGCCGACCTGGTCGTCGAGGACTTCTTCGCCCCCTTCTCCACGATGGGCGCCCCGAGCTGGACCGGTCGACCCACGATCGGGCTGGTGCAGTGGCTGCACGCCCGGCACAAGTTCCACCAGTACAAGATCCCGTTCCACTGGCTCGAGCGGGCGGGTGTGCGCCGACACCACCACCTGATCGCGGTGTCGCAGGGCACGGCCGACGACCTGCACCGCATGAACCCGGCCGCCGATGTGGAGGTGGTGCCCAACGGCGTCGAGACGGCGGCGTTCGAGCTGCCACAGCAGCTCGGTGACGATGTGGTCTTCCTCGGCCGGTTCGACCTGGAGCCCAAGGGCATCGACTTGCTGCTGCGCGCCTGGCAGCGGGCCGCGCCGACGGTGTCGGGCGACCTGATCATGGCCGGCGGCGGCATCGACGACACCGCCGTCCGCGCCATGGCCACCGAACTCGGCATCGCCGACCGGGTCAGATTCGTCGGCTGGGTGTCGGGCGCCGAGAAGCAGCAGCTGCTGAACTCGGCCCGGCTGATGGTCGTGCCGTCCCGTCACGAGACATTCGGCCTGGTCGCCTTGGAGGCGTTCGCGGCGGGTACCCCGGTGGTCGCCTTCGACATCCCGTGCCTGCGCGAAGTGGTGCCCGCCGGTTCCGGCTGGTTGGTGGCGCCCTTCGACGTGGACGCCCTGGCCGAGCAGTTGACCACTCGATACGCCGACACCGACGCCCTGCTCGCGGCCGGGGTCGCCGGTCGAGAGTTGGCCGCCGGCTACAGCTGGGACGCCTCCGCCGACGCCCAGGAGCGCTTCTATCGACGGGTTCTGGGTGTGATGGTCGGTGCGACGGGGCTGCGCGGATCTCGGTCGGGCCGCTTCGGCGCGCGGCGTCGCTGATGCCGGCCCACTCCGCAGCCACCGGAGCCACGGCAGACACCGCAGGCACCGCAGGCACGGCAGGCACCGCTGACACCGCCGCCACGGCAGGGACCGCTGACACCGCCGCCACGGCAGGGACCGCTGACACCGCCGCCACGGCCGCCACCGCAGCAACGGCAGGCACCGCAGACACCTCCGGCCAGCCGGGAGTGGACACCTTCGAGCTGCCGGCGGCCGGGTCCTGGCTGGTGTTGTCGGCGCACCTGGACGATGCGGTGCTGTCGTGCGGGGCGTTGTTGGCGGCTGCGGCGCCGGTCCGTCGCATCACGGTGGCCACCCTGTTCACCGAATGCTCGGCCGGTCCGCACACCCGCGCGGCGCGCTCCTTCCTCGGTCAGTGTGGCTACCCCGATGCCGACAGCTTGTTCGCCGGGCGGCGCGCCGAGGACATCGCGGCCCTGGACCGGCTCAGGGTGGACTCCCGTCGACTCGGCCGCGTCGACGCCCTGTTTCGCCGCCGCGACCTGTGGCCGGTGGCCCGCCCGGCGGCGCGGCTGCTGCCGGAACTCGGCCACCGATATCCCACCTACCGATTCGACATCGCGAAGGGTCGGGTATCACGGGGCGACCGCGGGCTGACCGCCGACCTGCGCCGCGACATTCGCGACCTGGTCGACGAGCTCGACGCCGGGGTGGTGTTCTGCCCGATCGGCATCGGGTCGCACGTCGACCATCTGATCACCCGGTCCCTCGGCGCGGATCACCCCGGTCGGGTCGTCTACTACGCGGACTTCCCGTACTGCATCGCGGGGGAGCCGGACCCGGACTTCGTCGCGGACAACGGCCTGACCGCGCGGCAATGGCCGGTCCCGGACGGGTCGAAAGCCGCCCTGATCCGGGAGTACCGCACCCAGGCCGACGCGCTGTTCCCGAGCGGCGTGATTCCGCGGGCGCCCGAAACCTATTTCGTCCGCCCCTGACATGTGTGCCTGACATTCGTGCCTGACAGGCGTGCCTGACACGCGTGCCGGCCGCGCGCACCTGACATTCGCAATCTGAGATTTGGGAGACCACAGACCATGGCTGTTTACTTCGGTGCCGTCGACGTTCCGGACGCCACCTCCGCCCCCGTGCTCGCTCTGGTGCGGCAGGTGTGGGGTATTCGGACCCGGTCGGCAGTGCGCCCGCTGTGGACACCGTGCTGCCCTGGGCGGCGGCGAACCGGGTTGCCGGGCAAGCGCTGCGGGCGTCACGCGCCGCGGCGGACGGAACCACCGTCGTCGAGGTGTTCGAATCCGAACAGGCGTCGTTCCAGCGGAATCTGGCCTCGGTCGCGCAGTTGTTGACGGCGGCCGGCGTGGAAACCCTTCTGGTGAAGACCGATCTGACCCGCGATTTCGAGTACGGCAATTTCGACCTCGTCGTCGGCGACGACGGCTGGGAGCAGGCGATCGCCGCGCTCAAGGGCTGGGGGGTCCGCGAGGAGAAGTTCTGGCTGGAGGACGACAAGCTGATCGTCTTCCCGGCCGACGGTCCGGCGGCTCACCTGCACAAGAACATGAACTGGTTCGACATCCCGCTGTTCGACACACCGGCGCTGCGGAGCCGGTCGGTGGCGGGCCCGGTCGAAGGTCTGCGGGTTCCGGGAGCATCGGACGAGGTGTTGATTCTGCTGGCGCACTGCCTGTTCCAGAACCTCACCCTTGATTTCGCCGATCTGCTGCGGCTGCGCGATGTGCTCACCCCGGAGGTTGCCGTTGAAGCGGTCACTGAAGCGGACCGTCTTGGGTGGGGTCGCGGTTTCCGCGCCGTCCTGGCGCACGTGCAGCGCACGCTCGCGGCCCTGGACGGTGGCGAGTCGGTGGTGCTGCCGACCGCGATTTCAGCGCGGGTCGCTGTGGTGGGCGGGCTGGAACACAGCCGGCACCTGGCCCGTACCGGGCGGCTGACCTCCGCGCTGCGCGAGCTCGCGCTGCGCGGTCCGCTGGTGTTGCGCAAGCTGCTCTGGCCGCACCGGGGACAGTGAAACCGGCCCAGCCGCAGGTAGGTCGGGTATAGGGGGGTCGGGTATAGGCGGGCGGCGCTGCAAGCCGGTCGGGTATAGGGGGGCGGCGCTGCAAGCCGGCCGGGCACTGGCGCCTGGCGATTGCGACCGGCACGGCGACCGGCACCGGCACCGCACGGCCCAATCGCGAACGTTTCGTTCTCCCGCGACTGATGCTTCGTTCGCAAATAAACGTTTCGTGCGCGCGAGCGGGGCGAGGCCGGAATGCGCGGCGTGGCGCACAGCGGGCAGGGCGTCAGCAGCAGGCCCGCGCGTCAGTGGTCGCGCGAGCCTGCCCGGCGCGAGACCGCGCGTCAGTGGTCGTGCGAGCCTGCCCGGCGCGAGACCGCGCGTCAGTGGTCGTGCGAGCCTGCCCGGCGCGAGACCGCGCGTCAGTGGTCGTGCGAGCCTGCCCGGCGCGAGACCGCGCGTGCAGGGCGTCAGCAGGAGGTGTTGCGAACCACGGCGTTGCCCTTGCCGGGGCCGACGCTGAAGCCCTTGGAGTTGCACGACACATTGTCGGACACCACCACATTGGTGAGATTGCCGGTCATCGCGACGGCTGACTGGTTGTTGTCGCGGAAGGTGTTCTTCGCGATCTTCACGTTGCTGATGGACGCCGTGCGGCTGGAGCCGTAGAAGCCGGTGATGACGCCGCCCGGTGAGCCGTACATGACGTTGTTCGACACCGTGATGTTGTAGATCGAGTCGCTCGGATGCGTCACCGCCAGCTGCAGGGCGTGGCCGTTCGCACCAGACCGCACCTTGTTGTTGATGTACCTCACATCGTGGACCACACCGCTGATCGTGTGCGCCACCAAGTGCGTCGTCGCCGCCGCCCTTGGAGCCGCCGGCCCCCTGGTCGACCCGGTTGTACGCGACGTCGCCGTAGCTCGAGTTCAGCACGTGGATGCCGTCGAGCTGGTTGTAGCGACCCCTCGTCGTCGACACGGTCTTGCTGTTCACGATGCAGAACGCTTGAGAGTCGACCGCGGCGATCGAATAGGTGAACGGGTTGCGGGTGCTCACACCGTTGACCACAGCATTCGTCGAACCCCGGACGTCGATCAGGTACTCCGACAGCCTGCCCCCGACGTTGCCGTTCAGCGTGTCGCCGCTTTGATCGGCCATCAAGCGGGCGATGGTGACGTTGTTCGCTCCGTTGGTGGAGACGATCGGATACCCGCCGTACCGGCCGCGTTGCTGCAGGAAGCCCGGTCCGGCCTTCAACACGGTCTGCGGCCCGACACCGGTGAGCTTCACGTTGTCGGCCATCCGGAGATGCCCGTTCAACAGGTAGGTGCCCGCGGTCAGGGTGACGACACCGCCGCCGGCCTTGCCCGCCTTGGCAATCGCCTGCTGGATCACCGCGGTGGCGTCACCCGCGGGCGGTTTGCCCACGTTGAACACGGCTGTCTTGGTAGCGCCCGTCGCTCGGCTGATGGAGCAGCCCTTGGGCGGCGTGGCCGCTGCTGCCGCGGTCGCCCCGGCGGCGGTGCTGCCACCCACGGTCGGCACCACCACAGAGATGCCACCGATGAGCATGACGAGTGCCGCCCGCGCCACCAATCGGGAGCGGCGTCCCCGGGGAGCGGCGCGTGTGGGTCGCAACCCGGGTGTTCCGTCCATTACCCCAGAGTAGTTGGTCGAATTCGCGTACCGACGCCCGGTGTGCGACGGAACGGGAGCGGCCGCGACCGATGGTCGCGGGCGGTCTCCGGCGCGGGGTGCCGGTGTCGGTCTCAGCATCGGCTTCAGCGACAGTTGAGCGGGCAGGTGAGCGGCAGGGTCAGCGCAGCGCGTAAAGAGCCGCGATGTTCTCCGGGCTCATGGCGCCCGGGTAGATCGCGATCTCGTCGAGGTTGCCGACGAAGTTCGACGCCTTCTCCGAGCCGTTGAACACTCGGAGGCTGTCGCCGCCGATCCGCCAGTAGCCGTACTGGTACCCGGCGGTCGCCGCGTCGTCTCGACTCGCCACCAGGGCGCCGTCGACGTACAGCTTCATCGAGCCTCGGGTGAAGCTGGCGGTGACCTGATGCCATTTGCCGTCGTTGATCGGGTTCGGCGAGACCAGGGTGATGACCGCTCGGTCGTACACCCCGAAGGCCACGTGACCGTTCGGCTGCATATACACGACGCGGTCGTTGTTGTACGACACGTCCTGGCCCTCGACGGTCTTGTTCGAGTCGCCGAAGCCGATGACCTGGCCCCAGGTCTTCGCGGTCGTCTTGACCATCGCCTGCAGGGTGAACGCGGGCGCGCCGTACTCCCCGGAGGGCAGGATGACGAGGCTGTCGGCGCCGCCGCTGAAGGTGTAGCTGTTGCCCCCGTTCGCAGCCCCAGCGGCGCCCAGCTTGACACCGGCACCCACGGGTGCGTCACGCGAGCTCGCCCAGTCGTAGGCGGTCGCGCCGGACAGCTCACCGAATCGGTAATACCGAACGGCACCGAGGCCGCGCACCCGATCGTGGTAGCGCGCCAAGGTGGCATCATCGCTGACCTGCACGGTCTTGGTCGCCGACCAGGCGGTGTTCCCCGTCGGATCGGTGGCCGAGATTCGGTAGGTGTGCTTGGAGCCGGGTGCCAGGTTCGCGTCGTACAGCGTGGTGAACGGGCGCCGCCAGAACGTCGACGAGCGGACCGCCTGGAACAGCGGATGGGCCATGTCGCCGTCTCGATACACCGAGTAGGTCAGGTCGGTGTCGTCGCGGTCCCAGTTCAGCTGGAACCCGATGCGCACGATGCCGGAACGCAGCGAGGCGACGGGCGTCGCCCAGTTCTCGCCGGTCGCCTCGGGACCACGCTTGTTCGGCGCCTGCGATCGCACGGTGAACCGGACCAGCCCCTGCTGCGGGACGTTGTTCACGCTCGGGAATTCGCCGGCATACGCGACGTACTGGTCGTTGCCGGTGACGCTCCACGCCGCCTGGTTCTGACCGGTGAAGGTTCCCTCGTGCAGCACCGGGAACCAGTTCAACAGTGACGGCGCGACCTGGCCGGGGTGGCTGGGGTAGTCCTTGGCGACGCTCGGGTGTGGTCAGGTGGGTAGCCTCGGTGGTGAAGGCGGTCGCGCGTCGGAAGGTGGCGGAGCCCGGGAATCCGCCGATCGTCTGGCAGTTGTGAGCGTGGCTCGCCACATAGAGCACCCCGTTGGTCGGGTACGCGCCGTAACTGTCGCCGTGGCAATCCTCAAGCCAGTTCAGGACACCGGTGTTCGGGTCCGCGGCGAAACTGCCCTCGAAGGTGTGCTGCTTCAGGGTGTAGGCGAAGCTGGTGCCGTAGACCTGCGTTCCGTCCGTGCTGAGGCTGCTGATGATGCCCTTCAGCCCCTGATTGCGGAGAAGTTCACCGACGCCCCAGGCCTTCGCCGTGCCATCGACCAGGCTGACCGAGGCGACGCTTTGCGCCGGGACCCCGCCCAGCTGGTTGAACGCCCCGCCGACCACGACTTCGGTGCCGGCCGGGGTCCGGACCATCGAGAGCACACTGTCGTCCGCACCGGGTTCCAATCCAGCAGGATCCCCCGTCTGGCGGTGACGGCGGCCAGTCGGCTCCGCGGTTGGCCGTTGACGGTTGTGAAGGATCCGCCGAGGTAGACGACCGAGTTGGTGACGACCAACGCCTTGACCGCTGCGTCCACCTCCAGGCGGAATCCGGGGACGACGACCGCCGGTGGCGGTGTCGATGGCGACCAGCCGGGTCCGTTGTTTGCCGCCCGCCACGGTGAAGTCGCCGCCGACGTAGAGCTTGCCGCCGTCCGGGCTGAGCGCGACCACCCGCGCCTGCGCGTTGAGGCTCGGGCGCGAACGACGTCAGCTCGCCAGTGGTGATGTCATAGGCGAGCAGATTTCTCCGCACCACGGTGTTCTCGCCGGGTGCGCTGCCCGCAGGGCGGGCGGTCTGAAACTTGCCACCCACGTAAACCGTGTTGCCGTTGACCACCTGGGACCAGGCGACCCCGTCGATCTGCGCGGTGGGCAGCCCGTCGGCACTCACTGTGGTCTGGGTGGCCGGGGTGGCGGCGGCACGTCATTGCGGCGCGCTTCGGCTCGGGGCAGCAGGGCGGGCAGACCCGCCACCTAGGGCGACCACCAGGCCGATGGTGACCTGGGGGAGTAGCGGCATCCGGACACGACGACGCGAAGCATAAGAGGACACAGACGAACCCATCGTTAGCGGATGTGCAGGTCGGCCGGTGAGATGCGGTGTACGCCCTTGCTGCGCGCTGCTCATATGCGCGGCGCTCATCTGCCCGGGACCGACGACCCTGGATCCCAACACTAGGCCCTGGTCGACCCGAAATAGCGTGCCGATCGTCACTTTTGGCCGGTTACGACCGAATTTCACCCAGCTGCCGGGAACAGGAACGCAAGGATTGCGCGCTCTGGACCGGCCGGACGGGTGACCGACCCGTCGGCTAGGAAACCGTGACCGAAACCTGGTCGGACATCGCCGTCTTGGCGTAGTCCTTCACCCTGATGCGGTAGGTGTGATTGCCGGGGGCGACGCCGGTGTCGGTGAAGGTCAGAATGGGACGATCCCAGAAGAAGGAGTTCGCCGTGGTCGTGTGGACGATCGCGGTGCTGTCCCGGATGACCTCATAGGTGAGCTTGGTGTCGTCCCGGTCCCAGTTGGCCGGCCAGGTCACCTTGACCGCGCCCGCGCTGGGCGTGGTGAGGGTCGGCTTCGACAGGCTTGCCGTCACTTCGGGGCCGTACGCGTTCGGTGCGATGTTCGGCGACTGGTTGCGGGCGGGGAACCGGACCAGCCCATACTGCTTCTTGTTGTTCACCGTCGGGAATTCGCCCGCCAGCACGATGTACTTGCTGTTGCCGGTGATGCTCCAGGCACCCTGGCCCATACCGGTGAAGGTGCCCCCGTCCATCAGGGGGAACCAGGACAGCAGGGTGGTGCCCGGCTTGCCCCCGAAGTTCGCGTAATACTTCACCGTGTTCGTGGCGACGGTGGTGGTCTTGCCGTTCACGAACGCGACTCCGCGGCGGAACGACCCGCTCTGCGGGAAACCCCCGATGCGCGAGCAGTCGTGCGCATGGCTGACCACATACACCGCCCCGCCGCGGGCGAAGGCGCCATAGCTGTCGCCGTGGCAATCCTCCAAGAAGTTCAGCGTGCCGTCGCCGGGCTGCGCGGAGAACATGCCCTCGAAGTTCGCGCCGGAACCACGCGGGCGAAACCGGTGCCGAAGATGGAGGCGCCGTCGGTCGACAGGTTCCAGATGCCACCGTTGTCACCCGCGTCCTTGACGATCGTGTTGACCTTCCAGGTGCCCACTGCCGGCGCTGGAGGCGCTGACCTTTCCCATGCCGTAGGCGGACTTTCCCGCTCAGGTACTTGAAGCCGCCGCCGAGGATCAGGCTGCCCTTGTCAGGGGTGAGGACCATGGCGTACACCTGCGCGTCCGGCTTGGGGTTCCACGCCAGCAGCGCACCGCTGGAGGCGCTGAAGGCGGCCGCGTAGGCGCGGGCGTTGCCGTTGGCGGTGGTGAACGTGCCGCCGACGTAGACCGTGGTATCGGTGGCCACGATCGCCTTGACCTGGTTGTTCAGCACCGGCTTGAAGGTCGAGATCAGGGTGCCGTCAGGCTTGTAGGCCGCGATGTACTTACGGCTCTGGCCGTTCGCTGTGGTGAAGTTGCCGCCGATGTACACGGTGCCGTTGGGGGCGACCGCGACCGCTTTGGAGAAGCTGTTCAGGTTCGGTGCGAAGCCGGTCAGGTTCCCCGTGTTGATGTCGTAGGCGAGGAAGTTGTTCCGGGTCGACTCGTTCGAGCCGGCGGCGCTGCCCGCAGGCCGGGCCTTGGTGAACTGGCCGGCCACGTACACCGCGTTGCCGCCGATGGCCTGGCTCCAGCCGACACCGTTCATCTGCGCGGTCGGCAGCGCATCGATGGTGGCCGGGTTGCTGACAGCGGCCGCCGCGTCGACCTCGACGTACGTCGCCGCGGGTCCCGTCGACAGCGAGCTGATCGCGCCCACGACCAGAGCGACGGCCGCGACAGCTGCGACCTCCGACCGAAACCGGCGCGCGCGAGCGAAGAAACGCATGAAGGAACCCCTCGACAAGATATGGATTCCGATCCCGCATAGTTCCCCCGAACTGGACCGGCTCTCCCATGTTACGGAGAGTCGCTCCACTGGGCGAGCAGCCTGGCGGCTTTCATCCCACCGGGCGGCTGCGGGTGCGCATCCGTTCGATCTGGCGCGACTGCGACGCCACGGTCATGGGCGGGTGCTCGAACGGGTTACGGTCCAGTGCCGTGCGTCGTCGGAGCGCATTGGCGTCAGCGGGTGTGTTCAGGGCTCCGGGTGTGGGCGCACCGGTCAGAGGGCGAGCGGCGTCTGAATGCGGTTGGCGGGGTTGGTGGCGTTGTAGTAAGGGGCGCCGAACAGGCGAACACCCCAGTAGTAGATGCCCGCCCACGTCCGGCACGAGTAGTACTGCCGCACACTGCGTGCTTCTGCGCACGCTTGCACCATGAGCTCATAGAACTCGGCGTCACAGCCGGCCCTGGTGTTTGAATGCGTCCCGTAACAGATGTCGTGCTGGTTGCAGGCGTATGTGAAGCTGATTCCGGAGGGGGCTTCCGGAACCGCGGTACAGCCGTCGTACGACTGGGCTGCAGAAGATGACGATGCTGCTGCTGCCGCGCTCGCAGTGGACACCACCGTCAACCCGAGGAATACCAGAACCAGGATGATCGCGGCGGAGAGTGACCGCCGCCACACGGTCGTGCTCGCGGGAGCGGAGGGCAGGGGTGCGGGCGGGGGTGAAGGCGGCGGCAGACATCAGCGACTCCGGAGGGACCGGCAACCGCACCGAACCGGCGTCGGTACACGTGCCGATGCGCAGCAACATAAGTCCGTCGCGGGTGGATGGCAAGGCGAATTCCGTCGCACTCGAATACGGGCGAAAACTGCTCGCTGCGGCGGCCGCTTGCAGCCCGGATTCGAACGGCGCAGTCGTCGGATCGGAGGGTGGCGCGCGGCCCGGGGTCAGCCGGAATGGGGCGAGTCGACACCCAGCGCGGTGATCTGCTTGACAGCCCAGGGGCTGAAGGCGAAGGGGGCGGCGTGGACCGCGGCGACGAGATCGCGCCACTCGATCCAGGCCCACTCGGCCACTTCGTCGGGGTCGGGTTGGGGCACCGCGCCCGCCGGGAGCGAACCGGCGAACACCGGGCAGATTTCGTTCTCCCAGACGCCACCGGCGTCCATCGCCGCGTAAGCGAAATCGGGAAGCACGCAGCGTAGGTCGTCGACGTCGAGCCCCAGCTCGGACTGCAGTCGCCGCCGGATGGCAACCGACATCGGTTCGTCCAGGCGGGGGTGGCCACAGCAGCTGTTCGTCCAGACACCGGGCCACGTCTTCTTCGTCAGCGCCCGTCGGGTCATCAGCAGCCGACCCGCGGGATCGAACAGGTACGTGGAGAACGCCAGGTGCAGCGGGGTTTCCTGGTTGTGCACCAGCGACTTGAACTGCTCGCCGATCGGCTCGCCCGACGGGCTCACCAGCACCACCAAATCGTCCACCACGGTCAACTGCTCACCCTTCGTCCTGGTCGCCCGGCGCCGCAGCCGTGCTGTGCTGAGCCGTCCGGGATGCCGTATTTACTTCTCACCGGCCAATGTAGCCACCGTGCCGATGCTCTCGAAAGCCGCGACCCGCCGATCTCCGGCTCGTCACCCTCCGGTTGCCGCTGAATGACCGGCACTCCCGACCGGTCGGCATACTCGCACCATGTCGACACCCGCGCCCCGCCGCCGGGCCATGGCGGCGTCGACTTTGCGCGGGCTCGCCCTGTCCTGCCACCCGGGGCCGACCGTGGCCGTGACGGCGTTGACGACGGCCCTCGCGATCGGCACCGGCAACACCGCGGGCACCGTGCTGTTGATCGGTCTCACCGTGTTGATCGGCCAACTCTCCATCGGCTGGTCGAACGACTGGATCGACGCCGGGCGCGACACCGCGGTGCGCCGGGCCGACAAGCCCATCGCCGCGGGTGCGGTCGGCGTCGGCATCGTCCGGCGAGCCGCGTTCATCGCGCTGGCGGTCGCCGCCGGCCTGTCCGCGACCCTGGGCTGGCGGGCCGGACTGGTGCACCTGGTCGCCGTGGTGGGCAGCGGCTGGGTCTACAACCTCGGTGTGAAGAGCAGCCCCTGGTCGTGGCTGCCCTACGTCGTGTGTTTCGGGCTACTGCCGGCGGTGCCCACACTGAGTCTGCCCGGGCACTCGTGGGCGCCGGCCTGGGCGCTGGGGGCGGGCGCGCTCCTCGGCTTCGGGGCCCATCTGGCGAACGTGCTGCCGGACCTGATCGACGACGCGCGCACCGGGGTGCGCGGATTTCCGCATCGGCTGGGCCGCACCGGGTCCGCGCTGACCGCGCCGGCGGCGCTGCTCGGAGCGACTGTGCTGGTCGTGCTGGGTCCGGCCGGCGCGGCGACCGTGCTCGGTCGGGTGGGGCTGTCGGTGGCACTCGGGCTTGCCGGCATCGCTGCGGTGATCGGGGTTCGGCGCCCCGGTAGCAGGCTGCCGTTCCAGCTGACGATCGGGGTCGCCGCAGTCGATGTGCTGCTGCTGGTCGCGGCGGGCTCGCAGCTCAGCTGAGCCGGGTTGAGCCGGGCCGGACTGAGCCGGGTTGGGCCGGGCTGAGGCGAGTTGAGCCGGGTTGGGTCGGGCTGAGCCGGGCCGGGTCGGCCGGGCTGAGGCGAGTTGAGCCCGGCCGGCCGGGCTGAGCGGGCCGGCCGGTCCGGATCCGGGAGGATAAGGCCAATATGCGGGCCTTATCCTCCCGGAGTTTGAAGACCCACGGCTCAGTGGGCGAGTTGGTTGACCGCCGCGCGGAAAACCAGCGGGGCGCCGGAAGCGAGTGGGACGATGGACCGGCGAAGCAGCGGCTGGCGGCTGGCCCACAGCAGGCTCTCGGTGAGCCAGCGGTAACGGCGGGACACCCGGACCCACGCGGCCTCGTAGGAGGCGGGATCGTCCCGAGCGACGCAGTCCACCAGCGCGGCGGAGCATTTCAGCGACACCGCGATCCCCTCGCCGGTCAACGCGTCGACATATCCGGCGGCGTCGCCGACCAGCAACACCCGCCCCAGTACTCGGCTCGCCACCTGCCGGCGCAGCGGCCCGGCGCCGCGGACTCGGCCCTCGGCGATCGGCAGCCGCTCGAGCAGCGCCGGGAACTTCCGCAGCTGATCGTCATAACCGCCTTTCGTCGCGCTCAGCACGGCCACCCCGACCAGTTCGGGCGACACCGGCGTCACATAGGCCTCCGCATCTTGCGACCAGTGCACCTCCACCAGGTTCGTCCACGGCGCGACCGCGAAGTGTCGGCGCTGGCCGAACCGCCGAGGCTCCGAGCTAGCGAGCCCGCCGCTGCCGGTGAGGCGGGTAGATCGGTGGGCGGGTCTGCGGGGCGAGTTGCGCCCGAATCGGCGAGTGCAGACCGTCGGCCGCGGCGAGGTAGCGGGCGGTCACTCCACCGACCCGCACCGAGGTGGCGTCCTGAAGCACCGAGCCCGCTTTGACCGTTCGGACCTCGATGCCGGCGCTCGCAACCGCGGCGGACAACGCGGCATGCAACGTGGTGCGGCGAACCCCGATCCCCGGGCCGCTGCGGAATAGGGCCTCCGCGGTCCGTCGACCGTCGGTGTACCGAATGCCGTCGAACGGCATCCCGGCGGGGTGGACGCCGAGCCCGGCCAGCGCGGCAACCGCACCCGGCATCAGGCCCTCGCCGCAGGCTTTGTCGATGACCCCGGCGCGCTGCTCCAGCACGGTCACCGACAGCCCGGCGCGACGGGCGAACAAAGCGGTACTCAATCCCGCCGGGCCGCCCCCGACGACCACCAGGTCGATCACGCTGCGACCGCGGCCCGCAATGCGTCGTTCTCCGCGGAGACGCGCACCCGCAGCAGCGCCGCGTTGGCGACGGTGAACACCACGGCGGTGACCCAGGCCGACCCCACCAATGGCAGCGCCACCCCCTCGATCACCACGGCGACGTAGTTCGGATGTTGCAGCACCCGGTACGGACCCGTCCGGACCAGCGGCAAGCCGGGCACCACGATGATCCGGGTGTTCCAGCGCCGCCCGAGCGTGGCGATGCACCACCAACGGAGGGCCTGCGCGGCCGCGACCAGCAACAGCATCGGCCAGCCCGACAGGGGGGTGAAGGTGCGATCCGCCAGCACCACCTCGAGGGGCGCGCCGATCAGCAATCCGGTGTGCAGCACGACCATCGGCGGGAAGTGGCCCATCCCGTATTCGCGGCCCCCGCGGGACTTGCTCCACGCCGCGTTACGGGTGGAGACGACGAGTTCGACGACGCGTTCCCCGCCGACCAGCAGGATCAGGCCCAGGTACCACCAGTGCGAATGCGCCATCAGCGGCTCACCACCGCAGCAGGACGAGTTCGGCGCAGAATCCCGGGCCCATCGCCATCAGGACCGCGGGAACGCCTGTGCCGCTCGGTCGCCGGTTCATCGTCTCGGCCAGTACGTGCAGCACCGATGCGGACGACAGGTTGCCGATGTCGGCGAGCGACTCCCAGCTGACCGCCAGCGCCTCCGGCGGAAGGCTCAGGGCGGTCTCCACGGCCTGCATGACCTTCGGCCCACCCGGGTGTGCCACCCAGATCTGGACGTCCGGTGTGGTCAGGTCGTATCGGGTCAGGAACCCGCTGACGTCAGCGCCGAGGTACTGCTCTACCAGGCTGGGGACCTCCGCGCCGAGCACGATTTTGAGCCCGTTGGCGCTGATGTCCCAACCCATCGCCCGTTCCGTGTCCGGGTACAGATGGCTGACCGATCCGACGACTTTTGGTCCGTCCCACACGATTCCGGCCGGTGGTCGCCGGTTCGCGCCGACCGCGACGACAGCAGCGGCACCGTCGCCGAAGAGGCCGCTGGCGATCATGTTGGCGGTGGACGCGTCGTTGCGCTGCAGGGTCAGCGAACACAGTTCCACCGACATCAAAACCGCCACCTGGTCGGGGTAGGCGAGCAGGTAGTCGTGCACGCGGGCGATGCCGGCAGCGCCGCCCAGGCAGCCGAGCCCCAGCAGCGGCACCCGTTTGACGTCCGGGCGCATGCCGATCTGGCCCGCCACCCGCGCTTCCAGTGACGGCACGGCGACACCGGTGACCGTGGTGGACACGATCAGGTCGACGTCCGCCGGGGCCAGGCCCGCCGCCTTCAACGCCCCCTCCACCGCCTGCGCCCCCAACTCGACCCCCACCGAGATGAACGCGTCGTTCGCGGCGCCGAAGTCGTCCAGGTTGCGGTAGTCGTCCAGCGGGAGTGCCAGGTGACGGTTACCGACCATCGCGCTGCTGTGCAGTCGACGCAGCAACTGCGCCTTGCCCTCGGCCGGCAGGCACACCTCGGCGAAGGTGTCGGTGATCATCTGCTGGGGATAACTGTGCACCGGCAGAACAGGGTGAACGGACACGATCCGGGTCATCCGATCAGCGTACGAGCCGCCCGATCGGGCGTTTCCGCAGCGCCGTCGGAACCCGGCACGCCGTGGACGGAGCCATCACACAGCACCGCGCGGCCGGGGTGACCCGACCGCGCGGTGAGTGTTGCTTTGCTGCCCGGATTTGCTGTGCTGCCCGGATTTGCTGTGCTGCCCGGATTTGCTGTACTTCCCGAATTCAGCCTGCCCTCGGCAGAGCCGGGTGCGGGATCAGGCGATCATGCGGGGTGGTAGCTCCACAGGTCGTAGCTGTTGCCACCGCTGAAGCCGTAGACGCGGAACCGGTAGTAGCTGTTGCCGGTGCCGTTGTAGACGACCCGCTCCCTGGGGGTGGTGGTCGCGGAGCCGGTGGCGTAGACCCAGGTCGAGCCGTTCCACTTCTCCAGGTACAGATCGGGATCGGTGCCCGCGGTTCCTGCGAGCCAGCCCTGGATGTAGCCGGCGTTCGCCTGGTACCAGTAGCTGCCGTCTGGCTGGTAGGAGTTGCCGCCGGGGACGACCGAGCCGTTCCACTTGCGGGCGAACAGGTTCGGGGAGCCGTTGGTGCCGGACACGACGCCGGTCACGGCGACCGTCTTCAGCACGTCTTCGACGGTGGCGGGGGCTGCCGTCGGGTTGCTCTGCAGGTACAGCGCGGCCAGGCCGGCGACGTGCGGGGCGGCCATCGAGGTGCCGGAGATGGTGTTGATGGCGGTGCTGCTGCCGATCCAGGACGAGGTGATGCTCTGGCCGGGTGCGAACACGTCGACACAGGAACCCCAGTTGGAGAACCCAGCCCGGTAGTCGACACCGCCGCTGATGGTGGTGGCGGCCACGGTCAACGCGGTCGGGGTGGACGACGGGGAGGAACTGCACGCGTTGGCGTTGTCGTTACCGGCGGCGACGGAGTAGGTGACACCTCGGGCGATGGACCGGGTGACGCGTTGTTACGGCCGAGTTGAAGCCGCCGCCGAGGCTCATGTTGGCGACCGAGGGGCCGTTGTGGTTGTACGTCACCCAGTCGATGCCGGCGATGACACTGGCCCAGGAGCCGTTGCCGCTGCAGTCGAGGACGCGGACCGCTTTGAGGGTGACGCCCTTGGCGACACCGTAGGTCGTGCCGCCGACGGTGCCCGCGACGTGGGTGCCGTGGCCGTTGCAGTCTTGGCCGTTGCGACCGTCGCCGATGAAGTCGGCGCCGACCGAGGCGCGGCCGCCGAACTGGGAGTGGCCGGTGTAGATGCCGGTGTCGATCACGAAGGCGGTGACCCCCGCGCCGGTGTCGGTGTAGTTGTAGACGCCGTTGGTGCTGGTGCGCTGGTCGATCCGGTCGAGGCCCCAGGTGGCGCCGGTCTGGCTGGACGAGGTGCGGACGTCGCTGGTGGTGGCCGGGAGCTGGGACGGGGACTTCGCGTCGACGCTGGGATTCCCGGGGGGCTTGGGCTTGCTGGACGCCTTGACCACACTGTCAGGCTCGATGAACTGGACGTCTGCGTCCTTGGCCAACTTCTTCAGCTCGGACTTGTTGAGCTTGGTGGAGAAGCCCGTGATCGCCGCGGAGTAGGTGTACTTGGCCGACACGCTGTTCCGGGCCGCGACAGCGCCGGGGTTCGCGCCGTCTTTGAGCACCACGATGTACTGGTCGGCGATCACCTTGCCGTGGCCGGCCTTGACCTTGGCGTCTTCCGGGGCGGCTGAGGCCGAAGTGGCGCCCAGCCCGACGGACAGCACTGCGGCGACGAGCGCCGCTCCGGCACCCGCCCGCCAGCCGATGTGGCGGCTCTTCGAGCTGGACTCAGGACGGGCTGCGGGATACCGGTCGCCGCAGCGCGGGTTGCTGGAAATCTTGTTGAACATCGAATGCTCCAGATTCAGGGGAGTCGGGGGCGTGGACAGGCGGAACCAGCTGCGATGCGCTGCCGGCATGCATCGGCTACGCACAACAGGGAGGGGCACAACAGGGAGGGGGCACAACAGGGAGGCGGACGGAACGTGGGGGAGAGGTGAGGCGAAGCTCCGGTCCGGCGGAATCTCGGGTCCGGGGGGATCTGCACTGCGGCTGATCGGCTGATCGGCTGATCGGTGGATCGATGTTTCGGCTGATCGGTGGATCGCTCGGGGGGCCTCTGGCCGGCATTGCCGGGGGCGTCCTGTGGGGACCTCGTAAGGTCGCCCATGCTGTGTGGATCACACCGACAAGAGGCGGGCGTGACGGCGCTAAATACCCCTCGTGCCGGCAGAAATTGTGGCGAATGGGTGAACCTGCTGCGGCTCTGTTCGGCGGGTTCGCCGGTCGGGGCGGATGACGACCGCTCGGCGAGCCCGATCCGCCCCGATCCGGGTGGCGGGGCGCCGGCGTGGACCCGGTTTGATCTGGGCTACCGCCTCAGGCATACTTGTCAGGTTGCCTGCTCCCAGGTGGATGTGTGCTGTGCGCCTTCGTTCAGTCGGCGCTACCTCCAGCTGACGTCCGTCTTCACCGGTGTCAGTAACGGTTGAGAGCGGCAGGAGTACGGCAGCACCACCAGGCGAGACCAATTGAAGAGCACGAACAACCAGTACCGAGCGCCCTCTTCACGAGGGCATCCGGTCACCGAGGGTCCGGAATTTGTGAACGGGGCCGAGGTATGCGCGCGTTGCGCGACACGCCCGACCGCGTGGACCGGAGGACCTGGACATCTGCATAGTGGCGGCGGAAATCGTCGTGTCCGGTGAAAGCCGAGGCATCCGACCGCAGCGACGGCGAGACGATTCGTCCCGCCAGGCTTGATCGCGACCCGCTCGCGCCAGGCACGACGTGACAGGCACCAATGCTGTGCACACCGCATGGCAACAGACCGAAGTAGCTATTGATTAAGGACGGCAAGCGTGGCGGGACAGAAGATCCGCATCAGGCTCAAGGCCTATGACCACGAGGCGATCGACGCGTCCGCGCGCAAGATCGTCGAGACAGTGACCCGTACCGGCGCTCGCGTGGTCGGCCCGGTGCCGCTCCCGACCGAGAAGAACGTGTACTGCGTCATCCGCTCGCCGCACAAGTACAAGGATTCGCGCGAGCACTTCGAGATGCGCACGCACAAACGTCTGATCGACATCCTCGATCCGACCCCGAAGACGGTTGATGCGCTGATGCGCATCGATCTGCCGGCGTCGGTGGACGTCAACATCCAATAAGGGTCTGACGATCCTTCGGGCGTTCAGCGCGCCGACGGTGGCGTTGAGCTCTCATGCACAGTCTCGAGGAGAAAAGGTTTCAACCAATGGCTAACTCGATCAAGGGGATTCTGGGTTCCAAACTCGGAATGACCCAGGTCTTCGACGCGAACAACCGGGTCGTCCCGGTCTCCGTCGTCGCCGCCGGCCCGGTGCTGGTCACTGCGGTCCGCACGGTGGAGAAGGACGGTTACAACGCCGTTCAGTTCGCCTTCGGCGCCATCGACCCGCGCAAGGTCAACAAGCCCGAAACCGGGCACTACAGCAAGGCCGGCGTCACGCCGCGCCGGCACCTGGTGGAACTGCGCACCGAGGACGTTGCGGGCTATGAGGTCGGTCAGGAATTGACCGCCGCCGAGGTGTTCGAAGCGGGCGCCGAAGTCGACGTCACCGGCACCAGCAAGGGCAAGGGCACTGCCGGCGTCATGAAGCGTCACGGCTTCAAGGGCCTGGGCGCGGGTCACGGTGTGCACCGCAAGCACCGCTCGCCGGGCTCGATCGGCGGTTGCTCGACCCCCGGCCGCGTGTTCAAGGGCATGCGGATGGCCGGTCGCCACGGCAACGCCAAGGTGACCACCCAGAACCTGACTGTGCACGCGGTCGACGCGGCGAACAACCTGCTGCTGATCAAAGGCTCGGTTCCCGGTCCCAAGGGCGGTCTGCTGCTGGTCAAGACCGCCGTCAAGTCGACCGTGACGAGCGGAAAGAGCGCCTGATGACCACCGTTTCCATCACCACCCCCGCCGGGCAGACCACGGGCACCGTCGAACTGCCGGACAGCATCTTCGACGTGCAGGCGAACATCCCGCTGATGCACCAGGTCGTCACCGCCCAACTCGCGGCGGCCCGCCAGGGCACGCACTCCACCAAGACCCGGGCCGACGTCTCCGGTGGTGGCAAGAAGCCTTACCGGCAGAAGGGCACCGGCCGCGCCCGTCAGGGTTCGACCCGTTCGCCGCAGTTCGTCGGCGGTGGCGTCTCCCACGGACCGCAGCCTCGTAGCTACGACCAGCGGACCCCGAAGAAGATGAAGGCCGCCGCCCTGCGCGGTGCGCTCTCGGATCGGGCCCGCGGCGGCAACGTGCACGTGCTGTCCTCGCTGGTTGAGGGGGACACCCCGTCCACCAAGACCGCTCGGCAGGCGCTGGCCTCCGTGTCCACCGCGAAGAACGTGCTGATCGTGCTGTCCCGCACCGATGAGGCCGGTTGGCTGAGTCTGCGGAACCTGCCGGAGACGCACCTGCTCTTCGCCGACCAGCTCAACACCTACGACGTGTTGCTGTCCGACGACGTGGTCTTCACCCAGTCCGCCCTGGACGAGTTCCTGAGCTTCCAGCGGGTATCGGTGATCACCGCTGACGAGTTCGAGGTCGCCGTGGCTGAGGAGTCGACCGCAACCGTGCCGGCCGCAACCGGGCCGACTGCAACCGAGCCGTCCGCAACCGAGCCGACTGCAACCGAATCAGCCGTCACCGAAGAGGCAGAAGAGAAGGAGGACGACCAGTGAGCATCCCGGATCCTCGCGACATCATCCTGGCGCCGGTCGTCTCCGAGAAGAGCTACGGCCTGCTCGAGACCGGTCGCTACACCTTCGTCGTGCACCCCGATTCGAACAAGACGCAGGTCAAGATCGCCATCGAGCAGATCTTCGGCGTCAAGGTCGTATCGGTGAACACGCTGAACCGCACGGGCAAGCGCAAGCGCACCCGGAGTGGCTTCGGTCAGCGCAAGTCGACCAAGCGCGCGATCGTCACGCTGTCCGCGGACAGCAAGCCGATCGAGATCTTCACGGGCGCCTGAGGCGAGAAGGAATAACGAATCACAATGGGAATTCGTAAGTACAAGCCAACGACCCCCGGTCGACGCGGCTCCTCGGTGGCGGACTTCTCCGAGATCACCCGCACCACCCCGGAAAAGTCGCTGATCGCGCCGCTGCACAGCAAGGGCGGTCGTAACGTCCACGGTCGGGTCACCGCCCGGCACCAGGGTGGCGGTCACAAGCGCGCCTACCGGATCATCGACTTCCGTCGGGCCGACAAGGACGGCGTGCCGGCCAAGGTCGCGCACATCGAGTACGACCCGAACCGCACGGCTCGGATCGCACTGCTGCACTTCGCGGACGGCGAGAAGCGCTACATCATCGCCCCGGAGAAGCTCGTCCAGGGTGCGCAGATCGAGACCGGTCCGGCCGCCGACATCAAGCCCGGCAACAACCTGCCGTTGCGCAACATCCCGGTCGGCACCGTCGTGCACGCGATCGAGCTGCGGCCCGGTGGCGGCGCGAAGATCGCCCGCTCGGCGGGTGCGAAGGTGCAGCTGGTGGCCAAGGACGGGCCTTACGCCCAGCTCCGGATGCCGTCCGGTGAGATCCGCAATGTCGACGTTCGCTGCCGCGCCACCATCGGCGAGGTCGGCAATGCCGAGCAGAGCAACATCAACTGGGGCAAGGCCGGCCGAATGCGCTGGAAGGGCAAGCGCCCCAGCGTCCGTGGTGTCGCCATGAACCCGGTCGACCACCCGCATGGTGGTGGTGAGGGTAAGACCTCCGGCGGTCGGCATCCGGTGAACCCGGCCGGCAAGCCCGAGGGTCGCACCCGCCGGCCCAACAAGGCCAGCGACAAGATGATCGTCCGCCGCCGGCGCAAGTCCGGTAAGAAGCGCTAACACCCGAGTAGGAGGAAACACACGATGCCACGCAGCCTCAAGAAGGGCCCGTTCGTCGACGACCACCTGCTCAAGAAGGTGGACGTCGCCAACGACAAGAATTCCAAGGCCGTGATCAAGACCTGGTCACGCCGCTCCACGATCATCCCCGACATGCTCGGACACACGATCGCGGTGCATGACGGTCGCAAGCACGTCCCGGTGTTCGTCACCGAGTCGATGGTCGGCCACAAGCTCGGCGAGTTCGCCCCGACGCGCACCTTCAAGGGTCACGTCAAGGAAGACCGTCGTTCCCGTCGCGGCTAACGCGCCCGTCACCACACCGTTGAAGGAATAGTCACCATGAATGCTCGCCCCAATACGAGGGCCGCTGCGGAAGCCGACCAGCTTCCCGGTGCCCGGGCGCAGGCGCGGTACGTGCGCATGACGCCGATGAAGGTTCGGCGCGTCGTCGACCTCGTGCGCGGCCGGTCCGTCGAGGACGCGCTGCAGATTCTGCGGTTCGCCCCGCAGGCTGCCAGCGAACCCGTTGCGAAGGTCATCGCCTCGGCGGCGGCCAACGCGGAGAACAACGGGGGTCTCAACCGCGAGACCCTGATGATCGCCAAGGCCTACGTCGACGAGGGCCCCACCGCCAAGCGGTTCCAGCCGCGGGCGCAGGGTCGCGCCTTCCGGATCCGGAAGCGCTCCAGCCACATCACCATCGAAGTCGTGTCCGTCGCGCAGAGCGACCAGGGCGCCAACCGGTCACGCCGGGCTCGGGGTTCCGAGGGCGCCGCCAATGTGAAGGGTAGGACCTCCTAGTGGGTCAGAAGATCAACCCGCATGGGTTCCGGCTCGGCATCACGTCCGACTGGACCTCACGCTGGTACGCCGACAAGGCCTATGCCGAATACGTGGCCGAGGACGTGCAGATCCGCAAGTTGATGTCCAAGGGCATGGACCGGGCAGGCATCTCCAAGGTCGAGATCGAGCGCACCCGGGATCGGGTGCGGGTGGACATCCACACCGCTCGTCCCGGCATCGTGATCGGTCGCCGCGGCGCCGAGGCCGACCGCATCCGCACCCAGCTGGAGAAGTTGACCGGCAAGCAGGTGCAGCTGAACATCCTCGAGGTGCGCAACCCCGAGTCCGACGCGCAGCTGGTCGCGCAGGGTGTTGCCGAGCAGCTCTCCAACCGGGTGAGCTTCCGTCGCGCCATGCGCAAGTCCATGCAGAGCGCGCTGCGCTCCGGTGCCGTCAAGGGCATCAGGGTCAAGTGCTCGGGTCGTCTGGGCGGCGCCGAGATGAGCCGCTCCGAGTTCTACCGCGAAGGTCGGGTGCCTCTGCACACGCTCCGCGCGAACATCGACTACGGCTTCTTCGAGGCCAAGACCACCTTCGGTCGCATCGGCGTGAAGGTCTGGATCTACAAGGGTGATCTGCTGGGATCGCTCGCCGAGCAGAAGGCGGAGGCCGCAGCCGCGGCGTCGCGCGCAGCCGGCGGCCCGTCCCGTGGCGGCCCCGCTGCCGCCGATCGTCCCCGCGGTCGTCGGTCCGGCTCGTCCGGCACCACCCCGACCTCGACGGACGCCGGTCGCGCCGCCGCCGAGGGTGACACGGCTCCGGTCGAGGTCGCCGGCACTCAGGCTCCGGCCACCGAGACCATCGCCGCCCAGACCGCTTCAACCCCGGAGGTCTGAGTCATGCTCATCCCTCGCAAGGTGAAGCACCGCAAGCAGCACCGTCCGCACCGGACCGGGATGGCCAGCGGAGGCACCGAGGTGACCTTCGGCAGCTACGGCATCCAGGCGCTGGAGCCGGCCTACGTCACCAACCGGCAGATCGAGTCCGCTCGTATCGCCATCAACCGGCACATCCGTCGTGGCGGCAAGGTCTGGATCAACATCTTCCCGGACCGTCCGCTGACCAAGAAGCCCGCCGAAGTCCGGATGGGCTCCGGCAAGGGTTCGCCCGAGTGGTGGGTGGCCAATGTCAAGCCCGGCCGCGTGCTGTTCGAAATGAACTACCCGAATGAAGAAGTCGCTCGTGAGGCCCTGCGCCGCGCGATCCACAAACTGCCCATGAAGTGCCGCATCGTGACCCGTGAAGGTGGTGAATCCTGATGGCCGGAGCCAATGAAATGCGTGAGCTGAACGCTGACGAGTTGCTCATCAAGCTCCGCGAATCCAAGGAGGAGCTGTTCAACCTGCGGTTCCAGATGGCCACCGGCCAGATGGACAACAACCGCCGGTTGCGCACGGTGAAGCACGACATCGCGCGGATCTACACCGTCATGCGCGAACGTGAACTCGGCCTGTCGGTCGGGCCTGAAGGAAGGGGCGTCGCATCATGAGCGAGCCTGTGATCGAGTCACCGAACGCCGGTGACACCGAAGCTCCGGCTGAAGCCAAGCGCAACGACCGCAAGGTCCGCGAAGGCCTGGTCGTGTCGGACAAAATGAACAAGACGATCGTGGTGGCGCTGGAGGACCGGGTCAAGCATCCCCGGTATTCCAAGGTCATCCGCCGCACCTCGAAGGTCAAGGCCCACGACGAGAACGAGTCCGCCGGCATCGGCGACCGCGTCCTCCTCATGGAGACCCGGCCGCTGTCCGCCACCAAGCGGTGGCGCCTGGTCGAGATCCTCGAGAAGGCCAAGTAAGCCTGAACGCCGAGTAAGCCTGAACGCCGAGTAGAGCCTGAACGCCGAGAAGCCTGAACGCCGAGTAAGTCTGAGGCGTCCAAGTTCATAGCACCGCCGCGCAGCCCCGGTTCTCCCACCAGAGAACCGGGGCTGTGTCGTTTGGATTTGCTGGTGCTGGTGCTGGTGCTGGTGCTGGTGCTGGTGCTGGTTGGGTGGCGCCCGCCGCACGAGACGCCGGGCCGCGCACGGAACCTCCAGCCGCGAACGGAACGTTCATCTGCGAACGAAGCTTCAGTCGCGGACGACAGAAACGTTCGCGCGGGGACGGTGATGGCGGTGGGGGAGCGTCTCGGCGCGCTCGGAGGGTTGATTCGCGACCGCAGCGTCTCGGCGCACCTGAGCGGTCGGTCGCGACCGAGCGTCTCGGCGCACCGGAGCGTCCAGCCGCGGCGGAATCTCCAGCCGCGAACGAAACGTTCAGCTGCGAACGAAGCTTCAGTCGCGGACGACAGAAACGTTCGCGCGGGGACGGTGTTGGCGGTGGGGGGCGTCTCGGCGCGCCGGAGGGTTGATTCGCGACCGAGCGTCTCGGCGCACCGGAGCGTCCAGCCGCGGCGGAATCTCCAGCCAGCGAACGAAACGTTCAGCTGCGAACGAAGCTTCAGTCGCGGACGACAGAAACGTTCGCGCGGGGACGGTGTTGGCGGTGGGGCACGCGTCTCGGCGCGCCGGAGGGTTGATCTCGACCGAGCGTCTCGGCGCACCGGAGCGTCCAGCCGCGGCGGAATCTCCAGCCGCGAACGAAACGTTCAGCTGCGAACGAAGCTTCAGTCGCGGACGACAGAACGTCGCGCGGGGACGGTGTTGGCGGTGGGGGGCGTCTCGGCGCGCCTGGAGCGTTGGGTCGCGAGCGCAGCGTCTCGGCGCACCTGAGGGTTGGGTCGCGACCGAGC
The DNA here is from genome assembly GCA_963825975.1 of uncultured Actinomycetota bacterium. Taxonomy (GTDB): domain Bacteria; phylum Actinomycetota; class Actinomycetes; order Mycobacteriales; family Nakamurellaceae; genus Nakamurella. The sequence continues at coordinate 44,925 of CAWGUZ010000010.1, forward strand.
GTCTCGGCGCACCGGAGCGTCCAGCCGCGGCGGAATCTACAGCCGCGAACGAAACGTTCAGCTGCGAACGAAGCTTCGTCGCGGACGACAGAAACGGTCGC
>CAWGUZ010000011.1:0-373391 GCA_963825975.1 uncultured Actinomycetota bacterium
CCCATGCTGTGTGGATCACACCGACAAGAGGCGGGCGTGACCGCGCTAAATACCCCTCGTGCCGGCAGAAGATGTGGCGAATGGGTGAACCTGCCGCGGCTCTGTTCGGCCGGTTCGCCGGTCGGGCGCGACTCGCCGACCGCTCGGCGAGCCCGATCCGCCCCGAGCCGGGTGGCGGGGCGACGGCGTGGACCCGGTTTGATCTGGGCTGCCGCCTCAGGCATACTTGTCAGGTTGCCTGCTCCCATGCGAGATGTGTGCTGTGCGCCTTCGTTCAGTCGGCGCTACCTCCAGCTGACGTCCCGTCTTCACCGGTGTCAGTAACGGTTGAGAGCGGCAGGAGTACGGCAGCACCCCCAGGCGAGACCAATTGAAGAGCACGAACAACCAGTACCAGCGCCCTCTTCACGAGGGCATCCGGTCACCGAGGGTCCGGAATTTATGAACGGGGCCGAGGTATGCGCGCGTTGCGCGACACGCCCGACCGCGTGGACCGGAGGACCTGGACATCTCCATAGTGGCGGCGGAAATCGTCGTGTCCGGTGAAAACCGAGGCATCCGACCGCAGCGACGGCGAGACGATTCGTCCCGCCAGGCTTGATCGCGACCCGCTCGCGCCAGGCACGAAGTGGCAGGCACCAATGCTGTGCACACCGCATGGCAACAGACCGAAGTAGCTAATGATTAAGGACGGCAAGCGTGGCGGGACAAAAGATCCGCATCCGGCTCAAGGCCTATGACCACGAGGCGATCGACGCGTCAGCGCGCAAGATCGTCGAGACGGTCACCCGTACGGGTGCTCGCGTGGTCGGCCCGGTGCCGCTGCCCACGGAGAAGAACGTGTACTGCGTGATCCGTTCGCCGCACAAGTACAAGGACTCGCGCGAGCATTTCGAGATGCGCACCCACAAGCGTCTGATCGACATCCTCGACCCGACCCCGAAGACCGTTGACGCCCTGATGCGCATCGATCTGCCGGCGTCGGTGGACGTCAACATCCAGTAGGGCTCTGACGACCCCCGGGCGTTCAGCGCGCCAGACGGTAACGTTGAGCACTACTGCACGTCTCGGGGAGAAAAGGTTTCAACCAATGACTCAATCGATCAAGGGAATCCTGGGCCACAAGCTCGGGATGACCCAGGTCTTCGACGCGAACAACCGGGTCGTCCCGGTCACCGTCGTCGCTGCCGGACCGGTCGTCGTCACCGCGGTGCGCACCCGGAGAAGGACGGCTACAACGGCGTCCAGTTCGCCTTCGGCGCGATCGACCCGCGCAAGGTCAACAAGCCCGAGACCGGGCACTTCGGCAAGGCCGGCGTCACCCCGCGCCGGCACCTGGTGGAGCTGCGCACCGAGGACGTCGCCGGCTACGAGGTCGGCCAGGAGCTGACCGCGGCCGAGGTGTTCGAGGCCGGCGCCGTCGTCGACGTCACCGGTACCAGCAAGGGCAAGGGCACCGCCGGCGTCATGAAGCGTCACGGCTTCAAGGGCCTCGGCGCCGGACACGGTGTGCACCGCAAGCACCGCTCGCCGGGCTCCATCGGCGGTTGCTCGACCCCCGGTCGCGTGTTCAAGGGCATGCGGATGGCCGGTCGTCACGGCAACGCCAGGTGACCACCCAGAACCTGACAGTCCACGCCGTCGACGCCGACAAGAACCTGCTGCTGATCAAGGGCGCGGTGCCCGGTCCCAAGGGCGGGCTGCTGGTCGTCAAGTCCGCCGTCAAGTCCACCGTGCCAACGGAAAGGGCGCCTGATGACCACCGTCTCCATCACCTCCCCCGCCGGTGAGGCCACGGGCACCGTCGAGCTGCCGGACACCGTCTTCGACGCGCAGGCCAGCATCCCGCTGATGCACCAGGTCGTCATCGCCCAGCTCGCCGCGGCCCGCCAGGGCACGCACTCCACCAAGACCCGGGCCGAGGTCTCCGGTGGTGGCAAGAAGCCGTACCGGCAGAAGGGCACCGGCCGCGCCCGTCAGGGTTCGACCCGTTCGCCGCAGTTCGTCGGCGGTGGCGTCTCCCACGGTCCGCAGCCGCGTGAGCTACGACCAGCGGACCCCGAAGAAGATGAAGGCCGCCGCCCTGCGCGGGGCCCTCTCGGACCGGGCCCGTGACGGCAACGTCCACGTGCTGTCCTCGCTGGTCGACGGCGACGCGCCGTCGACCAAGACCGCCCGGCCGGCGCTGGCTGCCGTCTCCTCCGCGAAGAACGTCCTGATCGTGCTGTCCCGCACCGACGAGGCCGGTTGGCTGAGCCTGCGCAACCTCCCCGAGACGCACCTGCTGTTCGCCGACCAGCTCAACACCTACGACGTGCTGCTCTCCGACGACGTGGTCTTCACCAAGGCCGCGCTGGACGAGTTCCTGAGCTTCCAGCGGGTCTCGGTGATCACCGCTGACGAGTTCGAGGTCGCCGTGGCGGAGGAGTCGACGCAACCGTGCCGGCCGCAACCGGGCCGACTGCAACCGAGCCGTCCGCGACCGAGCCGACTGCAACCGAACAGCCGTCACCGAAGAGGCAGAAGAGAAGGAGGACGAGAAGTGAGCATCACCGATCCTCGCGACATCATCCTCAAGCCGATCGTCTCCGAGAAGAGCTACGGCCTGCTCGAGACCGGTCGCTACACCTTCGAGGTGCACCCCGACTCGAACAAGACGCAGATCAAGATCGCCATCGAGCAGATCTTCGGCGTCAAGGTCGTCTCGGTGAACACGCTGAACCGCAGGGCAAGCGCAAGCGCACCCGGTCCGGCTTCGGTCAGCGGAAGTCGACCAAGCGCGCGATCGTCACGCTGTCCGCGGACAGCAAGCCGATCGAGATCTTCACGGGCGCCTGAGGCGAGAAGGAACAACGAACCACAATGGGCATTCGTAAATACAAGCCGACGACCCCGGGTCGTCGCGGCTCCTCGGTGGCGGACTTCTCCGAGATCACCCGCTCCACCCCGGAGAAGTCGCTGATCGCTCCGCTGCACAGCAAGGGCGGCCGCAACGTCCACGGTCGGGTCACCGCCCGGCACCAGGGCGGCGGTCACAAGCGCGCCTACCGGATCATCGACTTCCGTCGTGCGGACAAGGACGGCGTGCCGGCCAAGGTCGCGCACATCGAGTACGACCCGAACCGCACGGCGCGTATCGCGCTGCTGCACTTCGCGGACGGCGAGAAGCGCTACATCATCGCCCCGGACAAGCTCGTCCAGGGTGCGCAGATCGAGACCGGGCCGGCGCCGACATCAAGCCCGGCAACAACCTGCCGCTGCGCAACATCCCGGTCGGCACCGTCGTGCACGCGATCGAGCTGCGGCCCGGTGGCGGCGCGAAGATCGCCCGCTCGGCCGGTGCCAAGGTGCAGCTGGTCGCCAAGGACGGTCCCTACGCCCAGCTGCGTATGCCGTCCGGCGAGATCCGCAACGTCGACGTCCGCTGCCGCGCCACGATCGGCGAGGTCGGCAACGCCGAGCAGAGCAACATCAACTGGGGCAAGGCCGGCCGGATGCGCTGGAAGGGCAAGCGCCCCTCCGTCCGTGGTGTCGCCATGAACCCGGTCGACCACCCGCACGGTGGTGGCGAGGGCAAGACCTCCGGTGGCCGTCACCCGGTCAACCCGGCGGGCAAGCCCGAGGGCCGTACCCGCCGGCCGAACAAGGCCAGTGACAAGATGATCGTCCGCCGCCGGCGCAAGTCCGGCAAGAAGCGCTGACACCCGAGTAGGAGGAAACACCACGATGCCACGCAGCCTCAAGAAGGGCCCGTTCGTCGACGACCACCTGCTCAAGAAGGTGGACGTCGCCAACGACAAGAACTCCAAGGCCGTGATCAAGACCTGGTCACGCCGCTCCACGATCATCCCCGACATGCTCGGGCACACGATCGCGGTGCACGACGGCCGCAAGCACGTCCCGGTGTTCGTCACCGAGTCGATGGTCGGCCACAAGCTGGGCGAGTTCGCCCCGACGCGGACCTTCAAGGGTCACGTCAAGGAAGACCGCCGTTCCCGTCGCGGCTGACGCGCCCGTCACCAACCGTTGAGGAATAGTCACATGAATGCTCGCCCCAATACAAGGGCCGCTGAGGAAGCCGACCAGCTCCCCGGTGCCCGGGCGCAGGCGCGGTACGTGCGCATGACGCCGATGAAGGTTCGGCGTGTCGTCGACCTCGTCCGCGGCCGGTCGGTCGAGGACGCGCTGACAGATCCTGCGGTTCGCGCCGCAGGCCGCCAGCGAGCCGGTGGCCAAGGTCATCGCCTCGGCCGCCGCCAACGCCGAGAACAACGCCGGTCTCGACCGCGAGACCCTGGTCATCGCCAAGGCCTTCGTCGACGAGGGCCCGACCGCGAAGCGTTTCCAGCCGCGGGCCCAGGGCCGCGCGTTCCGGATCCGCAAGCGCTCCAGCCACATCACCATCGAAGTCGTGTCGGTCGCGCAGAGCGACCAGGGCGCCAACCGGTCCCGCCGGGCCCGGGGTTCCGAGGGCGCCGCCAACACGAAGGGCAGGACCTCCTAGTGGGTCAGAAGATCAACCCGCATGGGTTCCGGCTCGGCATCACCACCGACTGGAGCTCCCGCTGGTACGCCGACAAGGCCTACGCCGAATACGTGGCCGAGGACGTCGCGATCCGCAAGCTGATGGCCAAGGGCATGGACCGCGCCGGCATCTCCAAGGTCGAGATCGAGCGCACCCGTGACCGGGTCCGCGTGGACATCCACACCGCGCGTCCGGGCATCGTCATCGGTCGCCGCGGCGCCGAGGCCGACCGCATCCGCACCCAGCTGGAGAAGCTGACCGGCAAGCAGGTGCAGCTGAACATCCTCGAGGTCCGCAACCCCGAGTCCGATGCGCAGCTCGTCGCCCAGGGTGTCGCCGAGCAGCTCTCCAACCGGGTGAGCTTCCGTCGCGCCATGCGCAAGTCCATGCAGAGCGCGCTGCGCTCCGGTGCCGTCAAGGGCATCCGGGTCAAGTGCTCCGGTCGTCTGGGCGGGGCCGAGATGTCCCGCTCCGAGTTCTACCGCGAAGGCCGGGTGCCGCTGCACACGCTCCGCGCGAACATCGACTACGGCTTCTTCGAGGCCAAGACCACCTTCGGCCGCATCGGCGTGAAGGTCTGGATCTACAAGGGTGACCTGCTGGGCACGCTCGGCGAGCAGAAGGCCGAGGCCGCAGCCGCGGCGTCCCGCGCCGCCGGCGGCCCGTCCCGTGGCGGCACCGTGCCGCCGATCGTCCGCGTGGCCGTCGTTCCGGCGCCTCGGGCACCACCCCGACCTCGACCGACGCCGGTCGCGCCGCCGCCGAGGGTGACACGGCTCCGGTCGAGGTCGCCGGCACTCAGGCTCCGGCCACCGAGACCGTCGCCGCCCAGACCGCTTAACGGAGGGCTGAGCCATGCTCATCCCTCGCAAGGTCAAGCACCGCAAGCAGCACCGTCCGCACCGGACCGGGATGGCCAGCGGTGGCACCGAGGTGACCTTCGGCAGCTACGGCATCCAGGCGCTGGAGCCGGCCTACGTCACCAACCGGCAGATCGAGTCCGCTCGTATCGCCATCAACCGGCACATCCGTCGTGGCGGCAAGGTCTGGATCAACATCTTCCCGGACCGTCCGCTGACCAAGAAGCCCGCCGAAGTCCGGATGGGCTCCGGCAAGGGTTCGCCCGAGTGGTGGGTGGCCAACATCAAGCCCGGCCGCGTGCTGTTCGAGATGAACTACCCGAACGAAGAAGTCGCTCGCGAGGCCCTGCGCCGCGCGATCCACAAACTGCCCATGAAGTGCCGCATCGTGACGCGTGAAGGTGGTGAATCCTGATGGCCGGAGCCAATGAAATGCGTGAGCTGAACGCTGACGAGCTGCTGATCAAGCTCCGCGAATCCAAGGAGGAGCTGTTCAACCTGCGGTTCCAGATGGCCACCGGCCAGATGGACAACAACCGCCGGTTGCGCACGGTGAAGCACGACATCGCGCGGATCTACACCGTCATGCGCGAACGTGAACTCGGCCTGTCGGTCGGGCCTGAAGGAAGGGGCGTCGCATCGCATGAGCGAGCCTGTGATCGAGTCACCGAACGCCGGTGACACCGAAGCTCCGGCTGAAGCCAAGCGCAACGACCGCAAGGTCCGCGAGGGCCTGGTCGTGTCGGACAAAATGAACAAGACGATCGTGGTGGCGCTGGAGGACCGGGTCAAGCACCCGCGGTATTCCAAGGTCATCCGCCGCACCTCGAAGGTCAAGGCCCACGACGAGAACGAGTCCGCCGGCATCGGCGACCGCGTCCTCCTCATGGAGACCCGGCCGCTGTCCGCCACCAAGCGGTGGCGCCTGGTCGAGATCCTCGAGAAGGCCAAGTAAGCCTGAACGCCGAGTAAGCCTGAACGCCGAGTAAGCCTGAACGCCGAGTAAGCCTGAACGCCGAGTAAGTCTGAGGCGTCCAAGTTCATAGCACCGCCGCGCAGCCCCGGTTCTCCCACCAGAGAACCGGGGCTGTGTCGTCTGGATTTGCTGGTGCTGGTGCTGGTGCTGGTGCTGGTGCTGGTGCTGGTGTGGTTGGTGCTGGTTGGGTGGCGCCCGCCGCACGAGACGCCGGGCCGCGCACGGAACCTCCAGCCGCGAACGAAACGTTCATCTGCGAACAAAGCTTCAGTCGCGGACGACAGAAACGTTCGCGCGGGGACGGTGATGGCGGTGGGGGAGCGTCTCGGCGCGCTCGGAGGGTTGATTCGCGACCGCAGCGTCTCGGCGCACCTGAGCGGTCGGGTCGCGACCGAGCGTCTCGGCGCACCGGAGCGTCCAGCCGCGGCGGAATCTCCAGCCGCGAACGAAACGTTCAGCTGCGAACGAAGCTTCAGTCGCGGACGACAGAAACGTTCGCGCGGGGACGGTGATGGCGGTGGGGGGACGTCTCGGCGCGCCGGAGGGTTGGGTCGCGACCGAGCGTCTCGGCGCACCGGAGCGTCCAGCCGCGGCGGAATCTCCAGCCGCGAACGAGACGTTCAGCTGCGAACGAAGCTTCAGTCGCGGACGACAGAAACGTTCGCGCGGGGACGGTGTTGGCGGTGGGGCGTCTCGGCGCGCCTGGAGCGTTGGGTCGCGACGCAGCGTCTCGGCGCACCTGAGGGTTGGGTCGCGACCGAGCGTCTCGGCGCACCGGAGCGTCCAGCCGCGGCGGAATCTACAGCCGCGAACGAATCGTTCAGCTGCGAACGAAGCTTCAGTCGCGGACGACAGAAACGTTCGCGCGGGGACGGTGTTGGCGGTGGGGCGTCTCGGCGCGCCTGGAGCGTTGGGTCGCGACGCAGCGTCTCGGCGCACCTGAGGGTTGGGTCGCGACCGAGCGTCTCGGCGCACCGGAGCGTCCAGCCGCGGCGGAATCTACAGCCGCGAACGAAACGTTCAGCTGCGAACGAAGCTTCAGTCGCGGACGACAGAAACGGTCGCGGGGACGGTGATGGCGGTGGGGGACGTCTCGGCGCGCTCGGAGGGTTGATTCGCGACCGAGTGGCTCGGCGCACCGGAGCGTCGCCGCGACCTGGGCTCAGCCGCGACGGAATCTCCAGCCGCGAACGAAACGTTCAGCTGCGAACGAAGCTTCAGTCGCGGACAACAGAAACGGTCGCGCGCGGGGACGGTCGCGCGGGGACGGTTCGCGCGGGGGACAGGTCGCGCGGGGGACGGTCGCGCGGGGACGGTCGCGCAGGGATGGTCGCGCAGGAGGACACTGTCGCGCAAGGACGGAGCGTGCGCGGGAGGAGGCTCCGGGATGGCGCCCCAAGCTCAGGGGCCCAAGCTCAGGCGCCCAGGCCAGACGACGAGCTAGACGACTCGGCCCCGGTCCCGAATGCGAGGGGGACCGGGGCCGAGCGGGGCGGGGTCTCGGGCTCGAGACGGGAGCCCGGTGGTGCGGAGCGAGCAGGATCAGGGGGCGGAGCAGACCACGCCGACGCACTCCGGGCTCATGCCGTTCCCGGACGCTGTGTTGCCACCGAGGTCGATCGCACCGGGTGCGTAGATGCCGTAGCGGCCGTTGTTGACGGCGTTGTTGCCGCCGACGGTCATGCCGGCGCCCAGGGTGCGCAGGCCGCTGCTGGTGTTGGCGCTGAAGGTGTTGTCGGTGACGGTGGTGTTCTCGGGGTCCTCGGCCAGCACGCCGGTGGCGTTCTTGCTGAAGGTGTTGCCGGTCACCCGCATGGCGCCGCTGTTGATCGCGATGCCGTTGGCGGTGAAGGTGTTGTCGGCGACGGTGGTGTTGACGTCGCCGGGCATGAACCCATCGGTCACTCGGCCCAGGACGCCGCCCTTGTTGTTCGAAAAGGTGTTCCCGGTCAAATTCACGGTGCAGTAATAGCCGGAAATCGGTTGGGCGTAATTCTTAACGATGCTGTCGGTAATGGTGACGTCGGTCTCACTGCAGGTGCTGATTCCGCCGGAATAGCCGGTCCCGTCCAGCGTGGAGCGGTCGATTCGCACTCCGAATGCGCCGGTGTCGTCCACGGAACCGCCGACGACGGTGGTCGAGGTCAAACTGATCTGTCCATCGAAACCGTCAATGCTGGATCGCGTGAACGCACTGGCCGTCGCGGTGAATTTCGCCTCGGTGACGGAGATCGGTGAATCGATGAAAGTGGAGGAGGAGACAGTCACCACCGAATAGGTCACGGCGACCGGCGCGTTGGTCAGGGTGACCTTGTTGATGGTCGCGGTGGGGACGTTCGGGTACAGGTCGGTGCTGTCGACGGCGACGCCGTTGCCCCAGCCCTGGATCGTCCCGTTGGTGATCGAGGACCCTCCCTTGTAGCTCAAGGTGACCGCGGTGCCGGCGGCGCCGGGTCCGACCAGCTTGTGTCCACCCAGGTTCAGCGTGACGCCTCGATACAGCGTCACGCCTTTCCCGTTGGCGCAGTTCAGGTCTGCGGTGAGCGTGACGCTGCTCTTGATCGTCGCTCCGCAGAAGACGGTGTCGGCCGCCTGCGCGGTACCGGCCAGGCTCGGAATGGCGAGCAGGGCGAACGGCAGGGCGAGTGCGCCGATGCGCGGGGCGATGCGGGACAGGATCCGGGGGGTGGTGGGCACGTGGGACTCCTCGGCGAAAGCTGGTGACGAAAGGGAAAATGCGATCGGAATATGTACCGCCCCGCCCCGAGTGCTCGACTCATGGGCGGTACTCCCGAAATGTTGCCATCCCTAACTCCGCGTGCGCAAGTAATCCTTGAAACCCGAACGAGGTCCACTCTCTCGCCCATTTCGCGCCGATACGGTTGTACGGAGAGTCAGCGTTACAGACCGAACGGGCCCAATTTGCGCACCACAGGCGCCATGTTTCGAAGCGGTCGGCGAATACTGAAATCAATCAGAAATCTACTCCGACTGCAGTCGAATCGGTATCCATAGTGAGAATTCGACGACAATGAGTGGCGACAATGCACAGTCGGATCCCGCCCGGTCAATCGTTACGGTGACAGACGGGCCGCCCGGCCCGTGGATGCTCACCGTCAGTGACGAAATGGGGTCGGAGATGGGCACTGGGTGTGCGCTGAGTGCCGAGGCGCGAGATCTGGTGTCCAAACGGCAGCGACCCCACCCGGCGGGGTCGCCGGGTGAGGCCGCTGACGGGGTGGCGCGGAGGGGGACCCTGTAGTCCCCCGACGAGCAACCGTGGAACCGGGGTCAGGACGTCGCGCAGACCAAGCCGACGCAGTTGGCCACACCGTTCCCATACGCCACGTTGCCACCTTGATTGACGGCACGCGGGGCGTAAATCCCGTAGCGGCCGTTGTAGACCGCCTTGTTGTTCTTCAGAATCAGGCCGTTCCCGGCCGCCTTGACACCGCTGCTCGTCTGGTTGGAGAAGGTGTTGCCGACGACGGTGGTATCGGCGGGCTGGTTCGGGATCAGCCCCGTGGTGTTGCGATCGAAGGTGTTCCCGCTGATCACTGCGGCGCCGACCTGCACTGCGATGCCGCTGGTGGTGAATTTGTTGTTGGACACTCGCGCCGAGATGAAGTCCGAGAATCCGGAGCTGGTGTCACTGAGCGCGCCGCCGGGGTTGTTACTGAATGTGTCACCGGCCAGTTGGACGTAGCACCACCAGCCGTTCACCGGCTTCCGGTAGTTCTTCACCGTGCTGTTGGTGATAGTCAGGGACGTTTCACTGCAGTACCCGGGGCCATTCGCGTACCCGGTGCCGTCCATGGTCGATCGGTCCACCGACAGCGAACCGTAATATGTCGTGCTCACAGCACTGCGCAGGAATGTCGAGGTCGAAATTGTGGCGAATGAGCCCCAGGCGTTCACATCAGATGCGGTGAACGTGCTGCCGGTGACGGACAGGTTGCTCATGCCGTCCCAGACCGGGGAGTAGAGGAACTTCGACCCCGATATCGCCACCATGCTGCCGCTGTTGAAATCGGCCGGGGCGTGATCCAAGGTGACGTTGGTCAGACGCGCGGTGGAGACCGTCTCCGTGGCGTCGGAGCTGTCCTGCGACACTCCAGATCGCCAACCGCGGATGATGCCGTTGGTCACGGTCGAACCACCCTTGTAGCTCAACGTCACGCCGGTACCCGAACCCGTGCCCGGACCGACGAGCTTGTGGCCGCCGAGGTTCAGCGTGACCCCTCGGTAAAGGGTGACGCCGTTGCCGGCCGGGCAGCTCACGTCGGCTGTCATGGTGACGCTCGACTTCAGAGTGGCGCCGCAGGTGACCGGATTGGCCGCCTCTGCGGTCCCGGCCCAGCTGGTGAGGGCCAGCGCGCCGGACAGGGTAGCGACGGTGAGACGAGCGGCAATCTTCTTGGCTGGGCTGCGCATGGGTACTCCTGGGATGCGGGTCGACCTGGGGCGGTCGGCGGTTGGAGGATCGGGGGGCGAATTGTTAGCCGTCACCGTCGCGGAACGTAATCGGCGTCCTCCCTTATGTCGCTGAATTGGGTGGTTTTATTACGACTCCGGGGGGCGGAAACGGTCACGAATTGCTTACGATGGCCGTTTCCCGCCCACGGACGAGGTCAGCCGGCTCCCTTGACCGCGTATCCCGCTGCATCGACTGCGACGCAGAACGTGCTGCCGACGCACGACACACCGACGAGAAGCGCGCCGCTGTCGATGACCGTGGGTGCGGTCCAGGTGGATCCGTTGAATTGAGTCGCCCGCCCCGCCCTGTCCACTGCCACACAGAAGCTGATCGAGGTGCAGGACACCGACGTCAGGGCCTGGGTGTCGATGGATAGTGGGCTCGACCAGCCCGAGCCGTTGAACACTGCGCGCCGGCCCGAGCCGTCCACCGCGACGCAGAATGTGGGTGCGGCGCAGGACAGTGCGGTGGGGGTGATCCCGATGGTGGCCGGGGTCGTCCAGCTGGATCCGATGTATTTGAGCCACCGCCCGCGGGCGTCTGTGCTGAGGCAGAAAGTCGAGGACGTGCACGAGACGGTGAGTAGATTCTCGCTGCTCGGTTGGACGTCATGGCTGTGCCAACTGGAGCCGCTGTAGGTCCCGAAGTACGTACCACCGACCGAGAGACAGAACGTCGCGCCAACGCAGGACATGCGCACGGGGGGAGCGAAACTCTCGATACCGCCCCAATAACCCATCGTCCAGGAAGCACCGTTCCAGGTACTCCCGCCCGGGCTGCCGAAGACATTGTCACCTCGATAGAAGCCCACCTGGCAGAACGTCGGCGTACCACAGCTGACCGAGGACGCGTTATAAGTGTCGCTCGACGGGTCGGCGGTGTAGCCGAGGATCGTCGGTTGGGTCCAGCCGCTACCGGTGTATCGGACGGCGCTTCGCGAATCGGCGACCGCGCAAAATGTCGACGAGGTGCACGAGACACCGACGACAGTGTCGTGGATCTCGCTGAGTAGCCACTTACCCCAATCCCAGCTGCTGCCGTCGTATTGGGCACCCTGGGATGCCGCGACGCCTATACACCACGTGGTGGAGGCGCAGGAGACATAGGCCGGGCCGCTCTGGATGATGGACACCGGCTCGGGGGCGGACCAGGCGGAACCGCGCCATGTCGACGCGTCCTCTTGTTCGTCGGAAGCGACACAGAAGGTGCTCGTGACACATGACACCGAGACTGCGGTCGTGGACGCGGTCGCGCGCCAGCTGGTTCCGTTGAACGTCAGCGCACCAGGTTTGGGAAAACCACCTCCTGCCGGTACGCTGGGCAGTCGGGTGTGGGTGCGCGAGCATCACCGCCTGCGCTGGCCTGGCAGGGTCGGAAATTCTGCCAGGGCACCGTTAGAAACCGACCTTGTGTCTACCTGATCTTCCGGTCCGCGTGCGCGTGGCCGGGGTGATTCGGCGTCACGCCGACGGACAAGAGTGAAAAGTCGAGCAGTTGCTCGAACTTCCTCTTGTCTTTTCGTGTGTCATGCGCCGGATCAGCCGACCAGGAGTCGCGGGCCGGACTCAGGACGGAACCAGGAAGCACGGCTCACGGCCCACGCCGCGAGTCGAGACGAGAAGGTTGGGCGGCTGTGATTCAGCAAGAGTCCAGGCTCCGGGTGGCTGACAACACCGGCGCCAAGGAGATTCTGTGCATTCGCGTGCTCGGCGGTTCGGGACGGCGTTACGCCGGTATCGGCGACATCATCGTCGCGACGGTCAAGGACGCCATCCCCGGCGCCGGGGTCAAGAAGGGTGACGTCGTCAAGGCGGTCATCGTGCGCACTGTCAAGGAGAAGCGTCGTCAAGACGGCTCCTACATCAAATTCGACGAGAACGCCGCGGTGCTGATCAAGCCCGACGGCGATCCCCGCGGCACCCGCATCTTCGGGCCGGTCGGTCGCGAACTGCGCGACAAGAAGTACATGAAGATCATCTCGCTGGCGCCGGAGGTGCTGTAGCCATGGGCATGAAAGTCAAGAAGGGCGACACCGTTCTGGTGATCGCGGGCAAGGACAAGGGCGCCAAGGGCAAGGTCATTCAGGCCTACCCGGACACGCTTCGCGTCCTGGTCGAAGGCGTCAACCGGATCAAGAAGCACACCAAGGTGTCCAGCACCGAGCGGGGCGCCAAGTCCGGCGGCATCGTCACCCAGGAAGCAGCCATCCACGTCTCGAACGTGATGGTGGTCGACGGCGACGGCAAGCCCACCCGGATCGGAAAGCGGGAAGTCACCGACGGCGATCAAACCCGTCGCGTCCGCTTCTCGCGTAAGTCCGGGAAGGACCTGTGATGACGAGTTCCACCACGACCGCCACCGACACCGCGGTCAACAGCGTGCCGACGAACGAGTTCGCCCGGCCGGTGCCGCGCCTCAAGCAGCGCTACAACGACGAGATCCGGTCGACCCTGAACTCCCAGTTCAGCTACCCGAACATCATGCAGATCCCCGGCGTGGTCAAGGTCGTCGTCAACATGGGTGTCGGCGAAGCTGCGCGCGACTCCAAGCTGATCGAGGGCGCGGTTCGCGACCTCGGCGCGATCACCGGTCAGAAGCCGCTGGTCCGTAAGGCGCGCAAGTCCATCGCGCAGTTCAAGCTCCGCGAGGGCATGCCGATCGGCGCGAAGGTCACCCTCCGCGGTGACCGGATGTGGGAGTTCCTCGACCGGCTGCTGACCATCGCACTGCCCCGTATCCGCGACTTCCGCGGCCTGTCGGCCAAGCAGTTCGACGGCAACGGCAACTACACCTTCGGTCTGAACGAGCAGTCGATGTTCCATGAGATCGACATCGACCGGATCGACCGGCCGCGCGGTATGGACATCACCGTCGTGACCTCCGCCGCCACCGATGACGAAGGCCGCGCGCTGCTGAAGCAGCTCGGCTTCCCCTTCAAGGAGAACTGACATGGCCAAGACCTCGCTGATCAACAAGGCCAAGAAGAAGCCGAAGTTCAAGGTGCGCGGCTACACCCGCTGCAACCGCTGCGGCCGTCCGCACGCCGTCTACCAGAAGTTCGGCCTGTGCCGGATCTGCCTGCGCGAGATGGCGCACGCCGGCGAACTGCCGGGCATCACCAAGTCCAGCTGGTAGCCCGTCGAGTCGAGCTTCCGACCGGCCCGCCGTTTTGAGGCTCGACTCGATTTCCCGATCTGCCTGATTTCCGTTCCGCAGCAACTACACCATCGGCGCCCATCGGCGCCACGTACTTCGTCCCAGGCCTCGACCGTGCGATGCACGGCCGGGGGACCAGGATGAGAGAGGCGACAGCCTGCCATGTCAATGACAGATCCCATCGCGGACATGCTCACCCGCATCCGCAACGCCAACTCGGCGTACCACGATGAGGTGAAGATGCCCTTCTCGAAGTTGAAGGGGCACATCGCCGACATCCTGGTCAAAGAGGGCTACATCGGCTCCTGGACCACCGAGGACGCCGAGGTCGGCAAGACCCTGAAGATCATGCTGAAGTACGGCCCGAGCCGTGAGCGCTCGCTGGCCGGTATCAAGCGCGTCTCCAAGCCCGGTCTGCGGATTTACACCCGTTCCACCGAGCTGCCCAAGGTGCTCGGCGGGCTGGGAATCGCAATCATCTCGACCTCGAACGGTCTGTTGACCGATCGTCAGGCCGCCAAGAAGAAGGTGGGCGGGGAAGTTCTCGCCTACGTCTGGTAGGGGAGCTACTCATGTCTCGTATTGGAAGGCTGCCGATCCCGGTTCCGGCCGGCGTCGAAGTGAACATCAACGGCTCCTCGGTGTCGGTCAAGGGTCCCAAGGGATCCCTGTCGCATGACGTCGTCGAACCCATCTCGGTGACCAAGGATGCCGACGGCACCCTGGTGGTGACCCGTCCGGACGACGAGCGCGACTCCCGCGCCCGGCACGGCCTGACCCGCACCCTGGTGAACAACATGGTCGTCGGCGTCACCGCCGGCTACGTCAAGCCGATGGAGATCGTCGGCGTCGGCTACCGAGTCGCAGCCGAGGGCAAGAACCTGGTGTTCGCGCTCGGCTACTCCCACCCGGTCCCGGTCACCGCGCCGGAGGGCATCACCTTCGTGGTGGAGAACCCGACGAAGTTCCGGGTCGAGGGCATCGACAAGCAACTGGTCGGCGAAGTCGCCGCGAACATCCGCAAGTTGCGCCGTCCCGACCCGTACAAGGGCAAGGGCGTTCGGTACGCCGGCGAACAGGTCCGGCGCAAGGTCGGGAAGACGGGTAAGTAAGCCATGGCTACCAAGAACGCAAACACCGAGACCGGCGTCCGCGCCGGCAAGAACATCTCCGAGGTGCGCGCTGCGGGGCGCACCCGGCGGCACTTCCGGCTGCGCAAGAAGGTCGCCGGCGACGCTGCTCGTCCGCGTCTGGTCGTCACCCGTTCCGCGCGACACATCGTCGCCCAGATCGTGGACGACGCCGCAGGTCACACCGTGGCCTCCGCGTCGAGCCTGGAGGCCGACCTGCGCACGTTGACCGCCGACAAGACGGCCAAGGCGAAGAAGGTCGGCGAGCTCGTGGCCGACCGCGCCAAGGCCGCCGGCGTCTCAGCAGTGGTCTTCGACCGCGGTGGCGACAAGTACCACGGCCGGATCGCCGCCCTGGCGGACGCCGCGCGCGGCGCCGGACTGGAGTTCTGATGATGACTGCAAGCCAGCTGGACGAGCGTCTGCAGGCGCTCGAGAAGATCGAGAGGGACATCTGATGCCCGGACCCGCACGGCGCGACAACAACGCCGCCGGTAGCAGCGCCGGTCGCGACGGTGACCGCCGCGATCGTCGTGACGGAGGCCGCCGCGACAATCGTCGCGACGCACCCGTAGAGAAGAACCCGCTGCTGGAGCGCATCGTCGCCACCAACCGCGTGGCCAAGGTCGTCAAGGGTGGTCGTCGCTTCAGCTTCACCGCGCTGGTCGTGGTCGGCGACGGCAACGGCTCCGTCGGTGTCGGCTACGGCAAGGCCAAGGAGATCCCCGCGGCCATCGCCAAGGGCGTCGAAGAAGCCAAGAAGAGCATGTTCAAGGTGCCGCGTATCGGCGACACGATTCCGCATCCGATCCAGGGTGAGGCCGCGGCCGGCGTCGTGCTGCTGCGTCCGGCATCGCCCGGTACCGGCGTCATCGCCGGTGGTCCGGTGCGCGCCGTGCTGGAGTGCGCAGGCATCCACGACATCCTGAGCAAGTCGCTCGGCTCGGACAACCCGATCAACATCGTGCATGCCACGATCGCGGGTCTGAAGGGCCTCGTCCGGCCGGAAGAGGTCGCGGCTCGCCGCGGTCTGCCGATCGAGGATGTCGCTCCGCACGCCATGCTGGTCGCCCAGGCGAACGCGCTGGCCGCTCGGGCAGGGGTGTGACATGCCGTTCAAGGTGACTCAGAAGCGTTCCATCATCGGCGTCAAGCCCCCGCAGCGGAACACCATCCGCTCGTTGGGTTTGAAGCGGATCAACCACACCGTCGTGATCCCGGACAACGCGGTCAACCGCGGGTATCTGCACGCCGTCCGGCACCTGATCGAGGTGCAGGAAATCGAAGAAGCAGAAGTTGCGGCCGACGTGACCGCAGAAGGGGAGCGGTAATGCCGATCAAGCTGCATCATCTGCGTCCCGCACCGGGCGCGAAGACCGCCAAGACCCGCGTTGGTCGTGGTGAGGGCTCCAAGGGCAAGACTGCAGGCCGCGGTACCAAGGGCACCGGCGCTCGCAAGAATGTTCCGGTGGGCTTCGAGGGTGGCCAGATCCCGATCCACATGCGGTTGCCGAAGCTCAAGGGCTTCAAGAACCGCTTCGGCACCACCTATCAGGTGGTGAATGTCGGGCAGATCGCCACGCTGTTCCCAGCCGGCGGCGACGTGTCCGTCGACGACCTGGTCGACAAGGGCGCGGTCCGCCGCGGCCAGTTGGTCAAGGTACTCGGCGAGGGCGAGGTCGCCGGAGTGTCGTTGCAGGTCAGCGCCCACGCGTTCTCCGGCTCGGCCAAGGAGAAGCTGGCCTCGGCCGGCGGCTCGGCGAACGCGCTCTAAAGCGTCGCCACCAGTGCATCGCCGGTCGGGTCGATCGGCGGCGCACTTGGAGCTCGTCAGAATCCCCGCCGCGCAGCAGTGCGGCGGGGATTCTGCGTTCCCGCCGATCTCACGCGAGCCGCGGTGCGTGAGATCGCGGTGGATCCACCGCGGTAACCCGGGTCGAACCGGGGCTGCCGGCGCTGAGCTGTCTCAGCAGCCGGGCCGACAGACTCGGCGGCCCACCGCGTCGAGGAAGATGTCGCCGATGTCCCGCGGGTCCGTAGCGGTGTAGACCGCGCCGCCGGTGGCAGACGCGATCTCCTGCAGCGCGGTGACGTCGCTATCGGGTCCGAACGCGATCGAGACGACCGACACCGGGTGATCGGGCTGCTGTTCGCGGTGCAGCGTGCTGGTCAACTCCGCCAGGCTGATGCTGCCCAGATCATCGTTCTGACCGTCGGTCAGCAGCAGCACCAGGTTGACCCGATTCGGATCCCAGTCCGACTGCAGTCGTCGCACGGCAGCCAGTGTGGTGTCGTACAGGCCGGTGCCGCCGTCGACGTCCACCGCGAGGCTCGCGATGGCCGACCCGACGCGCTGCCGACCCGTGTACCCGTCGACGGCCGCGCCCAGCGGTGCGACGGGAACCAGTTGCTGGAAGTCGTCGCCGGTCGACCGTCGCGAGAATGTCCACAACCCGATCGCACTGTCTGACGAGTACAGGCTCAGGCCCCCGGCGGCGGCTGCGCGGGCGAGATCGAGTCGGGTTGCTCCGCCCGCACCCGGAACGGCGGCGGCCATCGAGCCGGAGACGTCGATCACCGCCAGCAGCCTGGACGCCTCGTTGATCGTCGCGTAGGCGGCGAGCATCTGGTCCACGACGCCGACGCCCGGCGCGGCCTGCGTCTGCGCTCGGGCGGGGTACCCGTTCGCCGCCGGAAGCGTCGACCCGGCGTGACCGGCGGCGTCGCGGAAACCGTGGGAAAGGAAGACCCGGCCGGCAGCGGGCGATCGCAGCGCAGCGTCCAGCGCGGCGACGGCCGCAGCCTGTGCCGATGCCTCGGCGGTCGGGCCGGCCGCGGCCGCCGCGAAGAACGGATAGTCCAAGGTGAGTCGGTTCGCCGCCGCGTAAGCAGCCCTGATCGAGCCGGTTGCGAATTCCGGGTGGGCCTGGCGGAACCTCCAGAGGGCCTGTTCGGTGGTGGGGACGGCGGTGGCGGGATCGGTCCCGAGTCGGGTCAGCAGGGCATCGGCGCTGGTCGGCAGCTCGGCCGGGCTGGATCGCAGCACCCAGGTCAGATTCGCCCGGTCGGCCGCGCCGCCGGTCGGCATCGCGCCGGCGCCGAGGAGCACGCCCACCGACGGGGTGTAGACCGCCGGGTCGGGCAGCCCGATTCGCACCGGTCGAGCGGACGACCGCGTCCCGGCCAGTGTGGTCAGGTCGTCGGCTGCACCTGCCGCCACGTAGTCCGCTGACACCGCCAGCACCACCGGCGTCGACGCCAGCGAGGCGGATCCGGTGGTTGCGCCCGCCGAGTCGGCGAGCGTCGCGGTCGGCTGTGCGGGTGTGCGTCCCGCCGCGGATCCGAGTCGGGCGAGCCAGAGGGACGAGTCGGGGATCCACACATCGGGTCGCTCGCCCGCCCGCTGTCGTGTCAGCTCGTCGGCCGAATCCCGCTCGACGATCGTGATGCGACATCCGGCGAGCTGGCGGGCGGCGACCTCCCGCACGACAGGGGCCGCGTCCGGGGTCACCACCACGGTCAGGGCTGTGCCGCTGGTGCCGGTATCACGTGGTGCCGGTATCACTGTGGTGGCGGTATCACCAGTGGTGGCGGTGCTGCCGGCGGATGCGGCACAGGGGCCGGGTGCGGCGGCCGGCACTGTCGTGGCCGCCCCCGTCGCTGGGGGCGCGCCGCCTGTCGTGGTCTGCGTAGTGGAGGTATCGGTACCAGCCGCTGCACTGCCGGCGGTGTGGGAGCTCGGGTCCGACTGCCGTGCCGATGCCGATGCCGATGCCGATGCGGCTGTCATCGCCGGGTCGGGGCGCAGCGGACCGGCGGAGACGGACGGCACCCCGCCGAGGAGTCGAGGCACCACCATGACACCCAGCAGGGAGAGCACCAGAACCCCGCCGACGATCACCCATACCCGGGGTGAGCGGAGCTGGAGTCCAGGCGGCGGCGACGAATGCCGCCCTCCCGACCGGAGATGCCGGGGCTGATGGGGTGCGGGTCCGGTGGGAGGCACGCAGGTCACCTTCTGAGGTCGACGGTGGATGAGCGCCAGGAACTGACGTCTACTGCTCATCCAGCTAGATCCCGCAACAGCCGGTCCTGATACATGCGCCCCCGCGGTCGGGCTGATTCCGACCGCTGACCGGCGACAATCCGCCCGGACTCGGGTGTCGAACCTCGGAACGCCGCAGAATCCCGGCTGGAAACCCCGCCCCACCCCGCGCGACCCCGCGCACATCGATCCAGGCGATGCCGGCGGGTCGCGTCGGTGGGTTAGAGTTCGAGGTCGACTGTTCCCGCATCGACGTCTCGGGGCATCGACAGCATCGGGCGCCGCACGACGACGCCGCGAATTTCCGCCATGGAGCTCATCCCGGCGGCCAGGCCAGGAGGATCATTGCTCACCGCGTTCGTGTCGGCGTTGAAGACGCCCGACCTACGTAAGAAGATCCTCTTCTCGCTGTCGATGGTCGCGATCTATCGGTTGGGCGCGGCCATCCCGTCGCCGGGTGTCTCGTACGCCACGGTCGACACCTGTATCGCGGAACAGTCCGGCGGCACCACGGACGTGTACACCCTGCTCAACCTGTTCTCCGGTGGGGCGCTGCTGCGGCTGAGTGTGTTCGCGCTGGGCATCATGCCGTACATCACCGCGAGCATCATCGTCCAGCTGCTGACGGTCGTCATCCCGCGCTTCGAGCAGTTGAAGAAGCAGGGCCAGGCCGGTCAGACCAAGATGACGCAGTACACCCGGTATCTGACGATCGGGCTGGGCATTCTGCAGTCGGCGGCCTTCATCGCGTTGGCCCAGAACGGCACGATGTTCGCCGGCTGCTCGGTGGGCAGTCAGTTGATCCCCGACCAGTCCCCGGTCGCCCTGCTGGTGCTGGTGCTGACGATGACTGCCGGCACCGCCGTGGTCATGTGGATGGGTGAGCTGATCACCGATCGCGGGATCGGCAACGGCATGTCACTGCTGATCTTCACCTCGATCGCGGCCCGCATCCCCAACGAGGGAAGCACCATCCTGACCAACAGCAACGGCGTGATCTTCACCGTGTTCGTGCTGATCGCGCTGGCCGTGATCGCCGCAGTGGTCTTCGTCGAACAGGGTCAGCGGCGACTCCCGGTGCAGTACGCCAAGCGGATGATCGGGCGCAAGCAGTACGGCGGGACCACGACGTATCTGCCGCTCAAGGTGAACCAGGCCGGCGTCATCCCGGTGATCTTCGCGACTTCGCTGCTCTACATCCCCACGTTGTTGATTCAGCTGATCGGGAACCCGTCGATCGACGCGAGCGGTAACTTCGCCGGCGGTTGGCAGTTGTGGGTCCAGCAGCACATCATCGCGCAGGGAACCTGGTCGCACATCGCGCTGTACTTCGCGCTGATCATCTTCTTCACCTACTTCTACGTCGGAATCAACTTCAACCCCGTGGAACGGGCTGACGACCTGAAGAAGTACGGCGGCTTCATCCCCGGTATTCGGCCCGGACGCCCCACGGCCGAGTATCTGCAGTTCGTGTTGAGTCGGATCACCCTTCCCGGGTCCATCTACCTCGGTGTGGTCGCGATCCTGCCCAATCTCTTCCTGGACGTCACCGGCGATGGACAGAACCAGAACTTCCCCTTCGGTGGCACAGCGGTGCTGATCATGGTCGGTGTCGGACTCGACACGGTGAAGCAGATCGAGACTCAGCTGATGCAACGTAACTACGAAGGGTTTCTGCGCTGATGCGACTGTTGATCATCGGGCCCCAGGGCGCCGGCAAGGGAACGCAGGCGACGCTGCTGGCGGAGAACCTCACAGTCCCGCACGTCTCCACCGGGGACATCTTCCGGGCCAATGTCGGCCACGGCACGGCCCTGGGTGTTTCGGCCCAGGAGTACATGAACAAGGGCGAACTGGTCCCGGACGAGCTGACCAGCGCGATGGTGGCCGCCCGATTGGCCGAGCCCGACATGGCCAACGGGTGGTTGCTCGACGGCTTCCCGCGAAATCTGCCGCAGGCGAAGTGGTTGCAGCAGTTGCTGATCGACCGCCACACCGGGCTCGCCGGCGTGGTGTTGCTGACGGCGCCCGACGATGTGCTGATGGAGCGGATGCTCAAGCGCGGTCGCGCTGACGACACCATGGACGCGATCAGTCGGCGGCTCGCGATCTACCACTCGGAGACGGTGCCGCTGCTGGAGTTCTACGGCGACCTGGTGTTCTCGGTCGACGGTGTCGGCCACCTCCAGGAGGTACAGCACCGCATCCTGGCCGCGTTGGGTCGAAGCGACCTGGTCCACGGCTGACTGGTGGCGGGCTAGTGGCGAAGGGCATCGAACTCAAGACCCGCGGTGAGCTGCAGGCCATGCGCGCCGCGGGCATCGTGTTGGCGCGCGCGATAGCGGCGATGCGGGCGGCTGTTGCACCGGGAATGACGACCGCCGACATCGACCAGGTAGCGGCGTCGGTCATCGCGGAGGCGGGCGCGACGTCGAATTTCAAGGGTTACCACGGCTTTCCGGCCACCATCTGCGCATCGGTCAACGACGAGATCGTGCACGGCATTCCGTCGCCCGCCCGGCGACTGCACGACGGAGATCTGCTCTCCATCGATTGCGGCTGCATCATCGACGGGTGGCACAGCGACTCGGCGATCACGGTACATGTGGGTGAACCACTCTCGATGGCCGAAGTGGATCTGGTCGCGGCCGCGAACGAGTCGATGTGGGCGGGGATCGCCGCGGCGACTGCGAACGGCAAGCTGGGCACGATCACCGCCGCCATCGAGACCAGTGTGCGCAAGAGTTCGGCGAATGACGGGCGGCGCTATGGCGAGGTCGCCGGCTACGGCGGGCACGGCATCGGCTCGGCGATGCACATGGATCCCTTCGTACCTAATTACGGCAAGCAGGGGAAGAACCTACGCCTGCCCGCCGGCACCGCGCTCGCCATCGAGCCGATGCTGACCCTGGGCACCACCGCATCGCGGGAGATGCCCGACGGCTGGACGGTCGTGACGAAAGACGGATCGCGCGCCGCTCATGTGGAGCACAGCGTGGCGATCCTCGAGGACGGCATCTGCGTGCTCAGCGCCGCCGACGGTGGTGTCGCCGGCCTGGCTCCGTTCGGAATCACCCCGGTCTCGCTGGACTGACGACCGGCCGGGATCCCACAGCGGGCCGCGTCACGCGCGACCCGCTCCGATCCTGATGCGGGATACCCCTCCGCCCCCGCATCTACTGAAGTCATCGTCGGTCGCCCCGTCAGTGTTACGGCCAGGTCCGACCCGGTCCGCTCTGTCGCTGAGTGTTACCGAATGTGTGCTGCAGGTGAGATCACTCGGCTGAGCTTGGTGCTAACGGGTGGTTGTGTCACCATTCGACTCAACGGGCCGACGGTTCGGCCGGGTCCATCCCAACGGGGCGGCACCTGGCTCCACCATCCGTGTCGAGCCGGAACAACCGAGGAGGGGTTCGGGTGACGGCTGTGATCAGTGTTTTAGTCGTCGAGAACCGGCGAATGGCGGCTCGGGCACACGCCAGCTTCATCAACCGCGTACCGGGCTTCCGCGCGACGGCCGTGGCGGGTAGTGCGGCCGCCGGACTGCGTCGCCTCGCTACCGGCACCTTCGATCTCGTGGTGCTCGATTGGCGATTGCCCGCCGGGGGTGGCGCCGAATTCGTTCGCCAGTCGGCGGGGCTCCTGGCCCCGGCCCAGGTCGTCGCGCTCTGCGAACCGTCTGACGCCGCGGAACTCGCCGCGTTGGGCGTGTGGCGGCGTCTGACGCCGCCCTTCGGAGCGGGCGAAGTGCGCGACTTGCTGCTCGCCGGTGTGGGCGAGGAGCGGCTGCAATCTCCGATCGTATCGGCGGAGTCGTTCACGCCGAGCCCGATGCGGTCGGTCGGCGCGGGCCGGCTGGCGCGGCTTACGCGGCGGGGGCGACGCGGTGAGGCTGAACCCGTGGGCGCCCGCTAAGTCCCGGCCCGGCCTGATCGTCGGTGGGGACTGTGGACCCATCGACCGGAACCGTCAGTCGAACCCGTCAGCCGAACCCGTCAACTTTGACTGTCGAGTGATTCGACGTACACTCAGGAGTCGGCACGCACAACGCCGGACCTTTGGTCTGCCCGTTGTCATGCCCGCCGATGTGTTGTCGGAGGTCGCGCGGCCCTGGGCGTCGTCTGGGGCGGGCGGTGTGCAGCCTTCGGTGCTTCTGGAATTTCGACGCAGCCAGTAGGTTCGCCGGACTGGCTGCGTCTTGGCGTGCCCGCAGTGGTGTGGGACCGCAGTGTGTGTGTGGGACCGCAGTGGTGTGGGACCCGGTTGTTCGGCGGCTGCGTGCCGTCGGGTGCCGAAGTACGTGTCTAGAGCAGTGTTGATGTTCAGCGAGTAGCGGATTGCGGAGGATATGGCCAAGAAAGACGGTGCCATCGAAGTCGAGGGCAGGGTGGTGGAAGCGCTGCCCAACGCGTCATTCCGGGTGGAGTTGGAGAACGGTCACCGGGTGTTGGCACATATCAGCGGCAAGATGCGGCAGCACTACATCCGGATCCTTCCCGAGGATCGCGTGGTCGTCGAGCTGTCGACCTACGATCTCTCCCGCGGGCGGATCGTGTACCGCTACAAGTAAGGCGTTTGACCCGGGTATGTCGCACCGGCTCGGCAGTGCCGGGAAGGTCGAGAAGCAGGCAGCAGCCTGAGAGGAAGTCAGATGAAGGTCCAGCCGAGCGTCAAGAAGATCTGTGACAAGTGCAAGGTGATTCGTCGCCACAGCCGGGTCATGGTCATCTGCGAGAACGTTCGTCACAAGCAACGCCAGGGCTGATCAGCCTCGGTGCTGCTGCGGTGTGTTCGCACACCGCACCACCAGAAAATCGCGATTCCACCACTTGTTTCGGCGAGTGGACACCCCCGGTCGGAGGCCGGGGCCCCGCAACGGGGACGGATCGTGACCGACACCTCCGAGTACCGAAGGAGTACCGCGCCGTATGGCACGTCTCGCCGGTGTCGATCTGCCCCGCGACAAGCGGATGGCGATCGCACTCACCTACATCTATGGAATCGGCCGCACCCGTGCGCTCGAACTCCTCACCGCAACTGGCATCAGCCCGGACCTGCGGACCAAAGACTTGACCGATGAAGATGTGCTCGCGCTCCGCGATCAGATCGAGGGCAACTACCGGGTCGAGGGCGACCTGCGCCGCGAGGTGCAGGCCGACATTCGCCGGAAGATGGAAATCGGCTCTTACCAGGGCATTCGGCACCGCCGGCACCTGCCCGTGCGCGGCCAGCGCACCAAGACCAACGCTCGTACCCGTAAGGGTCCGAAGAAGACCATCGCCGGCAAGAAGAAGGCTAGGTAATCACAGTGCCCCCCAAGACTCGTCAGGGCGCCGGTGCCGTCAAGAAGGTCCGTCGCAAAGAGAAGAAGAACGTCACTCACGGCCACGCGCATATCAAGAGCACGTTCAACAACACGATCGTCTCGATCAGCGATCCCACCGGAGCCGTGATCTCGTGGGCCTCGGCCGGCCACGTCGGTTTCAAGGGCTCGCGTAAGTCCACCCCGTTCGCTGCGCAGATGGCAGCCGAGAGCGCTGCCCGCAAGGCAATCGAGCACGGCATGAAGAAGGTGGACGTATTCGTCAAGGGCCCGGGTTCGGGTCGCGAGACGGCAATTCGTTCACTGCAGGCCGCCGGACTCGAGGTCGGGGCAATCTCCGACGTCACCCCGCAGGCACACAACGGGACTCGGCCGCCGAAGCGGCGCCGGGTCTGAAACGGGGAGAGAACTAAGACATGGCTCGTTATACCGGCCCCATCACCAAGAAGTCGCGCCGTCTCAAGATGGACCTCGTCGGCGGCGACGCGGCATTTGAGAAGCGTCCCTTCCCGCCCGGGCAGCACGGCCGCGCCCGCAGCAAGGAGAAGGAATACCTCAGCCAACTGCAGGAGAAGCAGAAGGCCCGTTTCAGCTACGGCGTCATGGAGAAGCAGTTCCGTCGTTACTACGAGGAAGCCGCGTCTCGTCCGGGTAAGACCGGCGAAACCCTGCTGCAGATCCTCGAGTCGCGACTGGACAACGTGATCTACCGCGCCGGCCTGGCACGGACCCGTCGGCACTCCCGTCAGCTGGTCAGTCACGGTCACTTCACCGTCAACGGCCAGCGGGTGGACGTACCGTCCTACCGCGTCAGCCAGTACGACATCATCGACGTCCGCAAGCAGTCGGTGGAGAAGTTCCCGATCGAATTGGCGCGCCAGAGCTACGGTGACCGGCCCACCCCGGCCTGGTTGCAGGTCGTATCCGGATCGCTGCGGGTGCTGATCCACCAGCTTCCGGTGCGCGCTCAGATCGACACCCAGATCACCGAGCAACTGATCGTCGAGTTCTACTCGAAGTAGTCTGCTGCCGCAGGCGAGCGACGGGTGTGCGCGACAGTCGTGCGCGGCGGTTGCCGACCAACGGGCGCGTTGGTCGGCGAGCGCTGCGCATTCGGATTGTTCTAGGTATTTCACCAGGACTCCGCCGATTGCGGCGGGTCCACGGTTCACGGCGTTTCTGTGAGCCGAGTGCGAAGCGAGGGGCGACAGTCCTTCGTTGAGTAGGGATGTGCGGGCAGTTCGCCTGCGCAGCAGCGTGTGACGTCATATAGCGGATGTCACCGAAGATGGAGGACTACCTTGCTGATTTCTCAGCGCCCAGTACTGACGGAAGAGACGATCTCGGACAACCGTTCGCGGTTCGTGATCGAGCCTTTGGAGCCCGGTTTCGGGTACACCCTGGGTAACTCGTTGCGGCGGACGTTGCTGTCGTCGATCCCCGGGGCCTCGGTCACCAGCATCCGGATCGACGGTGTGCTGCACGAGTTCACCACCGTTCCCGGGGTGAAAGAGGACGTCACCGAGCTGATCCTGAACCTCAAGGAACTCGTCGTGTCGTCCGAGGACGACGAGCCGGTCACGATGTACCTGCGCAAGCAGGGACCGGGTGCGGTCACCGCCGAGGACATCGCGCCGCCGGCCGGAGTCGTCGTGCACAACTCCGAGCTGCACCTGGCCACCCTGACCAGCAAGGGCCGGTTGGAGATCGAACTGGTCGTGGAGCGAGGTCGGGGTTACGTGCCGGCCGCGCCGAACAAGGTGGTCGGAGCCGAGATCGGTCGGATTCCGGTCGACTCCATCTACTCCCCGGTGCTCAAGGTGACGTACCGCGTCGAGGCGACTCGTGTCGAGCAGCGCACCGACTTCGATCGCCTGGTGCTCGACGTCGAGACCAAGTCGTCGATCACGCCCCGGGACGCACTGGCTTCGGCCGGCACCACCCTGGTGGAGCTGTTCGGCCTCGCCCGCGAGCTGAACACCAGCGCTGAGGGCATCGAGATCGGACCGTCACCGGCCGAGGCGGACCACATCGCGGCGTTCTCGCTGCCGATCGAGGAGATGGACCTGACCGTCCGCTCCTACAACTGCCTGAAGCGCGAGGGCATCCACACGGTTGGCGAGCTCGTCGGGCGCACCGAGGCGGACCTGCTCGACATCCGCAACTTCGGTCAGAAGTCGATCGACGAGGTCAAGATCAAACTGGCCGGCCTCGGTCTGTCGCTGAAGGACTCGCCTGCCGGGTTCGACCCCGCAGCGGCCGCCCTGGCGTACGCGGACGGCGACTGGTCCGACGAGGAGAGCGACACCGGCGAGGTCGACTACGCCGAGACCGAGCAGATCTGACCAGCGCGTTCTAGTTGTCGGTGAACGCCGGTCCAACCGGCGTTCACCACCCGGTCACGCAGCGCGTGACCATCCCATCCAGATCGGACGGGAACCGGGTCACCGGATCCGCTCCGATCGCCACGATTGCGGGACATGCTCCCGCACAATGAACTGCAGGAGCATCCGATGCCCACCCCCAGCAAGGGCCCCCGTCTCGGCGGCTCGCCGGCCCATGAGCGACTGATCCTGGCCAATCTGGCCCAGTCTCTCTTCGAGCACGGCAAGATCACCACCACCGAAACGAAGGCGAAGCGGCTCCGGCCGCTGGCCGAGAAGCTGATCACCTCGGCGAAGCGCGGCACCCTGCACTCGCGTCGCGAGGTGATGAAGGTGATCCGCGACAAGAACGTCGTGCACATCTTGTTCGCCGACATCGCGCCTGCGGTCGCCAGTCGTGCGGGCGGGTACACCCGCATCGTGAAGGTGATGCCCCGCAAGGGCGACAACGCCCCGATGGCGATCATCGAGATCATCACCGAGGAGACCGTGACATCTGCGGCGTCGCGGATGGCTCGGCGCGCGTCTTCGAGCGTCGGTTCGTCGAACGCGGCGCGGCCGAAGCAGGCCAAGGCCACCTCAGACACCGCTGCCGACGAGACCGTTGCCGGCGAGACTGCTGCCGGCGAGACTGTGGCTGACGCGACTGTGCGCTGACGACGGCTGTGCGCTGACTCGGCCGGTGCTGACGAGCGTGGCCGACCAGACTGTGGCCGGCGAGACTGTGGCCGATGATGCGATCGCCGTGGAGGCCGAGAAGTCGGCTGCAGCGGAGAACGACGCCGCCATCGACGCGCAGGCAGACGACGCAGTCGACATCGACTCGAACCCCGAGAACCAGCTCCGCTGATTCACGGACCCGGTTTCGCGCCGATCGCTGACCACGTGTCGGATCAGCATTTCGAACACCACGACGGACCCGTCCTCGAGGAGCCACCCGCTCTCCGAGACGGGTCCTTCGTCGTGTCCGGGGCACCCGCGCCACACCGCCCGAACGGCGGGGAACACCCTGTGAGCGGCGAGGGGGGCGCGCTGACGGCCGAGTCCGGTGGGGATCATGATCAGCAACTGCCGGCGGGTTCGGTGCGGCTGCGATTCGATCTGGCGTACGACGGCACGGCGTTCTCCGGCTGGGCGGAACAGCCGGGGCGGCGCACCGCGGCGGGTGAGCTGTCGACCGCGCTGGCCACCCTGTTCCGGGTGCGGGTGCCGCTGGTCGTCGCCGGCCGCACCGACGCCGGCGTGCACGCCACCGGTCAGGTCGCCCACGTGGACGTCTCCCGCGAGCGGTTGCTCGGGCTGGCCCGTCGGGCATCGTCGGACGAGCTCGGTTCCGTCGATCCGGTCGACCGGGGGGTGTTCGGCCTGCTGCGACGGCTCGCCGGGCTGCTCCCGCCGGACCTGCGGGTACGCCGAATCACTCTGGCACCCGACGGCTTCGACGCCCGGTTCTCGGCCCTTCGGCGGCACTATCGCTATCGGATCGCCACGACGACCTACGGCACCGACCCGTTACGCCGTTTCGACACCCTGGCCTGGCCGCGACCGCTTCGGCTGACCGAGATGCAGGAGGCGGCAGCCCTGATGCTCGGCCTGCACGACTTCGCCTCGTACTGCAAACCGCCGCATCCCGGCGCGTCCACCATCCGCACTCTGGAGCGGCTGACCGTCCGTCCGGTCGACGGCGAGTCGGACGTGTTGGCCGTCGACGCATCGGCCGACGCGTTCTGCCACTCGATGGTGCGGTCGTTGGTCGGCGCACTGCTCGCCGTCGGCGACGGGCGATTCGCCGCAGATCGGCCGGCGGCGTTGCTCACCGCGCGGCTCCGGACGAGTGCCATCTCGGCCGCGCCGGCGCACGGCCTGACTCTGGTGCAGGTGGACTACCCCTCGGATCGGGAACTGCGAGCGAGGACGCTGCTCACCCGGGCCGTCCGGACCGCTTCCGCTGCCGGTTTGATCCCGCCCGGCTGACCCGGGTGCACCGGGTCGTCGCAGTCGATGTGGATGAGCCCGCCGACGCCGACCCCGAAGTCGTTACCGTGCAGATCTCGGGGCGACCCGGTGCCGATCGTGGCGTGCCGATCGGTGCGGATGGGTGCGAGCAGGGGCGGCCGCGCGGACCGGTCGCGAGGAACGGGGGAGCGAGTGAACGAGGGATCAACGGTCGAGTTGGAATGGCCCGACCTACGCACTCAGTGGCGGGCCTGGCGATTCGAACGTCACCAGCTGCTCGACGCACTCGAATTCGGTGACGCGTTGGCGCTGTGGACGCCGCGCCGGTCGCGACGGCATGCGGGCTGGTTGTCCGTCGTACTGGCAGCGGGTCTGTACATCGGCGCACAGCTCGGTGCGGGCCAGGAAACCACCGACGCGACCAGGCCGGCGGACAGTACCGCTTCGGTGTCGGTCGGTTGACGATCACCCGATCAGCGCCACTGTAAAACGGTCAGCGCACCCGCGGCGAGCACAGCCAGCGGACCGACTGCGGCGAGCAGCACCGCATCCGCCGCCGATGTCCAGCGGGCCTCCACGCCGACCACGCGTCGTGACGAGGTGCTTTCAGCGAAAGGCGATCCAGCAGAGGCCGGCCAGGGTGTATCCGGCCCGGGTGTATCCGGCATGGGTGGATCCGGCATGGGTGAATCCGGCATGGGTGAATCCGGCATGGCCCCATTCGGTGAACGTGAACCCGGCGCGGTCGAACCCGAGGTGGGCGGATGCTCGGGGTGCGATCGCCGTCCCGACAGCGCGATCACCGTGGCCACGACGACGACCGCGAGCGCAATGGCGAGGCTCTCGGTCGCCACCGTCGCGGCGGGTCCCGCGGGCTCGACCACGACGCGGCAGATCCCGATCAGCAGCGCAGCGGCGGCCGGTAGCGCCAGCGCGGCGACCTGCGCCGCATGGGACTGCACAGCCGCCCGCAGTAGCAGCACGCCACAACCCGCCCCCGCGAGCAACGGTGACCACCCGCCACCTCGATGGATCAACACCACCGCCGCGCCGGCGATGATCGTGCTCGTTCCGGCGTTGAGACCGATCAGCACCTGCAGCGCCAGCCGGGTCCGAGCGGCGAGTTCGTCCTGATGCCGCTGGTGGTCGGGCGGTCCGGCGGAGTCGTCGCGCGCCGTCCAACCCTGTGCGGCCCGTCGAGCGGGCGACAGTCCGGGTGATCGGGCGGGCCGGAGTCGCGCGATCCCGGCCGCCATCGCAGGCAACAACGTCAGCAGCAGGCAACAGATCGCGACGCCCACAGACGCCACAATTCCAAAATCCACGCCAGGCCATCCGCCTGCGGTCCGCGCCCCGTGGACACCAGCGGCCCCTCCGGCGGCAGTCCTCAAGTGTCCGACCAGCACAGTTCCGCCGAGCACAGATATGACGAGTGCAGCGCCGACCACCATTCCGAATGTCCAGAGGGCGATCGCGCACCGGGTGACGAGGAGTGCGACCAGTGAGCCGACCAGCAGTCCGGCCGCTGTCGGCAACAGGCGGTCTGCTGCGGGCAGACTCTCCGTCGCGGCCGATATCGCGGCGGAAGTCGCAGCCACTCCGGCCGTGGCGAATACCGCCGCCACCGGTCGGCCCGGTCGTCGGCGAGCTGCACAGACGAACATCAGCAGCCCCGCGCACATCAGCCCGGCCACCACGCCCGTGGCGCTGCCAGTTCGCCACGCGAAACCGACCGTGAGCGCCGGCCCACCACAGCTCATCAAGATCGCCGCGACGACGGCCCAGGTCAGCCGTCGAATGTCCAGTCGTCGCGGCGGCGATCCCCCGGTGGCCGCGATCACGTCCCACCACCACACCGGGGGACCGGGCGGCCGGGCCTCGTCGGTCGCACTCCAGCACAGCAGATCGCCGTCCAGTACGCCGTGTTGGTGCAGCGAGCGGCCTCCACTGAAGGGCGGCCCACCCGGTCGGCTCAGTTGATGGGTGGTGATCCGGGCGGGGGTCGAGGCGTGCGGGCCGGTGTCGGACGTGGGCAGCAGATCCAGCAGGTCGGGGAGCAGCGCATTCATCGGAAGCTGCGACGGCAGCACCAGATCCAGCCGGCGATCGGCCGCAAGCACCACCACCCGCACCAGGTCTTCGTCACACGGGTCGTCGATCGAAGTCGACACGGAGCTCCAAACGGCGTCGATGGGCGATCGGAGGGCCGCCGCGCCGACTTCATCAGCGCGCCGGCCTGCCGAATCCGGACTGACTCGAAAGTTGTGCACACGCCCGTTTCGGAGTCGTCCGGGATCGTAATGTTGCCGACCGGTGCCGGGTCGCAGTTGTCCACCGGCCCGACGGATCCATCTTCCGGGGGGTGCTGGTGGCGACGACTGAATTGAACCGCGGTGCCCGCATTCTCGGTCCGCAACCGATCGAATCCGTGGTCGAGGTGCCGGCCCCGCCCGGGTTTTCGGCTCCGGGGGAGCGGTCGGTATGGGCTCTCACGGCGCCGTTGGCGACGCTGGCCGGCACCCTCGGATTCGTCGCGCTGGGCGGTCGGTCTGCGGCATCTCTGCTGATCGGGGGGATGATGGCCATCTCCGCCCTGGGGATGCTGATCGCCGGTGGGGGACGGGCGCAGTCGCCTCGCAGTGTCGGTCGCCACCGCGTTCGGTACCTGCGCACACTCCGGGCCACAGACCGCGAGCTGACCCGGCGAGGAGCCGCGCAACGAACCGCCACCGAATGGGTGCACCCGGATCCGCAGAGCCTGCCCGAGCTGGCAACCAGTCGACGGACCTGGGAGCGCAGGCCGCCGGACGGGGACTTCGGCTGGGCCCGGCTCGGTCGCGGCACCCAGCCGCTCTCGCCGGCGCCCGTCGCGCAGGCATCCTCACCGCACGCAGCCCCGGACCCAGTGCTCGCCGGCGCTGTGGGGCGGCTGCTGACCATGCGCGCGTCGGTTCCCGACCTGCCGTCGGCCATCTCGCTGCTGCGCGATCGGACCACCGTCGTCGACCTGTGGGGTGTGGGGGCGGTGGAGCTGAGTAGGGCGATCCTGCTCCAGCTGTGCACATTCCACTCGCCTGTCGACCTGGCCCTGGCGGTGGTGGCCCGTTCCGACAGCTTTCGGAGGGAGGGTGTGTCCTCCCTGCAGTCCACATCGGGGGTCGCACCAGACGACTGGAGCTGGACGAAGTGGTTGCCGCACACCCGACATCCCGCGGAAACCGACGACCGTGGGCACCGCCGCATGATCGGCGGCCGGCGGGATGTCGCGCGCTGGATCCAGACGCTCGGGCAGGGCCGGCCGTCGCCTGCGCCTGCCCCGGCGGGGTCGCCGCCCACGACGGGCGAGCATCAGTCAGTTCGGCGCATTCTGGTGGTGGTCGACGAACGCACCGATCGGTCGGGCGGCGAGCACCGCCTCCCCGGTGAAGCGCTCGACCCGCTCGAACCGCAGGTCGGCACAGATGAGCTGTGGGCGGCGGCCCGCATTGTCGGTGCCACCGTGTTGCGCATCGGAGATGCGGGATTCCCACCGCGGCCCGTCGCGATCATCGGCGAAATCGTCGGGTCGAAGATTCAGCTGCACTGTCACGGCGGGAACGTCACGGTGCAGGACGCGGCTGAACGGTGGTGCGTGGGCCAGGCTGATGTGGTCGGGCTGGAACTCGCCACGGCGATTGCGCGGCGATTGGCGCGTTGGCGGGACTCTCGCGGGCGCCCGCCGCGCACAGGCGGCGACGCTCCCCGTAGTGTGCGCGAATTGCTGGACCCCGGCAGGTTCGACCCGGCCGTCGCGTGGTCGACGGTTGACGACCGAAGCAGGCTCCGGGTTCCGTTCGGCATCGACCCTCACGGCGGCGTGGTCGAACTCGACCTCAAGGAGTCTGCGCGGCGCGGGATGGGGCCACACGGTCTCGTCGTCGGCGCTACCGGCGCCGGCAAGTCCGAGCTGTTGCGGACTCTGATCCTGGGCCTGGCGGCGACGCACTCACCAGCTGAACTGAACTTCGTGTTGATCGACTTCAAGGGCGGCGCCGCCTTCGCCGGGTTTCGGCGGCTGCCGCACAGCGCCGGCATCGTGACCAACCTGAGCGACCAATCGCCACTGGTGGATCGGTTGCGCGACGCCTTGGCCGGCGAGTTGACCAGGCGGCAGGAGTTGTTCCGGCGAGCGGGCGAGGTGAGCTCCGCCGCCGAGTACCACCTGGCCCGGACTCGCGACCGCGCACTGCCCGAACTTCCCACACTGCTGATCGTCTGCGACGAGTTCAGCGAATTGATCGAGCGGCGACCCGACTTCGCCGAACTGTTCGTAGCGGTGGGTCGACTGGGGCGATCGCTGGGGATTCACCTGCTGCTGGCGACGCAGCGGGTGGAGGAGGGCAGGCTCCGCGGGCTGGAGTCTCACCTCTCATTTCGAATCGCACTCCGGACCTTTTCGGCGGCCGATTCGCGGTCTGTGTTGGGCACCGGAGCCGCCCATTCGTTGCCGTCGTCGCCGGGTGCCGGTTACCTCAAGGTCGGCGGCGGCGAACCGCAGCGCTTCGACGCGGTCAGCGTTTCCGGGCACCCCACCAGCGAAACCGGCTGCCACCGTCACGACCAGGGATCCGACACGGCCGAGCGGTCGCGACCGCACCATCGTCTGCGGCTGTTCACCGTGGGCACCGTGGGCACCGTGGGCACCGTGGGCACCGTGGGCACCGTGGGCACCGGGGGCTCGTCGGCCAACGTGGATCTCGGTGGCACCGCCCCTGCGCCGGCCCGCGCGTCGGTGGCCCCCGGCGGCTGTGCCGTGCCAGTCGGTGGGTCGGTGCTGGAGCTGCTGGTGACTGCGATGGCGGGTGCGGGGACCCCGGCGCGCGCCGTGTGGCTGCCCCCCCTGGGCGAGTCGCCTGCGCTCGGCCGACTGCTCAGTCTGGTCGGCTTCCGCCCTTCGGTCGGACTCGCTGCAGACTCGCCGGCGGGGTTGCGTCCGGATTCGGCTGCGGAATCGCGTGCGGACTCGGCTGAAAAATCGGCTGAAAGATCGGCTGAAAAATCGGCTGGGGAATCGGCTGGGGAATCGGCTGGGGAATCGGTCAGGCTGCATCGGGTCCCGGTCGGCGTTGTCGACCGACCGTTCGAGCAGCGCCGCGACATCCTGTGGGCCGACTTCAACGGGTCGGCCGGACACGGGATCGTCGTCGGTGGTCCGCGGGCGGGAAAGTCGACGCTGCTCGCCGGCATCGTCTGCTCGTTGGCCGCGATGCACCCACCGGGCGCGTTGCACTGTTACCTGATCGATCTGGGCGGCGGCGTGCTGAGCCGATTAATCGGTGTGCCGCACGTCGGCACTGTGGCCACCCGAAACACACCCGATTTGATCCGGCGAATGATCGTCCAGCTGCTCGACTCGCTCCTCGAACGTGAGGCGGTGCAGACCCGAACAGGCACCCCGCCGCCTGACGCAGCCCTTGCCGACGGTGCAGCGCCCGAACGAACCACTGCGCCGAACGACCTCGACACACCCCGGATCTTCCTGGTGATCGACGGTTGGTCGTCGTTTCGGACTGACTACCCGGACCTGGAACCCGCTGTGCTGGCGCTGACTCAACGGGGTCTGGCGCACGGGATGCACGTCCTGATCGGGACCCATCGGTGGACGGAGGTGCGACCGGCCATGAAGGAGTCGATGACCTCCCGGTTCGAACTGCGGCTCGGTGAACCCGCCGAATCCGAGATCGACCGGCGCGCCGCGGCAACGGTGCCGGACCGAGCGCCCGGCCGCGGGCTGACCGTCGACGGCTGCCACCTGCTGACGGCGTGCCTCAGCATCGACCGAGATCGGACGCGGCGCGAATCACCGGCGTCGCCTCACGTCGCGACATCATCCGGGGGAGCCGGTGTCCCTGCGGACTCGGGTCGATCCGCCCCCATAAGCGATGGGGTGGCTTCCCTGGTCGGCGTGCTGGCGGCCACCTGGCCCGAGAGCGGCGCACCACCCATCCGAATGTTGCCCGACCGTCTCCCGCTCGGCCGGCTGGGCCGGCCCGTGTCGGGAGGTCGGCTGATCCCGATCGGGGTGCGCGAATCCGACCTGGCGGTGGCCGAACTCGACTTGCGGCACGACCCGCACCTGTTGGTGTTCGGAGATCCCGGCGCCGGCAAGACGACATTTCTCGCGCTGCTCGGCAGCCAACTGGCCACCAGTCGACCTCCCACCGACGTGCGCCTGCTGCTGATCGACTACCGACGGAACCTGGAGCGGCTGCTACCGACGGAATACCTGGCAGGTGCGGCGGTCGACGGGGCATCAGCGGCGCGCCTCCTCGGCGAGGCCGCGACCCTGCTCCGCGGGCGGCTACCGACCGCGTCCACAACGCGGTCACAGTTGGAAGCCCGGTCGTGGTGGACCGGCCCAGAACTATTCGTCCTCGTCGACGACTACGACCTCATGCAGGGCTCCCCGGACAACCCGTTACCGGTCCTGCTGGACCTGCTACCGCGAGCTCGGGACGTCGGGTTGCACCTGATCGTGTGTCGGCGCGCGGGAGGCGCCGCCCGGTCCTTGTACGACCCCGTGGTGCAACGGCTCAGGGAGCTGGGTGCAGCCGGGCTGCTGATGTCCGGGCCGCCCGAGGAGGGTGCCCTGATCGGTGACTGTCGACCTCGTCGGCTACCGCCGGGCCGCGGTCAGCTGCTGCAGCGCAACGGTGTGGCCCAGCTCGTTCAACTCGCCCTGCCGAACTGACATGAACTTCCCCCACCAGACAGGAGATCAGCATGGGGACATTCCGGACCAGCGTCGCGGTGATGCAGCAGGCCGTCGGCGATCTGGCGACCGCACGCGACACCATCAAGGGCCAGCTGACCGCGATCAGCACGACCACCGAACACACCCTGAGCGGATGGCAGGGAGCGGGCGGAACCGGGCTGCGCGCACTGATGATCCGCTACGACGAGCACGCCCGCGCATTGCAGACCGCTGTCGACGCCTTTCAGACGATGCTCGCCGATCAGGCCCGGTTATACGGGGTGAACGACGAGAACGCCGCGGCCGCGATCAGCTCAGTGGGCGCCGGGCTGCAGATGTGAAGTCACTCCGCCGAACCCAGACCAACCCGGACGGGACTCGTCCGGCGCGCCACGAAAAGGATTCGCCTTGTCCGATCAGATTCTCGTCGACTACGCCGTTCTCGCCGCTGTGGAGGCCGACCTCACCGGGGCGCAGCGAGCCATCTCGTCGGCCCTGCGCTCGCTCGACCAGGCGCTGGTCCCGCTGCTGGCCAGTTGGGAGGGCGCGGGCAAGGAGGCGTACTCGATCCAACAAGCTCGCTGGACCACCGCGTCGGACGATCTGAACAGCACACTCGCCGCCATCCACGCCACGATCGGGGCGGTGAACGCCGACTACCGACAGGCCGATCAGCGGGTCGCCGCGGCGTGGAGCGGCTGGTGAGAGCATCGGCATCGGCATCGGCATCGGCATCGGCATCGGCATCGGCATCGGCATCGGCATCGGCAGCGGGCGGCCCGAAGGCGAACTCTGGCAGCCGGCTCGCCCGCATTTTGACCCCGCGGGTGCACGCGCGGTAGGCTTACTCTTCGGTGTGCCGTTACCGCGCGCACGATCGTCGTTCGACCCCAATGGTCCGGTGGCTTCGCAGTCGTACATCCCGGGGTCGAGTACGGTTGTGTGCCTGTCGCTGTGTACCACCTGGTCGAGTACCTCTGTACAGCGGGTCTCCGCAGTACAAGTGGATCGCGACCGGATCCAGCGTGAATGGCAGTACCGAGCGACGTGTTACCTGGTGGTGTGCTGGTCACGCTGGTTCCCCCGGGGAACGGACCCGACCACCGACGAAATCTGCACAAAGGACAAGAAGAGGCATGCGCACGTTCAGCCCGAAGCCCGGCGACATCACGCACGCCTGGCATGTCATCGACGCCACCGACGTCGTCCTCGGCCGACTGGCCAGCCAGGCAGCGCAACTGCTGCGCGGCAAGCACAAGGCGATCTACGCCCCGCATGCCGACACCGGTGACTTCGTCGTCATCATCAACGCCGACAAGGTCGCCGTCTCGGGGAACAAGAAGAACACCAAGGTGCTCTACACCCACTCCGGGTACCCGGGTGGGCTGAAGCAGCGGACCGTCGGCGAAATGCTGGAGACCAAGCCCGAGCGGCTGGTCGAGAAGGCCATCATCGGCATGCTGCCGCACGGCCCCCTCGGTCGTAGCCTCACCGGCAAGCTCAAGGTCTACGCGGGCCCGGCCCATCCGCACGCCGCTCAGAAGCCCCAGCCGTTCCAGATCGGCCAGGTCGCTCAGTGAACCGGCCCGCCACCAGCACCGACGCGAAAGACGAAGACAACGTGACTGACCCGATCACCACCGACGACGCCGTCGACGAGACCGCGACCGACGAATACGCGGCAGACGACGCGAATCTGGGCGACGACGCCGACCAGGACGCACCGCCGTCCGTGGTCTCGGCGCCGCCGATCAAGATCGTCGTGGATCGGCCCATCCAGACGGTCGGTCGCCGCAAGGAAGCCGTCGTGCGCGTTCGCCTCGTCTCCGGCACCGGACAGTTCACCCTGAACGGTCGCACCATGGACTCCTACTTCCCGAACAAGGTCCATCAGCAGCTGA
Source organism: uncultured Actinomycetota bacterium (assembly GCA_963825975.1). Classification (GTDB taxonomy): domain Bacteria; phylum Actinomycetota; class Actinomycetes; order Mycobacteriales; family Nakamurellaceae; genus Nakamurella. The sequence continues at coordinate 37,467 of CAWGUZ010000011.1, forward strand.
TCAAGGAGCCGCTGGTAACCCTGGAGAAGGCGGAGGCGTTCGACATCTATGCCACCCTCGTCGGCGGTGGCATCACCGGCCAGGCCGGCGCCCTCCGATTGGCCATCGCCCGCGCGCTGATCGACCTGGACGTCACCGATCGGCCGCCGTTGAAGAAGGCCGGCTTCCTCAGCCGTGACGCCCGCGTCAAGGAGCGTAAGAAGTACGGCCTGAAGAAGGCTCGGAAGGCACCGCAGTACTCCAAGCGGTAATTTCGCCCGATGGCGAGATTATTCGGGACTGACGGCGTTCGCGGCTTGGCCAACGTCGATCTGACACCGGACATCGCCCTGCGCCTGGCAACCTCCGCCGCATTCGTGCTGGCGGCGGGCCGGGAGCGGGGCGATTCGCATTCCGGAACACGCCCCACCGCCGTGGTCGGCCGGGACCCGCGGGCCAGTGGCGAAATGCTGGAGGCCGCGGTCGCGGCCGGGTTGGCCTCCGCGGGCACCGACGTCCTGTTGCTCGGCGTGCTCCCCACGCCCGCTGTGGCGTTCCTGACCGACTTCCTCAAAGCCGACCTCGGGGTCGTCATCTCCGCTTCACACAATGCGATGCCGGATAACGGCATCAAGGTGTTCGGTCGCGGCGGCGTCAAGCTCGACGACGTCACCGAGGACCGGATCGCGGCCGGGATGGACGGCATCGGCGGCGACTGGAAACTGCCGACCGGCGCCGACATCGGCCGGATCCTGTCGGCGGAGGACCCCGCCCGGCGTTATCTGGATCACCTGCTGCTGGCCACCCCGTACCCGCTGACCGGGCTGACCGTCGTAGTCGACTGTGCCCACGGCGCCGCGTCCGCGGTGGCGCCCGAGGCCTATCGGCGGGCCGGTGCCACGGTGGTCGTGATCGGTGGCCAGCCCGACGGCCTCAACATCAACGAGGGGGTCGGTTCGACCCATCTGGACCACCTGCGTGCGGCTGTCCTCGAGCACGACGCCGACCTGGGTATCGCCCACGACGGCGATGCCGACCGCTGCCTCGCGATCGACCGTGCCGGTGGCGTCGTCGACGGTGACGCGATCTTGGCGATCTTGGCGACCTCGATGAAGGCCAGGGGTGAGCTGGCGGCGTCGACCGTGGTCACCACGGTGATGGCGAATCTCGGCTTTCACCAGGCGATGAAACGGGCGGGCATCGAGGTGCGGACCACCGCGGTGGGCGACCGCTATGTGCTCGAGGAGATGCGCAGCGGACGGTTCACCCTCGGCGGGGAACAGTCCGGCCACATCGTGCTCGCCCAGCACGCGACCACGGGCGACGGCCTGCTCACCGCGTTGTATTTGATGGCGCAGATGGCGGCCACCCGCACCTCGCTGGCCGACCTGGCGTCGGTGGTCTCCAAGTTCCCGCAGGTCCTGCTCAACGTCGAGGTCACCGACAAGGCGGCGGTGGCCGCCTCGGCCGACGTCGCCCGCGCCGTCGACGAGGCTGAACGTGAACTCGGCGACTCCGGTCGGGTCCTGCTGCGGCCGTCCGGAACCGAGCCGGTGGTCCGGGTGATGGTCGAGGCGGGCACCGCCGCCGCCGCCCAGTCCATCGCCGAGCGAGTCGCGGCGGTCGTCGGCTCACGCTGATCCGAGGCGCGGCCGACGTCCCCGCGGACGACCCGGGCCGCGGTCGGGTCAGTTCGCCGGCTGCGTCGACGGTCTGTTCAGCTGTACATCGGCTGGTCGATGCTCGCCCCGCGCTGCACCAGGCGGCCCAGATCGAGTTCGGTGGTGGGCCGGCTGAACAGGAAGCCCTGTGCCGTCTGACAGCCGAACTCCGACAGCAGCTGCGCTTGAGCGGTGGTCTCCACTCCTTCGGCGACCACCTGCATCCCCAGCGACTCGCCGATGTTCAGAATGGCTTTGACCACCGCATCGCAGGCGGTGCTGTTGCCGACGCCGTTCACGAAACTGCGGTCGATCTTGAGAATGTCCACCGGCAGCTCGGTCATTCGGGCCAGGCTGCTGTATCCGGTACCGACGTCGTCGATGGCCATTCTGACTCCGCGCCCGCGCAGATCGGCGAGATCCTCCAGGAGTGACCCGGCGATGAGCGGGGTGAACGTCTCGGTCAGCTCCAAAACCAGCCGGGATGGTGACAACTGCGCTGCGTCCAGCGCTTCGAGTACGTCGTCGTGCAGGTTGCCCGATTCGAGCTGTCGACCGGAGATGTTGACGAAGACGATCGGATCGGGATGACCGGCCGGCGGCCGCCACTCGGCGGCGATCCGGCACGACTCCAGCAGCACTCGGCGCCCGATCCCGGCCATCAGCGGACTGGTCTCCGCGACGTCGAGGAATTCGCTCGGCGGCAGCAGGCCTCTGGTGGGGTGCTGCCACCGGATCAGCGTCTCGATCGCGACGATCCGGCCGTCGGGCAGGTTGAGCAACGGTTGCCCGTGCATGATGAGCTCGTCGCGGTCGAGCGCAGTCTGCAACTCCCGTTCGATCTGCACATGCCGCGCCGCCTGTGCCGTCCGCGCCAGCGAGTGATTATCGGCGAGTCCACTGCGCCGCACCCGGTTTCGACCGTCGTCTTTGGCCGCGTACATCGCGTCGTCGGCTTCCCGCAACAACGCCTGAGCGGTGATCTCGGAGGCGGACACCGCCACACCGATGCTCGCGCTGAGTTGGTGCGATCCCGAACCGGTGACATAGGGAGTGGCCAGCACCGCCAGGAGGCGGGTCGCCAACGCGTGTGCGCTGGTGTCGGAGGCGATGTCGGGGCAGACGATGACGAACTCGTCTCCGCCGATGCGGGCGACGGTGTCGCCGGGGCGGACGTGCTCCTGTAGCCGTTGCCCGGCCATCCGGAGGATCTCATCGCCCACCAAATGACCGGCCTCGTCGTTGACGGCTTTGAATCCGTCGAGGTCGATGTACAGCACGGCGACCGACTCGCCCGTGCGGGCGCTGGCCCGCAGTGCGTGTTCCAAGCGGTCCAAAAGCAATAGGCGGTTGGGCAGCGAGGTGAGTGCGTCGTGCAGCGCCAGGTGGCTCAACCGATCCTCGGCCCGCTTACGAGCGGTGATGTCCTCAACCATGCCCACTGCGGTCGTCGACGACGAGACCTCGCCTGCGCGCGTCACGTCGAACTGAACCCAGATCTCGTGTCCGTCGGCGTGCACCCAACGCCGCTCCACGGAGGGATCGTAAAAGTGCGACGATTGCAGGGCGAGAAATCGTGAGCGGTGCGCATCGGCGTCGTCCGGGTGCGTCAGGTCCGCTATCGCCATCGAGAGCAGCTGCTGCTGGCTGTATCCGGTGATGGCGCTCATCGCCGGGTTCACCCGCAGCAGCCGGCCCGGGTTGGGAGGCGAGGTGTCGGCCAACAGGATTCCACCAGGCGCGTGGTTGAAGATGCTCTCGAACAACGCCTCACTGGCCTGCAGCGCACGTTGGGTGTTCTGCTGCGCGGTGACGTCGGTGCCGACCTGAATGAAACCGGTGATCGCGCCGTCGACATCTCGCATGGCGGTGACTGTGATCGTCGTCTGCAGCCGACGGCCGTCCTTGGTGAACAAGCTCCACGGTCGCGTGTAAGGCTCGCCCCGAACTGCGCTGCCGACAACGGCCCTGAAGTCCGCGGGCGTGCTGAAATCGGCGGCCCGCTCGGCGAGCTCCGCCGGGTCGAACAGGGCCGGCGGGGCAACCTTCCCGATCAACTCGGTGGCGGCGTACCCCAGCATCCGTTCGGCGCCGGTGTTGAACACGGTGATCACGCCGTCAGCGTCCAGCCCGATGATGGCTTGTTCGGTGGCGGCGTCGAGTACTCCGGCGAAGAGGTCTCGGTCGCGCTCCTGCTGCCGGGACGCGGCGCGCACCTCGGTGACGTCCTGCGCGCTGCCGATCAGGAAGACGATCGCGCCCCGGTCGTCCAACCTCGCGCTGCCCCGGCTGTGGACTTCGCGGATCTCGCCGTCGGGTCGGAGGATCTTGTGGTCGAACGCGTAATCACCACCGGACAGCACGGCATCGCGTGCGGTCTGGGCGGCGAGCTGTCGGTGATCCGGGTGCACCAGCTGGACGTAGAAGTCGAAGGTGGGTGACTCGCCGTCGGGGTCGGTGCCGAAGATCTCGTGCACCTTGCGGGACCAGGCAACCCGGCCGGTGATCGGACTCCACACCCAAGCGCCGACACCGCTCACCTCCTCCAGATGCTGGAAGACGGTGTCAGCGAAAATCGTCGAACCGTCATCAACGGCCTGGAACGGATCGGCAATAGGCTGAATGTCGGTCACTGCTCTATCTTGCCACTTAAAGTGATGGGATTCGATCCCACAGTAATCACACTTGGGTGACTATTGCCGGGGGCAGGGTGTTCGTGCTGATCAACTCCGCAAACCAGTGCGCACTGTCCTTCACGGTGCGCTCCAGTGTCTCGTAGTCGACTCGAATGATGCCGAAACGTCGTTCGTAACCGAATGCCCACTCGAAGTTATCGAGCAGGGACCAAACGAAGTACCCCCGCACATCGGCGCCGGCATCCATCGCCGCCCCGACCGCATCGATGTGGTCGTGCAGATAGGCGACCCGCCGATCGTCGTGAACGCGGCCGTCGGCGGACACCTCGTCGTGGAAGGCGGCCCCGTTCTCGGTGATCATCATCGGTTGACCCGGGTAATCGTGGGAGATCCGCAGCAACAGGTCGGTCAATCCGCGGGGCTCGATGAACCAGTCCATCGCGGTGTGGTCGCCGGCCTGTTCGAGGAATTCCACGTCCTGGACGCCGACCCACGGCGAGGCCGCGGAGTCGCCGTGCCCGTCGGCATGCTGTCGAGGGCTGGTTCCGTCCCAATGCCGGACCAGGTTGGTGGTGTAGTAATTGATACCCAGTACGTCGATCGGGATGTTGGTGACGACCAGGTCATCGGACTTGACGAAGTTCCAGTCGGTGACGTGCGCGGTGTCGGCGAACAACCGCTCCGGGTAGCGACCGTCGAGCAGGGGGCCCAGGAATGCCCCGTTGGCGAGGTTGTCCAGGCGCCGCATCGCGTCGGCATCCGCAGCCGACTCGGACGCGGCCCGAAACACCGAGAGATTCAGCGTGATGGACAGCTGCGCCGTCGGAGCCAGATTTCGCACCACCCGACCGGCCAGCCCGTGCGCCAGATTCAGATGATGGACGGCGGCGAGTGCGTCCGCACCGTTCGTGCGGCCCGGCGCATGCACGCCGGAGCCATAGCCGAGATACGCAGCGCACCAGGGTTCGTTGAAGGTGGTCCAGGTGTGCACCCGATCACCCAGCGCCTCCACGATCAGCGCGGCGTAGTCGGCGTACCGCTCGGCGGTGTCCCGGTTGGGCCAGCCACCGGCGTCCTCCAACTCCTGCGGTAGATCCCAGTGATACAGCGTGGCCACCGGCGCCACGCCGCGTTCGAGGAGACCGTCCACCAGCCGGGAGTAGAAGTCGGCACCGGCTGCGTTCAGCGCGCCTCGACCGCCGGGTTGAACTCGGGGCCACGCGATGGAGAACCGATACGCGTCGAGCCCGAGGTCGCGGATGTGGTCGAGGTCCTCGACATACCGGTGGTAGTGGTCGTCGGCGACGTCCCCGGTGTCCCCGTTGAGCGTCTTGCCCGGGGTGTGGCTGAAGGTGTCCCAGATGGACGTGCCGCGCCCGTCCTCATGGACGGCCCCCTCGATCTGGTAACTGGCCGTCGCCGATCCCCAGACGAAGCCGGCCGGGAAGGTGCGGGGGGTGCTGGTGGGGTTCGTCATGGCGGAACCGACCTTCGGCGTTGAAGGGATCCCGACCTGGCCGGGAGCGTGCGGAACAGTGGAGACAGATCGGGTCGCGAGCTCAGCCGGGCCGGGAGAATTCGGGTTTGGTACCCAGCACCTTCTTCTCGAGCTCGGCGGCGAGCTGGTCCTGGCCGTTCAGATGCCGCAGGAAGAAGGCAGTCAGCAGCGCCCGGGCCACATGCTGCGTCTTCTTCTGAATCGCCTCGCCGAGCAGCACCGACGTCCAGTGAGGTCCCTCGGCGAGCCCGAGGTGGCCGGCCTTCTTCACGGTGCGCAGTTGGACCGGACCGGCCCAACCGTCGGCGATGAGCTCGGCGTTCGACTTGGCCGGGGTGTACCGATCTCGGCCACCGGCGATGTGCAGCCCCGGCACCAGCACCAGGCCCGCCGCGGTGATCGACGACGGCCGGGTGTTGGCCGCGTTCACTGTCCCCACCGCCTTGATCGACGGGTCTTCGGCCGCGGCCAGAATCGCCGAGCCGCCGCCGGTGCCGTGGCCGGCGACACCCAGTTTCTCCGGGTCGACACTCACCGCCCGGTCGGCCAGCCGACTGTGGGCGATCAACTGCAGTGCCGCCGACAGGTCGATGCCCAGCCCGCGGTGCGAGGGGAAGACGCCGCGCTCGGTGGTCGGCGCGACCGCGACGATGCCCCAGGAGGCCAGATAGCGCAGGGTGCCGGCGTATCGCCAGGCGGGCTGCAACCAGTGGTGCCCGAAGGCCACTGCGGGGAGGTTCTGACCGCTGACCGGTGCGTAGATGAGGCCCGGCAGGCCGGCCAGCGCGAGCTTCCCGGTGGCCACTCGATAGGGGCCGGGATGGGTCAGATAGTCCATCGTCGGTCGTTCGATGCTCGGGGAGCGGGCCATCGGAAACCTCTCTGACGAACGGACGGGCAGGGTGCCGCCGGCACCCGACCGACCAGCGGGTCAGCCGCCCGGCGCCGGGCACGGTCGCCCGACCGTCGGTGCGACCAACGACTGGTTCGTAGACTAGTGGTCGCCACGACCGGTGGGCGGCTCGGTCCGACGGGTGCGGTCCGGGTGCGATCCGGGTGCGATCCGGGTGCAATCCGGGTGGAATCTACGACGCGAGGCGGATCATCATGAGCGACGACCGGCCCTCTTTCCAGCACAATCTGCGGCAGTTGATCAGAGCGCGCTTCCCGCTGCTGTACATCCAGACCGCCGAGGAGGGGCGCGCCCTCGCCGCCGTCATCAGCGCCCTCGCGGATCGCTCGGTGCGGACCCGGGACGTTTACACCTGGACGGTGACCAACGGGTTGGCCGAGATCGGCAAGTCCGGTTCGGCCGAGACTCGGCGACCGTCGGCCGCCGTGACCGCCGCCGCGTCGCTCGACCTGGCGGCGGTGGTGATCTTCTTCGACCTGCACCCCTGGTTGGGCAGCGCGCAACAGCCCGCCGACGCCGACCTGGTCCGTCGGCTGCGGGACCTCACGCAGCAGTACCGAGACGGCACTCAGCCGCGGATGATCATCCTGGTGTCCCCGGAGCTGCGGATTCCGGTGGAACTGCAGAACAGCGCAACCGTGTTGAACTTCCCGCTGCCCGACGAAGCGCTGCTCTTCGAGCACCTCTCGACGATGATCGAGGCCAATTCCGCCAGCGCGGCCGTCCGGATCGACGTGGACGAGGCCACCCGACATGCGCTGGCCAGGGCCGCGCTCGGGCTGACGCTGACCGAGGCGGAGAACGCCTTCGCCAGGGCGATGGCCGACGACAACGCCCTGACCGGCGCTGACCTGCCGACCGTGCTCGCCGAGAAACGCCAGATCATCCGGCGGTCCGGAGTGCTGGAGCTGGTCGACTCCGACCTGCGGTTGGCGGACATCGGTGGGCTGGCCAACCTCAAGAACTGGCTGGTCAAACGCACCGGTTCGTGGTCGTCCGACGCGGCCCGATGGGCACTGCCGGCGCCCAAGGGACTGTTGGTCACCGGGGTGCCGGGGTGCGGTAAGTCGATGACCGCCAAGGCGATTGCGGCCGCCTGGTCGATTCCGCTGATCCGGCTCGACGTCGGACGGGTCTTCGCCGGTCTGGTCGGCGCGTCCGAGGAGAACATGCGCACCGCGCTCGCGGTCGCGGAGGCGATCTCGCCGTGCGTGCTCTGGATCGACGAGATCGAGAAGGGCTTCTCCTCCGCCACCGGCGAGCGGGACTCCGGCACCAGCGCGCGAGTCTTCGGCTCGTTCCTGACCTGGATGCAGGAACGCACCGCGCCGGTGTTCGTGATGGCCACCGCGAATGACATCTCCAAACTCCCGCCGGAGTTTCTGCGCAAGGGCCGGTTCGACGAGATCTTCTTCATCGACCTGCCGACCGTCGTCGAACGCGTCGACATCTTCGAACTGCATCTGCGGCGACGCCTGCGCAGCGGGCCCGCGCTGGGGGAGTTCCCGGTCACCGACGAACTCCTGCGCCAACTGGCCGACGCCACCGAGGGATTCACCGGCGCCGAGATCGAACAGGCTGTGATCGCGGCCTGCTTCGAAGCCTTCGACGGCCGCCGGGAGCTGCACGCCGCCGACCTGCTGCATTCGATCGAGACGACGGTGCCGCTGTCGGTCACGCAGGCCGAGGAGATCGGAGCCCTCCGGGCCTGGGCCGATGTGCGCGCGGTGTCCGCGTCCACGATCGCGGCGCGTGCCGGGTATCTGGTCCCCGCCCCCGAGTCGGCGCCGGAGCCGGATCCGGCTGCCGCCCTGCTGCGCGGTGGACGGCCGATCGAGATCTGAATCGTGCGGTCGGCCCGCGCGGGAGGTCGACACGCGCCGACCCGTGGCGGCTAGGCTGCCAACAATGTGCGGAATCATCGGGTACGTCGGTCCGGCGCAGGCCCTGCCGTTGGTGATGGACGGCCTGCGTCGAATGGAGTACCGCGGCTACGACTCGGCGGGGATCGCCGTCCAGTCCGATGACGGATTGCTGCACGTGGCTCGCAAAGCCGGCGTGCTGGGGAACCTCGAAAAGCTGATCGAGCGCGATTCCGTCCTGCTGCCCGGCACCACCGGCATCGGCCACACCCGCTGGGCCACCCACGGCGGTCCCACCGACCGCAACGCTCACCCGCATCGCGACAGCTCGGGCCGGGTCGCGGTGATTCACAACGGCATCATCGAGAACTTCGCCCCGCTGCGGGCCGAACTCGAAGCCCGTGGGATCGAGCTGCAGAGCGACACCGACACCGAGGTGGTGGCGCACCTGCTGGCCGCCGAGTACGACGCTCAGCGAGCCGACGCTGCCGACGGCACCGGCGATCTCGCGGTCGCCATGGCCGCGGTCTGCCGCCGGTTGCACGGAGCGTTCACTCTGGTCGCGGTGCACGCGGACGTGCCGGGGCAACTCGTCGCGGCGCGGCGCAATTCGCCCTTGGTGGTCGGGGTCGGGGACGGGGAGATGTTCGTCGCCAGCGATGTCGCGGCGTTCATCGCGCACACCCGGGAGGCAGTTGAACTGGGCCAGGATCAGTTGGTGTCGATCACCGCCGACGGGTACACCGTCACCTCGTTCACCGACGGCGCCGCGGACTTCCGCGCCTTTCACGTCGACTGGAACACCGAAGCCGCGGAGAAGGGCGGCTTCGACTTCTTCATGGACAAGGAGATCGCCGAGCAGCCGCGGGCGGTCGCAGACACCCTGCTCGGACACTTCGACGGCACCCGGATCGTGCTGGACGAGCAACGTCTCGGCGACGAGGAGTTGCGGACCGTGGACAAGGTGGTGGTTGTCGGCTGCGGCACCGCCTACAACTCCGGGATGCTGGCCAAGTACGCCATCGAACACTGGACCCGGTTGCCGGTGGAGGTGGAGCTGGCCAGCGAATTCCGCTATCGCGACCCGGTGCTCACCCGTGACACCCTGGTGGTGGCGGTCTCCCAGTCCGGCGAGACCGCCGACACCCTGGAGGCGGTCCGGCACGCCCGCGAACAGCGCGCGCGAGTGCTCGCGGTGTGCAACACCAACGGGTCGCAGATCCCCCGCGAATCCGATGCGGTGGTCTACATGCACGCCGGCCCGGAGATCGGGGTGGCCTCCACGAAGGCGTTCCTCGGGATGATCGTGGCGAATTACCTGGTCGGCCTGGCACTGGCCCAGGCGCGCGGGGTGATGTACAGCGACGAGATCGGTCGCGAGTTCGCGGCGATGGAGGCGATGCCGGACGCCATCGCCGACACCCTGACTCGGATGGACCCGGTGCGGGCGCTGGGCCAGGAGATCTCCGACTCCCGTGCGGTGTTGTTCCTCGGTCGGCACGTCGGCTACCCGGTGGCGCTGGAGGGTGCGCTGAAGTTGAAGGAGTTGGCGTACATGCACGCCGAGGGCTTCGCCGCGGGTGAACTGAAGCACGGGCCGATCGCGCTGATCGAGGAGGGGCTACCGGTCGTGGTGGTGACCCCCTCACCGCGGCTGCGGCCGTTGCTGCACTCGAAACTGCTCTCGAACATCCGCGAGATCCAGGCCCGCGGTGCCCGGACGATCGTCATCTGCGAGGACGGCGACGATGTGGTCGCGCCGTTCGCGGACACATTGATCGAGCTGCCACCGACACCGGTGCTGCTGCAGCCGCTGGTCGCCACCGTGCCGCTGCAGATCCTGGCGGCCGAGATAGCGCGGTGCCGGGGTTACGACATCGACAAGCCCCGGAACCTCGCCAAATCGGTGACGGTCGAGTAGTCCGCGGATGTCGGCCACGAACGCCGTCGACGGCGATCGGCACCCCCTGGACGCGGGTCGGCGCCCCGCGCACCGGCCATGATCGGGAACTTCGATCTGTCATCGGGCGCCAAGGTGGTGGGTGTGGGGATCGACGTCGTGCAGATCGATCGATTCGTCGCCGCGCTGGAACGCACCCCCGCGCTGCGGGAGCGCTTGTTCGGACCCGCCGAGTTGGTGACCGGCAGCGGCGACCCGCGGTCGGGGGCGTCGTTGGCCGCCCGATTCGCCGTCAAGGAGGCAGCGGCCAAGGCGCTCGGCGTGCCGCGCGGCATGGACTGGCACGACGCCCGAGTGCAGACGATGCCCTCGGGGAGGCCGGTGCTCGCAGTGACGGGCACCGTGGCAGCCGTGGCCGCCGAACTCGGCATCATCGGCTGGCAGTTGTCCATCTCCCACGACGGCGGGATCGCCGCCGCCGTCGTACTGGCGATGGGCCCGGCGTGATGCGGGCCTACACGGTCGCCCAGATCAGCGCCGCCGAACAGGTCGCCCTGCAGCGGGTCGGCCAACTCCCGCTGATGCGGCGCGCGGCCGACGCGGTGACCGCCGCCGCGCTGCACCTCCTCGGCGTACCTCGGCGGGGGCGCCGCGTCGTGCTGTTGGTCGGCGTCGGAAACAACGGGGGGGATGCGCTTTTCGCGGGCGCCGGACTTGCCCGGCGCGGCATCCGGGTCGTCGCCGTGTGCACCGACCCGAGCCGCGTGCACGCCGCAGGCGGGGCGGCGCTGCTCGCCGCCGGTGGCGCGCTGGTCGAGACGGCGGAGGCCGCGGCGGAACTGGCTGCCGCGGACCTGATCATCGACGGACTCGTCGGTATCGGGGCGGTACCGCCGCTGCGACCGGCGGCCGCGCAGTTGGCGGAGTGGGCCGGCACCGCTCCAGGTCGTCGGCTGGCCGTCGACCTACCGAGCGGGGTCCATCCCGACCTGGGCACCCACTCCGGATCGGTGTTCCGCGCCGACGTCACCGTGACCTTCGGCGGGGCGAAGACGGGGTTGCTGATCAGTGCGGCGACCGGACTACTGATTGTCCATCAGTTGGGCTTCCCGCTGGCCGGTGGACCGTTCGACGCCGTCAGCCTGGACGACGAGAGCGCGGAGGCGATGCTGCCGCGGCCCGGAACCGATGCCGGCAAGTACACCAACGGGGTGCTCGGCGTCGCCGCCGGCTCATCGGCGTATCCCGGTGCCGCCGTGCTGTGCACCGGCGGAGCGGTCCGCACCCGACCCGGCATGGTGCGCTTCGCCGGCGGCCATGGGGACGGCGTGGTCGCCCGCTGGCCGGAGGTCGTCGCAACCCCGGACGTCGGCGGCGCCGGCCGCGTCCAGGCGTGGGTGGTCGGACCGGGCCTCGGCGTCGACGACACCGGCGTGCGCACCCTGCACGAGGTGATGCAGTCCGACGTGCCGGTGCTGGTCGACGCCGACGGGCTCCGGCTGGTCGCCGCCGAACCGGAACTGCTCGCAGAGCGGCGGCGGCGCGGCGTCCAGACCGTGCTCACCCCGCACCAGGGCGAGTTCGGCGCCCTCTTCCCCGACTTGGACCCCGCGGAGCGATTGGCGTCGACCCGCACGGCGGCGGCCCGCTGCGGCGCGACCGTGCTGCTGAAAGGCCATCGGACCATCGTGGCCACGCCTGCCGGTGAGACGAGTGTGAACACCACCGCGACTCCATGGCTGTCCACCGCCGGATCGGGCGACGTCTTGAGCGGGGTGATCGGTTCGCTGCTGGCGGCCGGGCTGTCTCCGTTCGACGCGGCCACCCTGGGTGCATTCCTGCACGGCCGCGCCGGACTACGGGCCGAGCGGAGCGGCATCGCCGGCGCCCAGGCGCTGTGGGACCACCTCCGGTGAGGGGCCTGCGCGCGGTCGCCCGGATCGACACGTCGGCGATCGCCCACAACACCCGCACGCTGAAACGGATGGCGGGCACGCAGTTGATGGCCGTGGTGAAGGCCGACGGGTACGGACACGGCGCCGTGCCCGCTGCCCATGCCGCCCTGGCCGGCGGTGCCGACCAGCTCGGTGTGGCCTATCCAGAGGAGGCGCTGGCGCTCAGAGCGGCCGGCATCGACGCGCCGGTGCTGGCGTGGTTGTGGCCGCCCGGTGAGGACGTCAGCGCTGCTTTGGCGGCCGGCGTGATGCTCGGGGTCTCGTCGACGGCCCAACTGGATCGGGTGCTCGGCTGCCACGTGCCGGCGGCGGCTGTTCACCTTAAGGTCGACACCGGCTTGGGGCGCAGTGGCTCGATGCCCGCCGACTTCGCGGAGCTGTGCCGGTCGGCGGCGGAGGCGCAGCGCCGCGGCGAGTTGCACGTCGTCGGGGTGATGTCGCACCTGGCCACGTCCGAGCAACTCGGCGATCCCGGCACCGACGAGCAGGTGCAGCGCTTCCGGGCGGCCGTGTCCATCGCCCACGCGGCCGGCCTGACGCCCGATGTCACGCACCTGGCCAACACCGCGGGCGCGATCGGCACCCCCGAAACGCGGTTCGACCTGGTTCGATGCGGAATCGGCCTCTACGGTCTCGACCCGCTGGATGCCGTCGGTTTGCGGGTGGCACACGACCTGCGACCCGCGATGAGCCTGCGGGCCGAGGTGGCGCTCGCCAAGCGGGTACCGGCGGGGTACGGCGTGTCGTATGGACTGACCTATCGAACCGCGGCCGAGACGACGTTGGCGCTGCTGCCGATCGGGTATGGCGACGGTGTCCCCCGCGCGGCGGGCGGGCGGGCCGAGGTCTGGCTGAACGGAAGCCGACATCGCATCGTCGGCCGGGTCGCGATGGATCAGGTGGTCCTCGATGTCGGTGATGAGGTGGTGGTGGCCGGGGATGAGGCGGTGCTCTTCGGTGACGGCAGTGCGGGTGAACCCACGGCGGCCGACTGGGCGGTGGCCTGCGACACCATCGACTACGAGATCGTGACCCGGATCAGTGCGCGGGTGCCGCGCGACTACCAGCCACATCAGCCACATCAGCCACATCAGCCACATCAGACCCATCAGGCGCGGGAGGGTCTGCGGTGAGCGTGGCGAAGAAGGTTCTGGGGGCGGCCGGCGTGCTGGGCGGTGTCGTCGGCGCGGCTGCGCTGGGTGGGGTGACGGCGCAACGCGTCGCCATCCGCCGGTATCGGGGCGCGCCCGACCCGGATTCTGTCGCCGGATCTGCGCTCGCCGCCGTGGGCAGTGGGGTGCGTGACGTGGCCGGCTACGGCACCCTGCAGGCCGATCGCTCCTACTCAGTCGTCGCGGCGGACGGTGCGGTGCTCTACGTCGAGGAGGTCGGTCCGCTGGACGCCCCGATGACGGTGGTGTTCTCGCACGGCTGGGCCTTGCGGATGGGGTCGTGGCATCACCAGCGGATCGAGTTGGCGGGTCCCTGGTTCGGCGACCCGGGCAGGCGGGTGCGGTCCGTGCCCACCCCGGCCGGGACGGTCGAGCACTCGTCGGCTGCCGCAGATCCGGTCACGGGCGGGTCCGCCCGATCGTCGGCGGCGGGGAGTTCGGCACGCGCTTCCGGCGCTCGCACCGGACCGCAGATCAGAATGGTGTTCTACGACCAGCGCTCGCACGGGCGGTCGGGGCGGGGGAGCGACCCACACCCGCCCATCGGGATGCTCGGCGGAGATCTGGCCGCTGTGCTGGCCACCGCGGCTCCCCGCGGCCCGGTGGTCCTGGTCGGACATTCGATGGGCGGGATGGCGGTGCTCGCGCTGGCAGGCGAGGCGCCCGAATACTTCGCCGAGCGCGTCGCCGGGGTGGCGCTGGTGTCGACGTCGGCCACTCAGTCCCCGTCTGCCGAGATCGGCAAGATTTTCCTGCGCAGATCCAACCCGGTGGTCAAGGTGGTGTCCGGCACCGCGGCGCGGTACTCGGCGATCCTGGAGCGAAGTCGGCCGGTGGCGAAGGACGCGGTCTGGCTGCTCACCCGGACCCTCGGTTTCGCGCGGAAGGACGTCCCGGCGGCGCTCGTCGACTTCCTCGACGAGATGCTCAGCGGAACCCCGATCGACGTGATCGCCGACTTCGCGCCGGGCGTACTGGCCCACGATCAGACCGCTGCACTGCCCGCCTTGGCCGGCATTCCCGCCGTGGTCATCTGCGGCGACTCCGATCGGGTCACCCCGCCCGGTCAGTCTCGATTTCTGGCCGCGGCGCTGCCCGCCGCGGAACTCGTCATCATCGAACGGTCGGGGCATCTGCCCATGCTGGAGACGCCGGCGGAGACCGACGACGCTCTCCGGCGCCTGCTGTGGCGATCCATCGGCCACGCGGAGCAACGCCGCCGTGCCGCGATCCGACCGGATTCCGCATGAGTGAGCAGCCGGGCGTGAGCGAGCAGCGGGGCGTGAGCGAGCAGCGGGGCGTGAGCGAGGAGCGGGGCGTGAGCGAGGAGCGGGGCGTGAGCGAGCAGCGGGGCGTGAGCGAGCACGGGTTGGTGCTCACCACCGCCGCGGATACCGACGCCTTCGGCCGGCGCCTCGGCGCGGTACTCCGCGCCGGTGATCTGGTCATCCTGGCGGGGGACCTCGGCGCCGGTAAGACCGCCCTGACTAAGGGAATCGGTGCCGGAATGGGTGTCGCGGGCGTGATCACCTCGCCGACGTTCGTGCTCGCGCGCACCCACCGCGGGACCTCGGCAGGGCCGGGACTGGTGCACGTCGACGCGTACCGGCTAGACGGCAGGCTCGAACTGGACGACCTCGACCTGGACACCGACCTCGCCCGGTCGGCGGTCGTGGTGGAATGGGGACTCGGCGTCGCGGAACAACTGATGGACGCCCACTTGGTGATAAGTCTGGAACGCCGCATGGACGACAGTCGGCTTGCCACGCTACGTCCGGTCGGCGGTGACTGGGCCCACCGGGTGTCGTTGCTCGTCGCGGACAACTCGTCATCCGGCGATCGAACCGCCTGCTAGCCGACTGTGTCGCGCCCCGCGGTGAGCTGCGGTGAGCTGCGGTGAGCTGCGGTGAGCTGCGGTGAGCTGCGGTGAGCTGCGGTGAGCTGGGATGAGCCACAGTGTCCACGAGTAGCGGTGCTGGGCGCTGCCGGCGGCCGGGGCGGTGTCCGTGTCTCGCGAGGGCTCCGTGGTCCCGCGGCGAGTACTGGGCGCGGGACGGTTTTCGGTCTCGCGATCGATCCTGTTCCCGCGAACGAAACTGTTGCTAGCCCATGATGTTTCGTTCGCGAAGAGCAGAGATGTTCGCGAGTGGGCGCTGGTCGCGCTACCGGCGGCCGGGGGTGCTGGCCCGGAGCACGACAGCACCGTGGACGGTGTGTACGCGCGGTTCCGCGGCGGCCTCGACTGCCATCGCGAATGCCAAGCGGCCGAGTTCGTTCATCGGAAGCCGCACCGTGGTCAGGCCGGGTTGGACGTCACGCAGGGCCGCGATGTCGCCGAAACCCGCAACGGCGAAGTCCTCGGGGACGCGCTGTCCTGAGTCGCGCACCGCGGCGACGGCACCCATGGCCATCGAGTCGTCGACCGCGAAGATGCACTCGGCGTCCAACTGATCTTCGATCAGTTCGCGCATCGCGGTGTAGCCACCGTCCCGACTCCACTGCGTCGCCACCACGTTCTCCACCGGGAGCTCGTAGCCGAGCTCTGCCAACGCGGCTCGGAAGCCGGCGAGACGCTCGTTCCCTGTCGCCAAGTACTCCGGCCCGGTCAGTACAGCGAAGCGACGGTAGCCGAGGGACCACAGGGCCGACGCGAGATCCGCGGCGCCGCGCTCATTCTCGATCACGACTGCGTCGGTGTTCAGGTCGTGCCGTCCGACGGTCACGACCCGGCCACCGCCGGCCTGGATGGCGCTGATCTCATCGGTCAGCCACCGGTGCGCGGGCGACTCGGTGAAGCGAGACCCGGCGAGAATCACCGCCCGGGCGCGCTGTCGACGCATGCTCTCGATCAACCGCACCTCCGCCTCCGGGTCGCTGCCGGTGGCGCCGATCGTCACGATCACATTGCGCTCGCCGGCGGCGGAGAGGACACCGGAGGCTACGGCTGCGGCCACCGGGTCGGCGATGTCGTGGACGATCAGCCCGATTCCGGTACTCGGGGTCCGCATCGCCTGCGCATGCGCGTTGGGGACGTAGCTCAACTCGGCAGCTGCCGCCCGGACCCGGGCTCGCAGCTCCGATCCCACCGACTGTCCCTTGGTCGCGCTCAGCGCGCGACTCGCGGTGGCCAGTGAGACACCCGCCATCATCGCCACGTCGGCCAACGTCGCCTGGTCGGCCATCAGGTCTCCTCGCTCCCGGGGTGCCCGGACCCTCGATCGCGCCGTTCACACCGCACCTGCCGAGCTGAGGCTATCGCGCAGGGCGCGACTGGATGTCGCACACCTCTGCAGCCCGCTCACTCCGCGCAGCCGCGCGGCACCCGGCCTGCCCGGACTTGAACGCGACCCACCCCGGCGCACGACCTCGCGGACCCGAACCGGCCCGGATCCCAGCCGTCCGAATCGAACTCGAGCGAAACATTCGAATGGAGGGTTCAGCCCCGCTCAGTGTGCGCAGATTCCCGGTCCGTCGGTGTCGGCTCGTAGGATCGCTCGGTGCTCGTCCTCGCCTTAGACACCTCCACGCCGACGCTGACCGCAGGCCTGGTGGAGTTCGCGGTCGCCGATGGCCCCGGCCCTGCCACTCACAGCGGTGCCGGTGACAGCGGTGCCGGTGACAGCGGTGCCGGTGACAGCGGACGTTGGACGATCACCGTGCTAGCAGAACGCTCGTTGACCGATCCCTTCGCGCACGCGGAGCGGTTGCTGCCGCTGCTGACCGAGGCGGCTGCCGTGGCGGGCCGAGAGCTGCGCGACGCCGGCGCTGTCGTCGTGGGGCTGGGGCCCGGTCCCTTCACGGGCCTGCGGGTGGGGATCGCGACGGCGGCCGCGCTCGCGGACGGGCTGGGGATCCCCTGCTATGGAGTGCCGTCGCATGACGCTGTCGCAGCTGCCGCCGCACGCGCCAACGGCGAGACTTCGACGAATCGGGCGGTCCCCGACGACCCGTCAGGCGGCCTGTCGGGCACCCGGGGGGATCTGGCCGGCGCGCAGGGCGACCTCTTGGTGGTCACCGACGCCCGCCGTCGCGAGGTGTACGTGTCCGCTTATCGATCGGGCAGGCGCATCGGCGGCCCGGCGGCGATGGCTCCCGCCGCGGTGTCATCGTGGTCGGCGAGTGCGGGAGTTGCCCCACGATGGTTGCTGGGGGCCGGCGTGCACCTGGTAGCGGGACTGATCGATCTCGACCCGCCTCGGGGGGAGATCGGTCCCGCGACGGACGTTCCGCTGGTGTGGGGGCTGGTGTCGGGGCTGGTGACCGTGGCGGCGGAGCGACTGCGAGGCGGCGCGGTGCCGGCGCCGCTCGAACCGCTCTATCTCCGTCGGCCGGATGCGACCGAGCCGTCCGGTCGCCGTAAGTCGGTGCTCGGATGACGGGCGCCCAGCGGTCGGCCGCACCGGCGCAGGCGTTCCGCATCGAGCCGCTGCGGTGGTGGCACATTCCGACCGTGCACAGGTTGGAGGCGGAACTGTTCCCCGCCGATTCGCCGTGGTCACCGGAGATGTTCTGGTCCGAACTCGCGCAAGGGCACTGCTATCTGACGTGCTGGGTGACGCCGTCCGGTCCGCACGGCGGGCCGCCGGGAGTGGAGGGTGAGGGAGAACTCGTGGGGTATGCAGGGCTGGCCGTCCATGGTGAGTTCGCCGAGGTGCAGACACTGGGGGTGCGTGCCGACCGGCAGCGGGGAGGCATCGGTCGACGCCTGTTGGACGGGCTACTCGCCCGAGCGGGGGACCGGCCGGTCAATCTGGAGGTCCGCACCGACAACACCGCCGCGATTCGGTTGTACGAGACGGTCGGGTTCGAGGTGCTGGGCGTACGACGCCGCTACTACCAACCGAGCGGGGCCGACGCCTTCACCATGACTCGGCACCGCGCGGCCATCGGGCAGCGCACCGGCACCCGGAACGTCGGCACGTCGTGATCGACAACGACGGTGACGACCGGGCACGTCGGGGCGGGGCGGCATCCCCGCCTGTTCCGGAAGCGCTGACGGGCGGGGTCGGGACGGTCACCCTGGGGCCCGGTTCGATCGTGCTCGGCATCGAGAGTTCGTGTGACGAGACGGGCGTCGGGTTGGTCAGGCTGACCGAGGACGGTGTGGAGCTGCTCGGACAGTCGCTCGCGTCGTCACAAGATCAGCACTCCCGTTTCGGCGGAGTCGTCCCGGAGATCGCCTCCCGGGCGCATCTGGAGGCGATGACTCCGACCGTGCACGGCGCCTTCGCCGCCGCCGGACTGCGCCCCGCCGACGTGAACGCGATCGCGGTGACCAGTGGACCGGGGCTCGCCGGGGCCCTCCTGGTGGGGGTGGCCGCGGCCAAGGCGTACGCGGCGGTCTGGGACGTGCCGCTCTTCGGGGTCAATCACCTGGCCGGCCACGTGGCCGCGGACACTCTTGAGCACGGGCCGCTCCCGCCCGACACCCTCGCCCTGCTGGTGTCGGGGGGCCATACCCAACTGCTTCAGGTCGCGTCATTGGCGGGGGCGATCACCGAGGTGGGTACGACGATCGACGACGCCGCCGGCGAGGCCTACGACAAGGTCGCCCGGTTGTTGGACCTGGGTTACCCCGGCGGCCCGGTGATCGATCGGCTGGCCGCCGACGGCGACCCGAATGCGATCCGCTTCCCGCGTGGATTGACCGGTCCCGGCGACAGCCGACACGATTTCTCGTTCTCCGGTGTGAAGACTTCTGTCGCTCGCTGGGTCGAACAAGCTCGCCGTGACGGTCGGAAGGTCCCGGTGGCCGATGTGTGTGCGTCCTTTCAGGAAGCGGTCGTCGACGTTCTCACCATGAAGACCGTCCGAGCGGCCACCGACCTCGGCGCGACCACGGTGGTGATCGCCGGCGGGGTCGCGGCCAACGGTCGTCTGCGCGTGCTGGCCGCGCAAAGGTGCGCCGCCGCCGGTCTGACGCTGCGAGTTCCACGGCCGGGATTGTGCACCGACAACGGTGCGATGATCGCCGCGGTCGGGGCGCATCTGGTGCGCGCGGGGGCACGGCCTTCGCATCCGGCGCTGGGTGCCGATCCGGGGATGCCGGTGCGCACCGTACTGGCCGACTGAGGTGCTGCGGGTCGGTCGCATGGTTGAGACCTGGCACTCTCGGGGTTAGAGTGCTAGCTGACGCCAGGGCGTAGGCCCGGCACCCGCGACGACGGGCTCTCCGAACTGGTGTCATCGAAGCGGCACCGGCAACGGTGTCGCGCATTCACCAGGCAATCAGTCGAGATCCCCAGAAGGGGGAGGTCACATCGTGGCGAGCGTGAAGATTCAGCCGCTCGAGGACAAGATCCTCGTCCAAGCCAACCAGGCCGAGACGACGACCGCATCCGGAATCGTCATTCCGGACACGGCAAAGGAGAAGCCTCAGGAAGGCACCGTCAAGGCCGTCGGTCCGGGTCGGATCGACGACAAGGGCAACCGGGTGCCGATCGACGTCACCGAGGGCGACGTCGTCATCTACTCGAAGTACGGCGGCACCGAGGTCAAGTACAACGGCGAGGAGTACCTGATCCTGTCGGCTCGGGACGTCCTGGCCAAGGTCTCCAAGTAACTCGGGTCACCTCGTAGTAATCCGGTCGCTGCCCTCCGGCAGTGACCACAGCGCCCCGGTGGCCCGTTCTCGGGGCACCGGGGCGCGCTGCGTTCGCCGCCCGGCCACGATTCGGTGACGGATGCGCGACCCCCGGTAGTCCATCCGGAAACACCTGACAGCAGAAGGAAGTTCCGCCCCATGGCGAAGCAGATCAACTTCGATACCGACGCCCGACGCTCCCTGCAGCGCGGCGTCGACCAGCTTGCCGACGCGGTCAAGGTCACCCTCGGCCCGCGCGGCCGGTATGTGGTTCTTGCCAAGAAATTCGGCGGCCCGACGGTCACCAACGACGGCGTGACCATCGCCCGCGAGATAGAGCTCGACGACGCCCGGGAGAACCTGGGCGCCCAATTGGCCAAAACGGCCGCCACCAAGACCAACGACGTCGCCGGCGACGGCACCACGACCGCCACCGTGCTCGCGCAGGCGCTGGTCACCGAGGGCCTGAAGAACGTCACCGCCGGCGCCGACCCGCTGGCGCTCCGCACCGGGATCAGCCTGGCCGCCGACAAGGTCTGCGAAGTGCTGGTGTCCTGGGCCACCCCGGTCGCCGGGGATCAGGCCGCGATCGCCCAGGTCGGCACCATCGCCTCACGTGACGAGGAGATCGGTGCCCTGCTCGGCGAGGCCCTGGTCAGGGTCGGCGCGGACGGTGTGGTCACCGTCGAGGAGGACTCCGCGGCGGGTACCCGCCTCGAATTCACCGACGGTCTGCAGTTCGACAAGGGTTACATCTCGCCGCATTTCGTGACCGACGCGGAAGCGGCCGAAGCCGTGCTGGAGAAGCCGCTCGTCCTCCTCGTGCGCGAGAAGATCAGCGCGCTGGCCGACCTGTTGCCGATCCTGGAGAAGATCATCGAGCAGAAGCGTCCACTGCTGATCGTGGCCGAGGACGTCGACGGCGAGGCGCTGTCCACACTCGCGGTGAACGCCGTCCGCAAGACATTCCAGGTCGTGGCGGTGAAGGCGCCGTTCTTCGGCGACCGCCGCAAGGCATTCCTGCAGGATCTGGCGATCGCTCTCGGCGGCGAGGTGGTCTCCACTGAGATCGGCTTGAAGTTGTCCGAGGTCGGGCTCGAAGTGCTGGGAACGGCGCGTCGAGTCGTGGTCACCAAGGATGCGACAACCGTCGTCGACGGCGGTGGCGACGCCGCCGAGGTGTCCGGCCGGGTGAAGCAGATTCGGGCCGAGATCGAGAAGTCGACGTCGGATTGGGACAAGGAGAAGTTGCAGGAGCGGCTGGCGAAGTTGGCCGGCGGGGTGGCCGTGATCAAGGTCGGGGCCGCCACCGAGACCGAGGCCAAGGAGCGCAAGCACCGCATCGAGGACGCGGTGTCCGCTACTCGCGCCGCGGTCGAGGAGGGCATCATCGCGGGTGGGGGCTCCGCCCTGGTGCACGCCGCGGCCGAACTCGCGTCCCTGGACCTGCCGGGCGACCAGGGTCTCGGGGTGGACATCGTGCGGCGCGCGCTCACCGCGCCGGCATTCTGGATCGCCGCGAACGCCGGCGCCGAGGGTGCCGTCGTCGTCGGCCGGATCGCCGAGCTTCCGCGCGGGAGCGGGTACAACGCGGCCACCGGTGAGTTCGGCGATCTGGTGTCGCAAGGCGTCATCGACCCGGTCAAGGTCACCCGGTCAGCGGTGGTCAATGCCGCCTCCATCGCGGGCATGGTGCTCACCACGGCGACCACCATCGTCGAACGCCCAGTGGACGCCGAGCCGCCCGCCCAGGGCGGCGGGCACGCCGGGCATCATCACTGAGTGAAGAAACCCGAGTGAAGAAACCCGGGTGAAGAAACCCGGGTGAAGAAACCCGGGTGAAGAACACCGGGTGAAGAACACCGGGTGAAGAACACCGGGTGAAGGAGTCCCGTTGCGCGCACCCGCATCGGGTGCGCGGCTGCGGGTGATCGCACCGCTGCGGTGAATTCGATGAGCGGTCTCGGAGAACCCGGGGCCGCTCATCTGTGTCTGCGGCGGGTGAGCCCGCTGTCTGCGGCGGGTGAGCCCGGTGTCTGCGGCGGGGAGCGCGCTCCGCGGGGCTGTCACACCGGTGCTCGAGGCCCAATCCCGTATTGAACACCGGGTTCCCGCCACTCGACCGGGGGTGTCGGCTCACTCGGCAGAATCACGCCGCCGACCCGGCGCCGGAGACCTCGAAACACGCCACCACGCGACGCCGCGATGCGGGCGGATCACCGATCCTGACCGGTCCCGAATGACACCGAGCAACCCGATGGGCGGGAAGTCGAGCGTTCCCTTCGGGTGATTCTGCGCTCCTGGGAGCGGTGTCGGCCCTCTCGCGGCTGGGTCAGCGGGTAGGGGACAGCGAGGCATAGGCTGAAATTCAGTGCCCGAAAGTCACGTTTTGAAGACATTTTTGCGGATGTCGAGCCTGCCGTGAGGGTAAATCACGCCATCGGGTGAGCGGGGGTATGGCGCGACGGAGTGATTCTCCAGTTGTCATCAGTTAGGGTGATGCCCATGCGGCTTCGCTCTTCGCCTCGCACTGCGAACACTGAGCGAACCGCGGTCGGCAGGTATTCCCATCGCCGGACTCTCGACAGAATCGATCGACTGACTGATGGAGATGTGATGAACGTGCCGGTCTCCGTGGTCGCTCGTCCGGGACCGCCGAATGACCCGATCGGGTTACAGCGGTGCCACCCACCGTTGCGCCATCCAACGGCTAGCTGGAACGGTTCGAGCGCTCCGCGGCCGCTCTGTGCACGGTCGGACTGGGCGTCAGGCCCGCATGGCGGCATCCACCTGCAGATGGTGCCGCTCTCCCTCGGAGAGTCCACCCCAGATGCCGTACGGCTCGTGCACATCGATCGCGTGCTGACGGCAGGCCATCATCGCGGGGCAGTTCAAGCAGACGGCCTTCGCGTTCGCTTCGCGGCGGGCTCTGGCCGGACCGCGTTCGCCTTCGGGGTGGAAGAAGAAGGAACTGGCCATTCCGCGACATGCGGCATCGAGCTGCCAGTCCCAGCGGTCGGCGTTAGGTCCAGGAAGTCGTCGCGTGTCTGCCATCTATTCCACTCCTCTGGTCATCGGACGCGCCAGGGTGCCGCGGGAAGTGCGCATGATGCGCATCTTCAGCGGCACGCTGGAGCGAGCCCAGACGTCGTTGTGCTACTGACCGAAATGGTGCGGTCCGGCCCGCCGCCTCTTCTGGAACGGTCCGCAGCACAGACCCTAGAGTCCTGTGACCCACGCTACAAGACCAAGATCAAATCAATTTTTCGTGCGTCGCCGTGGGATCCCCCCCAGTTCACCGCGAGCCCGGCGGATGCGAGGCTAAATCGCTCCGTTCTGCGTTTTCATCGGGTACCCGCCACCACCTTCCGGACGCGGTCGCCGGCGCCTGATCGCAACGCGACCGGCGGTCGTTCGGGGTGTGTCGTCCCGAGCGTTCAGGGCGGGGACAGTCGCCGCCATCGGCGGCTGTTCCGCGCTACGGACGGTGCGCGATCCGGAGTGCCCTGCGAAGCACAGTTTCGAATACCCGGCGCGCGAGCCCCGCGGCCGGCCGAATCCCCCCTAGAGCATTCAGAGAGCAGGTTGCAGTGACCAGCGTGTTGATCTGCGACGAACGTCGCAGCGCCCGTGACGGGCTGACTCGTGTGATGTCCGCGCTGCCGTCGATCGGTTCGATCGACTGCGTCGCCGACGGCGACGAGTTGCTCGCCCGATACGGCCGAGAAAGTGCCGACATCGTTCTGATCGGAACTCAGCGAGCACTGACCGGTGGCATCGAGGCCACCCGTCGGCTGCTGGCCGTTCACCCCAATGGTGTGGTGATCGTATTCGGATCTCCGGACGACACAGCTTCGATCGCCGCCGCGATCGCCTGCGGTGCGCGAGGCTTCCTGCGCTGGGACGCCACCCAGCCGGAGATCATCGCGGCGCTGGCGGACACCGTGTCCTCACCACGACTGCCCTCGCCGCGGGCGGCCGACGAAGGTCAGGTCAATCTCACGGAGCGCGAACTGCAGGTGCTCCGGGGGATGAGCCAGGGCCAGTCGAACGGGGAGATCGGGCGGGAGCTCTTCCTATCCGAGGACACCGTGAAGACCCATGCCCGCCGACTGTTCCGCAAGCTCGGCGCGCGTGACCGGGCACAGGCGGTGGCCGTCGGATTCCGTCGGGGTCTGGTCGCGTAGCAGACCCGTCGGGTTTGCATCGAGCACCGACAGCATCGGCACCGACAGTCATCGAGCACCGACAGTCATCGAACACCGGCAGTCGGCTTGTGTCGTCTGTCACCTGCAGACCGTCACCCCGCGCCGGGTTCGATCCGAGCCGTGGCGGGGGGTGCTGTCGCTCTGACGATCGGCCTCAGCCGTTGCTTGAATCGACAACGCGCCAGCTGAGACGGCCTGAGACGGCGGGCCTGCGCGCGCCGTCAGCGATGGTCGCGGTGCAATGCTCAGTTGGGAATTCGTCCGATTCGACCGATTCGCGTCGGTGAAACAAATCAGCTGGATCGGGCTGATTTCGTCGGTTAATCCTGCATTCGACACTTCTCATTACCCCGACACTGATAGAAATATTCCACTCAGTTCACTCCCGGCGTTCCGAAGCGTGCGCGCGGACCGGAGTGGTTCGGATTGTGGGCGGGTAGTTCAGGACGTCTACGCCAATCCAGTGACCACTGGTGTAACGAGAGAGTGCCCGCAAGCGATGGAACCAGCAGCGGACGACATCGACGGCATCGTCGATCGTGCGGTGCTCGGCGACACCGTCGCGGTGAGTGCACTCCTGGAGCGCATCCACCCGATGGTCGTCCGCTACTGCCGCGCACGACTGTCCAATGGACACCGTTCGCTGCTGACCGCGGACGACATAGCGCAGGAGGTGTGCATGGCCGTGCTGAACGCGCTGCCGAGCTACCGCCGCGAGGGTCGTCCGTTCCTGGCCTTCGTGTACGGCATTGCGGGCAACAAGATCGTCGACGCGCACCGTGCCGCCGGTCGTTCTCGCAGCAACCCGGTGGCCGATTTTCCCGATGTCGTCTCGAACGATCCGAACCCCGAGCAGGTGGTGGTGGGGGCCGCCGTGGCTGCTCGGATGCACGAACTCTTGAAAGAGCTCCCCTTGAATCAACGTGAGATCCTGATCATGCGAGTCGGCGCGGGTATGTCCGCGGACGAGACCGCACAGGCGCTGGGCACCTCTCCGGGGGCGGTGCGGGTGGCGCAGCATCGCGCCTTGGCCAAGCTTCGCCTCCTGGTGTCCAAGGACAACGGACTTTCGGAGCAGCTGCTGTGAGAGACCTCTTCAGTCGCCGCTCCCGCGACGACGCCGACCAGCCCGCGGCCGACTATCTCGAAGTTCAGGCCGACGATGCGCTCATCGAGTCGCTGCGGGGACTGCGGCCGGGTGTCACTGCTCTGGCTGCCACCGCCCCGGCTGCGATCTCAGAGTCGACCACCTTCGACTACGGCGACTCCGGCGATGCCGATCACGCCGGCGAGGTGGCTGGATTCTGGGCCGACGCCTCCCGTCGCAGCGAGCCTGCGGACCGGCTCGCCGAACTGCTGCGAGCATGGCGCACCGAGATCGACTCGGCGCCGCTGCCGCCGCCGATCGACGTCGAGAAGGCCGTCACCGTCGTGCACGCGCTGCCACCGCGGCGCCGGGCCATTCGACCCATGCTCGGAGTGGCGGCGGCGATCGTCGGTCTGCTGATCGGATCGGCCGCCATCGGATCCCGGTCGGCCAAACCGAACACCCTGCTCTTCGCCGTCACCGAACTGCTCTGGTCGGACCGCGCCGACTCGGCGAACGCGGAGAAGGGCGTCCGTGAGGCGATCGATTACGCGTCGAATGCGCTCGCGGCCGGCCACCCCGACGCAGCGGTGATCGCCATCGATCAGGTCACCGTGCTGATCACCAAAGTGGACGAGCGTGACGGACGCGCGAGCCTCGAGGCAGATCTGCAACAGGTGAAGTCCGACTTGTCCATGGCCACGGGCGGGACTGACCCGACGGCAACCGGCACCACGACGACCGACACCACGACGACCGACACAACGAAGACGTCCACCTCGCCGTCGACCTCCATCTCGCGGACCTCGACCGTGCAACCGCCCCCAGTGCTCACCACTCCGCCGGTGATTCCGCCGCTGTTCTCCTCGTCGACGACCACCCCGCCGTCAGTCGACGTGCGGAGCACTACGCCCGAGCCGTCTGACGGCACAGATCCCTCTACCGTGGACGGCACCACCCAAGAGCCGTCCGACGGCACGACCTCGACCGAGACCACGGTCGGCTCGGCAACCCAGACCACCGGCGATCAGAGTCCCGGAGGCACGTCCACCACCGACGCCACCACCGGCGGAGACGGATTGGGTGCCCTCGGCGCGACCACCCCGACGACGGCCGCGACAACCGAGCAGGCCGGCGAACACGCCGCCGCCGAGACCGACCCGACACAGGATGATCGCCAGACGACTCCGGCGCAGGCTGCGATCCACCCCACTGCCTGAACCCGGCCGGGTTCGGTGACGCCGGACGATCACTAGCATGGACCTTCGACCCCGCGGAGTTCTGCGTTCAGTCGGTCTAGGGCAATCGGTTGGGCACAGTCGATTGAGTGCGGTCGGTCACGGTGGTGAGGGAAGGCTGTACAGGATGATTTCGAGCGGCAGGATCTTCAACGGCACCGCCGTTGACAACTCGACGTCGGATCTGCCGAACGCGGTGGATCCGTCGGACAGCGAGTCTGCCGGCGGCTTCGCCGACAAATTCGCGCTGATCGGGTTGACGTACGACGACGTGTTGCTACTACCGGACGCCTCCGATCTGGTGCCCTCCGAGGCGGACACGTCCACCCAGTTGACCAAGAACATCCGGCTGCGGATCCCGCTCGTATCCAGCGCCATGGACACCGTGACCGAGTCCCGGATGGCGATCGCGATGGCCCGGCAGGGCGGTATCGGCGTGCTCCACCGCAACCTGTCGGTGGCCGACCAGGCCGCCCAGGTCGAGATCGTGAAGCGTTCCGAAGCCGGCATGGTGACCGATCCGGTGACCTGCCGACCCGACGCGACGCTGTACGAGGCGGATGCGCTGTGCGCGAAGTTCCGCATCTCCGGCGTGCCGGTCACGGACCAGGGCGGCCGACTACTCGGCATCATCACCAACCGTGACATGCGATTCGAGATGGATCGTGCGCGTCCGGTCCGCGAGGTGATGACGCCGATGCCGCTGGTCACCGCCGCGGTCGGGGTGACCGCCGACGCGGCGCTGGGTCTGCTGCGCAAGCACAAGATCGAGAAGCTGCCGCTGGTCGACGCGGACGGACGGCTGCGCGGCCTGATCACCGTCAAGGACTTCGTGAAGACCGAGCAGTATCCGATGGCCACCAAGGATCACGACGGCCGGTTGCTGGTCGCGGGCGCCGTCGGGGTGGGCGACGACGGATACAAGCGGGCGATGACGCTGGTCGACGCCGGCATCGACGTGGTGATGGTGGACACCGCCCACGGCCACTCCAACCGGGTGCTGGAGTTGGTGTCCCGCCTGCAGCGGGAGGTCGGAAACCGGATCGACATCGTCGGCGGCAACATCGCCACCCGGGCGGGGGCGCAGGCACTGGTCGATGCCGGGGCCGACGGAGTGAAGGTCGGGGTCGGCCCGGGCTCCATCTGCACCACCCGGATCGTCAGCGGGATCGGCGTCCCACAGGTCACCGCGATTCACGAGGCCTCGAAGGCCTGCCGGCCGGCAGGTGTTCCGGTCATCGGCGACGGTGGCCTGCAGTTCTCGGGGGACATCGCCAAGGCGATCGCGGTCGGCGCGTCGTCGGTGATGCTCGGCTCGTTGCTGGCCGGGGTGGCTGAGTCGCCCGGCGAGCTCATCTTCGTCAACGGCAAGCAGTACAAGTCGTACCGCGGCATGGGCTCCCTGGCAGCCATGCAGACTCGCGGCGAGGCCCGTTCTTACTCCAAGGATCGTTATTCGCAGGACGACGTGCTCGCCGACGACAAGCTCGTCCCCGAGGGGATCGAGGGTCGGGTCCCGTACCGCGGCCGACTGCAGGACGTCGCGCATCAGCTGGTCGGCGGGCTGCGAGCGGCGATGGGATACACCGGCTCGGCCACGATCGAAGCGCTCGGTGACGCCAAACTGGTCCGCATCACCTCTGCCGGGCTGAGAGAATCTCACCCGCACGACATCACCATCACCTCCGAGGCGCCGAACTACTTCACGCAGTGAACTCGTTCACCCCGTGATCCGGCACCGCCGGTGCAGTGGGGGTGCTACTCGATCATTGATGAGGGGACACCGGCGTGGGCGACACCGTTGACATCGGCCGGGGCCGGTCGGCCCGACAGACCTACACGCTGGACGACGTCTCGATCGTGCCGTCCAGGAGGACCCGCAGCTCGAGCAACATCAGTACTTCGTGGCAGATCGACGCCTACCGATTCACGCTGCCGCTGCTCACCCATCCCACCGATGCGATCGCCTCACCCGCGGTGATCAAGGAGGTGGGGCGACTCGGCGGTTTGGGTGTCCTCAACGCCGAGGGATTGTGGGCCCGCCACGCCGACCCGGAGAGCGCTCTGGCGCGCATCCTGGAACGAGCAGGTGAAGACGACGCCGAGGGCATCATCGACGGATCTGTCAGCCTGCTGCAGGAGCTGTACGCCGCGCCGATCGATCCGGACCTGCTCAAGCAGGTGATCGTCGACCTGAAAGCCGCCGGGAACACGGTGGCCGTCCGGGTGTCACCGCAGAACGTCGCCGCGCTCACACCCATCGTGGTGGCCGCGGGCATCGACCTGCTCGTGATTCAGGGGACCATCGTGTCGGCCGAACACGTCCAGCGGGGCGGTGAGCCGCTGAACCTCAAGAGCTTCATCTCCGACCAGGACGTGCCGATCATCGTCGGCGGCTGCAGCAACTATCAGTCGGCCACTCACCTGATGCGCACCGGCGCGGTGGGTGTCATCGTCGGGTACGGCGCCGGGTCGACCACCACGACCAACGGGGTGCTGGGCATCGACGTGCCGATGGCCACCGCGATCGCCGACGCGGCCGCCGCCCGTCGCGACTACTTGGACGAGACGGGGGGTCGCTACGTCCACGTGATCGCCGACGGTGATCTGCAGACCAGCGCCGACGTGGTCAAGGCGGTCGCCTGCGGCGCCGACGCGGTGATGCTCGGGGAGCAGTTGACCGCCGCTGACGGCGTCCCCGGTCAGGGCTTCTACTGGGTCAGTGCCGCCGCGCACCCCCAGCTACCGAGGGGGCACGTCTCCTACTGCGGCAGTGCCGACGTGCCGTTGGAGACCCTGCTGCTGGGCCCGGCTTCCACCACGCTCGGTGACACCAATATCTTCGGCGCCTTGCGGCGAGCGATGGCGAAGACCGGCTACTCGGATCTGAAGGAGTTTCAGAAGGTCGAGCTCAGCGTCCGCGGCTGATTTGCTCGCGACCGGGTCTGAATCCGGGAGAATCGAGCTCACGATTGATCACAATCCTCCCCGATTGGGAGAGTGGGGGAGCGCCGGTCCCGTTTAGGTCTGCGCAGCCCCGCGGCGGTGATCCGTCGGACCAGTTCACGGGCGTCGACCGGCTCGGCGCCGGCGGAGACCAGCTCCGGGTAGCGATCCGCGGGGACGTCGTAATGGTCGTGATCGAAACCGCGTTGAGGGATGCCGTGCCGCTCGGCGAAATCGTGCAACTCCGCCTCGCTCGCGTCGCTGACCAGGTGCGACCACAGCCGGCCGTGGGCCGGCCAGCGGGGCGGGTCGATCAACACGGTCACCGGGTCAACCTATCTCGGTAAACTCTGCGGGCCGGACGACGGCAGGCCGGGTTCAGTGGGCCGCAAGATGCGAGTGTGCCGACCGCCGAGCGCGTGGCGCCCGAAGACAGGAAGGCGGCAACCGTGGCCGAATCCCGACCCGAGCCGACGGGCCCGGAAGTGGTCCGCGAGGACGCGATCAGCGAAACGGGCGCGCCCAGCGAAACGGGCGCGATCAGCGAAACGGGCACGATCAGCGAAACGCGCGATCAGCGAAACGGGCGCGATCACTGAAATCGCGACGGCCGGGGAGGGCTCGAAGACCGAGGTCAGCGAGCACCCCGTGCTGGTGGTGGACTTCGGCGCTCAGTACGCGCAACTGATCGCGCGGCGGGTTCGGGAGGCGAATGTCTACTCCGAGATCGTGCCCGCCTCGATGCCCGCGGCCGAGATGTTGGCGAAGCGACCGGCGGCGATCGTGCTCTCCGGCGGACCCTCCTCGGTGTACGAGAGCGGCGCGCCGCAGGTCGATCCGGCGCTGTTCGACGCGAACGTGCCGGTCTTCGGGATCTGCTACGGATTCCAGGCGATGGCGACCGCGCTGGGCGGTCGCGTCGACCGCACCGGGCGCCGGGAGTACGGTGGCACCGCGCTGGACGTCACCGACACCCAGTCGGTGCTCTTCCACGATCTGCCGGTCCGATTGAACGTCTGGATGAGCCACGGCGACTCGGTCGCCGCTGCGCCGCCGGGGTTCAGCGTCACTGCCAGCACCCCGGACACCCCGATCGCCGGATTCGAGAACCTTCCGCGGCGGTTGGCCGGCGTGCAACATCACCCCGAGGTTGCGCACTCCGAACACGGCCAGGAGATCCTGCGTCGGTTCCTCTATGACATCGCGGGCCTCGACGGATCGTGGACGGCCGACTCGATCCTGGCCGAGCAGGTGAGGTTGATCCGCGATCAGATCGGCGACGCGAAGGTCATCTGCGGCCTCTCCGGGGGCGTCGACTCCGCGGTCGCGGCGGCCATCGTGCACGAAGCGGTGGGGGACCAGTTGACCTGCGTCTTCGTCGACCACGGGCTGCTTCGGGCCGGCGAGCGCGAGCAGGTGCAGCGGGATTACGTGGCCGCCACCGGGATCAAATTGGTCACGGTCGACGCGCGCGAGCAGTTCCTCGCGGCGTTGGACGGTGTCACCGACCCGGAGACCAAGCGCAAGATCATCGGCCGGGAGTTCATCCGCACCTTCGAGACGGCCGCGCTGTCGGTAGCCGAGGCCGAGGGCGGCGTCGACTTCCTGGTGCAGGGCACGCTCTATCCGGATGTCGTCGAGTCCGGCGGCGGCAGCGGCACCGCCACCATCAAGTCGCACCACAATGTCGGCGGTCTGCCCGACGATTTGAAGTTCG
Source organism: uncultured Actinomycetota bacterium (assembly GCA_963825975.1). Taxonomy (GTDB): domain Bacteria; phylum Actinomycetota; class Actinomycetes; order Mycobacteriales; family Nakamurellaceae; genus Nakamurella. Next base: position 68,822 of record CAWGUZ010000011.1, read on the forward strand.
CGCTGGTGGAGCCGTTGCGCAAGCTGTTCAAGGATGAGGTGCGACTGCTCGGCGCCGAACTCGGCCTGCCCCCGGAAATCGTCGGGCGGCAGCCCTTCCCCGGGCCGGGCCTGGGCATTCGGATCATCGGCGCGGTCACCGCCGAACGGCTGGACGTGCTCCGCCTCGCCGATGCGATCGTCCGGGAGGAACTCACGGCCGCGGGCCTCGACGATCAGATCTGGCAATGCCCGGTTGTCCTGTTGGCCGACGTGCGGTCGGTCGGGGTGCAGGGCGACGGCCGCACTTACGGCCACCCGATCGTGCTGCGACCGGTGTCCAGCGAGGACGCGATGACCGCGGACTGGTCTCGACTGCCGTACGACCTACTGGCACGCATCTCCACCCGCATCACCGGTGAGGTGCCGGATGTGAACCGGGTGGTCGTCGACATCACCAGCAAGCCACCCGGCACCATCGAATGGGAATGACCGGCGAACCGGATGGACCCACCCCGACCCGCCGGTAGCGGGCCGGGGCGATCCGATCAACGCTTGCGGAGGCCCGGCAGGGTGCTGCCGATCAAACCCAGACCCAACAGGGCCAGCACTCCGGCGGCCACCCAGGGAGTGCCCTGGTTGAGCAGCCAGAACGGGTCCCCGGTGATGCCCATCGTCGCGATGGTCAGGAAGACGAAGGCCACCAGGACGCCGGGGAGGCGGCGCCGAGCGGGCCGCGCGATTCGGCCGGGTCGGGCGGCCGGGGCGGTGCTCACCTCGTCACCGTCGCTTCGCCGGTACCGACGTGGACGTCCAGGGTGAGCAGCCCCGCTTCAGGATGTCCGTGGTCGGTGAAGGTGCGCTCGCTGTCGAGGCCGTCGAGCAGTTCCCCGACGCAGTCGATTTGACCGGCGTTGCTGCGACAGGTGACGTCGACGTTGGTGTCCGGTGGCAGGGTCACCGTCGCGGACCCGACGTTCACTTCAAGGGTCGAATGGACGGTTTCACCGCGACGGAGTTCCACGCTGCTCAAGTCCAGCACCGCACTACCGGTGCCGAGCCGATACTCGGCTTGAATGTCCGCCCCGCTGCCGGGTGACCAGGTTCGATCGCCCACCGAAGCGATTCCGGTCAACCCGGTCAGGGCCAGCCCGATGGTCGCCACCGAGAGCACGGCGCCGGCGCCGATCAGTGTGAGCCGGCGACCCAGCAGCGCCTGGATCAGCAGGCCCAGTCCCACTACGGCGAGCGCCGAACCGGCGATCGCCGCCCAACCGAGGGTCCACCAACCGGCGACCATCCCGAGGATCTGTGCGGCGGCGGTGAGCATCGCGGCGCCCGCGGCGATCCGGCCGATCACCGAGACGCGCACGGACGGCCCATCGGTGGTCGGGTCGGTGGTCAGGTCGATGTCAGGCAGGTCCCAGGCGAACGGTGCCGCACCCAGCGGATCCCAGGACGGTGGTTGGGGCCGGCTGTCGGCGCCCGTCGGTTCGCTGTGCGTACCCGCCGGGTCCGCATCGGTCGGGTCGGTATCGCCCCCCGCCGCGCCCGCGGCCGCGGGCCCCGCCGTGGGAACGAACCAGGCCGCGTCCGGGCCGGCCGCTTGCTCGCCGGCGGAGTTGCCGGTATACGCGCCCGTCGACTGCTGCTGCCGGCCGCCGGTCCAATTCGCGGTGCGCGGATGCGGTCCCAGGTCGACCGGCCACGACCCGGTTTCCGATGAACCACTGTGCGAAGGGGAACCCCATCCTGATCCACCCCACCCTGATCCACCCCACCCTGATCCACCCGACCCTGATCCACCCCACGGGGATCCGCCCGACGGGTGGCGACCCCACGAAGACGCGGATCTCCCCCACGGGGGGCCGCCCCACTGCGGTGGACCGTAGCGTGCGCCGCCGCCGTTGCCGGCTGGGTCCGCACTGTCATCGGCTCCGGATCCTGCACTCTCGGGGCGGGTGCCGGATCGGCTACAGCCGCCACCGGGCCGCCGGGCAGCGCGACCGTGTCGTCGATACAGGAGTTTGCCGAACACGAGGACGAAGATGAGGCCCGGCCAGAACGGCTTACCCCAGGACAGCGAAGACAGCACGCTGACCGCCACCGCGATCGTCAGACCGACCGCGAGCACTGGGGACATCGATGACTGCCCCCGCCCGAGGAGTGCCTCGGCCGCGGAGACGTCGTCGCCTTCGGCCGGCAGCAACAGCCAGAGCAGGCAGTAGATCAACACCCCGGCGCCACCGAGAACAGTCAACGCGACGAACCCGACGCGAATGAGCAGCGGGTCGATACCGAGGTACCAACCGATGCCGCCCGCGACACCGGCGACCTTGGAGTCGGTGCGTGACCGGCGGGGGCGGCGCGCCCACCATTCACTCAGGTGCGAGGAATCCTGTTGCCTTCTCGTGTTCATGATGGGAAGCGTGCTCGACGCCCGTCTGCGGCACCATCCGGAATTACCCTGGTTTCCCGATTCAGGGTGGTCCCGGATGACCCGAGGGCCGAAACCCCGGGACTATCGAGGTGTGAGTTCATGCGGCGGACCAGCCTCCCGTCGGCCGACCGGGCCGACGCCCGGTGCCTCGGCGTTCCCCGGTGCCTCGGCGTTCCCCGGACCCGCGGCGTTCACGGAACCGTCGGACCCGTCGCGGGGCGGCGCGCTCACCCCGCCAGTCGCGCTCACCCCCCCGGTCGACAGCCCGGGTGAGGCTCCGGACAAGCTGGCCGGTCGACCCGCCCATCCGATGACTCGGCTGGTGCGGCCGCGCGACGGTCGGGTTCTGGGCGGCGTGTCGGCCGGGATCGCCGGGCATCTGCGACTGCCCGTGCTGTGGGTGCGGGTGACGTTCTGCCTACTCGCACTGCTGTCCGGAGTCGGGGTGCTCGCGTACGCGCTCCTGTGGATCTTCGCGCCGCAGTCGACGGAGCCCCGACCTCCGGGGGCCGTCGCCACCGGCCTGGAGCGGAATCGGGCCTGGGGTGTCGCAGCGATCGGGGCGGCATTGGCCCTGGTCGGAACGGCCTTCGGGTTCGGTCAGACGCTGGGCTGGATCGTCGGGCCGCTGGGTTTGGCCGCAGTCGGCGCCGCCTTCATCTGGCGTGAGGCCGACGACCTGCAGCGCCAACGGTGGCGGCACTCCGCCGCCGGACTGATCGGACCCGGCGGCATCCGGTTCGGCGGGTGGGGCGGGTGGCGGTTGATCGGCGGCGCCGCCCTGGTGGTCGGCGGTCTCTCGGTCTTCGCCTTCGGTCAGTTCGACGTCGGCGCCACCGGTGCCGCGTTGGTCGCCGTGGTGCTGACGCTGGTCGGTGTCGCCGTTATCGCGGTGCCGTGGTGGGTGCGGCTGATCCGTGACCTCGGGGCTGAACGGCGTGAACTGGTCGTCCAGCAGGAACGCGCCGAAATCGCCGCCCATTTGCACGATTCGGTCCTGCAGACGCTCGCGCTGATCCAGCGGCAGGCGGCAGATCCGCGAGAAGTGCTGCGACTGTCGCGGTCCCAGGAACGTGAGTTGCGCCGCTGGCTGTACGGACCGATGGGTTACGCGTCACCCGGCGGCTTCACCGCCGACGGTTCGGCAGTCGCCGGCACGGTGGCGGCCGCGTTGGCGACCGCAGCGGGCGAAGTGGAGGACACCTACGCGGTGCAGGTACGCCCGGTAGTCGTCGGCGACGCGGTGATGTCGGCGCACCACGGCGCCCTGGTCGCGGCCGCCCGGGAGGCGATGGTCAACGCGGCGAAACACGCCGGCGTCTCGGATGTCAGCGTGTACGCCGAGACGGACGACAGCGGAATCACGGTCTTTGTCCGAGACCGCGGCGTCGGCTTCGATCTGGACCATATCGGGGACGACCGGCACGGACTCGCCGAATCGATCCGGGGCCGGATGGAACGCAACGGTGGCCGGGCGACAGTCCGATCCGCTCCCGGAGCCGGCACCGAAGTGGAACTGTGGATGCCGGCCGCAGGGGCCGATGGGTCGGATAGGGCCACCGCCCGTTCTGGAGGCGAGGGGCTTGCCGAGCCGGTGCCTCCCGATTTCGCGCCCGCCGATTTCGCGCCCGCCGATAACGCGCCTGTCGATAACGCGCCTGTCGATAACGTGCCTGTCGGCTCCCGGCCGTCAGGGGTCCACCCGGGCGAGTTCCCGGCCACCCGGTTGCCGCCCAGCGATCCCGCACACGTCGACCCCAGGCTCAGCACGGCCGCATTCGGAGCCCCGCACCGAACGAATCGACCGGCGGAGTGAACGGTCCCGACTCGCCTTCGCACCCTGACTCCCCGTTGCCGGTGGACCTGAATGAGCCGCCGGCGACGGGGGTCGCATCCCCGGTGTCGGTGTTCCTGGTTGACGACCACGCCTTGTTCAGGTCCGGCGTCAAGGCCGAACTGGCTGCGCTGCACGACCCCCGGATCGCAGTGGTGGGTGAGGCGGGCACCGTGGGTGAGGCGGTGACCCGCATCCCCGCACTGCAGCCGCGGGTCGTGCTGCTCGACGTGCATCTACCCGACGGCGGCGGCCGGGCCGTGCTCGATCGATTGGAGGCGCGCCGACTGCCGACGGTCTTCCTCGCGCTGTCGGTCTCGGACGCCGCGGAAGACGTCATCAACGTGATCCGCGGCGGCGCGAGAGGCTATGTCACCAAGACGATCTCGGCACCCGAGCTGGCCGACGCAATCGTCCGGGTGGCAGCGGGCGACGCCGTCTTCTCCCCTCGGTTGGCGGGGTTCGTCCTGGACGCCTTCGCCGACCGGGCCGATGGTCGCGCGCCCACGGGGCCGATGGACCCGGATCTGGACCGGCTGTCGCCGCGGGAGCGGGACGTCTTGCGATTGCTGGCCCGCGGTTACGCCTACAAGGAGATCGCGGCTCAGCTGTTCATCTCGGTGAAGACGGTGGAGAGTCACGTGTCATCGGTACTGCGCAAGACTCAGTTGTCCAACCGTTACGAATTGTCGCGGTGGGCGAGCGACCGCCGGCTGATCTAGCGCCATGGAGGGCTAGGGCCGGCTCCCGGGTCAGGACGAGGCGCGCGACTTGCCGAGCTTGCCGCGTCCCAGGTCGAGCAGCATCAGCGCGAGGTCGACGCCGGGCTGGCCCAGGTCGCGGAACCGGTCCAGGACTCTCATCTCCCGACTGTGCACCACGCGCGGGCCGCCGAGCTTCATTCGGGCGGCGCCGATGGAGTGTGAGATGGCGGTGCGACGCTTGATCAGGCGAACCAATTCGGCGTCGATCTGGTCGATCTCGAGCCGAAGTACGTTGATGCCGTCCTCCGACTCCGGCACCGGGATGTCCGGCAATTCCATTTCGGTGTCGGACATCTGAGCCTCTCGAATTCTCGTGCTGAGCATCTGGACCTCATTCTGCCCCGGCCCACTGTTCCCGGACACGAAAAACGCCCCGGTCCGGTGGACTCGGGGCGCGTCGTGGAACTGGCTGGTCAGCCGCCGACGGGCACCGGAGTCCGGTACCCATAAAAAAACTGGCGAGTCGACATGGTTGGAGTCTGACACAGATCGGGATGGGCGTCCAGCGCGGGACCCGGCCTGGCAGTGACCGGCGGCCAGTAGGCCGGGACCCATTCCGGCGGCTTCGAGGATGTGCAGCGGCAGACGCCCAAGGTGAGCGCTTGAGCGTGTTTCAAGCGTGGGGTGAGCGGATTTCGGCCTGGGAAGTGAGCGTACGACGCTCGTAACTTCCTTGCTACATCGACCGGATCCACCAGGGACACGGTCACCCCCCATCGGAGGACACCATGAACACCACCGCCACCCGCAAGCGTCCGACCACCCCAGAAGCCGACCACGCCACGCGGGGGAAGCGTCTGCTCGCCCGGATCGGCGTCGGCGTCGCCGCCGCCGGGGCCGCCGCCGCGATCAGCCTGGCCGGGGCGGGTGCGGCCTCGGCCCAGGTCACCGGCTACGCGAATCTCGCGCCGGGGGCAGGTGTCTGCGGTCTCAGCCAGCCGGCCAATTTTCAGGTGCGGGCGGACGGCTCGGCCACCAATCAGGGAGTGAAGTTCAAACTGGTCCGCAACGGCGTGGTGGTGGTCAACACGCCTTCCAGGGTGAACTCCTGGGTGGCCGTGCTCAGGTCCGCCGACGGCACCTTCCCGGGGGCGGGTTCGTACTCGATCTGCGCACAGAACACCGGCACGATGAACAGCCAGGTCTCGTTCCAGCTGACCACCGACTACGAAGTGCGGTAACCGGGTGGACGGCAGCGCCGCCGTGACCGAAATTCGGCGCATCGCAAATGACGGTGGAGTGAAGTTGATCGTCGGGCGGGTGGATGTTGCTTCGGTGCCGGGGCGGTCGCGTTGGTGATGGTCGTCGCAAACGTGTGTGGCGGGTCGCGGGCTGTGAGGGTCGAGGTCGAGGGTGAGGCGCCGCTGCCGGACGTCCGGCGCTGATCCCGGGTCGCGAGAGGCGGGCCGCTCGAAGACCGTCGCCGCCGGTGGAACCGCGGCGCGGCGACTGCGGCCGTCAGCAGCTCGACCGGCACACCAATCGCTCCGGGAGGTGCACGCGTTCGCGATCCGCCAAGCGCTCGCGAGCCCCGGGCGCGGTGCCGCGCCGTCACGATCGCCCAGATGGCGAGTCCGATCAGCGCGAACACGCCGAGCATCATCAAACCGCCGAACATCCACATCCAGCCGCCGTTGCCGTACCCGTTGTAGTTCATCACTCGGCCCTCGCAGTCACGTCGGTGGTGGGCAGCACGCGCTGCCCACGATTTGGTCTTCGTTCCAGCCTCCGGCCTGGTCGGCCCGGTCCACAGAGGAGAAAGGCCTAAAACCTGAAATGAGCTCTCATGCTGTGCCGATTGCGCTGAGTTTTCGCGGCTGAGTTCTCGAGCTGAGTTCTCGAGCTGAGCCCAGGGTGAGTTAATTTCTGTGCGCTGTAACGGACCGCGCCGAGTCGCCGCAATCGGTTGATGATGCCGTCGTGTTTGCCGCGAATTGTCCAGCCCATCGCGACTGAAGAGACGTTCGCCTCGGGCGGGGACGTTCGCGCGGGCTGGCGGTCGACGGTCTGGGCCTGCGCGGTGGTGGCGGTCACGTGGTGGCGGCGAATGATATGTGCAGGTGAACCGCGTTCGGCGAGGAGCGGTCCGGGTCTCCTCTACGGGAGCGGCGGGTATCGGGTCACTGGAAAACCAGGACGCAGTTGTCGCCGGAGGCCGGACAGTCCGGAACCCGTCCACACCGCGCTCACTCTTCGGCCACTCGGCCACTCGGCCGTTGAGCCGCGCGCCGTGACTCTCGTGGCTCCTAGACTCGACAGCGTGGTCCAGCAGGTGGCCGTAGCCGGCGTCATCGCCGCGTTGTCGCTGACCAGCGACCTCACCCGCGGTCACCCGCCAGGCGAGGCGATGCGCGCCTGTCTACTGACCGGCGAGTTGGCGCGCCGTGCCGGACTGTCGCCGGCCGCCCGATGCGACGCCTATTACGCGAGCTTGATGCGCTTCGCCGGGTGCTCGGCAACCTCCCATGAAGCTGCCGCGGCATTCGGTGGCGACGACATCGCCGTGCGCGCTCGAGGTGACCTGATCGACGCCGCCCGACCGCAGGAGGCGTTGCGGTTCCTGATCGGTCTCGGTTCCGGGGTCGACAAGCTCCGGGTGCTCGCCCGCGCGCCGATGGTGCGCGCGATCGTCGCGGCCTCGGCCGCGGCCGACTGTGAGGTCGGGGCGGAGCTGACCCATCGGCTGCGACTCCCGGACGCCGTCGGCCAAGCGGTGTTGTGCGCCTTCGAACGCTTCGACGGCAAGGGGGCGCCCGCGGGCCGGACCGGCCTCGACATCCCCGAGCCGGCACGATTCGCCGCCGTCGGGTTCGCCGCGGCGATGTTCGCGGCGATCGGTGGTCCCGAGTTGGCTGCGGAGACTGTGCGGCGATGGTCGGCGCGGTTGCTGGACCCGGCGGTCGCGGAGATCTTCCTCGACGCGCCCTCCGAGCTGATGTCTATCTGCGAACGACGGGACGTCTGGTCCGCCGTGGTCGACGCGGAGCCGCCGCCGCGGCGGATGTTCGACGACGACGCTCATCTCGACACCGTGCTGGCCGGCTTCGGCGACGCCGCCGATCTGAAAACGCCGTATTTTTACGGGCACTCGCGGGGCGTCGCCGCCGTCGCTCGGGCGGCGTCGGGCGCGCTGAACATCGACCCCACCCTGATCTACCGGGCCGGGTTGTTGCACGACCTCGGGCGGGTCGCGATTCCGACAGGCGTCTGGGAACGGACGGGCCCGCTCAGTGCCGAGGAATGGGAGACGGTTCGTCTGCACCCCTACCACTCGGGCCGAATCCTGAGCCGTTCCCCGGCCCTGGCGCCCGTCGCCGCCGTCGTCAGCCGGCACCACGAGCGGGTGGACGGTTCGGGGTACCCGGCTGCGCTGCAGGCCGGCGACCTGGCCATGTCGTCGCGACTCCTCGCCGCCGCAGACGTGTGGCGGGCGCTCGGCGAGGACCGACCGCACCGACGCGCACTCTCGATGTCGGATGCGGCGCACCTGATGGCAGACCTGCCGTTGGATCGAGGCGCCGTGCGGGCCGTGCTGCAGGCCGCCGACGCCCCGCGGGCCGTGTTTCCGCGGCTGCCGGTGGACCTCACCGATCGGGAACTGGAGGTGCTCCGTTTGTTGGCCGCGGGTCGCACCAAGCGCCAGATCGCTGCGGCCCTGTTCGTCTCCTATTCGACGGTGCACACCCACACGGTGCACATCTACGGCAAGACGGGTGTGACGACCCGGGCCGGTCTGGCGATGTTCGCGATGCAGCATGGACTCGCCGACGCGCGTCCCTGACCCGGCGATCGCCATCCCGCCGACCAGACGCGTGCGGCGCGAGGGTCCGGATCGGGGAGCGGTGCGGGCCGAGATATCGATCGAACAATCGATGGTGGCCGCCCGGCGCCGCTCCTAGCGTGGATGACGACACAGGTTGTCCCCCATACATCCCCGAGGAGCGCACCATGACCACAGCAACAATCGCCACCGCGAGCAACCCGAGCACCGACCGCGTCCCCGACCCTGCCACCGACCCTGCCACCGACCCTGGCACCAACGCAGCGGTCGACCGGGCTGGAGCGGGCGCGGATCGACACGTCGACGTCGTCCGCCGCGGGTTCCACGCCGTCGGCAACGGTGACCTGGCCGGTTTCGCCGCGATCTTCGCCGAGCACGCCACCTGGAATCACCGCAACGACGATCGGCTGGGTGGGGTCAAGACGGGACGGGACGCGATCGTCGACTTCCTGAAGGTGTCGATGGAGCTCACCGCGGGGACACTCCGCGCCGAACCCGGGGCCGTGCTGACCGACGAGGCCGGTCACGTCGCCGTGCTGACCAGGGTGAGCGCGACTCGACCCGACGGTCGCGACTTCGACGACACCCAGATGTTGCTGTTCACCGTTGACGGCGACCTCGTGCTGTCGGTCGATCAGTTCGTCGGCGACCCAGCGCGGGTGACCGCCTTTTGGGCCTGAAGGACCGGAACCGCCCAGCGGCGCCGGCGCGGCCGCCCAGACCGGCGAATAACGACCGCGGACTGCGCGGGGTCTTGCCGATGGGTGCTCGCCGCTGCACGATGACCGGATGGGTGGCCGGCGGCCGCGGATGCAGATTCCGCGGGTGTCGCCGGCACGAGCGGCGGGATTGACGGATGCCACGCACGATGGCGGATCGCCTCGGCGAGTTCCGACGACGCGGATTCGTCGGGCGGCGGTCTGAGCTGGATCTCTTCGACCGGTTGATCGCCGCTCCCGACGAAGCCGCGGTGCTATTCGTACACGGACCGGCCGGAGTCGGGAAGTCGACGCTGGTGCGGCAGTTCGCGGCCCGGGCCGAGCAGGCGGGACTGCGCACCGCCCTTATCGACGGCCGGGACATTCCGCCCACGCTGGAGGCGTTGAGCTACCGGCTCGCCCCATTTCTCGGCGATGCCGGGGTGACCACGCCGCGGACCGTCGTGCTGATCGACGGGTTCGACCTGCTCGCCGACCTCGACGACGCGCTCCGCGAGGCGCTCGCACCGCAACTCCCCGGTGACGCCGTGTTGGTCATCGCCGGCCAGGGCGCCCCCAGTACCGGTTGGCGTACGGACCCGGGCTGGGCGCCGCTGCTGCAGGTGCGGCGATTGGGCAACCTCGACGACATCGAAGCTGCCACCTACCTCCTGCAGAAAGGAGTGCCCGCGGAGCTGCAACGGGCGGCGGTTGAGTTCACCCACGGTCACCCGTTGGCATTGGCGCTGGTGGGGGAGATCGTGCGGCAGAAGGGATCACTCGCGCCCGCCGACTCTGCCGACGTGGTGCACGTGCTCACCGAACGGCTGCTGGCAGCGGTCCCGTCGACCCACCACCGAGCCGCGTTGGAGGCGGCGGCGCAGGTGCGGGTATTGGACGAACCACTGCTGGCCGCGCTGCTCGCCACCCCGGATTCGGATCAGATGTTCGGCTGGATGCGGGGGTTACCGTTCGTGGACGCCGGTCCACACGGGCTGTTCCTGCACGACCTGATTCGTGACGTGCTGACAGCGGACCTGCGGTGGCGCCACCCGCAACGGTGGGCGCAACTGCACGATCGGGCCCGGTCCAGCTACCTGGATCGGTTGAACGAACCCGATCCGATGACGCAGGCCCGCGCGCTGCTCGATCTGATTCACCTGCATCCGGACCTGCGGCCGTTCCTGGCCGCAGGCGAGGAGGGTGCCGCCCTCCGCGTCGATGCGCTCACTCCACGCGATCAGGGTGCCGTCGCGGACATGGTCGAACGGTACGAGGGCGAGGAATCGGCGTCGCTGGCGCGGCGCTGGATGGCAGGGCAACCATCGGCGTGGACGGTCATCCGCGATCGAAGCGGCACCGTGCACGGCGCCCTCTGCCTGCTGCGGATCCAGCCCGGTCCCGATAGCGACGGAGATCCCGCACTCGTCGCGGCGGGCCGCCAGCTCGCCGAGCATCCGCCACTGCGGGACAACGACACCGCCACGCTGATCCGATTCTGGCTGGCCGCGGACAGTTATCAATCGGTGTCCCCGGTGCAGAGCCTGATCGCCACCCAACTGGCCCGGCACTACCTGTTGACGCCCGGTCTCGCCGTCACCCTGCTGCCGTTCGCGCACCCCGAGGAGTGGGAGGCGTTCTGCGTCTACGCAGATCAGCACCGCGCGCCCGCCGGGGATTTCACCGTCGGCGGCCACCTGTACCAGGCGTTCGTCCACGACTGGCGGGTCGTGCCCCCCGCCGCCTGGGTCGCCCAACTCTCCCGTCGTGAGGTCGGCGCCGCAGCCGGCCCGTCCACGTCGGCGCCCACCGGCCTGTTGGTGATGACCGAACAGGACTTCGCGACCGCGGTGCGACAGGCGTTGAAGCAGTACAGCCGGCCGGATCGCCTGCGGCAGAACGCACTGTTGCGCTGCCGACTCATCACCGAACAGCTGCCCGAGACCGCTCCCGCCGCGGAGCGGGTCGCGCTGCTCCAGGCCACCCTGAAGGCGGCCTGCGACACACTTGCCACCGCCCCCGCGGATCGACGGTTGCACCGCATTCTGGTCCGCGCGTACCTCGCCCCGGCGCCGAGCCTGGAACGGGCCGCGGAGGTGCTCGAACTGCCGTCGAGCACCTTCCGTCGGCTGCTGACGGTCGCGGTCGGCCGGGTGACCACTGTGCTCTGGCTGCAGGAATCCGGCGGCTGACCCGACCTGCCGGGACGCAGTCCGGCCGCAAGTGCGGCCGCAGTCGGGCCGCAGTCGGGCCGCAGTCGGGCCGCAGTCGGGCCGCCGTCGGGCCGCAGTCTGGCCGCCTTCTGGCCGCCGGCGCGCCGCCATCGAGCATCGCTGTCGGTGGCGGCCGGTAGCGTGGAAGCGCCATGAAACCCACCTCCGGACCCGTCGTCAGCCGCCCAGAAACACGATCCGCACGACCGGCGGATGCTGCGCAGACCCCGCCGCCGGATCCCGGCCACGGGGACGTCGACGACCGCGCGGCGCGCGATGCAGCGGCGGCGCGCGCGGTCAAGACCGAAGCGCTGCTCGCCGAGCTGAACACCGAACAGCGGGCTGCAGTCCAGCACCGCGGCAGTCCACTGTTGATCGTCGCCGGTGCGGGCTCGGGCAAGACTCGGGTGCTGACGCGTCGGATCGCGTATCTGCTCGCCGCGGGCGGCGCCAGCCCGGGCGAGATCCTCGCCATCACCTTCACGAACAAGGCCGCAGCGGAGATGCGGGAGCGGGTCATCCACTTGGTGGGTGGGCGCGGCCGTGCGATGTGGGTTTCGACCTTCCATTCCATGTGTGTGCGGATCCTGCGCGCCGAGGCCACCGTGCTCGGATACAAGACCAGCTTCACGATTTACGACTCCGCGGATTCACAGCGCCTGGTCGCCTTGGTCTCCCACGACATGGAGCTCGATCCGAAGAAATTCAGCCCGAAGGGCGTCGCGGCGGCCATCTCGAATCTGAAGAACGAACTGATCGACGCCGCGACGGCCGCGGAGCGGGCAGACACCGACGCGGCGAAGGTGATCGCCGAGGTGTACGCGCGGTACCAAGCCCGGCTGAAGACCGCGTCGGCCCTGGACTTCGACGATCTGATCATGGAGACGGTGGCGCTGCTGCAGACGTTCCCCGCGGTCGCCGAGCATTACCGACGACGTTTTCGTCATGTGCTGGTGGACGAGTACCAGGACACCAACCACGCTCAGTACGTCCTGGTCAAGGAACTGGTCGGCGGTGCGTACACCGACCGTGAGGTCCGGGCCGCCGACGGCGAGTTGGTTCGCGCGGCCCGCGGCGTGGACTCGGTGCCCGCCGGTGAACTGGTGGTCGTGGGGGATGCCGACCAGTCGATCTACGCGTTCCGCGGCGCCACCATCCGCAACATCGTCGAGTTCGAACGGGACTATCCCAGCGCCCGCACGATCTTGTTGGAGCAGAACTACCGCTCGACGCAGAACATCCTGGCCGCCGCCAATTCGGTGATCGCCCGCAACTCCGGTCGCCGGGCGAAGAACCTGTGGACGGCGTCCGGCCGCGGTGAGCCGATCATCGGCTACGTCGCCGACAACGAACACGACGAAGCCGCCTTCGTCTGCGGCGAGATCGATCGGCTGGTCGACGCCGGGGAAATCCGGTTCGCCGACGTCGCCGTCTTCTATCGGACGAACGCGGCATCCCGAGCGTTCGAGGACATCTTCGTGCGGCTGGGGATGCCCTACAAGATCGTCGGCGGTGTGCGTTTCTACGAGCGCAAGGAGGTGAAGGACGCGCTCGCGTATCTGCGGGCGCTCGCGAACCCGACCGACGAGGTGTCGGTCCGCCGGATCATGAATGTGCCCAAGCGGGGGATCGGCGACCGCGCCGAGGCGTCCATCGCGGTGTTCGCGCAGACCCACGACATCTCGTTCGCCGACGCCATGCTGCGGATCCGTGAGATCCCGTTTCTGGTCTCGCGTTCGGTCAACGCGGTCGAGGCCTTCAACGACCTGATCGCGGGCCTGCGTCAATTGCTCGCCGACGGGAGCGAACCGGCCGACCTGCTGTCCGCGGTGTTGGATCGCAGCGGCTACCTGGCCGAACTCGACGCGAGTTCGGACCCACAGGACGGCGCCCGGGTGGAGAACCTCGAACAGTTGGTCACCGTGCTCCGGGAACGGGCCGAGACAATTCAGGCCGGTGAGGACAGCGTCGAACCGGGTGTGGAGCTGCTCTCGGCGGTGCTGGAACAACTCTCGCTGGTAGCCGACGCCGACCAGATCCCCGACTCGACCGACGGCGTGGTCACGCTGATGACGTTGCACACGGCGAAGGGCCTGGAGTTCCCGGTGGTGTTCCTCACCGGGTGGGAGGACGGCCTGTTCCCGCACATGCGAGCGTTGACCGACGACAAGGAACTGGCCGAGGAGCGCCGGTTGGCCTACGTCGGGATCACTCGGTCGCAGCAGCGGCTCTACGTGTCCCGCGCGGCGATGCGTTCCAACTGGGGGCAACCCGGCGCCAACCCGCCTTCGCGCTTCCTCGAGGACATTCCGACCGAGGTGCTCGAGTGGCGCCGGCTGGTGGAGAGCCGCGACACCGACTGGACCCGGTCAGCGCCGGTCAGCGCGGGCCGGTTCGGCGACCGCAGCGGCCCGGTGAGCAGCCGCTACAGCGAGTCCGCGCAGTCCCGGATCGCCGCGGGCGGGATGCGGAGCACGAAGTTCTCGGGCTGGCAGAACACGCCCGCGCTCAGTCTCGCGGTCGGCGACCGGGTGTCTCACGACAAGTACGGGCTGGGCACCGTCGTCGCCAGCGAAGGCAGCGGGGTGCGGGCCACGGCGACCATCGATTTCGGAGCCGCGGGGAAGATTCGTCTGATGCTGATCGGCGGGGTGCCGATGACCAAGCTGTGAGGGGCGCAGGGTCGACGCAGGGGGTCAGCACCGCGGACTCACGCGGTCGTGCGAGTCCTGGTCCGGAACAGGTACCACAGCCCGATGACCGGCAGAATCAGCGGCACGTAACCGTACCCGCTGCCGAACCGCGACCATACGGTGTCCTTGGGGAACGCCGCCGCATCGGCGATCGACAGCGTCCCGATCACCAGTACTCCGAGCAGTTCGATGCTGCACGCCACCCAGGCCAGCGCCCGTGATCGTGGCCGTTGGGACAGCAGCCCCACGGTGGCGGCGATGTAGACGAGCCCAGAGAACAACGACAACACGTAGGCGAGTGGTGCTCGGGAGAACTGGGTGGACAGCTGGACGACCGCCCGCGCCGTGGCGGCCAGTGCGAAGGTCGCGTACACCGCGACCAGCACCCGGCGGGGCCCGGTGGGCCGGGCCGGCTGTGCGGCCTGCCCGACGGGTTCGGGGCGGGCGGTCGGCTCGGGTGGGGACACACGCTCAGCCAACACTGCCTCCGGTTCGCCACAGCTCCAGCAGTCGCAACGTCATCACCGCGACGACGACAGCGGTGAACGCCAGTCCGATCGATCCCCATCGGGTCCGTTCGATTCTGGCTACGTAGATGCCCAACGGCAGCGGTGCGAGAACACCCACCGAGTAGGCGATGAACGTGACCGGCTCCGCCACCGTGGCTGATCCGATGATTCGGACGACGGCGATTCCCGACTGCGCGACCAAGCTCAGCTCGACCAGCAGGGCCATCACCACTTGGCCCGCATTCACCGGTCGTCGGCGCCCGGCCCACAAACCCGCCCAGCAGGCCAGTGCCATTCCGGCCACCGCCACGCTGTAGGCCAGCCCGCCGATCATGGGTCTCAGCGCTCCTTCGTCAGACTGCCGCGCAGGCGTGGTCGGGCGGGTGACGGCGCCGTCGCCGACACCGCCGCCAGCCTAGCGGTCGACCCGAACCGGCCCGGCGGAACGACTCGGGGTCGGCCACCCGGCGCCGGAGTGCTGTCGGTGCGGCGGGTTAGGGTTTCCGGATGGTCGCCCGGCTGTCGCCCGACGTCGTCGAATCCCGCCGGTGGTTGCCGCCCGTACTGGTCCTGATGGGGTCCGCGGTACTGACCTCCATCAGTCCGGCGTTCCCACCAGTCCACAGCGCCGACGGATCTTCGGCTGCCGCGACGGTGGGAACCGGATGGCTGATCGGGTTGTCGGTGTTCGCCTGCCTTGCCCTGTTGCTGCGCGGCACCGAAATCGGGCTGGCGGCGATTGCCGGCGCGGGCGTCCTGAGCATCGGCCGTCTGCTGGGCGACGTGGGTCTGCTGGTTGCACCGGACGGCGTGCTCCGGCCGGAGCTGTTCGGAGTGAACTCGGTGTCCGCTTTCCCGCTGACGCCGACCTGGGCGGTCGCCGTGCCGCTGCTGGCCGATGTGGCCGGGTCGTTCGCCGCGGTACTGGCCGGTCGGACGGTGCTGGACGAGTATCAGCCGCCGCCGTTCGACCCCGGCGGTGCCCGACAGCCGCGCCCCTTCCGGGCGGGCCCGGCCCCGCTGCTCGGACTGTTCGCGGGTGCTCTCGTGGTCGGCGGTTCACTCGGGTCTGGTTACGCCGCCCCGGTCCCGGTGGTGCGTCCGCTGGGATTGGCCGACATCGGGCTGTTCGGCACCGGCGCCGCAGCGCTCACCGGACTGGTGCTCGCACTGGTGATCCTGGCCGCATCCGCGTTACCCGCCGAGTCGGCCCACGGGTTGCTGATCGGCGCCGGCACCGCCGCGGCGGCACCGTTCCTGGTGGTCGTCTCGGCCGGCGGGGACACCCGGCCTTCGACACTGGCCTGGCTGGGCCTGGCAGGCGGTGTGTTGCTGGCCGCGTCCGGTGGGTTGGTCGGGCACCGCCGGGAACCGGGCGGCGACGGCCTCCCGCCCGTGCCGAAACCGGCGGAGTCCGAGCCCCGGTCCGGCGGGTGGATCGCGCTCGTGCCGAGTGGCTTCGCCATCGCGGCGGGCGGCTGCGCGCTGGTGGCTTACGCCGTTCCCCAGGCCACCACGGTCATCACAGCGGCGGGAGCGTCCTTCGCGGCTGCCGGCGCCGGGTTCCTGCCGGCGGGGGTGTTGTTGATCGTCGTCGGGGTGCTGACGGCGCCGGCCGCGGTCGACCTGCGCGTGCCGATGCAGTCGTCGGCCGCGCTGCCGATCCTCGGGAGGTTGCGGACATTCGGGACTGCGGTGCGACCGGTGTTGGGTGTCAGCTGGGTCCCGGTGACCGCGGCGCTACTCGTCTCGTCGGAGTTCACCTCCTCGTCGATCTGGTTGTCCTCGGCGGTGTTCACCGAAGGTGGGGTGCAGCGATCCGGCGGGTCGTGGTGGGGCGCCGCCGCCGTGGTCGGCGCATCGGTCGCAGCGATCGGGGGTGCCCTCCTCGCCGGTCGAGCGCGCGATTCCGCGCCGCCGGCGCTCGACCCGGACGAGGATCCAGCCGGTGTGCGGCTCCGGCGGCGGGTGGCAGCGACCCTGGGCGTGGTCACCTTCGCCACTTACTCCTGGCCCGTTTATCGATCGAACGGCCGCGATTCGAGTGCGCTGTTCGTCGGTGGCGGACGCGTCGACAGCTATGCGGCCTGGTTGAGCGTGGTGACGCTGATCGCGGTCGTCTGGGCGGCCGGTCGGCGTTCGCGCGGTGAGGCGGTCGCTCTGCTGGCCGCCGCCGCCGCCGTCGCCGGCACCCGGATCGCGTTGACGCCGGTGGTGCGTGCGCAGGTCGGCTTCGAGTGGCGACCCGGTGCGGTTTTGTCCGCGGTGCTGGTGATCGCGTTGCTGACAGCGGCGGCGGTGGTGGCGAGGTGGCGAGCCGGGCAACCGATCTCGGGCGGGTCCAGCAAAACCCCGGTCGGTCGGGTAGCGGCCCTCGACGAGGGTGGGTCGGCGTGAGTCGTTGATCACGGCAGCTTCCGGAGTGGGGTGGCGTGGAGCAGCCGAGCGAAGGTGACTACTGTGATTTCTCGGGTCGGCGGCGCCCCTGCGGTGTCCGACCTGCCGAACTGATCTGTCCTCAGATCGTCAGCCAACACCGAAGGCCAGGAGTGCGGGTGGATCTTTACGAGTACCAGGCGAAAGAACTCTTCACGGCGCACGGCGTTCCCGGAACTCCCGGACGCGTCGTCACGGAGGTGGAGGCGGCGGTTGCCGCAGCTGCCGAACTGGGTACCGCCGTCGTAGTGAAAGCCCAGGTCAAGGTGGGTGGTCGGGGGAAGGCGGGCGGCGTCAAGCTGGCAGCGACGCCGGCCGAGGCGCGAGAGAAGGCCGCCGGCATCCTCGGACTGGACATCAAAGGACACATCACCCGGATTCTGCTCGTCACCGAGGCGACCGAGATCGCCGAGGAGTACTACGTCTCCTACCTGCTCGACCGCTCCAATCGCACCTTCCTGGCGATGGCCAGCAAGGAGGGCGGTATGGACATCGAACAGTTGGCGGTCGAGCGCCCGGAGGCGTTGGCCCGTGTCGCGATCGACGCAGTGACCGGCGTGGATGAGGTCAAGGCGGCCGAGATCGCCGACGCCGCGAACTTCCCGGCCGACGTACGCGATCAGATCATCCAGGTGTTGATCCAACTCTGGGAGGTCTTCGTCGCCGAAGACGCCACTCTGGTCGAGGTGAACCCACTGGTGAAGACACCCGCGGGTCGCGTCCTGGCGCTGGACGGCAAGGTTTCGCTCGACGCCAACGCCGACTTCCGGCACCCCGATCACGAGAAGTTCGCCGACACCGCCGCACAGAACCCTCTGGAGCAGCGGGCGAAGGAGAAGGACCTCAACTACGTCAAGTTGGACGGACAGGTCGGGATCATCGGGAACGGCGCGGGACTGGTCATGTCCACGCTGGACGTGGTCGCCTACGCCGGTGAGGCGCACGGCGGCGTGAAGCCGGCGAACTTCCTGGACATCGGCGGCGGCGCGAGCGCCGAGGTGATGGCCAACGGATTGGACATCATCCTGTCCGACGAGGACGTTCGCAGCGTCTTCGTGAACGTCTTCGGCGGGATCACCGCGTGCGACGCGGTCGCGAACGGCATCGTGCAGGCCCTACAGATGCTGGGTGACCGGGCGACCAAGCCGCTCGTCGTCCGGTTGGACGGCAACAACGTCGCCGAGGGTCTGCGGATCCTCGAGCAGGCCGCACACCCGCTGGTGACCGTGGTCGCCACCATGGACGACGCCGCCGACAAGGCCGCCGAGCTCGCCCACGCGGCTCAGTAGCCGAAACCCGACCAGGAGCAACAGCAGATGGCAATCTTTCTCGACGAGAACTCCCGCATCATCGTCCAGGGCATGACCGGCAGCGAGGGTCGTAAGCACACCGCGCGAATGCTGGCGTCCGGCGCCACCGTGGTCGGTGGGGTCAACGCCCGCAAGGCCGGCACCACCGAGACCTTCGACTCCGCCTCGTTGCCGGTGTTCGGCACCGTCGCGGAGGCGATGCAGGAAACCGGCGCCAATGTGAGCGTGCTGTTCGTGCCGCCGGCGTTCACCAAGGACGCGGCACTGGAAGCGCTCGACGCCCAGATCGGGCTCGCGGTGATCATCACCGAGGGTGTTCCGGTGCACGACAGCGCCTACGTCTGGGCCAAGGCGGTGGAGACCGGGAACACCACTCGGATCATCGGCCCGAACTGCCCCGGCATCATCTCGCCCGGCAAGTCCAATGCGGGGATCATCCCGGCGAACATCACCGGTCCGGGCCGGATCGGTCTGGTGTCCAAGTCCGGCACGCTGACCTACCAGATGATGCACGAGCTGCGCGATCTCGGTTTCTCCACGGCCATCGGCATCGGCGGCGACCCGATCATCGGCACCACCCACATCGACGCGCTGCGGGCATTCGAGGCCGATGACGAGACAGACGCGATCGTGATGATCGGCGAGATCGGCGGCGACGCCGAGGAGCGGGCTGCGGCGTTCATCAAGGACAACGTCAAAAAGCCCGTGATCGGCTATGTGGCGGGGTTTACCGCTCCCGAGGGCAAGACGATGGGACACGCGGGCGCCATCGTGTCCGGCTCGGCCGGTACCGCGGCGGCCAAGAAGGATGCGCTGGAAGCCGCCGGTGTTCAGGTCGGCAAGACCCCTTCCGAGGCCGCCCGGCTGCTGCGCGAGCTCGTCGGCTGATCGTTGCCCGCTGGTGTCGGCAGGTTGTTCGAGTCGGCGCCGGTGGGCCGGAGGATGCGCCGCCGCGCTGGGCGGCGGCGCATCGCTTCTGGCAGCCGGCCGACGTCCTGCTTCGCCAAGCGGTCATGGACACACCGGTCATTGACACACCGGCTCATTGACACACCGGCGGTCGCGCGCGACCTCGGCGTCACCCCGCAGAACGCACTGCGCGCCGTCACGCCGCTTGCCGAGGCCCACATCTCGAGGGGTTCACCGGCTTCGCCCGCAACCGGATGTGGCAGTCGCGAGAAGTGCGCAACGTTCTGCGGGCCCCGCGCGGCTCCCCGCATGGTGGGTCGTAGGGTTGAAGTGCACGATCACCGAGCATCGCCACGGGAGACCACAGTGAATCAGCCGCCGCCCGGATACTACGAACGACCCGGCCCGGCCCAGTCGGCTCCATCAGCCCCGCCGATGCAGTCCGGGCAACCGATGCAGTCCGGGCCACCGATGCAGTCCGGGCCGGCGATTCAGGGGCCACCGCCGCAGGGGGCGTCGTCCGCACACTCCGCGCAGTCGGGGCCGATGCAGTCGGCCCCACCCCGGTTCCCCGGCGCGTCCACACGCTCTCGCGCGACGATGTTGTCCCTGGTGGTGGGTGGTCTCGGCGTACTAGCCCTGATCATCGGATTCCTGCCGTCCTCGTCCTTGCGATCGGCGCGGGGCTTCACTCGACCGCTGGGATCGGTGTTCCACGTGATCGGCTGGTCGCCGGCGCTGCTGTTCTGCAGTGGCCTGCTGGCGCTCGCCGCACTCCTGCCGTCGGTGTCGAAGCCGACGATGTGGGCGGTCAGCGCCGCGGCCGGGGCCGCGGGTGGCGTCGGCGCCCTGTCCTACCTATTCGCCAAAGCCGGTACCGACGCCGGGCTCGGCCTCGCAGTGGACCCCGAGGGCACCGTCGGGTACGTCGACAGCGCGTCCATCGGGCTGATCCTGCTGGTCGTGGTCGGGGTGGTGCAGGTCGCCACTGTCGCGATCGCCGCCGTCGCCACCGGTTTGATTCCCAGTGCAGGAATGTCCCGTCCCGGCACTCGGCAGCCCCGCCCGGCGCCGGGGCAGCCGGCCGCGGGCCCGACCGGCCCCGGCTTCCCCGGGGCAGGCTTTCCTCAGGGCCATCCCGGTGCCGGCTATCCGGCGGCCGGTTATCCCACACCCAGCGGGTACCCGCCGCCCGGCTATCGGCAGCCCGGGTTCGAGCAGTTTCCGCCGCCGGACCATCAGCAGACCGTGAACCGCCAACCAGAGCCGTCCGGGTCGGCTCGCCTGGAGCAGCCCATGCCACCCTCCACGCCCTCGGGACAACCGGAGGGGTCGCCTCCGGTCTACGACCCGCAGGCGGGCAGATCCGTCTACAGCGGTCAGACGCCCGCGGGGTTCGTCGCCGCCCAGCAGCCGCCGTGGCAACCCACCGACTACGAGCCGGCACCCGCATGGGCGAATTCCACAGCGGCCGGTCAGTCCCGGCCGATCGAGCAGGAGCCGGCGCAACCGCAAGCGCAGTACACGCAGGTTGATTACGGATCTGCGGATTACGAGTGGGAGCCGACCTACAGCGAGGCGCCGGACTACGAGGCCAGGGCCGAGGAATCCGCAGACGCCCCCGCCGCTCAGGTGCATCGGGAACAGGCGTTTCTCTACGAAACTCCGGAGTGGGAGCGACCGCAATACGAGCCCCCGCACTTGGACAGCGGTCGACACGAGGGTTGGGACGCCGGGTACGACCACAACGGCGATCAGTCGGCGCATGGTACGCCGCCGCCCGGTCCGGCGCCGCATCACCGATCGATTCCGCGCGCCGAGTAGCGCCTCGGCGCAGGCGCGAACTAGAACCCGGGCAGCTGGGCGTGCGTCCTGCAGGTTCGACGTCGGGTCATGCTCGGGATGCGCGCGCGAGGGCCGGGGTCCATCGCCGAGGGTGCAGGCGACGTCTCAAGCGCCGGCATCCTGGCGTGCGCGGCAGTGTCTTGCGCGAGGTCTTGCGTGAGGTCTTGCGCGAGGTCGCAGAATGTGACGGCGCCGCCGCAGCGGATCGCCGGGATTTTTTTGCGCAGCTCTATTCATCCGTGATCGCCGGCGGGTGGATGTGGTGCACAGTGTTGCGTCTGGGTTTCTGGGCTCGCAGTCCAGCCATTTCGGCGGCACGAATTCCGGTACCCCGTCGGGCCCGGTTTGTATTCGCCAGTCACCGCGGTGGATCTCCGTGTGGTGAAAAGAGCACAACAGGGTGCCATTCTGGTAACTCGTTTCGCCGAGGTCCCGCGCCCACCATTTCAAATGATGCGCATCACACCAATTCGGTGGTCTGGTACAGCCCGGGAATGAACATCCGCGGTCCCGCACGGTGATCGCCCGCCGGATCGCGGTGCTGAACGTCCGGGAGACCTGCCCAGGTCCAGCACCTCACCGGCGCCGCCCAACACCGCCGGGATGACGCCGGCGTCGCACAGCAGGCGGCGGGTGTCGGCGGGGGACAGCCGGTGACCGTCGTCGAGCATCGCACCGCGGGCCTGTTGCCTGAGGATGTCCCAGTCCAGGGTGACGGTGATGTGCGGCCGGACCCCCGCGGTCTCCGGGAGCGGGTTCTCGGCGTTCCCGCCGGTGCGGAGCACGTACTCCAGCACTTCGACGAGGGCGTGGGCGCGTCGGGTCGCGGCCGGGCGGGGGTCCTTCGAGCCGTCGACCGCGGGTTTCGGTGCGGCGAGCGGGTCGATCACCGCCCGGAGCGCGGCGACACCCAGGTCGTTCAGGTATCCGTGGATGCCGGTCAGACCGGTGGTGGCGCTGCGGGATCCGATGGTGAACTCCATTTTGGACCGGGCTGCGGTGTCGTCGGGTGGGGTCCCGTCCGGGTCCAACACGCACTCCAGATGCCGGGCGAGTTTCTTCAACTGCTCCGGATCCTGAATCAGCGCGTTGTCCACCAACACCCGCTCCGCCTCAGCAACCACCTCTGCCGGGAGGGCGTCCGGCAACCGCCGCAGGGTCGACACGATGGTGCGGACGTGATCGACGGACACGTCCCCGGCGTCGATCGCAACACCGAGGATCGGCCGCCGGGCGGGTCGCTCCCCACCGGACGGCAGGTCCTGCGGTTGGGTCGCCCGGGCCGCGCTCACCCGGGCGGACGCCTCACCGGGTGAGATCCGCAACGTCTCCCGGAGCAGCGCCGCCGTCGAGGACACCGACCGGGCGGTCGCGACACCCTGCTGGTCCAGTTCGTCGGTCAACTGCACCTGCGCCGCCCACGTCTTCCGGGCCAGTTTCTCCACACTGAGGGACAGTTCCAACAATTCGTCGCCGTTCAACTTCCAACGTTCACCGGCGACCAGGCCCGACACGGCTTCCATCGCATTCTCGACGAGGCGCATCGCCTCGTCGAGTGTGTAGAAACCGGCTCCGCTCATACCCACAATGATACGAAGCACCACCGACACTCATGGTTGAACGGCGACCCCGGCAGCGACAATGAAAGATACGTCTGCCTGCGAGCATTCCTGCCTCCTCACCGGCTCTGCAGAAATGAGAGTGGAGTCGCTGAGTGCGGAGTCGGTCCGATTCTGATCTCGATCGTGAAGAGCCGGTCCGGAAAGGTGGTCGGCCGACCGGTTGTCCGGAACGCCCGCCCGTGTCGGCGCGCCGAGGCGGGCAGGCCGTCGACTGCGTGCAACAGTGGGCCGGTGCGGCGAGAACGGATGACGGTGTCTTCAACGCGTCGCCGCGGCAATCCCGCCGGTGAGCCGGCAGCCCAGCTCGGCCCCGCAGATCAGTCACCCTCGGATTCGCAGGCCGGCCGTGGGTCGACGTCGCTGCTCGAGCGGGTGAACCCGGGCACCGCCATCGACCTTCGACTGATGGCCGAGTCGGCGCTGCGGTCCGCGGCCGCCATGTTCGCCGGTTTCGTCGCGACGACTGCGGTCGCCCTCGTGTTGTGGACGATGACACCGGATGCGATCGGAGGCCCCGAGCCCTTCGTGCGAGGAGCCGCGGGGGCGTATGTGCTGGCGCATTTCGGCGACGTCTCGATCGACGGGGCACAGCTGACGATGACGCCGCTGCTGTTGCCGATGCTGTTCGCGGCCGTCGTCATTCTGGGAACGGTGCGCGGCCGACCCGCCGGGGCGTCGATGAGGGACGAGTTGGTGTCCATCGGCGTCGGCGCTCTCAGCTACGGGATTCTGGTCACCGTGGTGGCGCTGACACTGGCGCCGGTCGGAGCGCGCGACGGGTTAGTCGGGCTGTGGGCTGCGGCACTGGCCGCGGTCGCTCTGACAGCGGGCAGTGCGACCCGGCCCGGTGCGGTGCAGGAGCGGATTCTCGACGCCCTTCCCGGCTGGGCGCGGGCCGGCGGGCGGGCGGGCGCAGTGGCGCTCGGCTGCCTGCTGGGCGGCGCCGCGGTGGTTGTCGCTGTCGCGCTGGTGTTGTCCTTCAGCACTGCCGCGGAAGTGACCGACTCGATGGCGGGAGACTTCGGCGGCGGACTCGGACTGACCGTCGTCGGGCTCGGATACCTGCCGAACGCGGTGCTCGCCGCGGTTGGTTTCATCAGCGGGGTCGGCTTCCGGGTCGGCGCGGGGTCCTACTCGCCGTTCGGTTCGATCCCCGCTGATCTGCCACCGCTGCCGCTGCTGGCCGTGGTGCCCGCCGACACCGGCACGACCCCATTCGGCCTGGCCACGATGGCGATCCCGATCGTGGCCGGTGTGTTCGCCGGTATCTCGGTCATCAGGAACATTCGGTCGGCCCGCTCTCGCCTGCAGGCCGTTCTCGTCGCCGGTGGGGTGACGGGATTGGTTGCCGGGTTGTTGGTCGCGCTCGCCGGTGGTGGTGTGGTCGGCGGTCAGTGGGCTCAGATCGGTGCCGACGGCTGGCGGGTCGGGGGAGTGAACGCCCTGGTCGTCATCGTCGTTGCCGGCGCCTGGGTGCTGGCCGCGGGGGGCGGCGGAGCCCGCCGAGCGGTGCTGACCGGCGTGCTCGATCTGCTTCCCACCCGAAACTCGCCGGACTCCCCAGTGCCGGACTCCCCAGTGACGGACTCCCCAGTCAACGGCGACGTGGACGGCGAGGACGAGCTGGACGCCGACGACTACCCGAACGACGAGCTGGACGCCGACGACGACCTCATCGGTCAGGATGCCGATGCCGATGACACGGTGGTCGACGATCACGAAGACGGAGATTACGAAGTAGCAGACTCAGACGCAGACCTGCCGGATCCCGACGAGGATCCCGACGAGATCTCGGTTCTGATCTCGGTTCTGATCCCGGTGCTGATCCCGGTGCCGATTCCGCCCGCGGCGGCGCTTCGGTCTGACCCGGCCCGGGGTGCGCCCGGGTGCGGATGCTGATGAATCGTGGGAGCCCGGCTACCCTGAACTGCCCCAGCAAGCGAACGCGTCGGATTGATGCCGATGCCGGGATCAGTGGTGAGGATCGACGGCGTGCACGTACCAGGTAGCGAGCCGCTGCGGGTGGTGGTGTTGGCTTCCGGCGCAGGAACGCTTCTGCAGGCGCTCCTCGATGCGTGCGGCGGCCTCGGTGCCCATGAAACACTCGGCGCCCACGAAACACTCGCGCGCCGACTCGGCGCCACGAAACACTCGGCGCCCACGAAACACTCGGCGCCCACCTCCGAAACACTCAGCGCCCACGACACACTCAGCGCACAGGACGTCGCAGCGACGCCGTGGCGAATCACCGCGGTGGGCTCGGACCAGGCCGACTGTGGCGCGCTGGATCGGGCGCGTGCGGCGGGCGTCCCGTCGTTCTCCGTGCGGCTCGCCGACCATCCAGACCGGGCGTCCTGGGACACTGCGCTGGCCGCGGCGTGCAGTGCCGCGGGTGCCGATGTGGTCGTCTCGGCCGGGTTCATGAGGCTGGTCGGCGCACGATTCCTGGCGGTGCACGGCGGGTCGATGATCAACTCGCATCCCTCGCTGCTGCCGTCGTTCCCCGGCATGCACGCCGTGCGGGATGCGCTGGCCTATGGGGTCGCGGTCACCGGGTGCACGATCTTCGTCGTCGACGCGGGCGTGGATGACGGGCCGGTGATGGCACAGCACGCGGTCCCGGTGCAGGCCGACGACACCGAAGAGACGCTGCACGAGCGGATCAAGGTCGCCGAACGGGCATTGCTGGTGTCGGTGGTGACGAAGATGGCGACATCCGGCTGGCGGCTCGCCGGACGAAAGGTGGTTTGGAATGACTGAGATCAACAGAGCCGAGCCGGGGCACCGATCACCGATCCGGCGAGCGCTGCTCTCGGTGTCGGACAAGACCGGTCTGCTGGAGTTGGCCACCGGCCTCCACGCGGCCGGGGTGGCGTTGGTGTCCACCGGCAACTCGGCCCGCACCCTCGCCGACGCCGGGATCCCGGTGACGACGGTGGAGAGCGTGACCGGTTTCGCCGAGGCGCTGGAGGGTCGGGTCAAGACGCTCCATCCGGCGATCCATGCGGGACTGCTCGCAGATCGGCGCAAACCCGAGCACGTCGATCAGTTGGCCGACCTCGGTATCGAGCCGTTCGACCTGGTGGTGGTCAATCTGTATCCGTTCGTCGCGACGGTCGCCTCGGGTGCGAGTCCGGACGAGGTGATCGAGCAGATCGACATCGGCGGCCCCGCGATGGTGCGCGCCGCCGCGAAGAACCATCCGTCGGTGGCGGTCGTGGTGGACCCGGGCGCTTACCCGGCAGTGCTGGAGGCGGTGGCGGGGGGCGGCTTCACACTCGCCGAGCGCAGGCGGCTCGCCGCGCAGGCCTACCGGCACACCGCGAGCTACGACGTGCAGGTCGCGAGTTGGATGGGGAGCGTCGTCGGACCGGACCTCGGCCAGGACAGATTCCCGTCCTGGATAGGCGCGACCTGGGCACTGTCGTCGGTGCTCCGCTACGGCGAGAACCCGCATCAGGCAGCCGCGCTGTACCAGGCGGCCGACGCTGGGGACGGTCTGGCGCATGCTGCCCAACTGCACGGCAAGGAGATGTCCTACAACAACTACGTCGACGCCGACGCTGCATGGCGGGCCGCGCACGATCACCACGACGCACCGACTGTTGCCATCATCAAGCACGCCAATCCGTGTGGGATCGCGGTCGGATCAGACATCGCCGAGGCGCACCGCAAGGCGCACGCCTGCGATCCGGTGTCCGCGTTCGGCGGCGTGATCGCCTGCAACCGACCGGTGACCGCGGAGATGGCCGAGCAGGTCGCGGAGATCTTCACCGAGGTCCTGCTCGCCCCGGATTTCGACGAAGCGGCGGTGGCGATCCTCACCCGGAAGAAGAACATCCGGTTGCTCCGGGTCGCGGGTCGGCCCGCGGCACCGGTGGAGAGTCGGCGGATCAGCGGCGGCATGCTGGTGCAGCAGGTGGACCTGATCGACGCCGCGGGTGACGACCCCGCGTCCTGGACGCCGGCGGTCGGTGACCCGGTGGATGACGCCACTCTGGCGGACTTGTCTTTCGCCTGGCGGGCCTGTCGCGCGGTGAAGTCCAATGCGATCCTGCTGGCTCACGATCTGGCCAGCGTGGGCATCGGGATGGGTCAGGTGAACCGGGTCGATTCGGCGCGGCTCGCGGTCGAACGGGCCGGCGCCCGAGCTGCCGGCTCGGTCGCCGCGTCGGACGCGTTCTTCCCGTTCGCAGACGGTCTGCAAACGCTGCTGGCGGCCGGTGTGCGGGCAGTAGTCCAGCCGGGTGGGTCGGTCCGCGACGCAGAGTCGATTGCCGCCGCCCGCGAGGCCGGGGTGACGATGTACTTCACCGGCACCCGCCACTTCTTCCACTGACCGGTCCGCAGGGCCCCCTTCTGAGCCGACCCGTCCGCTGCGCTGATCGGCGGGGACGTTCTGCTGTACAGGTGAATCAGGCTCGCGGTGGCCGCGGGTCGATCCGATCGAGAACCGGAGTCTCCATGACAGACAGACCTGCCGTGTTGTTCGTCTGCGTCCACAACGCGGGCCGCTCCCAAATGGCCGCCGGCTACCTGGAAGCGCTCGCCGGGGGCGCGATCGAGGTCCGGTCGGCCGGGTCCATACCGGGCGACCAGATCAACCCCGTCGCCGTGCAGGCGATGGCCGAAGAGGGCATCGACATCTCGGCCCAGAGCCCGAAGTTGCTCACCACGGAGTCCGTCCAGGCCTCCGACGTGGTGATCACGATGGGCTGTGGTGACGTCTGCCCGATCTTTCCCGGTAAGCGCTACGAGGACTGGCAGCTCGAAGACCCGGCGGGGAAGGGCATCGACACCGTCCGCCGAGTCCGCGACGACATCCGCAGCCGGGTGGAAACGCTCATCGCCGAACTCCGCCCCATCGAGGCCTGAGGCCGGGTCTGGACCGCCGTCGGTTTCGACAGCACCGGCCGCTGGGCCGGTCCGTGCGAGGATGACCCGGTGGCGGCTGAAATCCTCGACGGCAAGGCATTGCGCGAAACCATCTTCGACAACCTCCGGTCCAGAGTCGCGGTGCTCGCCACCGCCGGCATCACGCCGGGGTTGGGCACGGTCATCGTCGGCGACGACCCCGGTTCGGCCGCCTACGTCCGCGGCAAGCACGCGGACTCGGCGAGCCTGGGTGTCCGCTCGATTCGGCTGGACCTGCCCGGCACGATGAGCCAGTCCGCTCTGCTGGAGATTCTCGCGGAGTTGAACGCCGACCCGGGGTGTGACGGCTACATCGTCCAGCTGCCCCTGCCACGGCACCTGGAGGCGGGCGTGATTCTGGAGGCGGTCGACCCGGCCAAGGACGCCGACGGCCTGCACCCGGTCAACCTGGGCCGACTGGTACTCGGCGAACCCGGCCCGCTGCCGTGCACCCCTGCCGGTGCGATCGCCCTGCTTCGCCACCACCGGGTGCCCATCGACGGTGCGCACGCGGTGGTGATCGGCCGCGGCATCACCGTCGGTCGCCCGCTCGGACTGCTGCTGACTCGACGGTCCGAGAACGCCACGGTGACCCTGTGCCACACCGGTACCCGCGACCTGGCCGCCCAGGTGCGCCGAGCCGACATCGTCATCGCGGCGGCGGGGGTGCCCGGTCTGGTCACCGCCGACATGGTGAAGCCGGGTGCGGCGGTGCTCGACATCGGCATCACCCGGACCGCGGACGGGCTGCTCGGCGACGTCGCGCCGGACGTCCGTGACGTCGCGGGCTGGCTGGCGCCGATGCCCGGCGGGGTGGGCCCGATGACCCGGGCGATGCTGCAGGCGAATGTCGTGGCGGCCGCCGAACGTCGTCGGGTGGCCGCCGGTGCGTGATCCCCGCCCGCGGATTCTGGCTGTTCTCGCCCGCTCGGCGACGCGAATCAGCCCGGATTGCGCGGGTGGATGAGCGCTCGCCGGTTTCGGGACGCCGCGCCCATCCTGATCGTCGCCGCACTGATCGCGGTGGCGTTGGTGCTGGTCGCGGCATCACGGTTCCGTCGCGGCGCCACCGCGCTCAGCGGCGCCATGCTGCTGACCGCGATCCTGCGGGCCACGCTGTCAACCGAGCAGATGGGTCCGCTGGCAGTCCGCGGCCAACGGTTCGACGTCCTGTTCTGCGGGGGCCTCGGGCTGCTGCTGCTCTGGTTGGTGATCGTTGAATAGCGGTCATTCGCGGGCCGCCCGGCCGTAGAAAGGAGACGTCTAAACTTCCGGCCCGGCGCCCCGACCGTTCAGCGCCCGTTTGAACACCCGCACCAGGACGTCGGCCTCCTCGTCGGTCAGGTCTCGGGTGAATTCGCGATCAATGCCCGCCATGTGCACCACGGCCGCGGAACGCAACGCATAACGACCGGCGCGGGTCAGCGCCACCACCACGCCCCGACCGTCGCTGGGATCCGACTTGCGGGCCACCAGCCCGGCCGCCTCCAACCGTTCCACGCGGCGCGAAAGACCTGGCTGGCTCAGTAGGACACGCTGCAACAGATCCTTGAGGCGCAACTTTCCACCGGCCTGGGACAGCTGCACCAACACGTCGTAGGTGCCCAGCGGCACCTCGCCGGCCTGCTCCATGTCATCCGACAGGCGACCGATCAGTTGGGCATGGGTGTTCAGAAAGAGGACCCAGGCCTCCATCTGCCGATCGGGTATGGGCATCGGTTGCTGCATGGGGGCGACGTCCTCTGCTGACTGCGTCCACCGGTCGGTTCATCCGGTTCGAGTCGTGGGTGGTCCAGATACCCGACGGCAAGTGCGAATCTACCCGGCCCGCTGCGCCCGCCGACGGCCGGCAGGGGAGAGGGCACTACGCTCAAACGGCGCCGCCCGGCGGGTGAGCCCGGGTAGCTGAGCGCACTCGAGAGGAGTCCGGCAGCGTATGCCCAAGATCAAGGTGCACGGCACCGTCGTCGAACTCGACGGCGACGAGATGACCCGGATCATCTGGCAGTTCATCAAGGACAAGCTGATCCTGCCGTACTTAGACGTCGACCTCGAGTACTACGACCTGAGCATCCAAACGCGGGACGCCACCGATGACCAGATCACCGTGGACGCCGCGAACGCGATCAAGAAGCACGGTGTGGGCGTCAAATGCGCGACCATCACCCCCGATGAGGCACGAGTTCAGGAGTTCGGTCTCAAGCGGATGTGGGTCTCGCCCAACGGGACCATCCGCAACATCCTGGGCGGTGTGGTGTTCCGGGAACCGATCATCATCTCCAACGTCCCCCGACTGGTGCCGGGCTGGACCAAGCCGATCGTGATCGGTAGGCACGCCCACGGGGATCAGTACAAGGCGACCAACTTCAAGGTGCCCGGCGCCGGCATCGTGACCATCAGCTACAAGCCGACCGACGGCGGTGACCCCATCGAGATGGAGGTCGTCAAGATGCCGGCCGACGGTGGCGTCGTGATGGGCATGTACAACTTCAACAAGTCGATCGCGGACTTCGCCCGGGCGTCCTTCGCGTACGGCCTGCAGCGCAACTACCCGGTGTACCTCTCGACGAAGAACACCATTTTGAAGGCGTACGACGGTGCCTTCAAGGACATCTTCGCCGACATCTTCGCGGCCGAGTACAAGGCCGACTTCGACGCGGCGGGCCTGACCTACGAGCATCGGCTGATCGACGACATGGTGGCGTCGGCGATGAAGTGGGAGGGCGGCTACGTCTGGGCGTGCAAGAACTACGACGGTGACGTGCAGTCCGACACCGTCGCCCAGGGCTTCGGGTCGCTCGGTCTGATGACCTCGGTGTTGATGACCCCCGACGGCAAGACCGTGGAGGCGGAGGCCGCGCACGGCACCGTGACCAGGCACTACCGCCAGCATCAGCAGGGCAGGCCGACGTCGACGAACCCGATCGCCTCCATCTACGCCTGGACGGGCGGCCTCAAGCATCGCGGCAAGCTGGACGGCACCCCCGAGGTGATCGGCTTCGCCGAGACTCTCGAGGACGTGGTGATCAAGACGGTCGAGAGCGGCAAGATGACGAAGGACCTCGCCGCGCTGGTCGGGCCCGACCAGGAGTGGATGACCACCGAGGACTTCCTGACCGCCCTGGACGAGAACCTCGCCGCCCGGCTCGGCTGAGCTGCCGGCGGGAAGGCGAAAAGATGGCGGACCAGGTAGTAGTTGAGCATTTGTAGTTGAGCACTTGTAGTTGAGAAAAATAGGTGGGCAGATAGCAACGGGCACCACTCGGAGGTTTCGGTCCTCCGGCGCAGCGGCGCCGGAGGACCGAGACTGTCCGTAGACAGTTCGCGAGGGCCGGTCGGCTCTCGATGACGGTAGGCGGTCGACATCCTCGGCAAAGGAGCCACAGATGGGTTGGCGTGACGCACTCAAGGCCCTCAAACCGGACGGCCCCCCGGGAGAGCCGCAGGACATCACGTCGATGGTGTCCGACGAGCCGGACCCGGACTGGTTCAAGCCCAAGACGAACGGCACCTATGTCTGCGATTCCGACGACGCCCGGTTCCGCTACCTGCGCTTCTGGATCAACGGCCGGGTCTACTTCGCCTCGGGGCCGGACTCCGCCGCGGAGGCGCGGCCGCTTCTCGGTCCCGAGAACAGCGACCCGACGGTGGGTCAGTTCACTCCGGCGGGTCGGTTCTCCGTGCAGCGCAAATTCGAGCGGCCGATCGTGTGCACCGTCGTGGCGGCGGCCGACACCGGGTTCGACGCCCGGATCACCAGCACCGAGACGAACTCGAGCGCGGTCTGCTCGTACACCTTCGAACCAGACGCGGAGTGAAACGGTCGAGTCCGGCGGGTCGTATTCCGCTGAGCCGACCGGGGTCGGTGCCACAGGCGGGCGCCTCTGCGGGGCCGGATTGTGACCTAGCGCACGGTTAACCGAGTCCCGTCGGGGTAGATCTCCGCCTGACGGGGAAACCCTTCACCAGGTTCGCCGTGCCAGGGGTTACCGTTCGTGACGGACGCCCTCAGTTCCCGGCGCTCGATCCAAGCGCCCGCTGGGACGGTCTCCGCGATCGCCCACCCTGACTACTCACCCGCGTCAGCCGGCTACGGCTGGACACGAGGAGGCCTCAGCCCGATGATCCGATTCGACCGAGTCAGCAAGCAATACCCGGACGGCACCGTCGCCGTCGACAGCCTCAGCCTGGAGGCGCCGTCGGGTCGGATAACCGTCTTCGTCGGACCCTCGGGCTGCGGCAAGACCACCTCGCTGCGAATGATCAACCGCATGATCACCCCGACCAGCGGTTCGATCCTGCTGGACGGGCGGAACACCGCCGAGTTCTCCGCGACCGAACTGCGCCGCGGCATCGGCTACGTCATTCAGCACGGTGGCCTGTTCCCGCACAAGACAGTCGTCGACAATGTGGCCACGGTGCCGCTGCTGCTCGGGGTGGCCAAGGCGCAAGCCCGATCCCGAGCGCTGGAACTACTCGAACGCGTCGGGCTCGACCCGTCCTTCGGCAGTCGATACCCCGCACAACTCTCCGGTGGACAACAACAACGGGTCGGGGTGGCTCGAGCCCTCGCCGCCGACCCGCCGGTGATGTTGATGGACGAGCCGTTCAGCGCGGTCGACCCGGTGGTGCGGATGCAGCTCCAGGAGGAGTTCCTCCGCCTACAGGGCGAGCTCGGCAAGACCATCGTCCTGGTCACCCACGACATCGACGAGGCGGTGAAGCTGGGCGATCAGATCGCGGTGCTGCGGACCGGCGGCCACCTCGCCCAGTTGGCCAGCCCGACCGAACTGCTCACTCGGCCCGCAGACGACTTCGTCGCCGGATTCGTCGGCCGGGACCGCGGCTACCGAGCGCTCGGTTTCGAGGCCGCAGGTGACCTGGACCCGCAATTCGAGCCGTCGGTGCCGGTGGGAGTAGACGTCGCCGTGGCCGCCGGTGAAGCCCGCGACGGATGGGTGCTGGTGGTCAACACCGACCGGGAGCCCCTTGGCTGGCTGGAGATCATCCCCGGCGCGGTCGGGGAGGTGAACCCGACGACGCTCAACCGAGGCGGCACCCGGGCCGTCCTCGGCGGCACCTTCCGCGACGCCCTCGACGCGGCACTGTCCTCGCCCAGCGGCCGCGGTGTCATCGTCGACGAGACGAACCGCCTGGTCGGGACCGTCACCGCCTCCGAGGTGGTGAAACGGATCGAAGCCCAGCTGGGTCGCCGCCAGTCCGACCCGCTCCCGGTCGAGCTCGCCACGTGAGCGGCAAGTACCCATCGGCCCTAGCGGCTGCGCCGCCAGGGCAGTACCCGACGGCCCTAGCGGCTGCGCCGCCAGGGCAGTACACATCGGCCATGGCTCCGCCAGGGCAGTGGGACTTCATCGGGTATTTCCGTCAAGACGCCGCGGACATCACCAACCTCTTCTTCGAGCACGTCTGGCTGTCGGCGATACCGGTGTTGCTGGGGTTGGCCATCGCGCTGCCGATCGGGTACCTGGCTCGGCGGTACGCGTGGTCGTACCCGCCACTGGTGGGCCTGTCGGGTCTGCTGTACACCATCCCTTCCATTGCGCTGTTCGTGCTGGCGCCGGGGATCCTCGGCACCCGGATCCTCGACCCGGTCAATGTGTTGCTGCCGCTCACCGTGTACACCGTCGCGCTGCTGGTCCGGGTGGTCGCCGACGGCCTGGCCTCCGTCCCCGACGACGTGTTGCAGTCCGCCAGTGCGATGGGCTTCGGCCGGTTCGCCCGGCTCTGGCGGGTGGAGCTGCCGATCGCGGTGCCGGTGATCAGCGCCGGCCTGCGGGTGGCCGCGGTGTCGAATGTCGGCGCCGTCACCGTCGCCACCGCGATCGGGACGGCGCAGCTGGGTCAGCTGTTCAACACGGGTCTGCAGATGTCGTCCTACCGGGCCTATTACGCCCCGATCGTGCTCGGCATCGTGCTGTGTGTGGTGCTGGCGTTGATCTACGACCTGCTCATCGTGGCCGGTACCCGAATGTTGACCCCGTGGCGACGGGCGGTGCGCTGACGTGATCGCCGACGCCTTCGCGTTCCTGACCGATCCGCAGAATTGGACCGGCAAACTCGGCATCCCCACCAGACTGGGCGAACACCTGCTCTTCTCCGGGATCGCGCTGGTCATCGCGCTGGTGATCGCGGTGCCGTTGGGCTTGGTGATCGGGCACACCGGCCGCGGGGCCACCGCGGTCTCGCTGAGCGCCAACGCGCTGCGCGCCCTACCCAGCTTCGGGCTGCTGATCTTCTTCGTGGTGCTCATCTCGCCGCACATCCAGGGCAAGACGATTCTGGTGTACCTGCTGCCGACAGAGGTCGTCCTGATCATCCTCGCGTTGCCCTCGATGCTGGGGAACACGGTCGCCGGGGTGCAGAACGTCAGCCCGGCGGCGCGCGACGCGGCGCGGGGGATGGGCATGACGGAACGGCAGATCCTCTTCCGGGTGGAGCTGCCCAATGCGCTGCCGCTGATCTTCTCGGGCATTCGGAGCTCGGCGCTGCAACTCATCGCGACGGCCACCATCGCGTCGTACGTCTCGTTGGGCGGTCTGGGTCGGTTCGTCTTCACCGGCCTCATCCAGCAGGATTACGGCCAGATGACGGCCGGGGCCCTGCTGGTGGCACTGCTCGCCGTCGCCGTCGACCTGATGCTCGCCGGGATTCAGCGACTCGTGGTCTCACGAGGCGTGACCGGCAACTTCCGTACGACACCACGCCCGGTCGACCTGGTCGGGGTGGCCTGACCGTCTGTCGGACACGATTTCCGTTCAGCGCCGGCGACCGCCGGTGCCCCCCACCAAGGAGAACGAATGAACAGTAGGACCAGAACACTCACCGGGCTGCTCGCCGCAGCGGCACTGGTGGTCGCAGGTTGCGGCGGATCCACCGACGCCGGCAGCAGCAGCACCGGCAGTAGCTCCGGCGGCAGCGGCACGGGCACGTCCGCCGCCGGTTGCGACACCTCCGGCACCTCTGCCGCCGCAGAATCGGCCACTGCTGACCTGAGCTCCGGCGAGTCCTCAGTTGCGGGCGCCGCCCCGGCCGCGACCAGCGCCGCACTGCCGGCCGCCGGCGTGACACTTGACGGCCCATTGAAGATCGGCTCGGCCGGCTTCCAGGAGAGCGCGTTGATCGCCGAGATCTACGCCGGCGCCCTGGAGGCGAAGGGCGTCAAGGTCGAGAAGACGCTGAACATCGGTCAGCGGGAGACCTACTACAAGGGCCTGCTGGACGGGTCGATCGACTTGATCCCGGATTACACCGGCAACCTGCTGGGGTTCGCCGACAAGACGGCCACCGCCACCGACGAAGCCGACGTGTACGCGGCGCTGCCCGCTGCGTTGGCGCCGGACGGACTGGTCGTGTTGGACGAGTCGAAGGCCGAGGACAAGGACTCGTTGACGGTCACCAAGGACACCGCGGACAAGTACAACCTGAAGACCATCGACGATCTGGCCAAGGTGGCCTGCACCCTCACGTTCGGCGGTCCGCCGGAGTTCCAGACCCGTAGCTACGGTCTGCCCGGTCTGAAGGCCAAGTACGGGATCACCTTCAAGGACTTCGTGGAACTCGACTCCGGTGGGCCGCTGTCCGCTAACGGGCTCAAGAACGGCCAGGTCGACGTCACCGACTTGTTCACCACGGATCCCTCGATTCCGGAGAACAATTTCGTGGTGCTCGAGGACACGAAGAACAACTGGGCGGCGCAGGTCGTGGTCCCGCTGATCAAGGCCGACAAGGCCACCGAAAAGGTTCGCGACGCGCTGAACGCGGTGCAGGCGAAGCTCACGACCGAGGGGCTCACCGCACTCCTGAAGAGGGTCTACTCCAATGAGTCCGCGGAGACGGTCGCCAAGGACTGGCTCTCGGAGAACGGTCTCAGCTGACCTGCCGGCGACACCCGGGGCGCTGATCGAGCGGCTCGAAACCTCATCACGGGCGGTTCACTCGATGCGAGTGGGCCGCCCGTGGTGCTGATCGGGGTGCGACGGCCGGCCCGCCGCCGTCGGGCCGCACCCGATGCGGATGCGAGGATCAGTGCATGCAGTCGTCCAGTCGTCCCCGCGTCCTCTCCGGAATTCAGCCGACCTCGGATTCGTTCCACGTGGGCAACCATCTCGGGGCGATCCGACAGTGGGTCGCGTTGCAGGAGACGCACGATTGCTTCTTCTTCATCGCCGACCTGCACGCCATCACGATGGAGCACGACCCGGCGTTGCTGCGCCGACGCAGCCGGGTGTCCGTCGCGCAGCTGCTGGCTCTGGGCATCGACCCGGCCCGCGCGACCCTGTTCCTGCAATCGCACGTTCCCGAACACTCGCAGCTGAGTTGGGTGTTGGAGTGTCAGACCGGATACGGCGAGGCCGGCCGGATGACCCAGTTCAAGGACAAGTCGAGCCGGGTCGGCGCCGACCGGGTGAGCGTCGGGCTGTACACCTATCCGGTGCTCCAGGCGGCGGACATCCTGATCTACCAACCGCACCTGGTCCCGGTGGGTGAGGATCAGCGGCAACACCTGGAACTCAGTCGCAACCTCGCCCAGCGGTTCAATCAACGCTTCGGGGCGGCGTTCCGAGTTCCGGAGCCGTACATCCTGAAGGCCAGCGCCAAGGTCTACGACCTCACCAACCCGGCGGCCAAGATGAGTAAATCGCTCCCTGCCGGATCGCTGGACCTGCTGGCCGACCTGAAAGTCAGCGTGAAGAAGATCAAGTCCGCCGTGACCGACACCGAGCGGGACATCCGCTACGACGTCGAGCACAAGCCCGGCGTGTCCAACCTGTTGGGCATGCTGCACGCCTTCTCCGGCCGGTCCGTCGCCGACTTGGAGACCGACTTCGTGGGTAAGGGCTACGGAGACCTCAAGGTGGCGGTCGCCGACGCGTTCACCGAGTTCGTCACCCCGGTGCAGGCTGCGGTCGCCGAGTATCTGCAGGACCCGGCGGAGCTGGACGCGATCCTCGCCGCCGGCGCAGGCCGGGCCAGACAGGTCGCCGGAACCACGCTCGCCGACGTGTACGAACGGGTCGGATTCGTCGCGCCCCTGCATAGCGCGCCCTGAAAGAAGACACGCCCTGAAAGAAGACAGTCGAGGAGGCGGTTGAGATGGCCCAACCCACACTGGCCGACGCGGCCTATCAGACCGAACGACAGGAGCGGGCCGCCGCGGAAGGCCCATCGGCCCCGGTCAAGTGGTGGCAGCGTTTCAGTAAGCGGCCGTGGGTCGCACACCTGATCCGGATGCTGGGTCGATTCAACGGACGCCTGGGCAATCAGTTCGCGGCCGCCATCACCTATTTCTCGTTCCTGTCGATCGTGCCGATCCTGATGGTGGGCTTCGCCACCGCCGGCTTCGTGCTGTCCAGCCAACCCGACCTGATCCAGAAGCTCAAGAATGAGGTCAGCACCATCTTCGCCAGCTCCGGCGGCGAATCTGCGGCGAACATCAACGACACCATCGACAGCGCCATCGCGGCGCGCTACTCCCTGGGCGTCGTCGCCCTGGTGATCGCGCTGTACACCGGGATCGGTTGGATGACCAACCTCCGGGAAGCCGTCCGCGCCCAGTGGCGGCGCAAGTGGGAACAGGACCCGGACGAGGTCGAGGGTTTCGTGCTGGCCCTGGGCAAGGACTTGCTGGCACTGGTCGTGCTCGGGCTCGGGATCCTCGTCTCGGTGACGCTGACCGCCGTCGGGTCGGCCGCGACCGGCGCCGTCGCGTCGTTGTTGGGTTTGGACGACGTCGGCTGGGTGACGACCGTGCTGCGCATCGTTCCCATCGCCTTGGCGATCGGGGCCAGCACGCTGATCTTCTTCTTCCTGTACTCGTTCCTGCCGTTGCACAGTGAGATCGCCCCACGGAAGAAAATCCTGCGCGGATCCATCTTCGCCGCAACCGTCTTCGAGGTCCTCAAACTCGCGCTCTCGCTGTTGATCCAGATGTTCAGTCAATCGGCTACCGCCGCGGTGTTCGGATCGGTCATCGCGTTGTTGCTGTTCATCAATCTGGTGGCGCGGATCGTGTTGATGGTGGCGGCCTGGATCGCGACCAGCACCGTCGACCCCGACGCCGACGAAGCAGACGAACCTGCCGTCGTGATCCGCCCGCAGTACCGGGTCCGGAGCGTTCCGGCGTTGGTCGGGGGGCTGGGCGTCGGCGCGGCGGCCGGTTGGATGGCGAACAAACTGCGCGGCTGAACTGACTTCGCGGGCGGGCTGAGCGCGCCGGGCTCAGCGATGCCGGCCGGCAGCCGCGGCTCGGTTCGCCACCATGCGGCGTCGCCGCAGCGCGGCCAGCACCGCGAGCACGCCCACCACCGGAAGCAACCACCACGCCGGTGCGGCGCCGGGGTCCGCGGTGGGGTCGACCCCGGCCTCGACCGTGTCGCCCGCAGCGGCGAGCGAGCTGTTGTCGGCGAGTGGCACCAGCGGGCCGGTGGCGGCGTCCCCGGCCGAACCGGTGGCCTGCTGCAGCGGTATCACCCGGACTGCCGGTGGAACCGGTGGCGTCGAGGTCGGCGCCCGGCTGGACGAGCCGACCCACCGGGTTGAGCCCGGCGGATTGGGCGGCGAATCCCCAGTCCAGCAACGACGCGGCCTGCATCCACTGCCGACGCGGGCGCTGGGTGCCGCCGAGCATGGTGACCACCAGCCGGTGGCCGGCGCGCTGGGCGACGCCGACGTAGGTGTTGCCCGCGTCGTCGGTGAACCCGGTCTTGCCGCCCTCGGCGCCGTCGTATTCGGTGAGGAGCTTGTTGTCGTTGGCGATGCCGAACGACGGGTGCGGGCCGAAGCCGGGGAAGACCGCTGTCCGGGTGCCGATCATCGCGGCGAAGTCGGGCAGTTCGAAGGCGGCCCGGGTGATCAGGGCCAGGTCGTACACCGAGGTCTGTTGGCCCGGTCCGTCCAACCCGGACACGGTCGCGGCCCTGGTGTCCAGCGCCCCGAGGGCGGCCGCCATCGCGTTCATGTCCGCCACCGTCTTCGCGGTGCCGCCGTTGGCCCTGGCCAGGGCGTGGGCCGCGTCGTTGCCGGAGTTCATCATCATGCCGAGGATCAGCTCACGGACCGTGTAACTGCCGCCCTCCCCGACGCCCACCTTCGAGCCCTCCTGCGCCGCGTCCTCCTCAGTCCCGGTGATCACTTGGGCGAAGTCGGGTAGCTGGTGCCACATCGTCAGCATGGTGAGCAGCTTCTGGGTGGAGGCCGGGCGGTATCGACCGTGCACGTCCTTCCCGCCGAGCACCAGCCCGGTGGTCAGATCGGCGACCATCCACGCGTGTGCGGAGATGTCGGACGGAACGGGCGGTGCACCGGCGGGCAGCAGGAAGTCGCAGGTGCCCATGGCCGGGCCGCCCACCGGCTCGCCCGGGACGGGCAGCGGGGCCGGGCTGGTCTCGTTCGGCGCGGGCACCTCGGAGGAGTCGATCGCGGGCGGCGGCAACACCCGCTGGGCACAGCTCGACGTGTTCGGTGGTGCCACCGTCACCGTCGGCGGGGGGTAAGCCGCCAGCCGGGCCGCGGCAGTCGCCTCGGCTGGGGTCGCCTGCAGCACACCAGCCGCCAGCAGGACTAGCAGAAAGCCGCCACCGACCCGCCGGCGGTCGGCGAAGCGCAGGCGTTCGGACCGAACCGGACGTCTCGACATCGAAGATCGGTCAGACGCGACGGAACATGAGGGCGCGTTTGACCTCTTGGATCGCCTTGGTGACCTGGATCCCGCGGGGGCAGGCGTCCGTGCAGTTGAACGTCGTCCGGCAGCGCCAGACACCCTCGGTGTCGGAGAGGATCTCCAGCCGCTCGTCGGCCGCCTGGTCGCGGGAGTCGAAGATGAACCGGTGCGCGTTGACGATCGCCGCCGGGCCGACATAGCTGTCCGCAGACCAGTAGACCGGGCAGGACGTCGTGCAGGCGGCGCACAGGATGCACTTGGTGGTGTCGTCGAAGCGTTCGCGATCCTCGGCGGACTGGATCCACTCCCGGGTGGGCTCGTTCCCGTGGGTGACCAGGTACGGCTTCACCGCGCGGTAGGCCTCGAAGAAGGGCTCCATGTCGACGATCATGTCCTTCTCCAGCGGAAGGCCCTTGATCGGTTCGACCGTGATCTCGGCGGTCTTGACGTCGCCTTTGACCGTCATCAAGTCCTTGACCAGGACTTTGCAGGCCAGCCGGTTGCGGCCGTTGATCCGCATCGCGTCGGACCCGCAGATGCCGTGTGCGCAGGACCGGCGGAATGCCAGGGTGCCGTCGATGTACCACTTCACGTAGTGCAGCAGGTTCAGCACTCGATCGGTGGGCAGCGCGGGTACCCGGTAGGTCTCCAGGTGCGGCTCGTCGTCGACCTCGGGGTTGAACCGCTGCAGGTGCAGGGTCACCACGACGGCGCCGTCCGGTACCGGCGGCAACGGGTTGGTGTGAACTGCGTCTGCGATCGCCGACGCCGGCATCGTCGCGGTCACTGCTGGGTCGCTGTCATCTAGTACTTACGCTCCATCGGCTGGTACCGGGTCATGGTGACCGGTTTGAAGTCGAGACGGATGTCCGAGCTCAGCGGGGCGAGGCCGGGGTCGGCCTTGTACGCCATGGTGTGCCGCATGTAATTGACGTCGTCGCGGGAAGGGTAGTCCTCACGGGCGTGCCCGCCGCGGGATTCCTTGCGGTTCAGCGCGCCCACCACCATGACCTCGGCGAGTTCCAGCAGGAAACCCAGCTCGACGGCCTCCAGCAGGTCGGTGTTGAACCGCTTTCCCTTGTCCTGGACGGACACGTTCGCGTACCGCTCCTTGAGCACCTGGACGTCCTGCAGGGCCTGCTTCAGGGTGGTCTCCGTGCGGTACACCGCCGCGTTGGCGTCCATGGTGGCCTGCAGGGCGATCCGCAGGTCGGCGACCCGCTCGCCGCCGGTCGCCGTGCGCAGCGACTCGACCATGCCGATCACGGTGTCGGCCGGGTTCAGCACGGTCGCCGTGTGTTCGGTGCGGTTGGCGTACTCGGCCGCGGCGATGCCGGAGCGCTTCCCGAAGACGTTGATGTCCAACAACGAGTTGGTGCCCAGACGGTTGGAGCCGTGTACCGACACACATGCGCACTCGCCCGCCGCGTACAAGCCGGGCACGATGTGCTCGTTGTCGCGCAGCACCTCACCCTGGACGTTCGTCGGGATGCCCCCCATGGCGTAGTGGGCGGTCGGGAACACCGGCACCGGTTCGGTCACCGGGTCGATGCCGAGGTAGGTGCGGGCGAACTCGGTGATGTCGGGGAGTTTGGTCTCCAGCACCTCTGCGCCCAGGTGGGTGCAGTCCAGGTAGACGTAGTCCTTGTGCGGACCGCCGCCGCGGCCCTCCAGCACCTCCATGACCATCGACCGGGCGACGATGTCGCGCGGCGCCAGGTCCTTGATGGTCGGGGCGTACCGCTCCATGAACCGCTCGCCGGACTCGTTGCGCAGGATCGCCCCCTCGCCGCGGGCCCCCTCGGTGAGCAGGATGCCCAGCCCGGCCAGGCCGGTCGGATGG
The DNA here is from genome assembly GCA_963825975.1 of uncultured Actinomycetota bacterium. GTDB lineage: Bacteria > Actinomycetota > Actinomycetes > Mycobacteriales > Nakamurellaceae > Nakamurella. The sequence continues at coordinate 110,291 of CAWGUZ010000011.1, forward strand.
AACTGGTAGAACTCCATGTCCTCCAGCGGAAGGCCCTTGCGGTAGATGACGCCCATGCCGTCACCGGTGAGTGTGTGCGCGTTGCTGGTGGTCTTGAAGACCTTGCCGACGCCGCCGGTGGCGAATACGACCGACTTCGCGTGGAAGACGTGGATCTCGCCGGTGGCCAATTCGTAGGCCACGGCACCCGAGCAGACCGGCCCGGCCGCCTCGTTCTCCGGATCGGTCGTCATCAGAATGTCGAGGACGTAGAACTCGTTGAAGAACTCCACGCCCTGCTTGACGCAGTTCTGATAGAGCGTCTGCAGGATCATGTGTCCGGTGCGATCCGCGGCATAGCAGGCACGGCGGACCGCGGCCTCGCCGTGGTTGCGGGTGTGCCCGCCGAATCGGCGCTGATCGATGCGGCCTTCAGGGGTGCGGTTGAACGGCAGCCCCATCTTCTCCAGGTCGTAGACGGCGTCGACCGCCTCGCGGCACATGATCTCCGCCGCGTCCTGATCGACCAGGTAGTCGCCCCCCTTCACCGTGTCGAAGGTGTGCCACTCCCAGTTGTCCTCTTCGACGTTCGCCAGCGCCGCGCACATCCCGCCCTGAGCCGCCCCGGTGTGCGATCGGGTCGGATACAGCTTGGTCAGAACCGCCGTGCGGGCCCGCTGCGAGGACTCGATGGCCGCTCGCATCCCCGCACCGCCCGCGCCGACGATCACGACGTCGTACTTATGAATCTGCATCTATGCCGAACCCGTCGTCCGTGCCGGTCGGGGTGCGACCGGTCGTCGTTGTGTGGAGAACACCGGTCACTTCATCGACGGATCGAAGGTGAAGATCACGAACGAGCCGAGGGAGACCGTGAGGATCACCGACGCGTACAGCAACATCGTCAACCAGAACCGGGTGCCGTCCTTGCGGGAGTAGTCGTTGATCACCGTCCGCAGACCGTTCGCGCCGTGCAATTCCGCCAGCCACAGCATCGACAGGTCCCACATCTGCCAGAACGGCGACGCCCAACGACCGGCGACGAAGCCCCAGTCGATCCGATGCACACCCCCGTCCAGCACGTTCATGATGAACAGGTGGCCGAGCACCAGGACCACCAGCACCATGCCGGACAACCGCATGAACAGCCACGAGTACATCTCGAAGTTCTTGCCCCGGGTCACCCGGCGGCGCGGCGCGTTGGGCGCCTCGATCAGCGTGCTCGACTGCGGGTTCGTCGACGGGGTCAGCGCGATCGCCGGCGAGGCCGGGGTCGGCGGGGTGGGCTGGGCGGCAGTCTGGGTCATCAGGCACCGCCGAACAGGATGAGGAAGGTGCGCTGCAACATGAAGTAGGTGCCGGGGATCATGACGAGCGCCCAGACCGCGACGATGCCCCAGAGCATCGGTCGCTGGTATCTCGTGCCCTTGGACCAGAAGTCGACCAGCATGATGCGGATTCCGTTCAGGGCGTGAAACAGCACGGCCCCGACCAGACCCACCTCCATGACGTTGACCAGCGGATTCTTATAGGTCGCGATGATCTCGTTGTACGTCTGCGGGGACACCCGCACCAGGGCGGTGTCGAGTACATGGGCGAACAGGAAGAAGAAGGTGAGCACGCCGGTGATCCGGTGCGCCACCCACGACCACATCCCCTCGCCGCCCCGGTACAGCGAGCCGCGCCGGGCGCCGGGGTCACCTCGGCGATCGCGCACTGCGGTGGCACTGGACATAACTCTCCTCACACCTCCGACATCGGCGGCGGGACAATTCAGACCGGAAAGGGCCCGCAGGATGCCGTCGATGCTAGTCCGAGCCCTCAAGACACCCACACCAGCGGTGTTGTGACTTCATAGACACCAGTGGGTGCGTCCGTTCCGGGGGGCGGTCCGGTACGGCCGCTCACGATCCGGTTGCAAAACTCCCCAGAAGGCCTACTCGGCGGTAAGGTCCGGCCTGAAACCGCCCGCGAGGGCGCCGAGTCGAAGGAGACAGGGTGCATCGAATGCGCAGCATGCGAGTGGCGGCCGGGTTCGCCGCCGCCGCTTTGGTGTTGACGGCTTGCGGCAACAGCAGCAGCCCGGCCACGAGCAGCGTGACAGCTAACAGCTCGGGCGGGGCGGCTACGTCGTCTGCGGCGTCGTCAGCCGGCGATTGCGCACCGATCGCCGGCGAGGCCGCGGCCTCGGGTGCCGGTTCGGCGGCCCCCAGTTCCGCGGCGGCGCCGACCGGCCCGACGCTGACCGCGGGTGTCGCCTACGACACCGGGGGCAAGGGCGACGGCACGTTCAACGACTCGGCGACCCAGGGCGTCCTGCGGGCGAAAGCCGAACTGGGGGTGGTGGTCGACGAACTGGAGGCGTCGACGGACAGCGATCGGACCCCCAACCTGACGCTGCTCGCCTCCAAGGGCGACAACCCGATCATCGCGGTGGGCTTCCTGTTCTCGGATGCGCTGAAGCCGATCGCCGCGGCGAACCCGAAGCTGACCTTCGGGATCATCGACTCGGTGGTCGAGGAGCCCAATGTGAAGAGCCTGGTCTTCGCCGAGGAGGAGGGGTCCTTCCTGGTCGGAGCGGCGGCGGCGCTGAAGACCACCACCTGCAAGATCGGTTTCATCGGCGGTCAGGAGGGCGACCTCATCAAGCGCTTCGAGGCCGGCTACGTCGCGGGCGCCAAGGCGGTGCGCCCGGACATCCAGATCGACTCGAAGTATCTCGGGGCGGCCGGTGACCAGACTGCGTGGAGCTCACCCGACCGGGCCAAGGAGATCGCTCGCTCCTGGTACGCCGGTGGCACCGACATCGTGTACTCGGCGGCCGGTGGTTCCGGTGCCGGCACCATCGAGGCCGCCGTGGAGGCGACCAAGGGCGGCACTCAGAAGTGGGCGATCGGGGTCGACTTGGACCAGTACCTCAGCGCCACCCCGGACCAGCAGAAGGTGCTGCTCACCTCGATGGTGAAGCGGGTGGACAACGCGGTGTTCCAGACGATCCAGGCGGTGCAGAACGGCGATACCGCGGGCGGGGTCGAGAAGTTCGACCTCAAGTCGGACGGCGTCGGCTACTCGACGTCGGGTGGCTATCTGGACGACATCACCGGCACCCTGGAGATGTACAAGAAGCAGATCATCGACGGCACCATCACGGTTCCGACCACCCCATGAGTCCGGCGGCGGCGGCGGCGGAATCGGTGCCGGATTCGCTGCCGTTCGCCGTCGAGCTGGTCGGCATCGAGAAGCGCTTCCCCGGAGTGGTGGCCAATCGGAACGTGTCGCTGCGGGTGCGTCGCGGCAGCGTGCACGCCATCGTGGGGGAGAACGGCGCCGGCAAATCGACCTTGATGAAGACCCTCTACGGTATGCATCAACCCGACGCGGGAACGATCGCGGTCAACGGCAGGGCGGTGCACTTCAGATCGCCCGCTGCTGCCATCGCCGCGGGCATCGGGATGGTGCACCAGCACTTCATGCTGGCGGACAACCTGACCGTCTTGGAGAACGTCATCCTGGGCGCCGAGCCGACCAGGGGTGGACGCATCGACGCCGTGCGCGCGGTGCAGCGTTATCAGGAGTGCGCAACCCTCGTCGGCTCGCACATCGGACCGGATCGGCTGGTGGGCGAGCTGGGTGTCGGGGACCGACAACGAGTCGAGATCATCAAGGTGCTGTACCGCGGCGCGCAGATCCTGATCCTGGACGAACCGACGGCGGTGCTGGTGCCGCAGGAGGTCGACGAGCTCTTCGACACGCTGCGCGCACTGGTCGCCGCCGGGTCGACGGTCCTGTTCATCTCGCACAAACTCGACGAGGTGCTCGCCATCGCGGACGACGTCACCGTCGTCCGCGGCGGGACGACCGTCGGCACGGTGCAGCCGGCCGATGTGACCCGCTCGCAGCTGTCGGAGATGATGGTCGGCTTCGAGCTGCCGGCCGCCCAGCCCCGTTCCACCGCGGTGGGCGACACCGTCCGGTTGGCCGTGTCGGGGCTCACCGTCGCCGGGCCGGGGGCGAAGCCGCTGGTGGCTCACGCCGACCTGCGGGTGCGCGGCGGTGAGATCGTCGGCGTCGCCGGCGTCGAGGGCAGCGGCCAATTCGAACTCTGCGAGGCGATCCTCGGGCTGCGAGCGGCGGCGGGCACCGTCGCCCTGGACGGCCGCGAGGTCCCGACCGGGGCGGACCGTGGACCCCGCGGCGACGTCATCGGCTACATCCCGTTCGACCGACACCGCGAGGGATTGATGCTGTCCGCGCCGCTTTGGGAGAACGCTCTGCTGGGTAGGGAGAACGAATCCGCCTTCCGGCGCGGCCCCTTCGTCGACGCCGACGCGGTCCGAGCGCAGACCCGCTCGGTGATCGAGACTTTCGGCGTGCGCACCCCGAACGAGACGGTGCCGGCCTTCGCGCTGTCGGGGGGCAACCAGCAGAAGCTCATCGTCGGCCGCGAGTTGTCCTCGCGACCCGCGGTGCTCATCGCCGCACACCCCACCCGCGGGGTCGACGTCGGCGCACAATCGACGATCTGGGACGAACTCCGGGCGGCGCGCGACGCCGGCGCGGCGATCCTGCTGATCTCCGCCGACCTGGACGAGATCCTCACCCTGTCCGATCGGATCCTGGTGATGTACGACGGGCGGATCACCGCCGAACTGGATCCGCGGAGCGCGACTCCGGCGCTGCTCGGCGGCCACATGACCGGAACTGCGGCACCCGCTCCGCAGGACGTGCCACCGCCGCCGGACGAGGGGAACGCCTGATGGACCGGGCCGGGTGGCAACGCATCGGCTTCACCGCCATGAGCTCGGTCGGTGCCGTGGTCGCCGCGTTCGTGTTGGGCGGTGTGCTGTTGGCGGTGACCGGCCACAACGCCTTCGCGGTGTACGGCCAGATGTTCGACTACGGCACCCAGCCGCCGCAGTTGATCGACGCCGCCAAACGGGCCGGCCCGCTGATTCTTTCCGGGTGCGCCGTCGCCATCGGCTTCAAGATGAATCTGTTCAACATCGGCGTCGAGGGGCAGTACCGGGTCGCGCTCCTGGCCGCGGCGGTGATCGGCGCAGCGGTTTCGCTGCCCGGGCCGCTGCACGTCGCGTTGATCTTCGTGGTGGCCATGCTGGCCGGCGCCGGTTGGGCGTGGATCCCGGCCGTGCTCAAGGTGCGTCGCGGTGTGAACGAGGTGATCTCGACGATCATGTTGAACGCGATCGCGATCGGGGCCACCGCGTTCCTCTTCAACTCCTTCTTCCGTTTCGAGAAGGTCGACGCCGCCACCGGCCGGGTGGCGCTGGACGTGAAGTCCAAACCGATCCCGGAGTCCGGCTGGATCGGGAACATCGTGAGCAGCGGCAGTAGCTCGTTGCCGTGGTACCTGGTGATCGCGCTGCTGGTGGCGGTGCTGGTCTGGCTGTTGGTGTTCCGCTCCACCTTCGGCTTCCGGCTCCGGGCGTCCGGTCTCAACGCGGTTGCGGCGCAGACGGCGGGCATCGACTCGAAGAAGATGATCGTCCGGTCGATGCTGATCTCGGGCGCGCTGGCGGGTCTGGTCGGGTTGCAGTCACTGCTGGTGGACGACCATTCCTACCGGCCGGGGCTCGCCGCCGGGCTGGGTTTCACCGGCATCGCCGTCGCACTGCTGGGCCGCAACCACCCCGCCGGCATCGTGCTCGCGGCGCTGTTGTTCGGCTTCCTGCAGGCGTCGTCGGGCATCCTGCAGTTTCAGCAGGTACCCAGGTCGATCATCGACATCATCCAGGGCGTCGTCGTGCTGACCGTGGTGATCGTGAACGGCGCCGTCGGCCGGTGGTTGGACCGCCGCACGGCGCGCCGAGCGTCGTCGCAACTGCAGGCGCAGGAGGTGGCCGCGTGAGCCTCGACCCGCAACGCGGCGGATCGGGCATCGGCCCGGACCAGCTCGCGCAGCACCAAAAAGTGGCGGCGGCTGCCGCGCCCCGTCGTTTCGCCGGCCGCCGCGGCGGCGTGACCGGTTCGCCCGGCCGCCTCGTGCTCGCCGGTCTCGGTCTTTTCGTGCTGCTCTCGATCGTCCGGGTGATCGCGGGCGCCGACGAACTCACCGCCCCCGGCACGGTGTCGGCCACCCTGCGGCTGTCCATCCCGCTGCTGCTGGCCGGTCTGGCCGGGTTGTGGGCGGAACGGGTCGGCATCGTCAACATCGGCATCGAGGGGATGATGATCCTCGGCACCTGGTTCGGGGCCTACGGCGCCTGGATGTTCGGCCCGTGGACCGGCATCGTGTCGGGTATCGCCGGCGGCGCGCTGGGCGGGCTGCTGCACGCGCTGGCCACGGTCCGGTTCAACGTCGACCACGTGATCAGCGGGGTGGCGATCAACATCTTGGCGGTCGGATTCACCCAGTTCCTGTCCGAGATCTTCTTCAACGGACAGCCCGGCGGGGGGATCTCCAAATCGCCGCCGCAGATCGGCGCGATCGAGAGCTTGACCATGCCGTGGCTCGCGGGCGGTTCGATCGGCGGCACGCCCACCGCTGACCTGTTGGGGTCGCTCTACAACCGGCGGATTCCGATCCTGTCCGACCTGGCCGGCGTGCTCCGTGGCGTGTTGACCGAGCTGTCGTGGGCGAGCGTCTTGGCGATCTCCCTGGTGCCGATCACCGCATTCGTGCTCTGGCGGACCGCCTTCGGTCTGCGGCTGCGGTCGTCGGGGGAGGCGCCGTCGGCGGCGCAGAGCCTCGGCGTGCGGGTGATTAGGCTGCGGTACACCGCGATGGCGATCAGCGGTGGCCTGGCCGGGTTCGGCGGTGCGTTCCTGTCCATCGTGGCGAGTTCGGCGTACCGGGAGGGCCAGACCGCCAACCGCGGCTACATCGGCCTGGCCATCATGATCTTCGGGAACTGGCGGCCGGCGGGGCTGTTGGGTGGTGCATCGCTGTTCGGTTTCACCGACGCGCTTCAGCTGCTGGGGGCCGGTGCGATCCCGGCGTTGTTCCTGTTCGTCGCCGTGCTGCTGGTGCTGATAGGCGGCTGGCAGCTGTACCGGCGGCGGCTGATCGCGGCCGGTGGTGCGCTCGTCGGCGGAGTCGGGATGCTCGTGCTGTACGCGACGGTGGACCGGCTCACCTCCGACCTGGTCGGCATCACGCCCTATGTCGTCACCCTGCTCGTGTTGGCCGCGGCGTCCCAGCGGTTGCGCCCACCCGCGCACGCGGGACTGCCGTACCGGCCGGGCGACGACAGATGACCGGCGAGGACGTCGCGGTGATCGGGTCGCCGACCGAGGAGCAGTGGCAGTCGCTGCGGGAGGCGGCGACCGCCGCCGCCGGGGGTGCGTACTGCCCGTACTCCGGGCTCTCCGTAGGCGCCGCGGCTCTGGTGGACGACGGTCGAATGGTCATCGGGTGCAACGTCGAGAACGCCTCATACGGGCTCGGCCTCTGCGCCGAGTGCACCTTGGTCGGTCAGCTGCGCCTGACCGGCGGCGGGCAGCTGACCGCGCTGGCCTGCCGTTCTGGGGAGGGTGCGCTGCTGATGCCCTGCGGGCGCTGTCGGCAGTTGCTGTACGAGTTCGGCGGCGAGACTCTGCTGCTCGACACCCCCGTCGGTATCCGGCCGATGAGCTGGGTGCTGCCCGCCGCCTTCGGTCCGGCCGACCTGCCGAGCTGACCAGTCGGCATGCGCGCCCAATCCTCCGCGATGTCGGCCCGGGGCGACCGTCGCCCGGGTCGCAGCGCGAGCGCCACGGTATGGCAGAGGCGGACGCCTTGCGCAACGACGTCGGCTAGCATGTTCAGGTCCGAGTAAAGCGCCGATCTGTGGGTTGGCCGCCGGCCGCGCCATGAGCAGGTCTCTTGGCAGCCGCCGGGTTAGAGGTTGATCCCATGGTGGGCTCGTCAGCACCGCAGGCCGGCGCAAGCCCGCTGCTCCGAACCAAGCTGTACATCCCCCAGCGGCGTGCCACTCTGGTGCCGCGGCCCGGGTTGGTCCAACGCCTGGACCAAGGGGCGGCGCGTGCGCTCACCCTGATTTCGGCCCCGGCGGGTTTCGGCAAGACGACGCTGCTGGCTGAATGGGTCGGCGAAACGGCGGCCGGTGAACGGTCGGTGGCCTGGCTGTCACTGGACCGGGGCGACAACAACCTGGAGCGCTTCTGGGTTTACGTCGTCACCGCACTCCGGGGGGTGCGGCCCGAGGTCGGCGAGAGCGCCTTGTCGTTGTTGCGGTCGCCTCAGCCGCCACCGAGCGAGTGGGTGTTGACGGCCTTGATCAATGACATCTGGGCGATGAGTGACATCACGGCGATCAGTGACGGTCCTGCGGAGGGCTCAAGGCGCGGCTTGACCCTCGTCCTGGACGACTACCACGTGATCGAGGCCGAGCCGGTTCATCGCAGCGTCGCGTTTCTTCTCGAGCACCTGCCCCCGCAGCTGCACCTGGTCATTGCCACCCGCTCCGACCCGCCCTTGCCCCTAACCCGCCTCCGAGCGCGCGCCGAGTCCGCGGAACTGCGGGCGGCAGACCTGCGTTTCGCCCCCGACGAGGCGGCGGCGTTCCTCAACGAGGTGATGGGTCTGGGCCTGTCCGCAGCCGATGTCGCCGCCCTGGAGCAGCGGACCGAGGGCTGGATCGCGGGGCTGCAGCTGGCGGCGCTGTCGATGCAGGGGCGGGATGACGCCGCCGCGTTCGTGCGAACCTTCGCCGGCGATGAACGCTACGTCGTGGACTACCTGGTCGAAGAGGTCCTGCAACGTCAGCCCCACGACGTCCGGAATTTCCTCCAACAGACTTCGATCCTCGACAGGCTCACCGGCCCGCTGTGCAATGCGGTCACCGGCCGGCACAACGGCAACGAGATGTTGGTGAGCCTGGAGCGCGGCAATCTGTTCGTCGTCCCACTGGATACCAAAAGCCACTGGTTCCGCTACCACCACCTCTTCGCCGACGTGCTCCGGGTGCACGCAGCGGAGGAGGACCCGGGCCTGATCCCGACCCTGCACCAGCGGGCAAGCGGGTGGTACGAGCGCCACGGTCAGCCAGCCGAAGCGGTCGGCCACGCCCTCGCGGGCAAGGACTTCGGGCGCGCAGCGCGCCTGGTCGAGCTTGCCGGCCGAGCAATGCTCACCGGTCGGCAGGATGATGCGCTCCTGGGCTGGCTGCAGGTGCTACCCGACGAGCTGGTCCGCACCAGACCCGTGCTCAGCGTGTACTTCGCCCTGGCGTTGATCGGTGTGGACCCGGAGGCCGCCGAGGATCGAGTGCAGGACGCCGAGCGGCTGCTCGACATGACCGCGCAGCCGGGGGCGCGAACAGAGGGCGCAGCGGTCGAGATGGTCGTCGACGACGAGGAGGGGTTTCGGTCGCTGCCGGGGACCATTGCCATCGTCCGCGCCTATCGGGCCGGCGCGCTCGGCGATGCGCCCGGCATCGTCGACCATGCCCGGCGCGCTTTGCAGCTTCTACCCCGGGGTGATGACTTGTGGCGTGGCGCCGCGGGTGGGCTGCTGGGACTGGCGTACTGGACCACCGGAGACCTGGAAGCGGCCTACCGGGCCTTCGCCGACGCATGGGGCCGCCTGCGGATGACCGGCGACAGCATTCAGGAAGTCACCGGCGCATTCGTGCTGGCCGACATCCGGACGGCGCAGGGCCGGCTGCGCGAGGCGGCAAGACTGTTCGAGCAGGCGCTGCAACGGACGGGCGGTCAGGGCGGCCCCATGCCGCCGCTAGTGGCGGACCTGTACGTGGGGTTGAGCGAGCTGCATTATGAGCAAGGCGATCTGGAAGGCGCCAGTCGCTACCTGCAGCGCAGTAGGGAGCTGAGCGAGCACGGCGGGATAGCGGAACACCGGCACCGCTGGTACGCCGCCATGGCGCGAATCAAGGAGGCTCGGGCCGACCACGACGGCGCGCTCGACCTGCTCGATGAGGCGCAGCGCCAGCAGGTTCTGAGTCCGGCCCCCGTCGTGCGTCCCATAGCGGCGTTGAAGACGCGGGTGTGGGTCCGCCAGGGCAAGCCGGCCGAGGCGCTGGGGTGGGCCCGCGAGCGTGGCCTGTCCGTAGACGACGATCTCAGCTACCTGCGCGAGTTCGAACACATCACGCTGGCGAGGGTGCTCATCGCCCGCCACCAGCGGCACCGGGCGGAGGACTCCCTTCGAGACGCAATGGTGCTCCTGGAGCGCCTGCGCAACGCGGCGGAGGCGGGCGAGCGGGCGGGCAGCCTGATCGAGATCCTGACGCTGCAGGCGCTCGCGCACGAGGCGCGGGGGGACGTCCCTCGAGCCCTGGCGCCGCTGGAGCGTGCCCTCACGCTGGCTCAGCCCGAGCGCTACGTGCGCACGTTTGTGGACGAAGGACAGACCATGCGCACCCTGCTCCGCCACGCCGCCGCCGGTGGCATCGCAAGCGCCTACGCGCAGCAGCTGCTCGCTGCCTCCGAAGAGTCTGCGCAGCCTGCGTCCAGCGCGGCTCAAGCCGCCCCCGGACTCGCCGAACCGCTCACCGGACGGGAGGTCGAGATCCTGCGTCTCATTGCGACAGGCATGCGGAACCAGGAGATCGCAGACCATCTGTTCATCAGCCTGTCCACCGTCAAGCGTCACATCGCCAATGCCTATCGCAAGCTGGACGTCAGTCACCGCACCGAGGCGGTTGCGCGGGCCAACGAGCTGCACCTGCTGTAGCAACGGCTGTCTCGTCGCCGACGTCTGCCCTCACACCGGGCAGCGCACACATCGGCCGTCATCCGCTCGATACCCGGCCGGCTACACCCGCAGATTGCACCCCCGGCTACACACTTCGGTCGATGCGCACGCGGTCCACGTTCGTGAATTGTTGCTGTGACGACATGTGAAGGCGCCGGCGGCCATCCCGGACGCAGATCGATCCCTTACCAGGAGGAGGCCCCTGATGAACGGCTTACAGAAGACGGGTGGCGTTGCGGCACTGGCCATGGCCGCGACATGGGTGGTGGGCTTTGCGGTGCTCTTAGGGGTACTGACGCCCGCCGGCTACTTCGCCGACGGTGTCACCGCTGTCGAGATGGCGCGAATCATCACGGACAACCAAGCCCTGGCGTCCATCGGCTATCTGATCCCCTATGTGGCATGGGGCATTCTGCTGGTGGTCCTGGCGCTGGCTCTTCACGACCGCTTGAAGGCCGGGGCGCCGGCCGTCGCGCAGATCGCGGCCGCCATCGGGCTCATCTGGGCCGGACTGGTCATCGCCGGCGGCATGGTCGCCATCCTCGGCATCCGGGTAGTCGGCGAACTCTACGGAACGGACGCAGCTCACGCGGGCGCGGTCTGGGCGCCGGTGTCAACCGTCGTCGGTGGGCTCGGCGGTGAAGCGGGGGAGATCCTCGGCGGCGTGTGGCTCGTCCTCATCGGCTGGGCGGCCTTGCGGGCGCGAGAGCTACCCCGGGCGCTGAGCTTCCTCGGCATCGTGCTCGGAGTCGCCGGCATCCTCTCGGTCGTCCCGGTCCTCAAGTCCGCCACCTATCTGTACGGGCTCGGCCTCATCGTGTGGTTCGTCTGGCTCGGGATCGTCACCCTGCGCGCCGACCGGTCGCGTGCAAGCCGGACACCAGCCCTGGAGGCAGTGTGATGCGATGTCGAGTCAGCGGTCCGGGGGGCGAAACGCCGCGAACGGATCGGTGACCCGCAGTTCGCGGGTGGTGAAGCGATATCGGGCTGCGGGCCGCCCCCCGGTCCGGCCGGATGCCGCGGTGGCGCCGGTCGGCATCAGCATTCCGCGGCGGGTGAGGATCCGCTGCAGGTTGGTCGGGTCGACGTGATGACCCAGCACGGCGAAGTAGACCCGGGCGAGCTCGGCGACGGTGAACTCGGGAGGCGCCAGCGCGAAGGCGATGTTGGTGTAGGAGAGCTTCCCGCGGACCCGTTCGTGGGCGCCGTCGATGATGCCGCCGTGGTCCATCGCGGTCGGGGGTAGATGGTCCAGCGACCGCCAGACGGTGTCCGATGGGAGCGCCGCGTCGGTTCCCATCGGCACCAGGCCGATGAAGGCGGTCGCGAGAACCCGGGCACCCGGCACCCGGCCGGGGTCGGAGAATGTACGCAGTTGCTCCAGGTGTGCCACTTCGGCGAGGTCCACCTTGCAGGCCAGGTGGCGACGGATGGACCCCTCGACGTTCTCGTCGGCGGCCAGCGCGCCGCCGGGCAGCGCCCACCGCCCCGCATCCGGAGACTGGGCGCGCTGCCAGACCAGCACCTGCAGCGACACGAAACCCTGCTCGTCGGCGGCGACCTGGAACACGGCTGCCAACACCTCGTGGCGGATGACCGGTTCGGGGCTCACGGGAGTCGAGCGTACGGGCGCCCGCGAACGGCGGTGAGCTGATAGGCTCGGGGTGTTTTCGTCTGATAGACGAAAACCAGACGATGGGAGACCACGATGACGGCCACTCAGACTCCCGGTCAGCCGACCGGCGCGCCTCCCGACCACGATGTCAATCCGGACGGAGATCCGAGCCTCGATCAGGGCCTTGATTTGGGCCTCGATCTCGAGGGAGCCGGTGGTGCGGCCTGGGCCGATGAGGTGCGCCGGCTCGCCGACGAGCGCGATGCGGTCATCCTCGCGCACAACTATCAGGTTCCGGCGATCCAGGACGTCGCGCACCACGTCGGCGACTCGTTGGCCCTCTCGCGCATCGCCGCCGGCGCCCCGCAGTCCACGATCGTCTTCTGTGGCGTCCACTTCATGGCCGAGACGGCGAAGATACTGGCCCCCGAGAAGCGGGTGCTGATTCCCGACGCGGCCGCCGGTTGCTCCCTCGCCGACTCGTTGACGGTGGAGCAGTTGCGCGAATGGAAGGCCGCCCACCCGGGTGCGGTCGTCGTCTCCTACGTGAACACCACCGCCGCGGTGAAGGCCGAGACCGACATCTGCTGCACCTCGTCCAACGCCGTCGAGGTGGTGGCGTCGATCCCGGCGGATCGGGAGGTGCTGTTCGGCCCCGACCAATTCCTCGGCGCGCACGTTCGACGGATGCTGGGCCGCGACAACATCCACGTCTGGGGCGGCGAATGCCATGTGCACGCCGGTATCAACGGTCGACAGCTGGCCATGAAGGCCGCCGAATCACCCGAGGCGGACCTCTACATCCATCCCGAGTGCGGGTGCGCGACCAGCGCGATCTATCTGGCGGGGGAGGGTGTCGTCGACCCGGCTCGGGTCAAGATCCTGTCCACCGGTGAGATGGTGAGCCAGGCCACGAAGTCCGGCGCGCGGTCGGTCCTGGTGGCCACCGAGATCGGGATGATCCATCAGCTGCGCAAGGCCGCCCCCGGCATCGACTTCCGCGCCGTGAACGACCGCGCCTCCTGCGTCTACATGAAGATGATCACCCCGGCCAAGCTGCTGCGTTCGTTGCGCGACCTGCGGGACGAGGTGGTCGTCGACCCGGAGATCGCGGCGCGCGCCCGCGGTGCGGTCGAGGCGATGATCGCCATCGGTCGGCCCGGCGGCGGCGAATGACCCCGATCGGGTCGACCGACCCGACGCCGCAGTGGGAGGTCACCGCGGACGTGGTGGTCGTGGGCTCCGGAGTCGCCGGCCTGACCTGTGCGGCCGACTTGACCGAGTGCGGGCTGGCGGTGTTGATCGTCACCAAGGGCGAGATCGACGACACCAACACCCGCTACGCCCAGGGCGGCATCGCCGTCGTCGACGAGGCCACCGGAGACCGAGTCGCCGCGCACGCGCACGACACCGAGATCGCCGGAGCCGGACTCTGCGACCGGGCTGCGGTACGGGAGATCCTTCGGGCGGGCCCGGCGGCGGTTCGGCGGTTGCAGGGTCGGGGCGCCGGCTTCGACACGACCCGGTACGGCCTGATCCGCAGCCGCGAGGGGGGACACCACACCAACCGGATCATCCACGCAGGCGGCGACGCAACCGGTGCGGAGGTCCAGCGGGCGCTGTCGGCGGATCCCAGCCTGCCCGCCGTCGGCACCGATCTCTTCGCGGTCGATGTCGCACTGACCGATGACGGGGTCGCGGCCGGCCTGTACGTCCTGGACGAACACGGCGCGCTGGGCCTGATCCGGTCCGCAGCGGTCGTGCTGGCCACCGGTGGTGCCGGCCAGCTGTACGCGGCGAGCACCAATCCGGCGGTGGCCACCGGGGACGGGATCGCGATGGCACTGCGGGCCGGCGCGATCGTCGCCGACCTGGAATTCGTCCAGTTCCACCCCACAGCACTCTGGACGGGTCCGGCGGTGGGTCGGCGCGACCTCGTCACCGAAGCGATCCGCGGAGCCGGCGCGACGCTGGTCGACGGCGCCGGTCGCTCGGTGATGGCGGGGGTGCACCCGCTGGCGGATCTGGCGCCACGGGATGTCGTCGCCCTGGCCATCACCCGTCGCCTGCTGGATCGACCGGGCGGCATCGCCGACCACGTCTTCCTGGACTGCGCCTCCATCGCGGACGTCGAGAACCGGTTCCCCACCGTGGCGGCGGCCTGCGCCGCAGCCGGATTTCGACTGTCGACGGACCCGATTCCGGTGTCGCCGGCCGCGCATTACCTGTGCGGCGGAGTCCAGACCGACCACGCCGGTCGGACCGCGGTGCCCGGCCTCTACGCGGCGGGCGAGGTCGCCCGGACCGGACTGCACGGTGCGAACCGGTTGGCTTCCAACTCACTCCTCGAGGGCCTGGTGATGGGTGGCCGAGTCGCCCGGACCATCGCCGCGCAGCCCGCCGCAGGTCCCGGTACCGCCCGCCTGCGCCCGGTGACCGACACCTGGTACACGGCGAACGGGCGGGCCGATCTGCAGGCCGCGATGAGCAGGTACGCCGGAATCGGCCGGTCCGCGGCCGGACTCGCCGCGGTGAGTGACACGGTCGACCGCATTCGGTGCAGCACCGCCGAGTTGAGCCGGGACGCCGTCGAGGCCACCAACCTGGCCCAGGTCAGTGACGCCCTGATCGCGGCCGCCGCCCGGCGGACCGAGAGCCGGGGCTGCCACGTCCGCACCGACCGACCCGAGACCGCCGCCCGCTGGGCGCATTCCCAGTACATCGCCTGGGACGCGGGTCGTCCGGTACTCAGCGACGCGGTCGAGCGGCGACGCCCGGTGCTCGCGTCGTGACTGCGCAGGCGTTGGCCGCCTTCGACGCGAGCTTGGCCGCGATCGGCCTGCGGGCCGCGGAGATCGACACGATCATCGCCACGGCATTGGCCGAGGACCTGCGAGATGGTCGGGATGTCACCACCACCGCTACTGTGCCAGACTCAGTGGTGGGTGTCGGGGCCGTGGTCAGTCGCCGGCACGGTGTCCTCGCCGGCATCCCGTTGGCCATCGCCGTGTTCGACACCGTCCTCGGCGGCGACCACGAGGTGCTGGGAAAGCTCACCGACGGCACGGCGCTCGCCCCCGGCGCCGTCGCCCTCGAAGTACGAGGCCCGGTGGCGGGTTTGCTGACTGCGGAGCGGACCGCGTTGAACCTGCTGACTCACCTGTCCGGGGTGGCGACCGCGACCAGCCATTGGGTCGCCGCGGTCGCCGGCACCGACGCCGTCATCCGGGACACCCGCAAGACGCTGCCGGGCCTGCGGTCGCTGCAGAAGTACGCCGTGCGCTGCGGTGGCGGGCAGAACCACCGGATGTCGCTCGGTGACGCGGCGCTGATCAAGGACAACCACGTCGCTGCCGCCGGGTCGGTCACAGCGGCGATCCGCGCGGTGCGGGCCCTGCGACCCGACATCTCGTTGGAGGTGGAGGTCGACGACCTGGCTCAGCTCGACGAGGCGCTGGACAACGGCGCGACGCTGATCCTGGTGGACAACTTCTCACTACCGGACACCGAGATCGCGGTCCGGCGGGTGCGCGGCTTCCCGGGGGTGAAGCTCGAGGCGTCCGGCGGGCTGACCCTGGAACGAGCTGCCGCGGTGGCCGCGACCGGGGTGGACTACATCGCCGTGGGGGCGCTCACCCACTCCGCCCCGGCGCTGGACTTGGGGTTCGACCTGCGCAGCTGATCGTGCTGACCGGGATACTGCACCGGATACTGGGGGTGTGGGTGCCCCGAGCGATACCGTCGACGTGATCCGCTGCAAGCGCGACGGTGGCGTGTTGACCGCGAGGCAGATCGGCGAACTGATCAGCGGATACACCGCGGGCGCGGTGGCCGAGGAGCAGATGTCGGCGTTGCTGATGGCGATCTATCTGAACGGCCTGTCGACCGCGGAGACGGCGGCCTGGACCGCGGCGATGATCGACTCCGGCGAGCGTTTGGACCTGGCGGGGCTCGGCCGCCCGGTGGTCGACAAGCACTCGACCGGCGGCGTGGGCGACAAGATCTCGTTGATCCTGGTGCCGCTGGTCGCCGCCTGCGGGGCGGCCGTTCCACAGCTGTCGGGTCGCGGTCTGGGACACACCGGGGGCACGCTGGACAAGATGGAGGCCATCCCCGGCTGGTCCTCGGCAGTGACGCCGGCTCAGTTCAAAGCGCAGCTGGCGACGGTGGGAGCGGTGATCTGTGCCGCCTCGGACAGGCTCGCCCCCGCCGACCGGAAGCTGTACGCGCTGCGCGACGTCACCGCCACCGTCGAATCGATCCCGATGATCTCCGCCTCGATCATGAGCAAGAAGATCGCCGAGGGCACGCCCGCGCTGGTGCTGGATGTGAAGAGCGGTGCCGGGGCCTTCCTGCAGGATCCGGCCCGGGCCGCCGAGCTGGCTCGCAGCATGATGGCGCTGGGCGCCGCCCACGGGGTGCGCACGACCGCGGTGCTGTCCAGTATGGAAACCCCGCTGGGGCGGGCGGCGGGCAATGCGGTCGAGGTGGCGGAGTCGGTCGAGGTGCTCGCCGGCGGCGGCCCGGCGGATCTCGTCGAGCTGACGCTGGTGCTCGCCCGCGAGATGCTCCGACTGGCCGGTCTCGACGTCGACCCGGCGCCGCTGCTGCGCGACGGGCTGGCGATGGACAGCTGGCGGTCCATGGTCCGCGCGCAGGGTGGCGACCCGGACGCACCGTTGCCGCTGCCCCGCGAACGGGCGCAGATCCTCGCGACTCGGACGGGACTGGTCACCGGACTCGATGCGCTCGCCGTCGGGCGTGCGGCCTGGCGGCTCGGTGCGGGCCGAGCCCGCAAAGAGGATTCCGTGCAGCTCGCCGCCGGCGTGGTATGCCTGGCCAAACCGGGTGAGTCGATTCGCGTCGGTCAGCCGATCTTCGAGTTGCACACCGACACCCCCGAGGCGCTCGACACGGCGACCACGCTGCTGACCGGCGCGCTCACCGTCGGAGCTCCGGGGGCGGCGTACGAGCCGCTGCCGCTGGTGCTGGACATCCTGCGCTGACCAGTCGGTGTGCCACCCAGCGGATTCCGGGCTGGTCAGGGGCTTGACCCCCCGGTTCGGAGCTGCGGTAGCGTGCGGGCATGGCACCCGGCACACACGGCGTAGCAGTGAACAGCGAGAACATCCGCCGCGCGCCGAAGGTGTTGCTGCACGACCACCTCGACGGTGGTCTGCGACCGGCCACGGTGTTGGCGCTCGCCGAGCGGATCGGGTGGGACCTGCCCGCCGCGAGTCCGACCGAGCTCGGCCGCTGGTTCATGGAGGCCGCGTCGTCGGGGTCGTTAGAGCGCTACCTGGAGACCTTCGCGCACACCGTGGCGGTGATGCAGAGCCGGGAGGCGCTGGTCCAGGTGGCATCCGAGTGCGCGCAGGACCTGGCCGCCGACGGCGTCGTCTACGCCGAGGTGCGATTCGCCCCCGAACTGCACACCGAACGTGGCCTACCGATCACCAAGGTGGTCGAGGCCGTGTTGGCGGGCTTCGCCCAGGGCGCGACGCTGGCCGCCCGCCAGGGCAACAGGATCGTCGTCCGTGCGTTGTTGACCGCGATGCGGCACGCGGCCCGATCCCGGGAGATCGCCGAACTGGCCGTGCATTACCGCGACGAGGGTGTCGCCGGGTTCGACATCGCGGGCGCCGAAGCGGGGTTCCCGCCCAGCCGACATCTGGACGCGTTCGAGTACCTGAGCCGGGAGAACGCGCATTTCACCATCCACGCCGGCGAGGGCTTCGGGCTGAAGTCCATCTGGGAGGCGCTGAGCTGGTGCGGCGCCGAACGGTTGGGTCACGGTGTGCGCATCATCGATGACATCACCGTCGGCGACGACGGTGTGCTGCGCCTCGGTCGGTTGGCGGCCTACGTGCGGGACACCCGCGTCCCACTGGAGATGGCGCCGACGTCCAACGTGCAGACCGGGGCGGTGCCCTCACTGGCCGAACATCCGATCGGGCTGCTCGCCCAGTTGCGCTTCCGGGTCACCGTGAACACCGACAACCGGCTGATGTCCGGCTGTTCGATGACCAGCGAGATGACGGCGGTGGCTGAGGCTTTCGGCTACGGCTGGACGGAACTGGAGTGGCTCACCTTGAACGCGATGAAGTCGTCGTTCCTCCCGTTCGACCATCGGCTGGCGATCATCAACGAAGTGATCAAGCCGGGCTTCGCCGCATTGTCGGCGGGTCCGGGTATGCGTCCATGAGCCACTCGCGCAGCTCCGTGTCGATGTCCGACAGCTGATCGATGAGGACCTGTTGGTGCCACCGCCGATCGGTGCCCGCGGAATGGTCGTGCAGCCGGGCCCCGATCAGCGGGTGATCGGACATCAGGGTCAGCAGCAACGCCTCGCCCCGCGGCGACACCGCGAGGAATGGCAGGTCGTGTGACACCTCGAGGTGCGATTTGCGGTAATCGACCTCGTAGGCGCCACAGTCGCTCACCGCGGCCAACAGTGCCTCGTACAACGGACGCAGCACCGGGCTCTGCTCGATGCGGCTGTAGGCGGAGTCGCTCATTCCGGATTCGCCAGCGGGCGGGGTTCGCTAGCGGGCGGTGGCGACCGGCGGACGCCACTCCACCGCGTATTCGAACGACTCGACGATCACATTCCACGCCGTCACCTCGTCGGTGAACGGCGGGGTGGGGCTCATCCGAGCCGGGTCGGGCCGAAGGATGGCGGCCAACAGGAATCCCAGTGGCGTGGATGTGCCGACGGCTTCCGCCGTCTCCTGATCGCCGCGGGCGTCGGCGGCGTCCACCAACAGCTCGACGGCCAACTCCAGGCGGCGTCGATCGACCGCCTCAGGGCCGCGGATCAACTGCTGCATCAGACCGTCCAGCACATAGGCGTTCGTCGGTGCCACCGCCACCGCCAGATCGCCGGTCGCGGCCTCGTCCCGGATCTCGGCGAACACCTCCAGATTGGCCAGCGAGTGCGCCGGAACCGGGTCGGCGAGGTACTCGACCAATGCGGCCGGCTCGGTGAAAAGCTGAATCCGGCCCGCCTCGGCCAGGAACACCGGTTCGTCGTCCAGATAGCAGCGCAGGCTGTACCCGACCCGGCCGCCGACCTCGACCGAGATGCAGTCGATACCGATCTCGTCCCAGAACGCCAGGTCGGGTGACCGCTCCGCGGTGTCCGCCTCGGTGTCGTGGTCGTGCGTAGGGTGCCGGGCGCGGCGTCCGGGCGCGGCGTCGGGGCCGTCGGTGTCGTCGGTGTCGTCGGGGTCGTCGGGGTCGGCCTGCGCGAGGGTCAGTTTGGACACCGTCGACAGCTCCGCCTTCGCCTGAGCCAGGGCCTCCGGGTCGACGTCGGGCGTCACCACCAGGGCGTCGATCGCGTCCACCACCTCGTCCCAGCGCGCCACCACCGTGGTGCCGATCTCGGTCCACAACTTCTCGCCGCTGCGCCCGACGAAGGCGCTGTCACCCATCGACAGCAGGTCGAAACCGTCGGCCGAGTCCAGCACCTCGGTCACCACATCCAACTCGCAGACCTCGGCCAGCGAACGCAGGATCGCCACCGTGCCGGCCAGCTCACCCACCGTCCAGATGTCCGGCGGATCGCCCACCAGCTCCAGAACGCCGATCAAGTCGAACTTCCGCTCGTCGGCCGGCTCCAACTGGTCGACCAGGGCGTCGGGCACGTCGTCCCACTCGGGGTGGTCGGCCAGATCGTGCTCGGTCTCGGTGCGGATGAACGCCGCCAGGTGAGCCACGTCCGGAAACGCGTACAGATGCTCGCCGGAGCCCAGGAACGCCTCCCACTCCTCGCCACCCTCGCGCCACCGCGGCGCCCACAGGGTCACCAGGTTTCCCGCGGTGAGGCCCAACTCGATCGGCACGATATCGGCTGCCACGTGAAGATTCCTTTCCGGACGTGCGCGAAGCGGTTCGCGCGGCATTCGACGCTGGAAGTCGCCGAGCCGCCCTGGGGAGCCTACCGACCCCGGCCGCGACACCAGTGCTCCCAGAGCAGGTCGGGTAGCGTCGGGCACACCAACTTCGTCGGGAGGGCACCCATGTCCGAGAGTTCGATTGACAGTGAGCCCACAAGTTCCAGCACGCCCGCGGACGGATCGTCGGACCCGCAGTCCGACGGCCGGCCGGTGGATCAGAAGGCCGCGTTCAAGGCCGCGCTGGACAAGAAGAAGGCGGCCGCCGGGATCCGGTCGCAGCACCTGGACGGCGAGAGCCAACTACACGGCACCTCGCACGCCGCTGCCACCAAGCGTCAGTTCCGCCGTAAGTCGGGCTGACCAGCTCGGCCACGTCTCACTTTCGGCGTGATTGTGTTCGGCTATCGAACACATTCACGCCGAAAGTGGGCTACAACACAGTGGGCCTACAACAGCACGACGCTGCGCAGCACCTCGCCCCGGTGCATCTTGGCGAACGCGGATTCGATGTCGCCCAGCCCGATCTCCTCGGACACGAACCGGTCCAGCGGCAGGCGGCCGCTCAGGAACAACTCGATCAGCACCGGGAAGTCCCGGCTGGGCAGGCAGTCGCCGTACCAGGAGGACTTCAGCGACCCGCCGCGGCCGAACACGTCGAGCAGGGGTATCTCCAGCCGCATCTCCGGTGTGGGCACCCCGACCAGGACTACGGTGCCGGCCAGGTCGCGGCCGTAGAACGCCTGCTTCCAGGTCTCCGGTCGACCCACCGCGTCGATCACCACATCGGCGCCGAAACCGTCGGTCAACGCCCGGATCTCGGCGACCACATCGGTGTCCGACCCGACCAGCACGGTGTGGGTGGCGCCGAAGTCGCGGGCCCAGTCCAATTTCCGCTGGTCCCGGTCGACCGCGATGATCCGGCGGGCCCCGACCAGGCGGGCCCCGGCGATCGCCGCGTCCCCGACGCCGCCGCAGCCGATCACCGCGACCGTGTCGTTCCGACTCACCGCGCCGGTGTTGATCGCGGCGCCGAGGCCCGCCATCACGCCGCAGCCGAGCAGGCCGGCGACCGTGGCCGGGGCGGCCGAGTCGACCTTCGTGCACTGGCCCGCGTGCACCAGTGTCTTCTCCGCGAAGGCGCCGATGCCCAGGGCGGGGGTGAGCTCGGTGCCGTCCTCGAGCGTCATCCGCTGGGCGGCGTTGTGCGTGTTGAAGCAGTACCAGGGGGTCCCGCGGCGGCAGGCTCGACAGTCACCGCAGACCGCGCGCCAGTTCAGGATGACGTAGTCACCCGGGGCCACTTCGGTGACGCCCGCACCGACCGCCTCGACGACACCGGCGGCCTCGTGGCCCAGCAGGTAGGGGTAGTCGTCGCCGATGCCGCCCTGCTGGTAGTGCAGATCCGTGTGGCACACACCGCAGGCCTGGACCCGCACCACCGCTTCACCCGGCCCGGGGTCGGGGATGGTGATGGTGACCACCTCGACCGGTGCGTCCTTGGCTCTGACGATGACTGCCTGCACTGCCTGCGGCACGACGGACCTCCCGGGGTCGACACGATGATTCCGCGGCTGCGCACCGCACCTCGACTGTAGGGCTACCCCGACGGCTACCCCGAGAACTACCCCGAGTACTACAACGCCTGGCAGCTGGGGCACCAGTACAGCCGCCGGCCACCGAACTCCTCCATCAGAACAGTGGTGCCGCACACTCGACAGGGCAGCCCGTGCCGTCGGTACACGTAGTGGGCGTCGTCCCGGGTGGCGATGCCGGAGCGTTTCTCCCGGTCGGCGGTGGCGGTGGTCACGATGCGTCCGGAGCGCACGCCGGCCCGCATCAGCTTCATCAGCTCCGCCCACATCTCCTGCCAGTCGGCCTCGGTCACCAGGTTCCCGGCGCGGTGCGGGTTGATCCGGTGCAGGAAGAGGATTTCCGCCCGGTACACGTTGCCGACACCGGCCATCACGGCCTGGTCCATCAGCAGCAGCCCGATCGGCTTGGCGCTGCGCGCCACCTTGGCGTAGGAGACGGCGCCGCCGTCCTTGGACTTGAGCGGGTCTTCACCCAGGCGCGCTTTGAGCACCTTCACCGACTCGGCGGTGAGCACCTCCGACACCGTGGCCCCGCGCAGCTGGGCGTAGGACGTGTCGTTCCAGATGCGCAGCCGCACCTGACCGGTCACCTCGGGCAGCGGGAGTGAACCGGTAGCCCACTTCCCGTAGAGACCGAGGTGGACGTGCAACCACAGGTCGAAACGCGGCGGCCCGTCGTCGAATGGTCGGAAGCGGTGCAGCGAGTGCTTGCCGAACGCCTGCACGGCGATCAGCCGACCGCCGGTCAACATGGCCGCGCCCTCGGCGAACTTGCCCTGCGGGCTGTCGACGCTGACGGTACTGCCGGCGAACAGCTTCTGGTGTTCCTTGGCGACGCGCAGGATGGTGTGACCTTCGGGCATGACGACCATCCTGCCTGGTGCGGCGACTACCCCGGCTCAGGCGTTCTCGCGCAGCAGTACCTTCGCGACCTCGGTCATCTCCCCGCGCGAGATCAACTTGATTCGCTCACGGCCGACCGCGGAACCCAACCCGCGCTCGTGCTCCTCGAGGCGATCCCAGCCGTCGAAGTCGGTGATCGGCAGACCCTTCTCGTGCAGCAGGGCACGCGCGGCGCCGCGGTCGC
The DNA here is from genome assembly GCA_963825975.1 of uncultured Actinomycetota bacterium. Classification (GTDB taxonomy): domain Bacteria; phylum Actinomycetota; class Actinomycetes; order Mycobacteriales; family Nakamurellaceae; genus Nakamurella. The sequence goes on from CAWGUZ010000011.1 coordinate 133,140, forward strand.
GGTGCGGTGCCGGCGGCAGACTCGACGCGTCGGCCAGCAGGTTCGCGATCGTCTCCGCCGCGTCGGACTTGGTGTGCCCGATCAGGCCCACCGGCCCGCGCTTCACCCAGCCGGTGGCGTACACGCCGGGGATCGGGGTGCCGTCGAGGTCCAGAACCCGGCCCGCCTCGTTCGGCAGCACCATCTTGCGCTGGTCGAACGGGAGGTCGTCGATCGCCTCGGACCGGTAGCCCACGCAGCGGTAGACCGCCTGCACGGGCCATTCGGTGAACACGCCGGTGCCGCGGACGTTGCCGTCGCCCAGCAGTTCCTGATGCTCGGTGCGCAGACCGCTGACGCCGTTGTCCAGGTCGCCCAGAACCTCGACCGGGTTCTCCAGGAAGTGAATGTGGATCCGCCGATGAGCGCCGGCCTCCGGGTCGCGCATCGCCCATCCGGAGAGGACGTCGACGACCATCCGCAGGCTCTTGTGGTGGCTGATCTCGGCCTCGGATGCCGCGTCGAACTCCATCCCCTCGGGGCTGACCAGCACCTGGATGTTGGGTGAGTGGTCGAGTTCGCGCAGCTCCACCGGGGTGAACTTGGCCTGGGCCGGACCGCGGCGGGCGAACATGTGCACGTCGGTCACGGCGGAGTCCCGGAGCACGTCGTACACGTGTTGCGGGATCTCGGTGTACAGCAACTCGTCGGCGGTGCGGGCGAGCATCCGGGCCACATCCAGGCCGACGTTGCCGACCCCGATCACGGCCACGCTCTTCGCGTCGGAGAGGTTCCAGTTCTGCGGGCGGTCCGGGTGTGAGTCGTAGAACGACACGAAGTCGGCCCCGCCGTACGACCGGGGGAGGTCGATGCCGGGAATCGGCAGCGGCCGGTCTCGCTCCGCTCCGGTGGCGAACACCACCGCGTCGTAGAACTGGCGCATCTCGTCGAGCTTGATGTCCACCCCCACCTGGACGTTGCCGGTGAAGGTGATCGCCGGATTCTCCATCACCCGGTGCAGCGCGACGATGATCTGCTTGATCCGCGGATGATCGGGCGCGACGCCATAGCGGATCAGCCCGTAAGGGGTGGGCAGCCGGTCGTAGATGTCGACGGTGGCGTCGGGGTCGTGCTTGGTCAGGATGTCCGCGGCGTAAATGCCCGCCGGACCGGCGCCGACAATGGCAACCCGCAACGGCAACGTCATGAAGGTGCTCCAAGGGGGTGGGCAAGAAAATTCCAGTTCAGATTACCCTCGGATGCCGTTGCCGCTGACCTGCGGTGATCCGGCTCACCGCCGTTCGACGCCGGTACCGGTCGGCCGCCGGTCAGGCTTTCAGCGCAATCTGCAGGTCTTCCAGCAGGTCATCGACGTCTTCCAAGCCCACCGAGAGCCGCACCACCCCGTCGGTGATTCCCACCCGAGCCCGACCCTCCGGGCCCATCCGGCGGTGGGTCGTGGACGCCGGGTGCGTGATCAAGGACTTCGCGTCGCCCAGATTGTTGGAGATGTCGATCACCTCGAGTGCGTCGAGCAACCGGAAGGCCCGGTCCTTGGCCTCGTCCGCCGGTGCGTCCAGCTCGAAGGTCAGGACGGTGCCGCCCAGTTCCATCTGCTTCTTCGCCAGCTCGTACTGCGGATGCGACTCCAAGTGCGGGTACTTCACCCAACGGACACCCGGCTGCTCCTCGAGCCAGCCGGCAACCTTCGCGGCGGCGGCGCTCATCGCCCGCACCCGCATGCTCATCGTCTCCAGACCCTTCACCAAGACCCAGGCGTTGAACGGACTCATCGAGGGGCCGGTGTGGCGCATCAAGTCCTGCACCGGACCGTCGATGTAGTCCTTGCGACCCAGGATCGCCCCACCGAGCACCCGGCCCTGGCCGTCGATGTGCTTCGTCGTGGAGTAGACGATGATGTCCGCGCCCATGTCGACGCCACGCTGCAGCACCGGGGTGGCGAACACGTTGTCCAGCACCACCTGCGCGCCGGCCGCGTGCGCCAGCTCCGACACCGCGGCGATGTCGACGATCTCCTGCATCGGGTTGGAGGGCGTCTCGAAGAAGACCGCGGTGGTCGGGGTGGCGAGCGCCTTCTCCCACTGGTCCAGGTCGGATCCGTCCACGAATTCAGTGGTGACCCCCCAGCGCGGCAGGATCTCGTCCAGGATGACGAAGCAGGAGCCGAACAGCGATCGGGCGGCGACCACCCGATCGCCGGACTTCAGTAGTGCCGCCAGCGAGTTGAACACCGCGGCCATCCCGCTGGCGGTTGCGAAGCACGCTTCGGTGCCCTCGATCAAGCGCAGCCGCTCCTGGAAGGTGGCTATCGTCGGGTTGCCGTACCGCGAGTAGACGAAGCGGTCGATCTCACCCTTGAACGCCGCTTCGGCGGCGCCCGCGCTCTCGTAGACGTAACCGGAGGTGAGGTACATCGCCTCCGCGGTCTCCTCGAAGTTGCTCCGAGCCAGCCCACCTCGGACGGCCAGAGTGTCGGGACGAAGTTTTCGGTCGGTCATGACTGCCTCCAGGGCAGGCCGGCGGCCTTCCAGCCGGTGGCTCCGCGGTGTCCGCTCTCGTCGAGTGCACCCTCGAAGCCGTCGGTGATGTTGTAGGCCGGTGCGATGCCGGCGCCGGTGGCGGCGATGGCGGCCGCGATGGACCGCTGCCCGGAGCGGCACAGGAACAGCACCGGGCCGGTGGTGACGCCGTGCGCGGACAGCTCGTCCAGGAAGTCGGGATTCCGGCCGGCGGCGGTGTTCCACTCGACCAGCAGCGCGCCCTTGTTCAGGCTGGACGTGTCGGGTACCCCGACGAAACGCCACTCCGCGTCGGTGCGCACATCCACCAGGACGGCGTCGGGATCGGCGGCGAGCAACTCCCAAGCCTGATCGGGGTTGAGGTCGCCGGCGTATCGCGGTGATTCCGATGCGCTGCTCATCGCTGGGCCCCCTTGTTGTCCACCGCGATGTCGAGCACCACGGCCTGAGCTGCGACCACCCGACCGCCGTCGAAGGTGAGCGTCGGGTTGCCGTACAGCCGGTATCCGTCCGCGAGCGCGGCACTGACTCGCTCACAGAACTGCGGGTCGTCCGGGCCGGAGATCAACCGGTAGGGCAGTTTCGGCTCGGTCGCCGCAGCCGCTTCAGTCATCAGGTTTTCCTCGCGCGTCGGGGTACGCCGTCGTCGGACGCGCCATCGATCGTAGGTGAGTGGATCAGTAAGCGGCGCCGCCGGACAAAGACAGGTTGCCGGTGGGATGCCAGACCGATTTGATCTCGAGAAACGCCCGCAGCCGTGCGGTACCCGGGGGCCGCTGGAAATCGGGTAACTCCGCGGGCAGGTAGGTCCGCTTGACGGTCCCCGCCGCGGCGCGTTCCCATTCCGTGCGTTGCTCGGAAGTCGCCCCGGTCAGATCCAGCGCGTTGACGTCACCGTGGGCCGCGAGCCACGGGAAGATCTCGGCGGCCGAGCCGGTCAGCAGGTTGACCACCCCGCCGGGCAGGTCGCTGGTGGCGAGCACCTCGGCCAGCACGATGGCCGGCAGTGGTCGGGTTTCGGAGGTGACCAGCACCGCGGTGTTGCCGGTGCAGATGATCGGCGCGAGCACCGACACCAATCCGAGCAGCGAGTCCTCCGCCGGGGCGACGGCGGCGACCACGCCGGTCGGCTCCGGCACCGAGAAGGCGAAGAACGGACCGGCGACCGGGTTCGCCCCGCCGAACACCGCGCCGACCTTGTCCGTCCAACCGGCGTAGTGCACCACCCGGTCGATGGCGAGGTTCACCGACTCGACGGCCTCGGGGCGCGAGCAGCCCTCAGCGGCGTGCACCAGCTCGGCGAAGTCGGAGCGCCGTCCCTCCAGCATCTCGGCTATCCGGTAGATCACCTGACCGCGGTTGTAGGCGGTGGCACCGGACCACCCGGCGAACGCCTTGCGGGCGGCTACCACCGCGTCCCGCGCGTCCTTGCGGGAGCCCCGGGCGGCGTTCGCCAGAAAACCGCCGTCGGCGTCGCGGACCTGATAGGTACGGCCCGACTCCGAACGTGGGAACCCGCCTCCGACGTACAGCTTGTACGTCTTGGCGACGCCGAGCCGATCCGGGCGGCCAGAGTGAGTAGTCATCAGTAGTCTCCGGTGTCCAGGTACGCGGCCAACCCGGCGCGCCCGCCCTCACGGCCGAAACCGGACTCCTTGTAACCGCCGAACGCGGCCGCCGGGTCGAAGCGGTTGAAGGTGTTGGCCCAGACCACCCCCGCCCGCAGCGCATTCGCCATCCCGAGGATCCGCGACCCCTTCTCAGTCCAGACGCCGGCCGACAGGCCGTACGGGGTGTTGTTCGCCTTCGCCACCGCCTCGTCCGGGGTCCGGAAGGTCAGCACGCTCAGGACCGGCCCGAAGATCTCGTCGCGGGCGATCCGCATCGACTGCGAGACATTGCTGAAGATGGTCGGCGGGAAGTAGAAGCCGCGTTCCGGAAGCACGCAGGCCGGGCTCCATCGCTGCGCACCCTCCTGTTCGCCGGTGGCGGCGAGTTCGGTGACCCGGGTCAGTTGCTCCCGCGAGTTGATCGCCCCGATGTCGGTGTTCTTGTCCATCGGGTTCCCGAGCCGCAGGGTGGACACCCGCGCCTTCAGTTTGTCGAGCAGTTCCTCGGCGACCGACTCCTGCACCAGCAGTCGAGAACCGGCGCAGCAGACGTGGCCCTGGTTGAAGAAGATCCCGTTGACGATGCCCTCCACCGCCTGATCCAACGGAGCGTCGTCGAAGACGATGTTGGCCGCCTTGCCGCCCAGCTCCAAGGTCAGCCGCCGGCCGGTGCCCGCCAGCGAACGCTGGATCTGCTTGCCGACCTCTGTCGACCCGGTGAAGGCCACCTTGTCGACGCCGGGGTGGTCGACCAGCGCCGCACCCACGTCCCCGGCGCCGGTGATCACGTTGACCACTCCCGGAGGTAGGTCGGCGTCGGCGATGATCTCGGCCAGGACCAGCAGCGACAACGGCGTGGTCTCGGCCGGTTTGATCACCACCGTGTTCCCCGCGGCCAGCGCGGGGGCGATCTTCCAGGCGGCCATCAGCAGCGGGAAGTTCCACGGGATGACCTGGCCCACGACGCCCAACGGCCGCGGGTCGGGCCCGTACCCCGCGTGCTCGAGCTTGTCCGCCCACCCCGCGTGGTAGAAGAAGTGCGCTGCCGCGGTGGGGACGTCGACGTCACGGGACTCGCGAATCGGTTTGCCGTTGTCCAGGGTCTCGACGACCGCGAGCTCGCGGGAGCGTTCGGCGATCGCGCGAGCGATGCGGAACAGGTACTTGCCCCGTTCGGCGCCCGGCAGCGTCGACCAGTAGCGGTCGTAGCCGTCTCGGGCCGCTCGGACGGCGGTGTCGACGTCGGTCGTGCCGCATTGCGACACCGCGGCGAGGGTCTGTTCGTCGGCTGGGTTCACCGTGGGTTCGTCGCCGCCGGTACCGTCCACGAACACTCCGTTGACGAACGGCTGATAGCGCTCGCGCACTCGGCCGATGGCCGCATTCTCCGGTGCCGGGGCGTAGTCCCACCCGGCGGTGAGCCCGGTCGGGACGGCCTGGCTGAGCTGCGAAGTCATCAGTCGACGGTCACATAGTCGGGACCGCTGTAATGGCCGGCCGTCTGGGTGCGGCGCTGCAGCAGCAGGTCGTTCAACAGCCCGGACGCGCCGAATCGGAACCGCTGCGGCGTCAACCACGCCGGACCGGCGACCTCGTGCACCGCCACCAGGTACTTGAGCGCGTCCTTGGTGGTGCGGATGCCGCCCGCCGCCTTCACCGACCGGTACTCCCCGGTGTGGGCGTGGAAGTCGCGGACCGCCTGCAGCAGCACGTGCGTGACCGGCAGTGTGGCAGCGGGGTTGATCTTCCCCGTGGAGGTCTTGACGAAGTCGCCACCCGCCAGCAGGGCGAGCCACGCGGCCCGTCGGACCAGGTCGTAGGTTCCCAGCTCGCCGGTCTCCAAGATGACCTTGAGCGGAATCGGACCGCATACCTCCTTCACCGCGACGATCTCGTCGAAGACCTTGCCGTAGTCGCCGACCAGCATCGCACCGCGGTCGATCACCATGTCGATCTCGGTGGCCCCGGCGGCCACGGCGTCCCTGGTGTCTGCGAGTTTGACCGTCAGTCCGGCGCGACCCGACGGGAAGGATGTCGCCACCGAGGCGATCCCGATTCCGGTACCCGCCAGGGCCGCAGCCGCCGTCGCCACCCGGTCGGGATAGACGCACACCGCCGCCACTCGTGGAGTGTCCGGGTACTCCGGGTCGGGGAGTCGGGCCTTCGCGCACAGCGCGCGGATCTTGCCCGCGGTGTCAGCGCCCTCGAGGGTGGTCAGGTCGACCATCGAGATCGCCAGGTCGATCGCCCGCCGTTTGCTGTCCGTCTTGATCGACCGGGACGCCAGGGCCGCGCTGCGCTGTTCGACGCCCACCGGGTCCACCCCGGGCAGGCTGTGCAGGAAGCGGCGCAGCGAGGTCGAATCGACGATCGCCGCCACTCGCTCGATCTCACGCGTGCTCATGGCGTCCTCATTCGGGCCATCGTAACGGCGGCTACGGTGAGCTGGCCCGGCCCGCGCTCACCCACCAGGCCTACTGCTCACGAAGGGCATCTCAATGGCACCTCCGCCGCCGCCCGCATCCGCCGGAATTCCACTCGGACTGCCGGTGATCGTGGTCGATCATCCGCTCGCTCAGGCCAGGCTGTCCACCATGCGGGATGCCCGCACCGACAACGCGACATTTCGAGCCGCGCTGCAGGAGCTCACCTTGATGCTGATCTACGAGGCGACCAGGGACCTCCCGATCAGTCGGGTGCCGATCCACACGCCGGTGGCCCGCACCTCCGCGGTGCGGCTGGCGAACCCGCCGTTGCTGGTCCCGGTGCTGCGGGCCGGCCTCGGGATGGCCGACCAGGCGCATCGGCTGATCCCCGAGTCGCAGATGGGATTCGTCGGCATCGCCCGCAACGAGGCGACGCTGGAGCCGCAGCCGTACCTGGAATCGCTGCCGGAGTCGTTGGCGGGCCGACCGGTTTTCGTGCTGGATCCGATGCTGGCCACCGGCGGTTCAATGGTTCACACCATCAGGCTGCTGCGGACCCGCGGCGCCACCGATCTGACCGCCGTGTGCGCGCTGGCCGCCCCCGAGGGTCTGGTGGCGCTGCGCGATGCGGACCTCGGGGTGCGAGTGGTCACCGCCAGCATCGACGAGCGGTTGAACGACTCCGGGTACATCGTGCCGGGGCTCGGCGACGCCGGTGATCGCCAGTTCGGCGCCGTCTAGCCCGCCGGCCTGCAAGAAACGGAGCCGGCGAGACACAATTCCGGTAGGAGGTCGGCGAGATGCGTACCAGGAGGAAGTTCGGCAGTTGGGCGGGCGTCGCGGTCGCGTCCGCGACGGGTCTGGCCGTCTGGGTGGCCGCGCGCGGGGTGCGCCGGATCCGCGACGGTTCCGGCGGGCAGCCCGCCGCTTGATCCGGGCTCCTCGGAAACCCCCGGCACCATCCCCGACGTCGTCGGCACGGGTCCCGATGCGGCGGACAAGCACCCGGCGGGGACTTATGCCGCGACGTCGCTGATCGGGCATGAGCTCGTTGAGGGCAGCACGATCGTGCTGTCCTTCGCCGACGGCGAGATCACGGCGCGGCCCGGCTGCAACACCTACTCCGGCACCTTCACGGTGACCAGTGGCCGGCTGTTGACCGGGGCGCTCGGCGGCACCGAGATGGGTTGTGCGGGCCCGCTGATGGCGCAGGACGACTGGGTGACGGCATTCCTCGGGTCGACGCCGTATCTGGAGCAGCCCGGCGGCACGTTGACCCTGACCGGGCACGGCGTGGTGGCCGAGTCGATGGTCCTGGAGCCGGTGCGTCCGACCCCCGATTCCCCGTTGATCGGCACCACCTGGCGGCTGGACACCATCCTCTCCGGCGACACCGCTTCGAATGTTCCCGCCGGTGTGCACCCCACCATCACGATCGATGCACCCGCCGGCAACGAGCCCGCCGGTGATTCCGCTTCGTCGGATCACCATCGACGCCCAGTGCAACGGCATCGGCGGCACGGTGGAGGTCGGGCCGGACACGCTGACCATCTCGCAGCTCGTCTCGACGAAGATGTACTGCGACGACCCCCGCGGTGCGATGGAGTCGTTGCTGACCGAGGTCTTCAACGGGCGGGTCGACTACGTGATCGAGCAGAATCGACTCACCGTGACCCGCACCGACGGCACCGGCCTGGTGTTCGTCGCCGAACACTCCGCGGCGTCGACGGCCGCGGGGTTCCGCTGACCGATGGCGCTAATCGATTGCGCTAACCGATGGCGAGGAGTTGCCGGACAGCCGCGCGGATGCGATCCAATTCGGCCCGACCCGTTGTTCGCAGCGTCTGTAGCTCTGCCGCCGAGGCGTCCGACGGCACCGGCAGGACCAATTCCAGGTAGCACTTGAGCTTCGGCTCGGTGCCGGACGGTCGGATGACCACCCGCCACCGCTCGGCGAGCAGCAGGATCGCGTCCGTCGCGGGCAGCAGGTCCAGATACTCGACGACGGGCTCCCCGCCGACCGCCTCCGGCGGCGTGCCGCGGACAGCCGCCATGGCCTCGGTGATGACACCCGGGTCGTCGACCCGAAAGGCCAGCTGGTCGGTGAGATGCAACCCGAACCGGCGGGCCAGATCGTCCAATGCGGTCGGAACATTCGAACCGGCGGCGGCCAACGACTCGACCATCTTGGCCGCGGCGACGGCGGCGCTGATGCCGTCCTTGTCGCGGACCACCTCGGGGTCGACGCACACCCCCAACGCCTCCTCGTAGCCGTAGACGAGCCCGGTGCCGCGGCCGTCGCCCGCCCTCACGATCCATTTGAATCCGGTCAAGGTCTCACCGAATCGGCTGCCGTGCGCCGCCGCGATCCGGCACAACAAGCGTGACGACACCACCGTGGACGCGACCAGCGGATCCGGCCGACCTCGCCGGTCCAGGCGGGAGAGCACGAAGTCGCCCAGGAGGGCGCCGGTCTCATCGCCGGACAGCATCCGCCAACAGGTGTCGAACGGCACCCCGAGGGCGATTCGGTCGGCGTCGGGGTCGTTGGCGACCGCGAGGTCGGCGCCCACCGACGAAGCCAGCGCGAGCAGTCGGTCGGTGGCGCCGGGCTCCTCGGGGTTGGGGAAGCTCACGGTGGGGAAATCACCGTCGGGCTCCGCCTGCTCGGCGACGGAGTGCACATCCGTGAAACCGGCCGCGGCCAGCGCTGCCAGCAGGGTCGCGTTGCCGACGCCGTGGAGGGCGGTGGCCGCGATCCGGATCGGCAGCCGGGTGTCGGCGGACAGCGTGCCGCCGGCCAGTGCCGCCGCCGCCACGTAATCGTCGAGCAGAGTCGGCGGCCAGGCGGAGTACACACCCGACGCGTCGATCCCGGTGGCGGGTGCCGTGGCTCCGACGGCCGCCTCGATCGCGGTGTCCGCGCGGCGGTACCAACTGCGTCCCGCCGGTCAGATACACCTTGACCCCGTTGTCGGCGGGGGGGTTGTGCGACGCGGTGATCTGGACGCCGGCCGCCGCGCGCAGGGCTCGAACGGCGTATGCGGTGACCGGGGTGGGCAGCGGCCCGGGCGCCAGGCGGGCGTCGAAACCGGCGGCGGCGAGCACTCCGGCTGCCTCCCGGCCGAACTCGGCGCTGCGGCGGCGCCCGTCGAACCCGACGATCACGGTGGCACCCGGACCGCCGTCCGCCGCGCTGCCCAGGTAGGAGGCGAGCCCGGCGGCGACTCGCCGGACAGTGGCCAGATTCATCCCGCCGGGGCCTGCCCGCAGTGGTCCGCGCAGGCCGGCGGTGCCGAAGGTCAGCGGCTGCATGCGCCCGCGCAGGTCGGCGATCGCGCCCGGATCGCCGCCCACCGCCGCGTCCAGCACCCCGCTGAGCTCGGCACGATCGGCCGGGTGGGGGTCGGCGGCCAGCCACTCCTCGGCGGCCACCCGGAGTGCCGGGTCGAGGAATACGGGCGGAACCGGGGCCTGCCGGGTCACACCCGCCGGACCAGTTCGGCCAGCAACGCACCCATCCGGTCGGCGGCAGCGGCGCCCGTCTGAAGCACCTCGAGGTGATTGAGTGCCTCGCCGGTCATCCCCGCGCCGAGGTTGGTGACGAGCGACAGACCGAGTACCTCGACACCTGCGGCGCGGGCGGCGATCGCCTCCAGCCCGGTGGACATGCCGACCAGATCGGCACCCATGCCCTGCAGCATCCGGATTTCGGCGGGTGTCTCGAAGTGCGGACCCGGTAGCTGGGCGTACACGCCCTCGGTCAGGCTCGGGTCCAGTTCGCGGGCGATCCGGCGTAGGCGGGCCGAGTACAGGTCGGTCAGATCGACGAAAGTGGCACCGACCAGTGGCGACCGGCCGGTGAGGTTCAAGTGATCGCTGATCAATACTGGTTGGCCGGGGGACATTCCCGGCCGCAGTCCGCCGGCCGCGTTGGTCAGCACGATGGTGGTCACACCCGCCGCCGCCGCGGTGCGGACCCCGTGCACCACGGGGTCCACGCCGAGGCCCTCGTATAAGTGGGTTCGGCCCAGTAAAACAAGCACCCGACGCTCGCCGACCGGTATCGACCGCAACTGCCCACCGTGACCCGTCACCACGGGCGCAGTGAAACCCGGCAGCTCGGCGACCTCGACCTCCGCGCTCGGCGTGCCCAACTGGTCGGCCGCAGTGCGCCACCCCGAGCCGAGTACGACCGCGATGTCGTGCCGGTCGACGCCAGTCCGGCGGCGCAGTTCGGCCGCGGCCGCATGGGCGGCCGCCGTGATGTTCGGCGGGCCGTCGATCATCTGTAACGACGTCGCCCCCGACGCTGTGCACCGACGTCTGCATCGAGCTTGCACCCCGACGCTCATCGACATCCCCTGCGGCGTGCCGGTGGTCGAGCTGACCCCGGCCGAGATCGCCCGCACCCCGAACAGCGCCAGCAGGGCCGCGACGACGAAGGCGACGCCGGCGATCGCTCGCCGGGCGACCCGGCCGGGGCGAACCGGGGCGGGTGGGGCCGCTGCGGTCGCAGGCACCCGCGATGCGGTCGGCAACGGGGCCAGGGCCGCCACCTCGGTGGCCGCCCACGGCGGCTGCGGGACCCCGGTGAATCGGCCGCCGCTGGTGGTCGCACGAACATCCCACACGCGAGTCTCGGGCTGCAGCGGCGCCGTGGCTTCGGAGTCGTCGTGCAGTGCGGTCTGGGCGCGGGGCGGCGGCACTCGGGGTCCGACCAGGCCGGAGTCGGGTCGGATCACCCCGGCGTCGGCGGCGGAAGCGACCGAGTGGGTGGGCAGCCCGCCGAACACCAGCCGGGTCTCCACCGGGTCGTCGGCCAGCGGCCGCAGGGTTTCCCGGGCGTCGGCGACGGTCATGCGATCGCTCGGATCCTTCGCCAACAGGCCCTCGATCGCCGGGGTCAGCACCCCGGCCCGCTGCAGCGCGGGCACCGGGTCGGAGACCACCGACATCAAGGTGGCCACCGCGCTGTTCTTGTCGAACGGGGGACGCCCCTCCACGCAGGCGAACAACAATGCACCCAGCCCCCAGGCGTCCGCCGCGGCGCCGGCGGTGGCACCCGATGCGACCTCAGGCGCGATGTAGGCGGGCGAACCCAGCAACAAACCGGTTGCCGTCAGGGGGTTCTCACCTGCGCTGCGGGCGATGCCGAAGTCGGTCAACTTGATCCGGCCGTCGCCACCGATCAGAACATTGCCGGGCTTGACGTCTCGATGGGTGATCCCCGCCGCGTGCGCCGCCTCCAGCCCGGCGGCCACGGCCAACCCGACAGTCGCAGCCTGCCCGACGGTCAACGGGCCGACCTCTTTGAGCACGTCGCCCAGTGAACGGGCGGCGAGTACCTCCATCACGATCACCGGGCCGTCGCCGAGGGTGAGGATGTCGTAGAGCGTGATCACATTGGGATGGGACAGTTGGGCGATCGCTCGGGCCTCGCGCAGCGTCCGTTCCACCAGCAGTTCGGCCTCGGACTCCGGCGTGCCGTTCGGGACGTAGATCTCCTTGATGGCGACCCGTCGGTGCAGGGTCTCGTCGTAGGCCGCCCACACAGTCCCCATGGAGCCCTTGCCGAGCAACCGGTCCAGCCGGTACCGACCGGCGATGGTGCGACCGCCACCGGCGACCCGCTCGGCACCGGTGGCCTGCGGATCGTGAGGCGCACCGGCCGGCCGGCCCGCGGCGGGCGGTCGCATCGGTTGAGTTTCGCCTCCGGGTTGCGCCATCGGTCCATTGTGAGTCACGGCGCCCGTCGGGGGTACGTCAGCCCGGAATGGGCCATGTGTGCACGGGTTCGTTGGTGTGCATGTGATCGAGGTAGCGACGGAGCATCTCATGCAGCGCGGCCCGGCGGTCCAGTCCGCGCGACTCCAATACCGCCACCGTGTCGCTCTGCCAGGACGCCCCGTTTCGGCGGGTCTTGCACCGGCCCTCGATCACACCCAGGTAGCGCTCCCGAGCCGCCGCCGACACTCCCCAGCGCGCCAGTCCCTCGTGCGCCATCGGCAGCAGGTGCCGGAGGGTGAGCTCGTCCCAGCTGATCTCGCCGAAGCCGGGCCAATAGAAGTGCGCGTCCACTCCTCGACGCGCACCCGAGGTGAAATTCTGTTCGGCGGTGGCGAACGTCATCTTGGACCAGACCGGGCGTTCCTCGGCGGCCAACATCCGGATCGCGCCGTAGTAGAACGCCGCGTTGGCGAGTACGTCGACGACGGTGGGACCGGCCGGCAGCACCCTGTTCTCCACCCGGAGGTGCGGCAGGCCGTCGGCGATGTCGTACACCGGCCGATTCCAGCGGTACACGGTGCCGTTGTGCAGGCGCAGCTCCTGGAGCCGGGGCACGCCGCCCGCGTCGAGCACCTGGACCGGGTCCTCGTCCGTGGTCTCCGGCAGTAATGCCGGGTAGTACAGGGCGTTCTCCTCGAACAGGTCGAAGATCGAGGTGATCCACCGCTCCCCGAAGAACACCCGCGGCCGCACGCCCTGATTCCGCAGCTCAGGGGACCGGGTGTCGGTCGCCTGCAGGAACAGTTCCGTCCTGGTCTCCGCCCAGAGCCGCTTGCCGAACAGGAACGGCGAGTTGGCGGCCAGTGCCAACTGAGGACCGGCCAGCGCCTGTGCGGCGTTCCAATGGGCGGCGAAGTCGGCGGGGGAGACCTGCAGATGCAGCTGCACCGAGGTGCACGCCGACTCGGGCGCGATCGAGTCGGCGTCCAGTTGAATGGCCTCGGTGTCGCCGTGGATGTCCAGCTCCAAGTCCTCCCGCCGGGCGGCGAAGATGGCCTCGTTCAGCGCGGCGTACCGAGGGTTGGCGCTCATCCAGTCGGCGCCGAGGTGTTCCGGCATCAGGGTCGGCAGGATGCCGACCATCACGATGCCGGCCCCGAGTTCGTTCGCCTTGGACTCGGCGTGGCGCAGCGAGTCCCGCAGTAGCGTCTCCAGCTCCAGGAGGGTGTCGCCGGGCATGGCCTGCGGGTCGATGTTCAGCTCGATGTTGTACTGGCCCAGTTCCGTCTGGTAGGCCGGGTCTGCGATGTTGGCCAGCACCGCGGCATTGTCCATCGCGGGGTTCAAATCCGGCCGGACCAGGTTGAGTTCGATCTCCAACCCGGTCAGCTGCTCTTCGAACTCGAAGGTGTGCTCGATCAGCATCCGCTCGAAGACGTCCAGGCAACGTCGAACCTTCTCGCGGTACCGCTTGCGGTCCTCCCGGGTGAAGGTCGTCCCGGAGATGTCGTCGCCCACTGCACCGAACCTTTCACCGGCGGACCCGGTCGGCCCTGCCGGGTTCAGCCAATCATGTCCCGCCGACACCCGGGCGCACAGACCGACCGCGCCTCACCGTCGGTCGCCGGCCAGGCCCGCCGCATCCGGATATTCGCGGGCCGCCGGCAGCCGCGGGGGGCGGTCGCCTCGCGCGAGTCCCTGCGGCTGACCAGTACGCGTCCCCTGCCCGTCGTCTTGCCGAGGTACATCGCCTCGTCCGCGGCGTGCAGCAACCGCGCCGGATCCCGGTCGGACCCGGACATCGCGAGCCCCACGCTCGCGTCCAACAGATATCGACGACCGGCGAACTCGTGCGGTTGCCGAATCGCGGCGAGCAGGCGCTCGGCGATCAACTCCGCAGCGTCCGATCCGGAGAGGTCTTCGCAGACCACCACGAACTCGTCCCCACCGAGCCGCGCGACGGTGTCACCGGGTCGCACTGCGTGCCGCAGTCGATGCGCGACCGCCACCAGGGCGTCGTCGCCGGCGGCGTGTCCGCCGGTGTCGTTGATGGTCTTGAACCCGTCCAGGTCGATGTAGAGCACCGCGACCGCTTTTCCGGTGCGGTGCGCCGCGGCGAGTGCGTGTTCGATCCGATCCATCAACAGCACCCGGTTGGGCAGCCCGGTCAACCAGTCGTGCAGCGCCTGGTGCAGCAGCTTCGCCTCGGCGCGTTTGCGGTCAGTGATGTCCTCGACCTGACCCACGACGAAGCGCCCGGTCGGCCCTCGCCGGACGGGGCTCGCCGAGACCTGCACCCAGAGGTCCTTCCCGCCGGCGTGTCTCCAGCGCCGCTCGTGCGGGGCGTCTGCGACCGACTCGGAGGTGAATGCGGCGAATCGGCTCAGATGCGCCGCGACGTCGTCGGGGTGGGTCACGTCGGCTACCCGCATGGTCACCAGTTGGTCGGAGGAATAGCCGGTCAGCCGGCACAGCGCGGGGTTGACTTCGAGGAAACGGCCGAGGGTCTCGCTGTCCACACTGATCAGCATGATGCCGTGCGGGGCGTATTCGAAGGTGTCCCGGAAGCGCGCCTCGCTGGCCCGCAACTCCGCTTGATCGCGGACCCGTCCGGTGATGTCGGTGCCGACCGTGATGAACCCGGTCACCGCGCCGGCGCTGTCGCGGATCGCACTGACCGTGATCAGGACCGGTATTGCGGGCCCGCTCTTGGGCCTGAGCATCCAGTCCCCGACGTCAGGTTCACCCGCGGCGGCCTTGGCGAAGAGACCGCCCGCATCGGTCTGCTCGACACCGGGGTTCTTCAGCAGACTGCCCAAGTCGGTGTGCAGCATCTCGTCCGCCGTGTAGCCGAGGAGTCGTTCGGCGCCGCGGCTGAAGATCGTGATCGCACCGTCGGGGTCGGTGGCGATGATCGCCTGCTGGACTGCCCCGTCCAGCACTGCCGCGAGGCGATCCCGCGACTCCTGCAACTCGCGGGCAGCGCCGTCGGTCTCGGTGACGTCCTGAATGCTGCCGGTCACGGCGCGACCGCCGTCGACGCGGCCCATGGACCTGATGCGTCGAACGTCGGTGCCCAGGATCAGGCGGTGGCGTACGTCGTATTCGCCGCCGTACTGGACGGCCATCTGCAGCCGGGTGTTCAACTCGGCGCGATCGTCGGGATGCACCAGCGCGAGGTAGGCCGGCATGGTCGCGGGCGCGCCCTCCGGGCCTCGACCGAGGATGCGGCGGGCCTGCGCGGACCAGTCGACGACCTCGGTGCCCAGCGTCCAGTGAAAGCTGCCGATCTGCGCCAACTGTTCGACGACCTCGGCCGCGCGTTGATGCTCGGCGAGCTGCCGGGCCAGCGCCGCCACCCGTTCTCGGTCGGTCCTCAATTCGCGCATAGCCCTTCAACGACCCCCTACGCGGCGGCAGGATGTGTCGGTAATACTATTCCGCGCAAGGGAGGGAGTCCCGCGTGTCCGTGCCGCCGGTGGAGAGCCTCCGCTCAGCACCCGCACCCCATGAGGTGGGCGACCTCGGAGACGGCATCGGTCCGCTCTGGTTGGACGCGTTTCTCGCGGTGCGGCTACCGGAGATCCTGAGCTGGCGGCGGCACATCCACGCCCATCCGGAGATCTCCAATGCAGAGTTCGCGACCACCGCGTATCTGCGGCGTCAGCTGGGTCGTTCGGGGGTCGACAGTCGAATACTGCCCGGCGGCACCGGTTTGATCTGTGAGGTGGGATCCGATGCTCCGGGCATCCGGACGGTGGGGTTACGAGCGGACATCGACGCGCTCCCGCTGCCCGAGCTGTCCGGCCTGCCGTTCGCCTCCACGGTGCCGGGCGTCAGCCACGCCTGTGGTCACGACATCCATCAGACTGTGCTGCTGGGCGCGATGCTGGCCCTCCGTTCGGCTCCCGAGTTGCCCGGCCGGGTCCGCGGGATCTTCCAACCCGCCGAGGAGACCCAGCCGGGAGGCGCCTTCGGGGTGGTGGCGTGCGGCGGACTGAACGACGTCGAACGCATCTTCGCGCTGCACTGCGATCCGCGGCTGGTGGTGGGCGAGGTGGGCATTAGGGAGGGACCGATCACCTCCACCATCGACGTGGTGGAGATCGAGCTGACCGGGTCCGGCGGACACACCGCTCGACCGCACCTCACCGCGGACCTCGTCTACGCCCTGGGGACGCTGATCACCGACTTGCCGGGGATGCTGAGCCGTCGACTCGATCCGCGGAGCGCGCCGATCCTCGTCTGGGGTGCGGTCCGGGCCGGCGAGGCCCCGAACGCCATCCCGCGCTCGGGTCTACTGCGGGGAACTCTTCGGATCATGCAGCGCGACGCCTGGGACATCGCCGAGAAGCTGGTCACCGAGCTGGTCGGGGAACTGCTGGCGCCGCTGCGCACCGACTACCAGCTCAAGTACCTCCGAGGGGTACCGCCGGTGGTCAACGACGGCCGGTCGGTGGCGCTGATCAGCGCCGGCGTCGAGCGAGCGGTCGGGCCGGCGGCGTTGGTCGGCACCTTTCAATCAACCGGTGCGGAGGATTTCGCCGTCTATCTGGATCATGTGCCCGGCGCGTTGGCTCGGCTCGGGGTCTGGAGTGGCACCGGTGATCAGGTGGACCTGCACTCGCCCGGATTCGAAGCCGACGAACGGGCGATCGCCGTGGGCGTGCGCACCATGGTGCACACCGCGCTGGCCACCCTGACCGAACCGATCAGCTGATCGAGTTCGACCTGCACGGCCGCGACCGGAGTTCGTTGACGTAGTCCTCCGGTGCCCCCGCGGCTTCGGCGGCCTCGGCGATGGCCCCGAGATACCGCGCCGACGGCAACCCGCCCTCCCAATCCTGCAGGACGTACAGCCAGGCCAGCGCGTCCCCGTCCAGGGTCTTCACTCGAAGCCGGATCTTGGTGTACATCCCGAGATCGGCCCCCTCCCACGAGTCGAGGGCGCGTTCGTCCAGCGCGGAGATGTCGTAGAGCACGCAGAACACCGCCGAGTCCGGGTCCTCGACGATCGTCGTGAGGGCGCCCTCCCAGCTCAGATCCTCGCCGCCGAAGGTCAGCCGCCAGCCCGGCAGCCAGCCGGTACCGGCCACCGGCGTGGACGGACAGCGCTGCATCATCCGCGCCGGATCCAGGTTCGAGCCGTAGGCGGCGTAAATGGCCATGGCGCTTAGGGTAACGGTGGACGACCGGTCCCAAGCCTGTGGAGGAGTGTGCAATGGCGCGGATCGCGATCATCGGCGGCGGGCCGGCCGGCTACGAAGCGGCACTGGTCGCGGCTCAGTACGGCTCCGAGGTCACCCTGGTCGAAGCGGACGGCGTCGGCGGCAACTGCGTGCTTTTCGACTGCGTACCGTCCAAGACCTTCATCGCCTCCGCCGGCGCGCGCAGTGCCGTACGGGGAGCGGCCCGCCTCGGGGTGGCGATGTCCGGCGAGGACATCCGGATGAACCTGACACGAGTCCACGACCGGGTGCGGGCGTTGGCCACCGCACAGTCCACCGACATCCGCGAGGGGCTGCTAGCCCTCGGGATCAGCGTCATCGACGGGCGGGCCCGATTCGTCGACCGCAATCCGGGCTTGGCCGTGCACTCCGTCGAGGTGACGACCGCCGACGGGAAGCGATCGGTGATCGAGGCCGACGCGGTGCTGATCGCCACCGGGGCCGGGCCCCGGGTGTTGCCGTCGGCGATACCCGACGGTGAGCGCATTCTGACCTGGCGCCAGGTGTACGACCTGCCGGAGTTGCCGGAGCACCTGATCGTGATCGGCTCCGGGGTCACCGGCGCGGAGTTCGCGTCCGCGTACTGCGAGATGGGCGTCCGGGTGACCCTGGTGTCCAGCCGCGACCGGGTGCTGCCGCACGAGGACCCGGATGCCGCGCTGGTGATCGAGGGCATCTTCGCCGATCGCGGCGTGACGCTGGTGAAGAACGCCCGGGCGGAGTCGGTCGTCCGAGTCGGGGGCCCCGATGGGGACGGAGACGAGGTCGGGGTGGTCGTCACGCTGGCGGACGGTTCCGTCATTCGTGGGTCGCACGCGCTGATGACCGTCGGATCGACTCCCAACACAGCCGATCTCGGGTTGGAGACCGTCGGCATCACACCGGGGCCGGGCGGTTTCATCCCGGTTGATCGGGTCTCGAGGACCGGCGTCGCGGGGATCTACGCGGCGGGCGACTGCACGGGTGTGTTGATGCTGGCATCGGTTGCCGCCATGCAGGGGCGGATCGCGATGTGGCACTACCTGGGGGACGGCGTTCCGCCGCTGCGGCTGAAAACGGTCTCCGGCAACGTCTTCACCCACCCCGAAATCGCCAACGTGGGGATCTCCCAGGCCGAGGCCGACGCCGGCCTCGTGCCGAATCGGATGTTGATGCTGCCACTGTCGACCAACGCCCGGGCCAAGATGACCGGCCTCAAGTACGGCTTCGTCAAGCTGTTCGTCCGACCCGCGACCGGCATCGTGATCGGCGGCGTGGTGGTCGCCCCAGATGCCAGCGAGCTGATCCTGCCGATCGCAATGGCCGTCCAGAACCGTTTGACTGCCAAGAATCTGGCCTACAGCTTCAGTGTGTACCCGTCACTGTCCGGGTCGATCACCGAGATCGGCCGTCAGCTGATGCATTTCGACGGCGACCTCGGGTGATGCGGCGGCGGCGCGGGCTGCACTCGCGAACCGCCAACGAACCGCCTAACTTCGGAGCATGACGTCGGTTTACGAGTACTTCGCCGCAGCATCGGACGAGGACGCGGTGCGGGTGCTGCAGGGTTCGTCGAGCGGCGACGCCATCGACGGCTCGGGGATCCAGCCGGCGGTGAACCTGGCCGATCTGGAGGAGTTGCTGACGGGAGCGACCGTCGAGCAGATTTTGGAGAACCCCCGCGCCGGCGAGACACTCGCGGGTCAGGCCGACACCGGAATGATCATCACGGTGACCGACACCCTGCAAGCCGCGTTGGCGGCGATCGACGACAACTCCTTCGCTCCTCTGGCGGCCGAGTGGTCGCACGCAGAGGAGTTCGGCGGTGAGGTGAGCCCGGCCGATCTGCACGCCTTCCTGGGCCGGGTCAGCGCGTTGGCCCGGCGCGCGTCGGAGCGCAACGAGCGGCTCTACTGCCGCGGCCGATTTTAAAGGTCCGGGCTCAAACCCCGGTCCGCCAGAGGTCGGTCACCCGGATCCCGAGTTGTGCCAGCAATCGACGGGTCAACGGGAGCGAGATCCCGATCACCGACGACGGATCGCCGTCGACCCCGTCGATGAACCAGCCGCCCAGGCCGTCGATGGTGCAGGCACCGGCAACCTGCAGCGGTTCGCCGCTGGTCAGGTAGGCCTCCAGTTCAGGTTCGGTCGGTCGGCCGAACCGGATGTGAGTGGATTCGCACCCGGTCGCGGTCGATACCGCTGAGCCGTCCAGCAGCCGCACCGCGGCGTGGCCGGTGAGCAGAGTTCCGGTGCGGCCGGCCATCTGGTCCCAGTAAAGCCGCGCCCGCTCCACGGTGAGCGGCTTCCCGAGCAGCGACTTGCCCAGCCGAAGCATCGAGTCGCACGCCACCACCACGGCATCGCCGGTCACCTCGCCCGCGAGTGCCTTGATTGCGGCTTTCGCCTTCGCGCCGGCGAGTTCGGTGACGATGTGTTCGGGTTCCGATCCCGCCATCGCCGCGATCATCTTGTCCTCGTTGATGCCGGACGCCTGGACGAGAGCGTCGATCCCGGCAGCCTGGAGCACCGCTCGTCGGGCGGGCGACTCGGACGCCAGAATGAACACGGTCATCTGCTCATTTTCCCTTGTGGCCTCGTGCGGCGCGACACCTGCCCCGGGGCGGTTACGGTTACTCGGATGAATTCGACGGAGCCCGAGCGGTCGTTCTCGCCGGAGACTGCGTCCCGGCGCCCCGTCGATCCGGCGCTGATCGCCGTCGCGTTGGGGCGCCCGGCGCGATGGAATCTGCGGACCGTGGTGGAAACCGGTTCCACGAACGCTGATCTCGCCGCCGAAGCAATGGCCGACCCGAGCGGCGGGCGCGGTCGGGATCGAGTGCTGATCGCCGAGCTCCAGCGTTCCGGTCGAGGTCGTCGTGGACGGACGTGGACCGCCCCCGCGGGCGCCGGCCTGACCATGAGCGTGCTTCTCGCGGCACCCGAGGTTCCGCCCGCACGCCGTAGTTGGATCGGCGCGGTGGCCGGCCTGAGTCTGGTGGCGGCGGTGAACACGGTGTCGGGTCTGCCCGTGGGCACGCCTTCTCGGGTCCGGCTGAAATGGCCGAACGATCTGTTGATCGACGGTAGGAAGGCGGCCGGCCTGCTCGCCGAATCCACCGGCGGCGGTGTGGTGGTCGGCATGGGGCTGAATGTGAGCCTCCGACCCGACGAGTTGCCCCGTGCTGACGCGACGTCACTACTGCTGGCCGGTGCGGGCAACCTCGATCGTCAACGTCTCGCGGCCGCGGTGCTGGACGAACTCGGCGAGTGGGTCGACAAGTGGCGGGCGACGGCGGGCGATGCCGATCGATGCGGGTTGCGGGACGCGTACCGAGCCGCGTGCGCGACAGTCGGGGAGCGGGTGCGGCTCGAGTTGCCGTCCGGGGAGCAGGTGCTCGGGGTGGCGGTCGACGTCACCACCGATGGTGCGCTGCTGGTCGACACCGCAACCGGAGTCCGCGTCTTCGCTGCCGCCGACGTCTTCCATCTCCGATCCGTCGACGGCGCTGCGGATGCGCCAGGTGCCTAGTGTGCCCACCGGCGACGGCGCGCTCCGCCGCGCGCTGACCGAGATCCGCGACCGGGTGGCCGCCGCGGCGGTCGCGTCGGGCCGGGCGCCGGACGCGGTCTCAGTGCTACTGGCCACCAAGACCCGAACGGCATCCGTCATCGCCGAGGCCGTGCGAGCCGGGTTCCCACTGATCGGCGAGAACCGGGTGCAGGAGGTCGTGGAAAAGGCACCGGAATTGGCCGACCTCTTGTCCGACACCGCGTTCAGCCGACACTTCATCGGACATCTGCAATCGAACAAGGTCAATCGATTGCTCCCGCTCATCGACTGCGTGCAGACCGTGGACTCGGCGGCACTGGCGGCCAAACTGGCAGCGCGAGCCCACGCGGACGCTCGACGACTCGATGTGTTCGCCCAGATCAACGTCTCGCACGAGTCGTCGAAGTCCGGGGTGTCGCCGTCGAATGCGGAAGCCCTGGTATCGGCGATCGCGGATCACGCCGAGTTGCGGCTGCGGGGGCTGATGACCATCGGCCTGAATTCACCCGACACCGAACGGGTGCGCGCAGGGTATGCCGAACTCGCAGGTCTGCGTGATCGCTTGGCGGGCCGCTGGGCCGACCAGCCCGCGATGACTTCGTTCGGCGAGTTGTCGATGGGAATGAGCGGTGACTTCGAGATCGCCATCGCCGCCGGTGCCACCATGGTGCGGATCGGCTCCGCCGCGTTCGGTGCTCGACCCGCTGCCTGATTTAGCCGCGCTATCCGGTGCTGCGGTGCTGCGGTGCTGCGGTGCTGCGGTGCTGCGGTGCTGCGGTGGGTGGTGCTGCGGTGGGTGGGCATTTTCATCCGGGCAGAGGTGGTGCGGAGGGCTGCTGGGGCTGACCGTTTCCGCGCCGTGGTGTGTGCCCACTTTGGGGTTGTAGGTGCTTCCGCGGAAGCGCATTGCCGGAGGGTCCGGGTGTTTCCGCGGAAGCGCGGCAGATGTTTCCGCGGAAGCGCGGCAGATGTTTCCGCGGAAGCGCGGCAGATGTTTCCGCGGAAGCGCGGCAGATGTTTCCGCGGAAGCGCGCCGCCGGAGGTCCCGGGTGTTTCCGCGGAAGCGCCGCTGCACGTCCCGGGTGTTTCCGCGGAAGCGCGGGGCCTCGGATGTTTCCGCGGAAGCGCGTTGCCGGACGGTCTGGGTGTTTCCGCGGAAGCGCGGCAGATGTTTCCGCGGAAGCGCGTTGCCGGAGGGTCTGGGTGTTTCCGCGGAAGCGCGGCAGATGTTTCCGCGGAAGCGCGTTGCCGGACGGTCTGGGTGTTTCCGCGGAAGCGCGCCGCCGGAGGTCCCGGGTGTTTCCGCGGAAGCGCCGCTGCAGGTCCCGGGTGTTTCCGCGGAAGCGCGCGGCGCACAGGGGCGACTATCGAACGACCGGGCACCCCCGGGCAGAAGCACGACGTGTCGCCGAGCCGCTTCAGACCGGGCCGCTCCCACCATGGCGCCTGATGAAAATGCACACGGCGACCCGGCTGATCGAGTCGCTGTGAAACACCGGGGCGGTAGCGTGACTCCAGCGGCTATCGCCGCACAGTACGAGATGCCGGGGAGGAAACCGATGGTCTACCCGGACCGGCTGCTGGCCCGGGGTGAGCAGGTGCTGCTGCACCGTCACCCGCACGGGAAGACACTGATCCCCCCGGTGCTGTGGCTGCTGGTGGTGATCGGTGTCGCGTCTTTCGCCGCGGCGTACATCTCCAAACACCAGGCCGACCCGACCTGGTGGTGGGTGGGTGTCGGCGCTGCCGCCGTGCTGGCCATCGGGTTCTTGAGCCTGGCGCCGTTCATCCGCTGGCGCACCGAACACTTCGTACTGACCAATCGTCACGTCTTCTTTCGGACCGGCTTCGTTCAGCGCCGCGAGCATCAGATTCAGCTGGGGCGCATTCAGAACATCGAGGTGCGGGTCTCGTTCTGGGGCCGCATCCTGGGCTTCGGCACGCTGATCGTCGAGTCCGCGGCAGACGAGCCGCTCGCGTTCGCCAATGTGGCGTCGCTGCCCACCGTGCAGCGGATGTTGAACCAGCTCGTGGACGACGATCGGACGGGGCGGGCGGAGTGGGATCACCCCGAAGGTGCGTATGCCGAGCATGCGTATCCCGAGCATGCGTATCCGGACGAAACCGAGGTCGAGGCCGACCTACCCACCCGCCGGATACCGCGAATGGTCAATCAGCGCGGCGGTCGCCGCGATCGCTGACGGCCGGACCGGGAATGGGGATGTCGTGTGACGGATGAGCTCGCGGCCGCCCGACGGCGAGCCCTGGCCGGGGGACCCGCGAAATACCACCAGGCCAACGCAGCGACCGGGAAGTACTTCGCCCGAGAACGCATCCGACTCCTGACCGACCCGGATTCGTTCGTCGAGGACGGGCTGTTCGCCAACGCCGCCGCCGACGGGCTCCCCGCGGACGGCGTGGTGACCGGCTCCGCGACGATCGACGGGCGTCCGGTGTGCCTGATGGCCAACGACTCCACCGTCAAGGCCGGCTCCTGGGGCAGGCTGACGGTGGAGAAGATCATCCGGATCATCGAGAGGGCTCGGTCCAGCCGGGTGCCGATGATCTACCTGGTCGATTCGGCGGGCGCCAGGCTGACCGATCAGGTGCAGATGTTCCCCGGTCGCCGCGGCGCCGGCGGCATCTTCCACCAGCAGGTTCAGGCGTCTGGTCACATCCCGCAGGTCTGCGCGCTGTTCGGCCCCAGCGCCGCGGGCGGCGCCTACATCCCGGCGTTCTGCGACCTGGTCGTGATGGTGGACGGCAACTCTTCGATGTATCTGGGCAGCCCGCGAATGGTCGAGATGGTCACCGGTGAACGCACCACCCTGGAGGAGCTGGGCGGTGCCAAGATGCACACCTCGGTCTCCGGCGTCGGTCACGTCCTGGCCGCCACCGAGGACGCCGCACTCGACCTGGTCCGACGGTATCTGAGCTACTTTCCGTCCAGTTGCGTCGAGTCGCCACCGACGGCGGAGCGGCGCGGTCCGGGCCCGGGCAGCCTGCGCGATCTGGTGCCGGTGGACGAGCGCAAGGCGTTCGACATGCGCAAATACGTCCGGGCCCTGGTCGACGACGACACGTTGCTGGAGATCCATCCGGCCTGGGCGCGTGAGATCACCGTGGGGTTGGCTCGACTGGACGGCGAACAAATCGGGGTGGTCGCCAACAACTCCCAATTCCGTGGCGGGGTGCTGTTCGTGGACTCGGCCGACAAGGCCACCCACTTCATCCAGTTGTGCGACGCGTTCAACATTCCGCTGGTGTTCCTGTCCGACGTGCCGGGCTTCATGGTCGGCACCACCGTCGAACGGCAGGGAATCATCCGGCATGGTGCTCGCATGGTGTTCGCCGTCTCGAAGGCAACCGTCCCGAAGATCTGCGTCATCGTCCGGAAGGCGTACGGCGCTGGGCTCTACGCGATGGCCGGTCCGGGTTTCGACCCCAGCGCGACCATCGCCCTGCCGACCGCGAAGATCGCCGTGATGGGCGCCGACGCCGCGGTCAACGCGGTGTACGCCAACCGGATCGCCGCCATCGATGACGACACCGAACGGGCGGAGTTCGTCGCGGCCCGCCGAGCGGAGTACGAGGCGGACATCGACGTGCTGCATCTGGCCGCCGAATTGGTGGTCGACGACGTCGTGGAACCAGAGCAGCTTCGGGCGCAACTGGTCGCGCGGCTGCGCCTCGCCCGCCGATCGCGTGTTCCGGGCGCGGCTCGGGCGACACCCGGGGTTCCGCCGACCTGAGCTTCGGGAGTGTCGCCGTATCGTGACGGTGTGACCACCGTGCTGCTGGCCGAGGACGACGCGGCGATTTCCGAACCGCTCGGCCGAGCGCTCGAGCGCGCCGGATATGTCGTGACCACTGTGACCGACGGTCCAGCCGCGTGGGAACAGGCAGTCTCCGGCGGGGTGGCCCTGGTCGTGCTGGATGTCGGCCTGCCGACGTGGGACGGTCTGGAGGTGTGTCGGAGGTTGCGGGCCGCGGGCAAGGACGTCCCGGTGTTGATGCTGACCGCGCGCACCGAGGAGATCGACGTCGTCGTCGGGCTCGACGCCGGCGCCGACGACTACGTGGGAAAACCGTTTCGGGTGTCCGAGGTGCTGGCGCGAATCCGGGCTCTGCTGCGGCGGCGATCACCGGAGGTGCTGGCCGCCGGTGGTGTCCGCCTCGACGTCGGTGCCCGCCGGGTTCAGGTGGACGATGTCGAGGTCGGCCTGTCCTTCAAGGAGTTCGAGCTGTTGCGGCTGCTGATGTCCAACGCGGGGCAGGTGGTGACGAGGGAGAGCATCCTGGCCGCGGTGTGGCCCGACCTGGAACAGAAGAACTCCAAGACGCTGGACATGCACATGTCCTGGTTGCGCCGGAAGATCGCGCCCAGGAACGGCGACGTCGGAGAGTCGCCGATCGCGACCATTCGCGGGCTGGGTTTCCGGTTCGACCACCCGACCTCCTGAACGGGCCGCCCAGAGTGCCGCACCGCGACGTGTGGAGAACCCGCCGATCGCGGCGCCTGTCGCCCCGGCGCAGCGTCGGACTGCTGTTGCGCACCAACATCGGGCTTGTGCTGTTGACCGTGCTGGTCCTCGGCACCCCGTTGTTCGTGGTGTCCGGATACCTGGCCACCCGGGGCGTGCGCAGCTCGGTGGTCGCCCGCGCGGAATCGCTGGCCCTCACCCTCGATGAACGGGTCGCCGCCGGGCGCCGGGTCGCGCTGGCCGACGTCAGGGGTGCGATCCCGACGGATTGGAGTCTCACGCTCCGCCGGTCGGACGGCACGATTGAATCGGCCGGCGCGCCGGCCGACGACTCGATGGTCAGCGCAGACGTTCCGGTCGTCGGTGGGGTGCTGACCGTGCGCAGCCCGGATCGCGACGCGGTGGCCGCCCGTGGGCGGGCGTACGCGCTGGTATTGGTCGCGGTGCTGATGTCGTTGGCGGTGGGTGTCGTGGCCGCGTTCATAACGGCCCGTCGGCTCGCGCAGCCGCTGCGGGATCTCACGGAGCGAGCGGCGCTGCTGGGATCGGGGGACTTTCGCACCACCTCCCGGCGATTCGGCATCGTCGAGCTCGACGGTGTCGCCGACGTGCTCGACGCCGCGGCTGCTCAGGTGGCCGAGATGCTCGCTCGGGAACGCGAACTCGCCGCTGACGTGTCCCACCAGTTGCGTACGCGGTTGACCGGGATCCAACTCCGGCTGGACGCATTGGTCGGCCACCCCGACGCCGCTGTTCGCGAGGAGGTGGAGGCGGCGATCTGTCAGACCGAACGGCTGGTGACCGTCGTGGACGATCTACTGGCCGCCGCGCGGTCCCGCCGCGCGGCGGGCACCGGTGCCGTCGACCTGGGCGCCCTGCTGGACCAGGTCGCCGCCGACTGGCTGGATGCGTTCGGCCGGGCCGGTCGGGTCTTGGATGTGGTCGGCGGCACGGATGTGCAGGTGCGGGCCACTCCCGTTCGGTTGCGCGAGTCGCTCGGCGTGCTGCTGGACAACGCGCTCGCCCACGGCGCCGGACCGGTTCGGGTTCGGGTCACCGAACACCGGGATCGCGGGGCGGTGTCGATCGAGGTCTCCGACTCAGGGCCCGGCATTCCGGATCGCTTGTCGGCGCACGTCTTCGATCGGGGAGTGTCCGGCGCGTCGTCGTCGGGTATCGGACTCGGACTCGCTCGGGCGTTCGTCGAGGCCGACGGGGGTCGACTGGAGCTGCGCCGAACGAACCCGGCCGTCTTCGGGATTGTGCTGTCGGCTATTGGTGGCGCGGGGAAGGACGATGCGGGGGGACGTTGAACGAGAACTGGTCGTCGGCCAACGGCGGTTCCAACGGGTCGTCGGCTTCGGCAACGAGTTCCGGGAACACCCATTTCTGGTAGGCCCAGTAGCGGAAGGCCATCGCGAGGATGGTTCCGATCACCGAACCGGAGATGAAGTCGGCGACAGTCTCGGTGAAGGGGTTGAAGGTCGCGGCGTTGAAGTTCAACACGTAGTGGGAGACCCACAGCGGGACCAGATTGACGACGATGCCGATCCCGTTGAGCAGGAAGAACAGGGCGGCCTCGTGATGACGTTCGCGGCCGCCGCGGTCGCGGAACGACCACTCCCGGTTGAGGACGTAGTTGACGATCATCGCGATCAAAATCCCGATGATCTTCGCCGTGAGGACCTTGTCGGGAAGGATCGTGTGCTTCAGCAGGAAGAACAGCCCGGTGTCGATGAACCAGGTGGTGCCGCCGACGACGAGAAACTTGGCGAACTGCCGGTATTTCTCAGGCAGATGCGCACGGACGGTTTCGATCGCTCCCACCGGGCCATCTTAGGGTCCGGCCGGATGATCCGGACTAGGCGGTGCCTTCGACCGTCAGTGTCGGCCCGATCCACAGATTGTCGACTCGGCTCTTGCCGTCCGCGCCGTTGCGGAGCACCACGGGCCCGGACGTCGCCTGGAGGTTCACCGGTAGGGCTGCTATCAGGTCGAAGCCGACCTGGACGCTTGCGGCCGAGTGGTCATCGCGACGGGAGCCGACGAGGTCCACCGACACTTCGCTACCACCCACGGTCAGGGACTTCGCGCCCCAGGGATCGGGCGACCAGAGCGTGACGAACAATTGCCGCAGGTTGCTCACGTTCGCGGCCACCGTCCTGGTCGACGCCGACTTTCCGACCACCCCGATGCTGCGTGTGCCGCTGTTTCGGTAGCTCACCGTCGAATCGGGGAGGTCGGGGTTCTGCCAGATGACCGCCAGGGTCCAAGCGGCGAACGGTGAGCTGTTCGCGATCGGCTGGGTGGCCGCCTCCAGGTCCGCGACCGACACGGTGGCGCCGTCCGTGATCAGCGACGTCACGTCGCTTCGATAGGAGGTCATCTGGCCGGAGGTGCCCGCCTCGACCGGAGCGCGGACGCCCCGCAGATTCACCGGAGAACCGTCGACGGACAGCGTGACCGTGTCGTCGCCGGTGGGCCCGGCGGTGGCCCAGGTGAGTTCGGCCCAGATGACGGCGCCGCCTCCGGTGGCGACCGCGCGGGACGGGGCCGGTGTTCTGGGCACCATCTGTTGGTTGTTCGGTCCACAGGCGCTGCGGGTTTGACCGGGGATCGCGCAGTACAGGGTGTCGGCGCCGACGACGGTGCCGTTGAACGGGCCGGTGAGGCTGATGGCATCGCCCGGCGTCAACGGGGTGACCGTGACCGGGGTGTCGCTGCCGAGGGGCCGACCGGCCGCGTCGGTGAGGGCGAGATCCTGATCGCCCTGTGCTCCCGGAAGCGCGGTGGCGGTGATGGGAGCGGGCCCAACGGAGCCGTCCGGGGCGGGTGCGCAGTCCCAGGCCGTGCCGGACGCCTGCGCCACGCAACCGGCCGGGGCGGTCGCGACCAGCAAATCGTGGCTCAGGACCCGCGGGATGGTGAGGGGTCCCGGATCCAGCACCCCTGCGGCGGGGGTCGCGGTCAACACCAGGTTGTTGCTGCTGCCGGCCGCAATGCCGCCGTCGCCGACCACGGTGACCGCGGAGTAGCCGCTGTTTACCGGGATGTCGGTCAGCGCGGCCTGCTGGTCGTAGACGTCGATGATCAGATCGGTCCGCGCGGCGGTCGGGGCGACCGACACCAGCAGCGAGATTTGCACGTTGGCACCGGCGGCGAGTTCCGGCAGCGGGCAGGTGTTGCCCACGCAGGCGCCGGCGGGCGCGGCGGCCGCTGCCAGGGCGGTGAAGCCGCGACGGAACCCGGCGGGCAGTACCTCGGCGGACAGCAGGGTCACTCCGGGGCCGGCGTTGAGCGTCACGTCGCCGGCCGGTTGAGCGGTGCCGCCGGTGTTGCTGGCCGTGACCGCGATCGTCCGAGTACCGCCGGCCGTCAGCGATGCGATGGGGCTGCTGAACGCCACGCTGACATTTGCCGGTGCGGGCGCCGGGGGGGTCGGGGTGGGCGTCGGGGTGACAGGGGTCGTGATCGGTGTGGTGACGGGCACAGTGGAGACGGGCACAGTTGTGACGGGTTCAGTGGTGACGGGTTCAGTGGTGACGGGTTCAGTGGTGTTGGGCGAGGTGGCGGCGGCGTCTGAGGTGGCCGGTGTGGTCGCCGTGGCCGGTGTGTCCGACGTCGTGGTGGCGATCGAGTCGGTAACCGGCACGACGGCCCCGCCTGTGGTGGCCGGGGTGGAGCCGACTCCGTCGGGGCCGGTCGCCCCGATGTCGGTGCCTGCCGCATCCGTTCCGGCTGCTCCGGTGCCGCTGGAGCCTGCCGCTGGAGCCGGAACCGCCAGAGCCGGTGCCGCCGGGATTCGGTGCCGCCGAGGTGGTGAGCGGTCCGCCGCCGTTGAGAACCTCGGCGTTCTGGGTGGTGGCGCCGGAGCCGGCGAGGTTGACGACGATCACCAGCACGGTGGCGACTGCAGCCGCCATCACGCCGCCGGAGATCACAGCCGGGCTGGCGACCGCGGCGGGGATCTTGGTGACCAGGGCGAGCTTCGCGAGCCCCGCCTTGAAGAATCCACCGGCCGCGCTTGCACCCTGACCTGCCGCGGTGCCCGCAGCGCCTGCAGCGCCGGCGCCCGCGGTCGCCGAACCGCCGGCGAGCACCGCTGCGCCGATCTGGCTCAGGACAGGGACGGCGGGGAGGGTGGCGACATAGCCGGCAGCCGCGGAGCCGAGAAGCAACGGAGCGAGCAGCCCACGCAGGCCGGAGTTGATCTCGCTCAGCTCGGCGGCCAGTGCCGGGCACCGGTCGCACTCGGCGAGGTGGGCCTTGACCTGGGCGCTCTCCCGCTTGGACAGCCCACCCCGGGTGTAGGCGCCGAGGCGGTCGATGGTGCCGCGGCACCGCTCGGCCACCGATTCCGCCATGTGAACCTGGAGGTACGCCTCGCGGAGACCCTCGCGGGCCCGGAATGCCAGGGATGTGACCGCATTCGGCGACATGCCGAGGATGACCCCGACCTCGGCCGGTGACTGGCCCTCCACCTGGGTGTGCCAGAGGATGGTGCGCCACCGCTCCGGGAGCTGGGCGAAGGCCTTCGCGACGAAGGAATTCTCCATCTTGGCCAACACCGGATCGTCGGATTCGACGGCGGTCTCGTGCACGGTGACGTCGTCGGTGAACTGCAGCCGGCGATCCTTGCGGCTGCGGTCGTAGGCGGTGTGCCTGAGGGCGGTGAACAGGTATGCGCGGAACGCGGAGTCAGGACCGCGACCGTCCAACATGGTGTCCAGAACGCGCGCGAATGCCTCGGCGACGAGGTCGTCGGCCTCGGCCCCGGACACCGAGATCTGCCGGGCCAGAGCCGCTGCGGCGCGGGCGTGCCGGCCGTACAGGTCGCCGAACGCGGCCCGATCGCCGGCTCGCACGCGGGTGATCAGCTCAGCGTCGCTCGGAGCGGTGTCGTCGCCGACCAACTGCTCCATTGACGCCTGGTCCCTTCGTCGGTGCGGTGCCGGTTCCGTCGAGGACCGGTGTACGAGTGCTACGAATGAAGCTGCCACGAATGAAGCTGCCACGAGTGAAGCGGTGCGCTGCCGGAACCGGCGAGGACGCAACGGTTCAGCGGCGACGAGTCGAACCGCGGATTGAGCGCAGCTGAATGTGGCCGCCGGACTCGGGTCCGACAGGGCCCCTACTCTGAGTTACCCTTCGTATCATACGTGTGGCACCGCAGTTCACGCAGTGATTTGCTCCACTTGCCCTAGTGGAAACGGAGCACCACCGAACGTGATCGTCGCTCCGAACGCCCCGTGATCTTCTGTTAGGCCGAGAGCATGAACCTGTGTCTGTTGGTCAGTCTTCGCGTGACCCAGGGTGGGAACTGTCGTCTCCTCTACAACGGGCCGAGACCGGACCGGATTCGCCGGCGCGGGATCAGTGGCCGGGAAACGCTGAGGATTGGGTGGATCAAGAGCCGATGAAACAGGCACCTGCGGTGACCGCAACCGAACTGCGCGCAGCTTGGTCGGCCCGATCGTTGGCCTCCACCTGGGCCTTCGCCTCCGACTGGGACAGTCCGGCCGTCGATGCGGTGGTCGAGGCGATCACCGCCGACTGCGACGTCTTCCCGGCCGCACAGCGACTGGGGAATCTACGCGCAATCTCCGGCGTGACTCTCGGCGAGACGCTCGCCGACATCGATCAGCTGATCACCCTGGTCTCCCCGAGCTTCGCGGAGATCCTGCGCCGCGCGGTGTCCCTCGGCTGGGCGGACCGAGCGGTCGGACCGGGTGTCGGAACTGTCCGATCCGCTCACCGGGCTGCTGTCGCGCGAGTATCTCGAGCTTCGTCTGGGCGAGGTGTACCAGGCGTGCTGCACCGGGGTCTCGACATCACCGACGAGTACGCCCTCACGGTGGTCCGGGTGGAGCTGACCGGACGCAACATCTGGCAGCGGGTGCTGCCCATGATTCACGTCGGCGAAAGCCTGCGGGTGGTGTTCGACGCGGGCGAGACGCTGGCCCGGCTCGGCGAGCCGATGGCGGTCGCGCTCGTCCGACGGACTCCGACGCTGGATCGTCGGGTCCAGTTGCTCGGCCGATTGATCGCGAGCCGGACGGATGCCGACCCCGACTCGCGCATCGCCGCCCCGCGGATCTGGATCGAGCCGCTCCCGAACAACTACACCGCCGCTCGGGCGCTGATCAACGAGTTGGGCCGCTGACGCACGTTCCGACTGGCCGCCACCGATTCGGCGGGTGTGGATTCACGAACAGGTATGCCGCGGGTCGGGAATGGTCGGCGGCGGACAGCTCTCCCGGATGACCCATCAGGCGGCGATCTCGCTGGGACAGTCGCTCCGGGTCTTCGCCGAGTCGCCCGACGACTCGGCGGCGCTGGTCGCAGCTGACGTGGTGATCGGCACCCATACCGATTGGGACGCGGTGCGAGGCTTCGCCGCGGGCTGTGAGGTGATCACCTTCGACCACGAGCACGTGCCCAACGAGCTGATCGGCCGGCTGGTCGCCGAGGGCCACACGTGCATCCGTCTGCGGCTGCCTTGCTCCATGCGCAGGACAAAGGTGTGATGCGGCGGCGGCTGCGCCGAGCTGAGACTGCCGGTTCCCGGATTTCGAGGCCTACCCGGCCGGCGCGGCGTGACGGTTCGGCGCGTCGACTGATCCGGGAGTTCGCCGACGATCACGGGTGGCCGGTGGTGCTCAAGACATGCCGCGGCGGGTACGACGGACGCGGCGTCTGGGTGCTCCGATCGGCCGCGAGGTGCAGCGCTGCTGCCGGAGCTGGATCGACTCCGGCGAACTGCTCGTCGAGCCGATGGTCGCCGCTGCGCCGTGAACTCGCGGCGGTGGTGGCCCGGTCCCCGTTCGGCCAGGCCGCAGCCTGGCCGGTGGTGGAGACGGTCCAACAGGACGGCATCTGCGTCGAGGTGATCGCTCCCGCCCCCGGCCGCCGGCCGCCTCGGGCGGTCGCCGCCGAGGAACTCGCCCTGACAGATCGCCGACACGCCTGGACGTGGTCGGGGTGCTCGCCGTCGAGCTCTTCGAGGTCGAGCCGAGCCGGCCTATGCCGGACGGCCTGGTGATCAACGAACTCGCGATGCGGCCGCACAATTCCGCGCACTGGACCCAGAACGGGTCGGTGACCAGCCAATTCGAGCAGCACCTGCGGGCGGTGCTGGACTACCCGCTCGGCCTGACCGACTGCCGTCCACCCGGTGACGGTGATGGCGAATGTGATCGGCGCCGCCAGGGACGACGGCATGGGGGTCGACGAGCGGGTGCATCACGTATCCGCACGATTCCCGGCGGCCAAGGTGCATCTGTACGGGAAGGCGTTCCGGCTCGGCCGCAAGCTCGGGCACGTCAATGTGGGTGGCGTCGACCTCGCCGAGACGCGTCGGGTGGCCGGGCTCGGCGGCCGGGTACCTCTCCGCGGGGTCTGGGCCGACGGTTACCAGCTGCCGCCGACGCCCGGAGTGAACCGGCGTGGACCACGGTCCCGCCGGAGGTGACGGTCGGCGTCATCATGGGCTCCGACTCGGACTGGCCGGTGATGACGGCCGCCACCGAGATCCTGCAGCGGTTCGGGGTCGGATTCGAGGTGGCGGTGGTCTCCGCGCATCGCACCCCGGACCGGATGCTGGAGTACGCACGATCCGCGGCCGGTCGGGGCCTGCGGGTGATCATCGCCGGCGCCGGTGGGGCGGCGCATCTGCCGGGGATGGTCGCCTCGGCCACGGTGCTGCCGGTGATCGGGGTGCCGGTGCCGCTGGCCCGGCTCGACGGAATGGATTCGCTGCTCTCCATCGTGCAGATGCCGGCCGGGATCCCGGTCGCCACCGTCTCCATCGGGGGTGCCGCGAACGCCGGCCTGCTCGCCGTCAGAATCCTGGCGGCCTCGGCGTCGGACGGTGCTGCCGCCGCCGGGCTGGCAGATCAGCTCACGGAGTACGCAGCCGGTTTGGCGGCGATGGTCCTGGAGAAGGACGCCCAGTTGCAGCGACGCATCGCTGCCGGCTGAGCGCTTCGATGCGACTCTTCGTGGCGATGCTGCCCCCGGTCGAGGTGCTCGCACACCTCGACGAGCACATCGACGGCGTCCGATCCGCACGCCCCGACCTGCGTTGGAGCCCGTTCGACCGGTGGCATCTGACGCTGGAGTTCCTGGGCGAGTGCGGGCCGCACGAGGTCGACCGGCAACTGGAGCGTTGGGACCGTCGGGCCCGCCGTGGTCGGCCGATGGACCTGCGCCTGGAGGGTGCGGGCGCGTTCCCGCATCCCTTCATGGCGCGCGCCGTCTGGGCCGGGATCGGCGGTGAGCTGGACGTCTGGCGGCGGGTGGCGGCTTTCGATCAGCAGCCGCACCTGACGTTGGCGCGAACCCGCGAGCGGACCGACCTCACCGGCCTGGTCGATGAGCTGGCGCGGTATCGCGGGCCGAGTTGGCAGGCGACGACGGTGACCCTGATCGAGTCTCGACTCGGGCGGCCGGGACCGCACTATCAACCGGTCGAGCACTTCTCGCTGGGCGGGCAAGTTACCGACGGGTAACATCGGGTCATGAGCGGCAGATTCAGCCTCAGCGACGAGCACCGGGTGCTGCGCGACACCATCCGCGAGCTCGCGACGAAGGAGATCGCACCGTTCGCCGCGGACTGTGACGAGCGGGAGCGGTATCCGATTGAGGCGCAGCGCGCGCTCGCCGCGGCGGGCTTCTCGGCGGTCCACATCCCCGAGGAGTTCGGTGGCGCCGGCGCGGACGCCCTGGCCACGGTGCTCGTCGTCGAGGAGGTGGCACGAGTCTGCGCGGCCTCGTCGCTGATCCCGGCGGTGAACAAACTCGGTTCGATGCCGCTGCTGCTGGCCGGATCGGCCGAGCTGCAGCGGGCGGTGCTGCCGTCCCTGGCCGACGGGTCGGCGATGATCTCGTATGCGCTCTCCGAGCGGGAGGCCGGCAGCGATGCGGCGGCGATGCGCACTCGCGCGGAACCCGACGGCGACGACTGGTTGCTGACCGGCACCAAGTGCTGGATCACCAATGCCGGAGTGTCCACCTGGTACACGGTGATGGCGGTGACCGAACCGGGGGTCGGGCCGCGTGGGATCTCCGCGTTCGTCGTGCACGCCGACGATCCGGGCTTCGGTCTCGGTACGAAGGAGCGCAAGCTCGGCATCAGGGGCTCGCCCACCCGGGAGATTCACTTCGACCGGTGCCGCGTTCCGGGGTGGCGGATGATCGGTGCGCCGGGGACCGGGTTTCGAACCGCCCTGACCACTCTCGACCACACTCGACCGACCATCGGCGCGCAGGCAGTCGGGATCGCGCAGGGTGCCCTGGATCTCGCGGTCGAATACCTGAAGCATCGCCGCCAGTTCGGGCGGGCGCTGGCCGAGTTTCAGGGCCTTCAGTTCATGGTCGCCGACCTGGCCATGTCGCTGGCGGCCGCCCGCACCCTGGTGTATCAAGCCGCGGAGGCCACTGAGACCGGTGCCGCCGACGCGACATTCCTCGCGGCCGCGGCCAAGTGCTTTGCCGCCGACACCGCGATGCGGGTCACCACCGATGTGGTGCAACTGCTCGGCGGGGCGGGGTACACGCGTGATCTACCGGCAGAACGAATGATGCGCGACGCCAAGATCACCCAGATCTATGAGGGGACCAATCAGATCCAGCGGTTGGTGATGGCCCGCAGTCTTTTGCAGGAGCGCAGTTCATCCACCTAGCGGATGGTCAGTGGTCGCGGGTCAGTGGTCGCGCGGGCGGGACAGCAGGGTGAGCTCCGCTGCTCGGCGGACCGCCTCCCGGCGGCTGTTCACGCCCAGCTTGGAATAGATGCTCTTGGTGTGGCTGCGCACTGTGTTCAGGGACACCGAGAGCCGGCGGGCGATGTCCGGGCCGTCCAGGTCGGTCGTCAACAGTCGGAGCACCTCCAGCTCGCGCCCGCTCAGCGGGTCGACCAACGCGTCGAGCCGGCGCTGCCCGGCCGGCGCGGCGGCGATCCCTCCAGTGGTGTCGGCGGTGGTGCAGACATCCAGCAGCCGGCGCAGGTACTCCGACCGGGTCTGCCGTGCGACCACCCTCAGTAGCGCGGCCATCGGCTGTCCCTCACCGGCGAACACCTGGACGTAGCCTTCGGGCTCGGCCACGGTGAGCGCCTCCTGCAGTCGCGGCAGCGCACCGGGGGTGTCACCGGCGGCGTAGCGAATAAGAGCCTGCACCACCAGGATCTCGATGACGTTTCCCAGTCGACCCCCCGCCCGGGCGGACGGTAGCAGCCGCTCCAGCAGTCGACCGGCGTCCGACAGGGCCTCGGGGTCAGCCCCGCTGCCGTGGCGTGCCAGCAACACCCTGGCCAGCGTGATGTGCTCGAACTCGCGCACATACGACAGGTCGTCGTCGACGGACAGACCCCGCTCACGCGCCCAGGCGTGTGCCTCCGACACCCGGCCCTGGCGCGCCAGCACCCGCGCTCGGGACGCCGCAACCGGCCGTACGTCGGGTGAGTAATCGCCGACGTACAGGCGCTGCGCCTCCTCCAGCAGGGTGAGCGCGTCCTCCGGGTCGCCCAGCGCTTCCCGCAACCCTGCGAGCGCGACCCGTCGTCGATAAGGGTTCTGGGGCAGGCCGTTGTGCTCGCCCAGTTCCACGCCGCGCTGGAGCTGCTCGGTAGCGGCGGCCAGGTCGCCGCGCTCCAGCGCGATCTGACTCAGGCCCACGTGCATGTCCGCCGTGCCCCGGAGCGGCACCTTACCGTTCGCCCCGGCGAGCTCCAGTGCCTGCTCCAGCGCCTGCTCCAAAGTCTGTCGGGCGTCGGTCAGGCGGCCCTGGGTGCGGCGGATGTCGGCCAGTGTGATCGAACAACCGAGGACGTCTGACAGGTGCCCGGCCCGCCGCAGCCCGTCCACCGACGCGGCGTACCCGCGGTGTGCGGCGTCGAGATCACCACTGCCCCACGACGCCAACCCCGACAGCGCCGACGCCGCAGCCCGGACGAGGTGATCGCCGTCGGCCGCCCGCTCGGCGGCCAGGCCGGCATGCCGGTGTGTGGCGGATACGTCGCCGCGTAGCAGGGCCAACGCCGCCCGGTACATCTGGATCGCTCCCGGTAGGCGGGCCAACCCCGGCCGGTCGACTACGACCATCTCGGGCTGGTCGGCCGGCTCCAGCCACCGCTCGGCTCCGCGCAGCCGCTCCTCGACGCCCGCGAATTCGTTCCCCGCCATCAACGCCCCGACGAAGCCGATCGCCAGCACCGGCCGGAACCGGACCACGTCGTCGGGGATCCGGTCCAGCCAGCCCCGGATCGTGGCTTCCTGCCTGTCCCGGGTCAGGGCCGGGATCGCCAGTTCGACGAGATCAGCCGCCCGGTCGGCGTCCCCGGCCGCCAGCGCGTGCCGGACCGCCGGCTGCGGCTCGCCGTGCCGGTCGTACCACTGGGAGGCTCTCCGATGCAGGTCCGATATCTCACCAGGGCGCTCCACCCGCAGGTGCGCCCGCAACACGTCGGCGAAGAGGTGGTGGTAGCGGTACCACTGACGGTTGTCGTCGAGTTGCACGACGAACAGGTTCGCCCGGTCCAATGCCTCCAGGGTCGTTCGGCCGCCGTGCTCGCCGGTCACCGCGTCGCACAGCGACCCGGTCAACCGGTCCAGCAGGCAGGTCGACAGCAGGAAGTCGCGCACGGGTGCGGTCTGCCGGTCCAGCACTTCCTCGACCAGATAGTCGACGATGAACCGGTCGTCACCGGCGAACCCCGCGATGAAGCCGCTGACGTCGTCGCGGCCCTGCACCGACAGGGCGGCCAGTTGCAGAGCGGCGATCCAACCCTCGGTCCGTCCCTCCAGGGAGGCGATGTTCGCGGCGGACAGGTTCAGCCCGACGACATCGTTGAAATATGCCGCCGTCTCCGCGGAGGTGAATCTCAGATCGGCGGCGCGCACCTCGACCAATTGGCCCCGCGCCCGCAGCCGGGCCAGCGGTAACACCGGGTCGGTGCGGGTGCAGATCACCAGGTGCACCTGCGGCGGCAGGTGCTCCAGCAGGAAGGCCATACCCGCGCGCAGGTCCGGCCCGTCGACGAGGTGATAGTCGTCGAGCACCATGTCGATGTCGATCGGAGCCCCTGCGAGCTCGTTGACCACGGTGGCCAGGATGGTCTCCACCGGCGCCCCACCGGACTGCAGGAGCGGCAGCACCCCGGCCCCGACGCCCGGCAATGCCCGCTGCAGCGCGGTGATCACATAGGTCCAGAAGATCTTCGGCGGGGCGTCGCTCTCCTCCAACGAGAGCCAGGCCACAGATCTGCCCGCCCGAATCGGCCGTGCCTCGGTGCCGTTCCCGGCCAGCCAGGCGGTCAGCAGCGTGGTCTTGCCGAAGCCTGCGGGGGCGGAGATCAACGTGAGTCGGGCGTCTAGGGCAGGACTCAGCGAACTGGTCAGGCGGGGGCGGTCGACCAGACTGCGCCGGAGACGGGGCGGGAAGAGCTTCGTCTCGATGAGCGGGATCGCCATGGCAGCTTCCCTGATGAGTTCTCGGCGCAGCATTCTCCGGCGGGGATGCGCCTGACAGTAGAGGAGCCCGGAGGTCACCGTTCGTGCGGGTGCAGCGACCGGACCCGGGGCCGCGGGGGTGCCGAGCCCGGTTGTGCTCGCCTTCAGACGAGCTGCGTCACGCCCGGGACCTCGAGGCCGATCGAGCAGTCCGCGCGCTCTGCTCGCGCGCGGCCGGCCAGGATCTCGGCAGCCGATGACAACCCCTCCGGGGTTCGGGTCACATCGAGACAGGCGATGACCGAGGCGCCGCCGAGAAGCGGCCCCAACACATCGCGGAAGAGTGTGGGCGCCGGCCCGCTGAAGGACCAGGCGCCGGCTACCAGCACTCGGCGTTGGGACCAACTGTCTCCCGACGCAGCCACGGCAGTCGCCACGTCGGCGGCGGACCACCGGCGATCGCCGGACCGCAGCAGGGCCTGCGAGCCGGACGCGGCGGGCGGACCGCCGAACCGATCAGGCTGGACGAGGACACTGGTCGTGTAGTCGTTCTCATGCGGTCGCAGGCCGGTGACCGCGAGACCGAGCGGATGGTCGGAGACGACGTAGATCTCATCGGCGGCTGTGTCCGTGCCCGTGCCGTGCCTGTGCTTGTGCCTGTGCCTACAACGGCGGGAACGAATGAAGCTACGACGTCGCGGTCGGTCTGATCTGTTGCGGTCAGACCCGCCCACCACGTACCCAACAGAATTCCTAGGGTCTGCCAGTGCGTGGTGGTCCGGATCAGGACCTCGTCACCGGGGCGGCCGCCGACTTCGGACACCAACAGGCCGGCGGTTTTCGCCGCCCAATTCTCCAGCGCAGCCCCGGACAGCTCGGTGCGACCCCGGGCGGTGTACGCCGTGAGTCGCGGCCGGTGCGGGTCGCGCCGCAATCCGTCCAGCAGGTCGCCGACTACACCGCGGGTGCCGGTCACCCCGCCGGCCGAGGAGTCAATTGACGCACCCCGGTGCGGCGGCGTTGATCGTGTCGCCGGGAGCGACGGCCCGCGCCGCAGCTTGCGCCGTGGTCACGGAGACGGCGGCGGGAGCGCCGCGCCACCCCACGGCTTCGGTGTGGTCGACGCCGGTCACCACGAGCACGTGGCCGGTGTCGATGCCCGCATCGACCTGGAGGGTGCCGAATCCCAGGCTGTCCCGCACCTTCGTCGCCGCGGCCTCCTCACCATCCCGGTAGTGGATCGTCGTGATCGACTGCTGGTTGTCCGCGCTGGTGCCCGGGAATTGGGTGTACTGCCCGCGGGTGAAGCCGGCCGCGACGGCGATGTCAGACGTGGCCTTGGCCAGCCCGCTCGTCATGGTGCCGTTTTGCACATCGACCGTGATCGACCCCTGGGCGACCGACGAGCTGTTCTGATCGGCCGGCACCTCGTTGACGATGTCGCTGAACAGCTTCTGGATCTCGGACTCGTCGATGTGCAACGCGTCTTTGGTCGTGCTGGCCTCAGCCCCCTGCGTGGGCATCGTCGCGAACGTGATGTTGCCCGAGCTGATCGCCGCCAGCTGCTGTGCGAGCTCGAGCAGATTCATGTTCGAGCTCATCGTGATGGTTCGGTTAGCGGCGGCGATCAAGCTGCTCAGCGTGGTCGGGTTGGTCAACGTCCCCACCGAGAGCACCTTGGCGAGCGCTCCGGAGAGGAACGCCTGCTGCCGGCGGATCCGGTCCAGGTCGCCGTTGGGCAGTCCGTGCCGCTGCCGGACGAAGGACAGTGCGGCCGTGCCCTGGACCTCCTGCGGGCCGGCCGCGAAATCCGCGCCGGACATCGGATCGTTCACCGGCTTGAGCAGGCAGACCGGGACTCCGCCGATCGCGTTGGACAGCAGGTAAAAGCCGAACAGGTTGATCTCGGCGTAGTGGTCGATGTGGGTCTTGGTCAACCCCTCCAACACGCTGATCAGCATGCGGCGACCCGCGTTGCTGGAGTCGACTTCGACCTGAGCGCGATCGGTGACTCCGGCCGCGACGAGTTTCTCGGCGGTGTAGAACTTCGCGCTGCCGTAAAAGGAGTTCACCTTGTTCGGTGAGTAGGGGACCATCGAGTCGGTGCTGTCCGAGGGGCCTGCGGGAGGATTGCTGATCCACGAGTCGCGGGGGATGGACACGGCGGTGGCCTTGCCGCCGTTGGACGGAATGTGAACCAGCATCATGGTGTCGGTGCTGGTACCACCGCCGTCGGCTTCGGTGGCAACGGCGGCCAACTCCTCGGCGCTCAGCGGATTGCCGGCCGCATCGACTCGTGCGTCGGAGCCGACGAGCAGGATCGTGGTTCCGGCGCAGTTCAGTTCCGCCGGGCACGGGGTGATCAGGCCGTCCACCAGTTGACCGGTGGTGCCGGCCAGGATGGATACGAATCCGGTCACTATCAGTACGAGCACGGAGAGCGCGGTTGCAACGATGCGTCCGACCACCAGGCGGCGGCGTGCGTTGGGGCGACCGGTGGGGGGTGCGCCGGGCGGCCCGGCCGGGGGCCGCTTGCGCGGTGCGGTGGCCGGAGCGAGCCCATCGGGGGTCGGTCGGCCGGGACGCCGGGGGGTGCCGCGGGGTGCCGCGGGAACCTCTGCTGAACGTTGCGGGTCAGCCGCCTTGCGCCTGGTCGGAGCTGGTGGGGCCCCGGCCCCGGCCGGGGTGGCCCGGGCCGGTGTGGCCGCGGCTGCAGAACCGGCTGTGGCGGCGGCAGCGGCTGCGGCTTGTGCTGCTGTTGCTGCAGAAGCGGATCCGGCCGCGTGCCTCTTCTTCTGTTGCGGTGTTGATTCCAGCCACGCACGAGAGTCGGTTCGCTCGGACTCGGGTCCGGGCCGATGGCCGGCTCCTGCCCGCCGCGGGCGCACCCGGTCGCCGGACTTGGGAGCCGGTCGGTCTGAGGCTGCGCCAGCTTGTTCAACCGGCAGTTCGGTGCTGACGGCGGCCGCTGCGGCCGCTGTAGCTGTAGCTGTAGCTGCCGCAGCGACACGCTGGGCTTCGGCGTGTTCGGCGGCGACGCGCTCGGCTTCGACCCGCTCGGCTTCGACGCGCTCGGCCTCGATGCGCTGGGCTTCGGCGTGTTCGGCGGCGACGCGCTCGGCTTCGACCCGCTCGGCTTCGACCCGCTCGGCTTCGATGCGTTGGGCTTCGGCTTGTTCGGCGGCGACGCGCTCGGCCTCGACCTTCTCGCTTCGGCTTCGACCCGCTCGGCTTCGACGCGTTGGGCTCGGCGTGTTCGGCGGCGACGCGCTCGGCTTCGACCCGCTCGGCTTCGACCCGCTCGGCTTCGACGCGTTGGGCTTCGGCGTGTTCGGCGGCGACGCGCTCGGCTTCGACCGCTGGGCTTCGATCCGCTCGGCTTCGACCCGCTCGGCTTCGACGCGTTGGGCTTCGGCGTGTGCGGCGGCGATGCGCTCGGCCTCGACCCGCTCGGCTTCGACCCGCTCGGCTTCGATGCGTTGGGCTTCGGCTTGTTCGGCGGCGAGGCGCTCGGCTTCGACCGCTCGGCTTCGACCCGCTCGGCTTCGACCCGCTCGGCTTCGATCCGCTCGGCTTCGACGCGCTGGGCTTCGGCGTGTTCGGCGGCGATGCGCTCGGCTTCGACCCGCTCGATCCGCTCGGCCTCGACCCGCTCGGCTTCGATGCGTTGGGCTTCGGCTTGTTCGGCGGCGAGGCGCTCGGCTTCGACCCGCTCGGCTTCGATGCGTTGGGCTTCGGCTTGTTCGGCGGCGATGCGCTCGGCTTCGACGCGCTGGGCTTCGGCGCGTTGGGCTTCGGCGCGTTGGGCTTCGGCGTCGTTCCCATCGAGGTCCGTGGTCAACGGAATGTCGATGTCGGAGTTGTCGGCGGGCGGACGACCGATTCCGGCGGGGGCCGGGAGTGTCGGGGTCAGGGCCGGAACGGCGTCCGCGAGTGTCGCGGACGGGTCGGCGAACTTCGGCTGCACAGACGGCGGTTCGGGCCGACGAACGGGCGCCGGCCGCGGTGGGCGCGGAACCGGCGGAGCCGAGGCGACGGGAGCCGAAGGCGCGGTGGCCGGGCGACGACCCAATCCGAGCTTGCTCAAGAACCCGCTGAAGCCACCAGGCTCGGCTGGCGGAGTCGGTACTACGGGGCGGGCGACTGTGGGCGTGGCCTGCGGGTGCGATGCGCGGGCCGGTGTGACCGGTGTGCCGGTGGGAGCTGACGGAGTGCGAGCGATGCCGGGCATCCGCTGCGTGGGCGGGTTGGTCGAACCGGGTCGCGGAGTCGACGGGCGCGGACTCAGGCCGCGTCCGATGCCGACGGGCCGGTCTGCGCCGGCTTGAGCCCCGGCCTGAGTGCCGCCCTGAGTGCCGTCCGGCTGCGACGGCCGCCTGTCGCCGGGGCGGCGGGGAGTGAGGCCGGGTCCGCGCCCGATGCCCGGCGCAGGGCGCTGAGCCGTCGGATCGGCAGCGGGTTCACCGGGTCCGCGGGGGAGTAGACCGCGGTTGGAGCCGGCGAGCCCCGCGGTTCGTGCTGGATTCGAGTCGTTCTCAGCACCTCGCGCGGGCCGTCGCGGGGTGAGACCGGCGGCGCGACCGATGCCGCCGGATGCGGGCCGGGTGGCGTCCGAGCCGGTGGCGGGAGTGCGGCCGGCGCCCGGCCCGTTGCTTCCGGGTTCGCCGGGCCGGCGCGGCGTTAGTCCCCGTCCGATGCCGGGTGCGG
Source organism: uncultured Actinomycetota bacterium (assembly GCA_963825975.1). GTDB lineage: Bacteria > Actinomycetota > Actinomycetes > Mycobacteriales > Nakamurellaceae > Nakamurella. The sequence continues at coordinate 175,825 of CAWGUZ010000011.1, forward strand.
ACCGGGTGGTCTCGGAACTTTCGTCGGGAGTGCGGGTGCTGCCCGGTCGGTTGGGCACGGATTCGCCGGGTCGGCGTGGTGTCAGACCGCGCCCGATGCCGGGGGCGCGGTCGGGCGCAGCGGAAGCGCTGTGCGGATGCTCCGCGGGCCGCGGCGCAATTGCCCCACGACCGATGCCGCCGGTCGCGGGACGCGAGCGCGGGCTGGTCCCTGCAGGCGGCTGGACCGGGCTCGCGTCCGTGGCCGAATCGGTGGGCGCACTGCCTCGCGGGGTGTTGCCGGCGGGGCTGCTGCCGGGTGTCCGTCCGATCCCGCCAGTTCGTCGGGTGCCGTTGGCGCGACTGCCGTCGCCCGCTGCGGCGGGGCGGATCGCTCCGCCGATACCGGTGGGGCGTGCGGCTGAGACCTGCTCGGCCGGCTTGCCGGGTCGGCGCGGGGTCAGGCCGGGTCGGCGGCCGATGCCGGCGGTGCGACCCGCGGTGGGGGCCTGCGTGGTCGGCTCGGCGGGGGTGTCCGTGGACTGTTGATCTAGCGGCGCCAGCGGTTCATGCGGTCGCCGGGGTGCCGTCAGCTGACGACGGACCGTAACGTCGCGGGCCGCGGGAGGGCCGGCCGTCGCCGCGATCGGTCATCAGGTGTCTCCTTGAAGCTCAAGCGGATTGCCGCCGCGCCGTGCGGGTGGCCGTCTCAGGTGCGACGCTTGCGCAACTGGTCCGAAGTGGCGAATCCGGGTGGGGTCTGCAGATCCGACGCGCCGAGCAGGTGACTCGGGCGAAAAAGCGGGGGGTGCCCGACGCACGTGGCCCCCCCCGAGGCGCCTCGACACGTCATGTCCACTCAGATTAACGGCGTGGTCTGACCAAGAGTGACGTGACCGCGCAGACGTGCCCGATCAGCCGCAGTCATCACCCTATCGGACTAATGCCGCTTCATGATTGTGCGCTGCGTATCACTACGGACAGTCGACAGTCGGCTGCTCGCCGTCACGAAGCGTCAGGGTGCCTGACGACGGCTCTCGCACGTCGCGACGCACGCACACCAGGGCCGGTCGGCGTCGTCCGGTGTGAGTGGTGCCATGCAATCGGATTCCATTTCGCCTGAATCCCTTGCGCGAGTAGGGCAGAATGACGCCTCATGCGCATTCTTGTCACCGGCGGTGCCGGCTTCATCGGGTCCGCCTTCACCCGCAACGTTCTGACCGATCAGTATCCGGGCCTGGAGGGTGCACAGGTCACTGTGCTCGACAAACTCACCTACGCCGGAAACCTCGCCAACCTGGCGTCGGTCGCCGACTCCGACCGCTACCGCTTCGTGCAGGGCGACATCTGCGACCCGGCGGTCGTCGCCGAGCTGATCAAGGACAGCGACGCCGTGGTGCACTTCGCCGCGGAGTCCCACGTCGATCGCTCGATCTTCGGCGGGGCGGACTTCGTCCTGACCAATGTGCTCGGCACACAGACCCTGCTCCAGGCGGCGCTCGACGCGAAGTTGAGCAAGTTCGTCCACGTCTCCACCGACGAGGTCTACGGATCCATCTCCGAGGGTTCTTGGGACGAGGAGTGGCCGCTGCAGCCGAACTCGCCCTACTCGGCCACCAAGGCGTCCTCCGACCTGATCGCCCGGGCGTACGCCCGCACCCACGGACTGCCGGTGTGCATCACCCGGTGTTCGAACAACTACGGGTACTACCAGTTCCCGGAGAAGGTCATTCCGCTCTTCGTGACGAATTTGATCGACGGCGGCTCGGTGCCGCTGTACGGCGACGGCGGCAACATCCGCGACTGGCTGCACGTGGACGACCACTGCCGCGGTATCGCGCTGGTGCTCACCGGCGGCCGAACCGGCGAGATCTACAACATCGGCGGCGGTACCGAGCTCACCAACAAGGAGCTGACGGGTCTGTTGCTGGACGCCACGGGCCGCGACTGGTCGGCGGTGGTTCCGGTCGAGGACCGCAAAGGCCATGACCTGCGCTACTCGGTGGACATCTCCAAGATCAGCGCCGAACTGGGCTACGCGCCTCGGGTGCCGTTCGAACAGGGGCTCGCCGAGACCGTCGAGTGGTACCGCAACAACCGGGACTGGTGGGAGCCGTTGAAGACGCGGGCGGCGCTCGACCGTAAGTCCTGATGGGATCGGCGCGCCCGACCGGGCTGCTGATCACCGGTGCGTACGGCCAACTCGGATCCGATCTGCGAGCGCGTGCCGCGGCGACGGGTCTGGACGCGGTGAGTTTCAGCTCGCGCGAGCTGAACATCACTGACGAGGCTGCCGTCGACGCCGCGCTCGCGAGGTTCGCGGCTGCGCACCCGGCCGGCGTCGTGGTGAACGCCGCCGCGTACACCGCGGTCGACAACGCCGAAACCGACGCCGACGCCGCGTACGCCGTCAATGCGACCGGGCCCGCGCTGCTCGCGCGGGCGGCGGCGCGGCAGGGGCTCGGCCTGATTCACGTGTCCACCGACTACGTGTTCCCCGGTGACGCTTCGAGTCCGTACGAACCCGGCGACCCGACCGGCCCGAAGTCGGTGTACGGGGCGTCCAAGTTGGCCGGCGAGCAGGGCGTGCTGGCGGCGCACCCGGCGGCGCACGTGGTGCGGACCGCGTGGGTGTACGGGGCCACCGGCGGCAACTTCGTGAAGACGATGTGCGCGCTCGAGGCCAAACTCCCGACCATCGCGGTGGTCGACGATCAGCGCGGTTCGCCGACGTGGTCGGCCGACCTCGCCGCCGGCCTCGTCGAGTTGGCCGGCGCCGATGTCGCCGGGGGGGTGTTGCACTGCACGAACGACGGTGACACCACCTGGTATGAGTTCACCCGGGCCATCTACGACGAGCTCGGCGCCGACCCCGACCGCGTGCAGCCGACCACCAGCGACAAGTTCCCGCGCCCGGCCCCGCGTCCGGCGTACTCGGTGCTGTCCGGTGCCGCCTGGCGCGCTGCGGGGTTGACCCCCCTGCAACCGTGGCGTGGGGCGCTGGCCGCCGCATTCGAGACGCACCGCGACGCGTTCCGTCCGGTCGCCGGCTGAGCTGACTCAGCTTGGTTCGTCTCGCGACCTCGCCGACACCGTTGTCGGCGATCGGTGCCGCTTTCGACGTCGGATCTCCCCACCGTGGGCGCAGTGCCCGTGGGCGTGACCGCGGTCTCAATCAACACGGGCTGACGGGTCGGGGCTCGTCGATGTCACGGTGAGTGAAGAGACTATGCCGAAATCGGACAAAACGCCTGGGGACGGTCACTTTTTGTTACCGGAATGGGCGATGTTACTTACAGCAATGTGTTGGATACAGTAAGTGACGTTCCTGGTTGGCACCGCCAACCGCTACGTTTCCCGAAAGGTAGCCACTCAGATGCTCGCCAACGCGACGCCCGCACTCGTGACCGGATCCGCCGGTCGCTCGGGCCATAGATCTCTCCTCATCGTCCGGGTCCTGACGGCGGTGGCGCTCACTCTCGCTGCAGTCTTCGCCTCGATCGCCATTTCGCCCGCCGCCAACGCGGCTCCGTCGGGTTCTCCCGACTTCGACACACGAATGGTCACGCTGGTCAACAAGGCGCGCTCCGACGCGGGTGTGCCCGCCCTACAGTCCGCCACCGGTTTGACTCGTCTGTCCACCTGGTGGTCGAGCCAGATGGCCAACGGAGCCACCGGAGACGTGCTGCAGCACAATCCGAACGCGTTCCAGCAGACACTCAGCTACGGCGCCTCCAACCGGACCGCGTGGGCGGAGAACGTCGCCAAGTGGAGCCCCACCAGCACGACGGCCGATGCCATCTTCACGGCCTACATGAACTCAGCCGGCCACCGCGCCAACATCCTGGGCTCCGCTTACCGTTTCGTCGGAATCTCCAGCGTCACCGGCAGCACCGGCATCACCTACAACACCATGACGTTCACCGACAAGGTGGACCCCGAACAGGTCAAGCCGACCCCCACGATGTCGGCCTCCGACGCTCGGGCCTACGTCTCCAAGCTCTTCGTCAACATCCTGCACCGGCAGGCCGACTCCGGCGGCCTCGCCACCTTCACCACGCAGCTGGCCAACGGCGTCTCCAAGACCGCCGTCTTCGACAGCCTGTTCCTGAGCACCGAGAGCCTCTCGGTCATCGTCAACGATGCTTACGGTGACGCGCTGGGCCGATACGCGGACCGGGCCGGACTCGCTCAGCGAGTGGCAAATCTCGCCGGTGGGGGCAACACCCTCGACCTGATGACCGCGCTGTACGCCTCGCCCGAGTCCATCACCGTGATGGGTCGCGGCAGTCTGAAGTCCTGGATCGACGGCCTTTACATGAACCTGCTGCACCGGCACGCCGACGCGACCGGTCTGGCCCACTGGGTGAAGGTAGCGGGTAGTCAGGGTCGCCAGGCAGTCGCCAAGAGCATCCTGACCAGCGGCGAGAACCGCAGCACCATCGTCAACGGCTACTACGCCGAATACCTGCACCGCAAGGCCGACCAGGGCGGGCTCAATGCCTTCATCGGTCTGGTTCCCGGAGCGAACGAGCGAGCCGTCCCGCGGTCACTGGCCACCAGCGGCGAGTTCCTGACGCTGGCCCGCACGGAGTACTGAGCACCGCAATCATCAGCCTTACCCGACTCGATCCCGATCGACAGCCAGCCGGTACGCCCGGGCAGTGTTCTCCGCACACTGCCGCCAGGTGTATCGGCTGGCTTGTTCTCGTCGTACCATCGGGCGGTGGCGTGTCCCCGTTGAACGCGGCCCACAGACATTCGGCGAGGGCGACCGGTTCGCCCACCGGGAAGGTCGCCGCAGCGCCGCCCGTGACCTCGCGTAAAACGGGGATGTCGGAGACGATGACCGGGCACCCCGCCGCCAGACCCTCGATCGCGGGCATGCCGAATCCCTCGTGCACGCTCGGCAGCACCAAGGCGATCGCACCGCCGGCGATCGCGGGTAGTACGGCCTGTTCCACGTAGTCGAGTACGACGACGCCGGCCGGCGGAACATCCAGCCCGGTTCGTCCCCACCCGCTGGCGCCGACCAGGACGAGGTTGGGGATTTCCGTCTCCCCGTCCAGCCAGCCGTTCCGAAAGACGGAATACGCCGCGAGCAGGGTGTCCAGGCCCTTCCGCGGCTCGCGGGTGCCGACGAACAGGAAGTACGACGCCGGCAGGCCCAGCGCGGCCCGCTGCGCGCCGTCGAGCGGCGGCGGATCGAACCAGCTCCGGTCCACCCCCGGCGACGCGACCACGATCCGGTCGGCGGGGACCCCGAAACGGTGACTGATCTCGGTCGCCGTCGCCGCGGCGAGCGTGGTGACGGCCCGCGCCCGGCGCAACGCGCGTGGCACGAGTAACGCCAGGTCGGTGGAGTTTTGGTGCAGGGTGTCGGCGAAGTCGGCGAACGTGAGGTCGTGCACGGTGATCACACCCGCGGCGCGCCCGGCGGGCGGCAGGAAGAAGTTCGTCCCGTGCACCACATCGGTGTGCACGCCCATCCACTCGACGCGCGGCACGTCGAAGCGGGTCCAGAGCTTGCGCACCAGGCGGGCCGGCGTCGGCCGACCCACTGCTCGGACACCGGTCGGCAGCGCCGATGCGAGGGCGGCCCAGCCGCGCAGGGTGAAGGCGGTGGCGGTGACGTCCAAGTCGTCCATCTCGGCCAGTTCGGCGAGCAGGTGCTGGACATACCGGCCGATCCCGGTCCGCACACCCAGGAGTGGGGTGGCGTCGACGGTGACCCGCAGTCGGGTCCGAGCCGATGGGCCCGCGGGGGGTGGCATCCGGACAAGGTACCGCCCACCCTGATCGGTCGTCGGCGGGCGTGATGAGCCGGTCCGCGAGGTGGACGCACAGCGTTGCCGTGTGCACACTGAGTTAATGGGGACTGATGTGGGCACTGGCTTCTCTGAAACTGGCTTGACTGGGACCGGCTTGACTGGGACTGGCTTCACTGGGACTGGATCGAAGCGGACCGGATTGGTGCGCCGATTGTGGTCCTCGCTCACGGTGACCACTCTGCTGGCCGGCGCCCTCACCGTGACCGGGCCGACGGGCATCGCGGCAGCGGACGCCGGCGACACCGTGTTCACGCTGACCGGACACGGCAACGGCCACGGCCGGGGGATGGGGCAGTACGGCGCCTACGGCTACGCGGTCGACCAGGGGTGGTCCTACACGCAGATTCTCGACCACTATTACGGCGGGACCACGATGGGTCCGGCCAACCAGAACACCCCGGTCACCGTCCGGTTGACCGCCCAATCGGCGGTGGACCTTCGGGTGCAGGGATCGAATCTCACGGTCGGCGGTGCACCGGTCGCCGCCGGGGCGGTGCGGATTCAGCGGCTCGGCGTCAACAGCTTCCAGACCGCCACCGCGACGTCCTGTGCCGGACCGTGGACATTGTCGGGGGATCCGCAGCCCGGCCCGGTCACGGTGTCGAAGCCGGGTCAGAATCCGGCGAATCCGGAAACACTGCCGATCGTGTGTCAGCCCACCCGCAACGTCTGGTACCTCGGCGACCTCGCCGCCGTCGAGGGGCCGGCGCAGATCGAGACCGTGCTCACGACCCCGCTCGACCAGTACGTGCGGGGCGTGGTGCCACGGGAGTCACCCGCCTCGTGGGGCAACGCCGGGGGTGGCCGCGGGATGGAGGCGCTGAAGGCGCAGGCGGTTGCCGCCCGCAGCTACGCGATGGCTGATCGGCGGTCGGTCTCGCAGACCTGCGACTCCGAGTCGTGCCAGGTCTTCGGGGGTCTGTACGTCCAGTACGCGGACACCCCGCGCACCGCGTTGACGGCGGCGAACACCGACACCGCGGTTGCGGCGACCGCCGGTCAGGTCCGTCGATTCGGCGGCGCCGACGGGCCCATCGCGCGCGCCGAGTTCAGCTCGTCGACGGGTGGTTGGACCGCGGGGGGCGCCTTCCCGGCTGTTCAGGACGCCGGCGACGCCACGTCGATCAACCCCCATCACGACTGGACGCGGCAACTCACCTCGGCTGACGTCGCCGCGGGCCTCGCGCTTCCCTCGGCGGTGGACATGTCGGTGATGGAACGGAACGGCCTCGGCGCGGACGGTGGTCGGGCGTTGACCGTGCAGGTGCGAACCGCCGACGGGGTACGGACCTTCACCGGCGACCGGGTGCGGATCGCGCTCGGCCTGCGCAGTAACTGGTTCACAGTCAGTAGTGATTTTCAAGGTAAGCGCGATGCCCGCGCCGCGATCAAGTTGATGTATTCCTCGCTGCTCGCCCGGCAGGCGGATTCGGCTGGTCTGTCGGCCTTCGTGGCGGCGTGGGCCGGCGGAACGCCGCTCGCCGCCATCGCCCAGCGGATCGCCGAGTCGAACGAACGTCGCGGCCTGTTGGTGCGAGACATCTATCTCGGGGTGCTGAATCGCCGGCCGGACCCGGTCGGGTTGACCAACGGGCTCGGTGTGTTGCAGCAGTCCCGCAGTTACGTGACGCTCGCGTCGTTCGTGCTGGCGTCGGGCGAGGCATTCGATCGAGTCGGTCGCAACCCGGACCGCTGGGTACAGCTGGCGTACCAGTTCGCCCTCGGCCGATCGGGCAGCACCCTGGAACGGCAGATCTGGGTCGACCGGGTCCGGGTCGATGGCAGAGCGGCGGTCGCCCGGTCGTTGCTGGTGTCCGCGGAGGCTGCGGGGCGTCGGCTGGACAGGCTGTACCTGGACATGCTGGGACGCCATGTCGACCCGGCCGGCGCCCGGGTGTTCCGCCCGTCGATGAACACCGACGGGTTGTTCACAGTTCCGGTGTCGCTGGGTGCGAGCCGCGAGTTCGTGCTGCGCGGCCGAATGCTCTACCCGTGAGCCGGGTCAGGGGAGCAGGTCGCGGCTCCTGCAGATCTCCCGCCACCGCTCGCTGAAGGCGTGGTCGGAGAACTCCGCGGCGCGCGCGATCGATGACGCGGCGAGCCGGGTGCGCAGTTCTTCGTCCCCGGCCACCCGGGCGGTGCAGGCGACGGCCTCGGCGATGGTGTTCCACCGAAAGCCGTCGACACCCTCGCGGACGATCTCCTGCTGGCCGGCCCGGTCGATCACGACGGGGACGCAACCGGCGGCCATCGCCTCGGCGGTGGTCATGCCGAAGTGCTCATTGCGCCACGGGTGCTTGTCGGCGTCCTCGTCCAGGCCGGTCGCCGACCAGAAGATCGACGCGGAGTTGATCAGACGCTCCAGGACCTCGCGGCGGGCGTTCGGGTGCAGCACGATCGGGAAGCCCTCCGACGCGGCCATCACCTTCTCGTAGTAGCCGCGGTTGGAGGCTTCGCAGCCGCCCACCATGTGGAGTTCCCAGCCGTCGAGCTGCCCGTTCGACACCAGCTGTTCGAAGATCTGCACCATCTCCAGCTGCCGTTTGGAGTGGCCGCGGCTGGGATCGAAGAACCGACCGATGGTGATGATCGTCTTGGCGCGGACCGGTTCCGGCCGCATCTTGTCGACGTCGATCGGGGGGAACAGCAGATCGGAGTCGACCTGCCACAACTTGTTCACCCAGGTCTGGGTGTAATCGGAGATGGTGACGATCGAGTCGTAGGCCTCCAGGAACCGGAGGTCCTGGGTTCCCAGCAGCAGCCACGGCAGCCGCCGGGTCAGCAGCGATCGCGGCTTGAGCTTCGCCGCCAGGGTCTCCCGGCCGAGCGCGAACCCCAGTTCGCGGTTGTCGCCGGCCGCGCTGAACGTGTCGCTGTAGAAGTGCAGTTCGCTGTACCCGTCGTGATCGGGAACCTGCAACACGACATCGTGGAACTCCGGCTTGACGGTGATGTCGGCGAGCACGGTGTCGTGGTGGTCGCGGACCTGGACGGTGGCCGGGCGATCCGCACCGGGCCGGCCGACCGACAGGTGAAAGGTGCCGGCCGAGTTCGGCGGCAGTTCGAGCACGCCGTGGTCGGTCGACCAGGACCAGCGCTTGCGGACACCGCCCTCCGGTGGGAACCAGCCGCTGCCGAATCCGAAGCCGCGCACATCCGGGTCGGCCTTGACGTACCGGCCCAACCGCTTGGCGATGGTGCGTCGGGTGTCGTTCAGCTCGTGATGCAGGGGGGTCGGGAAGAAGCACACGTAGGCCGATTTGGCCGCTCGCGGCACCAGACTCGACATGTAGGTGGAGTTGACGAACAGGTCGTAGTCGGCGCTCGCCGCGGCGATCGCGGTCTCGTCGGTGTCCTTGATGACCCGCACCCGGACGCCGGTCAGGTCGAGCGACAGATGTGTGGCGAACTGATCGAGGTCGACCGGCTCCGGCGAGAGGAGGTCCACCTCGTGTCCGTCCTGGGCCAGCGTCTGCGCGATCATGCCCGCGTACCGCTCACCACCACCCCGCGAGGACCAGAACCGGTCGTAGACGGCGGTTTTCATCGTTCGGTCACCAGCCACTTCTCCAATTCCCTGCGGCCGACGGCCGCGCTCCGACCGAGCTCGGCCCGCGAACGGATCAGACCCGGCAGCATCCGCTCATAGGACCACAGCGCCTTCAGTCGAACCCTGACCTGGCCCAACGGCGGGCGTCGCCGACTGCGAAGGCCGTCCCGGAACGCACGCAGGGTGGCCTTCGCGGTGGTGGCGAGGAACAGCACCACCTCGCGCCCGGCCCGGCGGGCGCCGGCGTTCTTGGTCAGGGTGATCAGTCGGTTGCGTTCGACGTGAAAGAGCCAACCGGGGGACCACGGCTTCGAACTCGCCGAGTGGATGTGTCGCAGCACCGCTGTCGGGCACGTACAGAATTCGTCCGCCGCGGGCGCGCAGCCGCCAGGACAGGTCGACGTCCTCGTAGTACATGAAGTAGCGGTCGTCGAACCAGCCGACCTCGGCCCCGCGAGCAGTGCGGACCGCCATCCCGTTGCCGCACGCGGTGAACACTTCACACTGCTCGTCGAACTGACCCCGGTCGACCTCTTCGAAGCCGCGGTCGGCGCCGGCGCCGTTCACGAAGACCAGACCGCCCACATTGTTGATCATGTCGACGGCCAGTTCGCTCGGATTGACGTCCAGCTCCGCCGTGGCGGGATGTCGCAGGCTGATCGAGGCGGTTTCGGTGACTTCTGCACCGCCGATCCGGAAGGTGACCGGATTTGCGTCGGGACCGGCGAAGGTGAACGTCACCCGGCTGGATTGCGCGGTCGCCGGGTCGGCCAGCGTGTCGGCGGGCAGCGGGAGATGGAAGTAGCCCGACGGTCTGGTCCAGCGGAACACCTTCGCCCCGGACCCGTCCGGGCCGTACGCGCCCTGCTCGAACAGTGTCTTCTCGGTGACGTCCACACCGTTGACCGCGATGGAGATCAGCTTGACCCCGAGCTCCCGCGGGTCCAGGCCGCCGGGGATGAACGGGGCGGTGTCGAAGTCCACCCGGACGAACCTCGGCATGAAGAGGATCTTGGACGCCGGTGCAGACCAGGTCGCCGGACTGTCGGCGAGCAGGGGGCCGAGAAGACTCGCGCAGCCAGGACGGTTCCGGCATCGCGTCGTTGTTCAGCAGCACCGCATACTTGGTGGTGACCCCGGCGCAGCGCCACGTTGTTCCCGCCGGCGAATCCGCGGTTGACGTGCGAGGTGATCAGCTCGACGTCGGGATACCGCTCTGCGAGCAGGTCGCGCGACGGGATCAGCGGAGGCGTTGTCCACCACCACCACCTTGAAGGAGCCGGGCGGCATGTCCTGTGCGCGAGTCCGTCGAGGCACGCGGGGAGCAGATGTGCACCGTTGTAGTTGACGATGACCACTGTCGCGAGCGGTGACGTCGCCGCGGTCAGCGTGGGTGCTGGCGACATGGCAGATGTTCCGTCCGGGTTGGGGGGAGTCGGGTGCGCGGAGCCGGCACGAACCTCGAGGGCTGCACGGACACCGACACGTCGAAGTCGACGTCGAGCAGGCCCGGGCCGTGGTCTGAGCGGATCTCCGTGAGGTACTTCGTCTGGGTGTGGGCGAGCGGGCGGCCGGTCGCATCGGTCACCTGCACGGCCCACCCGGGTGGTGGCCCGAAGCCGTGGGTGCCGCGGCACGCTGAAGACCGAACCGACCACCGCCCGGCCTGATTGGGGAGCTGCACCCCGCTGGCCGACATCACCCACAACGGCCAGTCGTGATCGCCCATCAGAACCACCTCGACCCGATCCACCAGATGCGCCCAGTGGTGGTTCAGCGTCATCTGGGCGGTGACGACCAGTGGGTCGTCCGGGCCGATCTCCGACACCCCGGCGAGCACCGACCCGGTGGAGACGACGATGTCGCCGAATGTGAATCCGTCGTCGGGGGTCACGGTGGTCGGGAGCACCGGCTGGTCGGTACCCATGATCTTGCGCAATGTCTTGGTGGCGGCGCTGGGCGCGGCGTCGTCGACCAGTCGGCCGCGATTCAACACCACAGCGCGGGTGCACAGTTGCTCGACCTGCTCCAGGGAGTGGGAGACGAAGAGAATGGTCCGGCCCGCGTCCTGGAAGTTGCGGATGCGATTCATGCACTTGCGTTGAAACGCCTCGTCGCCGACGGCCAGCACCTCGTCGATCAGCAGGACGTCGGGGTCGACGTGGACGGCCACCGCGAACCCCAGTCGGACGTACATGCCCGAGGAGTAGTGCTTGACCGGCTCATCGATGAAGGCGGCCAACTCGGAGAAGTCGATGATGGACTCCATCGACTCCTCGGTCTCCCGGCGACTCAAGCCCAGCAGCGCCGCGTTGAGGAAGATGTTCTCCCGCCCGGTCAGCTCGCCGTTGAACCCCGCCCCGAGTTCGAGCAGGGACGCGATGCGGCCCTTCACCTGCACCTCGCCGCTCGACTGGCGCAGGATGCCGGACAGGATCTTGAGCAGAGTCGACTTGCCGGAGCCGTTCGTGCCGATCAGACCGACCGTTTCGCCCGGATGGATGTCGATGGAGACGTCGGCCAGCGCGATGAAATCCTCGACCTTGGTCGCCGTGGACTTGATCGCGCGCTCTTTCAACGACGTCGCCCGCGAGGTGTGCCGACGAAACCGCTTGCTGACGTGAATCGCCGTGACGATGGGTTCCGGGTCTACCACCCCGAGCTGGCTGGTCACAGGTTCTCCGCGAAGTCGGCGGACATCCGGTGGAACACCCACACGCCGACCGCCAGCACCGCCGCCGCGATCACGCCGCCGACGGCCAGCCGTTCGACGTAGAACCAGAGGTTGTCCGACGCGAGCACCTTGTCGGTGGTCCCGGTGATCCCCGCGTCCCCGCTGTACAGGGCCCGCTGCATCGACACCACGACATCGGCCATCGGATTCAGCCAGTAGATCGGGGCGAGTATGGAGTCACCGATCTCCCGCTCGACCAGGATGATCGGATAGACGATGGGGTTCAGCCAGAAACCCGCCATCAGGATGATCTCGACAAGGTGCTGGGTGTCTCGGTACCGCACATTCAACGCGGACACCAGAAACGCCAATCCGGTGGCCAAGACCAGTGCCACGGCGATCGCGGGGACGGCCAGCAGGAGCCACGCGCTGAAGATCTGGGTGAATCCGGTGGCGACCATGACGACGATCATCACGCCCAGCTGCAGGCCGAGCTGGACCACGTTGAAACCCACCGACGCGAGCGGCAGCACCGCATGGGGAAACGGCACCTTCTGTACGAGGCCCGCATTACCGACGACCGCGCCCGCCGATGCGGCCACCGTTCCGGAGAAGAAGTTCCAGATCAGCAGGCCGGTGAGCAGGTAGAAGCCGAAATGCGGAATGCCGGACTTGAGCACGACGCCGAACACGAACGAATAGACGACGAGCAGCAGCAGCGGGTTCGCCAACGACCAGACGAAACCCAACACGCTGCCCTGATATTTGACCTGCAGGTCTTTCCGGACGATTCCGACGAGCAGCTCCATGCGGAGTCTGTTCTGCGCCCGGGCGCGATCTGTCGAGGCCAAGTCGGCTTGCCATCCTTCGGTTGCCTGCGGTGCGGTACCAGACGGTGCGGTTTCCAGACGGTGCGATGCAGAGCCACGGTACCGCAGCCCGAACCCGAGTCTCCCTGGCTCCGGCGTGCTCCGCAAACCGGGACGCCGCCGTGGAACAGCTGTGATCAGCGCAAACGGCGAGCAGCACGCAGCGGGCGGCCGGCCCTCGGGCGCGACGCACCGGTTCTGGGTCGCCCGGGTGCGCGCGTCGCGGTGCTATCGTCCGGCCTCATGACGCCGGCGCACCCGGGCGCGACCGGAACGGCGCCGACGACCCCCGCGACACCCGCTGAGGTGCCCGGAGCACGCCACTCGACGGTCACCGTCGGGGAGGCGGTGGTCCTCGGCACGACCGGGTTGGTGCTGCTCACCGCCGTCGCGGGTTTCGGCACTGCGCTGTTCGGCCGGTTCTCGCTGTGGGCGGTCGCGTTCTGGGTGGTGCTGGGCGCGGCGGCCGTCACGCTGGCGCTCCAGCGGCGGATCCGGGCCCGTGGTCTGCGCTTCGACCGGGCCGAAGCGCTCATGCTCGGCGGCGTCGGAGCGGTCGCCGCCTTCTTCTACTTCCCGGGATTCCACTACGCGGTCGGTGACCGCGACCCCGGTATCTACATGGCGACCGGTGCGCACATCGCGCGGACCGGCATGCTGCAGGCGATCTCGCCGGAGTACGCGACGCTCATCGGGCCGTCGGTCGTGCAGAAACCGCTGCTGATGGTGCAGCCGGGATTCTGGGTCAACGACTTCGGCACCGGCGATCTGGAGCAGCAGTTTTATCATCTGTGGTCGGGATTGCTCGCGGTCGCCTATCGGCTGCGGGGCCTGGCGGCCGAGGCCGCGGTGACACCCGCGGTGGCAGTCGTGTCGGTGCTGCTCGGCGCCCTCCTGGCCCGCCGGGTGGGTGGCCTCGCGGTCGGTTGGCTGACCGGCCTGCTGCTGACCGTCAACATGATGCAGGTCTGGCAGGCCAAGTACCCGAGCACCGAGATCTTCGCGCAGTGCCTCTTCCTCGGGGCGTTGCTCGCTGCGGTGATCGCGGTGCAGAGCGGATCGAGGGTGGCCGCAGGGGCAGCCGGCGCCCTGATCGGCGCGGGTTACCTGGCGCGCCCGGACGGGGTGCTGATGATCTGGGCGGCCGCCGGGATCCTGGCGGCGTGGTGGGTCGTGGCCGGGTGGGACATTCGGATCAAGTGGTTCATCGGATCGCTGCTCGTCGCCGGCGCGGTGGCCGAGGTGAACGCCTACGGAGTGTCGGACTACTACACGGCGCTGAATCTGCCGAGACCGACCCTCCAATTCGCGGGTCTGGTCGTTCTGACCGTTGTGGCCGTCGCCGCCCGCGGGCTGGTCCGCCGGCGGAGCGCCCTGGTGCACCCCGGCCCGCGGTTGCGCCGCCGACTGGCGACGGGGGTCTCGGTCGGATACGCAGTCCTGTTCGTGCTGGCCGTGGTCCGCCCCGCGTTCGGCCCGCACTCCATCAACTACAACGGGCGCATCATTCGCGATTACCGCGAGGAGTCGCTGATCTGGCTCTCCTGGTTCTTCACCTGGCCGGGCCTGGTGTTGATGCTGGTCGGCATCATGGTCCTGTTGCATCAGCGGTGGTCGGCCACCCAGGCGCTGGCGCTGATGCCGTTGGCCGTGCTGCTGCCGATCTATCTGTGGGACCCGCACAATTCGCCGTACCTGATGTGGTGGGGTCGGCGGTTCGTGCCGGCGTCGGTGCCGATGATGACGATCGCGATCGCCATCGCGCTGGTGTTCCTCTGGCATATCGGTGGGCGCGTCGTCCGGCAGCGATGGGCCCGACTGAGTCTGGTCGCCGGTCGCGGGGTGTCGGTGGGGCTGGCCGGAACGCTGCTCGTGGTCTTCACCCTGCAGTCGTTGCCGCTCCGCCGATTCGACGAGTGGGGCGGGTCGTACCGCGTCGTCCAATCCATCGTCGAGCCCGCGGGCACGGATCGCGCGGTGTATCTGTGGCCCAGCACCGGCCCCTGCTGCGGCCAGCCCGAACTACTCTTCGCGATCCCGGTGTGGTTCTTCTTCGGCCACGCCTCGCTGTACCTACCACCGAATCCGGTGACCTGGCCGGATGTGGTCGCCTCCGCGTTGTCGCACTACGGCATCGATCGGACCGTCTTCGTGGTGATGCCCGGAGCCGATCTGCCGTCGACGCTCGACACGAGCGATCCGCGGTTCGAACTCACAGCGGAACGCCGGCTGTCCGGCTCCTTGGACCACTGGGAGGATTCCGCGGTCTCCCGACCGAAGGAGGCGGTGCAGATCCCCTACGACGTCACCGTCTACCGCGCGACGCCGGGCTGAATCAGTTCCGCGGATTCGGCGAATC
The DNA here is from genome assembly GCA_963825975.1 of uncultured Actinomycetota bacterium. Classification (GTDB taxonomy): domain Bacteria; phylum Actinomycetota; class Actinomycetes; order Mycobacteriales; family Nakamurellaceae; genus Nakamurella. The sequence goes on from CAWGUZ010000011.1 coordinate 191,086, forward strand.
ATCCGGCGCCCTGCAGTACGGGCGCGGCTCCGGCGGACGCGGTGTGCTCCGGGTACGGTGAGTTCCTGCCGACGACGGACCATGCAAGAGGAGTTTCATGCCACGCGCGCTGATCACCGGAATCACCGGCCAGGACGGGCCTTATCTGGCCGAACTGTTGCTGGACAAGGGTTATGAGGTGTACGGGCTGATTCGTGGTCAGAACAACCCGAAGCGCGGGATCGTGGAGCGTGAGTTGCCCGGGGTGCGTTTGATCACCGGCGACATCACGGATCTGTCGAGCCTGATTCGGGCGTTCAACACGTCGCAACCGGACGAGGTGTACAACCTCGGCGCGATCTCGTTCGTGGCCTATTCGTGGGAGAACGCGCATCTGACCAGTCAGGTGACCGGGTTGGGTGTGTTGAACGTGTTGGAGGCGACCCGGTTGTACGCCGGCGAGGACGTCTCGAAGGTGCGGTTCTATCAGGCGTCGTCGTCGGAGATGTTCGGCAAGGTGCAGCAGGTGCCGCAGTCGGAGGAGACGCTGCTCTGGCCGCGTTCGCCGTACGGCGTATCCAAGGTGTTCGGGCATTACATGACGATCAACTACCGCGAGTCCTACGGGATGCACGCGTCGTCGGGGATCCTGTTCAATCACGAGTCGCCGCGTCGTGGGCCGGAGTTCGTCACTCGGAAGGTCACTCAGGCGGTTGCCCGGATCTCGCTCGGGCTGCAGGAGCAGGTGTCGTTGGGCAATCTGGACGCGCGCCGGGACTGGGGTTTCGCCGGCGACTACGTCGAGGCGATGTGGTTGATGCTGCAGGCGGAGGAGGCCGACGACTACGTCATCGCCACCGCCGAGACCCACTCGATCCGCGAGTTGCTCGACGTGGCGTTCGACCGGGTCGGGATCAGCGACTGGGAGAAGCACGTGTTCGTCGATCCGCAGTTCTTCCGCCCGGCCGAGGTGGACCTGTTGATCGGTGATCCGGCGAAGGCGCGGGAGAAGCTCGGTTGGGAGCCGAAGGTGACCTTCACCGAGCTGGTCCACATGATGGTCGACGCGGACGTGACCGCCCAGAAGGTCCTGGCCGGCATCTGAGTCGGGAGCACTCCCATGACCCGGGCGTTCATCACCGGTATCACCGGCCAGGACGGTAGTTACCTCGCCGAGCAACTGTTGCGCGAGGGCTACGACGTGCACGGTCTGGTCCGCGACCCCGTGACCGCCGGCGAGTCCCCGGTTCCGGAGGGTGCGCACGCGCACCCGGGTGATCTGCGCGACGCGGACGCGATGGTCGGGTTGATTCGTTCCATCGCGCCCGACGAGATCTACAACCTGGCCGGTATCTCGTCGGTGGCCCGGTCGTGGGCGGAGCCGGTGGCCACCGGCACCGTGTCGGGCCTGGCCGCCGCCACCCTGCTGCAGGCGGCCTGGGAGGAGACCGAACGCGGCCGGCCGGTGCGATTCCTGCAGGCGTCGTCGGCGGAGATCTACGGTAACCCGGCGCACAGCCCGCAGGACGAGTCGACGACGATCCGCCCGATCTCCCCCTACGGCGCCGCGAAGGCCTACGCGCATCACATGACCAACGTCTACCGGTCGCGCGGCCTGTTCGCGGTGTCGATGGTGTTGTACAACCACGAATCGCCGCGGCGACCACCGGCGTTCGTCACGCGGAAGATCACCCAGACCGTCGCTCGAATCGCGGCCGGCACCGAAACGGAACTGCGGCTGGGCAATCTGGACGCGCGGCGCGACTGGGGTTGGGCCCCGGACTATGTGGATGCGATGGTGCGATCGCTCCAACACGACACGGCACAGGACTACGTGATCGCCACCGGCGAGTCGCATTCGGTGCGCGACTTCGTGCAGGCGGCGTTCACCGCAGTCGGCATCGCCGACTGGTCGAGCCTGGTCACCGTGGATCCGCAGTTCGTGCGCCCGGTGGACGCGGTGGAGCAGGTCGGCGACGCCGGCCGGGCCGAGCGTGACCTGGGCTGGGCGCCGACGGTCGGGTTCGACGAGATCGTGGCGCGGATGGTCGCCGCCGACACCTGACTCGGCCGACACCTGATTCGGAAGGCCCGCGGTCGCCCGTCGACCCTCAGGTGGTCGACCCTCCGGTGGAAGCGGCGGGCTTGTGCGCGCGGACCATGTATCCGGTGGAGACCACTTCAGAGAGGCGAGTCAGCCGCGTCATCCGGCCCGACCGAAGGGCCAGGATCACCAACTGGGGGCCGTTCACCACCCAGCTGAACGGGGCCCGCAGGCTCAGCGCGTCCGATAGCCCGAGTCGCCGTCCCAGCAGGTCGATCGCCACTCGGACACCCCGGAAGAACCAGCTGCCGACCAGGGTGCCGGGGCCGCCGTTACAGGCGAGGTCGTCGACCACCAGGCCGTGCCGAACCAGCAGACTGCGCAGACCGATGTAGGTGAGGCGCTGGAAATCGTAGGGTTCCTCATGCGTGGGGTAGAGGAACGGCACCGTGATCAGCGCCGCGCCGCCCGGTCGGAGCACCCGGAACACCTCTGCCATGGCGGCCTCCAGGTTCTCCACGTGCTCGAGGACCTCGGTGCACAGCACGACGTCGACGCAACCTCCGACCAGCGGTATCTGATCGGCGAACGCTTGTACGGTGCACTCCGACCCCGGCGCCGGGTCGATGGCGACGACGGCGGAGACCAGGTCGGTGTACCACGGTGCGTAGGGCCTGCTGCCGCAACCCAGATCGAGCAGGGTGCCGCGCAGGTCGCTTCGGTGCGAATGCAGCCAGTGTCCGATCAGCGAACCCACCAGCAGGTTTCCGGTGGACCGGCGGTCCGGTAGGGGGACCCCGTTCACCACGACCACGGCGCCCGTCCGGCGACGGCGACGCTCTTCGAGTTCGTCGGCTCGGGTCGGGGCGGGAGCGGCGGGCATGCGGTGATGTTAACGTCGCCCGGATCGGAACCGTCGCGTCCGGCTCGCCGTTTCGCGACCAGAGTGAGGAGACGCGGCGTGCAGAGGTTGTTGGTGCTGGCATCGACATTCCCCGCCGATGCCCAGGACGGCACGCCCGCTTTCGTGCGGGACCTCGCAGTGGTCCAGGCCACCGAGTTCGAGGTCCTGGTGCTGGTGCCGTCGGTGCCGGGTGCGCCCCGCGAAGAGTGGATCGACGGTGTGCACGTCGTGCGCTATCGGTACTTCCCACGCCGTTGGGAGGACCTGGCCTCGGGCGCGATCATCGAGAATCTGCGCGCCCGGAAGTCCCGCTATCTGCAGGTGGTGCCGTTGCTGTTGGCTCAGTGGCTGGCCATCCGCCGACTGCGTCGAAGCTTCCGGCCGGACCTGCTGCACGTGCACTGGATAATTCCGCAGGGTGTCGCCGGCTACGGCCTGATGCGGCGGGTGCCGAGCCTGCTGACCAGCCTGGGCGGCGATTTGTACGCGCTCAACGGAAGGCTGCCGACGGCCCTGAAACGTGCCGTCGTCGCCCGTGCCCGGTACGTCACCACGGTGAACGCGGACATGCGGGACCGGGTGATCGCGCTGGGCGCGCCCGCGGAGAAAGTCCGGGTGCTGCCGATGGGGGTGCACGCGGACGCGTTCGGTCGGTCGGCCGCCGGAGATCGGCGACCGGGACGGTTGCTCTTCGTCGGTCGACTCGTCGAGAAGAAGGGCTTGACCCACCTGCTCGCCGCCGCGGCAGCGCTGCCCTCGACGGTGAATTGGACCTTGGTCGTCGCCGGCGACGGCCCGCTGCGCCAGGACATGGAACACCAGGCCGCCGACATGCCGGTCGAGTTCGCAGGCCAGCTGGGCCGAGAACAGCTCTCCGAGCACTACCGACGCAGCAGCATCGTCATCGCGCCGAGTGTGGCGGCCGCATCCGGCGACCAGGACGGGTTGCCGGTGGCGCTGTTGGAAGCGATGGCGGCGGGTTGTGCGGTCCTGGCCTCGGACCTGCCCGGGCTGAACGACGTCATCGAAGACGGGGTCAGCGGCGTCCTGGTGCCCAGCGGGGACGTGCCCGCCTTGACTGCGCAGCTGCAGAGGCTGCTGACCGACGACCAGTTCCGAGAGCGACTCGCGGCGGCCGCACCGGATGCGGTGCAGGACTTCTCGATGGCCTCGATCGGTGCGCGCTACAACGAAATCCTGCGGGGTTTATCGAGAGCTGACCGAGGGCTGACCGAGGGCTGACGCAGGGCTGACCGAGGGCTGACGGAAGGCCGACGCAGGGCTGACCGAGGGCCCCGGCCGGGCCCTGCTCAGCTCGCCCCGGGTGCGGGCCGACTCTGTCGCACAGCGGCCAGTGAATGGCCGGTCAACGCGAATGTCAGATCGGTGACGAGGAACCACAATCGGCTCATGATCACGACCAGGATCACCTCGCCGGGACCCAGGAACGGGGCCAGCCCGACGGCGAGCACCCCGTCCCGAACGCCGAGGCCCGCCGGCGCCGGAACCGCCACGGTGCCGGCGCTGACGGCGAGGTTGAAGACGCCGATCGCCAACAAGAACGGCACCTGAACGCCGCTCACGGCCGACACCATGAAGTACAGGTGGAGCCCCAGCAGGAACTGGCCGACGCCCTGGACGGCGGCGGCCGTCAACAGGCTGCGGGCGGGTATGCGCTCGATCGTGACCGCCCGTCGCGTGATCGTGGCGGCCAACCGGATCAGCCGGTCCATCACGGCCGGGTGGAGCAGTGCGACCAGCGGGGCGCACAGCAGTAGGGCCCACCAGTACCGCCGCAGTAGTTCGGCGCTGGAGAAGATCAGGGTGAAGCCGAGCAGGCCCGCCGTGATGAGGCCGATCAGAATCGACACGATGCCGGCCGCGCCGCTGCGACTACGGGGCACGCCGAGATCGCGTGCCAACGACGTCTGGGCGACCACCGTCCAGACCGCGCCGGGTACGTATTTGCCCAGTTGACCGACGAAGAACACCCGCCCGGCGGGAACCAGCGCCAGCGTGCTGCCCAAGCCGGCCAGGATCAGCCGCCAAGCCGGCAGCGCCGCCCAGGTGCCGGCGGCGGCGCAGGCCAGGGCGAGTCCGGCGGGCAGCCACCGGATGCCGGGAAGGGCCTCGGAGATGGCGGACCAGTTCTTGGCCACGGCCCAGCCGGCGAAGCCGAGCGCGGCGACCACGAAGAGCGCGCGGAGCTGGTTGCCGCGTCGATTCCCCCGTCGATCCGCGCTCGGCTCGACGGCGGCAGCGGGATCCGTCACCGCCGCAACTGTGAAGCGTCCCGCGGGTCGGTCCACTGCTGGACCACCGTCTCGTGGACCACCGTCTCGGCACCCCGCTGGTCGACCGAGTCGACGGGTGCGGCGAGTTCCCAATTGTCGTCGAGCGCCTGGATCGCGGTCCGGGGCGGGTACTGCATGTGCTTGATCCGTTCGAGCGACTCCTCGAGCAGGATGCGGTTGGTGCGTTGCAGGTCGGCGATCACCAACAAGGCGAAACAGAACATCGACGCCACGAACATCGACGATCCGAGGATGAGCGACTGGACGTGACCGCCCGCCTCGTCGGTGATCCACAGGATGCCGAACTTGACGAACGGGATCAGGGCCAACAGCAGGAACAGCGAACCGAGCGAGGCCAGCAGCAGATACGGACGGAACATCAGGTAGCTGCGCATGATCGCCGCCGCCGATTTGAAGATGTGGTGCCAGATGTTCTTGAAGAGCCGCGAATCCCGCGTTTTGGGGTTCGTGGTGATCGGCACACTGGCGATCCGGAGCCGCCGGTTGCCGGCTTGGATGATCGTCTCCATGCAGTAGCTGAACTGGGTGATGACGTTCAGCCGGAACAGCGAGGCGCGGGAGTAGGCACGGAAACCGCTCGCCGCGTCCGGCAGGTCGGTGCTCGCCGCCATGTTCACGACGCCGCTCCCGACGGCCTGGAGGCGCCGTTTGACCGGCGAGAAGTGCGCGATCTCGGCGGTCTGTCGATCCCCGATGACGATGTCGGCGACCCCCGCCAGAATGGGTTGAACGAGGTCGGCGATCCGATCCTGCGGATACTGGTTGTCGCCGTCGGTGTTGACCACGATGTCCGCGCCGCACGACAGGGCGTAGTCGACGCCGTCTCGGAAGGATCGGGCCAGGCCCATCGTCCGGGTGTGATGCAGGACGTGACGCACCCCGTGGGCGCGCGCGACCTCGACTGTTCGGTCGGTCGACCCGTCGTCGATGACGAGGACCTCGATCGCGTCGATGCCGTCGATCCGGGTCGGAATCGAGTTCAGGACGTCGGCAGTGAGCCCTCCTCATTGAGGCAGGGAATCTGGACGAATAACAACATGGTGGGCAGCACCCTCACATTCGCGTCGCGATCGCAGCTGCGTTCGATCTGGGAGGCCATGTGCATGGCGACTCCCTACCATGCCTCATCGACGACCGGATGTCTGGCATTGTTCCGCGGACCGCAGCGCGGCAGCCGTGTCGCCGGGTGGCGTCGTCGGGTCCTGGATAGGGTGGGGCCGAGTGCGGAGCCGCTCGGGTGCGGGCCGACTCCACCGAATTCCAGCTGAGAACGGCGAGGGGGATCGTTGCGGACCGAGCCGCGGGTGCTGTTGGATGCGACGGCGATCCCCGCCGAACGCGGCGGCGTCGGACGGTATGTCGACAGCCTGGCCGCGGCGTTGGACGAGGTCGGGGCCGCACTGTCGGTCGTCTGCCAGAGCCGGGACGGTGACGTCTTCGCCGCGCTGGCGCCGCGCAGCCGGATCGTGCCGGTCGCCGACGAACTCACCAATCGGCCGGCGCGGCTGACCTGGGAGCAGACGACGCTGCCGCGGCTGGCCCGCCGACTCCAGGTCGATGTCATCCACTCGCCGCATTACACGATGCCGATGGCGGCGGGCATCCCAGTCGTGGTGACCCTGCACGACGCCACCTTCTTCACCGACCGCGCGCTGCACTCGGGTGTGAAGGCCAGGTTCTTCCGCGCCTGGACGCGCACCGCGCTCAAGTTGGCGGCGCTGTGTGTGGTGCCCAGCCGGGCCACCGCGGACGAACTGGTCCGGCACTCCGGGGTCAGCCCGGATCGGATGATCGTGGCCCACCACGGGGTGGACACCGAGAAGTTCCGGGTGCCGAGCGCCGAGGACGTCGCCGCCGCCGCCGACCGTCTCGGGTTGCCGGACCCGCGCTGGATCGCGTTCCTGGGCACGCTCGAGCCGCGCAAGAATGTGCCGGCCCTGATCAGGGCGTATGCGCGGGTGGCCGGTCGGAGCACCGGGACCCCGCCGCTGGTGCTGGCGGGTAGTCCCGGCTGGGACCTTGCGGTCGAACCCGCCATCGCGGCGCTGCCGCCGGGAGTGAGCGTGCTGCGGCCGGGCCACCTACCGATCGACGCGCTGGCCGGGTATCTGGGCGGCGCCGAGATGGTGGTGTACCCGAGCCTGGGAGAGGGATTCGGCCTACCGGTGCTGGAAGCCATGGCCTGCGGCGCCGCAGTGCTCACCACCCGCAGGTTGTCGTTGCCCGAAGTCGGCGGGGACGCCGTCGCCTACACCGGGGTCGGCGCCGGAGACATCGCCGAGGCGATGGAGTCGCTGTTGAGCGACTCGGAGCGGCGGACGTCGCTGCGCGCGGCTGCGGTGGAGCGGGCGTCCACCTTCACCTGGCGGGCGTCCGCCATCGCCCACCAGGAGGCGTACGACCGCGCGACCGGCACCCGCCGGTGAGTGGGACCAGCCCCCTGCTGGCTGTCGTCGCTGTCACCTACTCACCCGGCGAGACGCTGGGCCCGTTCTTGGACTCGTTGTCGGCGGCGGCCGACTGGTCGGCGCTCGGCGGGCGGCCGGAGATCATCCTGGCCGACAACGGGTCCCTGGACGGCTCGACGGACGGCACCGTGGAGGCCGCGGCGGCGGCGGGTCGAGCGACCCTGATCCGAACCGGCGGGAATCTGGGTTTCGGCGGCGGTGCCAATGTGGGAGTCCGGTCGACCTCGGCCGAGTCGCCCTGGGTGCTGATCTGCAACCCGGACCTCGTGTTTCACCCCGGCGCGGTCGACGAGTTACTCGCCGCCACCCGGAGATGGCCGCGGGCGGCCACTCTCGGCCCGCAGCTGCGCACCGATGCGGGCCTGCCGTACCCGTCCGCTCGCGAACTGCCCAGCCTGGGCCGCGGCATCGGTCATGCGCTGGCCGGCTGGTGGTGGCCGACCAACCCGTGGACCAAGGCTTATCGTCGCGATCACGAGATACCGGTGGAGCGGCCCGCGGGATGGCTCTCCGGCGCCTGCCTGTTGGTCCGCCGGAGCGCATTCCTGGAAGTGGGCGGTTTCGACGAGAACTACTTCATGTACTTCGAGGATGTCGACCTGGGTCGCCGCCTGGGTGCGGCGGGTTGGCAACACGTGTACGTCCCGACCGCGGTGGTGACGCACATCGGAGGCCACGCGACCAAGGCCGATCCGACCGCCATGACCAGCGCGCATCACGCGAGCGCCTATCGGTACCTGGCGGAGCGTCATCCCGGCTGGTGGCAGGCACCGCTACGGCTGGTGCTCAAGCTCGGCCTCTTGGCGCGGCAGCAGTTGGCGCGCCGATCGGCGTCGGTGGCCGGTGGCGCGGAAGTGCCCGCCGGCACCGGGGAGAACACCGGGGAGAAACGGAACTATCCGCCTCGGCATGAGAACAGCTGACGGAGCCGGACCCACCACGTCCCGCGGATCACCGGCCCGGCAGTCAGGCGGTGTCCCGCAACAACCCGAGTCCGAGCGGCTCGCAGGCGACGATCAGCGACCGCGGAATGGTCACCGTCGCCCGATCGTCCATCGGTGACCCGACGTGTCCGGGGAGGGCGTACTCGGGGTGGCGACGCCAGAGCATGGCCAGAACTTGATCGGCGTGCTGGATTGCATCCATATCGACTTCCATCACTGGGGAATCGCATCGGGTGGGTGAGACCGGTCGGACGACGCCGAACGGAGGCGTGGTACCAGGGGTGAAGTTCACCTTGAGGGTACGAGGGCGATCGTCGACAACCGCGCACCCCACGCCGCGCGGCCTGCCGTGAACCTGCGGTGTCGTGGCGACGAGCACACCCCGTTCCAGCGAGACACCCAGCGTGAGCGGGTGGCCGTCGGACAGGTCCGGTAACGTGCGTTCGGCAGCCCGGCCGGTCGAACACGCCGACGTCGATCATTCTCGGTCGGAGTCGTTCGCACCCGCCCCGGCTACCCGTACGGCCCGAACGAGCTGTTCAGACCGATTTGGAAGGACTGTCCTAATGAAGGGCATCGTGCTCGCCGGCGGCGCCGGCACTCGGCTTCACCCAGTCACCCGGGCGGTGTCGAAACAGTTGCTGCCGGTGTTCGACAAGCCGATGGTCTACTACCCCCTCTCGGTGCTGATGCTGGCCGGCATCCGCGAGATCCTGGTGATCACCACACCGGAGGACAACCCGGGGTTCCGGCGGCTGCTGGGGGACGGCAGCGAGTGGGGCCTCACCCTCACCTACGCCGAGCAGCCGAAGCCGGAGGGGCTGGCGCAGGCGTTCCACATCGGCGCCGACCACGTCGGGGACGACTCCGTGGCGTTGGTGCTGGGCGACAACATCTTCTACGGCCAGAACTTCGCCCGCACGCTGGTCGAGTCGGCCCACGAGATCGAGGGTTGTGTGTTGTTCGGCTACCCGGTCCGGGACCCGGAGCGATACGGGGTCGGCGAGAAGGACGCGGACGGGCGACTCATCTCGATCGAGGAGAAGCCGGCGAAGCCGAAGTCGAACCTGGCCATCACGGGTCTGTATCTCTATGACAACGCGGTCATCGAGTACGCCCGCGACCTCACACCGTCGGCGCGCGGCGAGCTGGAGATCACCGATCTCAACAATCTCTACGTACAGGCCGGCAGTGCGAAGCTGGTGGACCTCGGCCGCGGGTTCGCCTGGCTGGACACCGGTACCCACGACTCGCTGCTCGAGGCCGGTGAATTCGTCAAGGTGTTGGAGCACCGACAGGGGATCCGGATCTCCTGCCTCGAGGAGATCGCCCTGCGCAAGGGCTTCATCGACGCGGACGCCTGCTACGCACTGGGATCCGTCATGGGCAAATCGCCCTACGGGCAGTACGTGATGAGCGTGGCCCGGTCTGCGGGCGCGGCGGGCGGGCCCGCGTGAACGTCGACGCGGTGGTGCTGGTCGGCGGTAAGGGAACCCGACTGCGCCCACTCACCCTGTCCGCCCCGAAACCGATGCTGCCCACCGCCGGGGTGCCGTTCCTGGAGCACCTGCTGTCCCGCATCCGGGACGCCGGCATCGAGCACGTCGTGCTCGGCACCTCGTACAAGGCGTCGGTGTTCAGCGACTACTTCGGCGATGGATCGTCATTCGGGCTGGACGTCGAATACGTCGTCGAGGGGGAGCCGCTGGGCACCGGCGGCGGCATTCGCAACGTCGCCGACCGGCTGCGCCACGACACCCAACTCGTCTTCAACGGCGATGTGCTGGCCGGGCTGGACCTGCGAGCACTGGTGGACACGCACCGGACCCGAGAGGCCGATGTGACGCTGCATCTGCTGCAGGTCGCCGATCCGCGCGCCTTCGGATGTGTGCCGACCGACAGCGACGGCTGGGTACAGGAATTCCTGGAGAAGACCGACACGCCGCCGACCAACCAGATCAATGCGGGCTGCTACGTCTTCCAGCGATCGGTGCTCGAGGCCATCCCGGCCGGTCGTGCCGTGTCGGTGGAGCGGGACACCTTTCCCGGCCTGCTCGCCGCCGGTGCCAAAGTCGCCGGGCACATCGACTCGTCCTACTGGCTCGACCTCGGTACCCCCGCCGCCTTCGTCCAGGGCAGCGTCGACCTGGTCCGCGGTATCGCACCCAGCTTCGCGCTACCCGCCCCACCGGCCGATTCGCTGGTGCTCGACGGAGCGCAGATCGACGCCACCGCGACCCTGTCCAGCGGCACCACCATCGGTCGCAACGGCGTGGTCGGCGCACATTCCAGGGTCGACGGCAGTGTCGTGTTCGACGATGCCCGGATTGGCGACGGCGTGCACATCGAACGCTCCATCATCGGCCGGGGGGTGAGCATCGGCGACGGGGCCATCGTGGTCGACGCCGTCGTCGGCGACCGGGCGGTGGTCGGCGCCCGCTGCGAACTCCGCAGCGGCGTCCGGATCTGGCCGGATGTGCAACTCCCCGAGGCGGGGGTCCGGTTCAGCGCGGACGCGTGACGACGGGTTCGATCAGCGCGCACGCCTGACGCCGGGGAGGGCGGCCAGCGCCGCCCGCAGGCTCGCATCCACCCCGGCGGGCAGCGCGTCCAGCGGCCAGAAGGCCAAGTCGTCGGACTCGGCCGAGAGGGTCGGCACTGCGCCGGCCGGGGCGGTGAGCAGGTACCGCAGGTCGAAGTGCCGGGTCGGCCTGCCGAGGCTGCAGGTGATCGGATGCACATCGAGGTGCAGTGGGTCCGGGGCCGCGGTCAGGCCCCGGATGCCCGACTCCTCCGTCGCCTCCCGCAGCGCCGCCGCGCGTATCGAGGCGTCGCCCGCCTCGCAGTGGCCGCCGAGCTGCACCCACCGACCGACCCGCGGATGCAGCGTCAACAGCACCGAGGTCCGGGTCGCATCCAGCACGATCGCGCTGGCCGTCAGGTGGCCGGGGGTGCAGCTGCGCTCGGTCGCGTCGGGCCGGGCGGCGAGGAAGGCCAGGAACGCCTCGCGGAGCGAGTCTTGAGCGAATGTCGGCGAATCCCAGTGCGCCAGGACCGTCGCGGCGTCGCTGTGCAGCAGGCGGTGGGTCACCGGTGGACGATCCCCTCGGCGACCGGCGGCCGCGCGATGAGCGGCACCGGCGGGTGACCGATGCCCACCGCGCCGAGCGGCTCCCAATCGTCCGGGACGTCGAGCACGTCCCGCACCACCTGCGGAACGAACAGGGTGGACGAGATCCAGGCCGATCCCAACCCCTCCGCGGCCAGCGCGACCAGCAGACCCTGCACCGCAGCGCCGCCGGCGACCAAGAACATCCGCTCCTCGGCGGTTGCGCGACGGCGGTCCGAGTACCCGTGTCTGCCGTCCCCGTTGACGAAGGGGACCACGATCTCGGTCGCGCCGCGCAGCACGGCCCCGCGGTGCAGGCGCCGCTCGATCCGCTCGGCGGACCAGCCGTCTGCGGTCAGGTCGGCCCGCCACGCTTCGCGCATCGCGTCCAGGAGTTCGGTCCGGCGGCGGCGCACCACGACGAAACGCATCGGTCTGGTGGAGTGCGGCGCCGGCGCGGTGAGGGCGGCGCCGATCGCCCGATCGAGCACTTCTGGATCGACCGGTTCGTCGGTGAAACTGCGCACGGTGCGTCGGAGCAACACCGCCTCCCGCCTCCCGGCGGCCAAGGCGAGGTCGGTGCCCAGCCGGAACAGGTCCTCGGCGGCGGACCGGATCAGCGTGCGGGCCGTCTGTGGGGAGTCCGGGTCGATCCGGTGGCCGCGGATCACCGCCACCGGAACAGCGTCGAGTTTCCCCTTGACCAGTTCGGCGGCCGCGGCCAGTTCATCCCCGACCGCGACCTTCGTCACGGCGAGCTCGTTGCCGTACCGGTCGACCGTCCCGCGATAGTCGCTGACCACGTCCAACCCGGCCGCGCCGATGGCGACATCGGTGACACCGTCTCGCCAGGCTCGACCCTGGGTGTCGCTGATCACCACCGCCACCCGGCGCCCGGCGTCGGCCAATGCGTCGCGCAGCGCGGCGGCCGAGGCGTCCGGGTCGAGGGGCAACAGGGCGATCTCGTCCGCGCGCACGTTGGACGCGTCGACCCCGGCGGCCGCCGCGACCAGCCCGAGCCGGTTCTCCACTATCCGGGTCCGGCCGTGGGTGGCGACCACGCGGACCGTCTCCGCGTCGACCAGCTCCCGCCGCACGGCTTCTCGGGCTGCCGGGTCGGTCGGGGTCGACACCAGCCGACCCTCCACCTTCGACACCACCTTCGAGGTGACCACCAGCACGTCACCGTCGGCGATCCAGGGGGCCGCCGCGAGCAGGGCGGCCGCCAAGTCGTCGCCCGGTCGGAACTCCGGCAGGCCCGCCACCGGAAACACGCTCAGCCCGTTGCCGGAGGGGGCGGTCGGGCTCCCGGCCCGGCTGGACTCCATGCCCAGCCCGCTCAGAGCCGCACGCCGGCGAGGTCGAGTCCGGCCTGCACCATGTGTCCGGTCGCCTTCGGGTCCGACATCAGCAGCGGAATCTCCCGGACCGGTACGCCGGGGATCAACACCCCGGCATCGGCGGTGTCCACCAGCCACCCGTCCAACAGGCCGCCGTCGCGACGGGCACCGTAGTGCCGACCCACCGCCTGCGCCGTGGTGTCGACCCCGATGGCCGCGAGGCAGGCGTCGGCGTGGCCGCGGACCGGGGCGCCGCCGATGATCGGCGAGAAACCGATCACCGGCGCCGTGGTGGCGTGCAGTGCGGCACTGACGCCCGGCACGGCCAGGATGGTGCCGATCGACACGACGGGGTTCGAGGGGGCGATCAGCACGACGTCGGCGTCGCTGATCGCCGAGAGGACACCCGGACCAGGCTGGGCGGTGTCGGCGCCGATCGGGGTGATCGCGACGGCCGGGAGCGCGGTCTGGTACCGGATCCACCACTCTTGGAAGTGCAGCGCGATCAACGGGGCCGGTGCTGCCGAACCTGCGCGCGGCGCGTCCGGATCGGCGACCACGACGTGGGTCTCCACGCGCTCGTCGGTCATCGGCAGCAGCCGGACGCCCGGCGCCCACCGTCGGCAGAGCGCCTCGGTCACCTGGCTGAGCGGGTAGCCCGCGTCGAGCATGCGGGTGCGCACCAGGTGGGTGGCCAGATCGCGGTCGCCCAGCCCGAACCACGGCGCTTCGGCGTCGTACGCACGCAGTTCGGCCGCTGTCGCGAAGGTCTCGTCCTGGCGGCCCCAGCCGCGGGCGAGGTCCGCTCCGCCGCCGAGGGTGTACATGCAGGAGTCCAGGTCGGGACACACCTGGAGTCCGTGCAACCGGATGTCGTCGGCGGTGTTCACCACCGCGGTGATCTGATGTGGATGGTCCGCCGGTGCCTGCCCGAACGGATCGATGCCCAGCAGCTGCTTGCATCCCAAGAGGAACCGGGCGCCGCCGATCCCACCCACCAACACGGTCATCTGCACAGGGGTCGATCCTTCCATCTTCTGGACCGTTCCGGTTCGCCGGTGGGGTCGGCCCACCGGGTGTGACTCAGCTCCAGAACCGGAACAGGACGCTGCCGATGGCGGCGGAGCGGTCGTTGCCGCCGGCCATCCCGAACAGCCAGTACGCGGCGTCCCAGAGCGGGCGCGACGCCTGCGGTAGTGAGAACAGCACGACGATCAGCACCAGCGGCGCCCACGGCGTGAACGGCCGCACCGCGGCGGTGGTCGCGGGGGACAGGTGTGGCGCGAGGACTCCCCAGCCGTCCAGCCCGGGCACGGGCAGCAGGTTCAAGATCGCGACGGTGAACTGGAGAAGGCCCAGGAACGACAACGCGTACCCGAGCGGTGACGCGATCGAGGCGCCCACCGCCGCCAGTAGGACGCCGGCCAGCACGTTGACGAGTGGACCCGCCGCGGACACCGCCGAGCGCCACATCCGCGAGCGCAACCGATGATGCTCGATCAGGACTGCTCCGCCGGGCAGTGGGATACCGCCGATCGCCAGGATGATCAATGGGAGCGCGAACGTCATGGCGCCGTTGGCGTACCGCAGGGGGTTCAGGGTGAGGTAGCCACGCTGCCGGACCGAGGTGTCGCCGCCCGCGAGGGCGGTCACGGCATGACCGAACTCGTGCAGGCACAGTGTCACCAACCAGCCGCCCATGACGGTGACGAAGATCCAGACGCCCAACGGGGGGCTGCTGAGCGCTGTCGCCACCCCGGCCCCGACGGTGATGGCGAGCACCAGCGGGAACAGCAGGGAGCCGAGCAGACCGCCACCTCGACCGGATCCGGTACGCGGCCGGGCTGGGCTGGGCTGTGGCGCGGGCATTGGTCCATTGTGCTGGCCCGCCGGCCCGGCCCCGAAGCCGCCCCGAAGCGGCCCCGAAGCGGGGCCCGGCGCGTCCCCGGCCAACAGCAGCTCGCAAAACATTTTCAAGTCCCCTCGGTCACACCTCGTGCCAGCGCTTCTGCGGGCTGTGACCTGCGAGAACCGGCATCCCGGTCGGTGGGACACGCCGTGAACCCGGCGGGACACGCCGTCACGGCGCGCGCGACCGCGGGTCTATAGCAGAGATTGAGGCTTGACGTGTGCCATGACACACGGGTGTAATTCCAAGAGTGTGATTCACCCCCGGGGCCGTGCCGCTGACAGACGGTGCCCCTTCTGGTCGACGTATCGAGGCCGCGCACCACCCGGGACCTTCAGCAGCAGGGTGTCAGGTGACTCATCCGCTCGACATCGCCGCCATCCCGGCATCGTTGTGAATCGGAAGGATCCGCCCATGTCGAAACAGGTCGACCTGTACGTCTCGGGATTCGGTGGCGCCGGATCCGTGACCGCCCCCCCGCCGGACCCCGCCCAGTCGGTGTCGATGGCCGGGTCGATGTCGGGCCCGGTGCACGAGCAGGAGTGGCACGGCAGGGCGTTGTGCGCGCAGACCGATCCGGAGGCGTTCTTCCCCGAGAAGGGTGGGTCCACCCGCGACGCGAAGAAGATCTGCACCGGTTGCGATGTGCGCGCGGACTGTCTGAGCTATGCGCTGGCCAACGACGAACGGTTCGGAATCTGGGGTGGGCTCTCCGAACGGGAGCGGCGCCGGTTGAAGCGATTGGCGGGCTGACCAGCCCCTCGTCGCCGCCGGTCGGATCCACCCGGCGACTCGACCCGGCCGGTAGGACCCGGCTACTCGACGCAGGTACTCGACAGCGCCCCCAGCTTGTCGAACACGCACGGCAGTGAGAAATCCGGACGGCTGACGTCGTCGATGACGATGTCGGCGATTCCGAAGGTGCTGTCCGGACCGGCGTTCACCGCATCGGGACCGGGCGAGACGACGAAATCGGTGCGACCCGGCGGAGCGGTGAATTCCAGGGTGATGGCGCTGGCGATGCCCGGGGACAGATTCACCACCCAGCTCTGCCGGCCGGAGGTGAGCATCACCTGAGTGGTGAAGGTGGGCGAATTCAGCACCATGTGCATGCGGATCTGGGTGGCCCCACCTCGCGCGTTGTCCAGAATCAGCGACTGCCGGGGTCCCCGTGACGTCCACAGCGTCTGTTTGGAGGCGTTCAGTCCGACGGCGAAACCGTCCGTCGGATAGAGGACCACCGGCTGGGTCACGGTCATCCCGGCGTAGGCCAGTTCCCGGGGTGTGTGCAGTGCGGCCAACCTCGCGTACTCACCGGCCAGGCTGAAGAACGCGTACCGAGAGTTCGCGCTGACCAGGTCGGCGCTGCTGCGCCCCAGCGCCTGGCTCAGTGCCAACTCGATCGCGGCGCCCGCGTCGACGTAGCTGCGGCGATCGATCATGATGCCGGCGAAGCCCGCGACGGCGAGGTCGGCCACCATGCGCGGTGCCCGCTCGGCCGCGACGAGCACATTCCAGTCCGCATCTGCCCGTCCGCGCAGCCCGCCGCCGGACCAACGCAGCGTCCGGGAGTGCAGGTACGGCTTCAGCGCATCGGTGTAGACCACGCCGTTGAGTGACGGAGTCTCGGGGAAGGCCTGGTAGGGCAGTTGAAACACCATCGAACCAGCCGGCAGCGTGCCCTCGAGCCGGCCGATCCACTGCTGATCGGCGTTCCACTCCGACTGCACGGAGGCGTAGCTGGGGATCGCCCGCAGCGTGGACTGGTCCCAGACGCCGATCACCAGGAGCAGACCGGCGACCGTGGCGGTCAGCGTCCGCGACGGCCCCGCGGTCAGCATCCGGCGTCGGACGGCGCCGCGGAGCATCCGGTCGACGGTGAGGCCCACCGCGGCCAGGGTGAACGCCATGATCAGGATCGACATCCGATTCCACGATCGGAGGCTGTCGGTGAAGAAGGAGATGATCGTCTCGAACCCGCCGAGGGTGGAGAAGAGGAGCGCTACCAGGGTCAGCAGGGCGAGATACCCGAGCGTCTCGTGGTGTCGACGGCGGCTGTCAGGGAGCGGGCCCGCACCCCCCAAGCGGAGGACGATGTGCGCCAGCAGACCGATGAAGCCCACTGCGGCGATCAATCCGAGCGCCGGTCGTTCCGAGACGAACGGGTAGGTGGTGTCGTACCACTTGCGGAGTTGCCGGAAGGGGGCGAGCTGATGGTCCGGCGCAGGCAGGATCAACTGCACGATCTTGAGCGCGAAGCGTTCGCTCTCCGAGTCGTCCCGGACGAGTGAGCTGATGTTGTTGCCGTTGACGATCGAGTACAGGATGTCCGGCAGCATGTTGGCCAGCATCACCAGAGCCAACGTGATCGCCGCACCGATCACGCCCGCCAGTCGGGTCCAACTCCGGGTCCGGGCGAACGCGACGACCGCCGCGGTGGCGAGCATCAGCAGCAGAAACACCGAGAAGTAGGAGGACGCGGTCCCCAACAGGGCCAGTATCGCCAGCGTCGCCGCACCTCGGCCGGCGAACACCGCCCGGAGCCGGCGGACACCCCGGTCAGGGCCGCCGGACTGAGCGGTCCGCGGAGGCGCGGCCAACCCCCACACCGGTTCGCCGCGCACCGCCCACAGCACCACCACCAGGGCCAACGGAACCGGGAAGTAGGCGGCCAGGAATAGGTGGTTCTCGCCCTTCTCCCAGTGGAACGGCGCGATCGCGAACAGCACCGAGAGCACCAGTGACAGCGCCTTGGACACCCCGACGCGGCGGAAGAACCACACCGAGGTCAGCGCGGCGAGTGGGAAGCCCATGAGGTAGTAGACGTTGACGGCAACCGGCGCACTGCCGGTGAAGAGGCCGATCACAGTGGCCGCCATCATGTGCAGGTTGTCCGCCTGCGGGAAGTCGTGGTACTGCTGACCGAACGGGGCGCCCAGCGCCGGTTGGTACTCGTACCAGCCGGTCTCCAACACGGTCTTGAAGTGCGCCAACACCGCGGTGGCGTCGGTCGTGTACAGGAACGGGATGGTGAGATCAGCGCTGGTCAGGTGCATAGCGCGGGTCGCGACCAGGGCGGTGACCACTGCCGAGACGAGGTACAACGGCCATTCGTAGCGGACCCACCAGCGGCCCACTCGTGGCCCGCGTCGCGCGGTGCCCCGTTCGCCGCCTTCGGGATCCGACCGGGGCGCCGGATCGGCGCCCCCCCACAGGTCGTCCAGGCTGCCGCCGGGATCATCCCGTCCCGGTGTCGCGGTTCGGTCGGTCGGCGCTGCGGCGCCGTCCCCCTCTCGGCCGGCGGCTGGGAACAGGTCGCGCCGCCCCACCGTCAACCTCGTTCCCTCCGCAGTTCGCCACTCCGCTCTTCCGCGGTCGAGCGTATCCGCCTCGGTGGCGAACTCCGGGTTCCGGCTGCGGTGCGTTCGACCGAATCAGATCTCACCCACGGTCGTCGTCGCCGTCCGGGCGCAGTTCGCCGTCCCGGTCGTCGTCGCCGTCCCCGAGGATCGCCGTCACCTGTTCGAGCATCACCTCTTCGACCAGATCCTCCAAGTCGCCGGCGTCGGCGGCGCGCACCTCCAGCGGGCGGCGGTAGACGACCACCCGAGCCTTGGTGACCCGGCCGCGGGGGTCGACGCCCGGAGGCAGGAACCTGGCGAGCGGAATACCGCCGTCGAGGATCACCTCGGGGCCGGGTTTGAGCATCTCGGCGTCCACCGCGGGGACCTCGTCAACGGCGAACTCGACGTCGGCCAACTGATCGGGCCACCGACTCTCCGCGGTGGCGACCGCAGCGAGGACCAGTTGGTCGAATTGCTCGGCTCGGGATCGCGCGGCAGGCAGGCTCGGCGGCAGCAGCGGCGTGCGGAGTCCTCGGCCGTGTCGGTCGCGGCTTACGGATCGTCGCCGTGAAGAGGTCACCTGAGCAGCATAAACGCGTCCTCCCGGGGCGAGGCCGAACCGGGTCGGCGGTCGCGGTCAGTGTCGAGGGGGACCGTGCAGGGCGAAGGCCCGGAGTAGATCGTCCGCGGTGGCCTTGATGCCGCTGCCCAGCGGAGCCAGGGTTCGGCGGTCCAATTCGGGCCACACTCGGGAGCGCAGCCGCAGATCACGCACCTGGTAGCGGGCGAACGGCGACGATCCGAGCACTACCCGGGGGGCGCGCTTGAAGATCCGGCGACACTCCGCGAGCAGCGCGCCGATGGTCACTCCCTGCTGACTGGCGATGATCTTGATCACCGGAAGTCCGCCTGCGGTATGTGCCACTCGGTCGAGACCGTCGGCGACGATGTCCGCGCAGTCGTCCACGTACAGATAGTCCCGCGTGGTGTCCAACGGCACGTAGATGGATATCGGTTTGCCGCTGAGTTGCGCGCGGCACAGATGCGAGATCAAACCCTGCGGTTTCGCCAGGTTCTGGCCGGGACCGTACAGATTCGCGATTCGGCCGATCAAGACCGCGGCGCCGGTGGCCTGCGCGAAGTCGGTGGTGACAGCCTCCATCCGCAGTTTCGCCGAGCCGTACGGGGATATCGCCGCGGCGACGTCGCGCTCGCTGAAGGGTGCCTGCCCGGTGCCGGCGTACACGCCGCCCGCCGACGAAGCCATGAACAGGCCGCTGCCCGTCGGTACGCTGCCGACTCCGGCGATCCAGTCGAGCGCCGAGGTGTACGTGGCCACCTCCTGGTCGAGCACAGCGGCGGAGGTGCCGGTGACTCCCGCGCCCGCGCACCAGGCCACGCGCCACGGGCCGCCGGCGGCGAGTGTGGTCAGGCGGTCGAAACCCAGCCGCAACGCCTGTTCGGCGGCGGCGGGATCCCCCCACGGGATGGAGCCGACGACCACCGCCGAGCCCCGACCGCGCAGTCGCCGCACCAGGGCTCGGCCGAGCAGCCCACCGGCCCCGACCACCCAGGTCGGCGGCGTCGCGGCACCGGACAGATGGGTCGGGCCGGTGATCACCGTCGTGCTGGGGGAGGGGCTACCTCGACGGGGCGGGCGGAGTGGGTGGCCGGGGGGGCGGGCGAGTCCACCCCGCGGCGAGCCGCACCGCTGAACCCAGTCGCAGCGGTCCGAGCGGGTCGGGGAACCCGACCGAGCGGACCGTCGGAAGGGTCGCTGACGATCAGATAGGGCGGCTTACCCATCGCCATGTTCACCGAGACCCCGATGTACTCGGCGACCACCCCCAGCGCGAACAGCACGCTGCCGATGCCCAGCAGGAACACCACCATCAGCGACGGCCAACCCTGCGGAATGTCATTGACGCCGGACAGCTTGGCGATCAACAGGACGACCGCCAACACCACACCGATCACTGCCGCGAGCACACCCGAGATGCTGACCAGCCGCAGCCCCTTGGTTCCGCTGGACAGGACCATGCGCCAGAAGTGCGAACTCAGTGAGCGGAGCGTGTACCCGCTCGGCCGATCGCCTTCGGGTCGGAGCTCGACCGGACAGGTGGCCACCCGCCCGGCCACCCACCCGATGGCCACATCCAGGTACACCCCGGACCCGGCGTAGGCGGCCACACTGCGCCCCACCTCGCCCAGGATCAGTCGATAGCTCTGGTAGTGCACGGTGCTCTGACCGGCCGCCCGGCCGAGCACGCGCTTGGCCACCTTGGACGCCGCGTTGCGAACAGGGCCGTGTGGGGGGGCATTGGTCGGCTCCGCGTAGACCACCGACGCGAACTCGGCCAGCGCGATGTCCAACATCGCACCGATCTGCGCGGGGTTGTGCTGACCGTCCTCGTCCAGGGTGACTATCCAGTCGCCGCCGGACGACGCCATCCCGGCGAGGGTGGCCGGATGTTGGCCGAAGTTGCGGCTCAACCAGATCGTGCGGAAGACGTCGTGCGTGTCGGCGAGTTGGTGCAGGATGCGCGGCGAGTCGTCCGGGCCGTTGTCGTACACGGCCAGAATCTCGGTCACGATCGCCGGGTGACCCGCCGGCGTTCGGAACTCCGACGTCAGCGGCAGCAGCTCGGCCACCAACCCCGGCAGCGTCCGTTCGCCCTGATAGACCGGGATCACGACGGAGATCGTGTGCGGTGCGACCGGGATGCCCTCACCAGCCGTCGCCTGCTCCACCAGCCGAACTATAGCCGTCGCGTCCGGCGGACCGATCAATCCGCGCCGCGCATCCGCGACCGCCACCAGACGTAGGCCAGGCGTCGTTGCAGCGCCGCGAGGTCCGCGCGCAGGTTGCCGATGCGCAACTGGCCCGCCGTGAGTAGACCCGGATCGGCGTCCGCCACCGCGCGGTGGAAGTCCTTGGCCTCGGCGGCTTGGGTGCGCATCAGGCGCACGCTCCACTGCTGGTCACTCACCCGGAAGCCGGCGAGCGTCGCCGGCATCGCGACCAGCGGGCCCGACCGCAGCACGCCCACGTAGGTCGCCTCATCGATCAGGTAGGACCGGTCGGCCCACATCCCGGCGGCGACGAATGCGTCACGACGGAACAGCACGCAGGCGGGTTCGCCGAGCAGGTTCGTGCCGGTCGTCACCAGTGAGCGTATGGCCCTGCTGCCGTCGACCACCCCGCGGAGCGGACCCAGTCCGCGACCGCGGATCAGCGGCCGGCCGCGGGCGTCCAGGATGTCCCGCCGGCAGGCGGCGAGCACCGCGTCGGGGTGTGCCGTCAGGGCCGCCACCTGTTCGGCCAGACAGGTGCGGGTGATCAGGTCGTCGCCGCAGACCAGCTTCAGGAACCGCCCGCGGGCGGCGCTCGAGACGGCGTTCCAGTTCGCCGACGCACCCCCACCGGCGACCAGCCGATTCAACCGGACGCGGTCGTCCGCGACGTACTGCTGCAGCAGGTCCCAGGTTCCGTCCGTGGACGAGTGATCGGACACGAGAAGCTCGAAGTCGGTCAGCGTGGAATCGAGGATCGACTGCATGGTGGCTTCGATGAAGCGGGCGCTGTCGTAGGTGGGGACCACCACCGAGACCAGCGGCGTCACGGGTCACCACGCGGGATCGAGGTCGGCTCGGGGTCCCGGCGAAAGGAGAATCCGCGGTGCCCGAAGAAGCTGATCAGCATGGTTGCGGCGGTGATCGACAACTGAGCGGGCAGCACCGGAAGGCCGACCAGTTCGACCAACACCGGCAGCAGTGCGAGGTTGACGCCGAGCGCGGACACATTCACCAGTTCGAAGCGCCACAGGTCTCGCCAGACGTGGCCCACCACGTGGAATACGAAGCGTCGGTACAACACGAATGCCGAGAGCACCGCGGCCACGTGGGCGCAGAGCAACACCACCACATAACCGAGCCGCGCCTCCACCAGAGCCTGGAACGCGATGAACCAACCGGCGCCGACCGCGGTGTTGATCCCGCCGACCACGAGGAACGCGACACGCTGGTCGCGAACGATGCGCAGCAGGGGACCCGCACCGCCGGTCATTCCCGCAGGTGGCTGCACCTGCTCGTCATGCTGCGGAAAGTCGTCGATGGTCATCGCGCGCCACTCTAACGACGCGCCCGCGGGGCGGTTTGAGCCGGCGGGTTCATCTGCGCGGTCGGTCCAACCCCATTCGGGCGTGTCGCGCCACCCGGATGCGAACGGGGATCTACTCTGCGCAAGTGGTCAGACACCGTCACTGTTCCCGAACCGGGTGTGGCCAGCCTGCAGTGGCGACCCTGACGTTCGCCTACGCGGACTCCACCGCGGTCGTAGGTCCGCTCGCCACCGCCGCGGAACCGCACTCGTACGACCTGTGCGCCGATCACGCGCTGGGTTTGAAGGCCCCCCGCGGGTGGGAAGTAGTCCGCCCCGACGCCGAGGTCGACCTGAAGGCGTCGAACACCGACGACTTGGAGGCGCTGGCCAACGCGGTCCGCGAGGCCGGTCGGGCCGAACGCCCGGAACCGATGCCTGCAGTGTCGACCGGCCGCCGCGGCCACCTCCGGGTGCTGAAGTTCCCGCCCACCGACCGGAACGACGGTGGGCCGCACTCGGACGGCCCGGACCGCACCGAGGGCGCCGTCCGCGGCTGACCGTAGACCGCGACCCGTAGGTGACCCGGGCTCGTTGACACAGGTGACAAGCGCCGGCGGGACACCGGGCGGGTCACACTGTGGCTGGTGACACTGCGCCGGGTGCGGTTGGTGCGGTATTTTCCGGGCTCGGCACATCGAGATGAGGATTTGTGACCAGTCCAGGATCCAAACTGAGCGCCATCGTGAAGGCGTACGACGTACGCGGTCTCGTGGGTGACGAATTCACCGAGGATGGTGCCCGCGCACTGGGTGTCGCCTTCGCCCGGCTGGTCCGCGCGGAGGCCGACCAGGTGGTGCTGGCCTACGACATGCGTGAGTCTTCGCCGGGGCTGGCGGCCGCTTTCGCCGAAGGCGTGGCGAGCCAGGGGCTCGACGTCCTCGACGCCGGGCTCGGCTCGACCGACCTGCTCTACTACGCCGCCGGGTCGCTGGGCCTGCCGGGGGCGATGTTCACCGCGTCACACAACCCGGCGATTTACAACGGAATCAAGTTCTGCCGGGCCGGCGCCGTGCCACTGAGTTCGGAGACCGGATTGGTCACCGTTCGCGACGAAGCCGCCGACATCCTGGACGGGCGACTGTCCGTCGAGCCCGCTGCGGTGCCGGGTTCGGTGACCCGGCGCAGCCTGCTGGACGACTACGCCGCCTTCCTGCGCGGCCTCGTCGACCTCTCCGGCATCCGCCCGCTCCGCGTCGTCGTCGACGCCGGCAACGGGATGGCCGGGTACACCGTGCCCGCGGTCCTCGGGGGGCTGCCGCTGGACATCATTCCGATGTACTTCGAGCTCGACGGCAGTTTTCCCAATCACGAGGCGAACCCGCTGGACCCGAAGAACCTCGTCGACCTGCAGGCCCGAATGCGAGCGGAACAGGCCGACATCGGACTGGCCTTCGACGGCGACGCCGATCGCTGCTTCGTCGTCGACCAGAACGGCGACGCCGTCTCGCCGAGTGCCATCACCGCGCTGGTCGCCGCCCGTGAACTCGCCAAGCAGCCCGGCGCCACCGTGCTGTACAACCTGATCAGTTCACACACGGTGCCCGAGGTGATCGCCGAGTGTGGGGGGGTCGCGGTACGCACCCGAGTCGGGCATTCCTTCATCAAGGCCGAGATGGCCGCCACCGGCGCGATCTTCGGCGGGGAGCACTCGGCGCATTACTACTTCGCCGACTTCTACAAGGCCGACACCGGCATGTTGGCCGCGATGCACGTGCTCGCCGCGTTGGGTGGGCAGGCGGGGACGTTGTCGGAGTTGGTGCGCAGTTACAGCCGCTACGCGGCCTCGGGCGAGATCAACTCCACGGTGACCGACGTGCCAGCCAAACAAGACCAGATCCGGGCCTACGCCGACCAGAACGGCGCCACCGTCGACGAGCTCGACGGTGTCACGGTCGAGCTCCCGTCGGGCGACTGGTTCAACGTTCGGGCTTCGAACACCGAGCCGCTGCTGCGGTTGAACGTCGAAGCCGCCTCGTCGGCGGCGATGGAATCACTGCGGGACGAGATCCTGACGCTGATCCGGTCCTGATCGCCCGCCGGCTCGGTCGCGGTGGTTCACACTGAGCAGATGCCCGCAGAACACAGCTCGACCGCGGACCTCTCGTCCGCTCGGCCGGCCCGGGAACGAACCGGTCCGGCATCCCGACACCCGCTGACCTCGGTCCTCGATCCGCTCCTGCTCGACGTGCTGGCCTGCCCGGCCGAGCACCACACACCGCTGGCGCTCGGGGAGCCGGGACGCCCGAACGCACTCAGCCTGAACTGTCCGGAATGCGGCCGGATCTACGACGTCCGCGACGGCATCCCGGTGCTGCTGCTGGAGGAAGCGCGCTTCCCCGGCGACCCCGCCGCCGAGTCCGGCACCGGTGTCGAGGCGGAGAGCTAGGTCAGGCAATGGTCGACCCGGTTGATCTGCTCGCCGATCCCGCTGCGGTCCGCGCAGCGGACCGGGCCGCGTTGCTTCCCGCGGCCGCCACCGCCGGTGCGCAAGTGCGCGCCACCTGTCCGGCGGTGGAGGCCGCACTGCCCGCATCGGCGGAATTTCGACCGCGGGCGATGCTGGTGATCGCCGACGGTCGGGCGGTCGCCGATGCGCTGATCTTCGCGGCCCTGGTGGGTCCGGAATGCCCGGTGCCGGTCCTCGTCCGTGCGGACCTGCCGGCGTGGGTGGGCGCATTGGACGTGGTGGTGGTGCTGGAGAGCGGCAGTCCCACCGAGGCCGCCGCCGCTGCGGTGGCACAACGCCGAGGCGCGTTGGTGCTGGTCCGCGGCGCCGCGCGCGGGGTGCTGGCCGAGGCGGTGCCGGCGGCGCTGTTGTCGCCGTCGATCGGGGTGCCGGAAGCCCTGGCCGGGCCGGGGCGGCTCGCGTTCCTGCTCGCTGTCGCCGCCGGGCTGCAATTGGTGCGACCGAGCCTGACCGAAACCGATGTGGAAACGGTGGCGGATCTACTCGACACCGAGGCGATCGCGTGTGCCCCGCAGACAGACGCGTTCGTCAATCCGGCGGTATCGCTGGCCCAGCCGTTGGTGGGAGGCGACCTCGTGGTGGCCGGCGCGGACGCGATCGGCCGGGCCCTGGCCGGCCATGCCGCCGTCGCATTGGCCGAACTCGGCGGGGCCGTCGCGTCCGGATTCGGCGCCACCGAACTCGTTCAGGCGGCCGGACTGATGAATCGGCTGGGGCGCCGACGGGACATCTTCGCCGACCCGTTCGACGACCCGACCGCCGACCACACCCCGATCGTGCCGGTCGTGTTGCGCGCGCTGCGACCGACGGATGAACGGCTGGCACGGGTGTCGTCGACCTGGTTGCGGTCCATCCAGTCCGCGCTGCCGGCGGCGATCCTGCTCGACGGTCCGGAGCTGAGCCTGGCACCGACCGACACCGGCCTGCCGGATCGACCGGTCCGGCCGGAACCGACCGGGTGGGTGAAGGACTGGGCCTGCACGGCTTTGATGATGCTCCGGCTCGATTTCGCGGCCGTATACGTCGGCATCGCCGCCGGTCAGGTGCCCCCGACGGACTCGCCGGCGGGTCTCGGACCGCACGACGGGGCGAGGCGACTGCTGGACCCCGATACAGTTCTCCCCAGTTATCGCGATGAGGAGGATGTCGAGCGGTGGAATTGATGCGCAACCGAATCCGGCCGTACGCCTGGGGGTCGCGCACCGCGATCGCGGAGCTGCTCGGGGAGCCGGTCCCATCGGCCCACCCGCAGGCGGAGCTGTGGCTCGGGGCTCACCCGGGGGATCCATCTGAGCTGCTGATCAATGGCGGCTCGCACCGACTGGACGAAGTCATCGCGGCCGATCCGGAGGGTCAACTCGGCCCTGTGGTAGCGGAGCGGTGGAGCGGCCGACTGCCGTTCCTACTGAAGGTGCTCGCGGCCGATCAGCCGCTGTCGCTGCAGGCGCACCCCACGCAGGCCCAGGCGGCGGCGGGATACGCGGTGGAGGATGCGGCCGGGATTCCGCTGAACCATCCGAATCGCAATTACCGGGACCGCTTCCACAAACCCGAGCTGATCTGCGCCCTCACGGAGTTCACCGCCCTCTGCGGCTTCCGGGATCCCGAGATCACCGTGGCGGTGCTGGCCGAGCTCGCGGTGCCTCAGTTGAACGGGTACCTGGCGCTGTTGTCCGGTCAACCCGATGCGGACGGGATCCGAGCCCTGTTCTCCACCTTCATGACGCTGCCGCAGCGCAGGCTCGACGCCCTGCTGGAGGCGGCGCTCGGGGCCGCCGCGACGAAGGTCGCCGCCGGCTCCGTCCATGCGGCGGACTACCGGGTGCTGCTCGACCTCGGCGAGCGTTACGCGGGCGACCCGGGCGTGATCGCCAGTCTGATGCTCAACCGGATCGTGCTGGAGCCCGGCCAGGCGCTCTATCTGCCGGCCGGCAACCTGCACGCCTATCTGGCCGGTGTGGGCATCGAGGTGATGGCCAACTCCGACAACGTGCTGCGTGGCGGGCTGACCCCGAAACACGTCGACGTCCCCGAGCTGATGCGGGTGCTCGACTTCACCTCGGGTGAGCGCGAGATCTTGGAGGGGGTGGACCGCGGCCGGCACGAGGTGGTCTACCCGACCGCCGCCGCCGAGTTCGAGCTCTCTCGGTTGGATCTGGACGGGCCCGACGGGGGGGCGATGGTCAGCCTGCCCACCGGATCCCCACAGGTCCTGTTGTGCACTGAAGGTTCCGCCGAGCTCGCCGACGGCGCCGGCCGCACCCTCGACCTCCGACGTGGCCAATCCGCCTGGATTCCGGCCGCCGATCGATCGCTGGCGATTTGGGGCGACGGCACCGTCTACCGGGCCACGGTGGGTCAGGTCGGGACAGCCGGCAGCGAGGTGTGACGATGTTCGAATCGGTGCTCGTGGCCAATCGCGGTGAAATCGCCCGCCGGATCCTGCGCACCGCGAAGGCGATGGGTGTGCGCGGCATCGCCGTGTACTCCGACGCGGACGCGGAACTGCCGTTCGTCACCGAAGCGGATGAGGCGGTGCGGATCGGCCCGGCCGATGTGGCGTCCTCCTATCGCAACGCAGACGCCGTGCTGGCCGCGGCCCGCGCGACGGGTGCGGCGGCGATTCACCCCGGCTACGGATT
Organism: uncultured Actinomycetota bacterium; assembly: GCA_963825975.1. GTDB lineage: Bacteria > Actinomycetota > Actinomycetes > Mycobacteriales > Nakamurellaceae > Nakamurella. The sequence continues at coordinate 218,713 of CAWGUZ010000011.1, forward strand.
CCTCTCCGAGAACGCCGAGTTCGCCGCCGCGGTCGCGGCCGCCGGCCTCGGGTGGATCGGCCCCGACCCGGCGGCGATCACCGCCATGGGGGACAAGATCGCCGCCCGCAACGCGATGCAGGCGGCCGGGGTGCCGGTGGCCCCCGGCACCCAGGAGCCGCTGGCGAGTGCGGCTGCGGCCGGTGCGTCGGCAGCGGCCATCGGCTATCCGGTGATGATCAAGGCAGCGGCCGGTGGCGGCGGAATGGGCATGGCCGTCGTCGAGAGCGCCGAGGCGCTGGCCGCCGAATACGAGCGGGTCACCACCTTCGCCGGGCGGTTGTTCGGCGACTCGTCCGTCTTCGTGGAGCGCTACTACCCACGGGTGCGGCACGTGGAGGTACAGATTCTGGGCCTGGCGGACGGGCGGGTCTTGGCGTTGGGTGAGCGGGACTGCTCGGTGCAGCGCCGCAACCAGAAGGTGGCCGAGGAGACGCCCTCACCGGCCCTGGCCGGTTCCGCGGCACCGGTGCGGGAACAGATGCTCGAGGCCGCCCGGCAGGCCGGGCGAGCGGTCGGGTACCGCGGCGCCGGCACCGTGGAGTTCCTGTTGGCGCCGGATACGTTGGAGTTCTTCTTCCTCGAGATGAACACCCGGTTGCAAGTGGAGCACCCGATCACCGAGGCGGTGTTGGGCATCGACCTGGTCGCCGCCCAGTTCGCGATCGCGGCCGGCGAGGACGTCGGATTCGACGAGACGACGCTGTCCTCGACCGGGCACGCCATCGAACTGCGGATCAACGCCGAGGACTCCAAGCGTTTCCTGCCCGGTCCCGGTCACATCCGGCACTGGGTGGAGCCGACCGGGCCCGGTGTCCGGGTCGACGCCGGATACCGGGCTGGGAACACGGTGACCCCGTCCTACGACTCGCTGATGGCCAAACTGATCGTGCACGGCGCGGACCGCACCGAGGCACTCGCGAGGGCGCGCACGGCGGTTGCGGCCTTCGCCGTCGAGGGTCCCAAGTCGAATCTGGCATTTCACGCCGAGCTGTTGGACCACCCGGAGTTCGTCTCGGGCCGGTACGACACCGGCCTCGTCGCCCGGATGCGGGCGAAGCCCGCAGAATGACCGATTGCGCACGGCCGGCTGCTGTTCGCACGGCTTCGGCCGGCTGCCGATGCCGACCCGGTGTTCCACAGGTTTGCCGCACGGGTATCGCCTGAGTACGTTCGTGATGTTCGCTACCGGATCGCAGGTGGTCAGCGGGTGTGACCGGCACCCCGACGCCCTGGCAACCCATCCGACAGATGAGAAGTGAGGCCGAAGTGGCATTGCCCCAGTTGACCGATGAGCAGCGCGCCGCCGCTCTGCAGAAGGCCGCCGTCGCCCGAAAGGCGCGGGCCGAGCTGAAGGAGCGGCTCAAGCGTGGCGGCACCTCGCTGAAGCAGGTGCTCGACGACGCGGCGAGCAACGAGGCTCTGGCGAAGCTGCGGGTCTCCGCGCTGCTGGAGTCGATGCCCGGGGTCGGCAAGGTGCGGGCTCAACAGCTGATGGAGCAGTTCGAGATCGCCCCCAGTCGGCGGGTACGCGGCCTGGGCGAGCGGCAGCGCCAGGCTCTGCTGACCGAGTTCGGGGACTGACATCCGCGTCGAGATCCACCGCTCCGCCGGCCGTTGATGACGGGCGCCACGCCGGGGCGCCTCTTCGTGCTCTCCGGTCCGTCTGGAGTGGGCAAGAGCACGCTCGTCGGGCGACTTCGTGAGCGACTGCCGAACCTGCACTACTCGATCTCGGCGACCACCCGGACACCGCGTCCGGGTGAGCGCAACGGCGTGCACTACTTCTTCGTCGACGAGGATCGGTTCGCGGAGATGGTCCGAGAAGGCGAGCTGCTCGAGCACGCGTTCTTCGCCGGTAATCACTACGGCACACCCGCGGCCGATGTCGCTCGTCGCCTCGCCGCCGGGCAGGACGTGTTACTGGAGATCGAGGTGCAGGGCGCTCGGCAGGTCCGGGCGTCGAGTGGGCTCGGCGCGGACGCGGTCCTGCTGTTCCTGGCACCGCCGTCGTTCGACGAACTGGCTCGTCGGTTGGTGGGACGCGGCACGGACAGCGAGGAGGTTCGGGCCGCTCGACTGGCAGCCGCCCGAGCCGAGCTGGCCGCCGAACCCGAGTTCGATCACGTGGTCGTCAACTCGGACGTGGAGTACGCGACCGACGCCTTGGTAGCATTGATGACTTAGGCGCGTTCGCCGCTCCCGTCTTCAGTCCGGGCGGCACCATGTCGCCTTGTCATCGACTGCCTTCATCGGTCGCCGTGGCGGGGGATCCGGTGCATCCGTCGTCGACGGGTCGAGTTCGCGCCTGTCTGTCTGCGCTGAAGTGCTTCAGCGTCACCGCCAGAACCGGAGTTCACGTGACCACTGCATCACCCACGCCCACAGCCGCTCAAATCGCCGCCGCCGGGATCACCTACCCGCCCATCGACGAGTTGCTGACCAAGGCCAGCTCCAAGTACGCGCTGTCGATCTACGCGGCCAAGCGGGCACGGCAGATCAACGACTACTACTCCCAACTGGGTGAAGGCCTGATGGACTACGTCGGCCCGTTGGTGGAGCCGACCCCGCGGGAGAAGCCGCTGTCCATCGCGCTGCGCGAGATCAACGGCGGCCTGCTCGAGCACACCGAAGGCGAGTGACGCTCGGTTCGGCCCTGCGGACCCGTCGGGTCGTCCTCGGGGTGGGCGGCGGGATCGCCGCCTACAAGGCGGCGGAGGTGCTGCGTCGGCTGGTCGGCCTGGGCGCCGAGGTCACCGTCACACCCACCGCGTCGGCGCTGCGTTTCGTCGGCGCGGCGACATTCGAGGCGCTGTCCGGTCGACCGGTGCACACGGACGTCTTCAGTGACGTGCCTGCGGTTGCGCATGTACGCACCGGTCAAGACGCCGACCTGATCGTGGTCGCGCCCGCGACTGCCGATCTGCTGGCGAAGGCCGCCCACGGGCTGGCCGATGACATGCTGACCTCGACACTGCTGGTGACCCGTGCCCCGGTGCTGATGGTGCCGGCCATGCACACCGAGATGTGGCAGCATCCGGCGACCGTGGCAAATGTGGCGCTGCTGCGCAGCCGCGGTGTCATGGTGCTGGATCCGGCCGTCGGTCGGCTCACCGGCCCGGACTCCGGACCGGGCAGATTTCCCGAACCCGACCAGATCGCCGCGATCGCCGAGCTGTTGTTGCACCGGCCCGGCGCCCTCCCCCGTGACCTGGTGGGCGTCCGAATGCTGATCTCGGCGGGCGCGACTCGCGAGGAGTTGGACCCGGTCCGCTATTTGACCAACCGGAGTTCGGGCAAACAGGGATTCGCATTGGCGCAGGTCGCGGCCTCACGCGGCGCCGAGGTGACGCTGGTCGCCGCCAATGTCGCACTGCCGACACCCACCGGGGTCGACCTGGTCCCCGTCACGGACGCCCGAGCATTGCGGGCGGCGGTGCTCGCGCACGCCGGCACGAACGATGTGGTGGTGATGGCCGCGGCGGTGGCCGACTTCCGTCCCGCGGATCCTCGCCCCACGAAGATCAAGAAGGTCGGCGGCGCCGAACCGGAGCCGCTCGCCCTACTGCGCAATCCGGACGTGCTGGTCGAGCTGGTCGCCACTCGGAGGCCGGGTCAGTTGATCGTCGGATTCGCCGCGGAGACCGGCGACGACCAGGCCGACTGGATCACCCACGCCCGGCAGAAACTGGCCCGGAAGGGCTGCGACCTGCTGGTGGTGAACCGGGTCGACGGGGGTCGGGCGTTCGACACCGATGACAACGCCGCGACCGTGCTGGCCATCGACCACGCCGAGCCGGTCGCGGAGATTCCGCTGGCACCGAAAATGGTGGTCGCAGCGGCAATCTGCGACCTGATCCCGTTGCGAAGTACCTCGCGGCCGCCCGCCGGTTAGCCTGCGCATTCCGCTTCGGCGCGACAGTGCCCCCCCGGGGGTGCACGGTTCGCCGCAGCGCCTTCACCCGCCACTCGTCCCACGGCCGGATCATCCGACCGCGGTCCCACTGCCCACCAGGAGCCAGCTGTGACTACCCGCCTGTTCACCTCGGAATCTGTCACCGAGGGGCACCCGGACAAGATCTGCGACGCCATCAGCGACACGATCCTGGACGCGCTGCTCACGCTCGACCCGCGTAGCCGGGTCGCGGTGGAGACCATGGTGACCACCGGCCAGGTGCACGTCGCCGGCGAGGTGACGACAGAGGCCTACGTCGACATTCCCACGATCGTGCGGGACACCGTGCTCGCCATCGGGTACGACTCGTCGGCCAAGGGGTTCGACGGTCGGTCCTGCGGGGTGAACGTGGCGATCGGCGCGCAGTCGCCGGACATCGCGCAGGGCGTCGACGTCGGCTACGAGTCTCGGGTGTTGCACGATCCCGGCCACGAAGACGCCATCGCCCGGCAGGGTGCCGGTGATCAGGGTCTGATGTTCGGCTACGCCTGCACGGACACTCCCGAGCTGATGCCGCTGCCGATCGCGCTCGCACACCGGCTTTCCCGGCGGCTCAGCGCGGTGCGCAAGTCGGGCGCCGTGCCGTATCTGCGGCCCGACGGCAAGACCCAGGTGACCATCGAATACGTGGCCGACAAGCCGGTTCGGGTGGACACCGTCGTGCTCTCCACCCAGCATGCCGCCGACATCGACCTGGACACCATGCTGACCACCGATGTCCGGCAGCAGGTGGTGGAGCCGGAGCTGGCCGCGCTCGACCTGGACACCGAGGGTTTCAAGCTGTTCGTCAACCCGACCGGCCGGTTCGTGATCGGCGGTCCGATGGGTGACGCCGGACTGACCGGTCGCAAGATCATCGTGGACACCTACGGGGGGATGGCGCGCCACGGCGGCGGCGCCTTCTCCGGCAAGGATCCGTCCAAGGTCGACCGGTCGGCGGCCTACGCCATGCGCTGGGTGGCCAAGAACGCGGTGGCCGCGGGCCTGGCCGACCGGATCGAGGTGCAGGTCGCCTACGCGATCGGCAAGACGGACCCGGTGGGCCTGTTCGTCGAGACCTTCGGCACCGAACAGGTCGACCCGACGAAGATCGGTGACGCCATCATGCAGGTGTTCGACCTGCGGCCGGGCGCGATCATCCGCGATCTCGACCTGCTGCGACCGATTTACGCGCCGACCGCCGCCTACGGCCACTTCGGCCGCACCGACCTCGACCTGCCGTGGGAGCGCACCGATCGCGCCGCCGACCTGAAGTCGCAGCTCGGGCTCTGACCCGGCCCGGGCCCCCCGTTCCGCCCCGTCCCGGTTTCGGCGTGATTGTGTTCGATAGCCGAACACAACCACGCCGAAAGTGACGGCAGAAGTGACTGCAGAAGTGACGGCGGGGGAGCGTCGGTGAGCCCTGGTAAGCCTGTAGTCGTGAGCACAACCACGGCGGGCGCGAGTTCACCGCCCCGCGCCGTGCCCGCGGCGACTGTTCGGCGGCGGCGGCCACCTGCAGGGGCGCCGGTGCCCGCCGCGGTCCTGCCGGTGGCCCGGGTGCTCGCGGAGACGGGCCTGCCGCACCTGGACCGCCCGTTCGACTACCTGGTCCCGGACCAGTGGGATGCCGCGGCCGTGCCCGGGGTTCGGGTGCGAGTTCGGTTCTCGGGGCGCCTGGTCAACGGTTTCCTGTTGGAGCGGGTGGCCGAGTCCGCCCACGACGGGAGGCTCACCTTCCTCGATCGAGTGGTCTCCGCCGAGCCGGTGCTGAGCCCGCAGATCGCCGAATTATGCCGGTCGGTCGCCGATCGGTACGGCGGCACCATGGAGGACGTCCTGCGGCTGGCCGTGCCGCCCCGGCACGCCCGAGCCGAGAGTCGCCCGGCCCCGGTCATTCCCGGATTGGCCGGGACCGAGCCGAGTGTGACCCAACCCGCGGTGCCACCGCCCGGCGTGTCCGAACTGGGTGGGCCGCCGCCGAGCGTGCCTCAACCAGCGGTGGAAAAGCCCCGAGTGTCACCTCCCGACGGGTCGGGGTGGGCTCGGTACCAGGCTGGAACGGCGTTCCTGCACGCGGTGGGACTGGGTAAACCGGCGCGCGCGGTCTGGCAGGCCGCACCGGGCGAGAGCTGGGCCGATCGGTTGGCGGAGGCGATCCAAGCCGCGGTCGCCGTCGATCGCGGGGCGCTGGCGGTGGTGCCTGACGTCCGAGAACTGACGCTGCTGGACGCTGCGGTGCTGCGGGCGATCGGGCCCGGTCACCACGTCGTCCTCACCGCCGACCTCGGCCCGGCCGAGAGGTATCGACGTTTCCTGGCGGTCCGCCGAGGTCAGGTCAGGGTGGTCATCGGCACCAGGTCGGCGGCGTTCGCGCCGATCCACTCGCCGGGTCTGCTCGCCCTGTTCGACGACGGTGACGACCTGCTGTCGGAATTGCGGTCACCGTACCCACATGCCCGGGAGGTTCTGACCCTGCGATCGGCGACCGAACAGGTCGCCATGGTGATTGCCGGGTTCGCCCGCACCGCGGAGGCGCAACTACTCGTCGAGTCACGATGGGCATCGGCCGTGGTGGCCGACCGCAGCACCCTGCGCGCCTGTGCGCCCCGGATCGAGGCCATCGGTGACCGTTCCGTCGGCGCTGACTCGGGGGCGGCGGGCGCTCGGCTGTCGCCTGCCGCGTTCGCCGCCGCTCGGGCTGCGCTCGCGGCGGATGCCCCCGTATTGGTGCAGGTGCCCCGGCGGGGGTATCAACCGGGCCTGGCTTGTACGTCCTGCCGGCGGGCGGCGCACTGTCAGGCGTGTGCCGGACCGTTGCAGCTGAACAGAGCGGAGTCGGTGGCCTCCTGCCGGTGGTGCGGGCGCCTGGCCACCGGGTGGCGCTGTCCGGTCTGCGCATCGGCGGCCTTCCGCGCCACCGTGGTGGGTAGCAACCGGACCTCGGAAGAGCTGGGTCGCGCGTTCCCCGGCGTCCGGGTGGTCACGAGTGACGGCGACACGATCGTGACGTCGGTACCGGCTGAGCCTGCACTGGTGGTGGCGACTCCGGGTGCTGAACCGATCGCGGCGGGTGGCTATGGCGCGGCCCTGTTGTTGGACGGGGGTGCGCTCCTGGCCAGGTCGGACCTGCGCGCTGCGGAGGAGACGCTGCGGCGCTGGATGGCCGCCGTCGCGCTGGTTCGTCCCGCCGGTGCCGGCGGGCGAGTGGTGATCGGCGCAGACAGTTCGTTGGCCACGGTCCAGGCGGTGATCCGATGGGACGCCCCCGCCGCTGCGGCAGCGGAACTCGCCGGACGCCGCGAACTGGGATTCCCGCCGGCAGTCGCGATGGCCGCCGTTGAGGGGAGCCCGGCTGCGGTGGCGTCCTTCCTGGACGACCTCCGCCTACCGGTCGGGGCTGAGGTACTGGGGCCGGTTGCGGTGGCGGGTCCGCCGCCCCGCCGCCTCGGCGGTGGCCCGGCGTCGGGCGCTTCGCCGAGCGGCGAGCCCGTGACGACCGAACGGGCGGTGCCGACGGAGCGGGCGCTGATCCGGATCGAACTCGGTCGAGGGCGCGAACTCGCCGCGGCGATTCACGCCTCCCGGGCCGCTCGGAGCGCCCGCAAGGATCCGGACCCGGCGCGGGTCCGGCTGGATCCGCTGACGGTGCTGTGATCACGTGACGGCTGTGATCACGTGACGGCTGTGATCACGTGACGGCTGTGATCACGTGACGGCTGTGATCATGACGATTCGCCCAGGAGGGAACGGTGGACCGGGTGCGAGATGAGCAAGGAGTGACACCCGCCGACGTCGGTTTCGATCCGACCGATCCGAACTTCATCGAGGATCCTTACCCAGTGCTGCGCGCCCTGCGTGAGCTGGGCCCGGCCGTCTACTACCCGCAGCGCGACAGTTGGCTGCTCACCCGGTTCGCGGACGTGCACGCAGCCCTGCGCCACCGCGGGCTGGGGCGAATCCCGGTGTCCGGCGAGAGGGGCGACCCCGGCGATGGCGGTGGCACCGCTCCGGCGGATCAGACCGAACAGCGGTATCCGCGTTGGCGCGAATCCGAGCGCTGGTCGCTACTCAACCTGGAACCGCCGGATCACTCGCGGCTGCGCCGGCTGATCAGCGCGGCCTTCACCGCGCGATCGGTGCAACAGCTGCGGCCGGAGTGCGAACGACTTGCCGCAGAGGTGGTCGACCGGGCCCTGCCCGCTGACCCGAGCGAAACGTTTGACCTGATCACCCGGGTCGCGCAGCCCTACTCGATTGCGGTGATCTGCACCTTGCTGGGCGTTCCGGCGGACGCCGGGCCCGCATTGCTCCGCTGGTCGCACGCGATCGTCAAGATGTACGAGCTGCACGCCACCGACGTCGAACGCGACCGTGCCGAAAATGCCGCGGGAGAATTCCTCGCCTTCGCCCGAGCCCTGATTGCGGACCGACGTCGTGACCCCGGCGACGACCTGATCAGCCGGCTCGTCGCGACGCCGGCGGGGACGGAGCTGTCAGCAAGAGAATCGACCACGAGGTCGGGTCAATTGTCGGCCGAGGTGTCGGCTGACTGTCCGGCTGAGTGGTTGACTGACGACGAGATCGTCTGCACGTTGATCGTGTTGCTGAACGCGGGGCACGAGGCCACCGTGAACACACTGGGCAACGGGATGCGGGCTGCGCTAACCCATCCCGCGGAGTGGCGGCGGTTGATTTCGGGTGCCGTCTCACCGGTCGCCGCGGTCGAGGAGTTCATCCGATGGGACGCCCCGTTGCAGCTGTTCGAGCGCCATGTCCGTGACGAGACGGTCCGACTGGCCGGCCGGACCTTCCATCGCGGAGATCGGATCGGCATGTTGTTCGGGCTCGCCAATCGGGACCCGGCTCGCTTCACGGATCCGGACGCATTCGACGTCGGACGCGCCGACCCGGGCCACCTGGGATTCGGCGGCGGAATCCACTTCTGCATCGGCGCCCCGCTGGCCCGGCTCGAGGTGGAGGTCATGCTTCGCACGCTCATCGCCGCGGTACCGAATCTGCGGCTCGCCGCGGTGCCGGATCTGCGGCTCGCCGCGGTGCCGGATTCGCGGCTCGCCGCGGTGCCCACCTACCAGCCTTACTTCGTGATCCGCGGGCTGACCGCCTTACATCTCCGCCGCGCCTGAGATACGGAAGGATCACTGTTCATGACGCATCCGGACCCGACACCGGACACGCCCCTCCAAGGGGCGTCGCCAACCGTGCGCGGGCCCGTGCCGGCTGAAGGCACTGTGCCGGCTGAACGCAACGAGCGGGCGCCGTTCTCGGCCGAGCTCGCCCTGACCGGACGGCCGGTGATCGTGGTGGGTGGGGGACCGGCGGCCTTGCCGCGGATTGCGTCGCTGCTCGCATCGGGGGCCGTGGTGACGGTGGTCAGCGCCGAGGTGCTGCCGGCAGTGCACGACCTGATCGAGCGGAAGCTCGTCGTCTCGCTGCCGCGTGACCTCCACCCCGACGACCTTCCGGGCAGTTGGCTGGTCGTGGCCGCAACCGGCGACGGCGACGCGGATCGCCGAACCCGCTCTCTCGCGGACGCCGCGCATGTGCTGTGCATCGCCGGCGCCGAACTTCGGGCAACCGCAGATGATGGTTGGGCGGGCGGGGTGACAGCGGAAAACCGCGCGAACCCGCCTGAATCCGCAGCGCCGGTTCCGGACCGAGCACCGACCGAGGGCACCATTATGGGTGAGGCTGCTCGCCCGGCGCATCAGCGCGGACGAGTGATCCTGGTGGGTGGGGGACCGGGAGACCCCGGTCTGCTGACGGTCGCCGGTCGCCGCGCGGTGCGGATGGCCGATGTCATCGTGACCGATCGGCTGGCCCCGCTGGCGGTGCTGGCTGAGGCCCCGCCCGACACCGAGGTGATCGACGTGTCCAAGATCCCCGGCGGGCTCAGCACTCCGCAGGAGGAGATCAATCGCCTGCTGGTGACGCACGCCGCTGCCGGGAAGCTGGTGGTTCGGCTGAAGGGGGGCGACAGCTTCGTCTTCGGCCGCGGCGGCGAGGAGGTCGAGGCCTGTGCCGCCGCGGGCGTGGAGGTCCAGGTGATACCCGGTGTCACTTCGGCAGTGGCCGCACCGGAACTCGCCGGGATACCCGTCACACACCGTGGACTGAATCAGGGATTCACCGTGATCTCCGGTCACGTCCCCCCCGACGACCCGCGTTCGACGATCGACTACCGGGCACTGGCACGCACCGGTACCGATCTGGTGCTGTTGATGGCGATCGCGACGCTGCCGAAGATCACCGAGGCGCTGCTGGCCGCCGGGATGCCCACGACTACTCCGGCGGCGACGATCGCCGATGCGGGACTGTCAGGTCAACTGGTCATCCGCGCAACGGTCGGCACCATCGCGGCGGCGATCGCCGAGGCGGGCGTGCGCTCACCCGCAGTCACCGTGATCGGCGCGGTCGCCGGATTTCGGGCGGGCACTCAGCCGTCCGGGCGCTAGGAGGATTCGGCGAGTATGCGGCGAGCGTCAGGGACTCGCACAATCAGCGTCGGGCGATTCCTCGACCTCGTCGGCTCAGTCGAGACGCCTCCGATCAGCCGCGGGCGACCTGCACCACCCCGCCTGTAACGGTGCGCACGCCACCGAGCTCGTCCACGATCACCGCGGCGTGGTCGGCCAGTGTGGACAGCCAACCGGCGGCCGCAGTCCCCCGAACGAACGCCGCTGTCGCGTATACGTCCGCCCAGGTCAGGCTCGGTCCGATCACGGTGGCCGCGAGCAGCCCACGCGGCGCGGATCCGCTTACTGGGTCGATGATGTGCGCGCCGCGAGCGGCGGTACCGGAGGTTGCGACCGCGCCGGAGCGCAGCGGCACGGTCAGCAGTAGCCGCCGGCGATCCCGCGGATCCTCGATCCCGACCATCCAGTCGGGTGTGTCGATGCGGGTGCATCCCACGAGGACGTCGCCACCCGCGGATAGCAGCAGGTCGTGGGACCCGAGTTCGCTGAGTCGAGCGCTCAGAGCTGCGAAGGTCTGTTCGACGGCCCAGCCCTTGACGAGGCCGGTGGGGTCGAACGCCGGGAGACCGCCCGGCCCCGGCAGCCAGGCGCAGAAGGCGCCGTCGGTGCGCCGCCCGGCTTCGTCGCACAGTGCGGCGACCTCGCGCACCCGGGGGTCCGCGGCCGACACTGCGTACTCACCGCGGCGGATGCGGCTGATCGGGCTTTCGGGTCGCCAGGTACTGAACATCGCGTCATCGGCCCGCAGCCGGTCGAATGCCGCCTCGACGGCTGCGGCGACGTCCGACCCGGTCGCCCGCGGCCCGCGGACGTGCACGCTGACCGGGAGACCCATCACCTGCTCGACGAAGGCGCGCCGCGGGTGGGCCGCAGCGTCCTCGCCGCCGGCGCCCGCAGCATCCTCGCCGCCGCCTGCGCCGGCACTGCCACCGACGTCCGCACCGCGTGATCGGACTGCGGTGATCACAGGTTGGCCTGGTCGATCGCCGACTGCAGCGACTGGATGTAGCCGTTGCTGGTGACGGTGGCGCCGGAGACCGCGTCGATCTTGGCGCTCTGGTTCTGCACCGCCTCCTGGTTGAGCGCCGGAACGGCGTACGCGTTGATCTCCTGGTCCTTGCGGTTGCCCGACGGGTATTCGACGGCTTGCGCGGTGGTGATGCTGCCGTTCTCGACGGTGATCCGGACCTGCACCAGACCCCACCGAGTGCTCACCTCGCTTCCCGTGTAGGTGCCGGCAGTGGTGGCAGCGGAGGAACTCGTGTTCGCAGTCCCTGCGGTGGCTGCGGTGGCTGCGGTGGCGCTCGGGGTCGCCGAGCTGATGGTCGCCGGGCCGATCACGCTCGCCCCGGCTGATTGCGTATTGGTGCTGGTGTGATAGCTGAAGAGCAGCACCAGCGCGCTGACGGTGCTCATGAAGCCGAGGATCGTACGGCGCATTGCCTGTTCTCCTTGCGAATGGACGGCTGATCAAGAGGGGAGGGTGTGCTGGGGGTCGCCGAGCTGGTGGTGCGGTGGGCACCGGCTGCGACTACCAGGTGAAGCGCTCTTCATGGATGTGCTCCGCGGGGACCCCGGCATCGAGCGCGGCCCGTTTGGCGGCGGTCATCCATGCGGCGGCGCCGCACAGGTAGACGTCCTGCGCCGCGATGTCCGGAACCAGCTGCCGCAGGGCTGCAGTGTCTGAGAGGTGCGCCGCCGCCTCCGGCAACCAGGAGTCGCCGCGCCGAGCCCGCCGCCCCAGCACGTAGTAGATCGTTGCGCCCTTGGCGTCGGCGAGTGCGTCGAGTTCGGCGCGAAAGATCACGTCGTCGTTGTCGCGGGCGCGGTAGATCAGTGTCACGTCACCGGTGTTCTGCGGCAGCTCCTCCAGTAGCGCGCGCAGTGGGGTGACCCCGATGCCTGCCGCGAGCAGGGTGACCTTCTGCCGGGTTCGGACCCCGGCGTGCAGTCGACCGAACGGGCCTTCCACGGCGACCCGGGTTCCCGGTGCCAGGGAGTTGAGCGAACGACTGCCGTCGCCGAGGTCCTTGACGGTGATCCGGAGGCTGTCGCCGTTGGGTGCGGCTGACAGCGAATACGGATGACCGCGGGTCCAGCCGGATCCGTTCAGGAAACGCCAGGTGAAGAACTGTCCGGCGCCCACCGGCAACCGGTGCAACCGTCGGCCTTGCATCCACACCGAGACCGTGTCCGGGCTCTCGCGCACCACCGCGGTGACCCGCAGACTGTGAATCAGCGTCCGGCACACCGGCACACCGACTCGCCAGACCAGCACGGCGCCCGCGGCGGCGATCCACAGGGACCACCAGTAGACGGTTGCGACGGGGTTGGACAGGAATTCCTTCCCAGTCCACAACTGGTGTGGCAGCGCCAGGCCCACCCCGAGGTAGGCGTATAGGTGCAACAGGTGCCAGGACTCATAGCGCAGCTTCTTGCGAGCCTTCTTGATGCTGGTCATGGTGACCATCACCAGCGCGAGAGTGCCGGCCAGCGCCAGCAGCATGCCGGGATAGTCGACGACCAGGTTGTAGAACTCGACCAGCGGGTTGCGACCGTCGGCGAATGCGTATCCGACCGTGATGACGACGATGTGGACGACCATCAGGTTGAACGACCAGAAGCCGACGAGCCGGTGCTTGCGGGCCAACTCGTCCTGGCCGTAGACCCGTTCAACCATCGGGATCCGCGCCATCAAAAGTACCTGGATGAGCAGCAGGTCGGAGGCGATCAGTCCGGTCAACCGCCCGCCACTGGTCAGCCCCGCCGTGACGGAGGTCATGTCCTGGAGGCCGCCGCCGGCCACCCAGAGCGCGGTGACGATCAGCATGCTCACCCAGGTGACGGCACCCACCAGGTCCCACCACCACCCGGGATGGCCGGTGCGAACCCGGCTCCGGGGCTGACCACCCCACGGACGCGCCGTCGGCCTGCCGCGGTGGTGGGATGGATGTGCGTCGGATCGGCGCACCGCGGTCGTTGTCATGGGGAACCTCTCGGCCCTAGGCGGGCATGTCATCCAGTGGTGGTGAGAGAAGATTCGGTTCCGAACCTGTGTGTCCGCTGAGCCCTTGCCGGCCGGGATATGTGAGACTTCATCCATTTGAGTGACACGTGTCACTCCGAGTGCGATCAGGTTGGCCACTCCTGGGATCACCGCTGACACCGCGATCACCAGCAGGAGAACGGATCGGCGGTGTCGCCGAGGGTGGGTGACTGGTCCTGATCGGACGCTCGCTGGGCTATCGGGGTGAGGACGTCGCTGCAGCGGGCGCTGCAGTTGGGTGGCTATCGGGTCCCCGCCGTGCCCGACGGCGCCCAGGCGCTGTCGGTAGCCCGCCGGCTCGACCCGGACCTGCTCATCCTGGACGTGATGATGCCGGGAGTGGGCGGCATCGGGGCCTGCCGCGTGCTGCGCGCCCGACGGTGTTCGCACCCCAATCTCGCTGATCGGGTTCACGCTGGGTAGAGCGGGTTCTCACCGGCCTCACAACTGAACGCAGCGGGCGGCTAGTACCCGGAGATCGGTCTCACCGCGGCCGGCGCCGGTACGGTCGCAGCGCCGGCCGCCGAGCGCTGACCATGTCCTGACTCTGACCTGACCGTGGACCGCCAGGGTTTGGTGGACCTGCGCCCGGCGGGCCCGCGTGTCAGGGTGCGATGCCGGAGACGACCGCGGTCAATCCGGCCAGATGGGTCAACCGAGCCAACTCGGAGTCGCGGATGGCCGGACCGCCCGGCCGACCGACCAGCACCGCGAGATCCGATCTACCGATCGGGGCGACCGCCATCTCGGTGCCCAGGGTCTTCCAATCGGCGGGCACCCAACTCGCCTCCGGGTCCAGCACGGTCGGCTTGTTCACGGGCGCCCACCCCGGCCGGATTCCGTTGAGGTGCGGCACGCCGCCCCCGCCCGCGATCAGCTCCACGTCGTCGCCGACCACCCGGACGACGATCGCCCAGCCGGCCCGCAGCACCTTGGGCAGCCGGGAGGCCAGCGTCTGCAGCGCCGCGGCGGGCTCGGAGGCCAGCGCTTCGACGAGTTCCCACTCGCGGTGCGAGTCGGCCACGCCGGGGTCCGGTCGCACCGACTCCACCCGCACACCGGGCACCGACTCAGCTGCGGTGATCAGCGAGTCGGGTTGCCGACCCGGCGGCAGGTCGACGACCAGGTCGTCCACCGCATGACCGACCGACCGTTCGACGATGTCCATCGCCAAGATGTCGGCGCCGAGATGTCCCAACGCCGTCGCCACCGCACCCAGCGAGCCGGGGCGGTCTGGCAGCACGAGCCTCAATACGTATGACATCCGATGCCTCTCCTCCACAATCGGCCCACTCGGATCGCCTGAATCGTGCTCCGTCGGCGTTTCCATCAGATCACGGGGCCGCGTCGAGTGGACTTTCGCCGTCTTTTCCGGTTGTACCTGTCATCCGACCCGGACTTCGGGTCGGCCGAGCCGATGATCGGCGGCTGCGCCCCGTTTAGGCTGATCGGGACGGTGTGGACGAGTTCAGGTCGGCGTCGGGCGGGCCTGGGTGTGGCGGGCACCGCCTACGATGGTTGCGGCCGCAGATGCGGCACAGCAACCCGCCGATCTGTCGCAAGGAGTTTCGTGTCTGCCGCCGACGCGCCGTCGATCGAAGTACCCGACCCCACGCAAGCAGCGGGTTCCGGACCCGAGCACGTCGCGCTGGGGCGCGATGACGTGGCCCACCTGGCGCACCTCGCCCGATTGCAGCTCACCGAGAACGAACTCGACCTGTACGTGGGCCAGCTGTCGGTGATCCTCGACTCCGTCACCGCGGTGTCCCGAGTGGCCGGCCCGGACGTCGAACCCACCACGCACGCGGTGCCCCTGGACAACGTGTACCGAGACGACGTCATCCAACCAGGGCTCACCCACGAGCAGGCGCTGGACCAGGCGCCCGCCGCCGACGAGGGCCGGTTCCGGGTCCCCCAGATCCTGGCTGACGAGCTGTGAGCGCCATGAACGGGTCCGCGGCCGAGTTGACCCGGATGACGGCGGCGGCGCTGGCCGCCGCGATCGGCGGGGGAGAAGTCAGCGCGGTCGAGGTCGCCCGGGCCCACCTGGACCGGATCGCCGCGGTGGACGGACGGCGTCCACGCCTTCCTGCACGTGTCTGCTGAGTCCGCGCTGGAGCAGGCGGCCGCGGTGGACGCGGCGCGCGCGGCCGGCGACGCGCCGCAGTCGGCGCTGGCCGGCGTCCCGTTGGCGTTGAAGGACATCGTCGTCCAGCAGGGGGTGCCGACCACCGCGGGCTCGAAGATTCTCGAGGGCTGGCTGCCGCCGTACGACGCGACCGTCACCCGGCGGCTGCTCGACGCCGGGGTCGTGATCCTGGGCAAGACCAACCTGGACGAGTTCGCGATGGGTTCGTCGACCGAGAACTCCGCGTACGGGCCCACCCGCAACCCGTGGGACCTGGACCGGATCCCCGGCGGGTCCGGCGGCGGCAGCGCCGCCGCGCTCGCCGCGTTCGAGGCGCCGCTGGCCATCGGCACCGACACCGGCGGTTCGATCCGGCAGCCGGCGGCGCTGACCGGCACCGTCGGCGCGAAGCCGACCTACGGCGGGGTGTCCCGGTACGGCGTGATCGCGCTGGCGTCCTCGCTGGATCAGGTGGGCCCGTGCGCCCGGACGGTGCTGGACACCGCGCTGCTGCACGAGGTGATCGCCGGGCACGACCCGCAGGACTCGACGTCCATCCCGCAACCGGCCCCGCAGGTGGTGGACGCGGTGCGCCGCGGCCAGTCCGAGGACCTCACCGGTCTGCGGGTCGGGGTGGTGAAGCAGTTGCGCGGCAAGGGATACCAGGCCGGTGTGCATCGACATCGTTCGACGCTGCGGTGCAGGCACTGACCCGGCTCGGCGCCGAGGTGGTCGAGGTCGACTGCCCGCACTTCGAGTACGGGCTCGCCGCGTACTACCTGATCCTGCCCAGCGAGTGTTCGTCGAACCTGGCCCGGTTCGACGCGATGCGCTACGGACTGCGGTTGGGCGACGACGGATCCGCGTCGGCCGAGGACGGTCATGACCGCGACCCGCGGCGCGGGTTTCGGCGCCGAGGTCAAGCGCCGGATCATCCTGGGCACCTATGCGCTGTCCGCCGGTTACTACGACGCCTACTACGGCTCCGCGCAGAAGGTCCGCACGCTGATCCGGCAGGATTTCGAGAAGGCTTATCCGGCAGCTGACGTGCTGGTGTCACCGGCGTCGCCGGTGACGGCGTTCGCGATCGGGGAGAAGGTGGACGACCCGATGGCCATGTACCTCAACGATCTCGCCACGATTCCCGGTTCGCTGGCGGGAATCCCGGCGCTGTCGGTGCCGAGCGGGCTGGCCGCGGACACCGGGTTGCCGGTCGGTCTGCAGATCATGGGCCCCGCCCTCGGCGAGGAGGCCATCTACCGGGTGGCCGCCACCTTCGAGGCCGACTACGTCCAGCCGGTTCGGCGGCATGCGTCGCCGACTCGGCGCCCGCTTCTGGCAGGAGGCGATGATGACCGGGCATGAAGATCGCCACGCTGATGGATTTCGACGCAGGCGATCGAGAAGTTCGACCCGGTCACTGGGTCTCGAGGTGCACGTCGAGCTGTCCACCGCAGACCAAGATGTTCTGCTCCTGCCCGACGGTGTTCGGCGGCGAGCCGAACACGCACGTCTGTCCGGTCTGTCTGGCGCTTGCCCGGCGCGATGCCGGTCGTCAACCGGACCGCGGTCGAGTTCGCGATCAAGATCGGCCTGGCGCTGAACTGCGAGATCGCCGAGTGGTGCCGGTTCGCCCGGAAGAACTACTTCTACCCGGACATGCCCAAGAACTTCCAGACCTCGCAGTACGACGAGCCGATCGCGTTCAACGGGTACCTCGACGTCGACGTGGAGGGCGGCGAGACCGTCCGCATCGAGATCGAGCGCGCCCACATGGAGGAGGACACCGGGAAGTCGCTGCACGTCGGCGGCGCCACCGGCCGCATCCACGGTGCCGAGTACTCGCTGCTCGACTACAACCGGGCCGGTGTCCCGCTGGTGGAGATCGTCACCCGCCATCATCCCCGGCACCAGGGCGAAGGCGCCGGCGGTGGCCCGGGCGTATGTGGCCGCTCTGCGAGACCTGTTGCGCGCGTTGGACGTGTCCGACGTGCGGATGGATCAGGGTTCGCTGCGCTGCGACGTCAACCTGTCGCTGACGCCGGCCGGCAGCCCGGTGCTCGGGACCCGCACCGAGACCAAGAACGTCAACTCGCTGCGATCGGTGGAACGCGCGGTCCGGCACGAGATCTCCCGGCAGGCGGCGATTCTCGTCGCCGGCGGCCGGATCAAGCAGGAGACCCGGCACTTCGAGGAGGCGAGCGGGACCACCCGCCCGGCCGTAGCAAGGAGACCGCCGAGGACTACCGGTACTTCCCGGAGCCGGACCTGGTGCCGATCGCACCGCCCCGGGAGTGGGTCGAGGAGCTGCGCGCGGGGCTGCCGGAGATGCCGTGGATCCGGCGGGCCCGGCTGCAGAAGGACTGGGGCTTCACCGATCTCGAGATGCGCGACCTGATCGCCGCGGACGCCGTGGAGCTGGTCGAGCGCGACCGTCGAAGCCGGGGCGACCCCCGGCGAGGCGAAGTCGTGGTGGTCGGCGTACCTGGGCGCGAAGGCGAACGAGGCCGGGGTCAGTCTGGCCGACCTGTCGATCACGCCGGGCCAGGTGGCGGCGATCTGCGCGCTGGTCGTCGACGGGCACGCTGAACGCCAAACTCGCCCGCCAGGTGGTGGACGGCGTGCTGGCCGGGGAGGGCGAACCGGATGCGGTGGTGGCCGCCCGCGGGCTGGCCGTCGTCTCCGACGACTCCGCGCTGCAGAAGGCGGTGGATGACGCTCTGGCCGCTCAACCCGCGGTCGCCGACCGTATCCGTGGTGGCAACCTGCAGGCGGTGGGCGCGGTGATCGGCGCGGTGATGAAGGCGACCAAGGGCCAAGCCGACGCCGGCCGGGTCCGCGCGCTGGTCCTGGCCACCCTCGGCGTCGACGCCTGACGACTGCTTCGTCCCCGTTTTTTCGGAGTGATTCTTCTCGGTCGCACCGAGCGGAATACCTGCGGAAGGGCGGGGAGGAGTGGGTCAGTCGCGGCCGCCGGCGCCACCGCCGGCAGTCGAGATCACCACGACGAGGTCGTCCCGCGGTTGCGGTGTGCCCGCCCCGTCGCGGTTGGACGTGGTGGCCCAGAATTGTCCGTTCGGGCCCGCCTCCAACGTGAGCAGCCGGCCATAGGCGTCTTTCGCCACCTTTTCCGGCTGCCCGGCGAAGCCGCCCGCCGGTCCGACCGGTAGTGCGGTCACCAGGTGCTGCGTGAGTGAGGTCGCGCCGAGAAAGCTGTCGGTGACCGCACAGTCCACCGCGCCGCCGTCGACGGACTCGAACGACCACACGGCCGGTTGGGTCCGCAGGCTGGTCCCGGCGGCCACCGCGGTCAGCACATCGGCCGTGCCCACCCGGTCGACGACGCCGAGACCGCCGTCGCTGAGCCGACAGATTCCAGTCGGGTCGACCAAGCCGGAGGCGAACACCGGCGACGTCGCAATCGGCGCGGCTGACGGCCCAGCTGACGGCGACGTCGCGGTCGGTGCGGTCGGTGCAGTCGGTGCGGTTCCAGTGCCGGTGCCGACCGGTACCGGATTGCCGAACTCGTCGATCCGCAGCACCTTGCCCGCCCAGGTCGCCGGGTCGTCGCCGGCTCCCACGGTGCCGCCGTCGCCGGTGGCGATGTACAGGTAGCCGTCGGCACCGAAGGCGATGCGGCCTCCGTTGTGTTCGGATCCCTTCGGGATCCCGGTGAACACCGGTTTGGGGACGTCGCCGGGGGCGACGCGGAGGATCCGGTTGTCCGTACTGCTCGTGGCGTAGGCGTAGAGCAGCCCGTCCTCGACGTAGTGCGGCGAAAGGGCGATACCGAGTAGACCCCCGGAGCCACTGCTGTCCAGGCCGTCGACGGTCGCGACCACCACCGGCGCGGTCTGCGGCTTGACCAGCAGTATCCGTCCGGTGGTCCGCTCGCCGACCACGGCGGACCCGCCGCCCGGCAGCACGGCCAGCCCCCACGGTGTCGTCAAGCAGGCCGCGACCACACCGGGATCCGTCGGCGCACAGGGATCCGGCGACGTGGACGACGTCGGGGGTGCACCGGAGGCGGGGCTCGAAGGCGGCGGCACGCCCGTGCCGGGAGGCAGCGCGTCGTCCTGTCGCGGGTGCATGGCAGCGGGGGACAGGGACGGCTGCAGGGTGGCTGTCGGCGGTACCCGGGAGAAGTCCGCGCACCCGGAGATCATCGCCGCGACGCCCAGCGACAGCACGACCACCGACACGGACCGGCGGCGGCGACGCCCACTGAGACCGCTACCGCGTGGCGGGCGGCCGCCTTCGATCGCCCCGCTCTGGAGCTGCGGCCACCCGACTGTCACGGCGCCCACGCTACGTGTCCGATCCCGGCCGATCAGTCGGTGGTGGACGGTGGGTGGACGGTGATGGCCCGGCCCGGCTCGCGCGACCCGCGGGTCGACCGACCGGCATCGTTCGTCACACCCGGCCGGCTACGCTGATTCGATGACCAGCAATCCGGTGGCGTACGTGGCGGATCCGGCGGTGGCGGCTCTGATCGGCGCCGTCGAGGGGCTGACGATCGTCACCGACCGGAACCGGATGCCGCCGCCCGAGGTACCCGAGGCGCAGGTGTTCGTCCCGCGGTTCCTGGCCGCTGGAAACACCGGCGTGGCACCGGCCGATCTGCCCAAGCTTCGACTGCTGCAGTTGGCCACCGCCGGCGCGGAGGCCTGGCACGGCCGGGTACCCGCCGGGGTCACACTGGCCACCGCGAGCGGTGCGCACGGCGGCGCCACCGCCGAATGGGCGGTGGGCGCCCTGATCGCCGTGGTCCGAGAGTTTCCGGGCTTCGTGCTCGCACAGCGGGACCAGCAGTGGACCCAGCACCGCACCGATCTGCTGGCCGGCAAACGGGCGCTGGTGATCGGGTCCGGCGATCTGGGCTCCGAGATACGGCGGCGGCTGACCGCGCTGGACGTCGAGGTGACCATGATGGCGCGTCAGGGGCGGGAGGGCGTGGCGGCGGTCGCCGACGTCCACGGGTTGCTGCCCACGCACGACGTGGTGGTCCTCGCAGTGCCGCTCACCACCGAGACCACCGGACTGGTGGACGCCGCGTTCCTGGCCGACATGCCCGACGGGGCGATCCTGGTCAACGCCGCCCGCGGGCCGGTGGTGGTGACCGACGCGTTGGTGGCGGAGCTGTCGACCGGACGCCTGCGCGCCGCCCTGGACGTGACCGATCCGGAGCCGCTACCCGTCGGGCATCCGCTGTGGTCGGCGCCCGGTGTCTTCCTGACGCCGCACGTCGGGGGGTCCGCCGCCGGCGCGGACCAGCGCGCCGCCGACGTCCTGCGTCGGCAGCTGGTCAGGTTCGTCGCAGGTGAGCCACTCCAGAACGTGGTCGGCGAAGCGGGCTACTGACCTCGCGTCCCCGCCGCATCGGGGCTGATCTGGTCCGCGGGGCGGGTGGAATCAGCCCGGATCGGGTGTCACTCCGTCGGCTCGGTGCGTTCACCGGTCTCCACCAGCCGGGTTTCGGCGTCGGAGCCGGCCGCGGCCTGCTCGGCCGACTCGGTGGCGGCCGGGCTCAGGAACAGTCGACCCCCGGAGACCTCGGCGAGCCGCGGTAGGTCGCGCGGTCGGATCATCGGCAGCCGGGTGCGCCGACCGTCGTGGCCGACCGCCACCGCCCACCGGGAACCGGCGAACTCGAAGCCGTCCAGGTCGGCCCAGACGATCCGTCGGCGACCCAACGGCAACCGCGCGGTGATCGAGTGCGCATCCGCGGTGGTGCGCGTCCAGAACACGTAGAACACCCCGTAGCAGGGGAGCAGGTAGAGCGGCAGGGTGTACGGGCCGGCCGTGGCCAGCGGCGTGGTCACGATGAACAACAGGAGTGGAATGAAAACGGCGCTGGCCGGAAGCCGGAAGACTGCTCGATCTGGGCGTGCCATGCCTGCCATCTTGCCTTCCTCGACGCGGTGTCCGAGCGGGCCGCGGCCCGGCTTTGACACTCACCACGTTGAGCCCCTACAGTGACGCTTGTGCATGACCTGCTCCTCGTAATCATCTAGCGCGCCTCCGCGACACCCCGCGACGGCGCGCCACCCCTTCGTCACCGCATCGGTGGCAGGGGGTTTTTTATTGCCCGAGTCCGGTCGGCAGGTCACCCCCGCCACCGCCGGATCACACGAGAAGACAGCAGTTCCGCCCACCAGAGGTCGAAGAAGGCATCATGACGCAGAGCCGACCGGGGTCGGTCGTCCCCGCCTCGAACGCTGCCGCGGCGCAGCATCAGGCACCCGCATCAGCATCGACGCACCCACCGGCGTCGACACCCGCGACGGTCGAGGTCGAACACGTCACCGGCGCGCAGTCGGTGGTGCGTTCCCTCGAGGAGATCGGGGTGGACACCGCCTTCGGCATCCCCGGCGGCGCGATCCTCCCGCTGTACGACCCGATGCTGGACTCCACGAAGGTGCGCCACATCCTGGTGCGTCACGAGCAGGGCGCGGGGCACGCGGCCACCGGTTACGCCCAGGCGAGCGGCCGCGTGGGGGTCTGCATCGCCACCTCCGGGCCCGGTGCGACGAACCTGGTGACCCCGTTGGCGGACGCCAACATGGACTCGGTCCCCATGGTGGCCATCACCGGACAGGTGCCGCGCGCCGCCATCGGCACCGACGCCTTCCAAGAGGCGGACATCTGCGGCATCACGATGCCGATCACCAAACACAACTTCCTGGTCACCGATCCCGCGGAGATCCCGCGGGTCCTCGCCCAGGCGTTCCACATCGCCCAGACCGGTCGTCCCGGTCCGGTGCTCGTGGACATCCCCAAGGACGTCCTGCAGGCCCACACCACCTTCAGTTGGCCGCCGGACATCAACCTGCCCGGGTACCGCCCGGCTGTTCGTCCGCACAGTGGTCAGATCGCGGCTGCGGCCAAGCTGATCGCCGGCGCCCGACGCCCGGTGCTCTACGTGGGCGGTGGGGTGATCAAAGCCGGAGCCTGCGCCGAACTCAAGGTGCTCGCCGAGGCCACCGGAATCCCGGTCGTCACTACCCTGATGGCGCGCGGGGCATTTCCGGATTCGCATGAGCAGCACCTGGGGATGCCCGGTATGCACGGCACGGTGGCCGCAGTCGCCGGCCTGCAGCGGGCTGACCTGATCATCGCGTTGGGGGCTCGTTTCGACGACCGGGTGACCGGCGCGCTGGCCTCGTTCGCGCCGTTGGCGACGGTGATTCACGCCGACATCGACCCGGCGGAGATCTCCAAGAACCGCACCGCCGACGTGCCGATCGTGGGCGACGCGAAAGAGGTGATCACTCAACTGATCACCGCTGTCACCGCGGAGCAGGCGGCCGGTGCGGTGGCGGACCTCACCGCCTGGTGGGCCGAACTCGACGACCTGCGGACCACCTTCCCGCTGGGCTACGACGAGCCGGACGACGGCACCCTGGCCCCGCAATACGTGATCGAACGGCTCGGCACGATCGTCGGCCCGGACGCGATCTACTGTGCGGGCGTCGGTCAGCATCAGATGTGGGCCGCTCAATTCATTCAGTACGAGCACCCCGGTACCTGGCTGAACTCCGGTGGCCTGGGGACCATGGGCTACGCGGTGCCGGCCGCGATGGGGGCGAAGGTCGCCCGACCCGAGGCCGTGGTCTGGGCGATCGACGGCGACGGCTGCTTCCAGATGACCAATCAGGAGCTCGCCACCTGCGCCATCGAGGGCATCCCGATCAAGATCGCGGTGATCAACAACGGGAATCTCGGCATGGTGCGTCAGTGGCAGACCCTGTTCTACGGGGAGCGCTACTCGAACACCGACCTGAACACGCACAAGCTGCGGATCCCCGACTTCAAGCTGCTCGCCGAGGCGATGGGCTGCGTCGGGCTGCGCTGCGAGTCCAAGGAGGACGTCGACAAGGTGATCCACCAGGCGATGGCGATCAACGACCAGCCCGTGGTCATCGACTTCACCGTGGGCAAGGACGCGCAGGTGTGGCCGATGGTGGCCGCGGGCCTGGGCAACAGCGAGATCGAGGCCGCCCGCGGTATCCGTCCCCTCTTCGACAGCGGGGTCTGAGCATGTCGACTCACACGCTGTCGATCCTGGTCGAGAACAAGCCCGGTGTGCTCGCCAGGATCTCGGCGCTGTTCTCCCGACGCGGCTTCAACATCCACTCGCTGGCCGTCGGACCGACCGAGAACGCACAAGTCTCCCGGATGACCATCTCCGTCGAGGTGGAGGGCCTGCCGCTGGAGCAGGTGACCAAGCAACTCAACAAGTTGATCAACGTGCTCAAGATCGTCGAATTGAACTCCGAAACGTCGATCCAGCGCGAGCTGATCCTGATCAAACTGCGGGTCGACGCCACCACCCGGGCGCAGGTGGTCACCATCGTGGAGATGTTCCGTGCGCACATCGTGGACGTCAGCCCCGACGCGATGACCATCGAGGCGACGGGAACAGCGCCGAAACTCGAGGCGTTCACCAAGCTGCTGGAGCCCTTCGGGGTGCGCGAGACTGTGCAGTCGGGCATGGTTGCGCTGGGCCGCGGGCCCCGTTCGATCACCTCGTCCAGCAGTCGTAGCGACTGATCTCATCACCGACTTCCCGGCCTGTCACTCCTGACCGACCGGCGGGGCTGCGGCGAAACCGCCGTCGGCTCCGCACCGCTTCGACCACACGCGACTGACGTACCCGAAAGGACTGACTGCTCGATGGCTGCCGAAATCTTCTATGAGGACGATGCCGACCTTGGCCTGATCCAGGCCAAGAAGGTGGCCGTCATCGGCTACGGGTCCCAGGGCCACGCCCACGCGTTGAGCCTGCGCGACTCCGGCGTCGACGTGCGCGTCGGATTGAAGGAGGACTCGCCCTCGCGGGCGAAGGCGCAGGACGAGGGGCTCCGGGTCGTCACACCCGCCGAGGCCGCCGCCGAAGCCGACGTGATCATGATTCTGACCCCCGATCACGTGCAGCGTCACGTGTACAAGGAGTCCATCGAGCCGCACCTGAGCGAGGGCAAGACCCTGGCCTTCGGGCACGGTTTCAACATTCGCTTCGGCTACATCAAGCCGCCGGCCGACGTCGACGTGATCATGATCGCCCCCAAGGGCCCCGGTCACCTGGTTCGGCGAGAGTTCGTCGACGGCAAGGGCGTTCCGGACCTGATCGCGGTGGAGCAGGACCACACCGGCACCGCGCAGGCGCTGGCGTTGTCCTACGCGGCCGCCATCGGCGGGGCCAGGGCGGGCGTGATCAAGACGACCTTCACCGAGGAGACCGAGACCGACCTGTTCGGTGAGCAGGCCGTGCTCTGCGGCGGCATGTCCCGCCTGGTGCAGATCGGCTTCGAGACCTTGGTGAACGCCGGTTACCAGCCGGAGATCGCCTACTTCGAGTGCCTGCACGAACTCAAGCTGATCGTCGACCTGATGTACGAGGGCGGCATCGCCAAGCAGCGTTGGTCGGTGTCCGACACCGCCGAGTACGGCGACTACGTCTCCGGCCCGCGGGTGATCGACGACCATGTCCGGCAGAACATGCAGGGTGTGCTCGACGACATCAAGGACGGCACCTTCGCCGCCCGCTTCATCGCCGACCAGGACGCCGGCGCCCCGGAGTTCAAGGCGCGTCGAATCGAAGAGGAGCAGCACCCGATCGAGGAGACCGGTCGTACGCTGCGTGGCCTGATGAGCTGGGTCAAGGCTGAGGACGACTACCACGGCACCGCCGCGCGCTGACCTGCAACCAATCGATCAGCTGTGACGAGAAGAGGGGCCCCGCCGGTCACGCCGGCGCGGCCCCTCTTCTCGTGTTGCGGGTCGTCCGCGGCGGGGGAGTTCAGCCGGTTAGAAGTGCTTGGCCTGTCGGGAGTCCAGCCAGGCCCTGGCCTGCGGAGTCAGCACCAGGAAGATGATCGCTCCGATGCCGATCAGGGCCAACAGCGACGGGACCGAGAAGTACGAGAACATCGACATCAACGTGAGCAGCGCTGCGACGGCGGCCGTGATGACCAGCAGTCTGCCGTCCTTGCCGGTGAGGGTCTGCACGCCCGCGAAGATCAAGCCGCTGTAGAGGACCAGTGCCAGCACCGCGATGAAGGTGATGAAGCCGGAGACCAACACCGAGGCCAAGCTGAAGACGACCACACTGCCGAGTAGGCCCAGCCCGCCCGCGATGAATGCCAGGACCGCCGCGCCGGTGATCTGACTCGGCCGCTGCCCGGGATGACCCGCGCCCTGCCCGGAGGCGGCGGGATGTCCGGGCCCCGGAGGGGGGTAGCCGGGCTGATACCCCGACTGATACACGCTGTGGTGCCCCGACTTCGCGTACGGGTCGTGGCCCGGTGGAGCGTATTGTCCGCCGGTCGCCGGACTCCCGTACGGCTGGCCGTATTGCGGTGTCCCCGGCTGCCCACCGTACTGAGTTGCTCCGTACTGAGTTGCTCCGTACTGGGGTGCTCCGTATTGGGGTGCTCCGTATTGGGGTGCCCCGTATTGGGGTGCGCCCTGCTGGGGCGCCCCGTACAGGGGTGCGCCGGGTGTTCCGCC
This sequence comes from uncultured Actinomycetota bacterium, assembly GCA_963825975.1. Taxonomy (GTDB): domain Bacteria; phylum Actinomycetota; class Actinomycetes; order Mycobacteriales; family Nakamurellaceae; genus Nakamurella. The sequence goes on from CAWGUZ010000011.1 coordinate 244,869, forward strand.
GAACTGCGGTGCGCCGGACGGCGGAGTGCCCGGCTGTTCGCCGTACTGCGGGGCACCGGGCCGACCGACGTCCGGGGGTGTGCCGTACTGCTGCTCGTACTGCGGAGCGGTGGGTTGGCCCGGCTGCTCGTACTGCCCGTATTGGGGGGCCGGGTAGGCAGCGGGAGGCCGGCTGCGAGGCTGCTCGGCGGCTGTCCACGGATCGGCGGATCGGCGATCCGGCTGGTCGTTGGACTCGCTGCTGGGCGGTGCGGACATCGTCTTCCCCCGGGTTTTTCGGCTGCGTCACACACTGGCCGCGCAGGTCTGCAGCAGCCTATCGCCGGGGTCTCACGGTCGCGCCGGCATCCGGCCTCGGCGCAGACCCGGGCGAAGCGGTGGCCGACGGGCGCAGTGGACGGGGCTGCTCGGCGACCCGAGTGATGGTGTCCGGGACCTGTTCCCGGTGGAGATCACGGGTACTTCTCACCCGATCGGCCTAAGGCAGGTGACAGAAGGACAACGTCGGCGGGCTAGCATGGAATGCGGTTCTCGGATGCTCGCCCACGGTCGTCCTCGATTCCATCTGTTGCCGATTCCATCTGTTGCCGGTCCCATCGGGCCGCGTATGTCATAGCTAGGCGGAGTGTGCTGTGTCGGTGCTTGACCGTCCATCCGGATCGTTGCCTGTCGTCCTCATCGCCGAGGAGTTGGCCCCCTCGGCCGTCGAAGCGCTCGGCGACAACGTCGACGTGCGTTATGTCAACGGAGCCGATCGCGCCGCCCTCCTGCCGGCTCTCGCCGATGTCGACGCGGTGTTGGTCAGGTCGGCCACTCGGATGGACTCGGAAGCCATCCAGGCGGCGCCGCGACTGAAGGTGGTCGCCCGGGCCGGAGTCGGTTTGGACAATGTCGACGTCCCCGCCGCCACCGCTCGCGGTGTGCTGGTCGTCAACGCGCCGCAGTCCAACATCGTCTCGGCCGCCGAACAGGCGGTGGCGCTGCTGTTCGCGGTGGCGCGCCGTACCGCTGACGCGAACGCGTCGATGCAGCGGGGGGAGTGGAAGCGCTCCGCCTACACCGGTGTGGAGATCGCCGAGAAGACCGTCGGGGTGATCGGATTCGGCCGCATCGGCCAGCTGTTCGCCGCGCGCATGGCCGCCTTCGACACCACCATCATCGCGTACGACCCGTATCTGCAGCCGGCCAGGGCCGCCGCTCTCGGTGTCCAACTGGTGGATCTGCCCACCCTGTTGGCGCAGTCGGACATCATCTCCATCCACCTGCCGAAGACCCCCGAGACGGTGAACCTGATCGGGGTCGAGGAACTCAAGACGGTCAAACCGGGCGTCATCATCATCAACGCGGCGCGTGGCGGCCTGATCGACGAACACGCGCTCGCCGACGCGGCCCGCGAGGGTCGCATCGGGGGCGCCGGCATCGATGTGTTCGTGAAGGAACCCGCAACCGCCGACAACCCACTACTGGGCCTGCCGAACGTCGTGGTCACCCCGCATCTGGGTGCCTCGACGAACGAGGCGCAGGACAAGGCGGGCACCGCGGTGGCGCGTTCGGTCAGGCTCGCGCTGCGCGGTGACTTCGTCCCTGATGCGGTCAACGTCGCCGCCGCCGGCCCGGTGTCGGACGAGGTCCGCCCATGGATCAGCCTGGTCACCCGGTTGGGTCGCATCCTGACTGCGATCGGCGGCACGGTGCCGGCCGAGGTCACGGTCGAGGTGCGCGGCGATCTCGCCGCGCTGGACACGTCGATCCTCGAACTGGCGGCTGTCCGCGGCATCTTCGGCGACGTGATCGAGGAGGCCGTCACCTTCGTCAACGCGCCGACCCTCGCCGCCGCCAACGGCCTCGCCCTGTCGCGAACCACCACCGAGGAGATCGGCGACTACCGCTCCACGGTGACGCTGCGCGCGGCGATGCCCGACGGCGCCGCCCGAACCGTGTCCGGCACGCTGTCCGGCGCTCAGCGGGTGGAGAAGCTGGTCGAGATCAACGGCCGACACTTCGATCTGCGGGCTGCGGGCAACCTGCTCGTCGTCGCGTATCCGGATCGGCCGGGTGTGATGGGCAGCGTCGGCGTGCTGCTCGGCAACGCCGACATCAACATCGAAGCCGCTCAGATCTCCCAGGAGATGGCCGGGCACGCCTCGATCATGGTGCTGCGGCTGTCCGCCCTGCCCTCGCCGGACCAGCTCGCCGACCTGGCCGCAGCGGTTTCGGCCAGCGCCATCCGCGGCATCCGCGAGTAGAACCCCGCCCCTCGAAATCGGTGGGTCAGTAGTACGCAGCACCGCACATCGCGACAGGAGAATCCAAGAACATGAAGCTGGCGGTCATCCCGGGTGACGGGATCGGGCCCGAGGTCGTAGCCGAGGGGCTGAAGGTCCTCACCGGTGTCATCCACGACGTGGAGATCTCGACGTACGACTTGGGCGCCTCGCGGTGGCATCGAACCGGTGAGCTGTTGCCCGACTCGGTGCTGCGGGAGCTCAAGCAGCATGACGCCATCCTGCTCGGGGCGGTCGGCGACCCGACAGTGCCGGCCGGGATTCTGGAGCGGGGGCTGCTGCTACGGCTTCGCTTCGAACTGGATCACCACGTCAATCTGCGACCAGCCCGGTTGTATCCCGGTGTGCTCGGTCCGTTGGCCGGCGATCAGGCCATCGATCTCGTCGTGGTCCGTGAGGGCACCGAGGGGCCGTACGTCGGGAACGGCGGTCTACTGCGCAAGGACACTCCACACGAGATCGCCACCGAGGTGTCGATCAACACCTACTTCGGGGTGGAGCGGGTCGTCCGCGACGCGTTCCTCCGGGCCGCCAGACGGTCGCGCAAGCACCTCACCCTGGTGCACAAGACCAATGTCCTCACCCACGCGGGCCAGTTGTGGTCTCGGGTGGTGGAGGAGGTGTCCATGGAGTTCCAGGACATCACGGTCGCCTACTGCCACATCGACGCGGCGATGATCTACCTGGTGACCGATCCCGGCCGGTTCGACGTGATCGTCACCGACAACCTGTTCGGCGACATTCTCACGGACCTCGCCGCCGCCGTCTCCGGTGGTATCGGCTTGGCGGCCTCCGGCAACCTCGACGTCTCGCGGACCAATCCGTCCATGTTCGAGCCCGTCCACGGCTCGGCCCCGGACATCGCGGGCCACGGCGCCGCCGACCCGACGGCCACCGTGCTCTCCGTGGCGCTGCTGCTCGACCATCTGGGCCTGCCGGACTCGGCGCGTCGGGTGGAAGCGGCCGTCGCCTTCGACCTGGCCACCCGGCAACCCGGATCGACCGGTCGAACGTCGGCGATCGGCGATCGGCTGGCTGCGCTGGCTTCCAGCTGAGCCGCCCGCCTCAACCCCGCCCGCCTTCAACCCGCTTTCAACCCCGCCTTCAACCCCGCCTTCAACGCAGAACGGCGCCTCTGATGACCATGACCCTGTCCCTTCCCGCCGCGGTGCACTCGGTGCCGGTTCGTTCGGCGGCACTGGGCGACACCTTTCACCTCTATGACACGACGCTGCGCGACGGCGCCCAACGGCAGGGCATCAGCTACTCGGTCGATGACAAGTTCGCCGTGTCGGCGCTGTTGGACCAGCTCGGGGTCGGTTTCATCGAGGGCGGCTGGCCCGGCGCGATGCCGAAGGACACCGAGTTCTTCGCCCGCGCCACTGCGGGTGAATTAGAACTGACGACAGCTCAGTTGGTGGCGTTCGGGGCGACCCGGAAAGCCGGGGTGCGGGTTCAGGACGACCTGCAGGTGCGGGCGCTACTGGAGTCCCGGGCGCCGGTGGTGACTCTGGTGGCAAAGTCCGACCTCCGCCACGTTCGTCGCGCGCTGCGCACCACGCCCGAAGAGAACCTCGCGATGGTTCACGACACGGTGGCGTACCTGGTGGACCACGGGCGCCGGGTCTTCCTCGACTGCGAACACTTCTTCGACGGCTACGGCTTCGATTCCGACTACGGTCCGCGGATCGCTGAGACGGCCGCCGCGGCGGGGGCCGACGTGGTGGTGCTCTGCGACACCAACGGCGGGATGCTGCCGTTCCAGGTCGAGCGCATCGTTCGCGAGATGGGTTCGCGCACCGGCGTGCGGCTCGGCATTCACTGCCAGGACGACACGGGTTGCGCGGTGGCGAACACGCTCGCCGCGGTTCATGCCGGAGCCACTCACGCCCAGTGCACGGCCAACGGCTACGGCGAGCGAGCCGGCAACGCAGACCTGTTCGCGGTGACCGCCTCGTTGATCACCAAGCTCGACCTCGCCGTCCTGCCGGACGGGGCGCTACAGGAGTCGATGCGGGTGTCACACGCCCTCGCCGAGCTCGCCAACATCGCGCCGAATGCGCACCAGGCCTACGTGGGGGCCTCGGTTTTCGCCCATAAAGCAGGTCTGCACGCCAGTGCGATCAAGATCGGCCCCGAGCTGTACAACCACCTCGATCCGGCAGTGGTCGGCAACGACATGCACATCCTGGTCACCGAGATGGCCGGTAGAGCATCGATCGAACTGAAGGCCGCCGAGCTGGGCCTGGACCTGTCCGCCCATCCGGAGGTGGTCGGCGCACTGGTGCGCACGGTGAAGGAGCGCGAGAACGAGGGCTGGTCTTTCGAGGCCGCCGACGCGTCGTTCGCGGTGCTGGTGCAGCGCGAACTCGCGGCCGCAGCCGGCGAGACCTTGACCTCACCCTTCGAGATCGAGTCCTACCGCGTCATCGTGGACGGGGGCACGGCGGACGCCGACGATCCCGCCGCGGGCACGAGCCGCGCGGAGGCGACCGTCAGGGTGACCGCCGGCGGTGAGCGCTTCATCGCCACAGCGGAGGGCAACGGTCCGGTCAACGCGCTGGACTCGGCACTGCGACAGGCGCTGTCGCCGACCCTGCCGGTGCTCGAACAGGTGAGCCTGGTCGACTACAAGGTCCGGATCCTGGGCGGTCGAGCCGGTACCGAAGCGGTCACCCGGGTGCTGGTGACATCGGCTCGCTCGGGGCGGCAGTGGACCACCGTCGGCGTGCACGCGAATGTGATCGAGGCATCCTGGTTGGCGCTGGTCGATTCGCTGCGGTACGCCGCGAGCCTGCCGGCCGGCTGACCGGTCCGGCGTCTGACCCGCCCTTGCCGGGCGGGCTGTGCCCACTGACGGCCTGCACACTGAGATCGAACCGAGAAGGAGAACATTCATGCGCCTGGGTCGGATCGCTCATCCGGAGGGCCTCGCCTTCGCCGCCGTCGAGGGGGTCGGATCCGACGCGGTCGTGCGCGAGATCAAGGATCACCCGTTCGGGGATCCCGAATTCTCCGGCCGATCCTGGCCGCTCGCCGATGTACGACTGCTCGCCCCGATCCTGCCGTCCAAAGTGGTGTGTGTCGGTCGGAACTACGCCGACCACGCCGCCGAGCTCGGCAACGCCGTCCCGGACGAGCCGATCATCTTCCTCAAGCCGTCCACCTCGGTGATCGGGCCCAACGCCAGAATTCTGCTGCCGCCGTCGTCGGCCCGGGTGGACTTCGAGGGTGAACTCGCGGTCGTCATCGGCCGACCGGCCCGGGAGGTCCGGGCGGAGAACGCGGCGTCGGTCATCCTGGGCTACACCATCGCCAACGACGTCACCGCGCGCGATCTACAACGGTTGGACGTGCAGTTCACGCGGGGCAAGGGATTCAACACATTCTGCCCGCTCGGACCGTGGATCGAGACGGAGCTGGATCCCGCCGAACTGGCGATCCGCACCGAAGTCGACGGGGAGGTCAAACAGGACGGCAACACCAGCGACATGGTGCACACGGTCGGCGCCCTGATCGAGTTCGTCACCGAGATCATGGACCTGTTGCCCGGCGACGTGCTGCTGACCGGCACACCGGCCGGGGTGGGGCCGCTGGAGGCGGGGCAAACCGTCTCGGTGACCGTTGAAGGCATCGGCACGCTGAGCAACCCGGTCGCCTACCGCTGACCGGCCGTTAGTCTGGTCGGGCCATGAACTCCACATCAGAGACCGCATCCGCCACCAGACCCGTCGTCGCGCGATTCTGTCCGTCGCCCACCGGGAACCCGCATGTCGGGATGGCTCGCACCGCCCTGTTCAACTGGGCCTTCGCCCGGCATCACCGCGGCACGCTGATCTTCCGCATCGAGGACACCGACGCCGCCCGCAACACGGAGGAGTCCTACCGCGCCCTGATCGACGCGATGGAATGGCTCGGCCTGGACTGGGACGAGGGCCCGGTGGTGGGCGGACCGAACGGCCCGTACCGACAGAGTGAGCGCGCGGAGATCTATCGCGATGTCGCGGACCGGCTATTGGCAGCCGGTCACTTGTATGAGTCGTTCTCCACCGCGGACGAGGTCTCGGCGCGGCATCTGGCGGCCGGCCGCGATCCGAAACTCGGCTACGACAACTTCGATCGAACCGCGCCGGCGGACTTCGTGCGGTCGGCGCGCGCCGACGGTCGGCCTGGCGTGCTCCGGCTCCGGATGCCCGACACCGACCACTCGTTCACCGATCTGGTCCGGGGTTCCATCACCTTCCCCGCGGGCTCGGTGCCGGATCCGGTCCTGGTTCGTGGCAATGGCGAACCGCTCTACACCCTGGTGAATCCGGTCGACGACGCGCTGATGGGCGTCACTCACGTGCTCCGCGGTGAGGATCTGCTGCCGTCCACGCCCCGGCAGATCGCGCTGTACGCAGCGCTCGCCGACATCGGCGTCGGGACCGACTCACCGGCCTTCGGTCACCTGCCCTTCGTGATGGGTCAGGGCAACAAGAAGCTCTCCAAGCGCGACCCCGAATCCAGCTTGTTCCACCATCGCGATGCGGGCTTCATCCGCGAGGGGATGGTCAACTACCTGGCCCTGCTCGGCTTCTCGCTCGGCGACGATCGCGAGATCTTCTCGGCGGACGACCTGGTCGCAGCCTTCGACATCGCACGGGTCCTGCCCAATCCGGCCCGCTTCGACCAGAAGAAGGCCGAGGCGACCAACGCCGCGCAGATTCGACTGCTGCCGCCGGCCGTGTTCGCCGATCGGCTGGTGCCGTATCTGCAGGCGACCGGCTCGCTGCCGATCGATCCCAGTCCCGCGGAGTGGGAGTTGGTCGCCGCGGCCGCGCCCCTCGTACAGGAACGATCGAACCTGATGACCGACGCGGCGGGCATGCTCCAGTTCCTCTTCACCCCCGATTTCGTGGTCGACCCGGCCGCCGCCGGGAAGGTGCTGACCAGTGCCGCAGTGCCCGTCCTGCGGGCCGCGGTGGACGCACTGACGGCGACGGTCGAATTCACGGCGCCCGCGATCGAGGTCGCGCTGCGCGTCGCGTTGATCGACGAGCTGCAGTTGAAACCACGGATCGCTTTCGCCGCGGTCCGAGTCGCGGTCACCGGCAGCACGGTGTCTCCGCCGCTCTACGAATCGCTGGCCCTGCTCGGGCGTGAGATGACGATGAGTCGGCTGGCCGCCGGACTCGCGATCGCCGAGGCCGCGCCGCTGGTGTGATCCCGACCGCAGCCGCAGCCCTCGCCGCGCCGGCGAAGTGCCGCTGACCTGCGGATTCGGCTGAATCAGCCGCAGGCGGTAGACTCGTCAGCCGTGCCTGTAGGCATGCAATCGGGGGTCCGTCGACGAGACGGATCGGCCAATTGGGGTATGGTGTAATTGGCAACACTATGGATTCTGATTCCATCATTCTAGGTTCGAGTCCTAGTACCCCAGCGTTTTCTGTGCATGAGTTCGGCGCGGGGTGATTCCGGCGCCTCGGGTCTTGTCACAGAGGATGCAGGCGGCGCCAGAAGTACTAGTGTCGTTCCAACTGAATACGTCGTTCCAACTGAATACGTCGTTCCAACTGAATAGTTGTAGTCAAGTGCAGTAGCGCACGGCCCCGTCGTCTAGCGGCCTAGGACGCCGCCCTCTCACGGCGGTAGCGAGGGTTCGAATCCCTTCGGGGCTACACCCCATCACCAAGAGCGCCCCCGAGTTCACTCGGGGGGCTCTTGTGCGTTCAGCGCCGGTTCACAATTCAGCGCTCAGTGCGAGTGCAGCCCGCTGGAGTTCGGCCGCCCACTCCGCCGCCGGCCGGCGCCCGATCCGGTCCACCGGTCCGGAGACCGACACCGCGGCCACCACGCTGCCGCGTGGGTCTCGGATCGGGACCGACACGCTGGCCACCCCCGGCTCACGTTCGGCCACCGAATGCGCCCAACCGCGCTGCCGGACCTCGGCCAGTATTCCGTCGTCGAACGCCGCCGCGCCACCGACCGGTCCGGTGGACGAGGAGTCGGACCACGCCGTCAACACTCGTGCCGCCGATCCCGCATTCATCGGCAGCACCGCGCCCAATGGGACGGTGTCCCGCAGGCCCGCCCGTGGCTCGGCGACGGCGATGCACACCCGCTCCGGGCCTTCCGCGCGATAGAGCTGAACGCTCTCGCCGGTGCGATCGCGCAGCCCCGGCAACACCCCGGCCGCGGCGACCACCAGCGGATCCGGTGCCGTGGCCGCGAGGCTGGCCAGCAGCGGCCCCGTGCGCCACCGTCCCTCGCCGTCCCGGGCGAGGAGGCCGTGCACGTGCAACCCGGTGGCGAGGCGATGTGCGGTCGCGCGGGGCAGCCCGGTGGCACCGCACAGCTCGGCCAGGCCGAGGGGCTCGACCGCGACCGCACGCATCACCTGGACGGCTTTGTCCAGGACGCCGATACCGCTAGCATGTTCCATGATGCGATACTAGCGTCCCACATTTTGAGATCGCATCTCGAAGGGCGAACTGGCCACCGTCGGTCTGCAACGGGTGCACATCCCGCTCTGATCGGCGGCCACGGTGAAGCTCGCCGACCGGTTCCCGGCAGGCGTGGTCAACGATCGACGTGCGCGTCGACGCGACGGAGGGTGAGTAGTTCAATGGGTCGGACGATGGCCGAAAAGGTCTGGGAAGCACACGTAGTACACCGGGCCGAGGGTGAACCCGACCTGCTCTACATCGACCTGCACCTGATTCACGAGGTCACCAGCCCGCAGGCGTTCGACGGCCTCCGGCAGGCTGGTCGCCCGGTCCGGCGCCCCGACCTCACGATCGCCACCGAAGACCACAATGTGCCGACGTTGGACATCAAGTCCCCCATCGCCGATCAGGTGTCGCGGCTCCAGGTGGACACCTTGCGCCACAATTGTGCGGAGTTCGGTGTCCGGCTGTTCCCGATGGGCGACGCGGAGCAGGGCATCGTTCATGTGGTCGGCCCGCAACTGGGCCTGACCCAGCCGGGTATGACGATCGTCTGCGGCGACTCACACACGTCTACCCACGGCGCCTTCGGTGCGCTGGCCTTCGGGATCGGGACCAGCGAGGTCGAGCATGTGCTCGCCACCCAGACGTTGCCACTGAACCCCTTCCGCACCATGGCGATCACCGTGGAGGGCGAACTCGCCGACGGGGTCAGCGCCAAGGACGTCATTCTGGCGGTCATCGCGCAGATCGGCACCGGTGGTGGGCAGGGCTACGTCCTCGAATACCGCGGCTCGGCGATCCGGCGGCTGTCGATGGAGGCCCGGATGACGATCTGCAACATGTCGATCGAGGCCGGCGCCCGGGCGGGCATGATCGCGCCGGATGCGACCACATTCGACTACATCAAGGGGCGCGACCTCGCCCCCGGCGAGGCGGACTGGAATGCGGCGGTCGAGTACTGGTCGTCGCTGACCACCGACGACGACGCCGTCTTCGACGCCGAGATCGTGCTGGACGCCTCGACACTGACCCCGTTCGTCACCTGGGGGACCAACCCGGGCCAGGGGCTCCCGCTCGGCGAGTCGGTGCCCGATCCGGCGGACGTGACCGACGACGGCCAACGGCTCGCGATGCAGAAGGCCCTGGAATACATGGGTCTCACACCGGGAACGCCGCTGCGTGAGATCGCCGTGGACACCGTGTTCCTCGGCTCGTGCACGAACAGCCGCATCGAGGACCTGCGGATCGCCGCCGACATCCTGCGCGGCCGAAGGATCGCCGACACGCTGCGGATGCTGGTGGTGCCCGGTTCGATGCGGGTGAAGCTGCAGGCCGAGGCTGAGGGCTTGGACCAGGTCTTCCTCGCCGCGGGTGCGGAGTGGCGCAATGCCGGGTGCTCGATGTGCCTGGGGATGAACCCGGACCAGCTGGCACCGGGTGAGCGCTGCGCGTCGACGTCGAATCGCAACTTCGAGGGTCGGCAGGGGAAGGGCGGCCGGACCCACCTGGTCTCGCCGCAGGTCGCGGCCGCCACCGCGATCATCGGAACGTTGGCCTCGCCCGCGGATCTCACGCGGGCCGGGGTCGAATCGGTATCTGTCTGAGCCGGGCTACCGCAGCCCGGGTCGACTCCGCCGTCGACCCGCTCGGCCTCCGCAGCCCGCCTCGGTTGCCGCCGCGCGTCTCAGTCGCCTCGTCATCCGCCCCCGAAAATCAAGGACACTCATGGAAGCCTTCACCACCCATACCGGCGTCGGGATTCCGCTGCGCCGCAGCAATGTCGACACCGATCAGATCATCCCCGCGGTGTATCTGAAGCGCATCACCCGCACCGGATTCGACGACGGGCTGTTCGTCGCCTGGCGCAACGACCCGTCCTTCGTGCTGAACCAACCGGAATACGAACACGGTTCCGTCCTGGTTGCCGGTCCGGACTTCGGGACCGGCTCCTCGCGCGAGCACGCGGTCTGGGCGCTCCTCGACTACGGCATCAGAGTTGTCGTGTCGTCCAAGTTCGCCGACATCTTCCGCGGCAACTCCGGCAAGGGCGGCCTGGTCGCCGCCGAAGTGAGCCAGCACGATGTTGAATTGCTGTGGAAGCTGCTCGAGAACGAGCCCGGCACCGAGGTGGCGGTGGATCTGACGACGCAGAAGATCGTGGCGGGTTCGCTGACAGTCAGTTTCGACATCGACCCCTACATCAAGTGGCGGTTGCTCAACGGCCTGGACGACATCGCGCTGACCCTGCGACACGAAACCGAAGTGACCGAGTTCGAGCGGAGTCGACCGGCCTTTCTGCCGACCACCGGCTAAACCGATTCGCCCCTGGCAGACACCGGACGGGGTCGGCGATAGCCGTTCACTTTCCGCGCCGAGAAGCGTTGTGCAACAGGCGATTCGGCGAGCCGGGCTGACTGTCGGACCTGGCTCGCGCGGTGGCCGGGGACCACCGACCGATGGTCGGCTCTCCGCCGGCAGGGCCGAGATCTGGGACGCCGCAAGGATTCTTGTCGGCCGAACGCTGGATTTTTGGCGCGATCGGGCCTAGCGTGTCGACCAGTCGGCCCTTCTCACCATGCCGGGCCGGGACGTCCTGGAGGGACTCGTGAACAAGACCGATCTGATCGGCGAGCTGGCCGATCGGCTGGACGGGGATCGCAAGACCGCGCAGATCGCCGTCGAGAGCATGATCGACCTGATTCAGCGAACGGTGTTCAGCGGCGACACCGTGTCCATCTCCGGGTTCGGTGTCTTCGAGAAGCGTGCGCGGGCCGCTCGAACCGCGCGGAATCCGCGTACCGGTCAGGCGGTCAAGGTCAAGAAGACCGTGATCCCGGCGTTTCGACCCGGCAAGTACTTCAAGGACGTCATCTCGGGCACGATCAAGATGCCCAAGGCGACGGGTGCCCCGCTGACCGCGCGAGCGGCGGCCGCTGCCGCGAAGTCGGTCGCGGGAACGAGAGCCGGTGCGAAGCCCGCGACGGCGAAGTCGGCACCTGCGACAGCGGGCGGGGACAAGCCGACCAGGGCTAAAGCAGGTACCGGCCGGGCGTCGACGGCGACTGCCGCCAAAGCGCCGTCGACGCGCGGGTCCGCCGCGGCGGCGGACAAGGCGACCGCACCGAAGGCGGCCCCGGTGCGAGGCGCCGCGAAAGCGACCACGGCGAGGGCGACGACTGCCCGCACCGCCGCAGCCGCGGATCAGTCGGCCGCCGAGGGAACCGGCACTCGGACCGTCACTCGCCGCGCATCGGCGAGCAAGACGGGCGCGACCGCCTCCACCGAACCCTCGACGACGCGCGCCGCCCGCGGCGGGACTGCCACCGCCGCGTCGAAGGCGCCGGCCAAGCGCGCCCCCAAGGCGGCGCCCATCACCGGGCCCAGCACCGCACCCAGCGCGATCGCGTCGAAGCCGGCCAAGGCGGCGAAGGACACCGCCGATGCTTCGTCCGCCGACAACGGCACCACATCGACGGCGGCTAAGGCCACCGCGACGAGGCCGACCCGCAAAGCCGCGGTCAAGAAGTAGCTCGAAGCAGCTGGACCGCGGCCGCCTCGGTGGCCGCGGTTCAGCCGCAGCACGTCACCCACCCCGGCCGCCCGACCGAGTGCCCGGGGCCGAGTGCTCAGGACCGAGTGCCCGGGGCCGGGTGATCAGGGACGGGTGATCAGGGCTGGGGACGCGGGGACCGGGCGCTAGGAGACCGCCGGGGCCGGAAACGGGTCGGCCTGAACGAGCGTCGGACCGTCGAAGGACAGCAGCCAATAGGCGCTCTTGGGTGTTCCGGTGCTCCCGATGGTGAGATCGGCGCGACCTGCCAGGCTTTTCACCACGCCGGGAATGACGCCTCCCTGCGAGCAGACCACAGCCGGTTCGCCGACCCGGGCCAGGTAGGACAACAGACGTCGGGCGGCCGCCGGGTTCTCCCGGTAGGCGGCCTCGGTCAGCGACTCCTCGAGCCTCAACCGCGAGCCGATGTCCTTGGCGACACCGGCGACGGTGGCGCGGCATCGTTCCACCGGCGCGCTGAACACCGCCTGCGGCCCGAAGGGCGCCAATTCGCGGCGCAGCGCGCGAGCCTGCTTGCGGCCCTTGGAATCCAGTGGACGCTTGGCATCCGGACCGTCGAAGGACTCCCGGACGCCGGCCCGTGCGTGCCGGACCAGGACCAGGCTCGTCACACTCGCCGGGTGCAGCAGGAAGGTGTCCAGCACCGCGCGATCGAATTCGTAGGTCAGCTCCGACCGGGCCTGATCGGGTGTCAGCCAACGGATCTCGTCCACCTCACGGTTGGCGGTGAAATGTCCGTGCTGCAACTTCGCCGCGAAGTACTCGACCGACTTGAGCGCGCCGGTCACCTTGTAGTGCACGACGGTCAACCGGCGGCCGATCACCGCGGTCATACCGGTCTCCTCGAGCACCTCGCGAGCCGCCGTCATCGGCGGGGTCTCCCGGCGGCGCGCCTTCCCCTTCGGCAGCGACCAGTCCTTGTATCTCGGTCGGTGGACCAGAGCTATCTCGATCGCGGGTCCGTTCCGACGTTTGTGCGCGGGGCGCCAGAGCAGGCCACCGGCCGCCGAAATCGGCCCCGGATCACTCGGCACCGGCGCCTCCGCGGAGGAGCACCGCCTGCAGATCCCGGCCGTCCGCAGCGGGCGACGGGAACCAGCCGTCCGGTCCGAGCCGCCAACACTTGGTGTCCGGAGCGGTGATCAGCGCCAACAGCCGGGCGATCCGGTCGACCGCCGCCGGGTTCTTGATCTGCACCAACGCCTCCACCCGCCGGTCGAGGTTGCGGTGCATCATGTCGGCGGAGCCGATCCAGTACTCGTCATTGCCGGCGTTGCCGAAATGGAATATCCGCGAATGCTCCAGGAACCGCCCGACGATGGAGCGGACCACGAGGTTCTCGCTGAGCCCCGGAACGCCGGCCCGCAGCGCGCAGATGCCGCGGACGGTGAGGTCCACTTCGACCCCCGCCATGGACGCCCGGTACAGGGCGTCGATCACCTGCTCGTCGACGATGGAGTTCATCTTGAGTCGCACCAGCCCGGGCCGGCCGGCCTTGACGTGCTCGATCTCGCGGTGGATGCGCTTGACGACCCCCTCCCGGATGCCCTGCGGAGCGACCAGCAGGTTGCGGTACTCCGTCTGGCGGGAATATCCGGTCAACACGTTGAACAGGTCGGTCAGGTCGGCCCCGATGTCCGGGTCGGCGGTGAGCAAACCCAGATCTTCGTAGATCCTGGCCGTCTTGGGGTTGTAGTTGCCGGTGCCGAGGTGGCAGTAGCGACGGATCGTGCTGCCCTCCTGCCGCACCACCAGGGCGGTCTTGCAGTGCGTCTTGAGGCCGACCAGCCCGTACACGACGTGCACCCCGGCCTTCTCCAGCGCCTTCGCCCAGGAGATGTTGGCCTGTTCGTCGAAGCGCGCCTTGACCTCGACCAGCGCGACCACCTGCTTGCCGGCGGCGGCCGCCTCGATCAGCGCCTGCACGATGGGGGAGTCGCCGGACGTTCGGTACAACGTCTGCTTGATGGCCAGCACGTGCCGGTCCGCCGCGGCTTGTTCGATGAACCGCTGCACCGTGGTGGCGAACGACTCGTACGGATGGTGCAGCAGCACATCCCCGTCGCGGAGGGTGGCGAAGACGCTCTTGGGATTCTCGCCCTCGACGAAGGCCGGATTTGTGGCCGGCACGAACGGCGCGTCCTTCAGGGTGGGACGGTCCAAGCCGTAGAGCTGGAACATGCACGACAGGTCGAGCAGGCCGGGCACCTCCACTGCGTCGGCCGGGTCGACGTCCAACTCGTTGATCAGCAGATCGAGGATTCGCTCGCTGGTGGTGTCGGCGATCTCCAGTCGCACCGGCGGGCCGAACCGCCGCCGCGCCAGCTCCCGCTCCAACGCCTGCAACAGGTCCTCGTCGCGGTCCTCCGCCACCTCGAGGTCGGCGTTGCGGGTCACGCGGAAGACCTGGTACTCCAACACCTGCATGCCGGGGAACAGGATGTTCAGGTGGGCCGCGATGAGGTCTTCCAGGGGCAGGTACGAGTAGTCACCGCGACGGACCCGCACCAGCCGATCCACATTGCTGGGCACCTTCAACCTGGCGAACCGTTCCGCACCGGTCTGCGGATCGCGCACGATGATGGCCATGTTCAAGCTGAGGCTGGAGATGTAGGGGAAGGGGTGGGCCGGATCGACGGCCAACGGCGTGAGGACCGGGAAGATGTGGTCGACGAAGTACTGCTGCAGCCGATCGCGGTCCTCGCCGGTCACCTGCCCCCAGTGCACGATGTGAATGCCCGCCGTGGCGAGGGCGGGCAGCACCGAGTGGGTGAAGCAGCGACCGTGGCGTTCCACCAGCTCCTGCGTGCGGGTCGAGATCAGCGACAGCTGCTCACCGGGGTTCAGCCCGTCGGCGCTGTTGACGGTCAGGCCCATCTCGCGGCGCCGCTTCAGACCGGCGACCCGCACCATGTAGAACTCGTCCAGGTTGGACGCGAAGATCGCCAGGAACTTGGCCCGTTCCAGCAGCGGCTGAGCGGCGTCCTCGGCCATCGCCAACACCCGGGCGTTGAATTCGAGCCAGCTCAGCTCCCGGTTGTAGAACCGGTCCTCCGGCAGTTCGCGGTCCAGCAGCGGGTCTCCTCCGGCCGCCGTCACCATCTCATCGGCCAGCCGCGGGAAGTGCTCCGGTGGTACCACGTCCAGCGGCGGGGTGACGGATCCACCGTGCGTGGTCAGCCGGGGGATCACGCCGTTGCCGCCGACGACCGGAAGCGCCTGGGTCATCGACGCGACGTCGGACGCGGTGCCCGCCGGTCGGCGGCGCACGACTCGGCTGTCATCCGGGGGCGGTGCCATGGTCGCTGAATTGTCCTCGGTACTCGTCACCCTGTCATTGTCTCCTGCCGGACCCCGTCCGCGGCAGTCGGCACCGCCGGCCAGATGAACAGTCGGTGTCCGACCGGCGCCGGCCGCTGCGTTCGGCAGCGAGCGTTCATCATCGGGTCCGTTGTGGGCGCTGACGCTAGGCTTGCCTCCGGGCCAGGGGCCCGCGCGGCGGGTACGGGTATTCGTCTGCAGTCGATGTCGAGGGAGCGGTGTGGCGACGACCGAGAAGCGCGAACCGGACAACAACTGGATCCGGTTGTGCAAGGTCGTCCTCTACCCCCTGACCGCGGTCATCGGCCGGCGCCGGTTCAGCGGCATGGAGCACCTCAACCTGCCCGGTGGCGCACTCATCGTCGCGAACCACATTTCGCACCTCGACCCGGTCTACAACGCCACCTATGTGCGCAAGGCGGGCCGCTGGCCGCATTTCATGGCGAAGGCGTCCCTGTGGCGGGTACCCGGCCTCGGCGTCCTGTTGCGGGGTGCGCGGCAAATTCCGGTGGAGCGCAAAGGCGGTGCGGGGCAGCAGAGTCTGCAACCCGCGATCGACGCGTTGGCGGCGGGCCAGGCCGTGGTGATCTACCCGGAGGGCACGATCACCCGGGACCCGGGCGGCTGGCCGATGAGACCCAAGTCGGGCGTTGCGGTACTGGCGCTGTCCGGTGACTTCCCGGTGATCCCGGTGGTCAACTGGGGTGCCCACCGGGTGTTCGTCCCCTACGTCAAGAAGGGCCGGTTCGCACCGTTCCCGCGTAAGGACATCGTGGTCACGGCGGGCCCGCCGATCGACCTGTCGGCCTACCGCGGCCGGGAGCTCGACGCTCGACTGATTCGCGACGTCTCGACGGCGATCATGGCGGCGGTCCGCGATCTGCTCGCCGATGTGCGCGGGGAGGAAGCGCCGCAGGTGTTCTTCGTGCCTCGCAGGGCGGATGGCGCGCCGGGCGAAACACCCGGAGTCGTCGGCTCGACACCCGACGACGTCACAGGCGCCGCCGGCTCCAGGGCGGGCGAGGGGACCGGCAGCGCGTCGTAATGGTCGCCAACACAGAGCCGGCCGCCACGACAGTGCCGACCGCCGCCCGCAGCGGAGGGGCCATCGAGACCGTCGCCGTCCTGGGCGCAGGCTCCTGGGGAACGACGTACGCCAAGGTCCTGGCCGACGCCGGTCGCACCGTCCGGCTGTGGACAAGACGGTCCGCGCTCGCCCGCAGCATCAACGCCGACCGGATCAACGCGCAGTACCTGCCGGGCATCGTGCTGCCGCCCGGCCTGACCGCGACCAGCGACGTAGAGGTAGCGCTCGGCGGTGCCGACGCCGTGGTGTGCGCGGTGCCGAGCCAGTCGCTGCGCGAGAACATGGCGGTGTGGCGGGACTCCATGCCGGCGCACGTCCCGGTGGTGTCACTGGCGAAGGGCGTGGAGATCGGCACCGGGCTGCGGATGAGCCAGGTCATCGCGAGCGTCGGCCACATCGACCCGAGCCGCATCGTCGTGCTCAGCGGACCCAACCTCGCACTCGAGATAGCCGAGGGCCAGGCCACCGCCACGGTGATGGCGTGCACCGATCACGACGCCGCCGTCGCCGTCCAGTTGGCCAGCGCCAACAGCTACTTCCGGCCGTTCACCATCACCGATGTGGTGGGCGCCGAGATCGCCGGCACCGGTAAGAACGTGATCGCGCTGGCCTGCGGGATGGCGGAGGGTCTCGGGCTGGCACGCAACACCCAGGCCTCGCTGATGACCCGCGGCCTGCACGAGATCAGTCTGCTCGGCCAAGCTCTCGGCGGGCAGGCGGCAACCTTCGCCGGCCTGGCCGGCATCGGCGATCTGGTGGCGACCTGCTCGTCGCCACTGAGTCGCAATCGGAGCTTCGGGGTCCGCCTCGCGCAGGGCATGGGCGTCGAAGAGGCCCAGGCCGCCGGTAGCGGACAGGTGGCCGAAGGTGTGATCAGTTGTCGATCGCTGCGCAATCTCGGCCTTCGCCAGGGTGTTTCGCTGCCGATCACGCAGGCGGTCTTCGAGGTCTGCTACCACAACCTGCCGCCGGCGGAGCTGGTCAGCACCTTGATGCGACCCGACTACACGCCCGAATGAGCTGCCCAGCCCGGCCGTCTGCGGCGCCGTAAGGTGAGTCCAATGACCGCAGAACGGATTCGGGTGGCCGTCGTCTTCGGGGGTCGTAGCGGCGAGCACGCGATCTCCTGTGTATCGGCGGCGGGGGTGCTGGCCGAGTTGGACCCGGAGATCTTCGAGGCGATCCCGATCGGCATCATGTCCGGCGGCGGCTGGGTGCGGGTCGCCCCGGACGCCCCGCTCGGGATCGTGGACGGTCGACTGCCGGCCGTTCCGTTCGGCCCCGAACTGGTGCTGTCCACCGATCCCACCCGACGTGCACTGCTGCCGGCCCATCCCGCCACCCATTCGACGGAGATCACCTTCGAGGTGGCCTTTCCCGTGCTGCACGGTCCGTACGGCGAAGACGGCACGATTCAGGGCCTGTTCGAACTCGCGGACGTCCCGTATGTCGGCGCCGGCGTGTTGGCGAGTGCGGCGGCGATGGACAAGGAGTTCACCAAGAAGCTGCTCGCCGCGGAGGGCCTGCCCGTGGGCTCCTATGTGGTGCTGCGCCCCGGCACGGCCACGCTGACTGCTGAGCAACGCGCGCAGCTGGGGTTGCCGGTGTTCGTGAAACCGGCCCGCGCCGGATCCAGTCTCGGCGTCAGCCGGGTGGATCGCTGGGATCAACTGGAGCACGCGATCACGCTGGCGCGACACACGGATCCGAAGGTACTGGTCGAGGCGGCGGTGTTGGGCCGCGAGATCGAGTGCGGTGTGCTCGAGTTCCCGGACGGGACCCTGCGTGCGTCGCCGACCGCCGAGATCACGCTCAACCCGGAGTACTCGTTCTACGACTTCGCCGCGAAGTACCTGGCCGACGCGGCGACCTTCCACATCCCGTCCGACCTGCCCGCGGAGACGACGAAGACCGTACAGGAATACGCGTTACGAGCCTTCAGGGCGCTGGACTGCCAGGGCCTGGCCCGGGTGGACTTCTTCATCGCCGCGGACGGCACGGTCTCGATCAACGAGGTGAACACCATGCCCGGCTTCACCCCGATCTCGATGTACCCGCGAATGTTCGCCGCCGACGGGATCAGCTACTCCGAGCTGCTCACCGTGCTGCTGCGGACCGCGCTCGGGCGGGGCACCGGCCTGCGCTGACACTCGGGGCACGGGTCAGGGGGTTCGGGTCGGGGTGAGCACGCCGTTGGTGCACACCGGCTGCGCCGGCAGCACCGTCTTGATGACATTGGACATCGCTTGCACCGCACCGACGCCCACCGAGTCGTCCAAGGTCAGCGCGATGCGAACCGGCCGGTCCACGGCGACGTAGGTGGTCGATCCCGGCCCGGTCAGCGGCAACCACGCGACACCGTTGAACTGGCTCAGGGCGGCGGTGCAGGTCAGCTCCTCGGGGTCGGAGATGCCGCAGCGGTACACCCGCGGCGGGTCGCCCCAGGCGGCGACCCCGGCCTCTGAGACGACCAGGGTGCGTTTCGCCGCGCCGTCCAGGTCGTCGGGCAATGCGGCGTCCACCGCCGCACACTCGGCCAGGCCGGCCGCCGGTTGGAAGACCACGGACACCGCGAGCGGCGTCGCGGGGTCGGTCGCGGCGGACCGTACCTGTCGAGCCAGCACGATGACCGCCACCACCACCAGCAGCGGCAGCGCGATGGCGACGGCGATGCGCCAGGTCGCCGGGCGGGACTCGGCTGCCGGGCCGGTCACGAACGTCCCGGTCAGAGGTGAACGACGGGGCAGGTCAGCGTGCGGGTGATCCCCGGTACGCCCTGCACCCGGGCGACGACCAGTTTCCCCAGTTCGTCGACTGTTTCGGCTTCGGCCCGGACGATGACGTCGTAGGGGCCGGTCACGTCCTCGGCGCTGGTCACACCGGGCAGTTCGGCGATCGCGGTGGCCACCGCGGCCGCCTGGCCGACTTCGGTCTGAATCAGAATGAATGCCTGCACCATGGTGGGCCCCTGTTCTCCGTCGGTGGCGGGCTCGAGACCGATTCCGCAGCCGCCGGTCGTGTTCGTGCTTCTGGTCGGCTCCGCGGACCCACCTTATCCGCTGATCGCGACCCGGCGGGAATCGCCACGACGCGGGCCCGTGTGGGTGGCGGTGCGCGTGTGGAGGCTGTTCCGTGGTTGACAATGGGGGCCGGTTCGCTGATTCCGGCGCGGTCAGGTCCGGCCCACTTTCCGCCCGGCTGTCTCGCCCGGTCTCACCCGCTGTCCCGCCCATCGTCTTCGGAGGCTCCGATCAGTACGACGTCCGACCACGCCGCCGCGAGCAGACCCCCTTCCCCCGCCGGGTCCGGTGCCGCCGGATCGGGCGCGGCAACAGCAAGCGGTGCGCTGTCAGAATTCGCCTTGATCGACCGGATGACGGCGGGACACCGGCAGCCGCCGAGCACGCTGCTCGGTCCGGGCGACGATGCCGCCATCGTGTCCGCTCCGGACGGCCGAGTGGTGATCAGCACCGATGTGCTGGTCGACGGTGTGCACTTCCGCGCGGATTGGGCCGGGCCGGAACAGATCGGCAGAAGGGCGGCGCTGGCCGCTGCCGCCGACATCGCGGCCATGGGTGCGGTGCCGACGGCGTTGCTGGTCGGCATCTGTGCTCCTGTCGGGATGGACCAGGCGATCCCGTTGGGGATCAGCGCGGGGTTGCATGCGGTCGCCACCGAACTCGGCGCCGGGGTGGTCGGCGGGGACCTGACACGATCCGACGTGCTGACCGTCGCCGTGACCGTCATGGGTGACCTCCGCGGCGGGCGACCGGTGTTGCGCACCGGCGCGCAGCCCGGCGATCTGCTGGCTCTCGCCGGTCGGGTCGGCTGGGCCGCCGCCGGGCTGGCGGTGTTGTCGCGGGGCTTCCGTTCGCCGGCGGCGATGGTCGGCGCCTACCGCGAGCCGCAGCCGCCGTTGGCCGCCGGACCGGTGGCGGCCGATCTCGGTGCGACCTCGATGATCGACGTGTCCGACGGACTGTTGGCGGACGTCGCGCATGTGGCCCGGGCCTCCGGTGTCGCGATCGACATCCGGTCCACCGCGTTGGATCTGCATCCGCGGCTGGTGGAGGTCGCCGCCGCACTGGGGAAGGACCCGCTGACCTGGCTACTCACCGGCGGCGACGACCACGCGCTGGTCGCGACATTCCCGGCGGACACTGCGCTGCCGGCCCCGTGGACGCCGATCGGCCGGGTGTCTGTCGGAACCGGCGTGACGGTCGACGGTGCCCCCTATGCGGGTGGTGACACTGGTTGGGATCACTTCCGGTGACGGGTGCACCGGCCGCGAGGGGAACTGTGCTGCCGTCCTCCGTCGACCCCGGCTGGGCGGCCGCCTTGGCCCCGATGGCGGATCGACTACAGGCGATGGGGGAGTTCCTGCGGTCCGAGGTCGCCGCCGGTCGAACCTATCTGCCGGCGGCACCCCGCATTCTGCGCGCTTTCGAGCGCCCGTTCGCCGACGTTCGGGTGTTGATCGTGGGCCAGGACCCGTATCCGACTCCCGGCCATCCGGTGGGGCTGTCGTTCGCCGTCGAGCGGTCCGTGCGGCCGCTGCCGCGATCACTGATCAACATCTACACCGAGTTGAACAGCGACCTCGGCGTCCCGCCCGCGGATCACGGCGACCTGAGCGCCTGGTCCGAGCAGGGGGTACTGCTGCTGAACCGGGTGCTCACGGTCCGCCCCGGCGAACCGGCGTCGCATCGCGGCAAGGGCTGGGAGGCGTTCACCGAGGCCGCCATCGACGCCCTGGTGGCCCGCGGTGGCCCGCTGGTCGCGATTCTGTGGGGCCGCGACGCCCAGTCCCTGATCCCGCGGCTCGGCACGGTTCCCCACCTGGCGAGTGCGCACCCGTCGCCGTTGTCGGCATCGCGTGGCTTCTTCGGTTCGAAACCGTTCTCCGCCGCGAATGC
The DNA here is from genome assembly GCA_963825975.1 of uncultured Actinomycetota bacterium. Lineage (GTDB taxonomy): Bacteria > Actinomycetota > Actinomycetes > Mycobacteriales > Nakamurellaceae > Nakamurella. The sequence goes on from CAWGUZ010000011.1 coordinate 266,480, forward strand.
AGTCCTCACCCGGCTGGGCGGGGCCCCCGTCGACTGGCGAGTCTGAGGGCGTCCGCGCAGATCGGGTCCCGGGACTCAGCCGGATCCCACCGCAGCGGTGGGCACTGCCGGCCCGGGCACCGCACTGGCGCGGATCGCGGCGATGATCAGCGGCAGCACCAGCAACGCGCCGACGGCCGCGGGGGAGTCCGTCTCCAGGGTGACCACGGTGTTCAGGCCCAACATGTCCTGCAGGCGGCGCCCGCCGCGATCGGTCGACTCGCCGGCGGCCAGGCACCACGCCTCGGTTCCGGGGGCCAGCCGGTGGGCCAGCACGGCGGCCGAGGTCGCGGGCAACCCGTCCAGCAGTACCGGTGTGCGCCGGACGGCGGCCTGGGCGATGAATCCGGCGAGTGCGCCCAGATCCGCCCCGCCGACGGCGGCGATCAGCGACACCGCGTCTTTGTCCTGGTCCCGGATCCGAAACAGGCTGTCGCGGAGCGCGGTGACCCCCTCGCCCCAGACGGCGAAGTCGGTGTCCGGCATCGGGAGCGCGGCCACCGGCTCCAAACCGGTGAACACCGCGGTGAGCGCACCCAGCGGAACGGCGTGTCCGGACCCGACCAGCCCGGGAATCAGCAGGTCGGCGCCGCCGTCGATCTCCTGATCGGCGAGACGTCGACCGGCATCGACTGCTGCGACCGCGTGGGCGCGGCTCAGCACATCCGCCGTGGTCGGGGACGCGTGGCCCGCGCAGATGTGCAGCTCGCGCTCGAACTCCGTCCACCGGTCGCCGCCGGGGCGGTCATCGCGGGCGGTCGCCACGTCGATCCGTCGTCCGTCGACACCCAGCGACTCCGCCACCGCCGCAGCCACCGTCCAGTCCACACCCGAACCGTGATCGGGGCCGTCGTGATCGCCGGCGATCAGTACCCATCGGGGTCGGGTCGGCTCAGCCCCGCTCGGGATCCGTGCGGAGATCCAGGCGGCGGCGCCCGCGAGTCGTCCCAAACTCGCGCGATCTGCCGACCGGGGTTCGCCGTTCACCGGGAACCGCACTTCGGGCGGCGGCGTGACCTCGCCGAAGGGGGTCAACTCGTGGCTCATCGAACTCCTTCGTACGGACGCGCTGCTTCGTGCGGCAGCGACGGTACGCGTCTGGACGTGACGCCCGGCGGAGTCGCTCCGCCGGTGGATCGTGTCGCGCGGGGGTGGCTCAGTCGTACGGTGCTTAGTCGTGCGGGGTGGCTCAGCTGAGCGACGCGGTGTGCCGGTGCTCGCGGCAACGCTACCGCCGTGGGCCCTGGCCCGACGCCCGCCCGGGCCGTCGTTGGACCTTCGGCAGGCACAGCGCACCCCGGTGGGCGCATCCTGGAAGCACACCCGGCGACGAGTCGAACATTCGTCGACCGGGACGTGCACCCGTCGGCGACACCGGACGGGCGCTGGACGAGACACCGAGAGGGTTACCGCCGGCACCACCGACGGGCACCACCGGTGCGTGTCGAGGAGGTAGGGATGGGTGACTTCAGCGAGACCGCCGAGATTGCCGAGCTGCGCTCGGTGGTACGGCAGATCGCCGGCCGGTACGGCGGCGCCGACTTCGCCGAGCACGGCCGTCGGGGCGAGCCGCAGGACGCGCTGTGGAAGGAGTTGGGCAAGGCCGGATTCATCGGCATCAACGTGCCCGCCGAGTACGGCGGCGGGGGCGCCGGGGTCACGGAGCTCGCCATGGTCGCCGAGGAGTCGGCGGCGGCCGGCTGCCCGTTGTTGCTGCTGCTGGTATCCAGTGCGATCGGGGTCGAGGTTCTCAGCCGCACGGCTCACCCGAGCAGCGACAGGCGTGGCTGCCTGTCTCGCCGACGGCAGACGAAGGTCGTCTTCGCCATCACCGAACCCGACGCCGGATCCAACTCGCACCGGATCACCACCACTGCGGTTCGGGACGGCAACGATTACCTGATCAGCGGATCGAAGTACTACATCTCCGGGGTCGACGAGGCCGCCGCGATCTTGACAGTCGCCCGAACCGGGGTCGACCAGGCCACCGGGCAAGGCCGACTGTGTCTGTTCCTGGTGCCGACCGACGCCCCGGGTTGAGCTGGCAGCAGATCTCGATGGCCGCTCAGATCCCGGACCGGCAGTTCACCGTGTTCTACGACGAGGTTCGGGTGCCGGCGACGGCGATGGTCGGCCGCCCGGAGGAGGGCTGGCGCCGCTGTTCGACGGGTTGAATCCGGAGCGGATCACCGCCGCCGCGATCTGTGTCGGCATCGGGCGCTACGCGGTGGAGCGGGCCGCCGATTACGTCCGCACCCGCGAGGTCTGGAACGGGGCCCCGATCGGCACCCACCAGGCGGTCGCGCACCCGTTGGCCAAGGCCGATGTGGCGATCGAGATCGCTGCCCTGATGACCGCGAAGGCCGCCTGGTTGCACGACCGCCACCTGCCCGCCGGGCCGGAGTCGAACATGGCCAAGTACGCGGCCGCCGAGGCCGCCATCGCGGCCGTGGACGCGCGATCCAGAGCCACGGCGGGAACGGCCTGGCGGCCGAATACGGTCTGATGCCGCTGTGGGGGATGGCCCGGCTGCTGCGCATCGCACCGGTCAACAGCGAGATGCTGCTCAACTACGTCGCCCAGCACAGCCTGCAGCTGCCGCGCTCGTATTGAGCGTGCACCGGAAGGGTCCGCCGGATCGGGGAGGATATTGCTCACTATTGAGCCCGATCCACCCCGCTGCACGGCGGTCACGACCGGCACGCGCGCTGACCCGGCCGGGTGGGGTGGCCCGGCCACCTAAACTGGCCCGGTGACCGTCTCCACCCAGCAGCCGACCTCTTCCGCGGACGAGGCAGCAGGTGGGGCGCCGAGCACGTCCTGCCCACTCAGTACGACCCGGCGGCGGTCGAGGTCCCGACCTATCTGCGGTGGGTGGCGGCCGGCTACTTCACGCGCCGACGCGAGCGGTGCTGTCCGGGGCGAAGAAGCCGTTCTCGATCGTGCTGCCGCCGCCGAACGTGACCGGCAACCTGCACGTCGGCCATGCCCTCGACCACACCCTGATGGACATCCTGGCCCGCTGGCACCGGATGTCCGGTGACGAGGTGCTGTGGCTGCCCGGGATGGATCACGCCGGGTATCGCCACCCAGAACGTGGTCGAGCGGCGGCTCGCCGTGGACGGCAAGACCAGGCACGACTTCGGCCGCGACCTGTTCGTGCAGAAGGTCTGGGACTGGAAGCGTGAATCCGGCGGCGCGATCCTCGGCCAGATGAAGCGGCTGGGCGACTCGGTCGACTGGTAGCGCGAGCGGTTCACCCTGGACGACGGGCTGTCCGCGCGCCGTGCAGACGATCTTCAAGCAGATGTACGACGACGGACTGATCTACCGGGCCAAGCGGATCATCAACTGGTGCCCCGGCTGTCGACCGCGTTGTCCGACATCGAGGTGGAGCACTCCGAGGATGCCGGCGAACTCGTCTCGATCCGCTACGGCGACGGCGGACGCGACGCCGGTGGTCGTGGCGACCACCCGGGTCGAGACGATGCTGGGCGACACCGCGGTCGCGGTGCACCCCGACGACGAGCGGTACCGCCACCTGGTCGGCCGCACCGTGCTGCTGCCGATCATGAACCGGGAGATCCCGGTGGTCGCCGACGAGCACGTCGACCCGACGTTCGGCACCGGCGCGGTGAAGGTGACACCCGCGCACGACCCCAACGACTTCGAGATCGGCCGCCGGCACGACCTGCCGGCGCCGAACATTCTGGACGAGGCAGCGCCCAGATCACCGACACCGGAACGCGTTTCGACGGGATGGACCGGTTCGAGGCCCGGGCCGCGGTCAAAGAGGAATTGCGCGCGCAGGGCCGGATCGTGGCCGAGAAGATCCCGTACGTGCATCGGTCGGGCACTGCTCGCGGTCGGACGACGTAATCGAACCGCGGCTGTCGACCCAGTGGTTCGTCAAGGTCGCGCCGCTGGCCCGAGGCGGCCGGCGACGCCGTGCGCGACGGCCGGATGCGCATCCATCCGCCCGAGTTGGCCGCCCGCTATTTCGACTGGGTCGACAACATGCACGACTGGAGCATCTCCCGCCAGCTCTGGTGGGGGCACCGGATTCCGGTCTGGTACGGCCCGGCGGGCGAGGTCGTCTGCGTGGGACCGGACGACGAGGAACCGAGCGGTGAGGGCTGGGTGCAGGATCCGGACGTCCTCGACACCTGGTTCTCCTCGGGGCTGTGGCCCTTCTCAACCATGGGCTGGCCCGCGAAAACCGACTGAGCTGCAAGCGTTCTACCCGACTTCGGTGTTGGTGACCGGGCTACGACATCCTGTTCTTCTGGGTGGCGCGGATGATGATGCTCGGCTTGTACGCGATGAAGGACGACGTGGGCGAGGGTGTTTCGCCCTTCTCGGTGGTCGCCTTGCACGGCATGGTGCGAGACGAGCGCGGCCGCAAGATGAGCAAGTCTCGGGGCAACATGGTCGACCCGATGGCCTGGATCGACCAGTACGGCGCCGACGCGCTGCGGTTCACGCTGGCCCGCGGCGCGAATCCGGGGTCGGATCTGGCGACGTCGGTGGAATGGGTGGCGGGGTCCCGCAACTTCTGCTCGAAGCTGTTCAATGCCACCCGGTTCGCCCTGATGAACGGCGCCAGAGTGCCTACGACGCCCCTCGATCGCTGGTCGCTCGGGGATGTCGACCAGTGGATTCTGGACCGGCTGGACGAGGTGGTGGTCGCCACCACCGCGCTGCTCGAGGACTTCCAGATCGCGAAGGCGGCCGAAGGGCTTTATCACTTCGTCTGGGACGAGTTCTGCGACTGGTACCTGGAATTCGCCAAGGTCGCGATCTACGGCGACCCGGCGGATGCCGAGCAGACCCGCCAGGTGCTCGGTACCGTTCTGGACACGGTGCTGCGGCTGCTGCACCCGTTCATCCCGTTCGTGACCGAGCGCCTGTGGACCACGTTGACCGGCGGTGAGTCGCTGGTCATCGCCGATTGGCCCACCGGCGCCGGCGCCGACACCGACACCGACACCGCCACCGCCACCAGCGCCGACCCGGCCACTGCCACCGGCCCGGCCGGTGGCGCCGGCCACGGTGCGGGCGCCCGGATCGCGTTGGTCCAGCACCTGGTCACCGAGGTACGACGGTTCCGCGCAGATCAGGGCCTACGACCGTCGGCGAAGGTGCCCGCCACATTGACGGGGCTGGAAGAGGCCGGCCTCGGCCGACTGGAGCCGGTGGTGCGGTCGGTGGCCAGGCTGGCTGAACCCGGTGCCGACTTCACCGCGTCGGTCAGCGTGTCGGTCGGTCTCGGCTCGGAATCGGCGCACATCGAACTGGACACCTCGGGCACGGTCGACGTCGGTGCCGAAATCGCCCGGTTGCGAAAGGATCTCGCCGTAGCCACCAAGGAGATCACTGATACCACGGCGAAACTCGACAATGCCGCGTTCGTGGCCAAGGCGCCGGCGGCCGTGGTCGAGAAGATCTCAGCCAGACTCGCCAGAGCACAGACCGACGTCGAACGAATCACGAGCCGGCTCGCCGTGCTGGACGGTACGTCGTGACCAGCCGCGACGAAACGAACCCGGACGACACCGGTGCGGACGAGTCGAGCGCCGAGAACCCGGGTCAGGGCCACGAGGAGTGGGCGGGCGACGCCCGCGGGGAGGCTCGGGACCATCCCCTCGACGACATGTGGGAGGAGTTCGAGTCCACCGACCCGCTGCGCAACGACATCACAGCGGAGGATCGGGAGGCCATTCTCGAACCGGACCACACCGGTGAGATCGCAAGAGCCACGGCAGATCTGGACGACCAACGCGACGCGTTGACGGCCCCGCCGACGGACCTTGACATCGGCCAGGTCGAGGAACTGCTGAACAAGCGGTGGCCGGAGTCGAAGATCGAACCCACCCTCGACCGGATCAGTGCGTTGGTGGACGCGCTCGGCAACCCGGAAACCGCGTACCCGGTGATCCAGATCGCCGGGACGAACGGCAAGACGTCGACGGCTCGCATGATCGACGCCCTGTTGACGCGAATCGGGATGCGGACCGGGCGCTTCACCTCCCCGCATCTGCAGTCTGTGACCGAGCGGATCAGCATCGACGGCCAGCCGGTGTCAGCGGAGGAGTACGTCAACGCCTATTGCGACGTGGCTCCCTTCGTCGACCTCGTGGACGCTGCTCAGTTGAAGGCGGGCGGTATCGCGCTGTCGAAGTTCGAGGTGCTGACCGCGATGGCCTATTCCGCATTCGCCGACGCCCCGGTGGACGTCGGTGTGATCGAGGTCGGGCTCGGCGGGCGATGGGACTCGACGAACGTGGCGACCGCCCAGGTCAGCGTGATCACCCCGGTCGGCCTCGATCACACCGAGTACCTGGGTGACACGGTGGCCGAAATCGCCGGCGAGAAGGCGGGGATCATCAAGCCCGACAGCACCGTGATCATCGGTGCTCAGTCGGCGGAGGCGATGAAGGTGATCCTGCGCCGCTCGGTCGAGATGGAGGCCACCGTCGCCCGCTACGGCAGCGAATTCGCCGTGCAGAGTCGACGGGTGGCGGTCGGCGGTCAGCGACTGAACATCCAGGGACTGGGCGGCCTCTACGAGGACATCTACCTCCCGCTGCACGGGCCCCATCAGGCGGAGAACGCCGCGGCCGCGCTCGCCGCGGTGGAGGCGTTCTTCGGCGCCGGTCGAGACCGCCAGCTGGACGTCACGGCCGTCCAAGACGCGTTCGCAGCAGTGGCGTCGCCCGGGCGGTTGGAGCGGATCGGGACGAAACCCACCATGCTCGTCGACGCCGCCCACAACCCGCACGGTGCCACCGCACTGGCCACCGCCATCGCCGACGAGTTCGCCTTCTCGCATCTGATCGGCGTGCTCGCCGTACTCGCGGACAAGGACGTCGACGGGATCCTCGCTGCGCTGAGTTCCACCTTCGATGAAGTGGTGGTCACCGCGAACTCGTCGCCGCGGTCGATGCCGGCCGCTGAGCTGGCCGAAAGGGCTGCGGCCGTGTTCGGCCCAGAACGCGTCCACCTGGCCGAGACGATGCCCGCCGCACTCAATCTCGCCCGTGAACTCGCCGCGGCGTCGGTCGGCGCTGACGACGTGATGCAACCGGACATCGGGCCGGGTGCCGGTGTGGTGATCACCGGATCGGTGGTCACCGCCGGCGACGCCCGCGAGCTGGCGGGGCGGGCGCCGCAGTGAGCGTCCCGGTACGGCCGGTGCAAAATTCAACCCGGCAGGATTCAACCCGGCAGGATTCAACCCGGCGGGATTCAACCCGGCGCGATCCAACCCGGCAGGATCCAACACGGCGGGCTACGCAGTCGTGATCGACCCCAATGCCGCGGACAGACCACTGCCACGTCGATCGGACCCGGAACGGGGCTTCCGCGGCGTGATGTCGGGGGCTCTGATACTGCAGTCCATCGCCACTCTGCTCGGGCTGCCGCTGGCGGCCGCGGACGGCCTCGCGAGCTGGGAGCTGATCGCGCTCTTGCTGCTGGCCGCGGTGATGATCGGCACCTGCGCGTTCATCGCCAAACCGTGGGTGGTCGCGCTCATTCTGGGACTCCAGGGCCTGGCGGTGCTGTGCTGGTTCATTCACCCGGCGTTGGGGGTGTTGGGCCTGATCTTCGCAGTGGCCTGGTGGACGCTGTTGCACTTTCGCGCGGAATACCGGCGTCGCCTGAGCGCGGGCACGCTGCCGGCGCCGGCATCGCCTGCCGGTCCGGCCCACCCGCCGGAGCAACAGCCCGCGACGCCCGCCGCCGAGTGATGCCGTGTGGGGTGGCCGGGTCGGATAGGTTGGCCTGGCTCGGTGGGTCTGTCGGTCCGCAACCACATCGGACCCCTACCGACGTTGTTCCTCTCGAAAGGGGATGGGTTCGTGCCTGAAGTTGAGCGGACACTCGTTCTGATCAAGCCCGACGGAGTGGCCCGCGGTCTGGTGGGCGAGGTGCTCGCCCGGATCGAGCGCAAAGGCCTGAGCCTGGTAGCGCTGCAGATGCAGGTCACCCCGGTCGATGTCGCCGCAGAGCACTACGCCGAACACGAGGGCAAACCGTTCTATCCCAGCCTCGTCGACTTCATCACCGGTGGCCCACTCGTCGCCGCCGTGGTGCAGGGTCCGCGGGCGATCAGTGCGTTTCGCCAGCTCGCAGGCGGGACCGACCCGGTGGAGAAGGCGACCCCCGGCACCATTCGAGGCGACTTCGGCCTCGAGGTGCAGCTGAACATCGTGCACGGATCCGACTCGGCCGAGTCCGCCGCACGGGAGATCGGACTCTGGTTCCCAAACCTGTGAGTGAGACGACTGCGCCGGCGGGCTGGGCTTCGACGATCCTCGCCCGCCGGGTCGGCCCGCGCGCCCAACAGGTCCCGGCCGGCGCCCGATCCGAGGGTCTGGCCGCCGACAGTCATCTCGCCGGCGCCCTGTTGACGTTGTGGCACGGCGTCGTCACGGCCGGCGGTTCGGTCGGGTTCGCCCCAGACGCCTCGCGGACCGAGATCGCGCCGGCGGTGACCGATGCCGTCAACGGTCTGCGGGCCGGCCGGTGGTTCGCCGTCGTGCTGACAGAGGGGGGCCAACTGGTGGGGAGCTGTTTCCTGATTCCCCACCCGCGGCCGATCCAACGACATCTCGGCGACGTACGCACGTTGATGATCGATCCGGCGTACCGACGCCGCGGGCTGGGCCGACGACTGATGGATGAGGTGGCCCAGTTGGCCGTCGAACTCGGCGTCGACACGTTGTTGGCCGGGGCTCGCGACCTGCCGTCGCTCGACACGTTCTACCGATCGACGGGATTCGTCGAATACGGCCGCTTGCCGGATGGGATCCGACTACCGGACGGCACTCGCTACGACCAACTGCTGTATCGCGCCGACCCGAGTACCGTCGCCATGCGCACGGCCCCGGCCACGACCTAGCACCGACCTAGCACCACGGGACGTCGGGCATCACGGGGCCGCCGCGATCGTCCGATTTCGCCGTATTGCACCATGTGGTGTCTTCAGACCTCGACATCCCAGATGTCGTTTTTCCTACTGCCCGTGTCCTTGTGGCAGCGCACAGTGACGAAGGAGTATCCTTCATCACATCGAGGTAATTCACCTCGACAGCACTGCGTGCGGGTTTCGCCGTCGACCGACGGGCCGTCCATGCGGAGGCTGGTGGTAGTGGAAGCGACACCGCCGAGGGGGCTTGATGGCACACCAGGTTCACCCGGCTGCAGTGCGGGCATCGCCGGGCACGATTCTCGGACACCTGTTGGCGCCGGTGGCGCTCGTGCTCGGGTTGGTGATCGGGATTTCGCTCCTTATCAAAGTGGCCGACGTGGTGTGGGTGCACGCCGGCACCGCGCTGAGCATCACCGCGGGCGTGATCGTCCTGGCATTGGCGGCGGTGCGGCTCAGCAGGCACCGCATGCGCGTCCGCCGCGACCGGCCGTAGCCGGAACCGGTCATGACGAGGGCATGTCGCCGGCGCTGAAAAGATGGCGCTGAAAAGATGGCGCTGAAAAGATTCTGAGAAGGTGCGGATGGCCGACGTATGAAGCTCGGATGATGACAGCCGATCTACTCAAGACCGTCGTAGCCACGATGGCGTGTGCAGTCGCCGGATCCGCAGGTACCAGTCCCGACTCCGACTCCTATCGAGCGCTGTCGAAACCGCGATGGCAGCCGCGGCCGATCGCCTTCCCCTTGGTGTGGACCTTGCTGTACGCGGACATCGCAGGCAGTACCGCATCCGGACTGACGAGTCTGCAGGCCCGCGGCCAGTCGGCGGAGCGGGCTGGGTTGTGGCGATCCCTGCTGATCAACCTCGCGCTGAACGCCGGCTGGCCATGGCTTTTCTTCGCCGCCGGTCGGCGCCGTTGGGCTGTCGTGGAGTGCGCGTTGCTGACCGTCAGCTCCGCCGACCTGGTTCGACGCGTCCGGGCGTCCGATCGACGCGCCGGCTTGGCCCTTGCTCCGTATCCGGTGTGGTGTGCATTCGCGACCGTTCTGAGCGCCGACATCGATCGCCGCAACCCAGCCTGACGCTGGGAATCCGCGGGACCGCGGCGCGACCCGCAGGCCATCGGGAGCGTGCTGTCAGCCCTCCGCGACGAGTCTGTGGAATACTCGAATCGGCTACCTGCTCGGAAATCGAGCGGGCCGCCGGGCCAGGTCGGTCCGGGGCAAAGCGACGCACGCGGCGCGTGAGACACCGCGGTGCTCGATGTCCGGAGGCTGATCGGCTGATGACAGCCATTGAGACTTCTCGTGTTGTTCGCAGCACGAAAACTGACACATCCAGGTCGCCGAGCGGCGCGTTGTTGTAGTGACGCGCCCGGTGGCCCCGGAAGGAAACGATTTCCATGACGGAAACCACTGACGCATCAACCGCTGTCGACTCCTCCGCTGTCGATACAGCCTCGTTGCAGGCCGGGACGACACAGATCGACGCGCCCGCGCTGCTCGACGCCCTCTCGGCCAAAACCCGGGTGCATGAGCTGGCCAAACGATTCGGACTGAGTTCGCGGGTGTTGCTGCAGACCCTTGCCGACCAAGGCGTGCAGGTGACCTCGTCCTCGTCGAGTGTCGATGCCGCAGCCGCGCGGGCTGCGCTCATCACCCTCATCGACCTGACGCCGTCGGGCGCTGTTTCCGACGGTGGGTCCGGGTCCGGGTCCGGGTCCGAGTCCGAGTCCGGGCCGGAGCAGGAGCCGGAGCCGACCGGCGATGCAGGCGCCTTGGCTGACACGCCGACGGCCCCCGACAGTGAACTGGTCGACGACCTCCCCGCCCGACTGCGGGTGCACGAGCTGGCCAAACGGGCTGGAGTGAGTGCACGCCAGATGATCGAGCTGCTCGTCCGACACGGTGTCACCGCGAAGTCGGCCCAGTCGGTGATAGCAAGGGCAGTGGCAGCCGAGGTGCTGGCATCGCTGGACACCCAGTCGGCGGCCGCCCACGTCGGTACCGATGCAGTCGTGTTCGGCGACGCGGACACCGGCGGATCAGCCGACGAGGCCGAAGGACCGGACGATGGTGGTCGCGGTCGCCGTCGGCGAAGCCGTGGACGCCCCACCACCGACGCTGAGAACGCCGACGCCGTCAATGCCGACACAGAGAATGCCGACGTCGTCAATGCCGACACAGAGAATGCCGACGCTGAGAATGCCGACGCTGCGGGCGGGATCGGCGACGAGTCGGACACCGACGGCACGGATGGGTCGGACAGACGACAGCACCGACGGCACCGACGGCACCGACAGCACCGACGGCAATGACGGCACCGACGGCGATGACGGCACGGATGACACCGACGCAGATGCGGCGGGCGGCACCGGGCGCTCGCGCAACAGTCGGCGTCGGCGCCGCCGCGGCGGGCGCGGCGCGGACAAGGCTTCCGACGGCACGGCAACGACCACGGACGGGACCGACTCCGATCCGGATGCCGGCGGGTCTGACTCCGCCCCAGACGATGAAGGCTCGTCCGATGGCGACCGCGGGTCGCGCAGGTCGACGGACAGCGCGGACGGTCCGGACAGCGCCGACCGCGCTGACCGTGCCGACAGCGCCGACACGTCGGGTGAGGACGACGACGACAGCGACGACGAAGGTGGCCGTAGCGCCTCGTCCCGGCGTCGGCGTCGGCGTCGCCGCGGTGGCTCCGATGATGCGGGTCGCCCGGACGACCCCGCGGACACGGTGGTTCACGTCCGGGAGACCCGGTCCGCCGAGTCTCAGGTGCAGGGCGTCCGCGGGTCCACCCGCCTGGAGGCCAAGCGGCAACGGCGCCGGGATTCGCTGCAGACCCGCCGGCGTCCCCAGATTCTGACCGAGGCGGAGTTCCTCGCCCGGCGCGAATCGGTGCATCGAGTCATGGCCGTCCGGCAGCGCGGGGACTTGACGCAGGTCGCGGTCCTGGAGGACAACGTGCTCGTCGAGCACTTCGTCTCGCGGGCCGGCTCGGCCTCGATGATCGGGAACGTGTTCCTGGGCCGGGTGCAGAATGTGCTGCCGTCGATGGAGGCGGCCTTCGTCGACATCGGCCGTGGTCGCAACGCCGTGCTCTACGCCGGTGAGGTCAACTGGGAGGCGGCCGGCCTGGCCGGTAAGTCCCGCAAGATCGAGACCGCGCTCAGTAGTGGCGACACGGTGCTGGTGCAGGTCTCCAAGGATCCGGTGGGGCACAAGGGTGCCCGGCTGACCACCCAGATCTCCCTGCCCGGCCGATTCCTGGTGTACGTACCGGGGGGCGGCGCCACCGGCATCTCACGGAAACTTCCGGACACCGAACGGCGGCGGTTGAAGGCCATTCTGGATCGGATCGTGCCGCAGGACGCCGGCGTCATCATCCGCACCGCGGCGGAGGGCGTCTCCGAGGAGGAGCTGGCCCGCGATGTCGAGCGGTTGAAGACGCAGTGGGAGCAGATCTCCGCGCAGGCGGAGAAGTTGTCCGGTTCCGGTGCGGCGAAACTGCTGTACAGCGAGCCCGACACCCTGATCAAGGTCATTCGGGACCTGTTCAACTCCGACATCAGTGAACTGATTATCGACGGGGACGGGCGGTCCGAGGTCGGCGATGTGTGGGAGTCGCTGTCGATGTACATCGAGCAGGTTGCGCCGGAGCTCGCGCCCCGGGTGCAGCGCTTCACCGGTGCCACCGACGTCTTCGCCGCCCACCGGATCGATGAGCAGATCGCTAAAGCCCTCGAGCGTAAGGTCTACCTCCCGTCGGGTGGGTCGCTGGTCATCGACCGCACCGAGGCGATGACGGTGATCGATGTCAACACCGGCAAGTACACCGGCTCCGGTGGAAACCTGGAGGAGACGGTCACCAAGAACAACTTGGAGGCCGCCGAAGAGGTGGTCCGCCAGCTGCGGCTGCGCGATATCGGCGGAATCATCGTCGTCGACTTCATCGACATGGTCCTGGAGTCCAATCGCGAGCTGGTGTTGCGCCGGCTGACCGAGTGTCTCGGCCGGGATCGCACCCGGCACCAGGTCGCCGAGGTGACATCCCTCGGGCTGATTCAGATGACTCGCAAAAAGATGGGCACCGGTCTGGTCGAGGCGTTCTCCGAGCCGTGCGATCACTGCCACGGTCGGGGCATCGTGCTGCGCGACGCACCGGTCGATCCCGGACTGTCCGAGATGATCGAGGCCGTTCCCGACCGGTCCGCAGGTCGCCGCAATAGGGGCCGTGGCCGCGATACCGAGCCGGTGTCGGTCGTGGCCGCATCAGTGGCGGCGGCGGCGCAGTCGGCGCCCGCGTTGCGCCGTGATCCGCGGGGCCCGAAGCCTCCGGAGGCCGGATTCGGGCACGGCACCAACGGGGCCAGTGAGCTGCCTAGCGGCGATCACGATCCGGCGACGGGTTCGGAGGCGGCCACCGGTGGACTCGCACACGAGCTGATCACCGAGCTCAGCGGCCTGCGACCGGCCGAGGAGGGCGCGTCGTCCCGTAATGAGAACCCCGGTGATGCCGAGGGAGCCGATCCGGGAGATTTGGACGTCGATGCGTTGGCGGCGCTGTTGCCCGCGCCGGATGCCGGCGAGGTCCGGCCGGACGGCGGCGCCCGCCGGCGTCGGCGAGGTGGACGCGGCCGCAGTCGGCGGGACCGCGCCGACGACGAGTCGCCAGTCGACACCGACGAGTCCTTAGTCGACACCGACGAGTCGTCAGTCGACACCGATGAGTCGCCGGTCGACACCGATGAGTCGCCGGTCGACCCCGACGAGTCTCTCGACCCCGACGAGTCTGTCGACAGCGACAGCGACAGCGACAGCGACGAGGCGTCTGTGGACACCGACGAGTCGGCTGCAAAATCCGACGAGGGGATGGCGGCTAGCACCGAGGGGGCGGAGCACGAGGCTGGACATGACCTTGTCGAACACCCTTCAGTCGAACACCCGCCAGTCGAACCGGTGGACTCGGGGGCTCCGGCCGGCGAGCAGGAGGAGCAGTCGCCCGACGTAGCCGTGATCACTGCACCGCCACGCCGTAGGCGGGCCGGTCGACCCGCAGGCCCGCCGCAACCGATCTCGTAGGGAGCGGCTCGGCCATCCGGGGAGAGGGTCGTTTGCTCTGACGGTGGCCGACCGCGTACTCTGAATCGTCGGCCGTCGTTAACTCGGCGGCCATTAATGTGCATCGGCACAGTTTGCTTCAGCAGGTTCAGCTGCAGCACGGTGTTCCAGCAGCACGGTTTGAGGTTTCACCAGCACCACCGCACGTTTGCTACGCAATGCAATACAGCCTGCTGGTCCCGCGTCCGCGTGGGCCGACGGTTGTCACGAAGACTCTTAGGAAGGCGCGGCCGCGATGTACGCGATCGTCAAGACCGGCGGCAAGCAATACAAGGTTGCCGAGGGTGATGTCATCGAGATCGAGAAACTGGACGGCAAGCCCGGCACGGCTGTGGCGCTGCCCGCGTTGCTCGTCGTCGACGGCGAGGACGTGACCAGCGACGCCGCGACTCTCTCCACGGTTTCGGTCTCGGCGGAGATCGTCGCCGCCACCAAGGGCCCGAAGATAGTCATCCACAAGTTCAAGAACAAGACCGGTTACCACAAGCGGCAGGGTCACCGTCAGCCGCTGGTGAAGGTCAAGGTCACCAGCATCACCGTCGGCTGAAGGTAGGCAACAGACATGGCACACAAGAAGGGTGCGTCCAGCTCCAAGAATGGACGCGACTCCAATGCCCAGCGGCTGGGCGTGAAGCGTTTCGGCGGCCAGGTCGTCAACGCCGGCGAGATCTTGGTCCGCCAGCGCGGCACCAAGTTCCACCCGGGCGTCGGCGTCGGGATCGGCAAGGACGACACCTTGTTCGCGCTCAGCGCGGGTGCGGTCGAATTCGGTTCCAAGCGTGGCCGCAAGATGGTCAACATCGTTGAAGCGGTGGCGCAAGCCTAGTTTGAGTCACGTGCTGAAACCCTGGCGAGGGGCGGGTCCGGACACATCCGGACCCGCCCCTCGCTTGGTTTGTCACCGCACCCAACACTGGGCGCGGCTGCACCGCAGGAGTCGCGAATCGGCCTCGGTGGGAGATTTCACCCGTTGACGACCTGTCGGCGAAGCAGTGCGAGCTGTGAGAAATGGAACGGAGGAAGCTGTGGCGAGATTCATCGACCGCACGGTTCTGCATCTGCAGGCCGGTGACGGCGGGAACGGTTGCGCCTCCGTGCATCGAGAGAAGTTCAAGCCGCTCGGGGGACCGGACGGCGGAGACGGCGGTAACGGCGGCGATGTGACCCTGGTCGTCGACGCGGGCGTGCACACGCTGCTGGACTTCCACTTCCATCCGCACGCACGAGCGGGCAACGGCAAGGCCGGGGCGGGCGACAACAAGGACGGCGCTCAGGGAGAGTCGCTGATTCTCAAGGTCCCAGACGGCACCGTCGTACTGGATCAGGACGGCAGAATTCTGACCGACCTGATCGGTGTCGGAGCCCGGTACGTGGCGGCTCACGGCGGGCGCGGAGGTCTCGGCAACGCGGCGCTCGCATCGCGCAGTCGCAAGGCACCCGGTTTCGCCTTGCTCGGCGAACCCGGCGACAGCACCGAGGTCGTGCTCGAACTGAAGTCGGTCGCCGATGTCGGCCTGGTCGGCTATCCGTCCGCGGGGAAATCGTCGCTGGTCTCTGTACTGTCCGCGGCCAAGCCCAAGATCGCGGACTACCCCTTCACCACCTTGCAGCCGAACCTCGGCGTGGTGACCGCCGGCGCCGAGGTGTTCACCGTCGCCGATGTGCCGGGCCTGATACCCGGTGCCAGCCAGGGCCGTGGCCTGGGGTTGGAGTTCCTTCGGCACATCGAGCGGTGCGCGGTGTTGGTGCACGTGGTGGATTGTGCGACCTTCGAGACCGATCGCGACCCCGAATCGGACATCGCCTCGCTGGAACGTGAACTCGCCGAGTACACGCCGTCGCTGTCCACCGATCTCGCCGCGAAGCCGCGGTTGGTCGTACTGAACAAGATGGACGTGCCGCAAGCACGGGAGCTTGCCGACTTGGTCGCCCCTGACCTGCGGGCCGCCGGCCACCGGGTGTTCGAGGTTTCCACCGCCACCCATGAGGGCCTCCGCGAACTGACCTTCGCCCTCGCGGAGGTGGTGCGCGCCGATCGCGAGTCACGGCCCGCGTTCGTCGGCGAACGGATCGTGCTGCGGCCCAGGCCGGTCGACGAGGAGCAGTTCTCGGTGCATGCCGATCCGGAGGAGCCGGGCGGGTTCATCGTCCGCGGGACCCGACCGGAACGCTGGATCCGGCAGACCGACTTCACCAACGACGAGGCAGTGGGCTTCCTGGCCGACCGACTCGCCCGGCTCGGGGTTGAGGAGAGACTGGCGAAGCTGGGCGCCCAACCGGGTGCGCCGGTGACCATCGCCGAGGTGACGTTCGACTGGGAGCCGACCACGATGGCCGGCATCGAGATGGTCCGCACCGGCCGCGGTTCCGACCTGCGGCTGGAGCAGAACGAACGGATCGGAGCCGCCGAACGCAAGGCGATGCACCGGTTGCGTCGCGGCCTCGAAGTCGAGGGACACGAACTCGACGAGGCCGACATCGATCGACTGCGCGCTCAGCTGGCCGCCGAGCTCGGTGAGTGAACGGTGCTGATGGGTCTGCCGGCTGATCAGGCGACGGCGTCGGCACAGGAGCCGTCGGTAGCACGCAACGCGGTGGCCGCTGCGCGGCGACTCGTCGTCAAGGTCGGCTCCTCCTCCATCACCACCTCCGCGGGCGGTCTGGATCGAACCCGTCTGGATGCGCTGGTCGAAGCCGTCGCCGCTCGTCAACACGCCGGTTCACAGGTGGTGCTGGTCTCCTCGGGTGCGATCGCCGCCGGTTTGGCTCCGCTGGGGTTGCGGCGACGGCCGCGAGACCTGGCCACCCAACAGGCGGCCGCCTCGGTGGGGCAGCAACTGCTGGCCGAGCAGTATGCCGGATCCTTCGCCCGCTTCGGACTCACCGTCGGTCAGGTGCTGCTGACCAGCGACGACGTCGTGCGCCGCGCGCACTACCGCAACGCCCAGCGCACGCTGGCGAAATTGATGAGTTTCGGCGTAGTTCCGGTCGTCAACGAGAACGACACGGTCGCCACTCATGAGATCCGATTCGGCGACAACGACCGACTGGCGGCGCTCGTCGCGCACCTGGTCGGTGCCGAGGCGCTGGTGCTGCTGTCCGATGTGGACGCCCTGTACACCGGTGACCCGCGGCTGCCCGGCTCGGATCGGATCAGTGAGGTCGAGGATCTGGGCGCGCTGAGCCATGTGCAGATCGCCGAGTCGTCCAGCGGCCTCGGCACCGGCGGGATGGGATCGAAGTTGGCGGCGGCGTTCACCGCGACCGGGGCGGGCATCCCCGTGCTGCTGGCGTCGGCGTCCGACGCCCGGACCGCGTTGACCAGCACGGCGCCGACCATCGGCACCGCGTTCGCGCCGGCCCTGCGGCGCACCAGCGCCCGACTCTTCTGGCTCCGCCACGCCGCCACCCCGGCCGGGACGATCAGCCTGGATGAGGGCGCCGTGGCCGCGGTCACGCAGCGCCGGAAGTCGCTGCTACCGGCGGGAATCACCGGGTTCGCAGGTGACTTCGAGGCCGGCGACGTGGTGGATCTGTTGGGACCGGACCACCGGGTGGTCGCCCGTGGATTCGTCGGGCACGATGCCGCCGAGTTGCCGGCGATCATCGGCCGATCGCTGCACGAACTGCCCGCCGAGCAGCGCCGCGAAGTCGTCCACGCCGACGACCTGGTCCGGGTCTGACGATGATCGACATCCTGCACCGCGACACCGGCACCGGCATTGACACCGGCACCGGCACCGGCACCGGCACCGACATCGGCACCGGCACCGGCACCGGCACCGACATCGGCACCGACACCGACATCGGCACCGGCACCGGCACCGGCCGAGACATCAACGCCGACAGCGATACCGACAGCGCCGCGCGCTGCGGATCGGCCGGCACCCACCGAAGGGATCAGCCATGACCAGCACCGGGAACGCCGTTCTCACTCCTGATAGCGCCGCCCCCGTCGCCGGGGCGGCGGCTGGTTCGGCAGGGGCACCCAGCGGAGCCCCGATGGTGTCCGCCGACGACGTGCTGGCAGTGGCTCGGCGATCCAAAGCCGCCGCGCGGCCGATGGGCCGGATTTCCACTGCGACCAAGAACGCAGCCCTGCAGGGGATGGCCGACGCGTTGCGGGCCCAGGTGACGACCATTCTGGAGGCCAACCGCGTCGACGTCGACGCGGCGAGCGCGGCGGGGACGTCCGAGGCGCTGATCGACCGGTTGCGGTTGACCGAAGCGCGGGTGATGGCGATGGCCGATGGTTTGGAGCAGCTGATCGCCCTGCCGGACCCGGTCGGTACCGTCCTGCGCGGATCGGTTCTGCCGAACGGGCTCTCGTTGCAGCAGGTTCGGGTCCCGCTCGGCGTGGTGGCCATCATCTATGAGGCGCGGCCCAACGTGACTGCGGATGCCGCGGGAATAGCGCTCAAGTCCGGAAACGTGGTGCTGCTGCGCGGGTCCGGATCCGCGCATGCCTCGAACTCCGCG
This sequence comes from uncultured Actinomycetota bacterium, assembly GCA_963825975.1. Taxonomy (GTDB): domain Bacteria; phylum Actinomycetota; class Actinomycetes; order Mycobacteriales; family Nakamurellaceae; genus Nakamurella. Next base: position 285,057 of record CAWGUZ010000011.1, read on the forward strand.
CTGGTCGGCATTCTCGCCGCGGCTGCCGAGCAGGCCGGCCTCCCCGTCGACGCCATCCAGCTCGTGCCGGGGACGGATCGGGCGTCGGTGCGGCACCTGATGACCGCCCGCGGGTTGGTCGACGTGATCATTCCCCGCGGTGGCGCGGGTCTGATCAAGGCGGTCGTCGAGGGCTCGACGGTGCCGGTGATCGAGACGGGGGTCGGGAACGTCCACGTGTACATCGACGCCGACGCCGACCTGGCAATGGCCGAAGCCATCGTGTTGAACGCCAAGACGCGCCGACCCAGTGTCTGCAATGCGGCCGAGACACTTCTGGTGCACGCCGATATCGCACCGGTGGCAGTACCGCGGCTGGTCGGTGCCCTGCAGCGGGCCGGGGTCACGGTGCACGCTGACCCGGCGGTGAGTGCACTGGTGGGCGGGACGGTGCCGGCGACGGCGCTGGACTTCGACACGGAGTACCTGGCGCTCGACATCGCTGCGGCGGTGGTGCCGTCGATGGACGCCGCCCTGGAGCACATCGCCGCCCACTCCACCGGTCACACCGAGTGCATCGTCACGGGAAACCTGCGCAACGCCAACCGCTTCGCCGCCGAGGTCGACGCCGCGGCGGTGATGGTCAACGCGTCGACCGCATTCACCGACGGCGGTGAGTTCGGCTTCGGGGCGGAGATCGGCATCTCGACCCAGAAACTGCACGCCCGGGGTCCGATGGGGCTGGCCGAGTTGACCAGCAGCAAGTACATCGTGGTCGGCACCGGTCACACCCGGGGTACTTCATGACAGGTCCGCGCCGGTCGGACGCAGCCGGTGCGGTCGGCCGCCGGGTCGGAGTGATGGGCGGCACCTTCGATCCGATCCACCACGGCCACCTCGTCGCGGCGAGCGAGGTCGCGGATCGGTTCGGGCTGGACGAGGTCGTCTTCGTCCCGACCGGACAGCCCTGGCAGAAAGAGGATGTCAGCCCGGCTGAGCACCGTTATCTGATGACGGTAATCGCGACGGCGGCGAACCCGCGGTTCTCGGTGTCCCGGGTCGACATCGACCGGCCCGGCCTGACGTACACGGTCGACACACTCACCGACCTGCGCGCCTCCGAGCCGACCGCGGAGTGGTTCTTCATCACCGGCGCAGATGCGCTGGCCGCGATCATGTCCTGGAAGAATGTGGGCGACTTATTCGCGTTGGCCCACTTCGTCGGGGTCACCCGACCCGGGTACACGCTGCCCGAGTTGGACCTGCCGATGAACGCCGCGACCCTGGTCGAGGTTCCGGCGCTGGCGATCTCGTCCACCGATTGTCGGGATCGGGTCCGCGCCGGACTGCCCGTCTGGTACCTGGTTCCGGACGGAGTCGTCCAGTACATCGCGAAACACCATTTGTATCAGCAACATTCACCAGAACAGCAACGCAACGCAGGGGTGGTGTCGGTGACCCGTCCGGATCATCGGCGCCTCGCCCACCGTGAGGGAGCATTATGAGCGCCACCGAGCACGCCCGTCAGATGGCCATCACCGCGGCCAAAGCGGCCGCCGACAAACAGGCCCAGAACATCGTCGTGATCGACGTGTCGGATCGATTGGCGATCACCGACTGCTTCGTGATCGCCTCCGGAACCAACGACCGCCAGGTGCAGGCGATCGTCGACTCCGTGGAGGAGCAGCTTCGCATGGCCGGTTTCAAGCCCGCCCGCCGCGAGGGTGAACGCGACGGCCGGTGGGTGTTGCTCGACTACATCGACATCGTCGTGCACGTGCAGCACACCGAGGAGCGCGTGTTCTATGCGCTGGAACGACTGTGGCGCGACTGCCCGACCTTCGAATACGAGGACGGTCCCGACGGGGCCAATCTGACCGCCGACGACCTCGCCGTGCCGGCGGCCGCTGAGAACGCTGAGAACGCTGACGGCCTCGGATCTGACAGCCCTGCATCCGACGGCTCCGCATCCGACGGCTCCGCATCCGACGGCTCCGCATCCGACGGCTCCGCATCCGACGGCTCCGCATCCGATATCGAGACGGGCGTCGAGGCAGACGAAGTCCCCTTGGGGCACAGTTGAGTCTTTCCACCCTGATTCTGCTGCGGCACGGGCAGACCGACTGGAACGTCGAGTTCCGCATGCAGGGTCACACCGACATCTCGCTGAACGCGGTGGGCCGGTTCCAGGCGGCTGCCGCGGCACCGTCGGTGGCCGCCCTGGGTGCCGAGGTGATCATCGCCTCCGACCTGTCTCGGGCCCGCGACACCGCCCAGCAGGTGGCCGACATCAGTGGGCTGCCCGTGCAGGTCGATGCTCGACTTCGGGAGACCAACCTCGGTCGATGGGAGGGTCTCACCCGTGACGACCTGCAGGAGGGCTGGCCGGATCTCTGGCAGCAGTGGCGCGGGACCGTGGCGCACACCCGCCCGCCCGGCGGAGAGTCACGCTGGGAGGTCGCCGAACGCGGCTCGCTGGTGGTCGACGAACTCGACGCCGGTACCGCCGCGACGGCGCTCCTCGTGGCCCACGGCGGCCTCATCGTCGGCCTCACCGGGTACCTGCTGCAACTGCCCGACATGACCTGGAATCGGCTGGTCGGATTGAACAACTGCCATTGGGTCGTTCTGCACCGCAGGCAGGGTCACTGGGCCCTGCAGTCGTACAACGCGGGTCTGGACGGCGTGGTCATCCCCGGTCGCGAAGAAGAGGTCGCGGGCGCCTGAGGCCCGCACATCGTCGCGCAGGCCGCCGAACGCTCCCCGTCGGGCACCCCGTTGCCGACTGCGGGCTTACCATGCCCTGATGGCAACGAGCGCCTTACGCATCGGACTGGTCGGATACGGGTTCGGGGGGCGGTATTTTCACGCCGCGGTGATCGACGGAACCGCCGGCTGCGAACTCGCCGGGGTGGTGACCGGATCGCCGGCCCGGCGCGCTGAGGTCGCCGCGGAGCACCCGGGCACTCCCGTGTTCGACTCGGTGGCCGACCTCGTCTCGGCCGGAATCGATGCGGTGACCGTGTGCACTCCGGCGGCGACCCACACTGCGGTCACCGAAGACCTGCTGCAGCGCGGGGTTCCCGTGGTGTGCGACAAGCCGTTCGCCCTCGACGCCGCCACCGCCGAACGGACGGTGCGGCTCGCCGAGCGGCTGGGGGTGCTGCTGACGCCGTACCAGAACCGCCGCTGGGACTCCGACTTCCTCACCCTCCGCGCTCTTCTCGACGGCGGGCGGCTCGGTGACGTCCGGCGATTCGAGTCGGCATTCGAGCGGTGGGCGCCGTCGCCGGAACCGCCCGAGGCCGGCGGTGGCCTGCTCCGCGATTTCGGTAGTCACCTGGGGGACCAGGCGCTGCACCTGTTCGGTCCGGTGGATCGGGTCTACGCCGAGACCCACGAGTTGGCCCCTGAGCAGGAGGACGAGTTCGTGCTGCTGCTCCAGCATGCGGGCGGCATGCGGTCGCACCTGGCGGGCGCCTGGCGGCAGGGTGCGCCGGCACCGCGATTCCGGGTCAGCGGCACCGAGGGCAGTTTCCTGGTCACCGCGCCCATGGACTGCCAGGAGCAGGCGCTGATCGACGGCTCAACCCCGGCGACGTCGGGCGAGAACTGGGGGCGCGAGCCCGAGGCCGCGTGGGGGAGTCTGCGGCGCGGTGACGACGTCTCGACGGTGCCCAGTGAGCGCGGTCGGTGGGACCGGTTCTACGAGCTGTGGGCGGCGGCGCTGCGCGGTGAGGGTCCCGTCCCGGTCGATCCGTGGGATGCCGTCGCCACTGCAGCCCTGCTCGATGCGGCCCGGCGCAGTGCAGCGCAGGGACGCAGCGTGGAGGTGGCGGCCGTCCAGCGGTGACACCGCCACGAGCACGGGGTGGACGCGGGTCGACTTTCATCCACAAGCGGCCGGCCATCCACAAAATTGCCGGCCCGAGCTCGCTCACACCGGCGCGGACTTAGCTTCGGGCCATGGCGTCACCCGAAGACCCGACCCGCCGACTCGCCGCCCTGCACGGTCCGCGAGCGGCGTCCGGCACCGAAACCCACCACCAGGGCGTTGATGTCGGCGGATGGGTACCCGATTGGTCGGCCGATCAGAATCCACCCGTCGCCGACGGCGCTGGTGAGGATCTGCCAGTAGCGCCCGACCCGGGTGTTCCGCTGATGCCCCATCGTCCGCGCGCCCCATCCGAGCTTGCACCGTCCGAGCTTGCACCGTCCGAGCTTTCACCGTCCGAGCTTTCACCGTCCGAGCTGCCGGCGTCACAGCGGGCACCTACTCGGGGTGGCGGGCCGTCAGTCGAGCCCGAGCCCTCCCGGCGGCGGTCGGCGTCCCCGCGGTGGCGGCGCCTCACCGACCGATGGGTCCCGGTGTCGCTCCAGACCGCCCGCTGGGATCCGGGGTCCCGCGGGGTCGCGCTACTGTCCCTGATCGCGGCCACAGCCGCCGTCGTCGCGGCGATCGGTGCGTGGTCGGGCGGGTCGTCAAGGGCCGCGGAATCGGTGCCTGCAGTGGGAACAACCCTCGATCTGCCCGCTGCGGCTGATGCCGCGCCGGTGCGGTCTGGTGGGCTGGACGGCGAGGTCGGCGGTACCTTGCCCTCGGCTTCGCCGCCCGCTTCGGCTTCGCCCATCGTGGTGGCGGTGACCGGGTCCGTCCGGAAGCCGGGGGTGGTGACCCTCGCCGCCGGGTCGCGGGTGGTGGACGCCATCGCTGCGGCGGGTGGTGTGTTGACGGACGTCGACGTCACGGGGCTCAATCTCGCGGCGAAGCTGGCAGACGGAGACTCGATCGTCGTCGGGGGTGGCGGTGCGGGCGTGCAACCGGCGAGCCGGGCCGGTGGGCCGACCGGGTCGCTGTCGGCGGGGGCCGACCGGATCAACCTCAATACAGCGGATCAGCGGGCCCTGGAGAGTCTGCCGGGGGTGGGGCCGGTGATGGCGGGGAACATTCTGAGCTGGCGCGGCAGTCACGGGCCGTTCACCTCGGTCGAGCAGCTGCAGGAGATTCCGGGTATCGGCCCCGCGCGCCTGGCAACCCTGGCTCCACTGGTGACGGTGTGACCGGTGGCCGGGCCCGGTCTCGGGTGGTGTCCGACGAGGTGACACCACCGATCGACCTCCGCCTGGTGCCCGCGGCGCTGGGCTTGTGGGTGGGCTGCCTGATTCCGCTGATCTGCGGCGTCGGGTATGGACACGCGATCGCGCGCGTCGGCGCGGGTGGCGCCGCTGTCGTTTTCGCGCTGGGATGTCGCCGTCGTCCGAACGGAATGCGGTCTTTGCTGGTGGTGGCGCTCGCGCTGCTCAGCGCCGGATCGTTCAGCACGGCACTGCACATGCAGCGCATCATCGACTCGCCGGTCTACCAGGCCGCCCAGCGATCCCGAATCGCCGAGGTCCAGATCGACATCGCGACGGACCCGCAGTCGATCGGCATTGATTCCGGGGCGCGGGAGCAGCGGTACTTGATCCGCGGCGCGCTGAGCCGGACCCTGGTGGACGGGTTGGTGTGGTCCGAGTCGATACCCGTCTCGATGTTCGCGTCGGGTGCCGAGTGGGCGGCGGTGGTACCGGGTCAGCGCATAGCTGCCGGCGGCACCCTGCGGGTGGACGACTTTCAGCGGTGGCCCACGGTGTCGCTGTCGACGGCGGCGCCGCCCACGATGGTCACTCCTGCGCCGTGGTGGCAGCTCGCCGGGGCGCGGCTGCGCGCGCAGTTCAGCAGCATGACAGCGCGGCTGGACGGGGATGCGGCCGGCCTACTGCCGGGAATCGTCCTGGGTGACCGAGCGGGAATCTCGCCCGCTCTCACGCAGGACGCGAAGATCACCGGCCTGACTCATCTGCTGGCGGTGTCCGGCTCCCACTTCGCCCTGCTGTGTGGTGCCGTGGTGCTGCTTCTGCGGCGGATGGGACCCCGGACTGCCGCCGTCGGGGGCCTGGTGTTCGCCACGGCGCTGGTTGTCCTCGTGCGACCCAGCCCATCGGTGCTCCGGGCGGCGGTGATGGGATCGCTGATGTTGGCCGCGTTGGTAGCGGGGCGGACACGTTCGTTGGTGCCGGCGCTGGCGGCCGCGGTCTTGGTCTTGTTGATGATCGATCCGGCGCTGGCGTTCGACGCCGGGTTCGCGCTCTCCGTGCAGGCCACGGGGGCCATCGCTGTGCTGGCGCCGGTCGCCGGCCGAGCTCTTCGGGAGCGGGGCTGGCCCGCCGGTTGGGCAGAGGTGGTGACCGTCCCGACCGTCGCGCATCTCGCGACCATGCCGGTGATCGCAGCGCTCAGTGGCACGGTGTCGGTGTGGGCCATTCCGGCGAATGTCCTCGTTACGCCGGCCGTTCCGCTGTCCCTGGTGATGGGGGCGATCGCCGTTCCACTGGCGACTGTGTGGCCCTCGGGTGCATGGCAGCTGATCCGGGTGGCGGCGGTGCCGACCGAGTGGATCGCCTGGTGTGCCCACCGGGTGGCTGCCTGGCCGGTAGCGATCGTGCCGTGGTCGGCGGGCTTCACCGGGATCGTGACCCTCACCGCGGCGGCCTTCCTGTTGCCCTGGCTGTTCCGATTTCGGCGCTTTCGGCTGGGCAGCCTGGTAGTCGTCCTGGGTGTGGCGACCCTGCTCGCGGGCCGTTTCGTGACCGATCGCTGGCCGCCGCCGGGCTGGCTGGGAATCGGGTGTGATGTCGGGCAGGGTGACGCATTCGTGTTGTCCGCCGGCGCCGAATCCGCCGCGGTGGTGATCGACACCGGGCCGGAACCCAGCGCCACGGATCGGTGTCTGAATCGCCTCGGTATCACCAGCATTCCACTACTGATCCTGACTCACCTCCATGCCGACCATGTGGACGGGCTGCTGGGGGTGCTCGCGGGGCGCGCGGTCGGGGCCATCGCCGTCGGTCCGGGTCGGATGCCCGCAGCGGCCTGGGATGACGTCCGCGCTACCGCGCACGCGGCCGGGATCCCGGTCACTCAGCCCCGGTGGGGCAGCCGGATCTCGGTGGGTGCGGTGCGGATCGACGTGCTCGGCCCCGAGCCCGGTCGCATCCCCGCCGCGCTCGGCCCGAACGATCAATCGCTCGTCGTGATGGTCCACCGCGCCGGCCTCGACATGCTGTTCGCCGGTGACGTCGAGGAAGCGGGGCAGCGAGCCCTGCTGGCCTCCGGGGTGCCGTTACGTGCGCAGGTGTTGAAACTCCCGCACCACGGCTCGGCGAAATTACTGCCGGAGTTCGTGGCGGCCGTGCATCCAGACGTGGTCCTGATCGGGGTGGGCGCCCACAACGACTTCGGCCACCCCTCCCCGAAGGCGCTGCAGCTGTTGGACGACAACGGAATCGTCCGGATCCTGCGGACCGACCTCGACGGCGACATCGGGGTCACCGCGCCGGCGGGGGTGATCGAGACCGCGGTCCGCGGTGCGTCGGTGATTCGAGCCCGACGCCGACGTTCCGCGGCGGTTACAGGGCGGGGTAGTCCGCCAGCGCGGCCTCCGCCTCGGCCAGTTCGCGTGCCAGCCGATCCGCCCGCTCCTGGGCCTGGCGACGGTGTTCGTTCAACGCACCCGCCACCAGTCGCGCCACTTCCGGATTGCCCAGATCCGTGACCAACGCCCAGGCGCGAGCCGGATGCACCGGAGCCGGTTTGATCACCAACCGGGCGCCCACCTTCACCGACAACTGCCAATTGGTGTGGTCGGGTTCAGCAGTGGACAAGGTCACCACGATCGACTGCCGCTTGTTGCGGCTGGAGGTCCCGGCGCTCTTGGCCCGCGCTGACACCGGTCGCGCCGAAGCAGAACCGGCGGCGGACGGCGACGTATCCTGCGCCGTCGACGTCGACTCCGCGGGCCCTGGCGCCGCGGCCTCGGAAGCGGGTCGAATCGTGGAGGCGGGTCGAATCGTGGAGACGGGTCGAATCGTGGAGACGGGTCGAATCGTGGCGACAGGCGGGGTGTCGGCGGGGGGCCCCGCGGGTGCGGGTGCGGGTGTGGTTCCGGGCTCGACGGCGGTGACGCGCGGCCTTCGGGTGGCGGTCTTCGGGGCGGCGGTGGTGGCGCGCGCCGCCCGTCTGGGGGGCCGACGGGCGGGTACGGGTTCCGGTGCGGCCTGAGTGCGTCGGATGGGGCTCAAATCGGCGGGCGCGAACGGCAACACGTCCTTCGCTCCGCCCACGGTGACTTCGACCTGGATGAACTCGGGGCCGTCGGCATCCTGGTCGCCGATCGCGCGCACCCGGCCGGCCCCGCCGTCGGGAAAGTGGTGGGTGGGCAGGATCCCGACCCGCACCAAGCGGCCCGCATCGACCGCGGCTTTCGTCGCCGGTAGATCGAGCGGTGGATAGCCACCGGTGGCGTCGGCGCGTGTTCGAGGCGGCATGGTGTTCCCTTCGGCAGAGGATCAGCCTATCGCCGTTCCGGAACACCTGTTCGAGATCTGCCCTCCCCGCGGCGGGTCGACCGGCCGGGGTGGCTTCGGGTCAGCCCACCTCGGCGGCGGCGCGGGCGGCCGCGGGGAGCGCCTCGGACAGCCGTTCCAGTGCCGCGTCGTCGTGCGCCGCGGACACGAACCACGCCTCGAACGCCGACGGCGGCAGGTAGATCCCGGCGTCGAGGAGCGAGTGGAAGAAGGCGGCGAAGGCGACGGTGTTCTGCGTACGAGCGCCGTCGTAGTCACGCACCGGATCAGCGGTGAAGAAAACCGAGAACAGGTTCCCGGCATGTTGCGCACGGTGTGGCACCCCCGCCGCAGCCAGCGCCTCCGACACCGTCGTCGACACGGTCGCCGCGGTCGTATCGAGATGGCGGTACACCGCGTCGTCCAGTTGCCGCAGGGTCGCGACGCCCGCTGCGGTCGCCACCGGGTTGCCGGACAGCGTTCCCGCTTGATAGACCGGCCCCGACGGCGCCAGCAACTCCATGATGTCGGCGCGACCGCCGAAGGCGCCCACCGGGAGCCCGCCGCCGATCACTTTGCCGAACGTCAGCAGGTCGGGGGCCCAGCCCTCGACAGCACCGTCAAGCCCGAACATTCCGCTGCGGGACAGCCGAAACCCGGTCATCACCTCGTCGCTGATCAGCAGCGCGCCGTGTCGGTGCGCGATCTCGGCCAAGGCCCGGTTGAACCCTGGCGCCGGCGGCACCACACCCATGTTGGCGGCCGCCGCCTCGGTGATGACGCAGGCGATTCGGTCACCCGACGTGGCGAAAGCCGCTGCCACTGCGTCTATGTCGTTGTACGGGAGGACGATGACGTCGGCGGTGGTGGTGGCCGGCACACCCGCCGAATCGGGCAGCGCCAGGGTGGCCACCCCGGATCCGGCGGCGGCGAGCAGGGCGTCGACATGCCCGTGGTAGCAGCCGGCGAACTTCACCACCATCGTGCGCTGGGTGTAGCCCCTGGCCAGTCGGATCGCCGACATGGTCGCCTCCGTGCCCGACGACACCAGACGCACCTGTTCGACGGGGGCCACCCTCGCCACGATCTCCTCGGCGAGTTCGACCTCGCCCGCGCCGGGCGTCCCGAAGGACAGACCCCGACCGACCGCCGAGCTGACCGCGTCGATCACCGCCGGGTGGCGGTGCCCGAGGATCATCGGGCCCCACGAACCGACGAAGTCGACGTACTCGTTGCCGTCCGCGTCGATGATGTAGGCGCCGCGGCCGCTGCGCATGAACCGGGGTGTGCCGCCCACCGAACGAAACGCGCGGACCGGCGAGTTGACCCCGCCGGGCGTCACCGTGAGTGCCCGCGCGAACAGCGCGTCGCTCTGTGCGGTGGGCTGTGCGGTGGGCTCCACGGCTGCTCCGGCCTCAGCGGGTAGGTCGGGGGTCGTCACGGGTTCGGATTCGGGGAGATCAACCATGCTGTCGTCCTTCCGCGGCGAGCCATCCGGCCACCTCGAGTGCCCAGTAGGTCAGTGTTATCTGGGCGCCCGCTCGTTTGATGCCGGTCAGCGATTCGAGAATCGCCCGCCGCCGATCGATCCAGCCGTTGGCGGCGGCGGCCTCGATCATGGCGTACTCGCCGGACACCTGGTACGCCGCCACCGGCACCGTCGAGATGCGGGCGGCATCGGCCACGATGTCCAGGAACGACATCGCCGGCTTCACCATGATGAGGTCCGCTCCCTCGGCGAGGTCCAGCAGCACCTCGCGGGATCCCTCCCGGCGGTTTCCGACGTCTTGCTGATAGGTCTGCCGGTCACCGACCAGCGTCGAATCGACCGCCTCGCGGAACGGACCGTAAAACGCGGAGGCGTACTTCGCGGCGTAGGCGAGGATCGCAGTCTCCGAAAAGCCGTTGTCGTTGAGCGCTTCTCGGACCGCGCCGACCTGACCGTCCATCATTCCCGAGGTGCCGACCACATCGGCGCCGGCCGCGGCCAGCGCGACACCCATCTGCTGGTATCGAACCAGGGTGGCGTCGTTGTCGATGCTGCCGTCCCCGGCGAGCACCCCGCAATGGCCGTGATCGGTGAACTCGTCCAGGCACAGGTCGGCCATCAGGACCAAGTCGTCACCGACGGCGGACTTGATCGTCCGCAGCGCTTCGTTCAACACCCCAGCCGGGTCGGTCGCACCGGACCCCACAGCGTCGCGGACCAGCGGCACCCCGAACACCATGACGCCGCCCAGGCCGGCCTCAGCAGCCGACACGGCAACCGAGCGCAGCGAGTCCGGCGTGTGCTGCAGCACCCCCGGCATCGACGTCAGTGGGGTCGGTTCGGTCAGTCCCTCCTTGACGAAGACCGGCAACACGAAGTCCGCCGGGTGCAGGCGAGTCTCGCGGACCAGATTGCGGAACGCGGGCGTGCGGCGGAGTCGCCGCGGCCGGTCCGCCGGCCGATACGGATTGAGGTCAGAGTTCATCGAGGAATCCTCCGGTCGACACGTGGCTGATCGTGCCCGCAGTGCGGGGTGAATCCCCCTCGATCCGGGTGAGCGCGGCGACGAGACCGGCCACCATCGCGGCGGCGGTCGGCCGCTCCGCGATGTACCCGACCGGCAGCCCGGCGGCGGCGACCGCGGTCGCAGTGGTCGGCCCGATGCAGCCGAGGACCACACCGGCAGGCGGTGAAACCTGCGCGGTGAGTCCACGCAGCAGCGAGGGAGCACGCAACAGAATCGCCGAGAAGCGTCCGGCGGCGACGTCTTCGGCCACCGAATCGGGGAGTGGGAGCGGCTGCGGGCGGTAGGCGATCACCCGGTCGACGAGGTAGCCGCGGTCGGTCAAGGCCTCCGCCAAGGTCGGCAGCCCGATCGAGGATGTCGGCAGCAACACCCGGCTGTTCGCGCCGGCGGGTGCCGGCCAGCGGTCGGCGAGACCGTCCGCGCTGCTGTCGCCGTCCGGCGGCTGCAGGTCCACCGCCACCCCGACGGAGCTCAATGCTGCCGCTGTCGCCGCGCCGACTGCCGCAACCTTGGTGGTTCTGGTCACGATGCGGGGCAGGATCAATTCGGCGCCGCAGTCGTCCACGGCTCGCACGGCGTTCGCGGAGGTGAATGCCACCCACTCGTATTCGCCGTAGGCCAGCGAGGTCACCGCCCGGTCGAACGCATGGCGGTCGTCCGGCGGCTTGATCGTCTGCAATGCCACCGTCACCACCTCGGCCCCGGCGGCGGTCAGGGCCTGGGTCAACGCGGCCGAGCCGGCAGACGAGCGAAGCACCAGCACGCGGCGTCCAGTCAGCCCGTCGGCAGCTGCGGAGTCTGCAGAACGTGCGGACGACGCGACGGCCGGACGCCTCGTCGCCCGTGCGGCGGCGGACGGTTCGATCACGCTGCACCCAACAGTGCGATCACGCTGCACCCAACAGTGCGTCGGCGCCCCGGTCGATCAATTCTCGAGCGAGCCGCACCCCCAACTGTTCGGCCCCGCCGAGCTGCCCGGTCAGGGTCCCGCGGACCTCGTACGATCCGTCGACCGCCACCACCGCCCCGGTCAGGGTCAGCGCATCCGAACCCGTCGCGCCCGTGACCCCGGCCGAGTTTGCCGATCCGCCGTCGATCAGACGGGCCAGCGCACCGACCGGGGCGCTGCAACCGGCCTCCAATTCGGCCAGTAGGGATCGCTCGGCCAGTGCCGCCCCGCGGGTGGCCGGGTCGTCCAGACTGCGCAACGCCGCGGTGAACCAGGAGTCCTCATCTCGGGATTCCACCGCCAGCGCGCCCTGGGCGGGAGCGGGCAGAAACCGGTCGGCGGTGAAGACTTCGGTGATCGCTGCTTCCCGGCCCAGCCGCTGCAAGCCGGCGCGGGCCAAGACCACGGCGTCCAACGACCCGGACGTGACCATTCCGAGTCGGGTGTCGACGTTGCCTCGGATCGCAGTCACCGTGATGTCGTCGCGCAGGCGGCGCAGCTGGGCCAGTCGGCGCGGCGACCCGGTGCCGACCACGGACCCGGCCGGCAACTCGGAGAGGCGCAACCCGTCGCGGGCGCAGAGGGCGTCGAACGGGTCTGCCCGTGACGGCACCGCGATCAGCCGGATGCCTGCGGCGGCCGCGGTCGGCAGATCCTTGTAGGAGTGCACGATGACGTCGACGGTGCCGGCCAGCAGCGCCGTCCGCACCGCGGTCACGAAAACCCCGGTGCCACCGATGGTTGCCAGCGGCGCCGAGCTCATGTCCCCCCGGGTCCGGATGGTGATCAACTCGCAGTCCACCCCCGCTGCCGCGAGCCGGTCGACGAGCTGCAGCGACTGGGTCATCGCCAGTGCGCTGCCTCGGGTGCCCAGCCGCAGAAGCGGGTGCGTCATCGCGCCACCGGAGCGAGAGTGGTTGCGCTGCGATCAACCTCGGTCTGGTCTCCACTGTCGACGGGGTCGACGGGGTCTGCACTGTCGACGGGGTCTGCATTGTCGACGGGGTCTGCATTGTCGACGGGGTCTGCCGACGTCTGCATGTCGACGGGGTCTGCATTGTCGACGGGGTCTGCATTGTCGACGGGGTCTGCACTGTCGACGGGGTCGACAGTGCTGATTCCGCTCGCCCGCAGTCGCTCGTCGTCGACGCCGAGCCCCGCCCAATCGGCGGCGGAGTCCCGAGCCGATGTCGTGGGCTGCACCGCCCGCAGATTCCGGCAGCACTGGACGCCACAGCGGTCCGGGGCGGGGCCGGCCTCGGTGAGTGCGTCCCGCTCGCGCCCGGGGTCCAGCCGCTCCTCGATCAAGTCGACCAGGGCGCCGACGAACCGCGGGTCCACCCCGGGGGTGGGCACCCGGGCGAAGAACAGCCCCGCTTCGGCGGCTGATTCGCGGGCCTCGTTGTCCAGGTCCCAGACGACCTCGACGTGGTCGGAGATGAAGCCGATCGGCACCACGATGACGCCGGTGCGACCCGCGGCGGGCAAGGCGGCTATCACCTCGTTGATGTCGGGTTCGAGCCACGGCATGCTCGGTGGCCCCGACCGGGACTGGTAGGCCAGCTGCCAGGGCAGACCCGTCAGTTCCAGGGTGTGCTGGGCTCTGTCCATCACGACTGCGCAGGCGGCGAGGTGCTGAGCGACGTAGGCACCCGGCGCGGTAGTCCCGGCCGGACCGGCACTCTCGGCCATCGTGTTCGGGATGGAGTGGGTGGTGAAGACGATCTCGACATCCGGCGCCGACAGTCCGCCGGCGAGTGCCGACCGCACCGCGGCGACCACCCCGTCGATGAACGGCAGTAAGAAGCCCGGATGGTTGTGGTAGAGCCGGAGCTTGTCGATCCGCACGCTGCCGACGAGATCGGTGGTGTGCAGAGCCTTTCCGAAGTCCTCGCGATACTGGCGGCAACCGGAGTACGACGAGTACGCCGAGGTGGCCAGCCCGAGCAGTCGGGGCTGCCCGTTCTGATACGCCTGCCGAATCACGTCTGCCAGGTACGGCTCCCAGTTGCGGTTGCCCCACAGCACCGGGAGGTCGATGTCGCGGCGGACGAGCTCCTGCTGCAGCGCAGCCTGCAGGGCACGGTTCTGCTCGTTGATCGGCGACGCCCCGCCGAGGGCCAAGTAGTGGTGGGACACCTCGACGAGCCGCTCCTCGGGGATGCCGCGGCCGCGAGTCACGTTGCGCAAGAACGGCATCACGTCCTCGGCGCGGTCCGGTCCGCCGAAACCGGCCAGCAGGACGGCGTCCCAGCCGGGTGCGCGGACATCCGGCGCCGAGGCCGCCGCGGGCGGCGTCGGCGGCGCGGACGATGCAGCCGTTCCGAGGTCCTCCGCCGTCACCGGAGCACCTCGACGAATTCGTCGACGTCCACCCGGCGGCCGGTGAAGAACGGCACTTCCTCGCGCACATGCAGCCTCGCCTGTGACGAACGCAGATGCCGCATCAGGTCGACGATGTCGTGCAGTTCGGTGGCCTCCAGTGCGAGGATCCACTCCCAATCACCCAGCGCGAAAGCGGCCACCGTGTTGGAGAGAACCTGGTCGTATTCGCGTCCCATGATGCCGTGCTCGACCAGCATCGAGCGGCGCTCGGCGTCGGGGAGCAAGTACCACTCGTAGGACCGGACGAACGGGTACACCGCCACCCACTCCCTGGCCGCCATCCCCGCCAGGAACGCCGGGATGTGGCCCCTGTTGAACTCCGCCGGACGGTGCAGGGCCATCGCGGTCCACGCCGGGGTGGTGGCCCGGCCGGCCGCCGTGCGCCGTAGGGCGCGGGTGGCGCGCTGCAGTGTCTGGGCGTCGGGAGCGTGCCACCACACCATGACGTCGGCGTCGGCACGTAACCCCGACACGTCGTACAGGCCGCGGACCTGGACGTCCTCGGTGGCGAGCTCGGCCAGGAGTGAGCTCAGCTCAGTAACCGCATCCGCCGGGGTCGCGTCGAGATCGGCGACCCGCGACAGCACCACCCAGCTGGTGTAGCGGATCTGTTCGTTGATCTGCCGGGCGGTGAGTTTGGCGGGTGCGGCCGCAGCTACCGGATTATTCGCGGTGGCTGGAACGTCCCCGCCGGCTGGGACGTTTTCGGCTGCCTGAACGTTTTCGGCTGCCTGAACGTTTTCGGCTGCCTGAACGTTCGGGGAAGCCGGGCCGGACGACGAGGGGGCGGTAGTCATCTGTTCATCTTTCCTTCCATCACGAGAGTGTCGAGCCGGGGCTTCGACACCCGAAGTCGTTGGTCGAGATCCGCGGCGGTGCGTCTGGCGTGTGTCACCACGGCGGCGAGCCCGGTGCCGGCCACCCAACCGCCGGTGATCATCACCCAGTCCGGCGCCTCCGGGACGGCCCCTGCGGCATTGCCCACCACCGGCCAGGAGTTCAGGCGCCACCCGCGAAGCTGATCGGTCACGAGTGGTATTCCCAGAAGTGCGGACGCATCATCCAGGGCGAGCTGTGGGAAGAATCGCGGCTCCGGGCTCGATGGGTCGCCGACCCGCCCGTACGAGAGCCGCAAGACGTGTCGATGGGGGCCCGCCGCGGTCGCGAGCCAGGCCCACTTCGCCGTCGCATGAGTGACCGCCTTCGCCCGGACGCCCGGCACGCCCGCCGCCACCAGCACCCCGGAGCCGCGAGGGGCCGCGTCGAGGGCGGCGGAATCGACGACGAGCGTGCACACCGTCACCACACCACCGGGGTTTGCAGGTGCGGCAGCGCCGAGCAGATCGCTGGTCGCGGCGGCGGATCCGGCGAGCACCACGGCGTCCGCGGTCAGTTGGGCGCCCGGCTTCGCCGACGGGGCGGCCGGAATCCCCGGCGGGGCTTCGGTCTCCACCAGCCAGCCGGC
Organism: uncultured Actinomycetota bacterium; assembly: GCA_963825975.1. GTDB lineage: Bacteria > Actinomycetota > Actinomycetes > Mycobacteriales > Nakamurellaceae > Nakamurella. The sequence continues at coordinate 300,736 of CAWGUZ010000011.1, forward strand.
TCCGTCTCGGCGCAGCCGCACCGCGCGGGTTGCGGTCCGGATCTCGCCGCCGGCGACGACCTCGGCCGTCAGCGCCTCGACCAGCTCGTACATGCCGCCGCGCAGGCCGGCGACCTGTGACCCGGCGACCCCCGAAACGCCTCTGATTCGGGCCGCCGCCCGCTGGAGGGTGCGCTCCTCGTGGAGGACCGTTTGGGCCCGCGGAGCTAGGCGCTCCAACGGCAGCAGGTCGGGCGCAGTGGAGTAGACCCCGCCGATCACGGGCTCTACCAGCCGTGCCAGCACCCGCCGACCGAGCCGCACCGCGACCAGACCGCCGAGGGTGCCGCGCGCTCGGCCGAATCGAGCCGGGAGGATCTGGTCGGCCGACGCGCGCAGAGCACCCGGCCAGCCGATCACCCGCCGCACGTCGCGAGCCCACGGCCGCGCCGGAATCCCCAGCCAGCCGCGCGCCGGCAGGGGGGCTGCTCCCGCGTGGTGCCGGACCCAGGCCGGTGCGGCGATGGGCTGAACCACCGCGTCGGAAAGTCCCAGGTCGGCAAGCAGCTCCGCCACCGATCCGCCCGCGACAGCGAATGACTCGGCGCCCACATCCAACGCCAGCCCGTCGATCTCAGCGCGAGCCACCGTGCCGCCGACGATGTCGGTGGCCTCCAGTAGAAGCACTCGGTGGCCCGCCGCGGTGAGATCGCGGGCGACGGTGAGGCCGGCCACGCCGCCACCGACGACCACGACATCGAGATCGCGATCAGATCCCTGCGTCGGATCCTCGGACGCGCGTTTGCCGTGCGGTGGAGTCGCCTGCATCACGCCTGGTCGTGGACGAACGCGACCAGCTCGGTGAGGACCACGGGGTCGGTGTCCGGTGGGACGCCGTGGCCGAGGTTCACCACGTGGCCGGGGGCGGCGGCGCCCTGCCGCAGCACCTCCCGGGTGTGCGCCTGCAGGGCATCCCGGCCGGCGAAGAGGGCGGCCGGGTCGATGTTGCCCTGGAGTGGGATGTCGCCGCCCAGTCGGGCGTTGGCCACCGACAGCGGAATCCGATGGTCGATGCCCATCACGGTGGCGCCGGCGGCCCGCATCGCCGGCAGTAACTCCCCGGTTCCGACGCCGAAGTGGATTCGGGGTACCGGTAGGTCGGCGACGGCGGTCAGCACGGTGGCCGAGTGGTCGGCGACGTGTCGGGTGTAGTTGTCCAGCGACAGCCCGCCCGCCCACGAGTCGAACAATTGCACCGCCGACGCGCCCGCCAACGCTTGGACCCGGAGGAATGCGGCCGTGGTGCGAGCCACCCAGCCGGCCAGCTCGGCCCACGCCTCCGGCTCGGCGTACATCATGGCCTTGGTCTTCAGGTGCTCCTTCGACGGGCCGCCCTCGACCAGGTAGGACGCGAGCGTGAACGGCGCACCGGCGAATCCGATCAGCGGGGTCGCGCCGAGTTCTGCGACGCAGATCCGCACCGCTTCGACGACCGGGGCGAGTGCGTCGGGGTCGAGTTCGGGCAACGCGCGGATGTCGGCGAGCGTGCGGATGGGCTCCGCGACGACCGGGCCGACACCCGGCACGATGTCGACACCGATGCCGGCCAGCTTCAGCGGCACCACGATGTCGCTGAACAGCACGGCTGCGTCGACCCCGTGCCGGCGGACCGGCTGCAGGGTGATCTCGGCGGCCAGTTCGGGCTGCAGGCAGGCATCCAGCATGGCGGTGCCGCGGCGGGCCGCGCGGTACTCGGGCAACGACCGGCCCGCCTGACGCATGAACCAGATCGGATGGTGCTCGGGACGCTCGCCGCGGCAGGCGCGCAGGAAGGGCGACTGCCCGGTGCGACCATCGGCGAGGGGATGGCCGGGGGCCAGCGTGAGAGTCTCAGTCATATCCGCTTCATTGTTCCAGGTAATCTGTGCCGCTCCGGCTGGCTTGGGCAACCCCGCGAGCCCGTCCTGCGCATGAGCATCCCGGCCCGGTCCAGATCTGCGCCGGCGGTCGGCTGTGAGCTTGTTGGCATCGGTCGCGACCGTGTCGGTCAGCCCCAGTCATCGGTACGATCGCAGTCGTGCTCATGCTCCTCGGTGTCTCCCATCACGACCTGGAGCTGACCGATTTGCAGCGGATGTCGGCCGGTGCCGATCAGCTCGCCGTGCAACTCGTCGCTGCGACGTCGGTGACCTCACCCGAGGGAGAGGACGACGGTCCCATCAAGGGCGCCGTGGTGGTAGCCACCTGCAATCGCATCGAAATCTATGTTGAGGCCCGCCGCTTCCATGACGCAGTCGATCGGGTGGCGGCGACTCTCGCCGCCGCTGCCGGCATGCCGAATGCGGCCGTGGCGGCTCAACTCAAGGTGCGGGTGGGCGCGCCGGTTGCCGCCCATCTCTTCGCCGTGGCCGCCGGCTTGGATTCGATGGTCGTCGGTGAGGCCGAGATCTCCGGGCAAGTGGCTCGTGCACTGAGGCGCGCTCAGTTGGAGGCGACAGCGTCCCCGGTGTTGAATCAACTATTCCAACGGGCGTCGCGCACCGCGAAGCGGGTCCACTCCCAAACGCATCTGGGCGCGGCCGGGCGTTCGGTGGCGTCTGTCGCGCTCGACGCCGCGGCGGAGACCGGGTTGATCGGGGCAGGCGCACCCGGTCCCGGCGGAACGTTCGCCGGGCAGTCCGCCCTCATCATCGGCACCGGCTCCTACGCGCGGGTGGTCGCGACCGCGCTGCGCGCGCGCGACTGCACGGACCTGCACGTCTACTCTCCCAGCGGTCGAGCGGACTCATTCGCCGAAACACACTCGGCCCGTCCGGTCGGCGTGCTCGATCTCCCGACCGTGCTCAAGGGCATCGACCTGGTCGTCGCATGCAGCGGTACCACCGGCTCCGCACTGACGGTGGACATGATTCACGCCAGCGGGCGCGAACAACCTCTCCCCGTCATCGACCTCGCCCTCCGGTCGGACCTCGCGCCCGAGGTGCGCGCCCTACCGCAGGTGCTGGTCATCGATCTGTACACCGTTTCGGCACACGCTCCCGGTGAGCAGGCCGACGCGCTGACCGCTGCTCAAGACCTGGTGATCGCGGCCGTCGCCGATTTCGAGGACAGCCAGGCGATCCGAGCGCTGGATCCCGCTGTCGTCGCACTGCGGTCTCACGTGTCCGATGTCGTCGCCAGAGAGATGGACCGGTTGCGGGCCAAATACGACGAGGCGGTCGCCCTGGAGTTGGAGCAGGCGATGCATCGGGTGACCCGATCGATGTTGCACACCCCCACCATGCGGGCGCAGGAACTGGCCCGGTCGGGGAACGGAGCCGGCTATGTCGCGGCCCTGCACACCTTGTTCGGGATCGATCTCGGTTCCGCTCCGGATTAGGCGGTAACGAGCCCGGCGCCACGACCCCGGAGGGGACGAATTAGTCCAGTTGCGGTGTTTGCTGCAAGATCTCGCGGGCCCGGGCTGGGGTGGGCTCGCCCAAATACCGGCTCTGCCGGTCGATCAGCGCCGCCAGTCGTAGGCGGACTCGGTCACGCTGAACGGCGGTCATCTCATCGGCGGGCTCGGATCGGATCGGTTCGGCCACAGTGCTCACCAGCTTTCGTCGTCATCTCCAGTATCCGGCGTGCGCGACGCGGATGTCGAGGATTCTTGTTCGGACCGGTCGACCGAAGCCAGGATGTCCTCGGTGAAGCGCAGGCTGAAAGCCACCAAGTCGCCGTCGACGAGACGCTCGGCGGTGCTTGTGATCCTCTCCAGGAGGCCCACGATCAACTCGGTATGAACGTCGTGGCGGTGCTGGATGAGCCAGGTGTAGCGATCCCAGGTGCGTGCGATCTCCTCGGCCCGGCGTCTGTCCCGGCCCGCCTGGCTCGCGGCGGCGAACGCGACGCCGGCGGCGATCACGGCGCACAGACCACCGAACCCGGCTGAGAGGAAGAAGTTCATCCAGGGCTCCTACCCGACATCGCTCGACTGGACGGCCGGCCGATGACTCCGCGGGAACCGGCTCGAGCTCATCATGGTCCAGATCATCATGGTCCAGGTCGGCATCGTCTGGATCAGCACCGTCGGTCGGTGCTGACAGGATGAGCTCATGTCCTCCGTGTCGCCGCTCGTCCTCGTCTCCGGTGACGAAAGCCTGTTGGTGGACCGCGCGATCCAGGCTGCCGTGGCCAGGCTGGTGAAATCCGAGCCCGACGCCGAACGCCGCGAGGCCATCGCCACCGAGCTGTCGCCGGCGACCTTCTCCGACCTGGTGGCGCCCAGCCTGTTCGACGAGCCGCGGGCGGTCATCGTGCGGCAGGCGCAAGACGCCGGCAAAGAACTCACCGCATCCCTGATCTCCTACCTGTCCGATCCGGTTCCCGGGGTGACCCTCGTGGTGCACCACGCCGGCGGCGCCAAGAACAAGGCACTGGCCGACGGCTGCATCCGTGCCGGTGCCGGCCAGGTGCAGTGCAGCAAGTTGACCAAACCGCAGGAAAGGGTGGACTTCGTCCGCAGCGAGGTCCGCAGCGCATCCGGCTCGACGACCCCCGGGGCCGCCGCCGCGCTGGTGGACGCGGTGGGCGCCGACCTGCGGGAGTTGGCGGCGGCGGTCAGTCAACTGGTCGCCGACACCGGGGGACTGGTCGACGAGTCCGCGGTCGCCCGCTACTACCGGGGTCGCCCCGATGTCACCGGGTTCAACATCGCGGACAAGGTGATCGCCGGCGACGTCCCGGGTGCGCTGGAAGCGGCCCGCTGGGGTGCCCAGGTCGGCCTACCCCATGTGCTGATCGCCGACGCGCTGGCCGACGGGGTCCGGACGGTGGCGAAGGTGGCGGGCGCCGGCCGAGCGGGAAACTCCTACCAACTGGCGGCGCAGCTGGGGATGCCGGCCTGGAAGATCGATCGGGTACAGGGGCAGGTGCGACACTGGTCCCCCGCCGGCCTGGCCCGCGCGGTGGCGATCACCGCCCGGCTGAACGGTGAGGTCAAGGGCCTGGCCGCGGACATCGACTACGCGGTCGAGAAGGCGATCCTCGACCTGGGGCGGGCCCGCCGGATGCGGTGAGCCCGCAGCGGCGGCGAGGCGACACCCAGACAGACACCCAGGCAAGAGAACGGGGCGGTGCCGACACAAGGTCGACACCGCCCCGATCTGGAAACCGTCGCGAAACCCACCCATCGCGGGGGGTGCGGAGAACTTAGAGGGACTTGACCCGCAACGCCATCGCCGACTTGCGGTTGGCAGCCTGGTTGGTGTGGATGACACCCTTGGACGCGGCCTTGTCCAGGCTGCGCGAGGCGACCTGCAACTCGCGCTCGGCGGTCTCGCGGTCACCGGCGTCAGCAGCAGTGCGGAAGCGCCGAACAGCGGTCTTCAGGGCCGACTTGACCGACTTGTTGCGCTGACGCGCCTTCTCGTTGGTCTTGATGCGCTTGATCTGGGACTTGATGTTCGCCACGCGGAATTTAGCCTTTTTGTCAGTTCAACGAATGTGTGTTGAAACTCGAATGTTCGGGATCAGGTCTGCGGTGATCCGGCTGACCCGTCCTCCCGGCCGAACTGTGGCGGACCACAACCGATCGGGCTGCCGAGTCAGGCTGCCGAACACACGATTGCTCAGCCTACCAGTCGGGTGGCGAGGGGCCCAACTCGTTCATCGGGGCCGCACCACGTCGACCGTTACGCTGACGGCATGTATGCCGTCGGGCGGATCGGGCCGGCCCGTGCGCTGGCGGGTCTGCTCGTCGTCACCGGCACGCTCCACTTTCTCACCCCGGCGCCGATGGTGGCGATCGTCCCGCAGGGACTTCCTCGACCAGAACTGCTGGTCGCGGTCAGCGGGGTGGCCGAACTCGGTTGTGCCGCCCTGCTCGCGGTTCCGGGAACTCGGCGAATCGGTGGGGCGCTCGCGGCGGCGCTGTTCGCGGCGGTCTACCCGGCCAATGTGTCGATGGCCCTGCGATCCGGTGATCGTGCGTGGTGGTACCGGGTTTTGTGCTGGCTCCGGCTGCCGTTGCAGTGGCCGCTGATCGTCGCTGGCGTGCGAGTGGCGCGCAGCCGATGATCGGGCGGTCGGCCCGCCCCGTGGGACGATGGACCGGCCACTGCCGGAGCAGACCCTGGCAGACCCCGAACGCAGAAAGACGGAAGTGACCTCAGCCGCACGCGCGCACAGCACCTTCACCCCGCCCGAGCGCATCCGCAACTTCTGCATCATCGCGCACATCGACCACGGCAAGTCGACGCTCGCGGACCGGATGCTGCAGTTGACCGGTGTGGTGGATCCGCGGGCGATGCGCGCGCAGTACCTGGACCGGATGGACATCGAGCGCGAGCGCGGCATCACGATCAAGTCGCAGAATGTGCGCCTGCCGTGGGCGGTGGACAACGCAGCCGGCCAGTCCGAGGAGTACATCCTCCATCTGATCGACACACCCGGGCACGTCGACTTCACCTATGAGGTCTCGCGGTCGCTCGCCGCATGTGAGGGCGCGATTCTGCTGGTCGACGCCGCGCAGGGCATCGAGGCGCAGACGCTGGCCAACCTGTATCTGGCACTGGAGAACGACCTCACCGTCATCCCGGTGCTGAACAAGATCGACCTGCCCGCCGCCCAACCGGAGAAGTTCGCCGCGGAGATCGCTCACATCATCGGCTGCCCCGCTGAGGACGTGCTGCGGGTCTCCGGGAAGACCGGCGTCGGCGTCAAGGAGCTGCTGGACAAGGTCGTCGCCGAGATACCCGCCCCAGTCGGCCGCGCCGAGGGGCCGGCCCGCGCGATGATCTTCGACTCCGTGTACGACATCTACCGCGGCGTGATCACTTATGTGCGGGTCGTCGACGGCCGGATCTCCCCGCGCGAGCGCATTCAGATGATGAGCACCAAGGCCACTCACGACCTGCTCGAAGTGGGCGTGATCTCGCCGGAGCCGGTCCCGACGAGAGGGCTCGGGGTGGGGGAGGTCGGCTACATCATCACCGGCGTGAAAGACGTCCGGCAGTCCAGGGTCGGTGACACCATCACCTCCGCGGTCAAGGGTGCGACCGAGTCGCTGGGCGGATACCGCGACCCGCAACCGATGGTCTACTCCGGTTTGTTCCCGCTCGACGGTTCCGACTTTCCGCTGCTCCGAGATGCACTGGACAAGCTGCGACTCAACGACGCCGCATTGACCTACGAGCCCGAGTCGTCCACCGCTTTGGGCTTCGGGTACCGCTGCGGCTATCTCGGTCTGCTGCACCTGGAGATCACCCGCGACCGGCTGGAGCGCGAATTCGGCCTCGACCTGATCTCCACCGCACCCAGCGTGGTGTACCGGGTGGTCATGGAGGACGCCACGGAGAAGGTGGTCACCAATCCGAGCGACTGGCCGACGGGGAAGATCGGCGAGGTTTTCGAACCCATCGTGAAGTGCACGATCATCTCGCCGAGCGAGTACATCGGCGCCATCATGGAGCTCTGCCAGTCCCGACGCGGCAGCCTGCTGGGGATGGACTACCTCTCGGAGACGCGGGTCGAGCTGCGGTACACGATGCCGCTGGCGGAGATCATCTTCGACTTCTTCGACGCTTTGAAGTCCCGCACCCGCGGTTACGCCTCGCTGGACTACGAGGAGACCGGCACCGAGGCCGGCGACCTGGTGAAGGTCGACATCCTGCTGCAGGGGGAGCCGGTGGACGCCTTCTCCGCGATCGTGCACAAGGACGCGGCCTACGCGTACGGCGTCTCGATGACGGAGAAACTGCAGAAGCTGATCCCGCGGCAGCAGTTCGAGGTGCCGATCCAGGCGGCGATCGGCGCCCGGGTGATTGCTCGGGAGAACATTCGCGCGATGCGCAAGGACGTGCTGGCCAAGTGCTACGGCGGTGACATCACCCGCAAACGCAAACTCCTGGAGAAGCAGAAGGAGGGCAAGAAGCGGATGAAGATGGTCGGTCGGGTCGAAGTACCGCAGGAGGCATTCATCGCCGCCCTGTCCACCGACGCGCCCACCGGCAAAGACGCCGGGCGCAAGTAAGACCGGGTCGGTTGGCGGAAATCGACGTGCATGGGCGAGCAGCATGAGTGAGTCGGCCTAGATGGGCTGGCAGTCGGTGCTGAATGCGGTCGACGCCGTGGAGTCGTGGGTCGTGCTGCTGCCGATCTACCTGCAGATTCCGCTCCTGCTCGTCGTGCTGCTGCCGGTCAGCTGGCTGTTGGCGAAGCTGATCGACCCGGTCGTCGAGTGGATGCTGCGGCCGCACGCAACCCGGCACGAACACCGCGCGAGGTCGCAGGGCGAGCCCATGGGACCCGGTGGCGCATCGTGAATCGTGTGCCATCGCGGCCGGCGCGGCTACTGTGAGCCGCCCACTACCGCAGCAGACCAGACTGCTGATGACGGTCGCGCTGATTGCGATGGTGGTCCTGGTGATCGCGCTGGCCGTCTTCGGGTGAGCAGTGGTACGGACGGCGACCCGACTCCGACCGCTGTGATCGGACCTGCACTCTGACGCCTGCGTCCCGTCAATTCGATTGCGCCCAAGCGGGAGAACGATGTTCGACCCTGGCACGGATGCCCTCCGTCGCCTCGCCCGCCGCGAACGCCTGACTGGACACCGCGATGAGCGCCGGATAGGGATCACCGCGATCCGCGCTGTCATCGGGTCCAGCGTGCAGCAACCGGCGGGTGATCGCCAGGGCCGCCGGTCCGCCTCGATGCAACGAGGCGAGCGCGGCGTCGACCTCCGCATCCAACTCGCTCGCCGCGGCCACTCGATTGACCAATCCGACCGCCAGCGCCCGCTCGGCGTCGATGGTGTCGCCGGTCAGCAGCAACTCGCTCAACACCGCGGGTGCCATCCGACGGCGCAGGACCGGCAGGATCACCGCGGGCACCAGACCCAGCCGCACCTCGGGCAAGGCGAAATCCGCATCCTCGCTCGCAATCACCAGGTCGGCGGCGGCGAGTAGTCCGACCCCGCCCGCGCGGGCCGGGCCGGCCACGCGCGCCACGACCGGGAGTGGGCCGGCAGTGAGACGGGTCAAGATGCGAGCCAGTTCGGTGAGTCCGGGTGTCACCGATCCGACCCGCCGGGTCTCGGTCAGATCCATGCCGGCGCTGAACGCCGGGCCGCCGGCGGTGAGCAGAATCGAGCGAACACCCGAAGTGGTTTCCGCCAGCTCGATGCCCGCCAATATCCCGGAGCGGATTTCGGCCGAGAGGGCGTTCCGATTCGCGGGTGAGTTCAATCGGATCACGGCCGAACCGCCCCGGACCGTGACTTCCACCAGGCCCGCCTGATGAGTCATGTCAGAAATCTCCTCTGCGTGAGGTGTCGAATCTGAGCGTTGCAGGCAGCCCGCTCCGGCGACCGTATACCGCACACTGGGGCAGTGCCCTCCTCCCTACCCGACGGCGAACCGGTGCCGCTGGACGGCTCGCTGCCCGAGCAGGCCTACCGGGATGCCGGCCAACGGACCCTGAGCTTCTACGTGCACGTGCCGTTCTGCGCCACCCGCTGCGGATACTGCGACTTCAACACCTACACCGCCGCCGAGCTGGGCCAATCAGTCACCAACACCGACCCGGGCCAAGCGGTCACCGATGCGGACCCGGGCGGACCGGTCACCGACCCGAGTCAGTCGGCGAGCGAAACCTGGTTGACTGCGGCGCTCGCCGAGATCGACCTCGCGGCCCGAGTGCTGGGCGGTGACCGACCGGTGTCGACCGTGTTCGTCGGTGGCGGTACCCCCTCCCTGCTCGGCGCCGGACCGTTGACCCGCGTGCTGGACCGGATCCGGGACCGGTTCGACCTCACCCCTGATGTGGAGGTGACGACCGAGGCCAATCCGGAATCCACCACATCGGCGCTGCTGGACGGGCTACGGGCCGGCGGTTTCACCCGACTCAGCCTGGGCCTGCAGTCCACAGCCGAGCACGTGCTGCGGGTACTGGACCGGAAACACACCGCAGGCGGGGCCTTCCGGGTGATCGCGGAGGCGCGGGCGGCGGGTTTCGAGCACCTCAATCTCGACCTGATCTACGGCACGCCGGGGGAGACCGAGTCCGACTTCGCCGCCAGCCTGACCGAGGTGATCGCGTCCGGGGTGGATCATGTCAGCGCCTACTCGCTGATCGTCGAACCCGGCACCCGGCTCGCCCGGCAGGTCCGTGCGGGATTGCTGCAGATGACCGACGACGATGTGCTGGCCGACCGTTATCTGCAGGCAGAGGCGGCGCTGAGCCAGGCCGGGTTCGAGTGGTACGAGGTCTCGAACTGGGCCCGCACCCCGGCCGCCCGCTGCCGACACAACCTCGCCTATTGGACCGGCGGCGATTGGTGGGGTGTCGGACCAGGTGCTCATTCCCACGTCGGCGGGGTCCGCTGGTGGAATGTCAAACATCCCGCTCGGTACGCGGCCGCGCTGTCCGCCGGTCATTCGCCGGGCGCCGGACGAGAGATCCTGGACGCCGCCGCGCGGTCCGTCGAGGACGTACTGCTGCGGTTGCGGCTCGCCGACGGGTTGCCCGTCGATCGACTCACCCCGGCCGGTCGGCGGAAGGCGATCCGGCTGGCCGCGGACGGCCTGCTCGAACTGGAGCAGCCGCGGCCCGGGCGAGTGTCGTTGACCCTGGGCGGCCGACTCCTCGCCGACGGACTGGCGCTGCAACTGCTCGACTGAGCCCCGTCGGGCCCGGCGGGCCCGTCCGGCCCGCCCGGCTCCGTCCGGCGTGAGCTTGCGACCGCCGTCGTCGGCCGGCGACGTGCCGCTTCAGCCGGCCCCGCGGAGCTCGTCCAAGTCCAGCACCCGCACATGAATGACGTGCCGCTGCTGCAGGGCGGCCCGCAATGCCCGGTGCAGACCGTCCTCCAGGTAAAGCTCGGCGTTCCACAAAACGGCGTGCGGGAACAGGTCGCCGTAGAAGGTGGAGTCCTCGTCCAACAGGGTGTCCAAGCGCAGCTCGCGCTTGGTCGCGATCAGCTCGTCGAGCCGCACCTGATGCGGCGGGATCCGCGACCAGTCCCGCGCGGAGAATCCATGATCGGGATACGGGCGTCCGTCACGCACGTTCTTGAAGATCATTCGATCGGTCTTCTTCGTCTTCGGCGGAGCGCTCACGCGGCCCTGTCTCAAGGAACGGGGCCGGGGTGCCGTCGATCCTGTGATCCACCACACTAACGGTCGGACCTGGTCGGCCGGTCGCCGACTATCATCGGCACTCGACAAGACGACAGCGCCCCCGAGGCGGCGCGAGGACGAGTTCCGGCGACTGCGCCCGGCTGGCTGACGGGGGCGACGGTGAGCACCGAGGACCGCAGGTTCGAAGTCTTGCGCGCCATCGTCGCCGACTATGTGGCCACCCATGAACCAGTCGGATCCAAAGCCCTGGTCGAACGCCATCAACTCAACGTCTCCGCGGCCACCATCCGCAACGACATGGTCGCGCTGGAGGAGGACGGCTTCATCGCCCAGCCGCACACCTCGGCCGGCCGGGTCCCCACCGACAAGGGGTACCGGCTCTTCGTCGATCGGTTGGCGCAGGTCAAGCCGTTGTCGCCGGCGGAACGGCAGGCCATCCAGCGTTTCCTGGCCGAATCCGTGGATCTGGACGATGTGCTGCGCCGGAGTGTGCGGCTGCTGTCTCAGCTGACCCGCCAGGTCGCGGTGGTGCAGTACCCCACCCTGACCCGTGCCGTGGTGCGGCACATCGAGGTGGTTGCGCTGACCACCACCCGGCTGTTGATCGTGGTGATCACCGACAGCGGTCGGGTCGAACAGCGGATCGTCGACGTGCCGGCCGAGGTCACCGAGGAATCGGTCGCCCTGCTGCGGATCAAACTCGCCGAGTCCGTCACCGGTCGCCGGATGGCGGAGGCGGCCGCCGCGGTGGAGGCGCTGCCCCGCCAGGTGTCAACGCGGTCGGCGGCGTTGTTCTCCGCGGTCGCGTCCGTGCTGATCCGGGCGCTGGTCGACCAGCCTGAGGAGCGACTCGTGTTGTCGGGGACGTCCAACCTGTCGGGTGCGTGGATCGATCAGCCGTCGACACTGCGCGGCGTCTTGGAGGCCCTCGACGAGCAGGTGACATTGCTCAAACTTCTGGCATTGGCGACTGCGGATTCGGTCACGGTGCGGATCGGGGAGGAGAATGACGATGCGAACCTCGCCGCCTCCGCGCTGATCACCGCGGGCTACGGCTCTCGGACCAACGTGCTGGGCGGCTTGGCGGTGGTCGGCCCGACCAGAATGGACTATCCGGGAACAATGGCCGCTGTGCGCGCAGTTGCACGATACGTCGGGGAGCTGCTCGGCGAGCGGTGACGTCAGGATGGTCCGCACGTCTTCAGCGTGCGGAGCGTGCCCAAATGGGGGCGTTTTCTTCACAGGTCCTGTGCCCGCACGAAGACACACGGCACGAGGCACACGGTATGACAACAGTAGGTGCGGGACTCGCCCGCGGGAAAGGTTTGTGGTGCAGAGCGTGGCTCGCGACTATTACGGGTTGTTGGGTGTCCGGAAGGACGCCTCGCAGGATGAGATCAAACGCGCGTACCGGAAACTCGCGCGCGAGCTTCACCCCGACGTCAACCCGGATCCCGAATCCCAGCACCGGTTCAAGGACGTCTCAACCGCCTACGAGGTGCTTTCCGACCCCGCCAAGCGGCAGGTCGTCGATCTCGGCGGCGACCCGTTGTCGGCCGGTGGCGGCGGCGGCGGCCAGGCCGGCGGCGACCCGTTCGGCAACATGGGCTTCGGCGACATCATGGACGCGTTCTTCGGAGGCGGCGGCCGCTCACGCGGCCCGCGGTCGCGGGTGCGCCAGGGTGAGGACTCGCTGCTTCCGGTGGAGTTGACCCTTGAGGAGTGCGCCACCGGGGTGGCCAAGGAGTTGACCGTGGACACCGCCCAGGTCTGCAGCATGTGTCACGGCGAGGGCACTGCGGCCGGCTCCAGCCGCAAGACGTGCGACACCTGCCGCGGTGCCGGCGAGATCCAGCAGGTGCAGCGGTCGCTGCTCGGCCAGGTGATGACCTCCCGGCCGTGTCCGGTGTGCCGTGGGTACGGCGAGGTGATTCCGGAACCGTGCCGGCAATGCAACGGCGACGGCAGAATCCGCGCCCGTCGCACTGTCCGCGCAAACATCCCGGCAGGCGTCGGCGACGGCATCCGGGTCCGGCTGCCCGGCCAGGGCGAGGTCGGCCCCGGCGGCGGCGCCCCCGGCGACCTGTACGTCGAGGTGCGCGAAGTTGCGCACGAGATGTTCCGCCGGGACGGAGTGGATCTGCACTGCACCGTGCAGATCCCGATGACCGCCGCGGCGCTGGGCACCTCGATGCAGCTGGCAACTCTGCTGGACACGGTCGACCTGGACATCCGGCCGGGCACGCAGTCGGGAACCGTCATCCCGCTGCGCAACCAGGGCATGCCCCGGCTGCGCGGGACTGGCAACGGCAACCTGTTCGCGCACATCGAGGTGCAGACCCCGACCAAGCTCGAGGGCCGACAGGCCGAACTTCTGCGCGAACTGGCCACGCTGCGCGGTGAGGAGCACCCGGAGCTCGCCGAACGCGCGCATAACGGCTTGTTCAACCGGATTCGCGACTCCCTCGCCGGGAAGTAAGCCGTTGCCGCTGCCCGCAGGTGTCGCGGTCTACGTGTCCGAGCAGTTGCCGACGGCGGGTCCGTTCGAGCTGACCGGCCCCGAGGGCAGACACGCCGCGACCGTTCGCCGGACGCGGGTGGGGGAGCAACTGGTGCTCACCGACGGGGCCGGCGGCTGGACGGTCGGCACCGTGACCGCGGTGAGCCGGGATCGGCTGTCCGCAGTGTTCGGCGCCACCCATTCGGAGCCGAGCGCTCAGCCGGCCGTGACGGTGGTTCAGGCGCTGCCCAAGGGTGACCGGTCGGAGCTCGCGGTCGACCTCGCAACCGAGGCCGGGGCCGACCGGCTGGTGCCCTGGTCGGCCGAACGGTGCGTGGCACGGTGGGTCGGCGAGAAGGCCGCGCGCGGCGAAGACCGCTGGCGCCTGGTTGCCCGGGAGGCGGCGAAGCAGTCCCGACGAGTGCGGTTTCCGCAGGTCGAGCCGCTGTCATCCACGGCGCAGCTGACCGTCAGGATTGCTCGGCTGGTCGCCGCCGGTGGCCTGGCGGTGGTCCTGCACGAGAGCGGCGTGGACTCCATCGCGAGCCTGCCGCTGCACTCGGCGGGCGAGATCCTGCTGATCGTCGGCCCCGAGGGTGGTATCTCGGACGCGGAACTGGGTGCCCTGACCGTCGCGGGGGCGCGACCCGTGCGGCTCGGTCCGGAGGTGCTCCGCACGTCGACCGCCGCCGCCGTCGCGCTCGGCGCGCTCGGGGTGCTCACTTCTCGGTGGGGCCGACCGGCGTCCTCCTGACGCTCGTCGTGCACGCCGCATCCGAAACAGCGGCGCTGGGGGTGCCTGAGGTGCCGGGAGTGCGGGGGCCTATCGTGCCAGTGTGTCCAACGGAGCCGACTGCATCTTCTGCGCCATAGTCGCCGGTTCGATTCCCGCCGCCGTCGTGGCGGAAACCCCCGGCACTCTCGCCTTCAGCGACATCGACCCGAAGGCCGATGTGCACGTCGTCGTCATCCCGAAGCGGCATTTCGCCAACTTCGCCGAAGTCGCCGCCTTCGACGCCGCGCTCGCCGCCGAGCTGATCGCCACGGTCGCTGCGGCGGCCGATCGCGCCGGCGTCGGTGACGGGTACCGCATGCTGACCAACACCGGCGCGGGCGGCGGCCAGTCGGTGTTCCACGCCCACCTGCACCTGCTGGCCGGGAAAGGCCTGCCGGCCTTCTGACGGGTACGCGCATGGCGAACGGACTCCCTGAGCACGATCAACGCCCGGTAGGATCGGGGAGTCGTCCGGTGCGTTGCGCGCCGGCAATCTCCTCTCGTGAAGGCAGGCAGCACACCAGGTGCCGGAAACCAACTCGGCTGCATCCAACGGTGACCAGAGTTCAGCCGCCCCCGTTGATCAGCGTCCGCCCACCTCGACTCAGCTGTCGGCGACCCAGGCGGCGTCCCGGGCGGCGGCAGCGCTGGGGTCGGCCACCGAGGCGACGGTCGTGGTTCCCGACGAGCAGGCCATGCTCGGGTTGCTCGGCTTTCGGGATGCGATCCTGCGGGAACTCGAACAGTCGCTGGCCGCTGACATCCACGTCCGCGGGAACCGGATCACCCTGCGCGGGCCTGCCGCCGACGTGGCCTTCGCCGAACGGGTGCTGGGTGAGCTGCTGAGCCTGCAGGCCGGTGGTTCCACCATCACCACCGAGGCGATACGGCACTCCATCGGGATGCTCGCGCACGGCACCGAGTCACCGGCCGAGGTGCTCGGGCTGAACATCGTGTCCCGCCGCGGCCGCACGATCCGGCCGAAGACGCTGAATCAGAAGCGCTACGTAGACGCCATCGACTCCAACACCATCACCTTCGGCATCGGGCCGGCGGGCACCGGCAAGACCTACCTGGCGATGGCTAAGGCGGTGCAGGCACTGCAGACCAAGCAGGTCAACCGAATCATCCTGACCCGACCTGCCGTCGAGGCCGGGGAGCGGCTCGGCTACCTGCCGGGCACGCTGAACGAGAAGATCGACCCGTATCTGCGGCCGCTGTACGACGCGCTGCACGACATGATCGACCCCGAATCGGTACCGCGGCTGACTCAGGCCGGGACCATCGAGGTCGCGCCGTTGGCCTACATGCGCGGCCGGACCCTGAATGACGCGTTCATCATTCTGGACGAGGCGCAGAACACGACACCGGAACAGATGAAGATGTTCCTGACCAGGCTGGGCTTCGGCTCCAAGATCGTGGTGACCGGCGACATCACCCAGATCGACCTCCCCGGCGGGCAGAAATCGGGCCTACAGGTGGTGCGCGAGATCCTGGCCGGCGTCAACGACGTGAATTTCTCCTATCTGACCTCCATCGACGTGGTCCGGCACCGTTTGGTGGGAGCCATCGTGGACGCGTACGAGAGTTGGCAGGCGGCGAACCCGGAGCCGTCCACCTTGGTGCAGAACCGGCAGCCCGGCCGCCCCAGGGTCGCCGGGTACACGGACGGCCGCGCCGACTCCCGCCCTGAATTCCGGCGCGGTAACACCGGTCGATCCGAGCACCACAATCGGGTCGACCCACCGCGGAGGATGGACTCCGGTACGTCGGACGACGGCGCAGAGTCGAGCGGCGCCGGCTGATGAGTATCGAAATCGCCAACGAGTCGGGGGTGGCCGTCGACGAGATCGCTCTAGTCTCGGTCGCCCGGTTCGCTCTCGGGAGGCTCGGCGTGAACCCGTTGGCCGAGCTCTCGGTATTGCTGATGGACGTCGAGTCGATGACCGAGCTGCACGTCAAGTGGATGGACGAACCGGGTCCCACCGACGTGATGAGCTTCCCGATGGACGAGCTCGACACCGCGCGGCGACCCGACGACGCGGGCCCGGGGCCTGCCCTGCTCGGGGATGTGGTGCTGTGCCCGGCGGTGGCCGGCCCGCAGGCCGTCGAGTCCGGACACTCCTTGGATGCGGAGCTGCAGTTGCTCACCGTCCACGGGATGCTGCACCTGCTCGGTTACGACCATGCAGAACCGGCCGAGGAGAAGGCGATGTTCCGGCTCCAGAACGAGCTTCTCGACGCGTGGCGTGACCACCGCGCCGGCACCGCGGCCAAGGCTCGGCTCAATGCGGTCGACGACGCCGTGCTGGGCACTGTCGGGCTCGGGGTCGCCAAACACGGGTCCGCCGGACACGGGGTCGCCGGACACAGGGCCGCCAGGCCGGGAGCCGCGGGACGAGGGGTCGCCGGACAGGGTGGCACTGGCGCACCGGGAGCGAATCCGTAGTGAACCCGATGGACGGCGTCGACGTCTTCCTGCTCGTCCTCGCCGCCGCGTTGGTACCGATCGGCGGGCTGTGCGCCGCCGGCGACGCCGCCATCACGATGGTGTCGCACGCCAGGGTCGAGGAACTCCGGCGGGACGGGGTGCGTGGTGCGGCCGCGCTGCGCGAGATCGTTGCCGACCGCCCCCGGTACACCAACCTGTTGCTGCTGCTGCGGGTGAGTGCCGAACTCACCGCGTCGGTGTTGGTGTCCGCGGTCGCGTTGGCGACCTGGGGATTCAGCATCTGGGTGCTGCTCTGCGTGGTGTCGGTGATGGTGGTCGTCATCTACGTGGTGATCGGCGTGCTGCCCCGCACGTTGGGCCGCCAGCATCCGTATCGGGTCGGCTTGTTGGCGGCGGGCGTCACCCGGCGGGTCGCGGCCGTGCTCTCGCCGATGGCGAACCTGCTCATCCTGATCGGCAACGCGATCACTCCCGGTCGCGGCTTCCGGGAGGGTCCGTTCTCCTCCGAGATCGAACTGCGCGAATTGGTGGACCTGGCCGGCAGCCGCGGGGTGGTGGAGGAGACCGAGCGGGAGATGCTCCAGTCGGTCTTCGCACTCGGCGACACCATCGTCCGCGAGGTGATGGTGCCGCGGACCGAAGTGGTCTGGATCGAGTCCACCAAAACGGTCCGCCAGGCGTTGCACCTGGCGGATCTGTCCGGGTTGTCCAGGATCCCGGTGATCGGCCAGAACGTGGACGACGTTCTCGGTGTCGTCTACCTCAAGGACATGGTCAAGAAGGCGCTGCACTGGCAGGAGGGCGACGTCGGCCCGGTGTTGACCGAGGTGATGCGGCCTGCCGTGTTCGTTCCCGAGTCGAAGAACGTGGATGCGTTGCTGCGCGAGATGCAACTGGCTCGAAATCATTTCGCAGTCGTCATCGACGAGTACGGCGGTGCGGCGGGCATCGTCACCATCGAGGACATCCTCGAGGAGATCGTCGGCGAGATCACCGACGAGTACGACCTCGACACGATGGCGCCGGTCGAACATCTCGACGAGCACACCGTCCGAGTGGCCGCGCGGCTGTCGGTCGAGGACCTCGGTGAGCTGTTCGACGTCGACATCCCCGACGTGGATGTGGAGACTGTCGGGGGTTTACTCGCGCAACTTCTCGGCCGGGTGCCACTGGCCGGCGCCGAGGCGGAGGTGGCCGGTTTGCGGCTGCTCGGCGAGGGCGGATTCGATCGTCGCGGCCGACCCCGGGTGGTTACGGTGCTGGTGGAACGGATCAGCGGCGACGACGAGCACGCATCAGAGGACGTCGACCGAAACGCCGAGTCCGCAGGTTGGGCGAGTTCCGGGAAAGCTGAACGCTCCCCCGACTACGCCGACTCCGTGGAGTCGTCAGGGTCCCAGGGGTCGACTGACTCCGACGGTTCCACGGGTGACGGCACTGGTGACTTCAGGGCGACCCGAGGCCCCGACCGCAGCGACCGCACCGACCGCACCGACCGCACCGACCGCACCGACCGCACCGACCGCACCGACACACCGCGCGACAAGCCGCGAAAGAAGAAGATGAAGACACCCGCACCGTCCCCGACCGGCGCCGCCCACGGCGGGCCGCACAGGTCTGCCGAGGTCGACTCGGTGCCAACGGCCGCCGGGGCCACGATCGCGATCGACCGGAGCGCACGATGACCGAACCGATCGAACCGAACCCGGCCGGCGAGTTGAACTCGGCAGGCGAATCCGACCCGGCGCACCGCGCGGGGTTCGGCTGCTTCGTCGGTCGACCGAACGTGGGTAAGTCGACGCTGCTGAACGCTCTCGTCGGGCAGAAGATCGCGATCACCTCCGACAAGCCACAGACGACCCGGCGCGCCATCCGCGGCATCGTGACCACAAAACACGCGCAGTTGGTGGTGGTCGACACTCCCGGCATGCATAAGCCCCGCACGCTGCTCGGCGAGCGTCTCGGCGACATGGTGCGCGAGGTGTGGAGCGACGTGGACGTGGTCGGTTTCTGCGTTCCGGCGGACGAGAAGATCGGCCCCGGCGACCGCCGGATCGTCGCCGAACTGGCCGAACAGGCCAAGGGAACCCCGGTGATCGGCATCGTCACCAAGACGGATCGGGTCAAGCCCGCCCGAGTCGTCGAACAGCTCCTCGCCCTCGCCGCCGTCACCGACTTCGCCGACATCATTCCGGTCTCGGCGAAGAGCAACTATCAGGTCGATTCCCTGATCACGCTGATGATCGGGCAATTGCCACTCGGTGGGCGCCTCTATCCGGACGCCGAGGTCACCGACGAGCCGATCGAGACCAGGATCGCCGAAATCGTCCGCGAGGCCACCCTCGACGGCGCCCGCGAAGAACTCCCGCACTCGCTGGCCGCCCTGGTGCAGGAGATGGTGCCGCGGCAGGGTCGGGACGACTTCATGGACGTGTACGTGACCATTTATGTGGAACGAGACTCACAGAAGGCGATCGTGCTCGGGGCGGGCGGCGCGAAGATTGCGGCGGTCGGCCGTCGGGCGCGTGGGCAGATCGAGGAGTTGCTCGGCAAGCGCGTCTACCTCGACCTACATGTGACCGTGGCCAAGGAGTGGCAGCGCGACGCCAAGCAACTACGCAAGCTGGGCTTCGACGGCTGAGAGTCGGCGCCTGAGTGGGCACGGCTGACATGGGTCGGCGCGCCTGAGTCAGCACGACTGAGTGGGCACGGCTGACCGGGCACGGCTGATCGGGCACGACTGAGTGGGCACCACTGAGGTTGGTGGGCGGTTGGTGGGCACTGTCGGGTCCGGTCCCTACAGTTGCTCCAATGACAGCGGAACGAACCTTCGTGGCCGAAGCCGGCGCGCACTGGCTCGACGACTTGATGCGGTGGATCCGGATCCCGTCGGTGAGCGCGGACCCGGAGCTGCACGAGGCGGTGGCGCGCAGTGCGGACTTCCTCGCCGACAAGCTGCGTGACACCGGATTCCCGATCGTCGAGGTCTGGTCGGACACGGCTGCGCTGCCCGCGGTGTTCGCGCACTGGCCGGCCGCCGATCCGGCGGCGCTGCGGGTCCTGGTGTACGGCCACCACGACGTCCAACCGGCGGACGGCATCGAACGGTGGAGCCACCCGCCGTTCGAACCGCGGATCATCGACGGGCTGCTGCACGGGCGTGGCGCCAGCGACGACAAGGGCAACATCTTCATGCACCTGCTCGGCGTCCGTGCTCACCTGGCGGCGGCGGGGACTGAGGCCCCCGCGGTGCACCTCACCCTCCTGATCGAGGGTGAAGAGGAGTCCGGATCACCGCACATCGGCGAGCTGATGGCGAGGCACCGAGAGCAACTCGCCACCGATCTGATCGTCGTCACCGACACCGGGATGTTCGGCCCCGACACGCCGAGCCTCTGCGTCGGCATGCGTGGCCTGGTCGGCGGCGAGCTGCACGTGCACGGCCCGGATGTCGACCTGCACTCCGGCTCGTTCGGTGGTGCGGTGGTCAATCCGGCGGCCGAGTTGGCTCGGCTGATCGCCGCGATGCACGACGAGCACCGGCGGATCGCCATCCCCGGTTTCTACGACGGAGTGGTCGAGCCGACTCCGCTCGAACGAGGAGCGACGGCGGCGCTCCCGTTCGACGAGGGCGCCTGGGTGGCGGGCCCGGCCGCGTCCCGAGCGGCCTACGGAGAAGACGGCTTCTCCACCCTGGAGCGGGTCGGGAGCCGTCCGACCGCCGAGGTGAACGGACTCTGGGGCGGCTACACCGGTCCCGGCGGCAAGACCATCGTGCCCACCGACGCCTACGCCAAGCTGACATTCCGCCTGGTGGGGGCGCAGGACCCGGCCGCGGTGCGCAGTGCAGTCGATGCCTTCTTCGCCGACCGGGCGGCGCCGGGCGCTCAGGTGACGATGAATTGGGACGGGGCCGGGGTCCGGCCGCTGCTGGTCGATCCGGCCCATCCGGCCACCGTGGCCACGGCTGCCGCCCTACGGCGCGCCTTCGACGACCGGCCGGTGCTGTTCACCCGTGAGGGAGGCTCCGGGCCGGAGGCGGAGCTCACCGCAACCCTCGGCGCCCCGCTGGTGTTCCTGGGCGTGATGACCGACGCCGATCAGATCCACGCCCCCGACGAGAACGCCCGCATCGACTTGCTGTTTCGCGGCTGCGAGGCGCTGGCGTACCTGTGGAGTGAACTCGCCGCGACGTCCGGCAGCTGGGCGGGCCGCTGAGCGCTCGCCTTTCGGCCGGCTAGGGTGGGCTGGTGCTCTCCGCAACCGACATCGTGACCGACAGCTCAACCGACAGTTCAATTCACAGTTCTATTCACCGTTCTATCGGAACGGCGACTGCCGTCGACTCGTCGCGGCCGGTGGCGCGGCCACGGTTGCCCCGTGCCGATTACCCGGTGTCTCGGCTGCTGCTCTCGAACGGGCTGCGGGTGGTGCTCGCACCCGATCGGCTGGCGGGCGTCGTCGGGGTGGCGGTGCACTACGACGTCGGATTCCGCTCCGAACCCGCGGGGCGCACCGGCTTCGCCCATCTCTTCGAACACTTGATGTTCCAGGGCAGCGAGTCGCTGCCGAAGCTGGAGCATTTTCGGCTGGTGCAGAGTTCCGGCGGTCTCTTCAACGGCTCCACCCACACCGACTACACCGATTACTTCGAGGTGCTGCCGGCGGCGGCATTGGAACGAGGGTTGTTCTTGGAGGCGGACCGGATGCGCGCCCCGCGGATCACCGCCGAGAATCTGGCCAACCAGGTCGACGTGGTCAGCGAGGAGATCCGGCTGAACGTACTGAGTCGGCCGTACGGCGGATTCCCGTGGATCACCCTGCCGCCGGTGCTCTTCGAGACGTTCGCGAACGCGCACGACGGGTACGGCGCCTTCGAGGATCTGCGGGCGGCCACCGTCGCGGACTGTGCCGACTTCTTCGAGCAGTACTACACCCCGGCGAACGCGGTGCTCACCCTCGGCGGAGACTTCGACCCCGAACAGGCCGAGGAACTGATTCATCGTCACTTCGATGACGTACCGGGCCGCCCCGCCCCGGTGCGCCCCTCCTTCGCCGAACCCGCACCAACCAGCCAGCGCGAGGCGGACGTCGCGGATCCGCTGGCGCCGGTGCCCGCACTCGCCGTCGGCTGGCGCCTCCCCGACCCGGTCGGTGAGCTGCGGGACTACCTCGCCCATGTGCTGCTCGGGTCGATACTGTCCGAGGGGGAGGACTCCCGGCTGCAGTCCGAGGTAGTGGCCAAGACTCAGTTGGCTACCGAGATGTGGGCCGGCCCCGGTCTGATGGGCGGTCCGCTCGATGCCCGCGACCCGGACGTATTCGTACTCGGCGCCATCCATCCCGCGGCGGTCGCGTGGTCGACGGTGGTCGAGGCCGCCGACGAGCAGATCGCGGCGATCGCCGCGGACGGGCCGCGGGACGAGGAGATCGCCCGCGCGGCGGCCCGGTTCGTGGGCTCGCTGTATCGGGAGAGTGACAGCATCGGCGCGCGGACCCGGAATCTGGGCTCGCTGGAACTCCTTCACGGGAGAGCGGAGTTGTTGAGTGAGATTCCGGTGCTGATCGAGCAGCTGGATGGCGGCGAAATCGCCGCTGCAGCATCCAGTCTCGCTCCAGATCGACGCGCCGTGCTGCGGATCAACCCGGCGGGACAGCAGTGAGCACGACGACGGCCGCGCCGGTCTCAGGATTCGGCGGCGCGTCGGGGCCGAGCCGCTCCGCGGATGAGATCGGCCGGACCCCGCTGGGCGCCCGACCCATTCCGGAACTCGCCGAGGCGAATCAGGCGACGGCACCCGAGAGTGCGGAGCGGGTGCTGGACAACGGTCTGCGGGTGGTCGCCGTGCGCAAGCCGGGCACCCCGATCATCGAGGCGAGGCTGCGCATCCCGTTCGGCGGCGGCGCGCAACCGGCTCGACGGCACAGCGCCCGCGCCGAGTTGATGGCCGCGGGTCTGCTGCTGGGAACCGGTAGTCGTAATCGGCAGCAGGTGGACGGAGATCTGGCGCTCGTCGGAGGGTCATTGGACGCCTCCGTCGACTCGCATCGGTTGATGGTCGCCGGGTCGGTGTTGTCGACCGGACTACCCGTACTACTCGACGTTCTCGCCGACACGCTGACCGACGCCGCCTTCCGGCCCGTCGACGTCCGGGTGGAACAGGCCCGGCTGCATGAACACCTGCTCATCTCCCTGTCGCAACCCGGCACGGTGGCGGGGCGCCTGCTGCAGCACCGCCGATTCGGCAATCACCGGGCGGCGTGGGACATGCCCCTCGTCGAGGATCTGGACCAGGTGACGCCGGCCGCGGTGCGCGCGATGTTCCGCCGTGAAGTGGTGCCGCGCGGATCGACCCTCGTCCTGGTGGGTGATCTCGACATCGCCGCGACGCTCGATCAGGTGGCCCGAGCGCTCGAACCCTGGACGTCCGAGGCCTCAGCGGCCGTGTTGACCACTCCACCGCAGATCGCCGCCGGCCCGATCGGTGTGCATCACCGCCCCGGTGCGGTGCAGTCTCAGGTCCGGTTGTCCGCGAGCGCCGTGGGGCGGTCCGAGGAGGGTTACGCCGCGCAACAGGTGGCGAATCTCATCTACGGCGGCTATTTCTCGTCGCGGCTGGTGGAGAACATTCGCGAAGACAAGGGCTACACCTACGGCGCCTCGTCGTCGACCTCGTTCTGGCCCGGCCGCGCCGCGATCACGGTGGCGTTCGACACCAACACCGAATCGACCGCCGCCGCGGTCTGGGAGGCTCAGTACGAGCTGGGTCGCATGGCGCTGATCGGTCCGACGCAGACGGAGGTCGACTCGGCGCGCAACTACGCCCTGGGCACCCTGGCCGCGGCGTTGGCCACCCAAGCGGGATATGCCTCGATGATCTCCAATCTGATGGCATACGGGCTGGGCACCGAGTGGTTGACCGGGTATCGCCACGCGGTGGCGGCGGTCACGGTTGAGGAGGTTCACGCGATGGCCCGCCGTGTGCTGGCTCCCGCCGGGTTCATGGGGGTCATCGTCGGCGACCTCGACGTCGTCGGTCCGTCGCTGGCCGGAATTCTGCCGACCGAGCCCTACGACCCTCACTACGGCAGTTCCCGAAGCCGATGACCGATTCCACTCGGGGAGCGCTGCCGTCGGATCCGGATGCGGGCGGTTACGAGCGGCTGGGCAACGAGAGCCTCGGCGAAGTGCGACTGCCGGGCCTGGCCCCCGCCGGGGCCCTCGGTGCCGGTTGGTTGACCGGCTCGCTGGCGCCGGTGTTGTCCCGCGGCACTGCCGACAGGGGCGAAGACGTGCGCGTCGCCGAGCATGCCGAGTCCTACTGGGCCGGTGCCCGGGTGCTGGTGGTGGACGACGATGGGCGGGTCGCCGCCACCAGGAGTGCGGGCGAGGTGCGTTTGGATTATCTGCAGGCACGAGAGTGGGGCGACACGCCACCGCCGGATGCCGTGTTGTTGGGCAGGGTGGGGGAGGTCGATCACTGGGCCGTCGGCGGGCCGGTGCCCGCTCAGCCGGACGAGGTTGCCGACGGTTGGGGCCGCGGGGCGGGGGGGCTGCGGCAGTGGGGTGCCCTGCTCGACGACACCGACGCGGGCCTCCTGACCTCAGCGGTCGCGGTGTTGACCTGGCATCGGACCGCGCCGTTCTGTCCCCGGTGCGGCGAACCGAACGTCCCGACCGGGGCCGGCTGGTCGCGCACCTGTCCGAATCGGCATCAGGAGTTTCCACGCACCGATCCGGCGGTGATCATGCTGGTGCACGACGGCGCCGACCGGGCGATCCTGGCCCGGCAGCCGAGCTGGCCGGATCGCCGGTATTCCATTCTCGCCGGGTTCACCGAAGCGGGTGAGTCGCTGGAGGCCACGGTCGTCCGAGAGGTGCGGGAAGAGGTCGGCGTGGACGTCGACGACGTCCGCTACCTCGGTTCTCAGCCCTGGCCGTTTCCGCGTTCCCTCATGATGGGTTTCGCGGCGCGCGCAGCTCCCGGCGCGGTGTTGACTCCGCGGCCCGGCGAGATCGCCGAAGCGCACTGGGTGACCCGCGAGGAGGTTCGAGCGGTGCTCGCCGATGAGGACGGGCACCCGGAGCTGGGGCTGCCGTCGGCGATCTCGATCGCCCGGCAGCTCATTGAACGGTGGGCGCGCGGGTGAACTTCCGCCCGCGCGGCTCGCGGTTGATCGGCCGCCCGCGCGGCTCGCGGTTGATTGATCGGCCGACTGCGCGGCTCGCGGTTGATCGGCCGACTGCGCGGCGGTGGGGACAACCCGCCGGGTCTGTCGTACAGATGTGCGAGCATGGTCCGATGATGGATCCCCTGGTCGGTTTGGACGACGAACAGCGAGCCGCGGTGACCGCCCCGTCCGGGCCGTTGTGCGTGCTGGCCGGAGCCGGCACCGGAAAGACCCGAACGATCACCCATCGCATCGCACAGCTGGTCGCCACCGATCTGCACCGGTCTTCAGAGATCCTCGCGGTCACATTCACCAATCGCGCGGCGGGCGAGATGCGGATTCGCCTGCGCGCGCTCGGGGTCGGCGGGGTGCAGGCCCGTACCTTTCACGCCGCGGCACTGCGGCAGTTGCGTTACTTCTGGCCCAAGGTGTCCGGTGAGGCGCCGCGCCCCCTGGTCGAGCAGAAGCTCCGACTCGTCGGCGGTGCGGCCAGGAGGGTCGGTGCCGGCACCGATGTCGCCACCCTGCGCGACTTGGCGGGCGAGATCGAATGGGCCAAGGCGACTCTGGTGTCACCGGCTGGATATCCGGCGACGGTCGCGCGGCTGCGCCGCGACACTCCGTTGGACGCCGAACTGATCGCCAAGGCGTTCGCCGCCTACGAGGCGATCAAGGACGACGCCGGCCAACTCGACTTCGACGACATCCTGCTGCACACCTGTGCGGCCTTGGACGACGACGACCAGATCGCCAACGAGTTCCGGGCTCGATACCGGTGCTTCCTGGTCGACGAGTATCAGGACGTCACGCCGCTCCAGCAGCGGCTGCTCGACGCCTGGTTGGGGGGGCGGGATCAGCTGACCGTGGTGGGCGACGCCAACCAGACCATCTACTCCTTCGCCGGTGCATCCCCGAACTACCTGCTGAACTTCGATCGGCGCTATCCGCACGCCCCGGTGGTCAAATTGGAGCGCGACTACCGCTCGACACCGCAGGTCGTGTCCTTGGCGAACCGGGTGATCGCCGGCACGGTGGGCCCGACTACACGCTTTCGACTGCGACTGCGCCCGGTGTTGGCCGACGGGCCCGAACCGGAGTACAACGAGCACCCGGACGAGACGGCGGAGGCGAGTGCACTCGCCGAACGGTGCGCGGCGCTGATCGCCACCGGAACCCCGGCGAACGAGATCGCGGTGCTCTACCGGATGAACGCTCAATCCGAGGTGTTCGAGCAGGCGCTCGGCGCGGCCAAGATCCCCTATATCGTCCGCGGCGGCGAGCGGTTCTTCGCCCGTGCGGAGGTTCGGCAAGCGATGCAGGTGCTGCGCGCGGCGGCCCGGGCTGCAGTCGATTTCTCCGCGTCAGATTTCTCCGCGTCAGATTTCCCGCGTCAGATTTTCCCGTGTCCGATTTTCCTGTGTCCGATTCCCCCGCGGCCGATTTGCTCGCGGCCGATTCCGTTGCCGGCGACGACATCCCCGGCAACACATCCGGTGACGCGGTCACCGGTTCGGGTCGGCTGGTGCCCGCCACCCGCCGAATTCTGCGGGAGGTCGGCCTGACCGAGACACCGCCACCGGCCGGGTCGCTGCGGGACCGCTGGGACGCCCTGGTGGCGCTGGTCGGCGTCGCTGAGGATCTGGCAGCGCACGATCGGGACGCCGGGCTCGCGCAGCTCGTCGCGGAACTGGAACAACGGTCGGAGGCCCAGCACGCGCCGACCGTCGAGGGCGTGACCCTGGCCTCCCTGCACGCGGCGAAAGGTCTGGAGTGGGACGCCGTGTTCCTGGTCGGTCTCACCGACGGCACGCTGCCGATTCAGCACGCCGACACACCGGAGGCGGTTGAGGAGGAGCGGCGCCTGTTCTACGTCGGGGTGACTCGGGCCCGGCGTCGCCTGTTCCTCTCATGGGCGCAGGCGCGCGCCGTCGGCGGTCGCAAATCTCGTCGACGCAGCAGGTTCCTGTCCGGGATCGCCCCGGATGTGATGCCGACCGGGCGCGCCGGTGGTGCGGCACCCGGTCGTTGTCGCTTCTGCGGTGGCCCGGTCATCACCCCACTGGAACTCAAGACCGGTCGCTGCGCGAAGTGTCCTTCGACAGCGGACCCGGAGCTGGTGGAGGCGTTGAAGGCGTGGCGAAAATCCACGGCCGCTGAACGGTCGGTACCGCCCTATGTCGTCTTCACCGACGCCACGCTTTACGCCATCGCGGAACGGTGTCCGACCGATGATGCGGGTTTGCTCGCGATTCCGGGGATCGGCCGGTCGAAGCTCGACACGTACGGCGCCGACGTGTTCACACTGGTCGCCGCGAGCCTGCAACGCACCACCCAGGCGCCCGTCTCGGTGTAACGCTCTGGCCGGCGCTCGCGCCCTACCCTGGAAGCATGACGGACGGCGCTGAACCCGGCGGCGTGCCCCCCGAGGGGGCGCGGCCCGTGGGAGCTGCACCAGGCGCGTCCTCGGCCGGCTGCTCGCTGTGTGGGATCACCGTGAGCTCGGCGCCGGTCACCTGGATCTTCGAAGCCGACCCGCGTCGCGGCGCACTGTGGGTGTGCGACGGTTGCGCCCGCACCCATCTGCGGGCGATCGAAGCCAAGTTGGATCAGGCGTGGTGGTGAACGAATCCGACCAAGGGGGGTCGGGTCACACGGGTTCGGCGAAACCGGGCTGCCACCGCTCGACGATCGAGCGGAAGGGTGCCCTGGCGTCGAGCTGAGACAGCACGCCGATTGACCCGAGGGTGACTCGCTGGATCATCAGATAGGTCGGCGGCAGATTCAGCCGGCGGGCCAGCTTCAACTCTGGGCTGGAGAAGTCGGTCATCGTCGCGCCGAGTTGTTGCATCCACTCCCGGCTGAAGTGGAAGACGGCATGGCGCAGCGGCTCCAGGTACGGCACCAGATAGTCCATCAAGACCTGCGGATCGGGATCGAAGTCGTCCGGGATGAAGCCTTCCGCGCGTAGCCCCTGAATGACCTCGTCGGATCGGCCCTGGATGCACAACCGGGCGAGGATGCCCACGATCGGCGGTGCACCGTCCGGCATTCGTGAGACCGAGCCGAAGTCGACCACGCCCAAGCGACCGTCGGGGAGCAGTAGGAAGTTGCCCGGGTGCGGATCGGTGTGCAGCAGGCGCGCGCGCTCCGGTGCCGAGAAGTGGAACACCGCCATCAGGCGGCCCGCCTCATTCCGGTCGTGGCGACTGCCGTCGGCGATGATCCGCGCCAGCGGCGTGCCCTCCATCCACTCGGTGACGACCAGAGCGGGGGCGCTCGCCACCACCCGGCCGACGGCGATCTCGGGGTCGTCGGCGTAGGCGGCTGCGAACTGTCGTTGATGAGCCGCCTCTGCCGCGTAATCGACCTCCTCCAGAATCCGCTCCCGCAGTTCGGCCAGCAGCGGTCGGAATTGCAGCCCCGGCAGCAGCGGACTCATCAGGATGCCGAGTCGAGACAGCTGATTCAGGTCGGCGGTGAGGGCTTTCGCCGCGCCGGGGTATTGCAGCTTCACGGCCACCTCGCGACCGTCCCGCCAGACCGCGCGGTGCACCTGGCCGATGCTCGCCGCGGCGGCGGCGGTGTCGTCGAACTCCCGAAAATACGTCGGCCACGACGATCCGAGTTGCTCGGTCATGAGCCGGCGGACCGTCGTCGGCGCCATCGGGGGCGCGCTGTTCTGCAGTTTGACCAGGGCCTGGCGGTACGGGGCCACCGCGTCCTCGGGCAGCGCCGCCTCGAACACCGAGAGCGCCTGGCCGAATTTCATCGCGCCGCCCTTGAGGGTGCCGAGCACCTCGAACAGCTGCTCGGCGGTCTTGCGTTGTACTTCGGCGCTGACCTCGTCCCGTGACCGACCCAGCAGTCGTTGGCCCAAGCCGACGGTGGCGCGGCCGGCGGCGGAGAGGGGGAGCCCGGCGAGCTTGGCGCCACGGTTCAGGGCACCTTGGGGAATTTCAGTCACTCAGCCATTGTGCGCACATCGTGAGTCGGCCCTAGGAGGATCGGCAGAAACAGTCACGGTGTCGCTGCCAACTGCGACGGCGAACCCGCCAGACGTCCAAGCCGAGCTCGAGGGTTCCGTCGACGGTGATCGGCGGAAGTCGGGTGTCCAAGAACTCCAGCGCCTGACCCGCGGCGATCGCCGCCACCGACGTCGCCAACACCGTGGGCGGCACCGGCACCGTGTGCCGGCGGGCCAGTCGAACCCGAGCGAATCCCGGATCCAACGCGCATCTCGCAAGATCGTGGCAGTGCAGGCAGGACGATCGGCCCGGCAACACCAGTGGCCCGATCACTCCGCGCGCCTCACCGGCGCGGACCGCCAGATGCGGAACCCGGTCGCCCACCAGCGCGCGCGCCTGTACCTCGTCCGACTGCGCGTCGGTGGCGAGAACTACCAGAGACGGCGGGACGTAGCCGCCGGGTGGATGAACGATGGTGGTCGGAGCGACCCGACGGATCACCGCGGCAAGCGCTTCCCGGTCATCACGAAGCGCCCGGTCCTCACGGTGGGCGGTGGAGCGATGGTGCGACAGCGGACCCGACTCGCGCGCGCCTCGGTCCACCTGGTCGGCCGCCAGTCCCGCTGGGGCGGCGTCGGTGGGTCGCAGCGCCCGATGTGGGTGCAGGTGCACATGACCGACGCCGGCCGCCGCGAGCAGGGTGGCTATCGAACAGGCGACCCGACCGACACCGACCACCACCACCACGGCGTCCCGACGGCGGCTCATCGCGGCGCCGGCTCGGTCCGGGCCGAGACTCGCGGACAGTGCGGCCAGATCGGGGACGCAACCGGCGGGGGTCTTGGACCAGGCGTCTGGTGTGTCGGCCATCGAGTCGGACGCGGCGGACGTCGCGGTGAGGAAGCCGGCGCCGTACAACTGCTCGAGGACGCCGTCCCAACTCTGCGGGGAGACGCCGAAGTCGGCTGCGAAACCGCGCGTCAGGTCAGCGGTGGTGCGGTGCCCGGCCATGGCGGTCAACAATTCGACTGTTCCGCGGGGTGCATCTCGGACCATGATCCGACGCGGCTCGTCGAATCCGATCTGGACCGTGCTCGCATCGCGTTGCACCGCGCCCAGCCCCGACGCCAGTCGAAGTCGTCGCTCGGACAGCGAGCGATCGGAAGCCGCGCGCCCGGCGTCATCCGTTCCGGTGCTCCGGTGCTCGGTGTCGGTGTCGGTGTCGGTGCCGGTGCCGGTGCCGGTGCACGTGGTGTCTGCGTTGGTGGTGTTCGAGTCGATGATCATCTGTCCCCCCGGCACCGAGGATGACAGGGTGCCGGGGGACGACGCGGGGTTGTCCACACGGCAACGACGCGGGCGGACGTGACAGCGGTCGGAGTCGACGACTCCGAGGCCTCAGGCCTTGCCGAGAATCCGATTCATCTTGGTGCCGCAGACCGGGCAGGTCCCCTTCGCCATCCGGCGACCGTTGGTTTCGGCGACTTCACCGTCGAAATCGCGCTTCTCCTTGCACTTGACGCAGTATCCGTTGTACGTCTCAGCCATCATGCTTCCCTTCCGCAGCGGAATTCCGTCGGCAGTCACGCTACCGCCCGCTGTGCTGATTGGCCCGGAGCGTGACCGTGAACGGTCGCGACGTCGACCGCGTCGGCGCCAGGGCGCACGGCGCCCGCCCCCGGCCCGCCCCCGGCCCGCCCCCGGCCCGCTCCCGCGGTGCGCCGGCATCCCCCACAATGGGCCGTATGACGTACACAGCTGCTCCGCAGCGTTATGACTCGATGCCCTACCGTCGCAGTGGTCGGAGCGGGCTCAAACTCCCGGCTGTCTCGCTGGGCCTGTGGCAGAACTTCGGCGATGTGAACCCGCTCGACACCCAGCGGCAGATTCTGCGGCGGGCCTTCGACCTCGGTGTCACCCATTTCGATCTCGCCAACAATTACGGACCGCCCTACGGCAGCGCCGAGACCAATTTCGGCCGGCATTTCCGCGACGATTTCCGCCCGTACCGCGACGAATTGGTCATCTCCACCAAAGCCGGTTACGACATGTGGGACGGTCCGTACGGCGATCTCGGCTCACGCAAATATCTGCTGGCCAGCCTCGACCAGTCGCTGGTTCGAATGGGCCTGGATTACGTCGACATCTTCTACTCGCACCGGGTCGATCCCGAGACCCCGCTGGAAGAGACGATGGGCGCGCTGCACACCGCTGTCACATCGGGTCGGGCGCTGTATGCGGGTATCTCGTCCTATTCGCCGGAACGCACGGCGGCGGCTGCGGAGATCCTCGCCGACCTGGGCACCCCCTTGCTGATCCACCAGCCCTCGTACTCGATGTTCAATCGGTGGATCGAGCCGGAGTTGCTGGACACCCTGGAGAAGCAGGGCGCCGGTTGCATCGCGTTCTCGCCGCTCGCTCAGGGCCTGTTGACATCGAAATATCTGAACGGGATCCCGGCGGGATCGCGCGCCAGCCGGGACGGTTCGTTCTCGTCCGACCTGGTCACCGAGGAGACGTTGGCCCGCATTCGGGGCCTGAACGAGATCGCGAGCGGCCGCGGACAGACGCTCGCTCAGCTCGCACTGAGCTGGGGCCTGCGCGACTCGCGAGTCACCTCGGTGCTGGTGGGGGCCTCATCGGTGGGTCAGCTGGAGGACAACCTGGCCGCGGTGGGAAACCTGACGTTCAGCGCGGACGAGCTGACCGCGATCGACCAGTTCGCGGTGGAGTCGGGAATCGATCTGTGGAAGCGGTCCAGCACGGCCTGATCCGCGTCGCCGCGGCCGTCGCGTTGGGGACGCCGCCGAACCCGCCGGTGGGGCCACTGTGCAAGCTCGGCAGTGGCTACCCGGCGGATTTCGGGTCGTCGTCACCGGTTCGGTGTCGATCACCCTCCGCTGGGTCCGCGGGCTCGGCAGCGGCTTCGGCAGTGCCTTTGACAGTGCCTTCGGCAGCGCCTTCGTCGGCGCCTTCGGCAGTGTCTTCGGCCGGGCGGTCGAGAAAGTGCTCAGCCGTCAGGTCACCCACGTCCAGACTCGCCAGCAGCTCGTTGAACTGCTTGTCCCGTGCGACGAATTCGTCGGGCGCGTCCAGGTCGGCCGCGGTGGGCAGCAGGTCGAAGTCCGACCACAGGGAATCCCGGCCGGCGGAACCACGCGTCTCGGTCAGGTCGCGCCACAGCTGAGCGGCGGCGCGCAGTCGACGCGGTCGAAGTTCGATGCCGATCAGGGCGGCGAAGGTCTGCTCCGCCGGCCCGCCGGTCGCGCGGCGGCGGCGCAGGGTCTCGCTGAGCGCGGCCGCAGTCGGCAGGCGATCGCCGATCGCCGACCCGACCACGGTGTCGACCCAGCCCTCGACCAGCGCCAGCAGGGTCTCCAGCCGCTTGGCGATCGCGTCTTGAGCAGCCGTCGGTTTCGGGGCGAGCATGCCCTGAGCAAGGGTCTGCTGCAGCGCCGCCATGTCGGTCGGATCGAAAGAAGCGGCCATCTCCTCGGCGGCGGACAGGTCGACGCTGATGTGGCCGGCGTAATCCGCGACCATGGAGACGATCCGCTGCTCGAGCCACGGAACGGCCGCGTACAAGCGCAGATGTGCGGCCTCGCGGGCGCACAGGAAAAGTCGAACCTGATCCTCGTCGATCCCCAGGCTGCTGCTCAGCTCGGCCAGCGCCCGCGGCAGGATGGCGGCGGTGCCGGTCGGAGCCAGTGGCAATCCGATGTCGGTCGAGGTCAGGACCTCCCGGCTGAGCTGCGCCAACGCACTACCGAGCTGGGAGCCGAAGGCCATCCCGCCCATCGAGGTCAACATGCCCAGCATGGGACCGATCTGCTCACGGAACTCGGTCGGCAGGTTGTCGACCAACGACCCGCCCATTCGTTCGGCGATTGGGCCGACCAACTGTTGCCACGCGGGCATGGTCTTGTCCACCCAGTCCGCAGGAGTCCAGGCGGTGACAGTGCGCGCGGTGGCCGGGAAGGAGGTCACCCCGTCCAACCAGACCTCGGCCAGCGACATCGAATCGCGGGCCGCCGAGGCGTCCACCGCGGCGACGGGATGGGTGCCGCCGAGAGTCTGCATGGCGATCTTGCGGGCCAAGTCGTAGTTCACCGGCCCGGTCGACGGCCCGGCCGACGACATCATCTCGCCGAGCTGCGAGAACATGGCACCGAGTTGCGACATGTCGAAGTTGGCCGGGAAGCCGGGAGGCCCCTCACCGCGGCCGGAATTGTCCGGATCCTCGTTGGGTAGACCGAATCCGAACGGCGGATTACTCATGGCGTCAACCGTACCCATCGTTGGCACGCTCGACCGCCCGGAGTGACCGATCCAGACCTGTTCGGTGACCGCATAGTGTGGGGCGTCATGTCCTGGTTCCGTGCTCTGAACATCCGCGGAAAGGCGCTGTTCGTCGGCCTGTCGATGACGACGGTGCTGGTCGTGATGGGTGCGGCTGTGCCGGTGCCCTACGTCGCGCTCGGCCCCGGCAGCACCATCAACACCCTGGGCACCTACGACGACGCCGAGGTGTTCACTTTCAGCGGAACCGATGTGCCTGCTGCCGTCGCGGAGAAGTTCGACGACGCCGGCCACCTGAACATGACCACGGTGTCGGTGACGGACGGCATGACCCTGCTCGGCGCGATCGGTCTGTGGGCGACCGGCGATTACGCACTGGTGCCTCGTGAGGAGCAGTTCCCACCGGACAAGACGGTGGAGGAGGTGCAGGCGATCAACGCCAAGAGCTTCCAGGACTCGCAATCGCTGTCGGAGATCGCCGCGCTTCGGTATCTCGGCTACCCCGAAGTCACCTATGTCGGCAGCATCCCGCAGGGGTCGCCGAGTGCGGCGGCGCTGGATCCGAGCGATCAGGTCGTCTCGGTCAACGGGCGACCGGTGACGACGGTGGACAGTCTGCGCGGGATCCTGTCGTCGACGAAGCCGGGAGACGTCGCTGCGGTGCGTGTCAAGCGGACCGACGACAAGGGTGTGTCGTCGACCGTCGATGTGCAGGTAACACTCAACGCGAACCCGGATGCGGGTAGCTCCGGCTTCCTGGGGATCACCGCAGCTCAGCGACCGGTCGCGCCCTTCGCGATTCAGAACTCGTTGGCGAGTTCGGGGATCGGGGGGCCGTCCGCGGGGCTCATGTTCACGCTGGGCATCATCGACCGGCTGACGCCTGGTGATCTGCCGAGCGGACACTTCGTCGCCGGTACCGGCACCATCGATCCGGACGGCAATGTCGGTCGGATCGGCGGCATCGTGCTGAAGTTGATCGCCGCCCGCGCGGCCGGCGCCCAGTACTTCCTGGTGCCGGCGGGCAACTGCGCCGAAGCGCTGACCCGGGTGCCCGAAGGACTCGCCCTGGTGAAGGTCGCAACCCTGAAAGACGCGATGTCGGCACTGGACGCGATCAAGTCGGGCGCGCCGCTGACCGGCTGTTAAACCGGATTCCCAACGCTCTGAGCGGTGAGCTGAGCCGACGGGGTGCCTCAGCTCGGGTGGCCGTCCAGGGTCCGGTGCAGCGCTTCCACGAGGTTCGGCGCCAGATCGGCACCGCGTAGTGGGGCGTCGTCGTGGTCGCCGCGCAATCGGAGCAGGCACGCTGCACTGCCGTCACGCAACACCCCCACGGCGAGCCTGGCCTCAGTGCGTTCCGGATGTGCCGCCGCCGCGGCGGTCGCCGCCGTCGGGTCGGTGGGCAACGCCGTCGCCGCTGCCGGGGGCAGCACCACGATCTCCTGCACCAGTACGCACCCCGCGACGGCGGCCGGCCACACCAGTTCGTCGAGGGCATCGGCCAGGTCGTCGCGGGGCATCGCCTCCTGAGCGACCGGCGTGAAATAGGCACCGCCGTCCAGCTGCCCGGCCATCTCCGGTTGGGCCCGGACGAGGTCGGTGGTCAGCACCAGGGCGAAGATCTGCGTGGGCTGGTCCCAACCGGCAGAACCGACGAACTCCTCGGCCTCGCTGACGGCGAGAGCCAGCCGTGGATCTTCCAGGAATGAGGGGAGTGGAGCGTCGGTCACCCCCCGATGCTGCCACGTCCGGCGTGGTCGACGGTGCGACCGCTCGACGACAGACCGGTGCGATTCACCGGCTCCAGTGGGCTGGGAGATAACGCTTCGGCCTCGATTCCGCCTGATTCAGGCTGGGTCGTGCCTGGGGCGGAACTTCGGCGCCCTCTTCTACAGTTAGGTCGGAGTGGACAGTGTGGATCCCGAATCCGCACTACCGGCCGCCCTCAGGCCGTCACTCGACTGACCGATCAATGTTTGGAGTGCCCCTGTGCAGCGGCCCCCGATGTCCTTGCCCGTGATGTCGCGCCGTTCGCGCCGCGTCGTCATCGCCCTCGCCGCGCTGGCGGTGATCGCGGTGCTCTGGTTCAACTTCATCGGCGTGTACGTGGACTACCTGTGGTTCTCCGAGGTGGGGTTCAGCGAGGTGTTCACCACCCAGCTGATCAGTCGGATCGTGTTGTTCCTGATCACCGGGATCATCACCGGGGCGGTGGTGTTCGGCGCGATCGTGCTGGCCTACCGGTCGCGGCCGGTCTTCGTCCCGACGGACGACGTCGACCCGCTCGGCCCGTACCGGGTTGCGATCTCGACCCGCCCGAAGCTGCTCACCATCGGTGCGTCCGCGTTGGTCGGCCTCGTCACCGGGCTGTCCGCCCAGTCGCAGTGGGCGACGGTTCAGCTGTGGCTGAACGGCACCACGTTCGGTCAGACAGACGCCCAGTTCGGCAACGACGTCGGGTTCTATGTCTTCGACCTGCCGATGTACGAGATGGTGCTCGGCTGGTTGTTCGTCCTGATCGCGATGGCGTTCTTCATCGTGCTGGGTGTGCAGTACCTCTATGCGGGCATCCGGACCACCGGGCCGGGCCGCAAGATCACCGCGGCGGCCAGTCTGCAGCTGTCTCTGCTGGTCGGCGCTTTCGTACTGGTAAAGGCCGTGCAGTACTGGTACGACCGGTATGCACTGCTGTTCAGCAACCGCAGCTCGGTCTTCACCGGTGCGTCCTACACCGACGTCAACGCGGTGTTGCCGGCCAAGCTGATCCTGATGTCGATCGCGGCCATCTGCGCGGTCGGTTTCTTCGTCGGTGCGTTCCTGCGGTCGGTGCGGTTGCCCGCTGTCGCGTTGGCCCTCCTGGTGCTGTCCGGTGTGCTGATCGGCGGTGCCTGGCCGCTGGTCCTGCAGAGCGTCCGGGTGACCCCTAACGCGATCACCCTGGAGCGCGAGTACATCGAGCGCAACATCGAGGCGACTCGCGAGGCGTACGGGATCGGCGGCGACAAGGTGGAGTACGTGCCCTACTCGCCGTCGAGCACCGGGTCTCCCGCGGCGCTGCTGAACAACGCCAGCGTGCCCAACGCCCGGTTGCTGGACCCCAACCTGCTCTCGCCGACATTCATTCAGCAGGAACAGCGGAAGAACTTCTACAGTTTCGCCTCGCAGCTGTCCGTCGACCGTTACACGGTGGACGGCAAAACCGAGGACTACATCGTCGCCGCGCGCGAGCTGAACATCTCCAGCCTGGCGGAGAACCAGCAGAACTGGATCAACGAGCACCTGGTGTTCACCCACGGCGACGGCTTCGTGGCCGCACCGGCCAGTGACGTCTCGGGCGCGGCCCAGGGCGGCGGCACCGGGTTCCCGAACTACATGGTGTCGGATCTGTCCAATCAGGGTGCGATTCCGGTCGAGCAGCCGTTCACCCGAATCTACTACGGGCAGCTCGGTGCGAACTATTCGATCGTCGGTGCGGACGCCGGCCAGAGCCCCCGTGAGTACGACACCGACACGTCCAACTACACGTACGAGGGTCGGGGTGGCGTCGGAGTCGGCAACATCTTCAAGCGCCTGGTCTTCGCGACGCAGTACGGGGAGCCGAATTTCCTGTTCTCCACGGAGCTGAACGGTTCGTCGCGGATCATCTACAACCGCGATCCGGTGCTGCGGGTCAAGAAGGCCGCGCCGTTCCTGACCACGGACACGAAGTCCTACCCCGCAGTGGTCGACGGCCGCATCGTCTGGATCGTCGACGGCTACACCACGGCGACGAACTTCCCGTATGCGCAGAACGTGAGTCTGAGCTCGGTGACCAACAACTCGCAGGTGGCGCAGGGCTCTGCGCTGTCCCAGGTTGATGCGCAGGTCGCTTACATCCGGAACTCGGTCAAGGCCACCGTCGACGCGTACGACGGGACTGTGAAGCTTTACGGGGTGGACGACAGCGACCCGATCCTGAAGGCATGGGAGGGCATCTTCCCGAACCTGATCACGCCGGGCACCGAGGCGAGCCCGGAACTGCGGGCCCACTTCCGTTACCCGCAGGACCTGTTCGAGGTGCAGCGCTCACTGCTGGCCAAATACCAGGTCAGCAACGGCCAGGAGTTCTACCAGAGCAGCGGCTTCTGGCAGATCCCGAACGACCCGACCGCCGACGGCACCGGGGCGAACGCCTTCCAACCGCCGTACTACCTGATGCTGGCCCTGCCCGGCGAATCGAAGGCGAGCTTCCAGCTGACCAGCGCGCTCACCGGTTTCGAACGGGAGTTCATGGGTGGCTACATTTCGGCGTCGTCGGCACCGGAGACCTACGGAAAACTCACCGTGCTGAGGTTCCCGACGTCGACGACCACCCCCGGTCCGGTGCAGGTGCAGCAGATTCTGCGCAACAACCAGGAGGTGTCGCGCAACCTGAATTTGATCGGGCTGCAGAATGTGAAGTTCGGCAACCTGCTCACGCTCCCGCTGGACGACGGTCTGCTGTACATCGAACCGGTGTACGCGCAGGCAGGTGCCGCCGGTAGCCGGTCGTACCCGCAGCTCAACCTGGTGCTGGTCTGGTACGGCTCCCGGGTCGGTTTGGGCAGCAGCATCTCCACAGCGCTGAAGAACGCAGCCGCCAGTGCGCCGGTCAGTGTTCCGTCGGGGACGCCGACGGACCCCAACGCCACGCCGAGTGGCGGCGGGAGCACCACCAGCGCGCCGACGACCTCAACCCTCTCGCCGGACGCAGCAGGCGCGTTGGCGCAGGTGGATCAGGCGCTCTCGGCTCTGCAGTCGGCCAAGCAGTCCGGCAGCTTCGCCGACATCGGTGCGGCCCAGGATCGGCTGAACGCCGCGATCTCGAACTACCTGAACATCCAGATCGCGACCACGGCCAGCTCGCCGGCCGGCACCACCCAGCCGTCCGCGACTGGGTCGGCGCCCGCCGAAGTAACCACCGCCGGCGGCTGAGAGGCCTTGGCCCGCCACCGATTTGGTGGCGGGTCGGGGATCACGTATGCTTAAGGTGCAACGCGGGGTGGAGCAGCTCGGTAGCTCGCTGGGCTCATAACCCAGAGGTCATAGGTTCAAATCCTATCCCCGCTACCACCGAAGGCCCCCGATCAGGCACAACAGCCCGATCGGGGGTCTTTTGTATGCGTAGGCATCTGGGTCTTTGGTCAAAAGTATGCGTCAAGTATGCGCCAATTGGTCTAGACCTAATTGCTGGCTGCACACTGGTGGGTCGTGCAATGCAAACCAAGTGAGCGCAGTCGGTGACGAGATGACTGGCGCCGAGACTGCGGTAAGCACGATCGAGGCCGGCCAGTTCACAAAACCCGTCGGACTGAGAGCGGGGTGTTGTTGGGACGCACTCAGGATGCCCACAAACGGACGGCTGATCGTCAGCCAGTCCGCCGAGGGCATCCGCGAAGGGCCCCGCTTGGTCGGCGTCGTCAGCGTGACGACCAACCGGCACCGGCCCCACCACCGGCTGAGGCGGCCCATGCGCGCGGTCATCGCGTCGGCGCGGTGACGGACCGCCCGTTCGTCGGCACGGACCTGACGGCGGCGCCCCGGAACCGTTGCCCGGCAACACCAACCGGCCCCTTCCCTAGGGGTGGTGTGGTAGGCAAGGGTGCACTGCATGGACGGAGTTGCTCGTTGTGATGCTCGTGACGTGCCAGGACTGGTCGGAGCGGACCCTGCAGGCCGGTCGGATCCGGTGCCCGGTGTGCCCTGGTGTGCTGCGCCCGCACGGGCACGGCCGGACCCGCACGGTCCGCGGGGTCGGCGACGACCGGGTCAGCGTGACACCCCGCCGGGCGCGGTGCGCTGACTGCGGCGCCACCCAGATCCTGCTGCCCACCGCGTTGACCGTGCGTCGGGCGGACACCACCGAAGTCATCGGGAACGCCCTGGTCGCCAAGGCCGGAGGTGCGGGGTACCGCACCATCGCGGCCCGTATCGGCAGGCC
The DNA here is from genome assembly GCA_963825975.1 of uncultured Actinomycetota bacterium. Taxonomy (GTDB): domain Bacteria; phylum Actinomycetota; class Actinomycetes; order Mycobacteriales; family Nakamurellaceae; genus Nakamurella. The sequence goes on from CAWGUZ010000011.1 coordinate 339,961, forward strand.
GGTGACGACGGTGCGGCGGTGGCTTCGCCGGGCCGGCGGAGACCACGCTCAATGGCTGTGGCAGAAGGCGGTCGAGCGGGCGGTCGAGATCGACCGGGAGCTGCTGGTGCGGCCCGCGCCACAGGCGACGACGCTCGGCGCCGCGCTGAACATGCTGATCGGGGCCGCGGTGCGGCATCGGGAACTGCTGGCCTCGACCTGCCCGATGTGGTCGCTGATCGGCATGTTCGCGCAGGGGTGTCTACTCGCCCCGCCCAGACGGACCTGAAAACAGGAGTCATCCCGGGTACAGGCGCGCCCGGGAACCGCCGTCACCGTGCCGACGACCGAGGTCCGGCACCCGTCACTGCACCGATCACACAGTCACTCGGCAGACGAACACCCGAAAATCCGTCGGCAAAATGAACGACGCGAACATCGGCAAGATGAGCGCCGGTCAACAGGTGTCCGAATAGCGCCGGTGTGCTCGGAACGGTGGTGCGCTCATCCCCTGTTGCTCGGGGTCGGGCGGTCCTGGAACACGCGTCGGAGCGTGCTCATCCTGGATCGGACGCTGGGCCCAACAAACTGGCGGTCAATGTCTGCGCTAGCCAGGTGGTGTATTGCTGCTGAGTCCACGACCGGTGCCGAGTGCTTCTCGCCGCGTGCTCGCTGGTTCTGGCCACCTTGATGGCCGGGATTCACCTCAGCGGGATGTTCGGGTTCAACCCCGCCCTCAGGTCACTGGACGGAGCGACATACCTGGCAGTCAAACAGGCAGCCGACCGCGAGTTCCCCAAAGTGGCGAAGCCGCTGCTGCTCACAACCCTGGCTGCGACCGTAGCCTTCGTCGTCACCGCTGCCGCGCAGGGGCGGATGATCGTGACGGTGTTGGCCGTCGTGGGACTGCTGGCCCTCATCAGTGTTCTGGCGTCCATCCTCCGCGGAGACATTCCCATCAACCAGGAAATCGCGACGTGGACCGCAGCAACACTGCCCGCCAGCTGGGTCCAGACCCGTCATCGGTGGGAGACGTTCTTCGTCGTCAGGACTCTCGCGAACTTGGTCGCCGTCGCTGTGCTGGCCTCAGCGGCGGTTCTGGCCAATTGACCGGGCGCTCCCTGACGTGGACCTGGCGGGCGTTCTTCTCCAGTTTGAAGCGGGAGGTGGTGTCCAGGAATACGTTGTCGACTGCATTCAAGCGCAGGCGGTGGTGTCGGAGGGGTGCTGGGGGTTCTGCACACCGCGCACGCATGGACCCGGCCGTCGGGAGGATGTCACCAATGGACTTCGAGAGCGCCGCGATCCCCGACCGCCAAGCCGCACAACGAATCCCTTTACGACTCGGGGGACCTCACGTCTGCACCACCGTGTTGCGGTCTTTCCCTTCACGCTTCGACTGGTACATCGCGGTGTCTGCGGAACGAACCATGGCGTCCGGCTCCGGGGAGTCCCCCCGGCCGGGTGGTGCAGCGCAACGCCGATACTGACGGTCAGCGGGAGGGACGGTGGAACCTGATGGAGTGGCTGTCGGACGGCTTGGCGGATTCGATCGGCGATGGTCACCGCGGTATGTCTATCGGTGTCCGCGCAGACCACGACGAACTCGTCACCGCCGAATCGGGCGACGGTGTCACTCTGTCGTACGGCGGTGCGCAGCCGCTCCGCGACCTCGATCAAGACGGCGTCACCGATGGCGTGTCCCAACTGGTCGTTGATCGCCTTGAACCCGTCAAGATCGAGGAAGATGACCGCCATCGGGCGCTGGTCGCGGGTGGCACCGGCCAGCACCCGACCCAGCCGGGTTCGCAGCGATACGCGGTTCGCCAACCCGGTGAGGCCGTCGTGTTGGGCCATGTGGTGCAACTCGTCATACAGTCGGATCCGATGCAGTGCCTGGCCGGCCTGCCGGGTCAACGCCTGCTGCAACTGGACCTCGTCGTCGTCGATGTCGCGGCGGCGGCCGTAGAAGCAGGCAAGGACTCCGCCGGCGGCACCGTTCTCCAGCAGCGGCACGGCGCACATCGCGGCTAATCGCGCGCCTTCCAAAGTGCCGACGACGTCCGGGAACATCTGTTCCGCCTCGTCCAAACCGGCGATGCGGACGAATCGGCCTGAGCGCAGCGCCTCGGCCTCAGGTCGGGACGAGTCCAACCGGACGGTGTCGCCGATCGGGTTGTGGCCCTCACCCGCGGAGCGAAGCGTGCCGGTCGAGGTGTCGATGAACATCACCGCGGCGGCGGTCGCGTCGAAAGCTGTGCGCGCGATCTGGGCCAACGAAGTGGCGACATCCGCCGGTGACCGAGCGGCATCGAAGGTGGCTGACGCAGTCTGGAGGATCCGAACCTGTGCCTCGGACCGCTCCGCGGCGCGCCGGGCGTGCAACAGGTCACGCTCGTAGTCCTGACGTTCGCTGGCGTCGAACACAACGATCCGGATCAATCGCGGATCGCCGTTCGGTCCGGCCACCAATGAAGCATTCAGCAGAACGGGAAGCAGGCCCCCGTCTGCGGTCGTGATCGCGAGCGCCACCTCGCGCAGCTGGCCGGTCAATCGAAGTATCGGCAGGCAGCGGGTCTCCCAGAGGAGTTGGCTCCCGGTGGCGAGCAGGGAGTCGAGCGACCGCCCGACCACCTGTTGATTGGTGTACCCGGTCCAATCCAGGAAGGTGTGATTCACCTTCACCACCGCGCCGTCCGGTGTGGTGGAGAGCTGACCGCAGGGGGCATGGTCGTAGAGGTCCTCCAACGATCCCTCCGAAGCGCCGATCATGTCCACCGCGGTCACTGAACTCATGACTCGCCGGGGAATTGTCCGTGCAGGTAGGCGCGGATCGTGGTGACGAGTTGTTCCGGGTCGGACAGGTTGGGGCAGTGACCGGTGGCGGCGAGCACAGACAGCACACTGCCCCGAATGGCCGCGTGGACATACCGGCCCACGCTCATCGGTGCGATCACGTCGTCCGTGCACTGCACGACGAGGGTCGGGGTCGTCACCCGTGGTAGGTCACGGCGGTTGTCCGACAGGAAGGTGACCCGCGCGAAATGCCGGGCGATCGCCGGGTCGGTGCGACAGAAGCTCCGCTCCAATTCGGCGGCGACCTCCGGTCGGCCGGAATTGCCGGTGATCACCGGCGTGCGAGAGGCTCTTGAGCGCACCGGGTTGTCACCGGAGTACCTGCATTTCGAACTCACCGAGACGGCTGTGTTGAATTTGCAACCCGAGGTTCTGCGCCAACTCTTCGCCATCAAGGACCTCGGGGTCGAAATCGGACTGGACGATTTCGGAACCGGCTACGGGTCCCTCACGCACCTTCGTCGACTGCCACTGAGCTTCGTCAAGATCGACCGATCCTTCGTCAGCGGACTCGGTACCGAGCCGGAGGACGAAGGGATCGTCGCAGCCGTGGTGAATCTGGTAGCCAACCTGAATCTGCGGTCCATTGCGGAGGGCGTGGAAACCGAAGATCAACTCATGAAGCTCGCCGACATGGGTTGCGACCAGGCTCAAGGTTATCTCTTCGCGCGGCCGATGCCCGCGTCGAATATCCCGGTTGCGCTGAGTTCGGCGGTGAAGCAGGGCGGTTTCCGATGATCTCAGGCGCGTCTCGCGCAAGGTCGGGAAGCGATGCGATCGGATCTCCGCGGCAGGCACCGCCGGGCTCACCGAAAACCCTGGGCGACGGTTCTGGGTGGTTCCGGGTGAGCGGCGTTGCGTAGGTTGAGGCCCGGTTGCAAGCGCACTGCGAAACTCTCACTTCGGCGGCCGAGCCCGGGCTCGTCGATCACCAGTTCGACCCGACTCGGTCGGTCAACTCGGTGTGAAATGGCGTGCCAACCTGGAACGAGAGACAGTTGACTATGCGATCGGGGGTTTTGTTGATGTTATTTCGGAGTGGCCGCGCGACGACCATGCGCCGGGTCACCGCACTGCTGATGGCTGGTGCACTCTGCGTCGCGGGCTGTTCGTCCGGCGGAGCTGGGTCCTCGGCAGACGTTGCCGTGACGTTGACGACCACGGTCGCGGCATCCGGCAGCCAGTCGAGCGGTGCCATTTCGACCGACTCGACCGCTTCAACCACCGTGGCCTCGGTGACGCCGTCTTCCTCCGAGGCGCCGCCGAGCACCTCGGCGGACGCTCCCGCCGGGCCCACGTCGGACACCTCGGCGGACACCGAGGTCTGGGCAGACAACTCGATGGTGCCCCATCTGTTCTTCCATGCGTTGGTGGTGGATCCCGAGCGCGCCTTCGGCGACGCCGAATCCGGTGCCGGCTATCTGGACTACATGGTGACCCGCTCCGAGTTCGGCAAGATCCTTCAGCAGGTCTACGACCACGGTTACGTCCTGGTCAGTCCCCACCAGCTGGCTACCGTCGAGTCCGACGGACGCGTGACGCCGAAGACGCTCAAGCTGCCCAAGGGCAAGAAGCCGCTGGTGATCTCCATCGACGATGTCTCGTACTACGAGTACATGCAGGGTGACGGCTTCGCGACGAACTTGTTCGTCGCGGAGGACGGGCGGGTGCTGAACAACTACACCGACGCGCAGGGCAACACCCTGCAGGGCTCTTATGACGTCATGCCCATGGTCGACGACTTCGTCCGTCAGCATCCCGAGTTCTCGCACGACGGAGCGCGCGGCGTGATCGCCTTGACCGGCTACAACGGAGTGCTCGGCTACCGCTCGTCGCCCAGCGAATACACCGGGAAGAACCCGAATCTCGATCAGGACATCGCGACCGCCGAGGGCGTCGCCCACGCGCTGAAAGAGGAGGGCTGGGAGTTCGCCTCCCACTCGTGGGGACACATCAACTTCACCGACTCCTCGTTGGGTCGCATCCAGGCCGATACGGCGAAATGGAAAGCAGAGGTCGAACCGGTCGTCGGCCCGACCGATCTGCTGATCTATCCGTTCGGCGCGGACATCTCGGGCGTGGCCAGGTACCGCGGTGAGAAGTTCGAGTATCTCAAGGGCCAGGGTTACTCGTTCTTCTTCAACGTGGACGGTTCAACTGCGGCCTGGGGCCAGTGGGGCGATCGGTACCTCCGGGAGGCGCGCATCAACATCGACGGCATCAGCATGAAGGCCGCCGTGAACGGTCGAACGGTGCTCGATCGAATTCTTCGACGTGAAGAGTGTGCTGGACCCGCAGCGCCCGGCTTCGATCTCCGGTTCCTGAGCGACGATGGTGAGTTTGGCCATGATCAGCATCGCGAAGATCGTTGCGGCGCAGGCTCTTGGTGCGTGGAATCCGATGGATTTGGGCTCTCGTTCTCGGCCGGCGAGATGGGAGATGGCGTCGTTGTCTAGGTGCTCGTGCTCGGTGCGCAGCTTTCGGCGACCGGGCGAGGCCGGACGTCGACTGTGCGGATTTCCGAGGCCGTTGGCGGCCGGCCGGGCTACACGGGGTTGAGTGGGCTCGCGCAGCCGCAGGACTCGCGGTGCTGGAGAATCGGGGTGAGCCTGATCTGTCGGGATTCGAGAGGCCAGGTCTGTCCTTCGATCGAGTAACAGTGAAACCGCGGTCGCCGCCATTGCACGTTGGGGTTGCGCGACGGCGGTGAGGCGGGGACTGAAGAGGTCGCTCCACTCGAAGTCGTCGAACGCGACCAGGGCGACGTCTCCCGGAACGGACAGCCCGCTCTCAGCAGAGCCCGCATGGTCCCAATCGTCATCTGGTTGTTGCCGACGACCAAAGCGGTCGGCCGGTCGTGGGTCGGCCATCACTGCGGTCACGACGTCGTGGGCCGCTGAGGCGCGGGAGTCCCCGTCGAGCAGGGAATCTCGAGTGACCCCCAGGCCGACGGTTGCCATTTGGGTGGTGAATCCGCGGACTCGTTCCTCGGTGGTTGTCAATCCCTGCCGGCCGGCGACCATGGATATCCGCCGGTGGCCGAGTTCGATCAGGTGCGCGACCAGTCTCTGCACCGACTCTTCGTTCTCCACCCCGACGGAGTCGACACCGAGTATCACCCGGTCGATGCAGACCAACGGAATCTTTCGGCTCTCCAGCGCGATGACGACGTCGTCGGGGAATGCCGAGGGGGCCAGGATGATCTCGGCGGGGCGGTGGCGGATGAGGTCGGCGATAGCCCGTTTCTCCGTGACCGGGTCGTCGTGGGTGTCGGCGAGCAGGAGCGAGAAGTCCCGCTCCGTGAGGAGTTCTTCGATGGAGCGAACGACATCGCCGAAGTACGGGTTGGAGACGGCGGACATGGCCACGCCGATGGTCCGGGTCGCCCCGGTACGCATCGCGCGCGCGACCCCGTCGTCGACGTATCCGGTGCGGCGCAACGCCTCCCGTACCGCGGTCGCCGTGGTCGGGTTCACCTTGCGGGTGTTGTTCAGCACATTGCGACACCGTCGCGGTGGAAACCCCGGCCTGGGACGCCACATCTCGCATGGTGACCATTGCGGCATCCTCTCCGGGGCTGTGGGGCTGTCGGTCGATCCGGTGCGACGCCGGCAAGACTATGGTCACGGGCCCCCTGCGGCGGTGCGCATCCGGTTCTGTTGGTCGCCCCGGCAGCTGTTCAGTTGAGCGGGCAAATACGGTTCAGTTCGGCGTCAGCTGCTGTTGATACGAGGTCCCGTTGTTCATCGCCTGCTGGAAGATGGACGGGTTCGTCGTGACCCCGACGACCTGTCGGGTGACGATCTGTCGTTGTGGCGATCCGTCCTTGCCGGTGCGGCTCATCATGAGCATTGGCCTTTCCGGTGGTCGGGATCGGTGTCAGCACGTTCAGCACCCGGGCCGGGTCAGCTTCCCTTCAGGATCAGGTCCGCGCGGTCCCGGGTGTCGGCCACGATCCGGGCGTTGATCTCGTCGGAGTCATTGACCCACGCTGCGGCCCGTTCCGGGCTCTTGCCGAAGTCGATGTGTCGGCTGGTGAGGCGCTGCACCCGGAGCTGGTCGGGGGTGTCGAGATACCAGACCTGATCCATGGCTGCGCGTGCCGTGGTCCAGGGGTGCTCGGGGGCCAGCAGGTAGTTGCCCTCGGTGATGATGATCTGAACGTCTCGGGGGACGGCGATGGCGGCGGCGACGGGCTCTTCGAGGGTGCGCTCGTAGCTGGGGGCGTAGACCACGGCTTCGTCACGGCGGTGCAGCCGCTGGAGGAGGTGGGCGTATCCGGCGGCGTCGAACGTGTCGATGGCGCCTTTGCGGCGTTCGAGCGGGGTGCCGCGGATGATCACGTTGGCCAGGTGGAAACCGTCCATCGGGACCACCGCCACGGAGTGGGGGGAGAGGGCTTCGGCGAGAGCTGCTACCACAGTGGACTTGCCGGTTCCGGGCGGGCCGGTCAGGCCGATGACGATGCGTCGGTCCGGCAGCAGGGCACGAAGGATCCGGGCGGCGAGGGGGGCCGGATCCGCCGGTACCGTTTTGGAGCGGTGGGTGCGGCCGTTCGGTGCGGCCTGATGCTGGGTGGCCATGTCTGTCTTTCCGGGGGGTTCTGGTGCGGATCATCGTCGACCGGCACCAAGAGCACCACGTCTGGAACGTGAACTGAGGCGCGCTACAGCGAGTCTTGACTTGCGTAAGCGATTGCGCATTCGATTACGTAATTCGGGTCCAGTAACGGCGGGCGAGTTGGTGTTAGTGCTGCTACTGGCTGGAGTCCGTCCCGCGTAAGGAGTGATCCGCTGAGTCGACGGCCGTGTGGTCGATCAGCGCCCTTGCGATGGCTGATTCCGTCACCCGTTGCCGCGTGGCCCGATCACGCAGTTCTTCGCGAGCCGCGTCTGGAGTGTGGCCCGCTTCGATCAGCACTCCGACGGCTTGATTGATCGCGCCGAGATCCTCGAGGCCACCGATGCCCGAGGTTGCGGTCGGATCGGTTTCCAGGTGTCTGTCGAGCATCACCTCGCCGTCCAGCCCGTAGAAGCGGCGGGTGTCAACGGCGAGTCGCTCGAGGGCGCCTCCGGTATGGGCGTAGAACACGACGCTGCCGTCAGCGGCGGAGTGGGTGATCTTGTCCAGTGGTATCAGCAGTGACGATCGAATCGGGAGGGCGTCGTTCGGCACGGTCGTGAGGCAGATCTGCCGGCCGTGAATCACGAGTCGTAGTTCGAACCCCAGCAGAGACGGAATCGCGGTCGTCAGGTCGTCGAGCAGGACGCTCAGGATGGCCTGTAGGTCTGTGCCGTCGGCGAGGGCGGCACTGAGCGAATCCAGTTGACGCACGACTAAGGGGTGGAATTCCACGCGGGTGTGGCTCCACGAGTACCCGACTCGCTGGTTTTTGGTTCCGGGCCGACACCCACAGGTTGCGGGACGCGATACCAACGGCATCGCTTGGCGGGTCGGGACCCGTCCAATACCGTCTGTTACTGCCACCGTACTCCCGGACGGCCTTCTGCTACCGAGTCAATGCGGCGAATCAGGCCGGTGGCGACGTGCCCGGGCACGCCGCACCGCATCTTCCACAATCGTCGTTGCCACCTCCGCCAATTTGACGTGCTCTGTTTGGCTGATCTGACGCAGTCGCTGAAAGGCCTCCTCGGGGCTGATTCCCGAGCGACTGCGCAGGATCCCTATGGCCTGATCGATGACGGGACGGGTGTGCAGCGCGGCCTCGAGTTGAACGGCCAGCCGGCTCGTCTGGGCCAGAATCTGGGCGTTGTGGACGGTGATCGCCGCCGGTGCGGCGTAGATTTCGCCGATCTCCTCGGCCCGCTCGTCGAATGCGTTGTGGGCGTGGGCGTAGACGTTCATCGCGCCGACCACGCCGGTCGGTGCGATCAGCGGAAGTGACAGCACACTGTGCACACCGAGGCGTCCCGCCCGCGGCCCGAAGCGAGGCCAGCGGGGATCGCCGCCGAGCGACCCAGACCGCATGGTGACGCCTTGGGCCGCCGCGCTGATGCACGGCCCCTCCTCCAGCGAATACTGGATGTCGTCGATCTGCCGAACGAACTCGGCGCTTTTCACGATGATATCCGCCCGGTCCGCTTCCAACAGCGTCAGGCCTGCGCCGTCGGCGCCGGGGATTGCCTGTACGGCGTACCCGGCGACTTTGACCAACAGCTCCTCAAGAGCCAGACCCGACGACAGGTGGGAAAGTGCCCGCAGACTGGCAGTCAGGTCCGTGTCCGGTTCGAAAACCACGTCCTGATCGACGACTTGATTGTCGGCTGCCGGCGGCTCGGAGCTCACATAGTCGTTGGTCTGCTCGCCTGACACCGGCTCACTCATCGAAATGCCTTCCACACGCGGACCCAACTAATACCGTACCGCGCCGCGGCCATCCGTCGTCGCGCTACTGGGGTGCCTCCCGGGGTAGGAATGATGAGTGAGGGGATTCCGCGACCACGCCGGCTTTGACTTCAACAACCGACTCGGACCGCGAATCGACGGTTGACGCAGGCCGAGTCGGTCGAATCGCACGGTCTACTGCGAATGCGATCAATAGCCACTGCGACCGGCCACGGCGGAGGGATGTGGGTGCCGCCCCGCGAGCTCGAGACGCAGGGTTTCCTGCAGATCGTTCACCCGCTCCCAGAGGTCACCGGCCCGGGATCGGGTCTCGTCATCGTCCAAAGCTTCGAGCAACTCTTCGAGGGTGTCGATCTGGAGGCGGAGTTCGCGCCGGGTGCGGGCAGTCGCCCAACTTCGCTGAATTGATTCGTAGTGCTGTCGGATTTCAGTCATTGTCATGGAGAACGTCGGCCCGGCTCGCTAGGGAGGGGGTCATGTGGGGCTGGTACCGGTAGCCGATGCGGGCCGTTCACAATCCAACCTTCGAGGTGAACATCGCGGCCATCGAAATTCTGACGGCCTCCGCCGCACCTGCGAACACCTGTACTTCACGCTGGGCGACCTCGACACGAACTTCTGCGACGTCGCTGACCCGGTCGGCGGTAGCCAACAACTCGCTGAGGTGTCGAACGACGTCTGCGCGGTCGGAAGCGACGAAGTCGACGGCCACCAGGTCCGGCGTCGTCAGGGGTGCGGCGGCGATGGAGTGCATCGCGGTCCGCTGGGGATCGATTCGGCGGGCGGCCGACGTAACCAAGTCGCCTTGGGCAAGCCCGCGAGTCATCTTCGCCGCCGCTGTCCGGCTGCACCGACCACCAGGAGGGGCTCCAAAACATGATGCACCCGAACCGTTGCCGAGCCTTCGGCAAGGGACTGCCCGATGGACGCATGTTCGCCACCGGGCGCCCCTGAAGGAGAGGTGCCGGGTGATGACACCATCAGAGACGGCCTGCGGGATCGAGACGTCACCGGCGGCGCCGTCCAACGGGAGTCGCTGAACGCACCCACCGGGAATCTGCGGTAGGTGGAACCTTCGCCGTCTCCCTCCACCACGAGCATCTCCGATCGGGTGGAAGACGCGACGACTCCCGGTACCCCACGGTGGGCGCTGATAGCTCTCCGGCAGCTGACCCAGATGGGCTGACCGAAGTGGTGCTCGCGCTTGATGAAGTTGTGTGGTGAGTCGATCCGAGGGTCGACCGGTGCCACCGCGGTCAGACCCGGGGTGGCGCCGAGCCACTCGGCCAGACACCATAGGGCTCTGCTTACCAGTTCATCCCGGTTCGCCGCGGCGAATGACTCGGCCCATCGACACTGGGTGAGGTAAGAGTCGAACGCCGCGGTGCCCTCGACCAGGTAGGCCAGGTCGCGGTGGGGGAGGTCCACTCGGTATCGCTCAGTCAGCCTGCGGGCGGTACGACGATGATGTTTCGCGATGGCCCGGCCCACCTCCCGCGACGCGGAATGAGCCGCCACCCACACTTTTCCGGACTCGTCGGTGGATACGATCACGGTGTCGCTGCGGCCGCCGAGGGTGCCGAGTTGCGACCGCCAGTCGTGGCAGTAGTCGCCGGGATCGAATCCCGCGAGGGCTGCCCGGTCCTCCAAGATGCCTGTTCCCTCGACCGTTGTCCGCTGGTCGACTGAATCGGCCGTGCTCAGCGCCACCTCAACGGCATCCTGGATCGAGTTCCGCAGCGCCACCAGCGACCTTCTCAATCCACCGATGTCGTCGACGGTGAAGTGTGTCGGCAGCGCGGTGATGCCACATCCGATGTCGTCCCCGGTTACCGCAGGCACGATCGCCCCGGTAGTGGGGACCACGCAGTAAGAGCCGGGGGCTTCCGGAGGCTCCGGATCGGCGGAATCAGCCGGCATGGCCGGGCTGCGGACAAACGGCAATTCCGACAGCGTCGCAACCGCAAACCGTGGCCGCGCGGCTCGGCGTCGAGCCTCGATACCGGAGGGCCTGCTGAGAGTTTGTGTCATGAATCATCCGAGCGCGCGGAGATGTTCTCCACACCATTGACATGCCGTCTGGCACCGCGGGGACGAACGCGGGGCTGGGAACTCGACGCGCGGAATGGGCGCCTGGCGGCTATTACTCAGCAGTGTCGCGGCGAGCAGCGGACACCGGTCCAGACCGGCTGGAAACTCAGCACTCACAGCTTAGTGCATTACCTGAGGGTCGGGCCACTGCCGAACGGGTCACTGCACTCGCACGCGACCGCGCGTAGTGTCGAAATTGCTGGGTTCAACAGCCGTCCTGGAGTCGAGATCACCCGCCCGTCGCGGGGTCGTGATCCGCTGAGCGAGACAGCCGCCGTCCGAGACCGTTCAGAAATATGATCGTTTGCGAGGACGTCTGTGACCACTTCATCAATTTCGCAGCTTGACCTATCCGATCCGCGCGCGGGACGCCAGCCCGCGACCTCGGGCCGCCGGGGCGGCACCTCGCAGCTGCTGATTTATCTTTTCTCGGCCTTGCCGCTACTCGCCGTCGCCGCCGCGATCCCCTTTGCCTGGGGGTGGGGTCTGACATGGACCGACATCTGCATCTCGGCCGGGTTCTATGTGGTGTCCGGGCTGGGGGTGACCGTCGGGTTCCACCGATACTTCACCCACGGCGCGTTCCACGCCAACCGCGGCCTGCGAATCGGGCTCGCACTCGCCGGTCAACTCTCCCTGCAGGGACCGGTCATCGACTGGGTCGCAGACCACCGACGACACCACGCATTCTCCGATCGCGAAGGGGATCCGCACTCCCCATGGTTGTTCGGCACCACCGCCACCGCCCTGGTCCGAGGCTTCTGGCACGCGCACATGGGCTGGATCTTCAACCGCGACTTGACCAACCAGCAGCGGTTCGCCCCAGACCTGCTCGCCGACCGCGACATCGTCCGGGTCAACCGCGGGTTCATCTGGTGCACGGTGGTGTCACTCGCGGGACCGGCGGTGGTGGGTGGCGCTATCAGCATGTCCTGGGGAGGAGCGATCACCGCCTTCTTCTGGGCCGGTCTCGTCCGGGTGGCGCTTTTGCACCACGTCACGTGGTCGGTCAACTCGATCTGTCACATGATCGGCGAACGCCCGTTCGCGACCCGTGACAAGTCGGCGAACTTCTGGCCGTTGGCGATCCTCAGCTTCGGCGAGTCATGGCACAACCTGCACCACGCCGATCCGACCTGTGCCCGGCACGGCGTGCTGCGCGGCCAATTCGACATCTCGGCCCGCGTCATCTGGATCCTGGAAAAGATCGGCTGGGCGACGAAGGTCCGGTGGCCCAGCGCCCCCAGGCTCGCCCGCATCCAGGCCACCATGGGCGAAATGGGCCACTGAAGGCTCCGGCCGGCCGCCGAGGAGGTCGCAGCTCCGCGTTCCCTCTGCTTCAACATATAGTGCACCGGGGGGCTTGCGGCAAGACCCGGGTCGGGTCGCAGAATGGCCGGACGAGGCCGTCACCTGCAGAAACGGCCTCGCGACCGCAACCGAGAGCCGATGACGTGAGACCTTTGATCAACAGCTCCTCAACCGCTAGCTCCTTCGCACTTCCCGACCACCTCAGCGCGAAAGCCGACCCGGCGTTGATCGCCGAGGATGAGCGGCATCTCGCGGCAATCGCCGACTGCCTCGCGGACACCGTCGCCGAGCTCACCGATCGTCTCCACGCCGAGCGGCGGATGCCGGGCCGGGCGGGACAGGCCGCAGTAGAGCGAGACATGAAGATTCACCGGCTCACTGCTCGCCTGCGGACGCTGCGGCGCTACCGCTTGGACATGTGCCTTGGCCACATCATCGGCCTGGCCGACCCGGAATCGACCATCGGCGGCGCCGACCCTGAGCCCGTGTACATCGGACGACTCGGCTTGACCGACAGCACCGGTCGTCGGCTGCTCGTGGATTGGCGTTCACCGTCGGCGGAGCCGTTCTTCGGGGCCACCCACGCCAACCCGATGGGTCTGGCCCGCCGCCGCCGATACCGGTGGACTCGCGGCCTGATCAGCGACTACTGGGACGAGGTGTTCAGCCCCGACGGAACGCACGGGAGCGTGGGGTCCGCGGCGCTCGACGACCAGTCCGCGTTCGTCGCAAGCCTGGGCAGCGCCCGCACGCCTCAGATGCGAGACGTGTTGGGCACCATTCAATCCGAGCAGGACGCAGTCATTCGCGCCGGATCGCGCGGCGCTCTCGTCGTCGACGGTGGGCCGGGCACGGGAAAGACCGTGGTCGCCCTGCACCGCTCGGCATACCTTCTCTACTCCGATCCGCACCTCGGTCACCACCGCGGCGGTGTGTTGTTCGTGGGGCCGCACCAGCCGTATTTGGCCTATGTCGCAGACGTCCTGCCCAGCCTCGGCGAGGAGGGCGTGCAGACCTGCACGCTCCGAGATCTCGTTGCCGAGGGTGCCATCGCGGCGACCGAGCCTGATCCGAGGGTGGCGGCGCTCAAATCGTCCAGGGCCCTGGTCGAGGCGATCGAGGCAGCGGTCAGGTTCTACGAGGAGCCGCCGACTACCGGGCTGAAGGTCGCGACACCGTGGGGCGAGATCCCGGTGACGGCCGAAGACTGGGCCGAGGCGTTCGAGGCGCCCGACCCGGGCACGCCCCACAACGACGGGCGAGACCAGATTCGGGAGGAGCTGGTCACGACCCTGGTCGACCGGTACGGCGGCGCGGCGCCGGTGCAGTCGCTGCGGAACTGCCTGCTGCGGGATAAGGAGTTGAACGCCGCGCTCAGCGGCGCGTGGCCGTTGATCGAGGCCGCCGACCTGGTCTCCGACCTGTGGTCGGTCCCCGCCTACCTGCGGATGTGCGCCCCGTGGTTCAGCCACGATGACGTTCGACTACTACAGCGCCCCGACGCAAAGGCGTGGACGATCTCCGACCTGCCGTTGCTGGACGCGGCGCGACAGCGGCTCGGTGACCCCGACGCGGCGAGACGCCAGGGCCGGCACAACGCCGCGGTGGCCGCGCAACGGGAGCAGATGGCCAAGGTGGTCGACGACCTGCTGCGGTCCGACGAGTACGACGACGGCGAGGGCGTGATGACGATGCTTCGGGGTGAGGACTTGAAGGTCGCCCTGGTCGACGACTCAGCACTGCTCCGCGCCGACCCGGACGTGCTGGCCGGTCCGTTCGCGCACGTCGTGGTCGACGAGGCGCAGGAACTGACCGACGCCGAATGGCAGATGCTGCTACTGCGGTGCCCGTCCCGGAGCTTCACGATCGTCGGGGACCGGGCTCAGGCCCGCCACGGATTCTCCGAGCCCTGGCGGGAACGCCTCCAGCGCAACGGTTTCGACCGGATCGAGCTGGCCTCGCTGAGCATCAACTACCGGACCCCGGCCGAGGTCATGGCCGAGGCTGAGCCGGTCATCAGGGCCGTGCTGCCCGACGCCAACGTGCCGACCTCGGTGCGCGGCAGCGGCAGCCCCGTCGTGCACGGCAACTCGTCGGAACTGGCCGCCATCCTGGACAGCTGGCTGGCGGCGAACGCGGACGGAATCGCCTGCGTGATCGGCAATCCCGCGGTCCGGGTGAGACCGCGGGTGCGGGTGCTGACACCCGAGCTGGCCAAGGGTCTGGAATTCGACCTGGTCGTACTGGTCGACCCCGATGCCTTTGGCGAGGGCATCGAAGGAGCCGTCGACCGCTATGTGGCGATGACCCGAGCGACCCGGCAACTCGTCATTCTGACCAGCGAGAAGGACGGGCCTGAGGGAGAGCAGGACACAGCTGGGTGTCGGATTGTCCGGTTGTGACCACACTCGCGTAGTTTTACCGACACAATGGACCTTGTCGGAGACAGAGCGGACCAGGTCTCGTCGATGTCAGACAGCTCGGGAGAACCTCAGTGGAGTTCACGCTGTCCTCGGCGTTGAGGGCTCGTCGAGTCCGTTCCGGCGCCGACGGCTACCAGGTGACCAGCCCGGCTCCGATTCAGGCGTGGCAGCAGGTGCTGTCAGCGAATGACTCGGCATTGGTCACTCAGACACCGCAGTGGATGGCGAGCATCGTCGCCGGTGGGCGGTGGCGCGACAGAAGTCGCCTCTACGACCTGGACGACGGTCGACGATTGCTCGTCCCGATGGTCGGCATGGGCCGTGGTCCCGCGGGTATCGCCAGGTCGTGGCCTTACGGCTGGGGGTACGGTGGGGCGCTCAGTTCCACCGGCGCTGTCACCGGTGGCGACGTGTCGCTCATCGCGCATGACCTGGCGCGAATTCCCGGGGTCCGCACCTCTCTGGTCACCTCTCCGTGGGAACCGCAGTGGCAGAACGGGCCTTTTCAGCCGACGGCTCGCGTCAACTACCTCACGCACATCCTCGACCTCGCCGGCGGCGACGCCGGGGTCTGGAAGGGTTACGCGGAGAATGTCCGGCGCTCTGTGCGACGGGCCGAGAAGAGTGGGCTGGAAGTGGTGCGAGACGATACCGGCGCCATGCTGCCCGCGTATCGGGATCTGCACCGCAAGTCCGTGATCAGGTGGGCGCAGAGTGCCGGTCAGCCCGTCACGCCGGCCCGGATTCGGCTGAAGCTGAGCGAGGTCAACGACCGGTTACCCACCCTGTCCCGTGAGCTGGGGCAGGCCATGGTCCTCTGGGTGGCGCTCGTGCGTGGCGAGCCCGCGGCGGCGATCGTCGTATTGGCCGGGTCGGCCCACGCGCTGTATTGGCGGGGCGCGATGGATCGCGAACTGGCCGGCCCGACTCATGCCAACGCACTCCTGCACCACCTCGCGATCCGCGAAGCCGTGTCCGCGGGTGCCCGGTCCTACTGCTTCGGGGAGTCGGGCCTCGGGTCCGCGCTGGCCACTTACAAGTCGAAGTTCGGCGCGAAGCCGGTCGAATGGTCCACCTACCACTGGGAGCGGGTTCCGGTGACTGCGGCGACAGCCGCCGTGCTCGCCGGCTACCGGCGGGTCGCGCCGTTGGTGGCCAAGAGGATCTCGAAGGCCGCACAGTGAAGAACGGGCTGCTGAAGAACGGGCTGCTGGGAGACGTGGCATCGCGGCTGGCCTCCCAGGTGCAGCAGTCGGGAGTTCGCCCGACGGCGATTCAGCTCGCTCGGCAGGCCCGGTCGATGGTCTGGTTGGACGAGTCCCACATCTGGTACGAGCTGACCTTTGCCGACGCATCCCCGGATTTCCCGCTTGGGGACGACTTCGTGTTCTGTCGCGGCGATCAGCGGGACGTCGAACGTTTCGCGCGGATACCGCCGGTCACCTCCCACTATGTGCGGGCACGCCTCGCCGCGGGCGACGACCTCTGGTACGCGCGTCGGGGGAACGATGTCGCGTTTTTCTGCTGGACGTTGCGCGGCACCGCCCCCACGGTGGCCTCGACTCGAGGGGGAGTGCCGTTGCCACCCGACACGGTCAACCTGGAGGACTCGACCGCGGTCCCCGCCTTCCGACGGAGCGCGGTGGGCCTGGGCACGATCGCCCACCTCTGCAATGCGCTGCGCGCCGAGGGAATCACCCGGATGGTCACCAAGGTGTCGGCGGACAACGCCCCCGCGCAACGATGGGTGGTCAAACTCGGCTTCGTCGAGGTCGCCGTGGCGACCGTCAGCCGCCGGGGGCCACGCATGACGAGGACGGTGACCTCTCGCCCCGGACATGACGACTCATGGTTGGTCGGGGGTTTGAAGGACTGATCCAGTGCTGGTGTTCGGCGTGGGTGAGGTGCTTCCGGTGGTGTCGGTCGCGCTCGACGTCGCGCTGCTGCCACCCGCCGGGTCGCACCGTAGGCTGCCTGCATGGCCGATGCCGTGATGCTCGAGGTGCCCGGCCCCACCGGCTCGAACCGCGTGATCCGAATGAGCAGTCCCGACCGCATCTTGTATCCGGAATCGGGTCTCACCAAACTCGATCTGGCCCGGTACCTGATCGCTGTCGGTGAGCCGTTCCTGCGGGCGGTGGGCGATCGGCCGGTGACGCTGCAACGATTCCCCGGCGGGGTGGACGGCGAGGAGTTCTTCTCGAAGAACCCACCGAAGGGCGCTCCGGACTGGGCGCGGACGGTGATGTGCGTCTATCCCTCCGGCCGCAGTCACCCACAACTCGTGATCGACGAGATCGGCACCGCGGTGTGGGCCGCGCAGATGAACACGGTGACCTTCCATCCGTGGCCGTCCCGCGCAGCGGACATCGACAAGCCGGACGAGATGCGCATCGACCTGGATCCGCAGCCGGGCTGCACCTTCGCCCAGGTGGTCGAGGCCGCCCACGCACTCCGCGCCCTCCTGCGAGAGCTCGACCTGGTCGGGTGGGCGAAGACCTCTGGAAATCGCGGTGTGCACGTGTTCGTGCGGATCGCGCCCACTCACGAGTTTCTGGACGTCCGGCACGGCGTCATCGGTGTCGCCCGCGAGCTGGAGCGCAGGCTGCCCGATCTGGTCACCACGGCCTGGTGGAAGGAGGAACGCGGTCGTCGCATCTTCGTCGACTTCAACCAAGCCAACCGGGATCGCACGATCGCCGCCGCCTACAGCCCGCGACCGCTGCCACATGCGCCGGTGTCGATGCCGCTGCGATGGTCACAGCTGGACGGAGTCGACCCGGCCGACTTCACCGTGCGCACCGTTCCCGGCATCGTCGATGCCGATGGTGACGCCTGGGCGGGCATCGACGACGCGGTCGGCGACGTCCGTCGGGCGATCTCACTGTGGGACGCCGACGTCAACGAGCGTGGCCTGGGTGAACTGCAACTTCCCCCCCGACTTCCCGAAAATGCCCGGGGAGCCGCCGCGGGTGCAGCCGAGCAAGAAGAACCCGGCGAACTGGCCCGCCGAGCACTGAGGCCGGATCAGCCGCTGGTGAGGACGTCGGCGAGGTTGAACCGCACGGGCCGTTCGAGCTGCTCGTAGGTGCACGACTCGGGGTCGCGGTCGGTCGCCAGCGGACGAACTGACCGGTGTGCCGGAACCGCTCGCCCTCCATGTAGTCGTAGCGGACCTCGACCACCCGTTCCGGTCGCAGCGGCGTGAACGAGAGGTCCTTGCCGGCGTTCCACCGGCTGCCTGCGTTCTTCTGCGGGGTCCGCTCGCCGTCCTCCAGCGCCGCCCAGTTCCACGGGTGGCCGTCGAATGTCGGTGACCAGCGGCTGCAGCTCGTCGAACAGCTTCTTGCGGGTCGCCATCGGGAAGGCGCCGATCACCCCGACCGAGGCCAGCACGCCGCGGTCGTCGTAGAGGCCGAGCAGCACCGACCCGATCGCCTCGTCGTCGGTCTTGTGCATCCGGTAGCCGGCGACGACGCAGTCCGCGGTGCGCTCGTGCTTGATC
This sequence comes from uncultured Actinomycetota bacterium, assembly GCA_963825975.1. Classification (GTDB taxonomy): domain Bacteria; phylum Actinomycetota; class Actinomycetes; order Mycobacteriales; family Nakamurellaceae; genus Nakamurella. Next base: position 358,492 of record CAWGUZ010000011.1, read on the forward strand.
TTGCTCATCACCCGTTTGTCCGGCTGATAGCGCAGATCGAACTTCTTGGCGATCAGGCCGTCGAGGCCGGCGCCCTCGAATTCGTCGAACCAGCGCTGCGCCTCGGCGAGATCGGTGGTCGCCGGGGTGATGTGGATCGGCGGCTCGCGCGTCGGCCAGCGCCGGCTCCAGCGCCGCCCGGCGTTCGATGAGCGGCACGGCCGTGAGGTCCTCGTCGCCGAGCGCGAGCAGGTCGAACGCCACGAAACTGGCCGGGCGTCGCCTTGGACAGCATCTTCACCCGGCTGGCGGCGGGGTGGATCCGCTGCTGCAGAGCCTCGAAATCCAGGGTGTTGCCCTCGAGGTTGGCGACGATGATCTCGCCGTCGATGACCGCCCGGTCCGGGAAGTTGGCCAGCACGGCCTCCACGACCTCGGGGAAGTACCGGGTCATCGGCTTCTCGTTGCGGCTGCCGATCTCGACCTCGTCGCCGTCGCGGAAGATGATCGACCTGAACCCGTCCCACTTGGGCTCGTAGAGCTGGTCCGGCTGGGATCGCCGCGACCGGTTTGGCGAGCATCGGCGAGACCGGGGGCATGACGGGTAGGCTGCACCCGACCAGTCTGCTCGATCGGACCGTCAATGCCGCATCCCCGGCTGAATCGCCGGAACGGTCGGCGGCGCGGATCGGCGGGTGCTCTCAGTGTAGCGGCTTGAGGTGCCGGTCGTTGATCTCGACGACCTTGGCGACCCGGCGCCGGTACTTCTCGTCGGTCATCCACTCGGTGCACATCCAGGCCTTGACCACCTCGATCGGCCAGCGCGGAACCGATGATCTTGCCGCCGATGCACAGCACATTGGTGTTGGAGTGCGACCGCGCCAGCGCCGCGCAGAACGGGTCCTGCGCGACGGCGGCGTAGACCCCGAAGACCTTGTTCGCGATCATCGCGCTGCCGTAGCCGACGCCGTCGACGAAGATCCCGCGGTCGACCTCGCCGGTGCCGACCGCGAGCGAGGCCGGATAGACGAAATCGGGCAGGTCGACGGCGTCCTCGTTGTCCGGGCCGAAATCGACCGTGTCGTGGCCGTCGGCTTCCAGCAGCGCGGCGATCTCCCGCTTCAGCTGCGTATCCGGCATGGTCACTGGCCAGGGCGATTCGCATCCGCTCACTATCGCCCAGCGGGCTGCCCGCAGATCGTCGCTCCGGTCAGTTCGCCGAGTGTTCGTTGCTGCGACGCCAGCGGATGCCCGCCTCGACGAAACCGTCGATGTCGCCGTCGAACACCGCGGACGGGTTACCGACCTCGAAGTTCGTCCGCAGGTCCTTGACCATCTGGTACGGGTGCAGCACGTAGGAACGCATCTGGTTGCCCCAGGAGTTGCCGCCGTCCTTGAGGGCGTCCATCGTGGCCTTCTCCTCCTGGCGGCGCCGTTCCAGCAGCTTCGACTGCAGCACGGTCATCGCGGACGCGCGGTTCTGGATCTGGGACCGCTCGTTCTGGCAGGACACGACGATGCCGGTGGGCAGGTGGGTGATCCGGACCGCGGAGTCGGTGGTGTTGACCCCCTGGCCGCCGGGGCCCGACGATCGGTAGACGTCGACCCGGAGTTCCTTCTCGTCGATCTCGACGGCATCGGTGGACGCGACCACCGGTAGCACCTCGACGCCGGCGAACGAGGTCTGCCGCCGGCCCTGGTTGTCGAACGGGGAGATGCGGACCAGCCGGTGCGTGCCCTGCTCGACCGAGAGGGTGCCGTAGGCGTACGGCGCCTTGACCTCGAAGGTGGTGGACTTGATGCCCGCCTCCTCGGCGTAGGACGTCTCGTAGATCTCGGTGGGGTAGTGGTGGCGTTCCGCCCAACGCAGGTACATGCGCTGCAGCATCTCGGCGAAATCCGCCGCGTCGACGCCGCCGGCCTCGGAGCGGATGGTGACCAGCGCGTCGCGGACGTCGTATTCGCCGGACAGCAGGGTGCGAACCTCGAGCGCCTCGATGTCGCCGTGCAGTGAGCGAGCCTCAGTACGGGCTTCGTCCAGCGTTTCCGGGTCGTCGTCGCCGAGCTCGTAGAGCACGGCGAGGTCGTCGAGGCGTTGCCGCAACTCGGTGAGTCTTTTCAGCTCCGCCTGGCTGTGCGACAGGGCAGAGGTGACCTTCTGGGCGTTCTCCAGGTCGTTCCACAAATCCTGCGCACTGGCCTGAGCGGACAACTCCTCGATCCTCATCCGCAGCGCATTCACGTCCAGCGCGGTTTCGATGCTGGTCAGCGTGGTTTCGAGGGCTTTGAGATCGGCGGAATCGTCGGGCTGCACGAAGAGGAAGTCTACGCGGCCGGGCCGATCACCCGGACGGCCTTGGTCGGCTCGCCGGCGATCAGCGGGTGGCGGTTGGTTTCACCGTGAACGCGATCGCCGTGATGTCCGGCAGTACCCCGTCCAGCGAGCCCGGAATCCCCGGCGACTTCATCGTGCAGGTCACCTCGACCCGACGTGCGGTGGTGATGCGCGAGCAGCGCAGGCTCTCGGACGGCCCGGAAGCGAATCCGTGGCCCAAACCGCGGCGCGCCACCTCGGTCACGTCGATCGACGACACATCGGCTGAACCGGACTTCTCGACGGCGTCGGTGGCCACGGCCACCAGCACACCCCGGATGTAGATCCACACCGCTACCTGCAAGACCGCGACGGAAACGAGGCCCAGCGAGAGCAGCACGATGGCGTATTCGATCAGGTGGAGGCGGCGATGCTCGCCGACTGGTCGGTGCGCGGTGCGCACTGGTCGAATCATCAGCGGGATGTTGATGGGGTGGCCCTCCCGCCGGAGGGTGAACGGTCAGCTCGCGCGCGCGGGCGTGACTGCGCCCAGAGCAGGTCTGAATGTGCCTTGTGCACGGTCCACGAAGGCACCCTCGGCCCCTCTCTTTACAGGTCTGTCGCTACTGGTCTGTCGGAGTTCGAGCACCGGGCGTTAGCCCGATTGCCGAACCTCACCCGTGGCCTGTCACCAGTTTGCGGTACGAATCCGCGGACAGCGGGTAGATCTCGAGAATGTGCTGTACACCGTGCACTGCACCCGTGCACTGCACCCGAACGAAGGAGAGACGTGATGAGCACCGACGCTCCCGGCCGCGAACCGACTCAGGCGGTTACGCCCGGCGCCGACCCGACTCAGCCCGCCGGCGACGCACAGGGTGCAGCCCCGCTGGTGGATCCGAAGGTCGCGGCCGGCTTGGATGCACCCGGGCGCGACCCGCTCAGCGACGAGGCGGACGACTGACGAGAGCGGTCGTTCCGTCACGCAGGTGTGGACGTCACGCCGATGCGGACTCGGCCCCGTCGGTCTTGCCGGTCGGGAGCTCGCGCACTATCCGCCGCCAGTGGAACACGTAGACCGGGGCCGCGACCAACAGCGTGGTTGCCGACCCGACGATGCTGAGCACCGCCTGGCGGCGTTGTGAGCTGATGGCGGCGTCGACCTGACGTTGCTGCTCAGCGGCATCGATGGGCTTATTCGGGTCGGAGATGTAGCCGTAGTACCCCGGATCGGGGTAGAGCAGCTCGACAGTCGACCGCACCAGGCTGACCGCTGCGAAGATGGCGATCACCAGCGCGATCAGGCACACCAGGTACAGGTAGATGTTGCGTGGGGTGAAGCGATCGTGCGCGGTCATCTCGTCTCCTCGACCCGTTCAGGCGGGAAAGTCTCACTCGATGAACGGCTTGAGTCCGGCCAGGGCGTCGGCAGCGGCCTGGCTCAGCGGGAGTAGCGCCAGACCCGCAGCCAATTCGTTGAGCTTGAGTACATTGTCCGCCTTCTCGGCGGCGGCGGCCCGCTCGGTGCCGGATGCGGCGAGGCGGGCCTGATAGGCGTCCGCGACCGCAGTGGCGACCTCCCGCCCCGCCGACAGGACGCTGCCCACCGACGATGTCGACTGGGTGGCCCACGTCTTCATTCGCTGGTCGGGGTGGAACTCCACGGATTGCGAGCGCTCGGTGAACCAGCCGGCGGTGAGGTCCAGCGCCGAGATGATGCTGTACTCGTCGACCACGGCAACCGTTGCGGTCGATTCGGGGGCGAGTAGCCACCGCCGGTCCGCATCGTCTCGGGTGTACACCGCGAGCGTGACGAGCCGTGGTCGTCGATACAAGAACGCATCCTCATAACCGGACAAATCCTCCGGTTCTGCGTTCAGCGGCACTTCGCGTTCGTGGACTTCGTGGTCGCAGCGGGCGACCAGCACATTGAGCTCGGACACCAGGGCGCGCTGAGCGTCCGGAACCGCCGGATCGTCGAGGGACTCGGGGGGCGCCGGATCGGGGAGCGACACCAGGTCGCGCGTTCCGAGCTCCACGGTGAGCTGCTTGCGCGGACCGAGCTGCTGTGAGATCCAATCCCTACGGAGCCGGCGCAGCCCCGCCAGTTGCGCGCGGAGCGCATCAATGGCCTCCGAGAGCATCGCCACATGCTCGACCGGGCAGCTCGCGAGCTCACTGATCAGCGGCAGGATGCGGCGGGCGATCTCCTCGCGTGCGCTGCTCAGCTCGGGGTGGGCATCGTCCCAGCGACTTTCCACTGATGGCTGCACGGATTTGTACAGCGATCCGGCGATCCCGGCCACCGTGGTCAGCACGTTGATCACCGGGCTGAGGTCGCGCGACGTGGCCGAGTTGAAACTCGTGATCAACCCCGTCCGGGGTCATCACCACGCCCGCGGTCAGTTTCTCCAGCGCGCGGGCGCTCGGGCTGAGCAGGCACGATTGAGTCGAGTCGGGACCGACGGTGGGGTTGACGGAGACGTCGACCGCGTCCGTGAGCACGTGCTCGGCCGAGTCCTCACCGTCTCCTTCCGTCACCACCTTCAGCGTGGTGCGTTTCGTCGCCGTGACCGAGATGCGGGTTTGCGCGAGGTAGTAGTGCAGTGGCAGTGCCTGCACCTTCTCGGGTGCGGTGAAGTACGAATTCGCGAATTCTCCGGAAGCGGCCATCCAGCCAGGATCCGGCCGCATCGATCGGCTCGCAACCGCGGCAACCTGCCGAACGGTTCGGCTTGGTCAAGCCGATTGTGGTGATTCGACCGGATCGGCAGCAGTTTCCTGGTCCATCGATTCGATGGTTTCAGCGGCCTCCTCCGCGACTTCCGGAGGTAGCTTCGCGGCCGGCTTCGTCCAGGGACGTAGGCCCTGAACAACGTTGGCGTAGAAGGCGTCGACTGCCGCATTCACGCTCGGGATGAAGGCGGATTTAATGCCGTTTCGCCTCGAACCCAGCGGGTAGTTGTCGGTGAGCCGGAACAGCCGCACCTCCGCCGAGGGGTCGGGCAGCAGCGGGAGGTTTGTTTCGCGCACATCTTTGAGCAGTTCGCACGAGGTGGTGTCCTTCCTCGCGAAGATGACCTCGACGGTGACTTGTTCTGGTGCGTCCTTCAGTTGACGGAGCAGCCAGTTCACCCGGCGACTGGCGCCGCCTTCCCTGGGTGCGTCCACATCGACGGAGACCCGGATACGGTTGCTGCGCAGGTCGGCAGTCACGGTGAGGGCTCCTACCGACTGCTGGATTCGGAGTTGAGCCTGGAGCGTGCCGTCGGCGACCAACTTGGCGATCGCCTCAGCTGCGCGGGCGCCGGCGTCGGCGGCTTTTTGGCGAGAGATGACAACGGTGGCGGACACTCCCAGTTGACTGGTGAGTCTCATTCCCATGTGCTGCATCAACTTGTCCCACGCTTGCACGACGTCGACAATTCTTGCGTTGTTCGGTCGCAGCATCCCGGCGTGGACGGCCTCCCTCACCGGCACCCAGCCGCCGCCCATATCGTCGAAACCCGCGGCACCTGAACGCGGGTGCTCCAGATATCGGATCAGCTCGGCCAACACCCAGGCCTGAAGCCTGTCGTCGATCCCGCGGTGGAGCAACTGCATCTGCGCCTCGTGTAACACCTCCGACCATGAAATGTGTTGTAAAGCTACTTTTCTCACGCGGCGTCGATCGATGCCGGCCGGATGTTCACCGCCGACTAGGGCGATCTCGTTCGACAAGGTGACAACAGCGTCGTAACCTTTCGTGGCGGCGAGGTCGAGGTAGGCGTCGATCTGCCCGGGACGCAATGTATTCGATCCTGTTTTGGTTTCGAGCAGGGCAGTCCAGACCTTAGCGCCGCGCGCGACGCGGATCACCCCGTCCGGACTGACGGTGTGGTCGTTCAATTTGAACGAGACTTCCTGATAGGTCTCGATCGTGCCGGCCGGTCCGCCCAATCGGGATATCAGCGCCCGGCCGAATTCGCGGACTGCCATGACAGTCGAGAGCAAGGCCGAGGTCGCACGTTTTTCCTGCTCGTCCAAGGTGCCGACGGCGTAGATCGAGAACAGCCGGGCCGCACTCCAGTTGGGTCCACCGGCGAGCGCCAGCGCCGGCAGAGCGACCGGCTTGGGGCGAGCCTTCCTGGTCTGAACCCCGGCAACCCGGGTGCGTTTGACGGGCCCGATGGTGGACACATCATCGGCCGACGGTGCCACGGGCCGGTCCAGGGCGCTTGGTGCGAGGACGGGACTGTAGTCCGGGTTTCCGACCGCGGTGATCACGCGCGGGTCCGGAACGTCGGCGCAGGGGTCGTCGTTTTCGGCTGCCACCGTGGTTGCATCTATTGGAGCCGCCGCATCAGGCGCCACCGAGATCCCATAGTCGGTGGCGAGCCCGGCGAGCCCCGAATCCCAGCCTTGGCCCACAGCTCGGAATTTCCATTGTTCGCCACGGTGATACAGCTCACCGAATACGAACGCGGTCTCAGTGGTGGCGTCCGCCACGTCGTAACGCAGTAAGGTCTCGCCACCGGCATCGAGAATGGTGACACTGAGAGTTCCCAGTATTCCGAAGCCGACGCCGTCGGCAGCGTCGAGACTGCCTGCAATTGCCATTTGCTGAACCGATGACGGAAGCGTCTCGACGTCGATCGACACCCTGTCCTCAGAGCCGTCGTCAGAGACTGATTGCCCAATAACCGGACAGCCCCGTCAGCCCCCACCGGTGCGTTATAGAAGACGAGGTCTCCGTCGGACTCGACCTTGCCATCGGACCCCAGCAACAACACTGAGACGTCGACATCCACCGTTCCACTGGGGTCGGACCAGCGCAGGACGATCTGGACTCGGGGACACGGCTCGCCGGCCACATTGACCAGCGGTCGATTCTGACCTTACGCATCGTCGTCTCGCCCATGAACTGATCTTGGCATCACTCAGGCATTCGTTGAGCCTCGACTCAGCGCGCTTCGCGGAATTCTCCGACGTGCAGGGTGTAGACGCCGGTGACGGTGTTGTTGGCGGTGAGTCCTGCGGGCAGCAGTCGGGAGGTTGACGCGTGGCGACGACGCAGATGTCGAAGACGGCACCGGCGGTGAGGACGGGGGGTCGACCGGTTGTGGCGGCGCAGTCGGCACCGGCCGGGATGTACTTGACCACCAGGCCGGCGGTGCTGACGTGTTGATCTGTCAGGGTCTGGCGGGCGGCGGCGAGGACCTGTGCCTGGCCGAGGGCGGCGGACGGCGCGTTGTCGAGCAGGCGGGCGGCGTCGCGGGCGGCCTGGCTGGTCGCGAAGGTGGTGGCCTGCAACTGGAGCAGTGAGATGGCCGCGTAGAGCAGCGGGATCATCACGAGCACGCCGAGCACGATCAGTTCGAGTACGGCCCGACCGGAGTCGTCGTCCTGACGGGACGGGCCCCGCGCCCTCCGGCGGACGGTGGTCATCCGACCCCTTCGAGAGCCGAATGTCCGACGGCGGTGACGGTCGGCATGACCCCGTCGAGCAGCCCGACCAGGCCGGGAGCATCCAGGGTGCAGGTCACCTCGGACACCGCGTCTCGTATCGAGCGGGTGCAGTGCAGGGTGGCTCTGGTGCCGGCTGCAGCCCACCGCCGATGCGGTCGGCGACCCGCACCGTGACCGCGGCATCGGCCACCGCACCGCTGGACACGTCGGCGAGGCCCGAGTAGCGGGCGGCTTCAGCAGCGGCGGCGGTGACCACGTTGCGCGTGTACAGCCAGAGGCACATCTGCACGATCGCCAGGAACAGCAGCATCAGCATGGACACCACCATGACGAACTCGGCGACGGCGGAGCCCCGGTCGTGCGGCGGGGACGCGCGACGGCGAACCGCGGACACCGTCAGCTGATCGACTTGAACGCGTTGCTGACAGCGGCGAAGACCTCGGTCTTGAACACGGTGAGCAATCCGATCACCACGATCGCCGTCATCAGGGTGATCATGACCCAGCCCGGCACATCACCGCGGTCGCCCTCAGGGTCGGCGGCGGCCGAGCGGGCGCGCTGGGCGGCGATACCGGCGGATACGTCGGCCAGCAACCGAGCGGTGATCAGGAACACGAGAGTGGGAATGCGGGAAAACATGGGGTTCCTCCGGAGGAATAGCAGTGGGAAGGACATTAAGTCGGTTTCGTTGAACGCGTGCACGAATGGTCAGCCGGCGACAGTGGTGATTGCCACAATGCCCGGATAAAGGGCGAAGACAATGGTGATGGGGAGCACGCAGAAAACCACCGGCACCATCATGCCGATCTCTTTTCGGCCGCCCGCCTCCATCAATTGACGCTTCCCGAGCGCGCGGACGTCGGCCGCCTGTGCACGCAGGACGTCGGCGAGCGGAGTCCCGCGTTCGATGGCCACCGCCATGCCGTCCAGGAAACGGGCCAGCGGCTCGAGACGAGTCCGGTCGCGCACGGTGCCGATCGCCTCCAAGAGCGGAGTGCCTGCGCGGGTGTCGGCGAGGATCGAGCCCAGTTGAGCCACCAATGGCCCGGATGCCAGCGCGGTGATTCGCTCGATCGCGCCCGCCGGACCCTCGCCCGCGGTGACCGCGAGCGCGAGCATCTCAGCGACTACCGGAAACTCCGCCAGCAACTCTTCGTCGCGCGCTTTCACCTGCCGGGACAGCCACTGATCGCGGGCCAGCACTCCCGCGACGGTGGAGAGCAACACGACCAAGGCCATCCCGACCGGGTTCGCACCCTTCACGACCACAGCCAGCAGTCCGAAGGCGATTCCGCCGAGCAGTCCCAGTGCTCCCCAGAGCACCTGTTCGGCTCGAAACTCCTCGACGGTGATCGGGGAGTTCAGGGCGGCGAGCCTGCTGCGGACGGACGCCTGACCCCCGACAATCCGGTCGAGTCGGATGGTCAAGTCCCGGAAGAGCGGAGTCGACAGTCGTCGGACCACACCGGACGGGCCGGCCGGCAGCGGGGCCGCAAGCAACCTCGACGCCGAACCGGCATCGGATAGATACGGCGCGATGCGGTCACCGAGGGTCAGTCGGCGGAAGGGCGGCGTCGAAGAAACGGCGAGGAGCCCGCCGAGCCCGGCCACCCCGCCGAGAATTGCTCCGATCAAGGCGCTGTTCATCGGAGCACCCGCCGCTCCTCGGGGAGCCGACCAATGCGCATCATCAGCCGGTACGCGAACATCGACACGCCGGCACCGACGGCCAGGATCAGGACTCCGGTGGGGGAGTCGTAGGCGGCGAGGGTCTGCTCCTGGGTGGCCAACAGCAGCAGGACCAGCCAGGGCGCACTCACCGCCACCCGCGCGGCGTTCACCGACCACGACTGTCGTGCCATCAACTCGCTGCGGGTGCGAGCGTCATCTCGGAGGAAGCCGGACAGTGTGCTGAGCAGACGGCCCAGGTCGGTCCCGCCGACCTCGCGGGCCACCCGCAACGACTCGCAGACGCGGTCCCCGGTCGGGTCGGCCAGGGCGGTCTTGAGTCGATCAACCGACTCGTTGAATCGGCCGGACGCGCGATAGTCCGCTCCGAACTGCCGAAAGGGTTCGCGGATGGCCTGTGGGCCACGGGAGCCGACCGAAGCCAAAGCCTCCGGCAACGAGAGCCCGGCGCGCACCCCCGAAGTCAAGTTGTCGACGACCTCCGGCCACACCTCGCGCAGTTCAGCCTGTCGTTTGGACCGCAGTCGTGACACCAGCAGGCGGGGCAGCGCCCCGGCGAACGACGCGAACACGGCCGACACCGCCAGCGACCCGGTGACCACGTACAAGATCGCCAACGCGACGAAGGCGCTCAAACCCTGCAGGAGGTTCAGTTGGGTGGGGGTCACCCCGGTCAGCCCCGCCTGTGCCAACCGCTCCCTCGCCCGGTCGTGCCGCGGTCGATCACCGACGGCTGGGCGCACGGTCAGCCCGGACCACACGAGCAGCACGCCCAAGCCGAGCACCAGCCCGATGAATGCACCCACCGAATCTCCCCCACCACACGTCCGACGGATCACCGCCGACCCGCTGATAAGGGTCCCCCATCCGCGAGTTCGACAGTCGGGCATTTCGAAAATTGGGGACAACTCCCGCTGTTACAGCGACACTCGTTCGACGAGGATGAAATCGAGAGGTCGCCTGAGCGTGGCGGGCTTCGTTTCGAAGACCGGCGACTCTCGCAAGCGGCCCGAAATCAGCTGGCGGGTGAACTAGACGATCACATGTGGATCGTCATCGCTCAGTTGCCACGCAGCGCTAACATCGATCTTGCGCCGATCCAGTTCGGGGGAACTAGGCGGATCGGGATTCTTGGCAAGGGGCCTCTCTTCATGCACGTCTTCACTCGTCCGCGTCGTCGCCGCTCTCCGGTGGCGCTCGTGACGTCTTTCGCACTGCTGCTGGGCACCGTGAGCGTGCTCGGCGGGGTCACCTCGTCCGCCGCCGCAGAAGACCTGTCCTCCGCGGACGCCGCAGTTGAGATGGCCGCGGCCGCGGTGGTGACCGATCCCGTCGCCGACCCGATCACCGCCGATGCGCTGCCCACCGTGCAGATCGACGGTGTCGTCTGGCAGCAGGCGACGGTCGGCGACACGGTGTTCGTCGCGGGCAGCTTCGGCAACGCGCGTCCGGCGGGCAACGCCGCCGGCATCGGGGAGATCCCCCGGAACAACTTCCTCTCCTTCTCCATCGTGACCGGTGAGCTGAACAGCTCATTCGCGCCGACCCTCAATGCGCAGTCGCGCGCAGTGGCCGCCACCCCGGACGGGACCCGTGTGTTCGTCGGCGGTGATTTCACCAACGCCAGCGGCGAGCGGCACTACCGCCTCGCGGCGTACGACGTCGCCACCGGGAAGATCGTCTCGACCTTCACACCTGAGTTCGACGGCCCGGTCAAGTCTCTCTACGCGACCAACTCCACCCTGTACGTCGGCGGTGCCTTCACCGCCGTCAACGGGGTCTCGCGGACGAACCTCGCCGCGGTGAGCACTTCCGGCGGATCGCTGACGTCATGGGATCCGACCGCAGACGCCTCCGTCAACGCGATGGTGCTGACCCCCAAGGGCGACGCGCTGATCATCGGCGGCATGTTCTTCACCGTGAACGGCGTCGATGCATACGGCATGGCATCGGTGGACGCCGCAACCGGTGCGATCCGACCGTGGGCCGCAAACCAGACCATCCGCAGCGCCGGCCCCAACGGCACCATCGCTTCTTTAGTCTCCGACGGCACGTCGATCATCGGCGCCGGCTGGGCCCGCGGCAGTGGTGCGAACTTCGAGGGCACCTTCTCGGCCGACCCCGACACCGGCGCCATCAACTGGATGGAGGACTGCCACGGCGACACCTACTCGGTGTATCCGCTGGGCGGAGCGGTGTACAGCGTCGGCCACCCGCACGACTGCAACACCATCGGCGGCTTCCCGCAGAAGGTCGAGTGGCACCGCGCGACCTCTTTCGTCAATGCGCCGACCGGCACCGTGAGCCGCAACTTCATCCCCAACTACGGCAACTTCGCCGGCCAGCCGGCCACCTCGCTCCGGGCCTGGTTCCCGCTGCTGGAACCGGGTCTGTTCACCGGCATGAAGCAGGCCGCATGGAGCATCACCGGTAACACCTCCTACGTCTCCCTGGGCGGCGAGTTCCCCACCGCGAACAACGTCGGTCAGCAGGGCCTCGTGCGTTTCGCGGTGCGCTCCAAGGCACCCAAGGCCCGTGGTCCAGAGGTGTCCGGCGCGCTGTCGAACCCGGTCCCGATCTCTTTGACCTCCGGAACCGTCCGCGTGGGGTTCCGTACCAACTGGGACCGTGACACGCAGAAGCTGACCTACAAGGTCGTCCGTGACGGCAACACTGCGGCCCCGGTCTACACCACCACCGCAGACTCCTTCTTCTGGAACCGGCCCTACCTGGCGTTCACCGACACCGGACTCGCACCTGGTTCGACGCACACGTACCGCCTCTACGCGACCGACGGGATCAAGACGTCGGCCTCCAGCACGGTGTCCGTCGTCGTCTCCGACCAGAACAACCGCAGCGCGTACTGGGATCAGGTCGCGGCGGGGAACCCGACCTTCTTCTGGCGGCTCGGCGAACCCTCCGGCGCCTCCGCGTACGACTGGGTCAGCGGCACCGACGCGACCGTGACCAGTGCGGTCACCCGCGGCGCCCAGGGTGCGGCCGTCGGCAACGACGCCTCCACCTTCGACGGGACCGCGGCTTCGGCTGTGACCCGGGTCAACGGCGGCTACGCGCCGACGGTGTTCACCGTGCAGGCCTGGGTGAAGACCACCTCCACCTCCGGCGGTCAGATCATGGGCTTCGGCAGCGCCATCACCGGTGCTTCCACCTACAACGACCGTTCGCTCTACATGGACAACGGGGGGCGCCTCTACTTCGGCGTCACCCCCGTGACCGCGCCGCGGTCCATCGCCTCCTCGGCCGCGTACAACAACGGTCTGTGGCACCAGGTGACCGCGACGCTGTCCAGCGCCGGCATGAAGCTGTACGTCGACGGCGCCCTGGTGGCGAGCCGTACCGACACCACCAACGGCTTCAACCAGTACGGCTGGTGGCGGGTCGGTGGGGACACCCTCACCTCGTTCCCCGGAACCCGGAGCAGCAACTTCCTGAAGGCCACCATTGACGAGGTTGCCGTGTACCCGTCCGAGTTGACCGCGAGTCGGATCTCCTCGCAGTACGCCGCTCGGTCGGCCACCGCCACCAACCAGCCGCCCACGGCGTCGTTCAGCACGTCCGCGACCGGCCTCACGATGGCCGCCGACGGCACGGGATCCTTCGATCCGGACGGCACCATCGCGTCCTACGCGTGGGACTTCGGCGACTCGACCACGGGTACCGGCGCGACGACGTCGCACAAGTACGCCGCGGCCGGGACCTACACCGTCACGCTCCGCGTCACGGACAACATCGGCGCGTCGAACAGCACCACCCGGAGCGTCTCGATCGTCGACCCGACCGCACCGCTGGCACTGGACGACTTCGGCCGCACCGTGGCCGCGGGCTTCGGCACCGCGCCGACCGGCGGCGCGTGGTCGACCACCAGCACCACGGCCGGCAGTTTCGATGTCGGGTCCGGCGTCGGGCACATCGTCTTCAACAACGTTTCGACGGGTCTCACCGCCTCGCTGAACTCGGTGTCGACGGCCGATGTGGACATGTCAGTCGACATGGCGGTGGACAAGCTGCCGGCCGGCTCGGGCGTGTACGTGGCCCTGCAGGCCCGCAAGGTCGGCTCGACGATGTATCGGCTGCGGGCGACCGTTTCCAAGACCGGTGTGGTCACCCTGCAGACGTACCGCGTCGTCAGCAACTCAGAGTCGGCCGTCGACACGGCGGTGGACACCGGTGTGACAGTCACCCCCGGCAGCAGCGTGCGGGTGCGGTTCCAGGTCACGGGAACCGGCACCGCGACGCTGGTCGGCAAGGCGTGGAATCCAGCGTCGGCCGAGCCCGCCGACTGGCAGCTGACCCGCACCGACTCCACCGCCGGCCTGCAGGGCGCCGGAGTGGTCGGACTGTACGGGTACGTGTTCGGCTCGACGACGAATGTGCCCCTGACGGTGTCGGTGGACAACTTCAAGGTCGCTCGCCCCTGAACTCCGGGTAGTCAGCCCGTAGCTCACGCACTGGCAGGATCGACGGTATGACCGCCGATCCTGCCAGTGAGCACGTTCCGCCACCTGTTGAACCGCCACCGGCCGCAGCCACCGACGCCCACCCCGGCGAGCCACCCACCGCCGTCAAGGACTATGCCGACCGACTGAACCGCCTCCAGGGCAAATGGTGGAAGAAACTGCTCAACGTCCAGCTGCCCTGGAAGCTGCACATCAGGCACCTGGATCTCGGTCGCACCCTGGACGTCGGCTGCGGCAACGGCCGCAACCTGACGTATCTCCGATACGACAGCGTCGGCGTCGACCACAACGCCTTCTCGGTGGCCACCGCACGCTCGCTCGGGGTGCTCGCCTATACCGACACCGAATTCTTCGCCTCACCCAGCCTGACCGCACCGGGTGAATTCGACTCGCTGCTGGCAGCGCACCTGATCGAACACTTGACCCCGGCCGAGGCGCGGCAGGTCATCGCCGGCTACCTGCCGATGGTCCGTGAGGGTGGCCGGGTGGTGTTCTTCACGCCGCAGGAACGGGGATATCGCTCGGATCCGACCCACGTCGCATTCACCGGTTTCGACGAATTGAGCGATTTGTGCCGGGATCTCGGCCTCACGGCGGTTCGTCGCTATTCGTTCCCATTCCCGCGCTGGGCCGGTCGGGCGTTCATTTACAACGAGTTCATCGTGATCGCCGCGAAGGGTGGCGAGGTCTGACTCTCAGGCGTTCAATGGGGCCATGAACACCGACTGGCATGAAGAGCATCAGCTGGCCCCGAGCGCACCGATGGACGAGCGGGTGCGCTGGCACCTCCAACACGCCGATAAGTGCGCCTGCCGTCCGATCCCGAAGGACGTTCAGGACGTCATCGACTCCCACGCTGCGCAGGGCGCCTCGGCCTGACGTCAGGTCCGCGCGGGGAGTTGCTGCAGCGTCCAGGCGTTTCCATCGGGGTCGGCGAAGAAGACGAACCGACCCCATGCCAGGTCGTCGACTTCGGTGACGACGACTCCGTT
>CAWGUZ010000012.1:0-274931 GCA_963825975.1 uncultured Actinomycetota bacterium
ACGCATTGTTTTTACAGCATCGCCGATTTCAGCGCGGGTGAGAAGGGTGCAAAGGTCACCGGCGGTGCCGAGGGGCGATCCTGGGAAGCGCTCGAAGAGGCCGCCGCGCTGTACCGGCAGGGCACCTACCAGGTCGAGGTGCAGCAGGTGTTCCCGCTCGCCGACGCCGCCGAGGCGCATCGGATCTCCGAGGGCGGTCACGTCCGCGGAAAGTTGGTACTGGATCTCACTGCGTGATCGCCAGGTAACCATCCGGTGAATTTCGCCACCCGATGGCCCCCCGGGTTTGGGATTCGGAGTCAGTCGTGATTCACTGTAGGTGGTCACCAGATCTTGTTTTTCGCATAACCATTCGACCAGCATTCGTGCCGGACGGATCCTCTAGATCGTTGTATCCAGAGATGTCGGATTCTAGACAGGCCCGGACGTTCGCAGTCGCGATCGACCGACGGATACACAGCCAGAGGAGAAATCATGGCAAACGGAACAGTCAAGTGGTTCAACGCGGAAAAGGGCTTCGGCTTCATCACCCCCGAAGAGTCGGGTGCGGACGTCTTCGTGCACTACTCCGAGATCAACGCCGGTGGCTACCGCAGCCTCGACGAGAACCAGCGCGTGAGCTACACCGTCACCCAGGGCCCCAAGGGCCCGCAGGCGACCGGTGTCACCATCGTCTGATCCAGCTCTAGCAACCAATGGGTGGTCATCTTCTTCGGAGGATGACCGCCCATTGGCGTTTCCGCAGGCTGTGACAGGCGGTGTCGGCCAGCCGGGTTGCCGCAGGGCGCTCCATCGCGGTCGTGACCGCCCAGCAGGACACTCAACAAGGACACCGATCAGGGCGGGGGACCACGCTGCGGTGACCGAACCGCCCCGGTCGGGACGCCGAACGTCATCCGGGTGGCAACGCCGCCGGTAGGGCGTTCACGACGCGCGCCGCCACCGGAAGGTGCGGATGCTCAAGGCGACCCCGAGCACCGTCCAGGCGATCAGCACCAGCGCGATCTTGCCGTGTTCCCAACCGGCCACCTCGCCCACCGCCGCCTGCTCGGGGAGGAACACCGACCGCATGCCCTGGGTCAGCCACTTGAGCGGGAACAGGGCGGCCACCTGTTGCATCCAGCCGGGCAGGTCCCGGTAGACGAAGAACACCCCGGAGAAGAACTGCAGGACGAGTGCTATCGGCGCGATCACCGTCGGCGCCGCCTTGCCCGTCTTGGGGAGGGCGGACACGAGGAAGCCGAGCACGGTCCCGGACACCGAACCCAGCAGGGCGACCCAGGCGAAGGTCACCCAGTGCGCAGCGTCGACCGGCATCGGTACCTGGAACGCCCACCGGGCCACCAGCAGCAGCAGCATCAGCTGCAGGGCGGTGGAGATCAGCACCATCCCCGCCTTCCCCGCGAAGTACGCGATCGGCGGCATCGGGGTGCTGCGTAATCGGGCGAGGTCACCCTGGTCGCGTTCGAGCGCGATCATGATGCCCAGCGACTGGAAGCTGGTCAGCATGATCCCGGTGGCGGCGATGCCGGCGAGGAAGTACTGCGGAAAACTGACCCCCGGTGCGACGTCCTGAGAGCCCAGCACAGATCCGAAGATCAGCATCATCACCACCGGGTACAGGAACGAGAACACGAGCTGGAAGCGTTCCCGGAAGAACAACTTGGACTCCAGCGCGATCCGGGCGAGGGAGACCGGCAGCCAACCCGGCGGGTCCGGCCGCGCCACCCCCGTGCCCGGGCCGTTCACGGTGTTCGCGAAAGCGGCAGTGGGCGGAGTGGTCACGTAGTCGCTCCCATCGTCTGGTGCCGGTAGGGGCTGGGGTCGGAAACACTCGCCGTGGGCCCGCCGTTGTCGGGGTCGGGCAGTTCCGGTGGACTGTCGATCATGGTCAGGTAGACGTCCTCCAGCGTGGGCCGCCGCACTTCGAGCTGATCGAGTTCCGCGTTCGGGTGCGCGGCCAGCAGCTCGCGGAGCGTTCGGGTGGGTTCGCTGGTCTGAATCCGCCGGGGGCCGTGCGCTCCGCGCCAGGTCACGGTCGTGGTGTCCCGCAACCTCCCACCCAGTTCGGAGGGTCGAGCGACCTCGAGCAGACGACCGTTGTCGATCACCCCGACCCGATCGGCCAACTGGGCTGCCTCGTCCAGATAGTGGGTGGTGAGCATGATCGTGGTGCCCGACGACTTGAGGAATTCCACCAGGGTCCAGAACCTGCGCCGGGCGGCCGGATCCAGCCCGGTGGTCGGTTCGTCGAGGAACAACAAGTCGGGGTGCCCCTGGACGCCGAGCGCGACGTCCAACCGTCGGCGCTGACCACCGGACAACGCGGTGATCCTGCTTTTCGCCTTCTCCTCCAGCCCGACGGCCGCGATGAGTTCGGCGGTCACCCACGGGTAGGCGTGATACACCGCGAAGTGATCCAGGATCTCCAGCACCGAGAGGTTCAGGCTGTCACCGGTCGACTGCGCCACCACTCCGACCCTGGCCCGCCACCGGCGATCCGCCGTAGCGGGATCGCTGCCCAGCACTGTCACCTCGCCGCCGTCCCGGCTGCGGAAGCCCTCCAGGATTTCGATCGTGGTCGTCTTGCCGGCGCCGTTGGGCCCGAGCAGGGCGAAACACTCGCCGGTTGCGATGTCCAAGTCGAGATCGTCCACCACCCGCCGCTGCTCGTAGCTCTTAGTGAGACCCCGGATGGTGATCGCCGGGGCACCGATCGGCTGAGTCGTGGTCATGAGTTCAGCCTGCGCCTGCCGCGCTGCTCAGGGAACCTCCGGTCGGGGGGCCCTCCGTTCACCGAACGGGGGACGCGGCGCACCGCCCGGCCTGCTCGCCGCCCGGCAGGCCCGGCACGCCCGGCACGCCCGGCACGCCCGGCAGGTCCGCCGCCCGACGCGCTCAGTGCGTCGACACCGCCCGCGGGTGCACCGCGACCTCGGTGGCTTTCACCGCGAAGAACACCATGCGGCCGGGGACCAGGTCGAGGTCGGCCAGTGCTCCCGCGGTCAGGTCCGCGGCGATCGCCGGTAGCCCGTCGGCGCGCTCGGCGCTGCGCACCCGGACGACGGCGCCGCGCGGTTCCATCTCGGCGACGGTGACCTGCAGGTGGTTGCGCGGACTCCCGGTCGGTGTCGTCAGGTGCACCGCGACGGCGCTCGGCGCGAACAACGCCACCGCCGGCTCGCCCGCCACGGTGAGCGGGTCGAGCAGCCCGAACAGATGCTCGCCGCCGACCGCGTCCAGGCCGCGGGTGGTCGCACATCCGGGGACCAGGTTGACCTCGGCCAACCGAGCGGCGAACGACGAACGAGGCCGGCTGAGCACCGCTCGGGTGTCGCCGTCCTCCACCACCCGGCCGCCGTCCAGCACGATCAGCCGGTCGGCCAACGCGAGTGCGTCGACGATGTCGTGCGTCACCAGCACCGCCGTCCGACGTCCGGTCCGGAGCACCTGACGGAGGAGTTGCCGCATCGCCGGGGCCGCGGCCACGTCGAGTGCGGCCATCGGCTCGTCCAACAGCAGGAGCGCGGGTTCCACGGCCAACGCCCGGGCCACCGCGATCCGCTGCGCCTGACCACCGGACAGCCGGGCGGGCTTACGGTCGGCCAGGACGATGGCATCGACCTCGGTCAACCAGCGGTGGGCCGTTACCGCAGCCTGCCGCCGCCCCACACCTCGGCTGCGGGGTCCGAATGCCACATTCTCCGCGGCCGTGAGGTGCGGGAAGAGCATCGCCTGTTGCGCCAGCATCGACACGCCGCGCTGATGCGGTGGCACGAAGATTCGGCCCGGCACGTCCACCAGCGGGGTGCCGTCCAGCACGATCCGGCCGTCGTCGGGTCGCACCAGACCGGCGATCGCGGACAGCAGCGTGCTCTTGCCGGCTCCGTTGGGTCCGATCAGCGCGACCACCTCACCGGCGGGGAGTGCCAGATCGAGGACGACATCCCGCTCGGCAACCGACAGTCGGATTTCGATCGCGCCGGTGACGGGTGCGGCCGCACCACCGCCGACCGTCATCGAGTGCTCGCCGTGCGCCGACCGTAGGTGACCAACACCAACACCACCGCGACCACCACCAGGACCAGCGACAGCGCGATGGCCGCATCCGGATCCGCCTCCCGCTCCAAGTAGATCTGGATGGGCAGGGTTCGGGTCACACCCTGCAAACTGCCGGCGAAGGTCAGGGTGGCGCCGAATTCGCCGAGCGCGCGGGCGAACGCGAGGACGGTGCCGGTGATCAGGCCGGGCATCACCAACGGCAGGGTGATTCGGCGCAGCACTACGGTGGGTGCCGCACCGAGGGTGGCCGCGATCGCCTCGTACTCCCTTCCTGCGCTGCGCAGCGTCCCCTCCAGGCTGAGCACGAGGAACGGGATGGCCACGAAGGTCTGGGCCAGTACGACCGCGGTGCTGGTGAAGGCGATCCGCACACCCAGCACCTCCAGGTAGTGACCGAGCAGACCCCGGCGGCCGAAGGTGTACAGCAGGGCGATCCCGCCGACGACGGGAGGAAGCACCAGCGGCAGCAATACGAACGCCCGCAGCACCCGGACGAAGCCGCCCGAGCTGCGGGCCAGTAACAGGGCGAGGGGCGTGCCGAACAGCACACACAGCACGGTGCTGGCCAGCGCCGTGCGCAGACTCAGACCGGCGGCGGCCAACGACGACTCCGAGGTGATCAACGTCCAGAACTGGTCCGGCCGGACCCTGGCCACCATGGCGGCGGGCGGCACGAGGATGAACAGGGCCGCGACTCCGGCCGGCACCAGGATCCACCGCGGCGGTGCGACGGGATCCCATCGAGGCCGGGTCACGTCGCTGGGGCGAAACCGGCGGCCCGCAGCACGGCCTGGCCGTCCGGTCCGGTGACCAGGTCCTGAAACGCCTGTGCGGAGTCGAGCTCTGCGGTGCCGTCCAACACCGCGATCCGATACCGATTGACCACCGAGGTTGATTCCGGGAAGGCGATGGTGTGCACCTTCTCGCCGGCGGCGGCGGCATCGGTCACGTAGACCATCCCGGCATCCGCTTCGCCGGCCACGACTTTGTTGAGCACGTCGGTGACCGACTGCTCCTCGCTGACCGGATTCAGCGTCACTCCGGTCGCCGCCTCGATCTTCACCGCCGCCGCGCCACACGGGACTTGCGGTGCGCAGACCACCACGGCGACGCCGCTCCGACGCAAATCGGCGAAACCGGTGATGCGAGCCGGGTTGTCCGGTGGGACGACGATCGTCAACGTGTTGGTCGCGAAGTCGACCGGTGCAGGCGCGGGGGCCGAGTCGGGTGCCGAGTCGAGCGCCGGGGCGCCGCCGATCAGGCCACTGTCGACCACCTTGGTCATGTTGGACTGGTCGGCCGCAGCGAACAGGTCGGCAGGTGCCCCGTTGATCAGTTGGCTCGCCAGGTCCGACGAACCGGCGAAGTTGAATCTGACCGTCGTGCTGGGATGTCGGCTCTCGAAGAGCGTTCCCAAGCTGGTGAAGGTGGTGCGGAGGGAGGCGGCGGCGAAGACGGTCAGTGTGTGGGTGGGCGCAGCGGTCGGCGCTGTCGCGTCGGTCCCGCAACCGCCGAGCACCAGCGCTGCCAGGGCGAGCGCCGCACACCTGCACGAGATCAGACGGGTGCTCATCCGCGTCCGGGGGTCTCGACGATGACGGTGGTGGCCTTCACGACGGCGACAGCGAGCCGGCCCGGTTCGAGTTGCAGTTCACGGGCTGCTTCACTGCTCATCAGGGACACCACAGCATGTGGGCCGCACTGGATCTCCACCTGTGCCATCACCCCGTCCGCCACGACGCGGGTGACGATTCCGACGAACCGGTTCCGGGCGGACCGACGTACCGCCGTGGGATCGGTGGGTCGGGTCGCCATGCCGCGCGCGAACTCGGCCAACTGCACCCCGTCCACGACTTTGCGTCCGGCGGTGTCGACCGTGACGGTCATCGCCCCGGTGTCGATCCAGCGACGAACCGTGTCGTCGCTGACGCCGAGCAGCTCAGCTGCCTCCCGAATCCGATAGTGCGGCACCTCCGCAACAATACAGCCGCAGGTGCGGTTGAATGGGTCGATGGCTCACTATGTGGCTCTGCTCCGCGCGGTCAACGTCGGTGGGGCCAAGGTGTCGATGACGGACCTGCGGCGGGTGGGCGAGGAGGCGGGCTTCACCGCGGTTCGGACTCATCTGAACAGTGGCAACCTGCTCTTCAGCGTCACCGGCGGGACGGTCGCCCGTCACGAGCGGGAGTTGGCGCGTCGCCTGGAGGCCGTAGCCGGTCGGCCGGTGCCTGTTGTGATCCGTACTCCGCACCAGTTGAAAACCGCCCGCGACGCGGCACTGCGGGCGTTCCCCGATGCGGACGAGGCGCGGGTGCTGATCGCGTTCCTCGACCACACCGCCGGCCGTGGTGGCTCAGACCGACTGGGACAGTGGGACGAGGAGGAATATCTGGTCGACGGCGACGTCGTACATCTGCACTATCCGCACGGCCAGGGACGCAGCAAGCTCACAGTGTCGGTGATCGAGCGCGCACTCGATGTGGTGGCCACAGTTCGCGGTGCGAAGACCGTCGCGGCGTTGATAACGAAATCGGATGATTCCGACCAAACCGACGAATCGGAGAGCTAAATCGATTCGTTTTCGCGGCGACATATCAATGTCATATCGATCCGTAGGATGGTCAAGGTGCAGACCGCCGCGAGTGCGACCGCTTCTGCGCAAATGGACGCCCTGGCAGAGGTGGTCGGCGCAGGCCGGTTGGCCGTTTTGAGCGGCGCCGGCCTCAGCACAGATTCGGGCATTCCCGATTACCGCGGCCCCGGCTCGCCACCGCGAGCACCGATGACGTACCAGGAGTTCGTCACTCCCTCCGGGCGCCAGCGCTACTGGGCACGAAGCTTCGTGGGTTGGCAGCGGATGTCCGGCGCCGCCCCCAATGCCGGTCACCACGCGGTCGCCGCCTTGGAGCGGATGGGCCTACTGGCGGGCACCATCACCCAGAACGTGGATGGGCTGCATCAGCAGGCCGGGTCGCAGTCGGTGGTCGACCTGCACGGCCGGATCGACCGCGTCGTCTGCCTGACCTGTTCGCGACGCCGCTCGCGGGTCGAGTACCAACGACTCCTCGCCGTGCTCAATCCGGAGGCCGACCACAGTCGCGAAGTCGACCTCGCGCCCGACGGCGACGCCGCCGTCTCCGACACCGGCGATTTCGTAGTGGCCGATTGTGAAGTCTGCGGCGGAATGCTGAAACCCGATGTGGTGTTCTTCGGCGAATCCGTGCCGCCGCCGGTGGTCGCGGCGGCATCGGCGGTGGTGGACTCCGCGGACGCGCTGATGGTGCTCGGCTCGTCACTGACGGTGTACTCCGGCCGGCGATTCGTCCGTCAAGCAGCCCTGCGGGGAATCCCGGTGATCGCGGTGAATCGCGGCCCGACCCGAGCCGACGAATTCGCCACCATCCGGGTGGACAGCGGTACCTCGGCGGTGCTGATCGCGCTGCTGGACAGGCTGGCGGAGTGACCTGGTGGAGGGAGTGACCAGGTGGAGTGAGCCGGTGAAGCGAGGGGCGCCGGAACGGCCCGTCCGGGTAGGCGGATGATGGGGCGCAGAATCGCCCGCGACGCCGTGGCGGAGACATTCGACGGGTTCATCGCCGGACTGGGCAGCGGCTCCGGCGTCCGGCTGGTGATCGGGATCTGGCCACGGTCGCCGCTGGGTTCGTTCTTCGACGTGATGATCGAGACCGCGGACGGTCGTCGAATCCTGCTGGCGCCGCGCTCGGAGGTCGCCGACTACGTCGCGAACACCTACACATTCGACGAGGTTCGGATCGAACCCCTGTGGCTCGGCCGAAGCGGTTCGCGCATCGAGATCGCTTCGCCCAGTCTGACGCTTCGCGTCGAGGTCGGTCACAGACCGCTGCTCGGCATGGCGCTACTCGCGATTCCCGGCACGTTGGCTCGCGCTCGCTGGTGGATCTCCGCCATCGATCCGATCGCGTCGCTGGTCCTGCCCGGTGTGCGGACCCGTGGATCGGCGGGCAACGGACGTCGCGAGTGGTATTCAGCGCTCGACCTCAAGCGGGTCGTCGCACTGGACGGCTCATTCGACGGTGACGCGCTCGGACAGTTGGCGAGGGTGCGTCCGGGGGTGCGCTTCGGGTTCGGTTCCGTCCCCGAAACGCCGTCAATCGTCCGAGTCGTGACCACCGTCGTCTTGGTGCTGGTGCTGGTGCTGGTGCTGGTGCTGGTGCTGGTGCTGGTGCTGGTGCTGCTGCTGGTGAGGTCGGTGCTGGATAGACCCGGGCTCGACTGGCCCGTGGCTGTCTGCGGGTCACGGCTTGCCCGGTCATCGTCTGCGTGACGACGACCGGGCAGCCGGGCCGGACTGCGAACGGCATCGTCCGCCGCCGGCGTCTTGGGGCGCGACACCGAGCTGCGCCATCGGGAGAGGGCATCCTCGGTGTTCTGCGTCATGGCCGCGCCGACCGCGAGGCCGGCATTCAGGTAGTTTCGACCGGCGCTGGCGACGGCCTCACCCACCTCTTCCAGTGGTGCTAACCGAAACACGTTGCTGGAGAGGAATTCCGAGTACGCGGACACCCATTCCGAGAAATCGGACCAGGCGCCTGCCGTGTAGTTGCGGACCACTCTGCCGCCGTCCAGGATGCGCAGTCCACCCGCCGGATCGGATACCAAGTCGGTGCCCTCGACATATTCCGAGAAGGGCTTGCCGTTCGTCGGGGTGCAGACCACCACCCAGGTGAGTCGCTCCTTGTTCGCTCCCGGCTGTGCCCGGGGGGAGGGATGAGCGGCATCGGTCATCTGATGGAGCTCCCTTCCGGCTGCAACGGGGACCGCACTGACCACTTCGTGTGAGCTAGATCATTGCATCCTCGAGCATAGGACGATGGTGATTCCCTGTCCATCAGAGTGGCTGCAGCCCCGAATGGGTGTGTCCGGTCCTGATCATTCGTAGCTCTCAGTGGCCTACCCGCTCCGACGAGTGACCGCGTGGTCGTTGCGCACAGCGGTCTGCCCGGCCGGACTCATGGGCAGCCCGCAATGTTGGAATCTGCGGCCTGCGCGGTCTCACGCGCCGAGGCTCTCCAATGGTCAGCCTTGCGAGCGGGATCGATTAGTGATCTGATGATGTTCTTGGTCCAGCAGCGGCGCCGAGATTTCCGTTCAGGTAGTTGATCAACGGAGGCACGGATGCCGCGCACAGTGAGTAACGACGCCCTTGAGACCCCAGGGACCGACGGGCAAGATCGAGTCACCTCAATCGCCAACCGCTCGACGCGGGCCCGGTACCAGAGCCATCAGTTCAATCGCAATCGCGAAGAAACTCTGGCGCTTCTCCGCCGCGCGCGCCAGAGTTCTGACGAGCGTCTGCGTAATCGTCTGTTCGACCAGGTAGTCGTCGAGCACATGCGCTACGCACATTCCATGGCCGCTCGATTCCGGGGCCGCGGAGTGGATTACGACGATCTGGTTCAGGTCGCCTATCTGGGACTGGTGAAGGCGGCCCACGGGTGCGACCCCGATCGTTGTGCAGATTTCATGCAGTACGCCACACCCACGATCATGGGTGAATTGAAACGGCATTTCCGCGACCACGCGTGGTCGGTGCGCCCGCCGCGTCGACTTCAGGAGATCCAGCCGTTGCTGACCTCAACCCGCAACGCCCTCACCCAAGACTTGGGCAGGCAGCCCACCAGTCGTGAGGTGGCGGACGCGATGGGTGTGGCTCCCGAGCAGGTGGCGGAAGCGATGGTGGCCGGTCAGGGCTTCAGCACGGCCTCGCTCGATCCGTTCTCCGACGGTTTCATCAACACCGGCGCCGAGGATCCCAAGCTCGCCGGCGTCGAGAACATCGACCTACTGTCCGACCTCTTCGTGGGTCTGACCGATCGTGAACGTAAGGTCCTGCTGCTCCGATATTACCTGGGATGGACGCAGTCGGAAATCGGTTCGGATCTGGGGTTCAGTCAAATGCAGATCTCGCGCACACTGCGGTCGGCGATGAACAAGCTGGCAGTTTCGCAAGCAGCCGATAAAGGCGTCGACGGCGAATCCGGCTGGCGTTCGAATCAGGTCACCGAGACGGCAGATCGCATCGCCTGAGCGAGTGCCTGAGCGTGTGTGACTCAGGCCCTGTGGCGGCTGCTGTCGGCGCGAACGGATGAAGTCTTCGATGTCACATCGGTGGGGTGGGCGCAATTCGCCGAGCGCTCTGTAGGCAGTAGAGCGCTCGGCGAGAATGCCGGCGGGGGAGACCGCCGAAATCAGTCGGCTGAATCGGCCAGATCGGCGGCTTCGACCTCGGTATTGGCGTCGTCGTTACTCAGCGTGCCGCCTGCCGATTCGAGATGGGCCCGCACGAACCAGTGGAACTGTTCGATCTGGCCCAGATGCCCGATCAGTAAATCGTTGGTCACCGGGTCGGCTTCGACCTCTTCCGCCGCCTGGCGGTAGTCGCCGATGAAGCCGGTGTACACCAGGTCGAGTGCGCCCAGATGGGCGATGGAGTCGGCTCGCCCGATCGAGTAGTCGTCCCACTTGCGATCTTTCACCAGCGCCCCCGGTGTGCCCACGGGACTGGAGCCCAGGGTCGCTATCCGCTCGGCAACATCGTCGGCCATCTCCCGCACCGCGTCTACCTGCGGATCGAGCATCTCGTGAACACCGATGAAATTCGGTCCCACCACGTTCCAGTGGATGTGCTTGAGGGTGAGGTGCAGGTCGTTCAACGCGTGCAGCCGCCGCTGGAGGACAGCGGCGACCTTGCCGCCGGTCTCGAGTGTCAGAGATGGAACGGTGAACTTGGGCTTGCTGGTAGCCATGAATGCTGCCCTCCTGGTAGCGCCTGCGTCGTGGAAGGGCCCGGTGCGGACACCGCTGCCCCTATGGGCGGGTACCCGCGGTCGTCCGCGAACAAACCAGCCGAGTGGTGCAGGCGAGGCGGCTGGGACCGCATGCGGCTGGGCAGAATGTGGGGATGCTGCTCCAGGCGTTGGTCTCGACATCGGCCGTCGTCGCCGCGACCAGGTCCAGGTTGGAAAAGCGCGACGCGCTCGCCGCGCTGCTCGGCGCCGCCGCACCTGCGGACGTCGAGATCGTGGTCTCCTACCTGGCCGGCGAGCTCCGCCAGCGCCGTACCGGGATCGGATGGGCGGCGCTGAAGGTGCTGCCGGAGCCCGCGGCCGAGCCGTCGCTGACGATCATCGAGGTGGACGCCGAGCTGGACCGGATCTCCCGACTCGCCGGGCCGGGTTCGGCCGCCGCCCGCACCGCTGCGGTGCACGACCTGTTCGGCCGGGCCACCGCAGCCGAGCAGCAGTTTCTGCGGCGACTCATCGCGGGCGAGATCCGGCAGGGTGCCCTCGACTCCACCATGGTCGACGCGCTGGCGCTGGCCTCCGGTGTCGCGCCGGCGCAGCTCCGCCGGGCGGTGATGCTGGCCGGTGCCACCGGTCCGGTGGCGATCGCCGCCCTCACCGGCGGCGTCGCCGCGGTTGCGGTGTTCACGCTTCGGGTCGGTGATCCCATCCGGCCGATGTTGGCTTCCAGCGCACCCGACGTCCTGGCCGCGATGGACAAACTCGGCGCCGGGAAGCAGGTCTGCGTCGACACCAAGCTCGACGGGATTCGGTTGCAGGCGCACAAGTCCGGGTCGGAGGTGCGGCTGTTCACCCGGAGTCTGGACGACATCACCGACCGTCTTCCGGAGGTGGTCGCGGTGGTGCGGGCATTGCCCGCCGGCCCGCTGGTGCTCGACGGCGAGGTGATAGCGCTCGGGCCCGGCGGACGGCCCCGCCCCTTTCAGGAGACGGCTTCGCGGACCGCTGCCGGGGTCTCCGAACCGACGGCGACCGAGCCGACGGCGACCGCGCCGACCGCGGTGCCCCCGGCCGGCACCGACCTCTCGGTGTTCTTTTTCGACTGCCTGGTCTGGGCCGGGATCGATCTGATCGACGAGCCTCTCTCGGCCCGGTTGGCGGCGCTGGCGTCTGGGGTGCCTGCGCAGAGGTGCAGCAGTCGGCTGATCACCGCCGACGCCGCGGCGGCGACTGCCTTCTTCGCTGCCGCGGTGGCCGCCGGCCAGGAGGGCGTCGTGGTCAAGGACCTGGACGCCCCGTACGCGGCCGGCCGGCGCGGGTCCGGCTGGATCAAGGTCAAGCCGCGGCACACTCTGGACTTGGTCGTGTTGGCGGTCGAGGAGGGCAGCGGTCGGCGCACCGGGTTGCTGTCCAACATTCACCTGGGTGCCCGCGACCCCGACCGGCCCGGGGAGTTCGTGATGCTCGGTAAGACGTTCAAGGGGATGACCGACGAGATGCTCGCCTGGCAGACCGAACGTTTCGGCGAGCTCGCCGAGCATCGTGCCGGACACGTGGTCACCCTGCGGCCCGAGCAGGTCGTCGAGGTCGCCTTCGACGGGGTGCAACGGTCGAGTCGCTACCCGGGCGGTTTCGCCCTGCGGTTCGCCCGGGTGCTCCGCTACCGCGCGGACAAGACGGCGGCAGCGGCGGACACGATCCAACAGGTGCGGGCGCTCGCCGAGTGGTACGCCCCGCCCGGGTCCGGGCCCGGGGCGGGTCCGGCACCGGCCGAGCCGGGGGACGAAGCGCAGGCCTGACCCGGGCCCACGGACCTGTCGGTACGGCGTGGCACGATGCGACCATGCACCTCGGAATCATTCCTCCGTACCTGTTGCGACAGCTCGCGACCCTGCAACCCGAGCGGTTGGCGACGACTCGGGAGGCCGCTCGACACACGTTGCTGCACGATCAGGCGATCCGCGAACTCCGCGAGGGCGAGCCCGCCCCGCCGTCCGCCACCCCCCGCCCCGCAGGCATGCGCCCGGATGAGGTGCCGCCCACCGGGTTGCACCGCACCATCGGTGATGCCGCGGGTAAGGAGGAGACGCCTGGCCGGATCGTTCGTCGCGAGGGCGAACCCCCCGTCGGTGATGAGGCGGTCGACGAGGCGTACGACGGTCTCGGCGCCACCTACCTGTTGTACCGGGACGTGTACGGCCGGGAGTCGATCGACGGCGCCTCGCTCCCGCTGGACGCCACCGTTCATTACGGAACCAGGTACGACAACGCGTTCTGGGACGGGACGCAGATGGTCTTCGGGGACGGCGACGGCGAGGTGTTCCGGCGGTTCACCGCGTCGCTGTCGGTGATCGGACACGAACTCACGCACGGTGTCACCCAGTACACGGCGGGCCTGAATTACCAGTCCCAGTCGGGGGCGCTGAACGAGTCGGTGTCCGACGTGTTCGGCGCCCTGGTCGAGCAGTACGACCGCAAACAGGACGTCGAAGAGGCGTCCTGGTTGATCGGGGTCGGGTTGTTCACCGATGAGGTCGAGGGGTCGGCGTTGCGCTCGATGACGGCACCGGGCACGGCGTACGACGACGATGTGCTCGGAAAGGATCCACAACCCGACCACATGTCCGGATACATCAAGACGACCAGCGACAACGGTGGTGTGCACCTCAACTCCGGAATTCCGAACCGGGCGTTCGCGGTGGCTGCGATCGAGTTGGGTGGATACGCCTGGGAGCGGATGGGCCAGATCTGGTACGACACCCTGACCGACGGCTCGCTCCCTCCGAACGTCCGGTTCGCCGGTTTCGCCACCGCAACCACCAAGGCGGCTCGCGCCCGCTACGGAGTTCGATCGCCGGAGGAACTCGCCGTCCGCAAGGGCTGGAGCACGGTCGGGCTCGAGGTCAAGGGCCTACGACTGGGCGGTAGTCACTAGTCGGGTGCTGGACCGGCGCACGCCGGCGGCGTAGAAAAGGTGAGGTGAAGGTCAACGTGCTGCGCACCGGCGGATTCGCCGGCATCCGGACCGGCTGGGAGATCGCCCTCGACGAGATCCCCGACGCGGACCAGTGGATGTCGCTGGTCGACGCCTGCCCGTGGGACAGCGCCGGTCTCGGCAGCAGCGGCAACGACCTGTTCGTGTACCAGTTTCAGGCGGGCCCGCGGAGCACGACACTCACCGAGACCGACGTCCGCGGGCCGTGGCGCGAACTGGTGGACCGGATCCGTGAGGAGGGGCGCCGGATCCCGCGCGACGAGATCAACCGGTTGCTGCACTGACCAGGCCGGCCAGCGACGGCGGGAGTGGCTGCGCATGCAGCACACTGAGCCGTTTGGTGGGCCTGGTGAGGGCGACGTAGAGGTCGTTCAGTCCCCGCGCGGACTCGGCGACGATGTCGGCGGGCTCGACCACGATAACGGCGTCGAATTCGAGTCCCTTAGCCTGTCGAGTCGTCAGCATCACCAACGGATGTCGCAGATCCGGATCGTCCGCCGGGTCGGCGGGCAACAGTCCCGGCCGTAGCCGCCCCACCTCGTCGGCCAGTTTCTGTATCCCGTCCTCGGCCACGATCACCGCGGTGGTCCCGCCGTCGACCGCACTGGTCTCCCGCTCGGCGGCGTCGACGATGGCGGCCGCCAGGGCGCTCATCTCGATCGGAGTGACGATCGGGCGCTCGCCGGTCTCCCGCACCGACTCGGGCGGGTTCCGGTGCGGATCGATCTCGGCCAGCACATCGTTGGCGACGGTCATGATCTCCGCCGGTGTCCGGTAGTTCACCGTGAGTTCGGCGAGTCGCCACCGACCGCCCAGGTAGGGCGTCAACGCCTCGGCCCACGAGGAGGTCCCCGCCGGGTCGCCGGTCTGCGCGACGTCGCCGACGATCGTCATCGAGCGGGTCGGGCAACGGCGCATCAGCACCCGCCAGGCCATCGGCGACAGCTCCTGCGCCTCGTCCACGATGAGGTGGCCGTAGGTCCACTCCCGGTCCAACGACGCCCGTTCCGCGGTGGTCAAGTCGGACAGGTCGGCCTGTCGATCGGCCAGCACGTCGGCGCCGATCAGGTCGGAGGCGACCAGCAACTCCTCCTCCTCGTCCTCGAAGTCCGCCGATCGGGAGCCCTCGATGATGTCCAACACGCCCTGCGCGTACTCCACATCGGCGCTGCGTTGTCGGCGCGCCCGCGCCTTCTCCGCGCGGTCGTCGACGCCGAGCAATTCGGCCGCCTCGTCCAGCAGGGGCACGTCCTCGATGGTCCATCCGGCACCGGCCGCTCGATGCAGCAGGGACCGTTGGGTCGCGTTCAAACCGGCTCGGGTCATCGCGGCGTCGGAGGCGAACAGATCGCGCAGCAGCCCTTCCGGGGTCAGCCGGGGCCACAACCGGTTCAGTGCCTCCTGGACTCGGGGGTCCCCGCGCAACTCGGTGCGCACATCGTCGAGATCCTCCCGGTCCAACAGGTTGCCGCCCCCGGCGAGATTCTCGCCGACCTGAGCCGCGTACAGACGGGACAGACCGTTGATCATCTCGGTGATGAAGACGGCGCGCGCCCGGTTGTGGGGCTGCCGAGTGGTCCGCGCCCGCCGGCGGGCGGCGATCACCAGCTGCCGGTCGAGGTCGAGTCTGATGCG
This sequence comes from uncultured Actinomycetota bacterium, assembly GCA_963825975.1. GTDB lineage: Bacteria > Actinomycetota > Actinomycetes > Mycobacteriales > Nakamurellaceae > Nakamurella. The sequence continues at coordinate 15,478 of CAWGUZ010000012.1, forward strand.
TTCGAACAGCACACTGTCGCCGCGGCCGGGTAGCTGCTGCCGGTCGGCGACCGCCGCGGCCAGCGCCTTCACCATCGACGGGTCGCCCTTGATCACCGCGACCGCCGCCGGGTCGGGCACCGTGGCTTTGACACCCGGATACAGGGTGCCGACCGTGGTCAGTGAGACAGCGGTCTCGCCGAGGGCGGGCAGCACCTGCTCGATGTAGCGCAGGAATGTGGCGTTGGGGCCGACCACCAGGACGCCGCGGGTGGCGAGCCGTTCCCGGTGGGTGTACAGCAGGTAGGCCGCGCGGTGCAGGGCAACCGCCGTCTTGCCCGTTCCGGGGCCGCCCTGCACCACCAGCGCCCCGTTCACATCCGCCCGAATGATGCGGTCCTGTTCGGCCTGGATGGTCTCGACGATGTCGCCCATCCGACCGGTGCGGGCCGCCCCGAGCGCGGCGAGCAGCGCGGACTCCCCGGTCAGCGTGCTCGGCGCCGCCTGCTCGCCGGGCACGTAGACCAGCGACTCGTCGTCGATCGCGACCACCTTGCGGCGGCGGGTGCGGATGTGCCGCCGCCGGACGACGCCGGTCGGCGAGACGGCGGTGGCCAGGTAGAACGGACGTGCCGCCGGCGCCCGCCAGTCGACCAGCAGCGTCTCGAACTCGTGGTCGTAGATGCCCATCCGGCCGATGTACAGCCGGTCCACGTCGGTGGCTGTCGGCGGCGGGGTCGAAGTCCAGCCGGCCGAAGCACAGTCCGTACTCGGCGGAGCCCAGTTGCGCCAACCGGTCGGAGTACCGGGCGGCCGCCAGGTCGCGCTGGGTCAGACCCTGCGGGGTGCCGTCGGTCTCCCGCAGCGCGCGACGCAGCGATTCCTTGGTGTCCGCCCACAACTCGTCGAGGCGGGTGTAGAGGACGCCGACGTAGCTCTGTTCGTGTTCGATTGCGTCGTCCGGTGCGGCCGGGTGACGGTCAGACCGGCCGTTATCGTTCAGGCTGATGACGTTTCCTTCGTGCGGAGTTTGCGAACGTTCAAGTTTACGCGCTCAGCGGCCCGCCCGGATCCAGGAATCGGAGCGGTACCGGAGCCCGAGGGTCATCGCGCGGGACGACATGTAGACGGCGATGTAGGCGATCCACAGCCAGCGGATGCCGGGCTCACCGATCGGCGCCGCCACCGCGACCAGCACCAGTGCGGGCGCGTAACTCACCAGATTGAGCAGCCCGCTCCAGGCCAGATACCGTCCGTCTCCGGCGCCCAGCAACACACCGTCGAGCACGAAGACCCACCCCGACACCAACTGACCGGCCGCCAGTATGAGTGTGGTGGTCGTGACCGCGGCGATCACCGCCGGGTCGGGACTGAAGAGCCGCCCGATCACCGGCGAGACCGCGGCCAGCGCAACCCCGGACACGAGACCGGCGGTGCAGCCCCAGAGCAGCATGCGTCGGGTCAGCGCCCGCGCCGCGGCCGCATCGCCGGCGCCCAGCGCGTGCCCGGTCAACGCCTGAGCGGCGATCGCCACCGCGTCCAGCGCCAGCGCCAGCAGATTCCAGAGATTGAAGGTGATCTGCAGTGTCGCCAGCGCCACGTCGCCCTTCGCGGCCCCGACCGCGATGGTGGCCAGTAGCGCGATCCGCAGCCACAGGGTGCGAATGAACACGGCGAAACCCGCGCGTCCCGCGCGGGCGATCCTCGCCGGGACGGGCCGGGTCGACACCCCCGCCAGTCGGGTCTCGTGCGCGACGACGGCAGTCAGTGCGACCGCCATCAGCACCTGCGCGAGCACCGTTCCGATCGCCGACCCGGCGATGCCGAGGTCGAGTCCGTAGACCAGGACGAGGTTCAGCAGCACGTTCAACACCGCCCCGGCGGCGGCGACGATCAGCGGCGGCAGGGTCCGCTGCAGGCCGCGTATGACACCGGTGGCGGCCAGTACCAGCAGCATCGCCGGCAGACCGACGGTCGACCAGCGCAGGTAGACGACCGCCTGGTGGGCGACCACCCCGCGGCCACCGAGCAGGCCCACCCAGACTGGCGCCGCGGGTCCGATCAGCACCGCCAGTCCGATCCCGATCGCCGCCGCCAACCACAGGCCGTCGACGCCGTGTTCGAGAGCGCCACGCGCGTCGCCCGATCCGGATCGCCGCGCGACGGCCGCGGTGGCTCCGTAGGCCAGGAAGATGCTGAGCCCCACCGCAGTGGACAACACCCCGGCCGCCAGGCCCAAACCGGCCAAGGACGGAGTACCCAGATGCCCGACGATCGCCGAATCGGCCAGCAGGAAGAGTGGCTCCGCGACCAGCGCGCCGAGCGCCGGGACCGCCAGCCGCAGGATGCGGCGGTTCACACTCGGCGCACTCCGGTCGGTCACCGCCTGACGCTATCTAGCACGCGGCCATTCATCGGCATACCCCCCGGCGACGCCGAATCCGCGGTCGCTCGAACCGGATCCGACCCATCCGCGATCGGAGCGGCGTCGAATCTCCCGGCTGGGCCTGTGGCACAGGCCGGTACGGAGAGGGTCCTGCTATCGGGGCGAGCACGCACACGACAGACGGATGGTGATCGTCATGGCACGGCCGGTATCGCGGTTTTTCCGACGGTGGGAGATGGCCACCCGACCGGTTCATCCCGACTCCGCTGCGGCGCTCGCGAGGCGATGGGCGCAGTTGCCCCCGGAGGCTCGCACACCCGCCCAGACGCTGGGTCGACACGCCGTGGGCTGTGAGGGCACCCACGGGGTGTTCCCGAAGTGCAATTTGGCCTGCACGCCGTGCTACCACTCGCGCGACGCCAATCGGGTGGCGATCAGCGGTGAACACACCACCAGCGAGGTAGCGGCCCAGATGGGGCTGCTGCAGCGGATCCGCGGGCCGCGGGCGCACGCCCAACTGATCGGCGGCGAAGTGTCGCTGCTGCCCCCCGACGACCACGCGGCGACCCTGCAGATCATGCGCGATCACGGCCGAGAGCCGATGAGCATGACCCACGGCGACTTCGATTACGACTACCTGGAGCGGTTGGCGCTCGGCCCGGACGGGCGGCGTCGGTTCCGCCGGTTGTCGTTCGCCGGGCACTTCGACATGTTGATGTTCGGCCGCCGCGGGATCGAGCGCCCTCCCGACGAGGCGTCACTGAACAGCTACCGGCGGGCATTCGCCGACCTGTTCGCTCGGCTTCGTCGTGAACACGGCGTGCGGTACTTCTTGGCGCACAACATGACCGTCACACCGGTGAACCTCGACCAACTCGCCGAGGTCGTCCGCGAATGCCGGCACTACGGATTCGGCATGTTCTCCTTCCAGCCGGCGGCGTTCGTCGGCGACGACCGGCGCTGGCGCGACGGCTACCGCGAGCTGACCGGAGACGCCGTCTGGGCCGAGGTGGAACGCGGCGTCGGTCGACGGATCCCGTTCCGGGTCTTCCAACACGGTGACGAACGGTGCAACCGTTCCGCCTACGGCTTCTACCTCGGCGACCGGTGGTATCCGATCGCCGACGAGGAGAATCCGCGGGACCTGCGACTGCGCGACCTGTTCTACGCCCACCTCGGTGGGGTCAACTTCGAGGGCACCCCGGTGCCGCTGCTCGCGGTCAAGCTGCTGCGGGTGTTCGCCCGCCACCCCGCCGTCCCGGCCGCCTTCGCGGGGTGGCTGGCCCGGACCGTCCGCACGGTCGGGATAGGCCGCCTGCTCACGCATCGCCTGCGGCCGGTGACCTTCGTCATGCACTCGTTCATGGACGCCGCCGACGTGGCGCCGGCCTGGGCCGCCATGCAGCGGGGTGAGTCCTCGACCGAACCGCGGCTGCGCGAGACACAGCAGCGGTTGGCCGCCTGCTCCTACGCGATGGCGCATCCGGAGACCGGTGAGTTGGTGCCCGCCTGCGTCCAACACGGGGTCCTCGACCCGCACGAGAACGTCGCGCTGCGAAGACTTCTGCCGCTTGCGCCGGTCACCGACGGCCGAATCCGGCATCCCGACAGGCGGGCAGTCGGTGTTTGATCGGAGGGCTCGCCAGTTGCTGGCGCCGGGGCTGGACGCCGCCGCGGGCGTGTTGGCGGCGGCGCGCATCTCGCCGTCGGTGGTGACCGGCGTGGGGTGGCTGGTCGGCGTCGGCGCCTGCGTCGCGGCCGGGTTTCAGCTGTGGTCGTTGGCGCTCGCCCTGTGGCTGCTCAATCGTCTGCTCGACGGGCTGGACGGTCCGTTGGCGAGGCGACGCGGCGCCACGGAGCTCGGCGGGTTCCTCGACATCGTGGCGGACTTCAGCGTCTACGCGGGCTTCGTGTTGGCTGTGGCGATCGCGGTTCCGGAAGCCAGGGTTGCCGCGCTGGCACTACTGACGGCTTATTACTTGTCTGGCACCGCTTTTCTGGCGCTGTCGTCGCTGATCGAACGGCGCGGCGGCTGGTCTTCGGTCGGAGAGGGCACCGATCAGCGGTCGCTGCGATTCGTCGGCGGAATCGCCGAGGGCACGGAGACGGTGGTCGTCTACGTGTTGTTCTGCCTCTTTCCGACCGAAGCGGCCCTGATCGCCTGGCTGTTCGCCGCGGCCGTCGCCATCACCGCGCTGCAGCGGATCCGGGTCGGCGTGCGCGTGTTGCGGACACCGCTCCGGTGGGCGGCGCAGGCGGCAGCGACGCCCGGTCAACCCGGTCGGCAACCCGTGGAGACCGGACGGCATTCATGAACCACGTCAGACAGTTCACTCGCGGCGCCGCCGTAGCCGCTTTGCTCCTCGTGGTCGGCGCGTGCGGGTCCGTCGAGGCCACGTCGGCGGCACCGGCCGGCGGTAGCTCGGCGGGCATCGGACTCGCGACAACGGTCCCGGCGGACTGGGAAACCGTCCTCGACGCCGCTCGCGGGCAGACGGTCAACTGGTACATGTACGGCGGTGACGAGGTACTGAACAGGTTCGTCACCGGTTTCGTCGCGGACCGGCTCCGTGACCTGAGCGTGACACTGAATCAGGTGCGGATCACCGACACCGCCGACGCCGTCAACAAGGTGCTCGGTGAGGTTCAGGCCGGCCGCACGGACACCGGTTCCGTCGACGCGATCTGGGTCAACGGCGAGAACTTCGCCACCGGCGTTCAGGCCGGTCTCTGGTACTGCGGCTGGGACCGCCTGTTGCCGAACTCCCGGTTCATCGACTTCACCGACCCGGCTGTCACCGGCGATTTCGGGGTTCCGGTGAACGGATGCGAAGCCGCGTGGCAGCAAGCCGACTCGGCGCTGGTCTACGACAGCGCGAAACTGACCCCGGCCGATGTCCAGTCGGTCTCCAGTCTGATCGCCTGGGCGAAGGCCGACCCCGGTCACTTCACCTACCCGGCGTTGCCGGACTTCACCGGTTCGATGGCGGTTCGGACCATCCTGTACGACACCATCGGCGGCCCGCAGACGCTGGCCGGTCCCTTCGATCAGGCGAAGTACGACGCCGCGGCCGATCTACTGTGGCCTCGGCTCAACGACCTGGAGCCGTCGCTATGGCGGGCCGGCAGCACCTATCCGCAGTCACAGGACGCGCTGAGTCGGCTGTACGGCAACGGCGAGATCAGCGCGTTCTTCACCTACGGCCCGGGCGGGGTCGGGGAGCAGGTCGCCAAGGGGACCTACCCGGCGACCACCCGGGAGGCAGTCCTCGCCGGTGGCAACATCGGTAACCGCAGCTTCGTGGCGATTCCGGCCAACGCCGAACATCGGGCCGCGGCAATGGTGTTGGCCAACGTGCTGCAAGATCCGCAGACCCAACTCGCGTTGTTCCAGGCCACCGGCAGCTACCCCGCGATCGACCTGGAATTGACTGATCCGGCGGTGCAGGCGCAATTCGCCGCGGTGCCGTTGAGTCCTTCGGTGCTGCCCCTGGCCGAGCTCGCCGCCAACGTCCAGCCGGAACTCGCCGCCGGGTACGTGACGGCGTTCGAGCGGGGCTGGGTCGGCAACGTTCTGCGGCGGTGACGATGTGACTGCGGCGTCCCGACCGGTGCGCATCGGACTGTTGCTGGCACCGGCGATGCTGGTCGTCGCGGTGTTCTTCGGTGCCGGGGTGGTGCAGGCGGTGGCGCAGAGCCTGGGGTATCTGCCCTTCCGATCCGGGTCGTCCTCGCTGTCGTCGTCGTCGTCTTCGTCGCTGTCACTGGATGCTTATCGTGCGCTGTGGACAGACCCCGCCGTCCGCGCCTCGCTGTGGCTGACCCTGCGGGTGGCCCTGTTGCCGACCTTGCTGGCGGCGGCGCTCGGTGTGGGCGCCGCGCTGCTGATTCGCGCGCTGGGCCGGTCCTGGAGCTGGGTGACCGGCCTATTACAGGCGACTCTCGCGGTGCCGCATCTGGTGGGCGCGCTGTGCATGCTGCTGCTGCTGTCGCAGGGCGGGCTGCTGTCTCGGCTCGGCGTCGCCCTGGGCGTGACGGACGGCCCGGCCGACTTCCCCGCGTTGACCAACGACACCTTCGGCTGGGGGATCATCGCGGAATACGTGTGGAAGGAGACGCCGTTTTTGACGTTGGTCGCTCTCTCCGCACTGCATCGCGGTGTCGACGACCTCGCCGACGCGGCGCGGATGCTCGGCGCCGGTCCCTGGCAACGGTTTCGGCATGTGCTGTTGCCGGTGCTGACACCGTCCGTGGGCGGGGGTGCGGTGCTTGTCTTCGCGTTCGCCGCCGGGTCCTACGAGGTGCCCTATCTGTTGGGCCAGCCGTACCCCGCGACGTTGCCCGTGGTCGCGTTGCAGTATTACCGGGACACCGACCTGACGATGCGACCGCAGGCGATGGCGGTCGCGGTGCTGATCGCCGCGCTGTCCCTGTTGCTGGTCGCCGGCTATGCGGCGGTGGCCGGTCGACTGGCGCGGCGGCCGCTGTGAGCTCAGGAAGCTCCGGAAGCTCCGGAAGCGCAAGAAGCTCAGGACGCGCCGGAAGCTCAATAGGCTCAGCGGGGACGATCGTGGCGACGGGTCCGCGCCGATCGGTGCAGGTCGGGGTGGTGCTGCTGGCAATGGCGGCGCTGGTGCCGCTGGTGCCGCTCGTCGGGTGGGCGGTGGCCGCCGAGTGGCGGTTTCCGGCGCTGATCCCGAGTCGGCTCACGCTGCGCGGCATGCGGTCGCTGGTCGACCCGCGGTCGGACATCCTGCGCGGGTTGCTGACCTCCATCGGCATCGCGGTGGCGGTGGCCGTGCTGGCGTGTCTGATCGGCTTTCCCGCGGGTCGGGCGATCGGCCTGTACCGGTTTCCCGGAAGGCGGCCGGTGCAGTTCCTGCTGTTGGCGCCGGTCATCGTGCCGGGGGTTGCCGTGACCGTGGGCATCCAGGTGTTCTTCGTGCGCTACGGGCTGTCGGATTCGGTGGCCGGTGTCATCCTGGTGCAGTTGATGCCGACGGTTCCGTACGCCGCCACCGTTCTCAGTGGTGCGTTCGCCAACTTCGACGTCGACTACGAACGGCAGGCTCGCGCCCTGGGTGCCGGGCCCGTTCGCATTCTGTTGTTCGTCACCCTTCCGCTGTTGCGGCCCGCGGTGACGGTCGCCGCGCTGTTCGCCTTCTTGATCTCCTGGAGTGAGTACGTGCTGACCCTGCTGATCGGCGGCGGCCAGGTGAAGACCCTGCCGTTGTTGCTGTTCGCGGCTGTCGGCGCCGCCGACACCACGGTGGCGGCAGCATTGGCGCTGCTGTTGATCGGACCGCCGTTGGTGCTCGTCGTCGCCGCGTCCCGGTTGTCCGCGAGTTGGTCGGCGTCCCTGCGATCGGGCTCCGTCGTCGGGTTGGGGCGCTTGTGAGCGTGCCGGCGACGGCCCTGCGGTGCCGGGATCGCCGGTGAGCGGGACCGAGATCGACCTGACCGGACTCGCCAAGAAATATGAGGGCACGGCTGGGCCGGCCGCAGTGGACGGCGTGGACGCCCGGATCTCGGCCGGGTCGATGACAGCGGTCCTCGGACCCTCGGGCTGCGGAAAGAGCACCCTGTTGGCGATGGTTGGCGGCTTGCTGCAACCCGATGCGGGCGACGTCCTCTTCGACGGCCGTAGCGTGCTGACCGTTCCGGCGGAACGGCGTTCGGTGGGGTTGGTGTTCCAGAGGCCGTTGCTGTTCCCGCACTTGAGCGTCGCGCAGAACGTCGCGTTCGGGTTGCGGATGCGGGGCGGTCTCGACCGGTCGACGATTCGGCGGCGGGTCGGCGCGATGCTGGACCGAGTGCAACTCGGCGCGCTGGGGAACCGGCGGGTGGGCGAGCTGTCCGGTGGTCAGGAGCAGCGGGCGTCGCTGGCCCGGGCGCTCGTGCTCGAGCCGCGGGTGCTGCTGCTGGACGAACCGTTCTCACAACTGGACGCGGCCTTACGGGCCGAGATGCGGACTCTGGTCGTCGGACTGCAGGCCGAGTCGAAGGTGACCACTCTGTTCGTCACCCACGACCAGTCCGAAGCCGTCGAAGTGGCGGACTCGATTCTGCTCATGCTGGCCGGTCGAGTCGAAGGACACGGTCCGCCCGACCTGTTCTACCGCCGACCGCCGACCCTGGCCGCGGCCCGATTCTTCGGCCCGGTCAACGAATTCCCGGGTGCCGTCTCGGCCGGTGTCTTCACTGCCGACGCGTCAGGGGTGCCGGTCGTGCCGGTAGCCGGTGTCCCGGGCGGGGCCGCGGTGCCGGTAGGGCCGGCGGTGCTCGTCGTCCGGCCTGAGTCGATGCGATTCGATCCGACCTCGCCGTTGTCCGGCCTGGTACGGCAGGTGCGGTTCGCGGGAACCCATCTGTGGGTGGATCTGGAGTCGGGTGCACGGGACATCCTGATCCAGACTCCGGTGACGAACGCGGTCCCGGTAGGCGCGACCGTCGGTGTTGATTTCGATCCGGCGGAGGCAACCCTGGTCGCGGGTCGGTCGGACCGGCCGGCCGCGGGTGTTCGATCCGGGCCGGCCTGAGGTGCCGTCGACGGCGGGATGGTTCCGGTTGGGTGCGCTGGTGGCGGTGATCGCGGCACTGATCGTGGTGGGGGTTCGGGTCGGTCTGCCGGACGTCGAGCAGATTCGGGCCGCCCTCGCCCATTTCAACCGGTGGTGGGCGGCGGTCGTGTTCGCCTGCCTCTACGCGGTGGCCACCCTGTCGCCGTTGCCCAAGACGGTGTTGACCCTCGGCTCAGGGGTGCTCTTCGGGCTACCGCTGGGGCTGGTGGTCGTCGTGGTCGGGGCCAGCATCGGTGGCGCATCCGCGTTCGGACTCGGCCGTGTTCTCGGCCGGGACACCGTGCACCGCTGGACCGGGGTACGGCTGGATCGGTTCGACGATCAGCTCCTGCGTCGCGGATTCCTGGCCATCCTGGTCGCCCGGCTGATCCCGATCGTCCCCTTCACCGCGGTGAACTACCTGGCCGGGGTCAGCGCCGTCCGGTTCCGCGACTTCGCCGCCGCGACCGTGATCGGCATCTTGCCCGCCACCTCGGCCTACGTGGCGGTGGGCGCCTTCGGCGACGAACCGGGATCCTGGCCGTTTCTCGCCGCCCTCGCGGCCCTGGCCGTTCTGACGATCGCAGGCGGTATCGCCGCGGTCGTTCATCGTCGGTCGGCGCGGCGGGTAAGGGACTGATCGGTTGCGAGAGTAGCGGGCGGTTACGCCGAGGATTCGACCAGCGCCGCACCGAGGGCCCGCCCGGACAGGAACGCCGCCTCCACCCGAGGGCGGTCGGACCAACTGTCACCGCAGAAACCCAATCCGGAGGCCGACAAGTGGAATTGCCGGTCGCGTCGCCCGACCGGCCGGGCGAAGGTCCAGCGTTGCACGACTGCGAGGTTCGGCGTTCCGTCGCCGGTCGATGGACATCCGATGTCCAGGACTTCGCGCACCGCTGCCACCATCGGTTCCACGGCCGACGCCGGGTCGGCCAGCCGGGTCCGGGCGAAATCGGGGGTGGAATGGGCGACCAGGACGGGCGCGCGGTCGCCGCGGCGCAGACCGTCGTCGGCGATCCAGGCGAGCACCGCGTGTTCGTTGACGAAGACACCGTCGCGGTCCGGCCAGATGCGCTCGTTCCAGGCGACCGTCAAGGCCAGCACCGGCTCGAAGTCGTCGGTCAGCCGGGCCGACTCCGCCCTGAAGTCGGGCGAAAGCAATCGACGCGCCTGCGGGTCCGGCATTGCCAGCACCACGGCATCGGCGGTCTCGCCGTCGACCCGCGGTCGGCCGTCGGACAGGTCGACGCGGTCCACGGTGACCCCGCTGGAGACCTCCAGCCCGCGAGCGAGGTCGGCGATGAGTTCGCGTAACCCCAGCGGGGCCGCCCACCGGATCGGCCCGGACTTCACCTCCTCGCCGCTCGGCGACAGGGCGGTGAACCTGGTGGTCCACTCGCGGGCCAGGCCGCGAGCCTGCCAGTCGTCCACGACCGACCTGAAGGCCGGATCGGACACCGTGAAGTAGGACGCCCCGGTGTCGACCGGCCGACCCGCATGGTGCCGGACCGCCATCCGGCCACCGACCCGACGGCCCCGGTCCAGCACGGTGACCCTGTGCCCGGCGGCGACCAGGACTCCCGCGCAGGCCACACCCGAGATTCCAGCGCCCACCACGACCACGTGTCCCATGTGCGCGATAGTGCCAGGGCGGCGGGGGGCGGGTCCGGTGCGGCTCTCGCAGACGGTTACAGGATGCCGCCCACCGGAGGCGGTGCGATCATCCCAACCGTGAGCACACCTCGAATGTCCCGGGCCGAAGCGGCGGCCGAGTTGCGTGGACTCGGGTGGCGCTACCTCCTGGACACGGCGGCCACGGCGGTTCCGGTGGCGGGTCTACCGGACGGGTTGACTGTGGCTTCGGCTGCAATCGCCGCGATCACCGCCACCGGTGATCGCCCCGGCCGCGAGCTCAGGGTCGACCAGCGCGCCGACCGCTGCCTGCTCTCGGTTCCAGTCGGGAACACCGTGCTGCTCCACACCTCCGACCTGACGGCGGTTCGGGCGGTCACCGATGCCGTCCTAGCGAGTGGGCACCGCCTGGACCCCTCCGTCATGGTCGGGGAGCGGAGTGTCCAGACGCTGGAGGTCGCCATCGACGCCGTCGACATTCCGGCGATCCGACCGTTCTGGCGGGCCGTGCTCGGATACGTGGACGATCCGTCGATGCTGGACGAACCCGATTGCGGGCTCATCGATCCCGTACATCAGCAGCCGACGGTCTGGTTTCAGCAGATGGACGCGCCACGACCTCAGCGAAATCGGATCCACCTCGATCTCACCGTTCCGGAGGACGAGGCGGAAACCAGGTTGGCCGCAGCCATCGCCGCCGGCGGCATCCTGTTGTCCGACGCCCGGGCGAACGCATTCTGGGTGCTGGCCGATCCGGAGGGCAACGAGCTGTGTATCTGCACCTGGCAGGACCGGGACAGCGTTGCGGTCGAAGTAACCGCGAGTACCGCAGAGGCCGTGGGAAGAACCGACGCGAACGGGTAGTTGCCACTGACAGTCGGCCACGCCATCCGCGCTCGACGACCAGCCAACCGGAGGTACCACGTGTCTCGAATCCCCGCGCACTCCCATGACAGTGCTCCTGAAGAGGCTCGACCCACCCTGCAGCGGCTGGCGAAGCGCAGCGGAAAACTGCTGGCCATTCATGCTGAGATGGCCCACGCACCGGTGGTGCTCGCCGCGTACACGGGGTTGGCGGACGCGGTGGCCCAGCAGGGCAGCTTCGACGCGAAGACCAGGGAGGCGATCGCCCTCGCGGTCGGCGCGGTCAACGACTGTCACTACTGCCAGTCGGTGCACACGCTCGCCGCCCGTCGCGCGGGTTTCTCCGAAGCGGAGACCCTGCAGATCCGATCCGGGAGTGTCAGCTTCGACCCGGTGCTCTCCGCGCTGGTCACGCTCGTGCGCGAAGCAGCCGGATCGGTCGGGAACGTCAGCGACGCAACCTGGAACGCCGCGCTCGACGAGGGCTGGACCGACGTCCAACTGGCCGAGGCCTTCGCGCACCTCGCGCAGAATCTCTTCACCAACTTCTTCAACCACTACGCGCGCACCGAGCTGGACGTCGCCGCAGCCCCCGCCCTCGTCCGATGAGCGGGCGAGCCCACAGCGAGCCGGCCGGCGGTGGCGAAGGCGCGGAGTTCCCGGCCGGTGGGGCGGGTGCGGAGCCGGCGTCGGGTGGGGCAGGCGCGGAGCTCGCGTCCGGCGGGGCGAGCACTGCGCGGGACCGACCGGAAGTCGTCGTCTTCGACGTGGTGGAGACGTTGGCCGACCTCGCTCCGGTCGCAGCGCGACTGCGTGAGCTGTCCCAGCCCGATGATCTGCTGCACCGCTGGTTCACCCGCATCCTGCGTGACGGGCTCGCCCTCACCGCCGCTCAAAGTTATGCACCCTTCGCCGAGGTGGCCCGATCTGCGCTACGCGCCGAGACCTTCCTCGCCTTGACCGACGTCCAGCTGGACCACGCGGTGGGCGGATTCGCCGAGCTGACCCCACAACCGGACACGGTTGCCGCGGTGAAAGCGGCCGTCGACGCGGGTTTCAGGGTGTTCACCCTCAGCAACGGCGGGGTCGACGCCACCAGCGGATTCCTGCGTCGCGCCCGAATCGACGATGCGGTTGAGCGCGTGCTCAGCGTCGATCAGGTGCGCGCCTGGAAGCCCAACCCGGCGCCATACCGACTGGCCGTCTCGACGGCCGATGTGCCCGCCGCACGGGTAGCCCTGGTCGCCGTCCACTCCTGGGACGTTCACGGGGCTCACGCCGCCGGCCTCACCACCGGTTGGTGCCCGCGGCTGGAAGGCCAGCCCACTGCCGTCTTCACCCCTGCCGACGTGATCGCCGACGACCTGCCGGGCGTCGTCGCCGCGCTGGCCGCGCTTCCCACGAGGCGGCCGGCGAGGCCGTGACGCCGGGCGAGCGCCGGGTTTGGGCTCGCTCGACCAGTCGATCCCCGGTTTGCCCATCGAATCGTTCTTCGCCGATGCTGCAGCGTGGGCGAGGAACGACTACTTGGGCTAACCCGGCTGAACAGCACCCGGGGTCGGCTCAGCGCGAGAACCAGCGCTGCAGGGTGCGCAGGCCGCGGATCGTCAGCTGTGGCAGCGGACGCCGAAGTCGGCGATTCACCTCGGCGACGGCGGCGTTGCCGACACCGTCGCTGTAGGTGGGATAGGCGTGCATCGAGGCGGCGACGGCGCGGGCGGTCAGGCCCTGGCGGACGGCGAGGGTCACCTCGGCCAGGGACTCACCGGCGCGGGGTCCGACCAGGCACGCGCCCACCACGCGACCCTTGCGATCGATCACCAGCCGGCTGAAACCGGAGGTGCACCGTTCGGCGACGGCACGGTCGAGGTCGGTATGCGCCACCGTCGCCACGCGCATTCCACGCTTGCCTCGAGCGTCGGCCGCGCCGACGCCTACTGCGGCGACCTCCGGCTGGGTGTACGTCACTCGGGGGACCGCGCCGGTGTTCAACGAGCGTCGGAGTCCGAGGACGGCGTTGGCAGCTGCGGTGGACCCGGCGTGCCCGGCGGTGTGCGTGAACGGCGGAAGTGGTGTGACGTCACCCGCAGCCCAGATCGCGCGGTTGGTGGTGCGCAGCGTGTCGTCGATTCGGATGTGGCCGGTCTCGGTCAGTTCCACGCCTGCCAGGTCCAAACCCAGCTTGTCGACTCGTGGGCGGCGACCGACGGCGACGAGTACCCGGTCGAACTCGATGGACGTCCCGTCAGCGAGTTCCGCCCGATTCCGGGCGTGGTCGGTGCTGACCCGGACCAATGTCGCTCTGGTGCGGACCGTCACCCCGTCCTCGGTCAGTGCCCGGGTGACTATCGCTGCTGCGTCCGGGTCTTCGCGCGCCAGCAGACTGGGCAGCGCCTCGACCACGGTTACCGCGGATCCCAATCGGGCGAACGCTTGACTCAGCTCGCAGCCGATACTGCCGCCGCCGAGCACCAGGAGTCGGGCGGGAAAATCCGTCAACGACCAGATCGATTCGCTGGTGAGTGGGTCGGCTCCGGCGAGCCCCGGGATCGGCGGCACCGCCGGAGCGGCCCCGGTGGCGATCAGGGCATGCCGGAAGCGAACCGGCCGCCCGTTGACGGTCGCGGTGCGCGGTCCGGTGAAGACGGCGACCCCCTGCGCGACTCGGGCGCCGGTCGCCCGAATGGAGGTCGGCGAATCCTCAGGCTCGATCGTCCGCACCGCCTCCCGCACCGACTCCATCACACGGTCGAAATCGATCCGCACGGCGAGCCCGGTGTCGACGGTGCTCACGGTGTCGATCCTGTCGACGGTGCCCCGGGTGTCTCCGGTGTCTCCGGTGTCTCCGGTGTCTCCGGTGTCTCCGGTGCCTCCGGTGTCGACGATGATTCCGTGAACCCGGAAGCGGGCCGCATCGCGAGCGGTCGCGGCCAGATGCGCCGCGCTGAGCAGGGTCTTGCTCGGAACGCAGCCTGTCCAGAGGCAGTCGCCACCGGTCCTGGCCTTTTCCACCATCAGCACCGAGGCGCCGAACCTGGCCGCAGTCTTCGCCGCCACCAGCCCTGCGGTGCCGCCCCCGACGATGAACAAGTCCCATGCGCCGCGGTGGGGTGCTGTCACATCGTCCGACGCCCATTGATGCGCGGGCGTCGGATGGTTGAAGGTCTGGGTCACGTGGGTCCCTCTGGTTGTCATCGGAACGGCGAGAGCCGCTCGGTCGGAGCAGATCGGCGGGCTGGTGCCGGCCGTTGCCGGCTAGTGCGGGAGGGTGTGGGCGGTACCGACGGCGACGTGGATGTGGCCCGAACGCAGCGCTTCCTCAGACACTTCAGTGGCGTCGAATCGGACCCGCCGCCACGGGTGACGCTGCGGGTCGGCTCCCCCGAGGAAGCAGGCGAGTCGGGCGACAGGACGGAGCGGCCTTCCCCATCCGGTGGGCAGGCCCAGGTCGACGACGGCGATCCGGCCACCTGGTCGCAGTTGAGCCAGTGCCTGCCGCCACACCAGGTCGGGCTGGTCTACGACTGACAGCACGTAGGTGAACAACACCGCATCGAATCCCGGCGGTTCGGTCGCGAGCACCCGGTCGAGGTCGGCGGCGTCTCCCCGACGGGTCGCGACGTTCAGCCACTCCTCGCGCTGAATCCGCCGTCCGGCCTGGTTGAGCATTGTGGCCGAGTTGTCCACCCCGACCACCTCGCCGGCGGCGCCGACCGCGTCGCGCAGCAACGGGAAGTTCAGCCCGGTGCCGCATCCAACGTCGAGAACGCGATCACCGCTCCGAAGGCCGAGCAGGGCGATGCCGCGGACCCGGCCGGCTCGGTACACCGGCCGCTCGAATGACAACACGTCGTACCAGCGTGACAACGGACCGTATCGACGCCAGCGCAGGAGACCCATGGCTCCAGCATGCCGGTCCGTCACCAGTCCGTCGCCGTCGCCGTCGCCGTCGCAGGTGCCGTCGCCCCTTCGCGAACCCAGACGAGCCCGGACGGGCGCCCAGATTCCCGCGCAAACCCGTTGGATGACGACTCTGAGTAGCGGTCGAGGAACAGAGTGTCTACCACTCTGATGGCCGCACCCCGTTGGGTGACAAGGGTGAAGACTGGTCGCGGTGTGTAACGAACAGGATCCTGACGCGAATACCAAGTGCCGAAGCACAACAGTCAGGATCTCACCTCATGCGCACAACGATTCAGGTCGGACGCGGTTCACGCGTTCTCGGTTCGCGCGTTTTCAATTCGCGCGTTTTCAGTTCGCGCGTTCTCAGGTCGCTCAGTGCGGCAGTGGCGGTGGTCGGGCTGATCTCGCTGGCGATGGCCGCACCGGCTGCCGCGGCCGATCCGGCAGCGACGGGCACCGGCACCTCGGCCGTCGTGTCGGAGGCCCCGCAGCCCGCAGACGGCGCGTTCATCGAGATCACCGATGCGGTGTCCTCGAGCATCGCAGCCGATGCGGTGTCCTCGAGCATCGCAGTCGATGCGGTGTCCTCGAGCATCGCAGCCGATGCGGTGTCCTCGAGCATCGCACCCGATGTGGTGCCGTCGAACGAGACTGCGTCTGCGCCGGTCGCCGTGCCGCTGATCGATGCGTCACCGCTGATCGATGTGCTGCCGGCGAGCGACCAGCTCGTCGTCTTCGCGCCGGTCGCCGCCGACGATGCGCGGCATGCCGCACCAGCGCCGGTTGACGACGTCACACCGACGATCGAGATCATCGACGCCGTCTCCTCCAGCATCGAACCGACGGCTGCGGCCGATCCCGCGCCCACGTCATCGCCGGTGCCCGCGATCGAATCCGAGTCGCTGTCCACGGAGGGGGTGCCGGCGACGACGGCGACCGCAGTGAGCACCACCCGCGGTGTCGCCCTGCTCGCACCTCGACGCGGGGCCGGCGCTGCTCCGGACATCGCCGTGCTGGCCGGAGCATCGTTGGCGACGACCGGCATCTCGACCGGCGCGACGCTGCTGATCGTGAGCGTGCTGCTGCTGGGTGGATCCATGGTGCTGCTCACCGCGCATCGTCGGGTCCGAACGGGAGCGCCGGGTCACCGCTGAGCGGCACGATGTCGGATCCCGCTTCGTCCGGCCCGCGATCGGGTCAACCGGCGTTGCGGGCATCCCGCCAAGCGGTCCATTTGGCCAGCGGGGCGTCGACTTCGTAGTCCGGTCCCCCGATGCCGATCGTGAACAAGGTGATGCCCGCGTCAGCGAAAGTGTTGGCAGTCGCCTCGTTCAGCCGGCCGATGTCGGTGGAGTGCTCGATCTCGGACGGGTCTCGCCCGACATCGGCGCAGTGCTCCGCGAGGATCCCGACTTTGCGCTGATAGGTTTCGACATCGCTGAAGGCGTGCCAGATGTCGCCGTGCTCGGCGACTTGACGAAGGGTCTTGCGCTCGCCGCCACCGCCGATCAGTATCGGTATGTCCCGAGTCGGGGCCGGATTCAGCTGGGCCAAACGCTTCTCGATTCGGTCCATGTTCTCGGCCAGCAGGGCCAGCCGACTCCCCGCGGTTCCGAACTCGTAGCCATAGCGGTCGTAGTCCTTCTCGAACCACCCGGCCCCGATCCCGAGGATGAAGCGGCCGCCTGAGATGTGGTCGATGGTGCGGGCCATGTCGGCGACCAACTCCGGATTGCGGTAACCGCCACCGGTCACCAGCGCGCCGAACTCGACCCGTTCGGTCTGTTCGGCCCAGGCACCGAGCATCGACCAGCATTCGAAGTGCTTACCGTCGGGCTCGCCGTAGAGCGGGTAGAAGTGGTCCCAGTTGAAGACGACGTCGGCCCCGCCCTCCTCGCAGCGGAGCACCGCCGCACGGATCGAGGCGTAGTCGGCGTGCTGCGGCTGCAATTGGACGGCGATGCGGATTGGGCGGCTCATCTGTCTGCTTTCGCGGAAGGTCGGCGGGCGGGGGACCCGGGAATCACACCACGGAGGCTCCCGCAGCGCGGCCCGCCGCGCGGCCGCTGAAGAGGCAGCCACCCATGAAGGTGCCCTCCATCGACCGGTAACCGTGCATGCCGCCGCCGCCGAACCCGGCGGCCTCGCCTACCGCGTACAGGCCGGGCACCGGATCGCCGCCGATCCGCAAGACCCGACCGGAGAGGTCCGTCTCCAGCCCGCCGAGGGTTTTCCGGGTCATGACGTGCAGGCGGACGGCGATCAGGGGCCCTGCCTCCGGGTCGAGGAGTCGGTGCGGTTCGACCGTGCGCATCTTCCTGTCGCCGAAGAATCGGCGGGCCGCGGCGACAGCCGCGAGCTGCGGATCCTTGCCCAACCCGGAAGCCACCTGCAGGTCCCGAATCCGCACCAGTTCGGACACCGCGGCCGAGTCGATGAGGTCGGCACCGGCCAGTGTGTTCATCTGCCCGACCAGACCCTCCAGTGTGGTGTCCGAGAGGAAGTCGACACCGCGCTGTTGGAATGCCGCGACTGCATCCGTGGGTCCGTCGCTGAGCCGGTTCTTCAACAACCGGGTCACCGACTTCTCGGTCATGTCGGCGTTCTGTTCTGAGCCGGACAGGGCGAACTCCTGGCCCAGGGTCCGCTGATTCAGCAGAAACCAGGAGTGCCGATATCCGGTGGCGAGGATGTGCGAGACGGTTCCGGCGCTGTCGAATCCCGGCCAGAGCGGCGGCGGCAACCGATCGCCGCGGGCGTCCAACCACATCGGGGACGGGCCGGAGAGGATGCGGATCGCATGCTGCGGCCACACGGGCGTGTGGTTGACCACGCCTTCGGCGTAGTGCCACATCCGATCCAAGTTGATCGCCCGCCCGCCCGCTCGCTCGGCGACGCCGATCATCAGGCCGTCGGTGGACGCGGGCACCCCGCTGAGGAGGTCTGTCGGGTACTCGCCCAACCGGTCGGGCCAGTACCGGCGCACCAGATCGTGATTGCCGCCGATCCCACCCGAGGCCACGATGACGGCCTGCGAGCGCACGGTGAACTCGCCGTCCGGTCGACGCGACGACTGCTCACCGCGGGCTGCCGCGGACGGTTCCAAGACCTCGCCCGCGACCCCGACGACGGTGTCCCCCTGGCGCAGCAATTCGGTGACCCGATGCCGGAAGCGCAGCTGGATCCGGCCGTCGTGCACGTACCCCATCACCCGGCGCAAGATCGGTGTCAGCACCCCCGGCCCGGTACCCCAGGCGAGATGGAAGCGCGGCACCGAACTTCCGTGGGAGCTGCCCTGATATCCGCCCCGCTCCGCCCACTGCACGATCGGGAAGAGGGTCATGCCCTGGTCCTTCAACCACATCCGCATCTCGCCCGCGGCGAAGTGCACGAACGCCTCCGCCCAGCGGTGCGGCCAGTGGTCCTCTGGCCGGTCGAAACCAGCGGTGCCGAACCAGTCCGACAGCGCGAGTTCCTCGGAGTCGTGGATGCCGAGTCGGCGTTGCTCGGGGGTGTCGACCAGGAAAAGTCCGCCGAGCGCCCAGAAGGCTTGACCGCCGAGGCTGGCTGAAGGTTCCTGATCGAGGATCACCACCCGGCGGCCGGCGTCGGCGGCCTCGGCGGCTGCGGTCAGGCCCGCCAACCCGGCCCCGACGACGACGATGTCGGTGTTCAGGGTGCCGGTCGACGTCTCCACGGGTGAGCCGCCGGACCGCCGCTCGGCGCCGAGTCCGGTGGGGCTGTGGTCCACTGACATGTCGTCCTCCGGCTGCTGGTCTGCGTCCTCGGTGGTCTGCGCTCGGTGGTCGTGCTCGGTGGTTCGTGCTCGGTGGTCGTGCTCGGTGGACTCTGTCGAAGTCGGTCTAGGAAGCCACGCGCCGCACTGCACGACCCGGCCTACGTCGCCGGCCGAGGCAGCTCTCGTTCAGAATGCAACATGGGTGGTCACCTCGGCTGAGGTGACCACCCATGTGGACCATTCAGAGCTCGGTCACGCCGCCGGTGTCGCCGGCAGCACCGTGACGAGGACCGAGCCGTGCGAAAGCCGCTTGTCATCACGGTGGTGGGTGTCGACCCAGGTGCGCACGTAGCGTCGCTGCTCGGGTGACCAAGCGCTCCGGAATCGCGCGGGGAGCCAGTCGGGTGCGGTCGACGGGTACCCGGTCGCCAGATCGACCGGGGGGATCCCGTCCACGGCTTCGGCGGCCGAGATCACCAATCGGGTGACGGCCGGTGTGGGCTCGTTCTCGCTGCGTTTCGGCGTACCCGTCGACGTCCTGCGGATCGGCGTCGGGCCTTGCCCGAGCATCATCAGACGACTGAGCTCCACGACGGGCGCCGTCCAGTCCGCCCGGTCGCTCAGGGATGCCTTGGCGGGCACTATCCAGCGTCGCCACTCCGGCACGACCGCGTCGTCCCCGCTGAGGCTGCGGGCCCAACGCGCCAGTTCGGCGGCGTCGATTTCGAACAGCTGGAGTTGAATCGCCTCGGCGCGGCCGCCGCCCGAGCGTCCGCCGGTGGGCGTCGGCAGCGGACCCCAGACCAGCAGCACCCGACGCCCGGGCAGGAATGCGACACCGGAACCCCAGTCGCGGCGACTGGCAAACGACCGTTCCAGCCGTGCGACCGGCTCGACCCGGCGGTGGGTCGCCGCCGTGTGTGCGTGCGGGGACATCGCGAAGACTGCATCGGTCTGCAGGATGTCCGCCAACTCGTCGCACTGGTCCCGCTGCTGCCAGGCGGATCGGAATCGCCGGTAGTGCGACCTGATCCCCTCGGTCTCGGGGGTTGCGCCGGGTGAGGCGTCGGCGGGGACTCCGAGCGGCGAGGCGCTGTCCGTCGTCCCGGTGACCGTCAGCAAGTGCTGCCACTCGGCGGCGGTGCGGGCGTGCAGCCGCGCGCGGAGCACATCGAGTTCGGACGCGAGCAGGGCGACCAGGGCGCCGGTGGCCGCGCCGGTGAAGTGGTCGGCGATGTCGTGGGCGCGGGCGCGCAGACCGGTCGATCGCGGGCGACGGTGCAGTCGGTGGGCGAGCTGCTCCAGCTGTTCCGGAGCCTCGTCGAATCCGGTCACCGAACGCCTCAGATCGGCGAGGATGTCGTGCAGCGAGGCCGGGTCGATGTCGGCCTCGGCCGGTAGATCCTCAGGGGACAATGCGGATCGGCGTGCCATCGGCGTGATCACCGGGCCGGGTGCTGTCACGACGACCTCCGCGGTCGGCTCGGCGGACGTCGGTGCCGACACCGCGAGTTCGGTTCTCGGCCCGGCGAAGCGCAGCGGTCGGCGACGGTCCAGCAGGGGTTCGAGTTCGCTGAGCTTCATGACAAACGGCCAATCGATGCGGTGGGTGGACGCCGAAAACGGGCTCGGACGACGGGAGTCCGGACCCGAGGAGGCGGGCGCCGGTCAGCGGGACCCGGGGCGCCGGATCCAGACGGACGGCGCTGGTGAGCGAGGCGCGACGTAGTCGATGCCCCGGGGCTCAGCAGAGAGACGGTCGGACCGCCGCGCTGTCACGCGACCGCGATCATCGGTTCGGATGTCGGTGCTCGGCGATGACGGGGCCGACTCGGCGTGATCGGGTAATGACCCCACCAAGCCGCCGGTCGGAATGTGTCACCATCGCAGGAAGCGGCGTTGTCGACGGATGGGCGGGACCACATGAGCACCGAGGGCAATTCCGCGGACGGCGGATCGGACGACGTCCGACAACAGATCACCCACCGGCCCGCCGAGCACCGCTTCGTGCTCACCGATGAGGGTGTTGATCTGACTCATGTCGAATACGTGGACCACGAAGGTGTCTGGTTCATCACCCACACCTTCACTGAACCTGCGGCGCGCGGTCGCGGGCTGGCCGCGGTCATCGTGAAGGCGTCGCTGGACGCCGCCCGTGAGCGCGGTGTCCGGGTCCGCCCGGTCTGCCCGTTCGTGGTGGACTACATCGACGCCCACCCCGAGTACCGCGACCTGCTCGTATCGACCAGGTCGCAGTGACCGGGACCACCCCACCAGGACGCGAACCGGGGCGCCCGCGGTTTCCGGCCGGCGTGCGCCGAACGCTGGACGTGGCGCGGCAGGGTTGGCGGACCCCGGAGACCCGCGCCGATGCGCACGGGTTTCGCCCCGGGGTCGCTGACGCCGCGGCGAGCACCGAGGTCGAGCCTGTGCCGGGAACGGTGTCCGCCGTCTCACCTGCCACCGCGAGCGGTGTTGATCTCGCCGACGGTGACGGCAATGGTGCCGGTGCCGACGATGCGGTCGGTGCGCACAGTTCCGTCGGTGCGCAGAGTTCCGTCGGTGCGCAGAGTTCCGTCGGCGGGCGCGGTGTACAGGCGCCCCCGCCCGTGCCGCAGCTACCGGTGATGGAGGAGTACGACAAGCTGCGCAGTCAGCCGCGGACCGCGCCGGTGGAGCAGACCACGAGTGTGCGGCGGCGTTATTCCCCCTTCCGCTTGGGTTTCCTCGGCGGTCTGGGTGTGCTGCTCGCGTACATCTCGTATCAGGCGATCGAGACCCTGCAAGGCACCCTGATCGTGATCTCGGTGGCAGCGCTGCTGGCGATCGGTCTGGATCCGGCCGTGGGATTCCTGATCCGCCGCGGTTTGCGCCGCGGTCTCTCGGTGGCCCTGGTCATGTTCGGGTTGCTCGTCTTCCTCGGCGGTGCCCTCTTCGCCGTCATCCCGCCGATCGTCAGCGAGGTGGCCGCGTTCATCGTGTCGATCCCCTCGTTGCTCGAGGATTTGCAACAGATGCCCACGGTGCAGAACCTGGACCAGCGGTTCGGGTTCATCGAGCAGATTCGGAACTCGACGGTCCTGAACGATCTCGCAGCCGGGGCGGGCACCACCGTCGTCTCGGCCGGGGTGGCGATCGCCGGCGTCTTCGTGGACCTGATGATCATCCTGATCCTCACCCTGTACTTCCTGGCCGGCTTCCCGCGGATCAAGCGGGCCGCATTCCGGTTGGCGCCCGGATCGCGGCGGGAACGGGTGACCGAACTCGGCGAAATCCTGTTGCACCAGATGGGTCGATATCTGGCCGGGGCCACGGTGATCGCGTTGCAGGCCGGCATCTTCGCCGGGACGTTCGCGTCCATCGTGGGGCTGCCCTATCCGTGGGCGATCGCACTCGGTGCGGCACTGCTCGACTTCGTGCCGGTGGTGGGTCCGATCACCGTCGGGCTGTCGATGATGCTCCTCGGCTTCACGGTGTCCCTGGTGGTGGGGCTGGTGGCGATCGGGGTGTATCTGGCCCAGCACCTCTTCGAGTCCTACTGGTTGTATCCGAAGGTGATGAACCGCGCGATGAGCATCTCGACCGGCACGGTCGTGGTGGCGATCATCGTGGGTGGTGCGCTGCTCGGCGTGACCGGTGCGTTGATGGCCGTGCCGGTGGCCGCCGCGATCCAGCTCATCGTCCGCGAGGTCATCTTTCCGATGCAGGACGCCAACTGACGATCCGCAGAACCGGTGCACCCTGAACCGACGGGGAGTCTTCGATCCGAGAATTTCGCCACGTCCCGTGTGCGACCCGCTGCGGCGTCTGAGGGCAAGGTGAATTCGCACTCGACCTTCAGTGACACGCAGTCACCAGTGCGGCCCGGTCGGCCACGGGAGGGCGCCGGTAGTGACGATCACTCACCGTAAATGGTTGCAGTCGCGAGTCCGGCCGTCGCTCAGGGTGCTGAGGTGGTCAAACGGCGTTACTGGTGTGGCTCAGAACACCTGGTGTAACGGACAGTAAGCAGGGTATTACTTTACGTAGCACGCATATTGCGCAACGTAATCAAAATCCCTCCCTGCTGGAAGGTCCCCGATGTTCTCCCTTCGCTCGACTCGTCGCATCACCGGCGCGCAGACCGCCGCCCACACGGACTGCGATCCGTCGCACTCCCGTCGATTTCGCGGCCTGACCACCACCCTGTCCGCGGCCGTCGTGGCGGCCGCGATGTTCCAGACCCTGGGGGCGACACCGGCAGGAGCGGCGGAGACCCCGGTCGCGGTGGCCTCGGCCGGCCTGCCCGTCGTCACCCAGGACGTCTCGAAGCTCAGCGCGTTCGATGCCGAACTCCTGCGGCTGATCAACGTGCAGCGACTCGCCGCCGGTTCACCTGCACTGCGCGAGGCCCGTGGGCTGGACGCGCTGTCCGCGTGGTGGTCCGGCCAGGGGGCGGCCGGCGTCACCGGCGGCGTGTTGGCTCACAACCCGAACGGCATGAAGATGGTGCTGACCTACGGCGCGAGCAAGCGCACTCTGTGGTCGGAGAGCGTCGTCAAGTTCGCGCCGACGACGCTGACCGCACAGCAGATCTTCGACGCCTACTGGGCGTCGCCCACGCAGCGGGCGAACATGATGAATCCGCGTTTCCTGTTCTTCGGGGCGGGCACCGTCGCGAACGCCGCGGGCGTCAGCTTCAACACGATCAACTTCACCGACGCCGCGGACGCCGGTCAGACTTACGACCCGAAGGCCGCCGTCACTCCGATCGGGCAGTTCCAGTCCGTCGCTCTGACCGGGGCGACCCTGAGCCTGAAGGGGTGGGCGATCGATCCCGACATCGCCACCGCTGCGTCGTCGATCATCGTGACCGACACCGCGGCCGACGGCTCCGTGCTGCGCACCACCGCGACCGCGAACGTCACCCGCCCCGAACTCGCCGGGCAGTATCCGGCGGCCGGCGCCGATCACGGGTTCGACTACTCGACGGTGGCCACTGGTCGGGGCGACCACCAAGTCTGTGTGACGGTCGTCGACCAGAAGGACGGCTTGGGCAATGTCGACCTCG
This sequence comes from uncultured Actinomycetota bacterium, assembly GCA_963825975.1. Taxonomy (GTDB): domain Bacteria; phylum Actinomycetota; class Actinomycetes; order Mycobacteriales; family Nakamurellaceae; genus Nakamurella. The sequence goes on from CAWGUZ010000012.1 coordinate 39,594, forward strand.
GCTGTCTGTCATACACCGTCGGAGACCTGGTCGGCTCGATGAGCCCCGTAAGCGTGACAGGCGCGGCGGTCACCGTGTCCGGATGGGCGATCGACCCCGACCAGCCGCTGTCCGGCGCCTGGCTGCGGGTGCAGGACACCCTCGGCAGCAGCGTCAAGACCACCACCGTGCGGGCCACCCTGCCCTCGGCCGAGGCCGCTGCGGCCTTCCCCGGCGCGGGCACCGCGCACGGCTACACCAGCACCACCGTCCTCACGGGTCCGGGTGCACACCGCATCTGCACCACCGCAGTCGGCGTGCGTTCCGCTCTCGTCACCAAGAGCCTCGGCTGCCAGACCGTGACCCTGGCCCCGGCAAAGCCGGTGGGTGCGTTCGACACCGCCGTGGTGTCCGGCGCAGCCGGTTCCGAATCGGTGACGGTCTCCGGTTGGGCCGCTGACCCGGACTTCCCGACCGTCGCCTCGACGGTCACGGTGAAGGTCACCAACAGCACCGGCACGAAGACCACCACGCTGACCGCCGGCGCGGCGTACCCGACCGAGGTCGGCGCCGGGCTGGGCGTGAACCACGCCTTCACCAGCGCCATCCCGTTGACCTCCGACGGTCGCAACACCGTCTGCGTGTCCGCGGTCAGCAACTCCGACAAGACGCTGGTCACCGACCTGGGCTGCAAGGACGTCACGGTCAGCTGGCTCGCCGGTTGGCAGGACAAGGTCACCTCGGCCACCGACACGAAGGGCCGCTCGATCACGGTCAAGGGTTGGGCCTTCGACCGCGCGAATCTCGCCGCCGCCGCACCCGTGCAGATCACGGTCACCGGCCCCAACGGTGCGGTGTCCACCACCACCGTGACGGCCGACCAGCTCCGGACCGACGTCGGTCGGGCCTTCCCCGGCGCCGGTGACAACCACGGCTTCCTGACCACCATCCCGGCCGGCGCCCCCGGCACCTACCAGGTCTGCAGCTCCACCGCGGGCATCCGCAATGTCGATAGCGTCGCCTTCAAGTGCGAAGCGGTCACCTTCGCCCCGGTGTCGCCGGTGGGTGCGTTCGACACCGCCGTGGTGTCCGGCGCAGCCGGTTCCGAATCGGTGACGGTCTCCGGTTGGGCCGCTGACCCGGACTTCCCGACCGCCGTCTCGACGGTCACGGTGAAGGTCACCAACAGCACCGGCACGAAGACCACCACGCTGACCGCCGGTGTGGCGTACCCGACCGAGGTCGGCGCCGGGCTGGGCCTGAACCACGCCTTCACCAGTGCCATCCCGTTGACCTCCGACGGTCGCAACACCGTCTGTGTGTCCGCGGTCAGCAACTCCGACAAGACGCTGGTCACCGACCTGGGCTGCAAGGACGTCACGGTCAGCTGGCTCGCCGGTTGGCAGGACAAGGTCACCTCGGCCACCGACACGAAGGGCCGCTCGATCACGGTCAAGGGTTGGGCCTTCGACCGCGCCAATCTCGCCGCCGCCGCACCCGTGCAGATCACGGTCACCGGCCCCACCGGCGCGGTGTCCACCACCACCGTGACGGCCGACCAGCTCCGGACCGACGTGGGTCGGGCCTTCCCCGGCGCCGGTGACAACCACGGCTTCCTGACCACAATCCCGGTCACCGCGGCCGGTACGTACCAGGTCTGCAGCACCGCGGTCAGCACCCGAATCATCGGTGCACCCACCGCCGACAACCTCGCCGCGCTGAAGTGCGAAGCGGTAGTCGTCAAGTAATCACCCCGCACGACCACGGCATCGGGCCGGTGAGCACTCGCTCACCGGCCCGATGCCGTTTGCCGCTCGCGGGCCGCCTGCCGCTCGCGGGTGGGTGTTTCAGCGCGGCGCTGTTCAGTCCTCTCGTCGGCGGCGCGTCGTCACCACGCCGCCGATTACCACGGCGACCAGCACGAGAGCGCTGGCGAGAATCCAGACCCAGCCCGGAATGTCGTTGGAGGCGACCGTCCCGGCGGTCGCAGCGGGATTCGCGGTGCCGGTGCCCGCCGCCGACAGGGTGAAGGTCGTGGAGCCCTCCACCGGGTGCCCGTCGGCCGAGATCACTCGGAAGGCAACGGTGTAAACCCCGGCGGGCCCCAGCGGATTGACCGGGGCGGTGACGGTGTTGTCAGACGCCGCCACCGGCGAGCCCTCCCAGTGCCCACCGTCGGGTCCGACGACGGTGACCAGTGGTTGGAGGTTCTGCACCAGATCACTGAAGGTCAGGGTGATGGTCGCCGGTCCGGTGGCGATCGTCGCGCCGTCGGCCGGGTCGACGCCGATCAGTGAGTCGTGCGCCGAGGCGTTGCCGGCTCCGAGCACGGTGATCAGCAGGGTGATCAGCAGGGTGATAGCGAGTGCACCCGCCGGGCGCACCCAGCGGATCACCGGGGACCCTCCTCGTCGGCGGTGGCGTCCGTCGGCGAGGATGCGGCCGTCGGTGATGCGGTGCCGTCGTTGCTCGGGTTGGCGGCGGACCCGGTTCCGACCGCGGCGGATGGCCTGCGGCGATTCCGTTCGATTCCGATCCCGATCGCGACCGAGGCGGCTAGCAGCGCGATGATCGCCATGATTCGCGCCAGGCTGTCCGTGGCGGCCCCGATGGTCTGATCGGCGGCGGCAGTGCTGTCGGTGGTTGCTCCGGCGGTGGCACCGCCATCGGTGGTGGCCGACACCGAGGGTGTGTCGACGCGGGCGGCGCCGCTGGTGATCGCGAGCACCGGCGCCGGATTGTCCGGCTCGGCTCCACCCGCCGGGGTCGGCTGGTCCCAGCGGACGACGGTGCCGTCGCCGTAGCTCTGTACGACGGCGAAACTGATCGCGGCGACGTCGGGCAGCGGGCCCACCCGGATGTCGAAGGTGGTGAACTGGTGCGGACCGACCGCCGCGGTGGTCGCGGTGTAGCTGATCCGGCTGACCGCTTTGACGAAGGTGACGCTGCCCACGGTGACCGGAGTGGGCAAATCGGTGGTGACCACGTCTGCGGTCCACCCCGGCGCCTCCCGGGCGCTGACCGAGGCGAACGCCGACTCGGCCGGGACCAGAATCTCGACCGTGCTGATCGCGGCGGTGTCGCTCTCGTTGGGCACCCGAAATGTCAGCGTGGAGTAGTCGCCGGGTGTGACCGAGTCCGCGATGACGGCGACGTGCGCGACAGCCGGGCCGGCGCCGAGCAGCAGGGTGGCCGCGGTCGCGGCCAGCAGGATGCTCGCTCGTCGGCGGACGCGTTGTTTGTGACCGGTTCGTCCGGTCCGCACGGCAGACGTGGGTGGGCGTGCGGAAGTGCGAAGTGACATGGCTGGATTCCTTGCGAGTTTCGAGGGTCGGCGAAAGCGCTGCTCATGGGGCGGCGCTTGGACGGCCTGGTCAGTCGGACAGCGGATGAGTGCGCATATGCGGCGGGCCGCGTCTGGTCGCTGGTCGCGTCGCGATCCGGGCGCCGCGCCGGACGGGAACGTCGGGTCGAGGCAGGCCTCCCGAAGGGGTCTCCGCCTGCCGCTGGGGTCGAGGCGGGGCTGCGGGACGGCGGCGCTTCCGCCACGTCGCCAAGCTGACCGCGAGGCGTTCGCCGTAGGCCAGCACCGTGGCGGAGACCACGGCGGCCGCCGCGTGGAACAGCCACATCCGCCACCCGGACCCGGCGTGCGAATGCGGCGCCCCGGCCAAGGATGAGACCCAATGGAAGACGACCTGGGTGCCGCCCATGGTGCCCAGCAGGACGGCGAACCCGGCTCGCCGATCACTGAGCGGGCGCAGGGAGCAGACCAACAGCGCGCTCATCCCGGCAAGGAGCGGCAGGTCGGGGGCGGAGCCTCCACCGACGAGATGCCCAACGGCGGCGACCTCCGCGGCGATCAATGCGAACAGGGTCGCCCTGACGGTGCCGCCGTCGATGCGCTCGCAGGGACGAGAGGCTGGGGCGATGCGATGCGACCGGGTGCGATGATCTGGCCGCATTAGCTACCGGTGCGGACGAGTTGGCGGATCAGCTCGCTCTCCACCGAGTCCAACTCCTGCGCTACGGCGGCCAGTGTCGACCGGCGGCGCTCCGCGGGCATCGGACCGGCCGCGTCGGTGGCTAGTGCCAGGTCGGCGAGCGTCCGTTCCGCGCGATCGACGAACGCGCTCACCGTCGGGTCGCCGGTTCTGCGGGTCCGCAGCTCGCGCACCGCAGCCCGCACCGCATCGATCCGGGCCTTGATGCGACCGGTCGGGCCGCGATAGTCGGCTACCTTCGCGACGTCCACCCCGAGTTTGTCGGCGCGCCGCCGGTCGGCGAAATTGCGGACGCCGTCGGCAGCCTTCATCGCCGCCGGAGCGACCAACGGGACGATCACCTTGCCGGCAGCGAGTAGCCGCTTGGTCTTCTTGGGATCTGACAGCGTCCTGGCGACCCTGGTCGCCGCTTTCGCGCCGCGCGCTCCGACCTGCTTGGCCGCCCCGGAGGCCACCAGTGCGCCGATCCTGCGAGCTGCACTATTGCCGGCCATGATTGCGCCACCTCGTCATCGGACCGGCGTGGGGCCGGTGAGTCGTCTCGCCCGCGGCCCGCGCCGTCCTCCGCGCGAACCGGTGAGCGGTGCTGCCGTGTCCGAGGGTATCGCCCCGGTCCCGACCCCGGCGCCGTCGCCGCTCCGGCCCTTGCGTGCGGGGCCCCCGCGAACAAAGCGTTCCCGCGCGAACGAAGCTTCAGTCGCGAACAGGAGATTTGTTCGCGGGAGCGTCGCCCAGCTCAGCCGGATCGGGCGGACGATCCACTGGGGCAGAGTTCGCGGGCCGTCGCACTCTGCGCAGCTGCTGGACCCTGCCCGGCCGACGCGAGGGCGTGGGATCAGACCGCTGCGGCTCTTAACGCTGCTGAGCACCGCTGAGCACCTCGGCCAGCGCGTCCAGCGCGGCGGGCACGAGGGTGAAGTAGGCCCACACCCCGCGCTTGTCGCGGGCTACGAGTCCGGCGTCCACCAGGACCTTCAGGTGGTGCGACACAGTGGGTTGGGACAGGCCGAGCGGCTCGGTCAGGTCGCATACGCAGGCCTCGCCGTCGTCGTGAGCGGCGATCAGCGACAGCAACCGGAGCCGGGCCGGGTCGGCGATGGCCTTGAGGGTGCGCGCGAGGTCCGTTGCGGCTGCGGCGGACAAGGGTTCTCGAACCAGCGGCGCGCAGCAGGCGACGGCGGCGCGCAGTGCCGGGTCGAGCGGAGGGGCGTCGAGCCGAGTCATGCACGCAGTATGCCCGACGTATTGACATGCGTCGATGTCTGCTTGAGGATCAAGATATCGACGTTCATCGATATAAGGAGTCGGGATGACGAGAGCAGGGCAGGACTTGCGGGATCGCGTGCGGGACCGGTATGCGGCGGCGGCGTTGTCGGTGCGGCCAGGCCCGGCGGGCACGGTCAACTCGGCGGCGAGTTGCTGTATGCCGCCGGCGGGGTCGGAAACGGGCTGTTGCGGGCGGTCGGATGCGCTGAGCACGATCGACGACGCGAGTCTGCCGGGGGCCTTCGGCTCCGCCCGGTACACCCACAGCGAAACCGACGGGCTGCCTGCCCGGGCGGTGCTGGTCTCGCTGGGCTGTGGGAATCCGCTTGCAGTGGCGGAACTTCGCGAAGGGGAGCGGGTGCTGGACCTGGGGTCCGGCGGTGGTATCGACGTCCTGCTCTCGGCCCGCAGGGTCGGTCCGACCGGTTTCGTGTACGGCCTGGACATGACAGACGAGATGTTGGCACTGGCTCGGGCCAACGCGCTCGAGGCCGGCGCGGACAACGTGGAGTTCGTGAAGGGATACATCGAGGACATCCCGCTGCCCGCGGCCTCGATCGATGTGGTGATCTCCAACTGCGTGATCAACCTGTCCACCGACAAACCTGCGGCACTGGCCGAGATGTTCCGGGTGCTGGCCCCCGGCGGGCGGGTGGGCATCTCCGACGTCGTCGCCGATGACGCACTCTCGGCGGCGGATCGGGCCGAACGAGGCTCCTACGTCGGCTGCATCGCGGGCGCCCTGTCGGTCTCGGAATACCTGGGCGGGCTCACCGCGGCGGGCTTCAGTGAGGCCGAGGTGGTCTTCACCCACGAGGTGGCGCAGGGCCTCCACGGGGCGATCGTGCGGGCCACGAAACCCGCTGCCTCCCACCGGTGTTGCGATTCACCCGCCCGGGACTCCTGCTGCCTGCCCGCAACCAGGGCCGACTGTTGTGGTGCCGCAGCGGGTTACCCGGCCACGTGTGCCTGCGGCTGAGCGAGCGCGGGCGGTGCGGCCTCCGCCGACCGGTCCGGCACCGCCATCCGGTAGAACCGGATGGCGGTTCCGGCGAAGAGGTCGGCCCGTTCGCCGGGGGTGAAGTCAGCGGTGATGCGGTCGAACGCGGCGTACAACTCGCCGAACGTCGAGTAGAGCCCGTCGACGGGGAAGTTGCTGCCGAACATGCAACGCGCCGGTCCGAAAATCTCGATGGTGTCGAGTACGACGGGTCGGATGCTCTCCAGGGTCCACTGATGATCGTTCACGCCGAGCGCGGAGATCTTCACCATGGTGTTCGACTGCGCGGCTACCTCCATGAGTTGTCGGCGCCACCGAGCCAAGCCTTGCGGTGAGTGATCGATCGGCATGCCGGCGTGGTCGAGGACGATCTGCGTGTCGCCGTGATTGCGGGCGAGTGCGGCAGCTTGTCCCAGTTGCTCCGAGAACACCTGCAGGTCGAATGACAGCCCCAGGTCGGCGAGGGCGGCGAATCCGGCCAGCCACTGGGGATCGGTGATCAGATTCCCGCGGTCGCGGTGGGTGAACAGCGGGTCGGGGTGCCAGTTGAGAATGTCCCGCACTCCTCGCACCGACGGCAGTGCGGCCTGCGCCGCCAACCGGTCCCGCGCGCTCGGCGAGGCGAGGTCGACCTTCGCGACTTGTACCGTCGGAACACGGTTCTCGCGAATGATCCGATCGATCCAGGCGCCCTCGCGGATCGGGTCGGCGGCGCCGTTCTCGACGTGGACGGATCCGAGGAGATTGGCCCCGATCGCGTCGAGCGCAGCCGCGTCCGCCAGGTAGTCCGAGACGAAATAGTTTCGGCGCAAAAGGAAGTCGTCGCCATGGTAGCGCGGGATCCGCGGCCCCTCCAGCCAGGGGTATGACGCGTTCGTCAGATCGCAAAGGTGCTGGTGGGCATCGACGACGTCGAGCATCACGGGTGTCGGCTTTCGGCGGCGTGGCGGGCGATGGACAGTTCCACACCGGAATGGTCCAGCGCACCCTCGCCGTCGGCGACCGCTCGCTCGAATACCGTCCGCAGCGTCGTGGCGAGAGGCAGCCGCATATGGTGTGCGGACGCCGCCTCGGTGACGAAACGCAGGTCTTTCAGTTGGTTGTGCGAGCTGCCGCCACCGTCGAAATCGCGCGCGAGCCACCGGCCGCGCTTCTGACGCAGAACCTCGGAGTCGGCCAGTCCGCCGCCGAGGAGTTCCATGAGCAATGCGCGGTCGATGCCGGCGGCGTCCGCCAGCACCAGCGCTTCAGACAGCGCCGCGATGGTCGCGGCAACGACAACTTGATTGCACGCCTTCGCGGTCTGTCCGGAACCGCTGGGACCCAGATGCCGCACAGTCGAACCGACGAGTTCCAACACCCCCCAAGCCCGGGCGACCGGCCCGGCGGCGCCGCCCACCATGACACTCAGGGCCCCGGATTCCGCCCCCGCCACCCCGCCGCTGAGCGGGGCATCGACGACGTCCACGCCTGACGCGGCCAACCGGTGAGCGAGAGCGGCGACACCGACCGGGGAGACGGTGCCGTGCACGACGAGAACCGGCTGCTGCACGCCTCCGGCAGCCCACCCGGCGAGTAAGCCGTCTGGTCCGATCAGCAGCTCTTCAACGTCGCCCAGGTCGGTCAAGACGGTGAGGGTGACGGGTGCCGCCGCCGCGGCCGGAGTCGCCGCGAGGGTGGCGCCGGAGCGCATGAGGTCCGCCGCCCTGCCCGGAGTCCGGTTCCACACGGTGAGCGAACCGAGCGCCGGGAGGAGCCGACGGGCGATCGGAGCGCCCATCCGACCCAGGCCGAGGAGGGAGACCCGCGTCGCGCTCATCGGGCCGACCCAGCCCGCCGGTTGGGTGTGGTCATCGAGTGGTCACGGATTCCGACTGACTGGTCGGAGCGTGGGGGGTGGAGGTGGGTTTCTTACTCCTTCGGTTCGCCAGGATCGGCCAGCCCTTGCTGCCCTGGTCGATGGCGACCGCGATCAGCACGACCAGGCCGGTGACGATCTGCTCGTAGAAGCTGGGGACGTTGAGGAGCACGAGACCGTTGGTCAGGGCGCCGAGGATCAGGGCGCCGATCAGGGTGCCGGCGATGCGACCCTCCCCACCCATCAGGTTGGCGCCGCCGATGACGGCGGCGGCGATCGCGGTGAGCAGATAGGGACTGCCCGCTTCGGATTGGGCCGCACTGATGCGAGCCACGACGACGAGACCGCCGAGCGCGGCGAGTGTTCCGGAGATCCCGTAGACGAGGATCTTGACCCGGGTGACCCGGACACCGGACAGCCAGGCGGTTTCCTCGCTGCCGCCGGTGGCGATCACATTCTGGCCGAAGACCGTGCGGCGCAACAACAGCCACGCAAGCACCGCCACGACGATGACGATCAGGACGACGATCGGCACACCGCCGATGTAGCTGTTCAGCATCAGCACGAAAGACTGGGGGACGTTGTAGACGGGGGTCCCGTTCGTGACGACGTAGGCCAGACCCTGGTAAACGCTCATCGTGCCCAGGGTGGCGATGAACGGCGGGAGTTTGGCCACTGTGATCAGCAGGCCGTTGACGGCGCCGGCCGCGAAGCCGACCACGAGCCCGATCAGCAGCCCGGCGATCGGCGCCACCCCACTGTTCACCATCAGATTCGCGGACACGATGCCGACGAAACTGGCGATCGACCCGACCGACAGGTCGATGCCGCCGGTGATGATGACGAAGGTCAAACCGATGCCGATGAGAGCGTTGACGCAGGCGGAGACGGCGACGTCGCGGAGGTTCGGCAGAGTGAGAAAGTTGGAGTTCAGAACGCCGAAAATCGCGAAGATCGCGGCGGCCGCGATGAAGATGCCGAGGGCTTGAAAGTTGATACCGGCTTTGGGTGGTGGACTGTCCGCGGCGTCGTTGCTCATGGTGTTCCCTTCGCGATGCCCATGGCGCTGGCCACGAGGCTGTGTTCGTTGATGTCGTCGCCGACGTGTTCGGAGATGAATTGGCCGTTGCGCATGACCAGCGCGCGGTCGCTGAGTGAGATGATCTCGGGCAGATCCGAGGAGACCACCACGACGGCGTTCCCCGCGGCGGCGAGTTGATCGATCAGGCCGTAGATCTCGGCCTTACCGCCGACATCGACACCCTTGGTCGGTTCGTCGAAGAGGAACACCCGGGAGCCCCGGCGCAACCACTTCGCGATGACGACTTTCTGCTGGTTGCCACCCGAGTACTGCCGGGCCGCGAGTTTCACGGTCGCGGGTTTCAGGTCCAGCGATTTCGCGAGTTCGGTGGAGACCGCGATCTGACGTTTGGGGCTGATGAACGGTCCGCGTCCGACCAGGTCTGGTGCGGCGGTGAGGGCGATGTTCGCGTACGCGGGCATCTGGAGTGCCAGACCCTGGTGTTTGCGGTCTTCGGGAATGAAGGCGATCCCGGCGTCCCGGCTGCCGTTCGGGTTATGGATGCGGGCGGTCTTGCCGTCGATGGTGACCTGCCCCCCGCATCCCGGGTCGGCCCGCACGATCGCCCGCAGGAACTCGGTGCGGCCCGAGCCGACGAGGCCGGCGATGCCGACGACCTCCCCGGCCCGCACGGTGATGTCGACGCTGGTGTCGCTGCCCGGCCGGGTGACCCCGGTCGCGGTGAACACGACCGCGGCGTCGGGCCGCACCGGGTGCTGCCGGTGGAAGCCGAGGAGCTCCCGCCCGACCATCCGGCGCACGATCTCCTCGGTGCTGGTATCGGCGATCGGCGTCTCGTACGCGACGCGTCCGTCCCGGAGCACCACCACGTGATCGGACACCGACATCACCTCGGGCATCCGGTGGGACACGTAGATGATGCCGACGCCACGCTCGGCAGCCATCTCCCGCACCCGCTTGAGCACCGCGGCAACGTTGTGTTCGAGCATCGACGTGGTGGGTTCGTCCAAGGCGACGATCTTGGCGCCGTACGCGAACGCTCTCGCGATGGTCAGCGCGTGGCGCTGGGCCGGGCTGAGCTTGGCGAGCGTCGTCCGTCGATCCAGCGGAAAGCCCATCGCCGCGACGTCGGCGAGGGCCCCGACCACCGCCGGCGCCGCAGTGCGGCGCTCGGCGGCGGTCTTACCGAGCAGGAGGTTCTGCTCGACGGTGAGTTGCGGCACGATCGCAGGTTCCTGGCGCGCGATCATGATGCCCTCGGCCAATGCCTGCCGTGGGCTGAACTCGGTGCGCTGCACACCGTCGACGGTGACCGTGCCGCGGCTGGGAGCCAGCGACCCACCGAGAATGCCGAGCAGGGTGCTCTTCCCGGCGCCGTTCTCACCCGCGAGGGTGATGACCTCACCCCGGTGCAGGGTGAAGCTGACGTCCTCGAGAGCGCGCACGCCCGGGAAGAACTTGGCGATGCTCTTGAATTCGAGGATGGGGTCGCTCATTGTCTATCCGTTCTGTCCGTCGCGAGGGTGGTTACGGCATTCCGGTCTGGTACTGGGCGACGTTGGTCTTGTCGACGATGAACGCGGGGACGTCGACCCAGGCGGGTACCTTCTTGCCGTCGAGCAGCCAGAGTGCGGTCTGCACACCGGCGGCGCCTTCAGTGGTCGGTCGCTCGCTCACCGTGGCCGTGTAGGTGCCCTCGGCGATCAGTTTCTTCGCCTGCGGGATGCCGTCGGTGCCGACGAGGATGACCTTGCCGGTGAGCCCCTTGGCGTCGATGGCAGATTGCACTCCCAACGCCATCCCGTCGTTCTGCGAGTAGAAGGCCTTGATGTCGGGGTTCGCGGTCAGCATCGCTGAGGCGATCGTCTTCGCCTGGTTGGTGTCCCACTTGGCTGACTGCGACGCGACCAACTGCAGGTTCGGGTGTTTCGCCAGACCGGCGTTGAAGCCCTTGCCGCGGTTCAACGCGTTCGACGAACCCGGGTCACCCTCGATCATCGCAACCTTGCCGCCGTCGGGGAGCGCTGCGGCGATGTAGTCCGCAGCGGTCTCGCCGATGGTGCCGGCGTCCGGCCCCACGTACACGACTCCGGGCACGGTGCCCTGCGCGTCGTTGAGCACGATCGCCGGGACCCCCTTGGCCAGCGCGGCCTTGAACACCGTGTCCAGCGCGGTCGCCGAGATCGGCGACGCGAGGATTGCCGAGCACCCCTGGTTCAACGCGCTCTGCGCCTTGTCCAGCTGTTCGCTGATCGACGACTCGTCGTTCACCGCGAAGGTCTGGAAATCGACCCCGAGCTTCTTCGCCTCGGCCTCGAAACCGTCCCGTTCATATCCCCAGAACTCGTTCGCCAGGGTTCGGGTGACGTAGCACAACTTCGCTCCGGCCTTGACCGTCGGATTCCCGAGAGCCTTCTGCACATCGGCGATGTCGGTTTGCTGACCCGCCTGAACCAGCGACGCGATATCGGTGCCGCTCCCGCTCGAAGCGGCCGTCGTCGTATCACCGCCGGGTGTCGCGCTACATGCGGTCACCGCCAGGAAGGCTGCACTCGCCAGAAATACCACCGGTCGTACTCGTCCTCGTCGAAACATGATGAAAAATCCTCTCGTCATTGGAAGGAACTGCCATGCAATTGGTGATCACGCAGCCGGCACCCGGAGCGTGCTGAAAAAACGGGCCCGGGGTGGTGCCGACGGGCAAAGCTCAGGCGGTATCAGGCGCCTCGATCACCCCCGTTCATGTCGAGACTCTTCGCGTGCGGGCGGGGATGAGCACCGTGCGGTCCTGCACCATCTCGTTCAACCGCGGCGCGTCGTTGCGCGTCAGCCACGACTCCCGCCGGCTGCAGGCCAGCGCACCTGCCGCGCCGGCCGCGGGCAGGCCGTCCAGGAACGGCTCCCCTTGGGCGAGCCGGGACACCAGCATGGCCAGGAACGAGTCCCCCGCCCCGACGGCGTTCACGGTCGCGACCTCGTGTGAGCGGTACTGCCTGACCTCCCCAGTGCGAGACATCGCCCAGAGGCCCCGCTCTCCCAAAGTGACCACCACATCCCGCGGTCCGCCGTCGCACTTGCGAAGGACGTCCGCGGTGTCCCACAAGCGGGACGGCATCGACGCGTCGGGGCCCACCACCTGCAGCCACAGCGCGGATGCCTCGGCCTCGTTGACCACCAGCACGTCGGTGTGGGGCAGGACGGCGCGCGACCCCTCGGTGACCGGCGAGAAGTTCACCACCACCTGCGACCCGGCCGCACGGAACCTGCGAGCGGTGTCCAGGACGGTGGCCGACGGGATCTCGAAGGACATGACCAGGTGCGAGAACGGAATTCCGTGGCCGAGGGCGGCAGTGGTGTCGCTGTCGCCGACACGCTCATTAGCGCCCGGCACCACACAGGTGTCGTAGTCGCGGTGGGCGTTGACCCGGACGTGTCCGACGCCGGTGGACGCAGACGAGTCGACTGTCACGAAGTCCTGATGAACCGAACCCAGGGTCAGCGACCGCTTGATGAACTGGCCGAAGATGTCGTTGCCGACCCGACCGACAAGATACGAGGGAAGGCCGGTCGCGGCCACGCTCATCGCCACATTGAGACCTTTGCCGCCCGCACCCAGTTCGAAACGCTCGCCGACGTTGTAGGAGCCGGGAATCCAGGTCTCGGATTCGTACGCGACCAGATCCGCGTTCAGGCTGCCCACGACACACACGGCGGGCCCCTCGTGCGGGCCGAAGTCGACCAGCCGGGGGGACTTCATCCCTTCACCAGGGCATCCCACCACGCGGCGCTGCCCGCCAGGGCGTCGGAGTTCGGCAGCTGCCCGCCGGCCACCAGCTGCTGGGCGGTCGCAAGCAGCTGCTTGGTGCGGGCGATGTTGATCTCGCACTCACGTACCGGATTCTCGCGCACCGGATCGGTGTCGAAGTAGAACGTGCCGGCGTAGCCATCGCGAACGAGGTAGAAGAACGACTCCAGGGTCTGCACCAGGCTCACCGAGCCGGTGGCGATCCCGTCGTCTGCCGCACCCCACCCGTCATTGAGCTGCAGGCCCTTCAGTCGACCCTGCGCGAGACAGGTCGCGATCGACTGCGCAGGGTTCTCGCGGGCCATCAGCATGTGCGCGAAATCCAGCGTGACCTCCAGGTTGTCGCGGCCGGTCGCGGCGATCAGCGCGAGTACGCTGCCCGTGTTGTTGAGCAGGGTGCGGGCCCGCGGCTCAGCCGGCTTGAACTCGATGCTGACCGTCATACCCTCGGCGTGATCGGCCACCTCGCCGTAGCACTCGACGAGGTGTTGCCAGCCGGAGTGATAGTCCAGTTGAAACGGGTACTCGTAGCCGTCGTGCGCGGGCCACAGGATCACGTGGTCCGAACCCATCTCGCGAGATGCGTCGACGGCTTCCTTGGCGATGCGCACGGCGTCGGCCCTGACCTCGGCAGCCTGGTGGGTGAATGCCCCGTCCGAAAACCGCGAGGCCGGCCACCGAACCTGAACGCCGGTGTTGACCAGCCCCACGTCCTTGATCGCAGCTGACAAGTCGGTGGGAGTGGTGTCGACGAAATGCTCCGGGTAGTTGACCTCCAACGCGGTGAGGCCGGATACCCGACCCGCGATGTCGATCAGCTCGACGGTCGACGACTTGGTGGTCGGGTGCGCGACCCCGCCGCCGAGGTCGAATGAATTCAACCTGGTGGCGAAATGCGTTTCGGGGGAGGTCATCAGCTCTGCTTTCTGAGTGGGATTTAAATGGGTTGGACCGCCGAGCCGGGCGATGGTGATCGCCGAAAGACGGTGAACGGGAATGGAAGGCCTTCCATGGTCGCCGTTCCGCGCGAACCGGACGATCCGCCAGCCTCGTGGACCTGTCGACTGGCGCTGGCGGCGGGTGAGAGTTGCTTCTTCCTAACCAATCTCATGAGGAAGCGCTGAGATTCACCCGCCGGGTGACACCTGGCGGCGAGCCAGGACAGCAGTCGTCAACCCCGGGGAATGCTCGGGAAAGTTGTTTCAGCCCCGCATCGGTGCGCATTCGCGGCTGATCAGAAGTCGCGGATATCCGGCGTCCCGGATTCAGTGCACAAGCGCTGAGGCGTAATGAAACATGACCCTCCCGGAGGCTCTTCATTGAGACTTGAACCGCGTTATCGCCGTCGACGTGAGGGACGTTAATGCGATTTACCGCCCTCGGGTCAGATCGTGTCTCAAGTGACCTGATCGTTACCTTCTCCCGCGTGCGGCGACCGACCGCAGAGCAAAACCGTACAAAACGGACAGTTGGGTGAAGGCTGTCATCCCTGAACCAGCGCCTCCGTCTCACGGCGCAACTCCAGGGCCGTGGCGAGGGAGTCGTCGATGATCACGTCGTCCCAGCTCACACTGCGGCCCTTGGACACGTCGTTCTTGAGTTCGACGTGATGGGCCAGCGCCACCGGCAGGAGTCGGCTGCGGACCGATGTCTTCGCGGACACGAGCTTGCCCCACACCGTGAAACCGCCCTCACCGTCGAGGAACTCGCCGGCACTGAGGTCCTTCTTGGCCGTGGCGACCACATCGCCGTAGAAGCCGACCGGCGAGCCGGTGGCAACCCCGCGCAGCACGGCATTGGCGATCGAGATGTTCAGTTCCAGACCGACGTAGTGATACGGCCGGTACAGGGCTGCGTACTGACCCGTGGGGTCCGGGTGCCAGGGGTACTCGTTGAAGCAGCCGGACACGTAGTCGTTGGTCGCCTTGACCACGACGAACACGCCCTCCTGGGTGTTGAACGGAATCCACTCCCCGTCGCGGGTCACGCTGGACATGACATCGACCGAGCCCTCCCCGGCGAGCACACCGCCGACGGACGACGGGCGGCAGATGGTGGCGATCTCCTCGACGTTGCCCGGTGTGAAGGACAAACCCTCGTCCGAGGGCACGAGACCGGCCGCGTTGGCCACCGCAGCCATCTCGATCGCCGCCTTGGTGCCGTCCCGGAAGGATGTGTGCATGTTGGGGTTGAGCTGGCCCGAATCGGTGAGTTCCTTGGAGAATTCCCAGTTCTCCCAGACGTTGTCGGGGTTCATCTCGTGGTAATGCTGCAGGTACTTCGCGCCCTTGCCGCCGCAGACGACGTCGAAACCCGAGGTACGGGCCCAATCCACCAATTCCATGATCAGTGCCGGCTGGTCCCCGTAGGCCATGGAGTAGACGACACCGGCCTTCTCGGCGCGCCGGGCGAGGGCGGGTCCGGCCAGTGCGTCGGCTTCGACGGTGACCATGATGATGTGCTTGCCGGCCTTGATCGCCCGGAGGGCGTGATCGACGCCGACGATCGGGTTGCCGGTGGCTTCGACGATGACGTCGATCTCTGCGGTCTCGAAGAGCGCGCCCGCGTCCGAGATGATCGTCGTGGTCCGGTTGGCCACCGCATCTGCGATGGTCTCCGCGGTTGCCTCGGCCGGCCAGTCGACCAGCGCGAAGGCGCCTTTCGCCCGTTCGACGTTGATGTCGGCGATCGCCACGACATGAATGCCGGGGATGTTGCGTGCTTGCGCGAGGTACATGGTGCCATAGCGACCGGCGCCGATCAGGCCGACCCGGATCGGGTTCCCGTCGCGCTCGCGCTCCTCCAACAGGGTGTGCAGATTCATTGTCGCCCTTCGGTGTTCGTGTGTCGGCGACCGATGACGTCCAGGGACGGCAGTTGCGCGTCCGGACTCACGTCGCCCTCTTCACTGGATTGTGTAAACGGTTCCACTTTTGTACCATCGAGGCCGGTGGACCGTCAAGGACCAGTCGTGAGGCAAGCTGCAACATTGCTCAACAAGAGGATTCAAGGTGCGAAAAGCAGCCACCATTCGCGACGTCGCTCGAGAGGCCGGCGTGTCGATCGCAGTCGTGTCGCGGGTCATGAACGACGGCACCGGTCCGGTGGCTCCGCAGACCCGCGAACGGGTAGTGGCGGTGATCGAACGGCTCGGCTACCGTCCCCGCGCCGCGGCCCGCGAGCTCCAACAGCAGTCGAGCACCACCATCGGCCTCATTCTGGCCGACTTGACCAATCCCTTCTTCGCGCGGCTCGCTGACCGCGTGGTGTGGGAAGCGCGGGCCCGCGGCATTCACGTCGTCCTGCTGACCACCCAGGAGGATCCCCATCTGGAGGCGGAATCGATCGACACGCTGGTCGATCGCTTTGTGGGCTCGGTGATCGCCACGCCAACCGGTGGCAATGTCGACAAGTGGTCACACCTGAACGAGCTCGGCGTGAACGTGGTATTCGTGGACCGTCAGATCGACGAGCTCCCCGACATGGATGCCGTAACGATCAGCAACGAGCGCTCCGCAGAGGTCGCCACCAACCATTTGATCACCTTGGGCCACCGCAGAATCGCGTTCATCTCCGGTCCGATTTCCACCTCCACCGGACGCAGTCGAATTGCGGGCTTCCGCAAAGCCATGTCTGAATCACGCGTAACAGTGCATGAACGCCTGATTCAGGCTGTCCCGTTCCGCGGCGAGTTCGGCGGCGACGCCGTGAGCTCGCTGCTCTCCGATCCGGAGCCTCCGACGGCGCTCATCGTCGGCAACACCGCGCAAGTGCGGAACGCTCTGAGTCGGGTCCAGCAGTCCGGCGTGCGGATCCCGGGGGAGGTGAGCCTGGTCGTTTTCGACGATAATCCCTGGACGGAGCTCGTGTCGCCGCCACTGACCGTGGTGCGCCAGCCGATCGACATGCTCGCCCTACATTCGATCGAATTGGCAATCGGCCGACGGAAAGGCGCTTTCACCGAGGCGGCCAAGCACATACAGATCGACGCCGACTTCATTCAGCGCTCCAGTAGTGCACCACCTCGAACAACCGGTCGACCCCCCGAAGATCGTTCAGTCAGCGCGAGAAACGTCATCACACGAAACGAGGAACAATGACTGTCATCGTCACCGCCGTCTTTCATCCCGCCGAAGGTCGCATGCAGCAACTCTCCGACGCGTTGGTGAAGACCATCCCCGCCGTTCACCAGGAACCGGGCTGCGAGCTGTACGCCATCCACGACGCGGACGACGGAACAATCACGATGTTGGAGAAGTGGTCCAGCCGTGAGGATTTGGCCGCCCATGCGGCAGGTCCGGCGGTGAAGGCGCTGAGCGCAGCCGTCGCCGACCTGATCGCCGAGCCCGCGACGGTGACCACCATGACGCCGATCCTGGCGGGAACCCCGGAGCAGGGCGCCTTGTAATCGAGCGACGGACGGACCAACGGACGGGCCCAGGGCCCAGGGCCCAGGGCCCAGGGCTCCGGGCGTCGGGCGTCGCGCGTCGGCGTCGGGCGTCGGACGTCGGGCGTCGGGAATCGGGCGGTTCGGCAAGGTCGGGCGTCGGACCCTGCCTGCGGGATGAACGGCTCTGTCGGTGCCCACGCCTAGCCTTATTCCGTCAGCCCACTACTGCGAACGAGGGACTTCCGTGCAGACATTGCAGGCCGTCGAGGTCCGACTCGGGACCGGTGCGGCGTCGTCCTGCCGTCGACGCATCCACCTCGACCACGACCCGCTCGCCGACCGGTCGGCGCGCTCCGGCGGTGACCCTGCGCTCGCGTTGATCCGCAACGACCTGGCCGACCATCGCGCCAAGGTCCTGGCCGCCGTCGACCTGCCGGGCGCGGTACTGGCGCGAACTCTGACCAGCGAGCGCCGGCACGGGGTCATCGACATCCTGCTGCCCGACGGCACCGGATTCGTTCCGGTGCTGATCAGGGGACACCGCACCCTCGACGCGGGGGAGGGCGCGATCCTCTCCCGGCTGTCGGACCCGTCGCGCCGCTTCCGATCCCCACACTTCAAGATGCGCCAACACGCCGAGGACGCGCTGGCTCTGGCGCACAGTTACCGGCTGCTGGAGGAGTCGGGCCAGGCTCCCGCCACCGCTGTCGGTGGCATTCTCGGCCGCGGCAATGCCGACCCCGACGCGGTGTGTTGGTACGACCTCGCCGACACTTCGCACGGGCCGTCCATCCTGGCCGACTACGACTCCCGGTACGCCGATCGACTGTCGGTTGCCGAGGCAGCCGCCCTGGTCCGGGAGCCGCTCGCCCTGCCGAGCAAGGTCTCCGAGTGTCGCCGGTGCCCGTGGAACCCCGTCTGCGTCGCAGAGCTGACGATGAGCCGTGATGTCTCATTGATCGCACCCGGCGCTGACGCCGTGAACCTGCGGGCGGTGGGGGTGTCGACGATCGACGCCCTCGCCGCCGCCGACGACGCGCAGTTGGCGGCGATAGCGGTGTCGCGGGCCACCGGTGTGGTGCGTGGCCCGGAACTGCGCACTCGGGCCCGAGCCTGGATCCGGGACGCGGTACTGGTGCGCCGCCGCGCCCGGGTCGAAGTTCCTCGCGCGGACATCGAACTCGATGTGGACATGGAGTGCTACATCGATGACGGGGCGTACCTCTGGGGCACCTTCCTGTCCGGCAACCCGGCCGGGATGGCGGCTGCGGAGACGGCAGGATTCGACCGGGGCTACCAGCCGTTCGTCACCTGGGACCCATTGCCCGACCGTGCGGAGGGGGTGATGTTCGCCGAGTTCTGGGCGTACCTGCGGGAGCTGCAATTGGTCGCGACCGCCGCCGGGCTCAGCTTCCACGCGTACTGCTACTCCCGGCACGCGGAGGAGCGCTGGCTGTTCTCGACGCCGGCGCGCTACCCGGATGTGCCGGGGATGCCGAGTCAGGCGGAAGTTCGCGACTTCACGCGGAGCGCGTCCTGGGTGGACATGTACGAAATGCTGAATCGCGAATTCATCGCGGCCGGATCGAAGCGACTGAAGACCGTCGCGCCGCTGGCCGGGTTCGCCTGGCGGGACGACGAGCCGGACGGCGCGAACTCGATGGTCTGGTACCGGGAGGCAGTTGCCGCCCCCGCTTCCCGCGGGGTCGCCACTCGCGGATCCGCGCGCACTGCGGAGATCGCGGAGATCGCGGAGATCTCAGAGATCGCGGAGATCTCAGACACCGCGCAGATCGCCGCGACCGAGGCGGTGCGGACCCGATTGCTGGAGTACAACGAGGACGATGTGCTCGCCACTCTCGCGCTGCGCCGCTGGATGTCCGACCGGGCCCCCCTCGAGACCCCCTCCGTCGACGAACTCGCGGCCGCCGACTGGTCGGCGGTGAGTAGCGTGGTGCCCCGCGACCGCGGATGATCCGCCGGCCCAGTGGTGCGGTTACCCGGCCCAGGGGTGCGGTTACCCGGCCCAGGGGTGCGGAAACTCCCGGGGTGCGGAAACTCGGCGCAGTGGCACGGCTACCCGGCGGGGCCTTCCGTGAAGCTGCCCCCCGCTGCGATGCTGCCCCCCCTGCCGTGATGCAGCCCGCTGCCGTGATGCAGCCCGCTGCCGTGATGCAGCCCGCTGCCGTGACACCGCTCGGCCGTCGTTGAAGTCGACTCCGGCCCTGCGGGGTGATGTCGAGAAGCGCCTCCGCGTTGCGGGTTGCGTCTTCGCCGAGGAGGAGGCGGAGCTGCTGTTGGCCGCGGCCACATCGTCGGCGATGCTGGAGTCGATGGTCGGCCGCCGGGTGGCTGGGGTCCCGTTGGAGTACATCGTCGGTTGGGCTGCTTTTTGCGGTCTCCGACTGGTGATTCGGCCGGGCGTCTTCGTACCCCGGCACCGCACCGAGTGGCTGGTCCGGCAGGCCGTCTCACTGTTGGGCCCCGGCAGCGGTACGCAGGTGCACCTGGCCGACCTGTGCTGCGGAGCCGGCGCGATCGCTGCCGCGGTCATCGCCCGGCTGCCGGCCTCGAATGACCAGGGCCGGGGTGATCTGCACGCCGTGGACATCGACCCGGTGGCCGTCGACTGTGCGCGATTGAACCTCCGCCGGCCGCCGCGCGGGCTGGGCCCGGGCCGCTCCTGGTCGGTCCGAGTCCATCACGGCGACCTGTTCGACCCGTTACCCGACGATCTGCGGGGCCGATTGAATCTGGTGACGGCGAATGTCCCGTACGTGCCGACCGGTGCGATCGAAACCCTGCCGACGGAGGCGCGCCTGCACGAGGCACGCGCCGCGCTCGACGGCGGGCTCGACGGGCTGGACGTGCTCCGTCGGGTGAGCTCCGCCGCACCCGACTGGCTGGTCCCCGGCGGCTCGCTGCTAGCCGAGGTCGGTGAACTGCAAGCCGAGACGGCAGCGGCGATTCTCGTCGAGGCGGGCCTGGACCCCCGGCTGGAATACTCCGCGGACTTCGACACCACCGTCCTGATCGGCACCCTTCCCGCCCGTCCCATCCAGGCGAATCCGGGCTGATTCAGTCCGGCTGGCGAACCGAATCAGCCCGGATCTCTTCATGGGATGCCAGTCAGGCGGAGGGTTCCAGGTCCCCCTGAGCGAGTGGCGCCGGGATGGGCTCCTCGAGCACCGCCAGCTCTGTGTCACCCTCGATCGCCTCGGCGGCAGTGGGGGCGTCGGTCTCGCCCTGGTCCTTGAGCAGGCTGATCCCGGCCAGGACCGCGGCCAACAGGACATACCCGAGGGCGACCTTGGGTGCCGCCGCCCACTTCACCTGCTCTGCGTGCAAAAGGCCGATGAACGCCAGCGCCGCACCCGCCAGCGCCCAGATTGCGCCGGTGAGGAGTTTCCGCTCCAAAATGAACGTCACGATCGCCCCCAGCACGATGCCCGCGAGGGTCGCGCCCTGACCGAGCGTGTGCAGGCCGGAGTAGACCAGCCCGGCCCCGCTGAGCTTGTCCTCGCCGACGGCTGCGGCGGTGGTTCCGGCCGCGGCCAGCGCATTGTCGATCTGCCCGGCACCCCAGGCGGCGATGTTCGGGATCAGCGCGGCCACCACCGCCGCGGCGTGCAGCCGCGGAACCGACTGGAAGGCCTGCGCGCCGATCAGCAACCCGATGTACAGCAGGATCGGGACGATCGCCGGTGTCGGCAGCAAAGCCGAAAGCAGCCCGAACAGCCCCAGGAAACACAGCATCGCGATGACCAGTCCGCTGGCCATCGAGTAGCCGGCGCGGCCCCCGGCCGCCTTCCAGCCGGGGTGTCCGATGTAAACCGCGGGTGGGAACGGTGATCCCAGCGCGGAACCGACGATGGCGCCGGTTCCGTCCGCCAGCAGCACGCTCCGCAGGTTGAAGCTGTCGCCTGCGGCCGCCGCGCTCTCCACATTGCTCATCGCCTCGAGGAAGTTGTAGACGCCCAGCGGCACGGCGGTGGCCAGCAGCGGGGCCAGGTTGCCCAGCCCGTGGAACAGCATGTCGACGTTGAACGTCGGAACCGCGATGGCGATGTCGCGGGCGGCGGCGGTGACGTCCGGCGCCGACATGTAGCCGCCGATCCAGCCGATCGCCGTACCGACCAGCAGCGCGGCGAGTCCGATCGGGATACCGCCGGGCAGCTTCAGGTTGGTGAAGAACCCGACCAGGATGATGCCGAGCACCGGCAGCCCGATCCACGCCGCATCCATGATCTGGGCGGCGGGTCGCATCGAGATGAAGGTGATCGAGATGCCGGCCAGGGTGCCCAGCAGGGCCGCGCGGGGAGTGATCCGGCGGATCGACGGCCCGACGAACGCGCCGATCAGCACGATCACCCCGATCACGAACGCCCAGGCGAGCCCGGCCTCCCAGGCTCGGATCGGATCACCGGTCTGCAGGAAGATCGGCAGCATGATCACGAACACCACGATGAACATGTGCGGCACGCTGGGGCCGTAGGGGAGTGCGGTCACGTTGGTGCGCTGCTCCCGCTTGCCGAGGCGGCGCGCCAGGATCGTGTAGTAGACGTTCCCGAAGATCAACGCGATGCCGAGAGCCGGCAGCACCGTGCCCAGCACGTCACCGGCCGGCACCTGCACCACGCCGATCAGCAGCCCGGTGAGCGTGAGCACGTTGACCAGGATGTTGAAGCCGAGACCGAAGAACGCGTTGGTGTCCCCGCGGGTCCACCAGGGAATGCTGATACCGCTCTCGCCGGTCGACCGCCGGCTCAGGGTGAGGTTCATCGTGTGGCTCCTGGTTCAAGCTGCGGTGGTGGCTGCGGTGGGCAGGGATTCGGTGGGCAGGGAATCGGCGGGCAGGGAAGCGGCGGGCAGGGAATAGGTGGGCAGGGTTGCCGCGCCCGATGGTGTTGGGCGCTCTGCCGGGGTGGGAATCGGCAGTTGGCCGAGGAAAGCCTCGGACGACGCGACCCAGCCGAAGATGCCGCCCTGGGCGGAGATCATCTCCAGTGCCACACGGTGAAA
Source organism: uncultured Actinomycetota bacterium (assembly GCA_963825975.1). Taxonomy (GTDB): domain Bacteria; phylum Actinomycetota; class Actinomycetes; order Mycobacteriales; family Nakamurellaceae; genus Nakamurella. The sequence goes on from CAWGUZ010000012.1 coordinate 61,960, forward strand.
CTCCGGGAAATACGACCCGACGCAGTCGGACAGCACGAGCGCCTCGTAGCCGCGGTCGTTCGCCTCGCGGACCGTCGTGTGTACACACACCTCGGTGGTCACCCCGGTGACGACCAGCGAGGTGATGCCGTGAGACTTCAGGATCTCCTGAAGGTCGGTGGCGTAGAAGGCACCCTTGCCGGGTTTGTCCAGCACGATCTCGCCGGGCAGCGGCGCGAGCTCGTCGACGATGTCCTGTCCGTACTCACCGCGGATCAGAATGCGGCCGAATTCGCCGCTGTCGCCGATCCGCATCGAGGGCTTGCCGCGGTTGAGCTTTGCCGGGGGCAGATCGGACAGATCCGGTTGATGACCTTCGCGGGTGTGGATGATCAACATTCCCGTCGCGCGGGCCGCGGCGAGCACCCGCTGCAGCGGGGGAACGACCTTCGCGAGTTGCGAGACATCGTTCCCCAGCGTTTCGCCGAAGCCGCCGGGCAGCAGGAAGTCCCGTTGCATGTCGATCACGACGAGGGCTGTCCGGCCCGGGGGCAACCGAAACGGGTTGGGTACGGCGGGAACGAAGAACTCGTCCGGCAGCGGCTCGAAGGTCTGGGCGGGTATCGGATCCGGCATCGGCGTTCCTTCAGGATCGGGGAGAGGGGTGGGCCCGTACGAAGAAGCGAGAAGAGTTCTGGATCGGGAATCGCCGGTCTGTCAGCCGGCGGCGACCCCGACCGCGGCAGGCTGCGCCAACCAGTCGATGACGACCGGGCGATCAGCACCGGGGAAGAGGGATTCGATCCGGGCCGCGACCGCCAACACCACATCGTCGGAGAGGGCCGGTCCGAGCACCATGAGACTCACCGGTCGACCGTCGCCGGTGATGCCGGCCGGAACGGCGGCCGCGCACAGATCGAGCAGATTGCCGAAATGGGTGTAGTGCCCCAGCTTGGTGTTGGTTGCGATCGGGTCGCTCAGCACCTCGTCGACGGTGAACGTGGTGCCGATGGTGGGCAGGATCAGCACGTCCATCGATTCGAAGAGCAGGGTGACCTCGGCCTTCAACTCGGCCAGCCGATACTGGGCGCGGAACACGTCGAGCGCGTCGTATTCGGCGCCGCTGCGAATGATGTCCGCGACGACGGGTACCAGGTCCGTCGGATCGGTCTCCAGGAACTCGCCGAACTCCAGTAGGCGCTCGGCCACCCAGGGCCCCTGATACAGCAGTTCGCCGGCGGCGGTGAAGGGTGCCAGCGGCGGGACGCCGAAGGTCTCGAAGGCCTCGGCCAGTCGGTCGCGGGCGGCGAGATGCCCTGCCGACATGGGGGCGTCGCCGAAGAAGGCCAGCTCGGCGGGGTCGGGGAGACCGATCACCACCCCGGCGAGGGGGTCGGCCACCACACGGCGCGGGCGGCTCCAGGCATCTCGCGCGTCCATTCCGGCCACGATGTCGAAAACTGTTCTCATGTCATGGATGTCGGAGGCGATCAGGCTGACGCAGTCGAGCGATCGGCAGGCGGGTACCAGCCCGACGGTGCTGATCAGTCCGCGCGACGGTTTGAAGCCGGGCACTCCGTTGAGCGCGGGCGGCACCCGGCCCGAGCCGGCCGTGTCCGTGGCGACGCAGAACGGCACCTCGCCGAGGGCCACCGCGAGCACCGAGCCGGAACTGGAGCCACCGGAGATGAGATCGGCGCCGTACACGCTGCGCGGCACCGGGTACGGGGTGCGGGTGCCGTTCAGCCCGGTCGCGAATTGGTCGAGATTGGTCTTGCCGATCAGGATCCCGCCGGCGTCGAGGATGGCCTGCACCACCGGCGCAGTCGTGGTCGCGGTGTAGGCGTAGCTCGGGCAGGCCAGCGTGGTGGGCCATCCCGTGACGTCGATGCTGTCCTTGACGCCGAACGGAATCCCGTACAGCGGGAGTTCGGGGGAACATGAATCGGTGAGCTCGGCAGCGCGAGCCAGCAGTTGTTCCCGTTCCGCGACGGTGATCCAGACACCGTCGTCGCCGCGTTCGGCAACTCTGAGAAGGACGGTCTCGACGACTTCCGCGGGAGTGATCGAGCCGGCGCGATAAGCGGACAGCAATGCGACGATGGTCGGCCCGGGCGTGGGCCCCGCGAACTGCGATTCCGGCATGAGCTGAATTGTTCGACGGTATGTGTCCGGCGCTGCATTCTTCGGTTAAGAATGTGTTAGGCCGCATATTCCGGGCGCACCGAACAGGGCGATCAGCCCCTGATCACGACATCACGACGATGTCGCCATACCCATCCGGTCGCGCGCTGATCGTGGGGCATGGAGATCACATATGAGCTGAATCCTCCCCGATACCACACCGACACCACCCGTCGTCGAGCTTCACCCGGACCCGGGCGATTCGCGCATCCGTCACTATCGGGTGATTCGGCGGGCCAGCAGGGACGCGCCGGTCACGGCGCCGGTGACGATGAGAACGGACGGCCAGGCTCCCACCTTTTTCGCCAACGGGTGGCTCGCACCGAAACCCGCTGTGTAGAGCACACCCAGCGCGGCAGCCGCGGGTCCGCCCACGCTGCGCCGCCACTCATTACCAGCGGCTGCTCCGCCGACGGCTAACACGACACCCCCGAACTCGCGCTTCGTCTTCCGCGCGACGAGGTAACCGCCGAGCAAACCCGCACTGGACCACACCTCGGCGGGTATCCGCATCGTTTCCACTCCACTGTCTCGTTGGGGGTCGTTGAGGTCCCGCTCGCTCGGGTCCCGACAGGGCCGGGCTCGGATCTCACGGTAACTGCGGCGGCCGACCCGTCGTCACCACGTTCGAGCGTCGGGTTCAGCGCCGGCCGGCACACCGCACGCAGCGGGTGGCGGTGGGCAGCGCCTCGAGCCGGCCGGGCGCGATCGGCTCACCGCAGCGCAGGCATGTGCCGTAATGCCCGCCGGCCAGGTTCTGCAGCGCCGCCTCCACGTCGGCGGTGCGCTGCTGGGCGCTGCGGCGAAGGCCGTCCAAGCGCGCCCACTCGGACGACAGGGGCGAGCCCTCCGGGTCGTGCTCGTCGTCATCGGTCCGATCGGCCCGAAGTCGGCGGATCTCCACCAGCGCGGCCTCAGCCGACGCGCACTCTGCTGCCGACTTCTCGCGCAGTCGGCTGAGCGAGTGCCGCGCGGCCGTGATGGACGCGTCCTCGGGTGCGGCCGACGGCGCTGCGGGAATGACCGACGGCGCCGCCGTGGAGCGGGCTGTCGGCACTGCCGTGGAGCGGGCTGTCGGCACTGCCGTGGAGCTGTCTGTCGGCACTGCCGTGGAGCGGGCTGTCGGCACTGCCGTGGAGTTGACCGTCGGCGCTGCGCGGCCGCGATCGTCCATGGTGGGTGCGCCCTTTCTATGAGGCGGGGAATCATCAGGTTGGCGCGTTAAGAATCCTCCGTGTGCAGAGGCTGCCCGCCTGCCCACGGTCCCGAATCGTGCTGAGCTTCATTTTCCCGAACTGCAGGCGTCCGACACTCCTCCCCGAGCCCCCAGTGCTGGTGCTGCTGTTCGCCGCAATCCCCCGCGGCGGGGGCCCGTCGGCCGGCACTCGTCCCGAGGGACCCCCAGCAGGTCTGACACCTCCCCGGCGGCGATCCCTCGACGGCACCGGGGGGAGGCGACACGGACCTACCATGCTGGATGACAGCACCGAACCGATCGCCGAGTCCCTGGAGGCGGCCTTGTATCTGCTGCGCAGACCGATTCTTGCGGCTGCGGGCTCGCCTGCCGTCCGCGAGGCGCTGACCAGGGCGCCGGTGACTCGGGACGTCGTCGACAGGTTCATCGCCGGGACCAGCGTCGCCGACGCGGTCGCCGCGGTCGCCGCGCTGAGCGGTAGCGGCCTGTTGACCAGCCTGGACCACCTCGGGGAGGGCGTCACCGACGTGGCGGGGGCTGATGCCGCCACCGCCGACTACCTCGACGTGCTGCGGGCGCTCGACGCGGAGGGCCTCGCCGCCGGCGTTGAAGTGTCGATCAAGCTGTCGGCCTTGGGCTCCGCGCTTCCGGACGGCGAAACGCTCGCCGTGGCGAACGCTCGCACCATCGTCCGGGCCGCCTACGCCGTGGGTGGTCGGGTCACCGTCGACATGGAGGAGCACGGCACCGTCGACTTCACCCTGCGCGCCGCCGCCGAATTGCGGACCGACCAGCCCGACGTGGGCGTCGTGCTGCAGGCGATGCTCCACCGGACCTCCGGCGACCTCGCCCAGCTGGTCGGCGCGGGGACTCGCGTCCGACTGGTCAAGGGCGCCTACAGCGCACCACCGCAGGTGGCGTTCCAGGACCCGGCGGACGTCGACCTGGCGTACGTCCGCGCCCTGAAGCAGTTGATGGCGGGTGACGGGTACCCGATGGTCGGGACCCACGATCCGCGATTGATCGAGATCGCCGGCCGGTTGGCTGACGAGAACCGCCGGGGCCCGGCGGATTTCGAGTATCAGATGCTGTTCGGGATCCGGCCCGACGAGCAGCGGCGACTCGCCGACACGGGTGCCTCGGTGCGGGTCTACGTTCCGTACGGCGTCGACTGGTACGCCTACTTCAGTCGGCGGCTGGCCGAGCGGCCGGCAAACCTGCTCTTCTTCCTCCGCTCGTTGGTGAGCCGCGACTGACGCGGCCCCCCACGCGGGCAGCACCAGCGGGCGCGCACACTCGAATAACCGCCGCCCCATGGCGGCCCGATCGAGGAGGCACCGTGGACGCCATCACCACCCCGCCGTCACCGGTCAACGAACGGGTGCGCGACTACGCACCGGGGAGCCCGGAGCGAGCGGAGCTCAGGCCGCGCTGGCCGAGTTCGCCGAACCCCGCGACCTCCCGGCGGTGATCGGCGGTCGAGCGCGGATGGGCCGCGGCAACCCGTTCCAGGTGGTCGCCCCGCACGACCACCGCCGGGTGCTCGGCGTGTCGGCGCAGGCGAACGCCGCCGACACCGCAGCGGCGATCGAGGCGGCGGCGGCGGGGGCGCCGGCCTGGCGCGAGCTGACCTTCGACGACCGGGCGGCGGTGTTCCTGCGGGCGGCCGAGTTGCTGTCCGGCACGTGGCGGGCCCGGATGAACGCCGCCACCATGCTCGGCCAGGGCAAGACGGTCTACCAGGCGGAGATCGACGCGGCCTGCGAACTGGCCGACTTCTGGCGCTTCAATGTGCATTTCGCCCGGCAGATCCTCGCCGACCAGCCGGTGACCGACAGCCCCGGCATCTGGAACCGGATGGACCACCGACCGCTCGAAGGGTTCGTCTACGCGATCACCCCGTTCAATTTCACCGCGATCGCCGGCAATCTCCCGACCGCGCCCGCGTTGATGGGCAACGTCGTCGTATGGAAGCCGTCCCCGACGCAGCAACTCGCGGCGTCCCTGACCATGGAGCTGCTGCAGGTGGCGGGGCTGCCGGACGGGGTGATCAATCTGCTGCCGGGCGACGGGCTGGCCGTCTCCGACCTGGCGTTGGCGGATCCGCGGCTGGCCGGGATCCATTTCACCGGCTCCACCAAGACCTTTCAGCAGCTGTGGCACCGGGTGGGCGAGAACATCGCCGGTTATGCGGCCTACCCGCGGCTCGTCGGGGAGACCGGCGGCAAGGACTTCATCCTGGCGCACCCCAGCGCCGATCCCGATCTGTTGCGAACGGCGATCGTCCGGGGTTCGTTCGAGTACTCCGGGCAGAAGTGTTCGGCGTCGTCGCGGGTCTTCGTCCCGCGGTCGGTCTGGGCGCGGGTGCAGGACGACCTGGTCGCCGAGACCGAGGCGCTGGCCGTCGGCGACATCACCGACCTGCGGAATTTCACCGGCCCGGTGATCGATGAACGGGCCTTCGGCAAGCATGCCGCCGCGATTGATCGGGCGGCCGCCACCGCCGGCATCACCGTCCTCGCCGGCGGTCGCTACGACAAGTCGATCGGTTACTTCGTCCGACCGACGATTCTGCTCGGCGAGGACCCGACCGACGAGATCTTCTCCACGGAGTACTTCGGGCCGATCGTCAGCGTGTTCGTCTATCCCGACGACGGGTTCGACGAAGTCCTGACGCTGATCGATCGCGGATCGCGGTATGCGTTGACCGGCTCCGTGATCGGCACCGATCGAGCCGCGTTGGCTCGGGCCGGGCACCGACTCCGGTTCGCCGCGGGCAACTTCTACCTCAATGACAAGCCGACCGGCGCGGTCGTCGGGCAGCAACCGTTCGGCGGCGGCCGAGCGTCCGGCACCAACGACAAGGCGGGCTCGATGCAGAACCTGCTGCGGTGGACGTCAACCCGGTCGATCAAGGAGACGTTTGCGGCGGCCACTCGGTCGACCTATCCGCATCAGTCCGCGTGAGTGGCCCGACCCGCGTTCACTCCGCGCCGTGCAGCGTCTGCCGAATCTGGGCGACCGCAGTGGCGGGCCCGGCGAGGTGCCAGCGCACCCCGTCCAGCTCGAAGACCTGAGTGACCCCGCCGACGCCCTGCACCAGCGCGGCCCCGGGCAGCCAATCCCAGGGCAGCGTGTCGGCGTGCAGCCACACCCCCAGTCGGCCGGCGGAGATCGCGGCGAGTTCGACCGATCCGGACCCGATCACCCGCAACGCGGCGGCTCCGGAGATGCCCCGGAGCAACGGGCCGATCAGCGCCGCCCGGCTCAACCGGGCGGGGTGCAGGTACGTGGAGATGGAGATGGAGGCCAGTTCTCGATCCTCCAGCGCGGACAGCGGCGCACCGTTCAGCGTGGTCGGAATGCCGGGCCCGCCGAGCCACAATTCGTCGGTGGTCGCCTGATACACCGCACCCAGGAGGAGCTCGTCGCCGTCGGTCAACGCAATCGCCGAGCACCAGGCGGGCAGGCCGGACACGAAGTTGTAGGTGCCGTCCACCGGGTCGATCACCCACGTCCGCCGGCCGGGCCGGGAAGACCCCTCCTCACCGAGCACCCCGTCGTCCGGCCGAAGCTCGGCCAGCCGATCGACGATCAGCTCTTCCGCAGCCTTGTCGGCATCGGAGACGACGTCGGAGATGTGCGTCTTCTGGTCGACGGTGAGTCCTGCCCGGAGCATCCCCAGGGCGAGCGCTCCCGCTGAGCGGACCAGCTCGGCGGCGAGTTCCAGATCAGTGAGGCCTGACGACTGAGACGGGGTTTCGGCTGCGACCACCCGCTCAGCCTAGACGCGCGCACCGGGCGCGGTGTCGGTGGCGGCTCGCCATCAATCCGGGCTGATTGTGCTCGCTGAGCGGACATGAGCAGCCCGGGTCCGGGACACGCGTCGCTATGGCTGGTCCCGGTCAGGCCTCGTCCCCGCGAGGATCCGGTTCACCTCGGTCACCTGCTGGGCAGTCGGCTGCCAGGCGTCAGCGGCCTGCGCGTTGGCCCGCACCTGCTCGGGTCGGGTGGCGCCGGCGATCACCGACGCGACCTGAGGCTGCGCGAGCATCCACCCGAAGGTCAACTCGATCATGCTGATGTCGTGGTCGGCGGCGAACGCGGCCAGCCCCTCCAACACATCCCACGGCGCAGTCTGGAGCAACCCCGGTTTCAGGTCCGTCAGGCGCGAGTTCGCCGGGGCGTGGTCGCGGGTGTACTTGCCCGTCAACAGCCCGTTCGCCAACGGGTAGAACGGCAGTACGCCGACGCCGTGCGCGGCTGCGGCGGGCAACAGTTCAGCCTCGACGCCGCGGCTCAACATCGAATACTCGTTCTGCGCCGAGATGAACGGGGTGAACCCCCTGGTTTGGGCGATCCAGGCGGCGTCGGCGAGTTGCCAGCCGGCGAAGTTGGAGTGGCCGAGGTACCGGACCTTGCCTTCCAGCACCAGCTCGTGCAGCGCGGCGAGGGTCTCCTCCAGCGGGGTGGCGGGATCCGGCTGGTGCAGTTGGTACAGATCGATCCAGTCGGTGTTCAACCGGCGTAGCGAGGCCTCGACCGCAGTCCGGATGTACCGGCGGGACGCGCGAGCGTCGAAGTCGGGCCCGTTGACCCCGCCCATGTCCATCCCGAATTTGGTGGCGACCACCACCTCGGCGCGGTGCGTTCCGAGGGCCTGGCCGAGCAACTCCTCGCTGCGGCCGTGGGGGGTCCCGTAGATGTCGGCGACGTCGAACAGCGTCACCCCGGCTTCGAGTGCGGCCCCGATGAGCGCGCGGGCGCCGTCCGGGGTCTCGGTGGCCGTGCCGGGTCGGCCCAGGTTGTTGCAGCCCAACCCGGTCCCGGACACCGCGAGTCCGGAGGTACCCAGGCGACGGTATGCGGGGGTGTCGGTCATGGCTCGACCGTATCGGGCGCGGGCTCAGTCCCGGCTGAGCGCCAACTGGAAGTCGTCGATGTACGTGGAGGCGAATCCGGCCTGGGTGTAAGCGAGGTAGAAGTTCCACATCCGGACGAAGGTCTCGTCGAAGCCGAGCTCGGCGACATCTTCGAGACGATCGTTGAAGCGATGCCGCCACTCCTCGAGGGTGCGGGCGTACGACAGACCGATCCGACGGGACTCGGTGACTCGTAGCGTGGTGCCACTGAGGGCCGAGTCGATCGCGCGCAGGCTCGGCAGTTGGCCGCCCGGGAAGACGTACTTGTGGATCCAGCTGTAGCTGTTCCGGGTGGCCTGCAGTCGGTCGTGTTCGATGGTGATGGCCTGCAACGCCGCCTTGCCGCCCGGCGCCAACAGGCTGTCGATGCAGGAGAAGTACTGCGGCCAGTACTTCTCGCCGACGGCCTCGATCATCTCGACACTCACCACGGCGTCGTACTGACCCTGGTGGCTGCGGTAGTCCTCCAACCGGACGTCGATCCGATCGATGAGACCCGCCTCGGCGATGCGCTTCTCGGCCAACGCCTGCTGCGCCGTGGACAGCGTCAGGGTGGTGACGCGCACGTCGCGTTCGCGGGCGGCGCGAATTGCCAGTGCGCCCCATCCGGACCCGATCTCCAGGATGTGCATGCCCGGCCGGACATTCGCCAGGTCCAGAATGCCGTCGATCTTGCGCAGCTGGGCTACTTCCAGGTCCTCCGGTTCGCTGGAGGTGTACCAGGCGGACGAGTAGGTCAACGTCTCGTCGAGGAACAGGGCGAACAGCTCGTTCGACAGGTCGTAGTGGCGATGGATGTTCTCCGCCGACCCGCCGAGGGTGTTCTCCTCGTTGTCCGGCTTCACCAGATGCCAGGCGGCCCGAAGGCGCTGCAGCGGCTGCGGAACGAGTGAACTCATCCGACCGGCCATCACGGTCAGGGCGGCGGCCAGTTCGTCCGTGGCCGTATTGACGAGCCCGGAGTCGACGAGCCCGGAGTCGACGAGCCCGGAGCTGACGGGTCCACCGTTCGTGGAAGCGCGCCGGCCGGCACCGGCGGTTGCGTGCCACCCACCGGTGGTGATGTCACCCACCATCCAGGCCTCGCCGAAACCGATCAGCCCGTCGCGGCCGACCCGCCGGAAGAAGTCGTCCGGTCGGACCACCTGCACCTCGGGACCGCCCAAACCCCAGACCGTCCCGTCGGGGAATCGCATCGTGATCGGGAGCCGACCGAATGCGGCCTTGGAGATCGCTTTGGCGATCGAGGCGTGCACCGGGCCGGTGGGGGCCTCGAACAGTCCCGGCCACACACCCTCGGAGGGGCGGGGCGTGGCGCGGGTACGACCTGGCGAGAGCAGACCCATCAGGGATGTCCTTTCATGAAGTTCACATCGTTTCGCAACGCACAGCAGGTACCGACAGCGGACCGGGTGTTCGGCCTCGGCCCTGCGGTGTGGCATGCCGATTCAGCCGGTGTGGGTGCTGCAGTCTGCAGGTACTTCGGGGCGGAGACGGCGATGGTTTGCCGAACGAGAGAACGGCGGGTCGGCTCCCCGGGTGTGGTGTACCCGATCAGCGCATTCGCGGCACGGTGCCGATCACTCGTCCGGATGGCAGCCGTGGACCCGCTCGTACAGTGGATCGCATGGGCTTCTTCGACGATCTTTTCAACACCGGCACCAAGAGCACCCTCCCCACCGCTGAGAACGCGTTGCGTGGACGGGACACGCAGCAGCAGGTGCGCCCGACCCATGCGGTCCTCGGCACGCCGCTGGTCGGGCCCTGGCCGGCGGGTTTCGACACGGCGATCTTCGGCATGGGCTGTTTCTGGGGCATCGAGCGGCTGTTCTGGCGGATCAAAGGCGTCCACACCACAGCGGCGGGCTATGCCGGTGGGATCACCCCGAATCCGACGTACGAGGAGGTCTGTTCGGGCCGCACGGGTCACACCGAGGTGGTGCTCGTGGTGTTCGACCCGAAGGTCGTCGGGTACGAAGCGCTGCTCGAAGCGTTCTGGGAGAACCACGATCCGACCCAGGGGATGCGCCAGCACAACGATCGCGGCACTCAGTACCGGTCGGCGATCTACTCGACCAGCCCTGAACAGCTCAGCAAGGCGGAGGCGTCCCGCGACGCCTACCAGTCCCGGCTCACCGAGGCGGGCTACGGCGAGATCAGCACCGAGATAGCACCGACCGGGCAGTTCTACTATGCCGAGGATTATCACCAGCAGTACCTCGACGCGAACCCGCACGGCTACTGCAACATGCACGGCACCGGTGTCAGCTGCTCGATCGACGCCGGGTCCGGCAACGCTGGACTCGGGGTGGCCGCCCACTGAGCGCGGAAATCGGCATTCGGCGGACGAATCCGGATGCGGATCGTGTGCGGATCGTGTGCGGATCGAACGCACGGTGACGTCGGCGGGCGTCGATCGGCCGCCGGTGCCACCATGGGGTGGTGACAACGTCGAGCCCGCACCTCGGTCGCATCGCAGCAGTCTTCGACCAGGTGGCCCCTCTGTACGAAGCTGTGGGTGTGCCCTGGTTCACGCCGATCGCGGAACGGCTGGTCGATGAACTGGACCCGCACAGCGGCGAGCATGTGCTCGACGCGGGCTGCGGGAAGGGGGTGGCGTTGCCCCGCTTGTCGACGGCCGTCGGTCCCGGTGGCCGAGTGACCGGCATCGACATCTCGCAGGGGATGCTGGACAAGGCGGCGCAGACGGTGAGCCTGCGCGGTCTGCACAATGTCGAGTTGTTCCGGATGGATGCGTCCAGGCCCGACTTCGCGCCGATGTCCTTCAGCGTGATCAGCTCGTCGCTGGTGTTGTTCTTTCTGCCCGATCCGGCCGCGGCGCTCCGCTCCTGGTACCAGTTGCTGGTGCCGTCCGGCCGAATAGGGCTGAGCACCTTCGGCGAGCGTGACCCCGAGTTGCGCGAGATCGACACCCTGTTCGCGCCGTATCTGTCGGGCGACTTCGTCGACGCCCGGACGACGGGCACCCGAGGGGCGTTCGCATCGGACGAGGGCGTCGCCGGCCTGCTGACCGACGCCGGGTTCGTCGACGTCGAAACGACTCGGTGGGAACACCGGTTCGCCTTCGACAACGCCGACCACTGGTACTCCTGGTCGATGTCCACCGGGCAACGCGGGATGTGGAATCAGGTTCCGGCGGCGAATCACGACGAGTTGCAGCGCCGGGCGGCGTTGATCCTCGAGCGGCGGCGCGGTGCCGACGGTCGGATGTGGTTCACCCAACCGATCCGGATCAGCATCGGATTCCGCACCGGGCTACCGGAGCACGACCGCGGGCACCCGCCGGGTCGATGAGCCGCCACCTCGTTGACCGGTGCGGGTCTGGTCAGCGGGAGATCGCCGCCGGGTCCACCACCCACGGTCGGCGCGGAAGCCGAGTCGGCTCGAAATCCGGCAGCAGTTGCCGCGCGGCAGTCGGGGCCGCGCCGATTCCCAGCGAACGAGCCAGCAGAGCCAGCACCTCGGCGGAGGTCCAGCCGAGGTCGTCCAGGTCGCCCAGGGTGACTGCGCCGTCGCGTTTGGCCAACCGGGCGCCCGCGGTGTTGAGCGCGAGCGGGACATGCGCGTATTCGGGCCCTGGCAGGCCGAGCAGCGAGCCGAGGTAGGCCTGAGCGGGCGTGACCGGCAGCAGATCCTCGCCTCGAACGACCTGGTCGACGCCCTGTGCCGCGTCGTCGACGACGACCGCCAGGTTGTAGGCCGCCAGCCCGTCGTTCCGGCGGAGCACCACGTCGTCGACCGGGCCGGTGAATCGGCCGTGCAGTTGATCGACGATCGTCCATTCCGCCACCTCGGTACGGAGCCGCAATGCGGGCGGCCTGCCGGTGCGGCGCCGCGCCGCGACCCGGGACGAACTCAAGTGGCGACAGGTGCCCGGGTACCGTCCAGCGGCCTCCAACTCGCCGGCGTGCGGCGCCGCGACCGCCTCGCGGATCTCGCGCCGGGTGCAGAAGCACTCGTAGGTCATGCCCGTCGCCACCAGGGCGTCGACCGCGGCGTCGTACCGTTCGCCGCGCTCACTCTGGCGCACCACGACCCCGTCGTGGTCGATGCCGAGTGCCGCCAGGTCCGCCAACTGCCGATCGGCGGCTCCCGGTGCGACCCGGTCCAAGTCCTCCAGCCGGATCAGAAACCGGCGCCCGCTGCTACGTGCGAAGAGCCAGGCGATGAGCGCGGTGCGAAGGTTTCCCAGGTGCAGGGCGCCCGACGGGCTCGGGGCGAACCGCCCGGCCCCGACGACGCCGGCCGTGCCGTGAGCGCTGGGCGCACCGGGCGCCTCGGGCGCACTGGGCGCGCTGGGGGCGCTGAAGGCACTGGAGGCTCGGGCGGCGCTGTCGGCGCCGACCACTACAGAGCCGCGACGTACTCGGCTGCGGCGGGCCACTCCAGGCCGGCGCCTTCGTGGACGAGTTCAACCGCGGCAGCCGACCGGCCGGCAGCCTTCAAACCGCGGGCTTCCAGCTCCAGCTCCAGCGGTACCGGCGACGCGCTGGGCCCGCCTGCCTGCGACGCCGGCGCGGGTTCGGGGGCGAAGTCCACGTGCTCAACCGGTGCGATGTCGAACGGTGCCGGTCCCGCCGAGCGAGCGGACGGGGGCGGCGGCGCGGCCGCTGTCCGCCCGTCGGTGGCGCGTCGGCGCGCGGCGAGTTCAAGCCGATCGACGATCAGGGTGGCGGTGGGCAGCGGAAGATCAGGCGTCTGATCGCGCAACAGCGTGATCGCCGCGGCCTTGTCGCCGCCCACAGTCAACGCCTGGACCTGCTTCATCAGCTCGGCGTCGAAGGTGAAATCCGTGGGATCGGCGTGCAGTGCCGCCTTGATGCCGCCCGCTCGCCGGCCGCCCAGGATGAGGACCGCGACGACCGCGAAAGCCACCGCAGTGACTACTCCGATCACGATGCCGAGGGCGAGCTCCACCATTCGATGCTAATCGCTCGCGCCGGTCGCCGGTTGTGACACCGCCGCTTCCGGGCGGCGAGAAAGCTCAACCGGGCGCGGCGGCCAGTTCGTCGAGCACCAGCCGCTCGAAGTGGCGAGCCGCAGCCAGGTCCGGCGGGGTGCCGCCGGTGCGAGCCGCGATCGCCTGCCGAAGCAGATCCGGTGCCATCCCCTCGTCGACGAGTCGGTTCGCGGCGGCCACCTTGGCCATCCAGTAACCCGAACGCATCCGCACCAACGCCCGACAGGCGCCGAGCACCGCCTCCGCGGTGTCGAGCGACGGCGACTCCTGCCGAGACGTCTCGTCCAGGTACCACTGAAGCGAATCCATCAGCAGTTTCCGCAGGTCGCTGCGAGCGACCTCGCCGAACACGTCGTGGGCCGGGGGGCCCGCCAGTGAGCGGCCGTGTTCGCGCAGGATGCTGCGGTCGATCGCGTACCAGAATCGGCCGTCCTGCACGGGTCGTTCAGTGCCGCCGAAGGTCGCGCGGTGCCTCATCGCGGGACCGGTGTTCAACTCGACTTCGAACCCCGGCTCGGCTGTTCCGGAACCGGCCACAGCCCGCCAATAGACGACCAACTCCAGTCCGCGCGCCGGGCACGGCACCGCCTCGTGACGAAGAGCCTCGACCACAGCCGCCTTGGTGTCGTAGGAGAGCGGTTCGGCGGTCACCAGTGCGACGTCGAGATCGCTGCGACCGTGTTGATAAGCGCCCAGGGCCAGCGACCCACCGGCATAGGCGCCGATCATATTGCCGCCCAGGATCTCCCTGGCCGTCGCGACCAATCGCTCCAGGTACGGTTCCACCGCCGAATCGGGGCCGGGCGTCTGGAAATTCGTTGCGGTGTCGGCGACAGTGACGTTCACCGACGCATTCCACCCCATCCGGTCCCGCCGAGGCAATGGTTGCCACGGCGCGCCGCCCAGCCGTGTTTAAAACCGCCATCCGCGGGCTACTGGAGAAGCCGATGCACACTGCGGCCGGCGGCGTCCGGGTGGCGCGGATCGGTGGCCGGACCGACTCTTGTTTGGCGGCGCAGCCCTTCGGCCGCGTGCCACCCGGCTCAGGGTGACACGATGGGACAGGTGCGCGCGCCGTGTGCACCATGGACGTTCGACCAGAGCGTCCGCTGCTGCACTGTTCACCGTTCACAGCCGAACACCGATCGCGCAGCCGGCCGACATCTCTCCCTGCACACACGTGCCCGACCGACGACGAAGGGATCATCGCCGTGACTGTCACCGCGAATCCGAAGCTCGACAGCGCTCCCGGTAACGGAGCCACGGGCGGTGGAGCCCCGTCGCCTGCGACCAACGGCTCCGACTCGGACGCACCACCGGAGGCGGCGACGGTCGAGATCAACTTCGACGAGCAGTTCTACCCGGCCCGCCCGCGCGCCCTACGGCCCCGAGCGCGTCGCCGGCAGGACGTCACCGCCGATTTGAAGCCCCCCTTCGAGCCGGAGGGGAGAAACAAGGCGTATGTCGAGTGGTTGGTGAATCAGTCGATGCTCGACGACGCCACCACGCTGGCTCGCCAGCTGGCCGGGCAGGCGAGCATGTGGAGTAACCCGTTCGCCCACCCGAACCCGCGCGCCGCCGTCGACCGCGCTTCGGTGTGGTTCACCGCGTACCCGCTGTCGCTGATCACCCAGAAGAATCAGTCCTTCCTGTCGGCGATGGGTTCCGAGGACCTGTGGGCCGCCTTCCAGCAGATCGGCATCAAGGCGGTGCACACCGGCCCGGTCAAGCTGGCCGGCGGGATCACCGGTTGGGAGCCGACCCCCAGCATCGACGGTCACTTCGACCGGATCAGCATGGCCATCGACCCGCTGTTCGGCACCGAGGACGACTTCCGCGCGATGTGCGAGTCGGCTACCAGCTACGGCGGCACCATCATCGACGACATCGTGCCCGGCCACACCGGCAAGGGCGCGGACTTCCGGTTGGCCGAGATGAACTACCGGGACTATCCCGGGATTTATCACATGATCGACATCCCCGAGGAGGACTGGCACCTGCTGCCGGACGTCCCCGACGGCGAGGATTCGGTCAACCTGGACGCGGAGTCGGAGAAGTCGCTTCAGGACGCCGGGTTCATCATCGGGCAGCTGCAGCGGGTCATCTTCTACGAGCCCGGAGTCAAGGAGACCAACTGGAGCGTGACCCGGGCGGTCCACGACACCACGGGCAAGTTGCGTCGCTGGGTTTACCTGCACTACTTCAAGGCCGGTCAACCGTCGATCAACTGGCTGGACCCCACTTTCGCCGGGATGCGGCTGGTGATGGGCGATGCGCTGCACTCCCTGCTCGACCTCGGTTCCGGCGGGCTGCGACTCGACGCCAACGGGTTCCTCGGCGTCGAGAAGAGCGCCGAGGAGACGCCGGCCTGGTCGGAGGGACACCCGCTGTCGGAGGCGGCGAATCAGCTGATCGGCGGGATGGTGCGCAAGGTCGGCGGGTTCACCTTCCAGGAGCTGAACCTGACGATGGACGACATCAAAGCCACCTCCGAGGTGGGCCCCGACCTGTCGTACGACTTCGTCTCCCGGCCGGGATACCAGCACGCCCTCGCCACCGGCGACACCGAGTTTCTGCGGCTCACCCTGAAAGAGGGAATGCGGGTCGGCATCGATCAGGCGTCGTTGGTGCACGCGATGCAGAACCACGACGAGCTGACGTACGAATTGGTCCACTTCGTGACCACGCACAAGGACGACCTCTACGACCTCGGTGGCGAATCGCTCAACGGGAGTGAACTCGCCGAGACCGTCCGGCAGAACCTGCGCGACGCGATCACCGGCGACGCCGGCCCGTACAACTCGACCTTCACCACCAACGGCATCGCCTGTACGTCGGCGAGCGTCATCACCGCGACGCTGGGCATCACCGACCTCGACACCATCACCCCGGACGACGTCGAACGGGTGCGGCAGGCTCACCTGCTGCTGGCGATGTTCAACGCGCTCCAGCCCGGCGTGTTCGCGCTGTCCGGGTGGGATCTGTGCGGGACGTTGCCGCTGGATCGCAAGCAGGTGAAGGCCCTGATCAGCTCTGGTGACACCCGCTGGATCGAGCGCGGAGCCCACGACCTGATGGGCTGGAACCCGGACGCGACGACGTCGGCTGCCGGGATGCCGCGGGCGGTCAGTCTCTATGGTTCGCTGCCCGACCAGTTGGCCGACCCCTCCTCGTTCGCGTCTCGACTGAGCGAGATTCTGCGGGTCCGGGAAACCCACGGCATCGCCACCGGCTTCCTCGTCGACGTCCCCGACGTGCCGCAGCGCAGCATGCTGGTGATGGTCAACCGGCTCGCGATCGGTGCGATCCAGGTGACCGTGCTGAACTTCAGCGAGCTGGAACTGAGCGGCCCGGTGATCTCCGCCCACCTGCCCGCCCGCGGCGAGGTGGTGGACCTCTCGACCGGCGAGAAACTCGGCGAGGTCGACGATCTGGGCAGCTTCCAGGTTCAGTTGCCGCCCTTCGGCGGGCTGGCGTTGGTGGTCAAGGAGGCTTCGCCCGCGGAGGCGTGAGCTCGCACGCACGCCGAGAACGCACGCCGAGAACGGGGCCCGGCCGCGCGTACATCGCGCTCCCGCGAACGATTCGTTCTCCCGCGAATGAAGCTTCAGTCGCGGGGGAACGGTTTGTTCGCGTATGCCGGGGTCCGTCGCGTGCGCGGGGCTTGCTCGCATGGGGCGGCCCCTCGACGTGCGGCGGAACCGGCTTCGGCTACCAGTCGATGGCTGCGACGGAGGTGATCGGCGCTCGTTCGCGGGCGTCCACCGACGGCTGGGGCTCATATCGCACCCGGCTGGTCAGGTCGTCGGACAGGCGAAGTCCGGTGCGTGCGGTCAAGTCCGCCGCGCTGATCGCGTACGTCTGGAACTCGGTCAGCGGGTCGGGGAGCGCCTCCAACACCGGACTCTGGGTGACCAGGAAGATTCGGGCCCGCGGTTGCCCGGCGCGCCGGTAGATCAGCACCTTCCAGAACTCGCGGGGCACCCGGACTCCGCGATATGCCGGGTCTGCCCCCCCGAGCACCGGACCGGCGAACACACTCGCCCGGTTCCGGTCCACCGTGGCCAGCAGGGCGTTCTCCAAGCGACCCCAGACGCCGTGAAGAGCCGCCTGGTTGAAGTCGTCCATCTGCGGAGTGATGTTGGTGAAGAAGAAGGAGTCGGCGTTTGCACGCTCCGCTTCGGCGCGGCTCCCCCACAGCAGATCGGCTCGCCGCGCCAGGTGTCCGCGGTCCAGCCGGTTACGTATGTAGACCTCGTCGAGCACCTGCGCCGACGCGGGTAGTCGCGGATCGGGGCGGAACCGCTGGCCCTCCCGGGAGATGTCGGCCGCCAGGGTGCGACCGTCGATGTTCCACGCAACCCAGCGGGCCAATCGCCGCGATCGGCTCATCGTGAGCTCGAAGTGCGTGTACTGCAGAGCGGTCTCGCCGTCGGCGAGCCGGTTGAGGTCGGCTTCGACCGCCGGGGTCGCCGTCGGTGTGTCCACCCGGAACGGCAGGAATTCGGTGTCGAACCCGACGCCGGCGTTGCGCGCCTGCGCGGGCACATCCCCGGCGCGCGGGGCGGGTATGTGCTGCGTCAGCGCGTCTGCGTCGGCGGCGGGTCGATCGATCACGTCCGGCGGGAGAACTCCGAGGCCCGCTGCACCTGTTCGGGGGTGGGCCGGACCCCGGTGTAGAACTCGAACTGTTCGGCAGCCTGCAACGCGATCACCTCGGCTCCGGTGATGACCCGCCGGTCGGCTGCCCGAGCGGCCTGAATCAGCGGCGTTTCGGACGGGAACGCGACCACGTCGAAGACAGTGGTGGCCGGTCCGATGACTTCCAGCGGCGCTGCGAGTTCGCCCTCGCCCTGCCCTCCCGCCATCCCCACCGGGGTGGCGTTGACCAACAACGACGGGCGGAGCGGGCCCAGCTCGGGCGACCAGCCGTACCCGTACTGGTCGGCGACGGCCCGACCGGTGGCCTCGTTGCGGGCGATCACGGTGCCGGCCTTGAAGCCGGCGTCGTGCAGCGCGGCGACCACTGCCTTGGCCATCCCGCCGCTGCCGAGCACCGCGAAGTCGTCAGCCGGGTCCACGTGGTGCGAGCCGAGCAGCGACGCGATCGCCAGGTAGTCGGTGTTGTAGCCGTGCAGGTGCCCGTCGGTGTTGACGATGGTGTTGACCGATGAGATGACTGCGGCGGACGGGTCCAACTCGTCGAGGTACTGGATGCAGTCCTCCTTGTACGGCATCGACACCGCGGCCCCCCGGATCGGCAGACCTCGAATGCCGGCGATCGCCTGCTCCAGATTTGTCGGTGCAAAGGCCTTGTAGACGAAGTTGAGATCCAGCTCCTCATACAGGAAGTTGTGAAAACGGGTGCCGAGATTGCTGGGCCGGGCCGCCAACGAGATGCACAGCTGGGTGTCCTTGTTCAGAGTGCGCGCCATCGGACCATTCTCGCCCCAGTCGTTCCGGTCGGCCGCGCGCGGGGCGGCGCTCGGCGCCGGCGGCCGCATCCGAAATGCCGCGAGTAGGCTCGACGAGAGCGCAGAACGCCACTGCGATCAGTTTGTCGCGATTCATCGCGGCCCATTGACGGGCTGGTCGGTCTCCACCACCGGGATCACCCGGCCGTCCAGACCAGTCGGGTGGCGGCCGCGCCACACCCGCCGTGTCCGGCAAGGGTGTCGGTGCAGCCCGCCGGCGGGTTGCGAGAGGGGCGGCACCGGTGCAGATCCGCCTGCTGGGCGAACAGGCAATCGTCGACGACGCCGGTGTGTCGCAGACCCGTTCGGCGCGAACATTCATGCTCATCGGGTACCTCGTCGTCCACTCCGGTTCACCGCAGCGTCGTCAAAGGCTTGCAGGGGCATTCTGGCCCGATTCCACCGATGCCCAGGCACGGACCAACCTGCGCCGTGAACTGCACGCGCTGCGGCACGAGATGGGATCCGATCCCGCGCTGGTGGTGACGCCGTCAGACCTGTGCTGGACGGACGCCGGCGACACCACCGTCGACGTCGGCACCTTCATCGAAGAGGGTAGGGCGGCGCAGGCGGCCGCTGTTCTCGGTGACGCCGCCCTGGTGCTGTCCCACGCTGCGAAAGCCCTAGCCGAATACCGCGGCGAATTCCTGCCGGGGAACTGCGACGAGTGGTCGATGGAGGTCCGCGCGGATCTCGAACGCCAGTGCGTCGAACTGTGCGACACGGTGTGCCAGACCCAGAGCCAGACCCTGGACGCCGGTTTCGCCACCGACGCCGCGCGCCGGCGGATCGCCATGCGACCGCTCGAGGAGGTCGGGTACCGCACCTTGATGACTCTGCAGGCGGGTGCGGGCGATCGATCCGCCGCACTCGGTACGTATCACCGATGCGCGTCGCTCCTGGAGGCCGAACTGGGGGTCGCTCCCGATCAATCGACTCGAAGTCTGATGCGTCACCTGCGGGTCGAGCAGCACGTACCGACTGCTGCGGCGGAATCGGACATCGGAATCGGCCGGGCCGCGCCGGCACCCCGGGGGGCGGCCGTTCCGGCACTCGTCGGCCGGTCCCGCGAGTTGGACGCGCTGCGCGGCCTGTGGACTGTCACGGCGGCCGGGCGGGCGACGCTGGTACTGGTCCGCGGCGGCGCCGGGGTGGGCAAGACCCGGCTGGTGACCGAGATCGGACGGGTGGCCCGCGCCGCGGGTGCGGTGGTGGCGACCAGCCGCAGCTTCGCCACCACTGAGCGGTCGCCGCTGGCGCCGGTCGCGGACTGGCTGCGCAGCCCCGGCGTCGCAACCGCGCGGGGGACACTCGATCCGATGTGGGCGACCGACGTCGAGCGGCTCACCGGATCGGCGG
Source organism: uncultured Actinomycetota bacterium (assembly GCA_963825975.1). Lineage (GTDB taxonomy): Bacteria > Actinomycetota > Actinomycetes > Mycobacteriales > Nakamurellaceae > Nakamurella. The sequence continues at coordinate 82,054 of CAWGUZ010000012.1, forward strand.
GCGCAGGTTCCGATCGCACCACCGCAGATCGCGGCTCAGCAGACCGGTGGGACGGGCAGCGGTTCCTCGAAGGTCTGGCCCGGGCACTCCTGGCAACGCGCAAGCCGATGCTTCTCGTCCTGGACAACCTGCAGTGGTGCGATCACGCGACGAGGTCGTTCATCGAACTGCTCATCGGCCTGGAACCACAGGCACCTGTGATGGTCGCGGCCACGCTGCGCGACGAGCGGCTTCAGGAGAACCGCCTGCTCTCCGAGTGGGTCACCCGGATGCGCACCAATGCGCCGACAGCTGAGCTCACGCTCGGCCCGCTCGAGGTGGTGGAGGCCGGTCGGCTCGCCGCCGCGGTCGCCGGCGCCCCGATGCCCACCGCCGACATCGAATTGCTGCACGCGGCGACCGGTGGCTTCCCCCTGCACATCATCGAGGCTGCGCGGGCAGCCCGGGTGCGGCGGGGTGAGGCTCGCGTTCCGCGAGGTGACCTCGCAGACGTACTCGGCAGTCGGTTCGGCCGACTCAGCGACGCAGCCGCGGACTTGGCAAGGCTCGCTGCCGCAGTCGGGATGAATTTCACGCTCGACCTGCTGACCGAAGCCGGTGACTGGGGCCCCGACGCCGTGGCGCGAGGCGTCGACGAGCTGTGGCGTCGCCGGATCGTCCGCGACCTCGATGACGGGTACGACTTCTCCCACGACCTGCTCCGCGAACACGCGTACGCGCAGATCAGTCCACCGCACCGCTGGCTGTTGCATCGCCGCATCGCGCAGGCGATCGAACTGCTGAATCCGCACGGGGGAGCGGCACTCGCAGCGCAGCTGGCAGACCAGTACCAGCGAGGAGGACGTCCGGATCGCGCGCTCGGCTTCTATCGGATCGCCGCCCAACACGCGGCCGAGATGTTCGCCCACACCGAAGCCATCGGCCTGTACACGCGGGCGCTGTCCATCGTCCGGGCGCAGTCGCCGGGCACCCACCGAGATCGGCTCGAACTCACCCTCCTCGAGGGGCTGGCCACCCCGCTGAACGCTCGCGACGGTTACTCGTCCACCGATCTGCAGTCGACCCTGGAGCGGTCGATCACGCTCGCTGAGCACCTGAATGATCGGAACGCGTTGTTCACCTCGCTGGTGAGCCTGTGGACCTCGCGATTCGTTCAGGGACGCACCACAGACGGCTACCGGGTGGCGCTGCGAGCACTCGGGATGGTGGACGCCGACTCCGACGCGAGCGGACCGGCGCACTTCGCCCTGGGGGGGTCTGCCGTCAGCCTGGGCCGACCCGCCGAGGCGGTCGAGCACTTGGAGCGGGCCGCCCGCACGGCCAGCGCCAGGTTGACGCTCACTGTCGGCACCCGCCCGGACGTGCACGGGATGGCCTGGTCGGCCCATGCGCACTGGCTACTCGGAAATGACGCTTTGGCGAAGCGCACCCGCGACGACTCGATCCGGCTCGCCCGGACCATCGACCACCCTTACAGCCTCGCCTCGGCGCTGGCCTACGGCGGGATCACCAGTCAGATGTGTCGGGACCGGGCGACTGTGGCCGCGATGTCCGAGGAGCTCTACGACCTCTGTGAACGTCGAGGCTTCGGCTACTACCGCGACTGGGGCCTGATCCTGATGGGGTGGGCGAACACCGACGGGACCGGGTTCGACCGGGCTCAGCGGGGTGTCGGGAACCTGAAGTCGGCCGGGTCGTTCGCGCGGATGCCGTACTGGCTCTCGCTGGTCGCCGAGCTGGCGGCGGGCGACGGGAAACCCGCCGATGCTCGCGCCCTGCTCGATTCGGCGGCGGTGACCGCGCGGGCCCACGACGACCTCTGGTGGCTGCCGGAGGTGATGCGGCTGCGCGCTGTTCACGACGACCCCGCCGACGCCGAGGCGCGCCTCCGCGCCGCCGCGCAGTTGGCCGAGAGTCAGGGGAGCGTGGCGTTGGCGCGGCGCTGCGAACGCGACCTGCGCACCCGGGGTTCCGCCCGCTGACACCCGTCGCACCGCGGAACACGATGCGGCCGAACGCTTCGCGAACGGTTCGCCGCCTAACGTCGCCGTACTGAACGACTGTCCAGTACCGACCGGGCACGACACGGAACTCAGGAGGCGCGCCATGACCACCTCGCCGACCACCTCGCCGACCACCTCGCCGACCACCTCGCCGACCACCTCGCCGACCACCTCGCCCACCACCTCGCCGACCACCACACCCGCGAAGTCCGCCGGCACTCTGGACGACCTCGCCGCTTCGCTGCGGGGCGATCTCATCCGGCCCGAGGACGAGGCATACGACACCGCACGTGCGGTCTACAACGGCATGATCGATCGGCGACCGCGGGCGGTCGCGCGCTGTCGAGACGTTATGGACGTGGTGACCTGCGTGCGGTTCGCCCGCGCCAACGAGGTGGCGATCGCCATTCGCAGCGGCGCCCACAACGCAGGCGGACTCGCCGTCTGGGACGACGCCCTGGTGATCGACCTCTCGCTGCTGCGCAGCACCACTGTCGACCCCGAGTCGCACCGGGTCCGGGTCGACGCGGGCTGTACGTGGGGCGACGTCGACCACGCGACTGTCGGGTTCGGGATGGCGACCCCGTCCGGTTTCCTGTCGTCCACCGGCGTCGGTGGGCTGACCCTGGGCGGCGGCATCGGCTACCTGACCCGCCGGTTCGGTCTCACCGTGGACAACCTGCTCGCCGCCGACGTCGTACTGGCGGACGGGAGTTTCGTCACGGCCGACGAGACCTCGCATCCCGACCTGTTCTGGGCGTTGCGCGGTGGCGGCGGCAACTTCGGCGTCGTCACCTCCTTCACGTTCCGGTGCCACGAGATCGGCGACCACGGCAGCATCATCGGCGGTCCGATCTTCTACGACCTGTCGGACACCGCAGACGTGATGCGGTGGTACCGCGAACTGCTGCCGTCGCTCCCGGAGGAACTCAACGGTTGGATCGCGTTACTGACCATCCCCCCGGCACCCCCGTTCCCCGAGGAACTGTGGGGGCGCAAGGCTTGCGGGATCGTCTGGTGCTACACCGGAGCGCACGAGCCGGCTGACGAGATCCTCGAGCCGATCACCACTTTCGGCAATCCGTTGTTGGTCGGCCTGCATGCCATGCCGTTCACCACCTTGCAGAGTGCGTTCGACGGGCTGTACCCGGCCGGGCTGCAGTGGTACTGGCGGGCGGACTTCTTCCACGACATCACCGACGAGGCGATCGACGTCCATCGCCGCTACGGCGAACTGCTGCCCAGTGGCCACTCGACGATGCACATGTACCCGATCGACGGTGCGGCGAGCCGCGTCGAGGAGGACGACACCGCTTTCGCCTATCGCGGCGGCGGCTGGGCGGGTGTGATCGTCGGCGTCGACCCCGATCCGGCCAATGCAGCCGTCATCACCGAGTGGACCAAGGACTATTGGACCGACCTGCACCCGACCTCGGCCGGCGGCGCGTACGTCAACTTCCTGATGGACGAGGGCCAGGACCGAGTCCGAGACGCCTACCGCGGCAACTACGAGCGGTTGACCCGGGTCAAGCAGCGGTACGACCCCGACAACACCTTCCACATCAACCAGAACATCCGGCCGGCCGGATGATCTGTCGGCTCGACCGGCTGGTCGAAATGTGATCGGCCGCCGGGCGGAGCCGTGGGTGCGGGTCCCGACCAGGTGCGGCTTGGGCGGGTTTCGCGGACCCGCCCGCGAGGGAACCCGTTTACTAGGATGGCGATCATGACGACGCCGGCGTTCCCCGAGGTCCCCGTGAGCACGTTGCCGGCGGACGCCGTATTGCTCGACGTGCGCGAGGCTGACGAATGGGCCGCGGGGCACGCCCCGGACGCCGTCCACATCCCGATGAGTGCACTCGTGGAACGGCTCGAGGAGATCCCGGACGGCGACCCGATTTACGTCGTGTGCCGGACCGGTGGCCGCTCGGCTCGGGTCACCGCGTACCTCAACGACAACGGTTGGGACGCGGTGAACGTCATCGGCGGCATGACGGTGTGGGACCAGCTCGGCCGGCCGCTGGTGTCGGAGACCGCCCAGCCGCCACAAATCCTCTGATGGGCGAGGTTCCGTCGGGCGGGGTTCCGTTCGCAGAACTTCCGGTTGCAGAACCTTCGATGGGTCGGGTGCGTTGGGTCGCGCACGCTCCGTACGCGCCGCCCCTGAGTTCGAGGCGACAGGTCCGGGCGCCGTACCCGGGGCCGCCCCGGTACGTGGCCATTCCGCGGTGGGGTTTGCCGCCGACCACCTGGGTGCCGGCCGAGATCCCCGGCCCGAGGCCGATCCCGATACCCAAGGGCGAGCTGCCGCTGCTGATCTTGTTCGCGAGGGCGACCGGTGTGCTGTGCCTGATGGCAGCCGCCGCCGAAATCTGGCGGTACTCGCTGCTGATGCGGGGTCGGACAACGGTGTTGGCGGCCGGGGAGGTCCGGTGGAGTGACGCGTCGGTGCTCGTCACCGGACGGTCCGCAAACGCGCTCGCCCTGGCCACTGCGGTGATCGCGATCCTGCTGGTGCTGAAGTTGACGCGTGCGCTCGCCCAGCGAGCCGCGGTCCGGCCGCCTCGCACGGTAGCGCGCCAGCTCACGCTGCTGCTGGTGCCGATCTGGAACCTGTTCGGCGCCGGGGTGGTGCTGACCGAACTCGACGCCCTGGTGCGCCTGGACCCATCACCCACGCCGATCACGCCGTCACCCATCCCGATGCGGTGGCGCACTCGCGACCTCCCCCGGGTCGGCGCCCCGCCCGCGGCCACCGACGGCCGGGTCGACCGCTCACCGCCGATCGATGCGGCGGAACCGCCGATGGATGCTGCGGAACGGGTCGGCGCGACGGCCCAGCCGGATCGTCTGGTGGGCTGGTGGTGGGCCTGCTGGGTGGTGAACGGGGCGCTCGTGGTCACCGTGCTGGTCCTCGGGCGATTTGCGACCGGGGTGCAGGCGCGCGCGAATTCGGTCGAGCTGCACGCAGTGCTGGATCTCTCCGCTGCCGCGGTGGCGCTGCTCACCGCGGCGCTGGCGAGTCGGTGGCGGCGCCGCCTTCGGCCGCAACCCCCGGCGTGGCCGGCCGGGTGGGTGCTGTTCCGGGAGAGTGGGCGGACCCCGGCCACCGCCGAGCCGGCGGGATCCGGGGCGTGATCCGAGGCTGACGCGGAGGCCCGAGCACATCGTCGAGAGCCGGCATCTCAGTTCACCGTCACGGGGGTGGGGAGTCGCCCGGCGAGGAGGGCGCGGACGTCGTCGGTCAGTTCAGCGCGCCATTCGTCGTGGGCGGGCAGCTCAATACCGAAGATCGACTCGATGGCGAGCAGATCGTCGACGACGGTCTGCGGATCGGTCACGCCGCGAACCCGGCACAAGCGGTCGGCCAACGGGTCGCTGAGGGGCAGCTCGCGCCCCGCGATGTCACGTCCCAGCGCGACGAAACTCATCCAGGCCGCAGTGCCGAGCGTGATGGCGTGGGGTTGTTTTCCGGCGCGTAGGGCGGCCAGGGCGGGCGACACCAATCGCTGCGGGAGCTTCTGCGAACCGTCCATGGCGATCTGCACGGTGGTGTGGCGGAGGGCGGGATTCGCGTACCGGGTGAGGATCTCGTTGCCGTAGTCGGTCAGGTTCACCCCGTCCGGCCGGGCGAGCTGCGGAATGACGTCGGAATGGATCAGTTCGGCGGCGATCTGGGCCAGCGCCGGGTCGGTCACCGCGTCGGCGATGGTCCGATACCCCCGCAGTGCGCCCAGATAGGCCAGCGTGGAGTGCGACCCGTTCAGCAATCGCAGCTTCATCAGTTCGTACGGGGTCACGTCCGCGGTCAATTGGGCGCCCGCCAGTTCCCAGGCCGGTCGGTCGGCGGCGAAGTCGTCCTCGATCACCCACTGGCGGAACGGTTCCGCCACCACCAGGCCCTCGTCGGTCAGCCCGGTGAGGGCCCGGGCGGCGCGGCGGTCCTCGTCGGTCGTGGCGGGCACGATCCGGTCCACCATCGAACTCGGGAAGGTGACGTGGTCGGCGATCCACTGGGCGAGTGCGTCACCCTCGGCGGTGGGCAGTGCACCGCAGAAGTCCGCCATCAGACCGGCGAGCACCCGACCGTTGTCCGGCAGGTTGTCGCAGCACAGCACGGTGAGCGGCCCGGCGTCGGCGGTGGCCCGCCGCTGCAGCCCGCGGGCCAGTCGACCCACGGTGCTCGCCGGGTTGTCGCCACCGTCGAGGTCCGCGCGCACCAGGGGATCGGCGCGGTCGAGTCGGCCGTCCGGTCCGCGGCGGTAGCCCTTCTCCGTGACGGTCAACGTGACGACTCGGACCCGCGGGTCTGCCAACCGTCGCAATAGTGCCGCGGTCTCCGACTGCCCGTCCAGCACCTCACGGACGATGCCGGTGATCCGGACGCCGAGCGGTGCCGCCGGACTCTTCTGCGCGATGCCGTACAGCCCGTCCTGGGGCGCCAACTGATCGCGCACCGCCGCCGACCGTTGGGTCACACCGCAGATCCCCCAGCTCAGGTCGCCGGTGGCCAACGCCGCATCCTCGGTGTAGGCGGCCTGGTGTGCCCGGTGGAACGCACCGATTCCCAGATGCACCATCCCGACGGAACTGTCGACGGACGACAGGCCCGGCAGGGTGAGGGCGCCACCGGCGGTCAGCTTCCTCGCGGTGGCCAGATTCAGGCGGTTCACAGCACGGCTCCGATCTGCCACGGCACCATCTCCTCGCCGCCCACGCCCAGCTCTTCGCTCTTCGAGCGTTCACCGGACGCGACCGCGATCAGCTTCTCGTAGACCCGGCGGCCCATCTCGAGCATCGGGATACCCGACTCGACGATGCCGGAGCAGTCCACGTCGATGTCGCCCGTCATCCGGGTGGCGAGCACCGAGTTGGTCGCGAGTTTCACGGTCGGCGCCGGCCTGGAGCCGAAGACGGACCCGCGGCCGGTGGTGAAGCAGATGATGTTCGCCCCGCCGGCGACCATTCCGGTCGCAGAGACCGGGTCGTAGCCGGGGGTGTCCATGAAGACGAATCCGCGTTCGGCGGGAACCGCTGCGTAGTCGACGATCTCGGCGAGCGGACTCTGGCCGCCCTTGGCCACCGAGCCGAGTGATTTCTCCAGGATGGTGGTGATGCCGCCGTCCTTGTTCCCCGGTGAGGGGTTGCCGTCCAGGGTGGTGCCCTGTGCGGTGGTGTACTGCTCCCACCACGCGATGCGCTCCATCAGGCGGTCGCGTACGGCGCCGGAGACGGCACGGTCGGCGAGCATCTGCTCGGCGCCGTAGATCTCCGGCGTCTCACCGAGCATGCTGGTCGCGCCGAGGGACACCAGGTAGTCGCTGGCGACGCCGAGTGCCGGGTTGGCGGTGAGCGCCGACCACGCGTCCGATCCGCCGCACTGCATGCCCAGCACGAGGTTCTCCACCCCGACCTCGGTGCGACGGGTGCCGCGCAGGGTGTCCGCCATCTCGCGGACCCGGCCGATGCCGGTGGACACCGCGGCTGCGGTACCGCCGACGTCCTGGATCGTGAAGGACGACATCGGCAGGGTCTGCGACAGGCCCATCTCGTCGACAAGGCTGCGCATCGCGTTGATCTCGCAACCCAGGCCGACAACCACCAGACCGCCGATGTTGGGGTGCCTGGCGTACCCGGTGAGCGTGCGGCGCAGGATCTCCCAACCCGGGCCGGTGTCCGCCATTCCGCAGCCGCTGGTGTGGGTGAGGGCGAGGACGCCGTCGACGCCGTCGGGGTACATCTCGGCTATCTCGTCCTCGGTCTTGCGCACGATCAGCTTCGCCACCGTCGCCGAGCAGTTCACGCTGGTCAACACCCCGATGAAGTTGCGGGTGGCGACGCGCCCGTCGTCGCGCACGATGCCCTGAAAGGTTCGGGGCAGATCGGCGGGGACCGCGGGAACACTGGCGGGAACACTGGCGTGGGCGCCGGTGGCCCCGGCCGAGGCGACGGCCGTGGGGTTCGTCGGCATCGTCAGGTTGTGGGAGTGCACGTGCTCACCGGCTCGAATCGGCCGGCTGGCCATCCCGATCACGTGCCCGTACTTGTAGACGAGGCTGCCGCCGGCCAGGTCGCGCAGGGCGACCTTGTGGCCGCGTGGGATGTCGCCGCCGACGACGACGGTCCCACCCGCAGCGGTGCCGATGGACAGCGGCTGCAGGGCGATCGCGACGTCGTCGTCCGCCCCCAGTTGCAGGACTCCGAAGGTCATGAGTGCGCTCCTTGCAAGATCGATTCGGCCTGCACGGGGTGGCCGGAGGGTGAGTGCGCGGATCTGTGGGCGACGGTCTGGCTCAGGGCGGGCACGAAGGCGTCGAGTTCGGGGGTGTCAGCTGGTGACATCTCTTTCCTCCTGGTGGGAGTGGAAGCGAGTGGTCGATCGCCGGATGATCAGCTCGGTGGCGAGGGCGGCGTGTCCGGCGGTCCGATCAGTGCGGTCAGCGGTTTCGGCGGAGTCTGGTCGGTGGTGTCGGTGGTGTCGGTGGTGTCGGTGGTGTCGGTGGTGTCGGTGGTGAGGTCGCCGGCGCTGGTGAACGGCACGCCACCGTTGATCAGGTCGAGTAGATCGTCGACCGCGGTCGTGCCGGCCAGTTCGCGAGGGAAACGCACCGTGGTCAGCGGTGGGTGACTCATCTCCGCGAGTGCGATGTCGTCGAAGCCGATGACGCTGATCTCGTCCGGGATCGCGATCCCGTAGGAGGCGAGCCGATGCATCAGGCCGATCGCGATCACGTCGTTGTACGCCATGACGGCGGAGACCTCTGCGAGCAACACTGCGTCCGCCGCCCCGGCACCGCCCGCGAAGGACGGCTCGACACTACCGAGGTCGATGAGGGTGACGCCGAACTCGTCCGCGGCGGTCTGGGTCCCCGCGAACCGTTGCTGCTGTGACCGACTGGCCGTCGGGGCACCCACGAAGCCGATCCGCCGATGGCGTAGTGCCCGCAGATGCCGCACCGCTTGTCGCGCACCGTCCGCGTTGTCGACTGACACCGAGGGGATCCCCGGCGCGACCCGGTTGATCAGGATGATCGGCGTCAGCTGTCGCGCCTTCACGAGCTCGTCGTCGGACATCCGTGGGCCGCAGAGCACGATGCCGTCGACCTGCTGGGCGACGCCGGTGACCAGCTCCAACTCGGCCGCGGCATCCTCCTGCGAATCCATCAGCAGCACCGTGTAACCGCGTTGCCGCGCCTGCAGCTGGACCGCTTTCACCACATCGGGGAAGAACGGATTCGCGAGGTCCGGGACGATGACGGCCAGATTGCCGGTACGCCCGGTGATCAGGCTGCGGGCGGCCAGATTCGGCTGGTAGCCGAGCCGCTGGATCTGCTCGAAAATCCGGGCGCGGGTCTCGGTGTCGACCCGCTCCGGACGGCTCAGTGCCCGCGACACCGTCGATGCCGATACCCCTGCCGCCAATGCGACATCAGTCAGCGTGACGGCCATCGAACCTCCTCGTTGGGGGCTCGTGGTGCGATGGGGCCCGCATCTATCATGCAAGCGTTTGCCGAACGAGTCAAGACGTTCGAGAGGTCGGTCTCAGCATCGGCCATCCGCGCGATAGGCACGGGGTCGACGTGGACAGCCGATGACCCCGGGCCAAGCCACTTCGAGCGATTCGGACAGCACAGAAACATGGACCAGTGATCCAGTCGGGATCCGTTCTCTTGTCCGGGGCAACTTTGTGTGCAAACCTTTGCAGAGTGATGCGACGACGCATCCTGAGACGGAGGTCATTCCCGTGTCCCAATCCCTGCTCGTACACCCCGATCGCGCTCTGCCCGCCGACCCGCACATCCGCGACATCGCCCGCCGGATCTACGACAAGACCGCCGATCTGCCGCTGCTCTGCATGCACGGCCATGTCGACGTGGAGGATCTCGCAGCCGACGCGCCATTCGAAGACCCGGCCCAGCTGTTGGTCGTCCCCGACCATTACGTCACCCGGATGCTCGTCTCCCAGGGGGTCGGGCTGGAACAGCTCGGTGTGCCGCGGGTGGACGGCGGGCCGGTCGAAATTGACTCGCGGGCCATCTGGCGCCGATTCTGTGCCAACTGGCACCTCTACCGGGGCACTCCGTCGCGGTTCTGGCTGGAGCAGGAGCTCGCCGAGGTGTTCGGCGTGACCGAACACCCGAGCGAGGGGACGGCCGACGCCCTCTACGACCAGATCAGTGCGACGATCGCCGAGCCGGGGTTCCGCCGGCTGGCCTTGCTCGATCGATTCCGGATCGAACTTCTCGCCACCACCGACGCCGCCACGTCCGACCTCTCGGCACACGCCCGGCTGACCTCCGCGGGTTTCGGTGGGCGCATCATTCCCACCTTCCGGCCGGACGCGGTCGTCTACGTCGATCGCGTGAACTGGCGATCCGACGTCGAGCTGCTCGGCGCGCTCGCTGATGTCGACACCGATTGCTATCAAGGGTATCTGCAGGGGCTGCGCCGTCGCCGCCAGGCGTTCGTCGCGGCCGGGGCGCTGGCCACGGATCACGGTCACACGACTGCGGACACCACTCAGCTCGCCGATGTGGAGGCGGAGCGGATATTCGACCGGGCCCGCCGCGGGATCGTCACCGCGGCTGAGACCGAGGCATTCGCCGCGCACATGTTGTTCCAGATGGCCCAGATGTCCTGCGAGGACGGCTTGGTCATGCAGATCCACCCCGGAGTACTCCGCGACCACCACGACGGCACAGCCCAGTGCTTCGGCGCGGACAGGGGTTTCGACATCCCGGTCGCCGTCGAATACACCCGGGCGCTGCGCCCGATGCTGCAGGCCTTCGGGCACGACGCGGCCTTCCGGGTGATCCTGTTCACCATCGACGAGACCGCGTACTCGCGGGAGCTCGCCCCCATCGCCGGGGCCTATCCGGCGGTGCGGCTCGGCGCCCCCTGGTGGTTCCTGGACTCCCCGGAGGGGATGCGCCGGTTCCGCGAGACCGCCACGGAGACGGCGGGTTTCTACAACACCTCGGGATTCGTCGACGACACGCGAGCCTTCGCCTCCATTCCGGCGCGACACGACCTGTCGCGGCGAATCGACGCGGGCTACTTGGCCCGACTCGTCGCCGAGCACCGGCTGGACGAGAGCGAGGCGGCCGACACCGCTGTTGATCTCGCATACACCCTGCCGAAACTCGCGTATCAGCGGCGCAACTGAACCTCGGTTCGCGCTCGAAACCGGTTATCAGCAGGACTGTCTCACCTGACTGCCGGCCGCGCGTCGGGCCCGGCCGCGCGCACGTCAAGATAACCCCGAGGATCCTCGCCGCCACGACCATCACCAACCGCCCGCTATTGGTCCTGATCCGGATGACGTTGTTCTCGATCTCGGCGTAGAACATCAAGACCGTTCCGCACGGCCGGGCAGCTGCGCCGAGTGCGTGGCCGTTGTCCGGGCGGCATCCGCTCTGCTCTGATCGCACCGCTCACCGTTCACCGGCACATCGCGGACCCATCTGAGCCAGGCCCCAGACGGTGGCGCGTTCGCGGCCGCGGAGAACGTCCTGCTCCTGCAACGTCGGATCTCGCTTCATCCGCCACCCGGTGACCACGGGCGTGCGGTTCGAACGGTCTCACGCCGGGATATGCGGGCGTTCGCGCAGGCGGGGCCGCATCGGGCAGTGTCGCCACGCTCGCCACGGACCTGCGTGTCTTCTGCTGACAGTCGTCACTAGAGATCACGGAGGCGGGCCTGCACTACCGTGGCGGGGTGGCGAACAAGACCTCCAAGCGATCAGTGACAGCGACGACGACCGGCCCGGGGACCGGTGACGGGTCCGGGATCAACCCGCGGCAACCGTGCCCGTGTGGTTCCGGGCGACGCTACAAGGCATGCCACGGATCGGGGGATGCGGCGAATTTGATCGTCGCCCGTCCCTTCGCCGGGCTGGCCGCCGAGACCGAGTTGATTGCGCTGCGCGAGTTCGTTCCGTCCGCGACGGCGCCGTTGCGGCTCCGGCGAGCGGATGCGCCGGCGGTCACGCTGGGCAGTGTGCTGCCCGGTGCGGCGGCCGCGCTCACCCGGGCCGACGGCAGCATCCTGCTCGGACTGCAGGTGCAGACTCACTCCGGCGACCTGTCCCGAGACGTTGCCGCAGCGCTGGAATGGGCGCTGGATGCGGGCCCTTCGCGGGCGCTCTCGGTAGTGGGCCGCGCCACCGCGGGGGATCGACTGCAGGACCTGCTGGTAGACGAACCGCTCGACGTCACGGTGCACGACACCTTCGCCTGGTGGCTGGAGGAGGAGGCCGAGCCGGGCAGCGAGGTCGCGACCAGCCTGGATCAGGCCAACGCCGCGATCATGCCCACCGCCAAGCTCGAAGGGCTGGCCGGTGCCTACTGGGTCGACGCGGGGGAGAAGGCGCACCTGCGCTGGGTGCGGCCGGAAGACGAGACCCCGCTGATGGCAGCCCTCGCCCGGCTCGCCGCCGCCGGCGAATTGGACCTCGGTGAGGGGTCGCGCTACGTCGGCTCGTTCCGCGCCCACGGTCGGCTGGTGCCGGTCTGGGATCTGGACCGGGAGGCGCACTCCACCGAGTGGAAGAGCCCGGCCATGGCTTTCGAGGAGCGGTTGCAGCAGGCCCTCGCCGTCGACGCGCCGTTGACCGACGCGGAACGACGCGCGCGGGACGGGATTCTGGGGCGTCAATTCACATTGCGCTGACGTGAATCGGGCGGCCGGGTCGCCGACTTCCGCCGCGTGCTGGTTGCCGCGGTCACCCCGCTGGCCTCGATACTCGGCTCGGGCCTCCTCATCATCGTGCCGGTGCTCGAACGCTCCTGATGGCTGCGATCACGCTGCTGGCACACCCTGCGGATTGATCCGCCGGTCATGGGTGTGACGGTCAGGCGAGCAGGCCGTTGATCCAGTCGGCCAGGTAGGTGTACCCGACGAAGGCGCCCACGTCCATCACGGTGTGGGCGCCGATCAGCGGCCACAGGCGCCGCCAGCGGAGCCAGACGTAGCCGAAGATCAGCCCCATGATCGCGTTGCCCGCGGCCTGTCCAACCCCCTGATAAAGGTGGTAAGACCCGCGGAGCAGGGCGGATGCGAACAGCGCCAACCACGGGTCCACCCGCAGCTGCCGGAGCCGGGTCAACAGGTACCCGACGACTAGAACTTCCTCCAGGAATCCGTTCTCCAGCGCGGCCAGCACCAGCACCGGCAGTGTCCACCAGTGATCGTTCAGCGCGGTCGGGATGACGGTGACGTTCAGGCCCAGCCGGTAGGCGATCACATAGAAGGCGATGCCGGGGATGCCCACCGACGCCGCCAGCAGGAGCGCCCGGCCGATGTCGCCGACCCGCCACCCGAGGCCGATGTCCGCCCGCAGGCGATACCCCGCCCGCCACAGCAGGTAGATGCCGAGTCCGCCCCAGGCCAGTCCGACCCCGATGCTCACCAGTTGCAGTGCGAGGTCGGTCCAGCTCACCTGCGCCTGCGGTGCCACGACGGCCACCCGCTGCGCGGCCAGTGGCACCGGCTTGAGCAGGTTGTCGATCAGCGCGATCAGGGCCCGCACCCCGCTCGCACCCAGGGTGATCGCGAAGACCAGGGTCACTTCGATCCGCAGCGAGCCGACGGGTCTCCGGGGGCGGATTCGGCAGCGCGGCAGCGGCGGGGAGGGCCATGATCGGCCAGCGTAGGGGCAAGTCGTGGACGGCGGATGTGAACGGGCGCCAGCACCTATCTTGGAGCGGTGACGGTTGCCGGGGTGATGAATGACGAACCTGACGATGGCGGCGTTGCGGCCAGTGCTCAGCAGTGGGCATACCTCGGGCCCGAAGCCACGTTCACCGAACAGGCCGCACTCGATCTGCGCGACCGGGAGCCCGGCGCGGTGGTGCTGCACCCGGCGGCCAGTGTCGCGGCGGCGATCGCGGATGTGCGGGCCGGTCGGGTCGACGCAGCGTGTGTGCCGATCGAGAACTCGGTGGAGGGTGCGGTCGCACTGACCCTGGACGAACTCACCCACGGCGCGCCGCTGATGATCACCGCAGAGGCGTACGTGACGGTGCAGTTCGACCTGCTGGTGCGGCCGGGCACGACGATCACCCGAATCCGCCGGGTCGGCTCGCATCCTCACGGCCACGCGCAGGTGCGCGCGTATGTGGCCGCCCACCTGCCCGGCGCGGACAGTGTCGTCTACACGTCGACCGCCGCCGCCGCGGCCGCTGTGGCCACCGGCGAGTTGGACGCAGCGATCGCCTCGCCGTATGCCGGGGTGAGGTACGGCCTCGCCTCGCTGGACTGCGACATCGGTGAAGTGTCCGGCGCGGTCACCCGCTTCGTGCTGCTGCGGCAGCCCACCGAGATCCCGCACCGCACCGGCAACGACCGCACCTCACTGGTCGTCTACGTCAAGGACGAACCGGGCTCGCTGCTGGCGATCCTCGCCGAACTGGCCCAACGCGGGATCAACTTGACTCGTTTGGAGTCCCGTCCGGCCCGGTCCGAACTCGGGAAGTACTTCTTCCTGTTGGACGCGGACGGGCATCTCGCAGACGCATCGATGGCCGACGCGATCGCCGCGCTGCACCGACGGTCGGCCGGCCTGCGCTTTCTCGGTTCGTATCCGCGGGCGGGCGGGGTCGCGCACACACCACCCGAGTACGCCTCGCCGAGCGCCTTCGACGACGCAGCCTCCTTCGTGCAGGCGTTGCTACGTGGGGAGAGTCCGTGAGGCTGACGCTGGTCCGCCACGGGGAGACCGCGTCCAATGTCGGTGGCGTACTGGACACCGCACCGCCCGGTCCGGGATTGACCGAACGTGGTCTGGAACAAGCGGCCTCGCTGGTCGAACGGTTCGCCGCCCAGCGATTCGACGCCATCTGGAGGTCCGCCTACACCCGCACCCGGATCACCGCCGAGCCGATCGCCACAGACCGTCGGATGACGCCGCGGATCCTCGATGATCTCGGCGAATTCAGCGTCGGCAGCCTGGAAGGGCGCTCCGATCCCGAGGCCATCGCCATTTTCGTCGAGGTGCTGAAGCGCTGGATTCTCGGCGAGTTGGAGCTGTCGATGGCCGGCGGGGAGACCGGCGCCGCAATCCTGACCCGGATGGATCGCGCCATCCGACAGGTTGAACAGGCCGCAGTGGACGACGCGGGGGGAGGACTGACACCGGGGCGACGACACCCCAGACCCTGGCTCGGCGCTGGTCTTCAGCCACGGGGGTGTGCTGCGGCTGTGGGCGGGCGTCCGCGCGACCAATATCGACACCGACTTCGCCCTCTCGAACTACCTGGTCAACACGGGTGTCATCGTGATGACCGGATCCAGCGCCGACGGTTGGTTCTGCGAGTCGTGGGATCGGCCGCCGGTGGCGGCGCACTGAGCTCGGCGCACCGAGCTCGGCGCACTAAGACCGGCGCCCGGCCCGTGTTGTGGTCAGGCCAGTTCGTGCGCCCAGGGCGGATTCGCGCCGGCCCGTGACACGGTGATCGCGGCAACCCTGGCCGCGAACTCCAGCGCCTCGCGGAGGCCTTCGGTGGTGAGCTGCGTCGAGTCGACCGCCGAGGTGACCCGCCTGCCCGAGGTGGTGCAGCAGACCGCCGTGGAACGAGTCGCCCGCGCCGACGGTGTCGACCACGCGGTGCCCGCGACCGGCACCCGGACGGACTTCCCCGCGCAGCGAGGCGAAGGCGCCGTCAGCGCCGAGGCTGACCACCGCGAGCGCCACCCCGTGTTCGTGCAGGGTGGCGGCGGCCTGCTCGGGCGAGGCTACCCGGCCAGAACTGGACCAGGTCGTCCTCGGACAGCCGGACGATGTCGGCCAACTCCGCCCAGTGCGCGATCTTCCGCCCGGTAGGTCTCGACCGGGATCAGCGCGGTCCGCAGGTTCGGGTCGATCGACACGGTGAGGTGGAGGCGGGACGTGGGCGAGCAGGTCCTCGATCACCGCCCCGGACGGCTGCAGCGCCAGCGCCAGGGTGCCGGTGTGGATCGCGACCGGGGCGTCCGTCGCCGATGCCGGCCACCAGCGGCGCCAACTCCTCGGGGGTCCACTGCCAGTCGGCGGTGCCGTTGACGTAGAACTCGTAGCTCGCCGCGCCGTCTGTCGGACAGCCTGGCGATGGCGAGCGTGGCGGGCTCGGTCGCGGCGATCGACGCCGACAGGTCCACGCCGGACGCTTCGAGATTCGCGCGACACAGCGAGCCCAGCGACCCGGTCGACAACCGGCCGGCGAACCGGGCCGATGGTGCCCAGCCTGGCCAGGGCGACGGCGAAGTTGGCCGGGCCGCCGCCCGGGTGGACGGTCAGGTGGGCGACGTTGTCGCGGATCCCGTCGGGCGGCAACACCGCATCCGCGACGACTTCTCCGACGACAGCAATCGTGGTCATCCATGTCCCTTCACCGGCGGGCTGGAACGACCTGGCTCCGCATTATGCTGCAGCGTCCGCGAGCGGCACCTGGCTCAGGCCCAGCCGAGTTCGTCCAGCCGGTCATCATCGATGCCGAAGTGATGCGCGACTTCATGGATCACCGTGGTGATCACCTGCTCCCGTGGCCTCTTCGTAGGTCGTTCGCCCGGGCCAGGATCGGATCCCGGTAGATGGTGATGGTGTCCGGCAGTGCGCCGGAGTACTGGTGGGTCCGGTTGGTCAGCGCGACCCCGTGGTAGAGCCCGTAGAGGCTGTCGAGTCGGGTGCCGGTTCTCGACCAGGACCACGACGTTGTCCATCGCCCGGGTGAACTCCTCCGGGATCATGTCGAGCGCCTCGCTGACCAGATCCTCGAACTCCAGTCCGGTCCATCTCCAGTGCCACCACGTCCATGATGCCGGGCGTCGCCGCGATCGGGGGGGGGATCCCGATCACCATTGAGCTGGTTCCTCCCCGATTCCGGCCCGGGGGCGAGCGGCGGGTTAGGACTGTCTCGACGGCACGTCCTAGGCTGGCCGTCGTGATCGATCTGCGACTGCTCCGCGAGAATCCCGACCAGGTCCGAGCCTCGCAGCAGGCGCGCGGCGCCCGCGCCGCCGCGGTCGACGACCTGCTGGTGTTGGACGCCGCCCGGCGGGCCGCGATCGCCGGGGCCGACGCGAAAAGGGCCGAGCAGAAGGAATTCGGGCGGTCCATCGGCCGGGCGTCGAAGGAGGACCGACCCGCACTGCTGCTGCAGGGCAAGGAGCTGGCGGCCACCGTCGACGAGCTCGAGCAGGCGGAGAAGGCCGCGTCCGAGGCTCTGACGACCGCGCACAAGGCCATCCCCAACGTGATCGCAGGGGCGCCCCCCGGCGGCGAGGACGACTTCATCGTGCTGCGCACGGTCGGCGAACCGACCGAACTCCCCGCGCCGGTGCGCGACCACGCCGAGCTGGGCGAGCTGCTGGGTGCGATCGACACCCAGCGCGGGGCCAAGGTGTCCGGGGCGCGGTTCTACTTTCTCCGCGGAGTGGGTGCGCAACTGCAGCTCGCGATGCTCAATCTCGCGATCAGCCGGGCGTTGGCGCACGGCTTCATCCCGATGATCGCGCCGGTGCTGGTCAAACCAGAGTCGATGGACGGCACCGGGTACCTCGGCGAACACAGCAGCGAGGTCTATCACCTGCCCGCTGACGACCTGTATCTGGTGGGCACGTCCGAAGTGCCGCTCGCCGCCTACCACTCCGGCGAGATCCTGGATCTGACCGACGGCCCGGTGCGGTACGCGGGGTGGTCGTCCTGCTTCCGCCGGGAGGCCGGTTCGTACGGCAAGGACACCAAGGGCATCATCCGGGTCCACCAGTTCGACAAGGTCGAGATGTTCGTGTTCTGCAAGCCCGAGGATGCCGAGGCCGAGCACCAGCGTCTAGTGGCTTTGGAGGAGGAGATGCTCGGCCTGGTGGAGGTCCCATACCGGGTGATCGATGTCGCGGCCGGCGACTTGGGGGTGTCGGCGGCCCGCAAGTTCGACTGCGAAGCGTGGGTGCCGAGCCAACAGACGTATCGCGAACTCACGTCGACGTCGAACTGCACGACCTTCCAGACCCGTCGGCTGGGCATCCGGTACCGCGACGAGGACGGCAAACCGCAGACGGCGGCGACTCTGAACGGCACCCTGGCGACCACCCGCTGGCTGGTGGCGATTCTGGAGAACCACCAGCAGCCGGACGGGTCGGTCCGGGTGCCGACGGCTCTCCAGCCGTTCATGGGCGGGCTCGCCGTGTTGGAGCCGACGGCACGCTGAGACCGGTCGTCACACCCGCAGGCGCGGCCGCTGTGGGCTCTGTGGGCTCTGTGGGCTCCGTAGCCCCCGCGGCTCCGAACACGAGGCGCGGGGGAACGGTGTGGTGTCGGGCTAGCTCAGAGCGAGCTCAGAGCGAGCTCAGAGCTAGCGGTACTTGATGTACTGGCACTCGGGCGCACTCGCCTCGATGCGGGTCTCCGGGTGCGACGCCGGGTAGATCTGAGTGATCTCCAGGATTGCATCCTCGGACTTGTTGTTGTAGACGTAGTGCGCGCCGACTTCGGTGAAAGAGTCACCGGCCCGGAATGTGGTCACGGTGCATCCGCTCTGCCGCTTGACGGTGCCCGACTTGACGGTCGCAACAACGATGCCCCAGTGCTTGTGCCAGCCGGAGTACGACTTCGCGGGGTAGCGCAGTTCGAAACTCCGGACAGTCGAGTCAGCCGGGATGACCAGTTTCACTCCGTCCTGGGTGACGGTGGCCGGGCCGTCGAGCACCCCCACCACGGGAGGTGCGACCGGTGCCGGTGCCTTGCCGGTGGGACCACCGGGGGTGGCGGTGGCGACCGACCCGGTGGCCAGAGCGGTGATGAGAACGGCGGCGAGCGCGATGAATACTGGCTTGAATCGCATGTGAGTCCTTCGTGGGTGATTCGCGGAAGGCGAGGATGACGCCCGGGAATCGGTTCGGTGCCCGGCCGAGGCCGGTTCGCGATCACCGGGATGAACCGATATCCGGTCCGCCCGAAATGGGCGGTCATTGCTGCAGCCGCCTATTTGTACCGAATGGTCGGAAGGTGCGCCAAGGGCCGGCCGAGGGATACCGGAAGCATCTCCGTCTGGTCCGAACGAGATCGGTCGGCGTCACCGCCGGGCTGCGATTAATCAGGGGCGGTCACCGGGGGCTCGGCCGACCACGGAAAGGTGATCCACAGATCTGTCGACCGCCAGGAGAAATCGGGCGCAATGATGGTCCGCGACTTCGTGTACAGCACAGCCGAACGCGCATCTGCCGCATGCGGGGCGAGCAAATCCATCACCATCGCCAGCGTGCGTCCGGAATCGGCGACATCGTCGACGACCAACAGCGACTTGTCCAGCAGGGCGTCGGTGTCCAACAGCGGCGCCAGCACGACCGGATCGGGCAGGGTCTCCTCGACATCGGTGTAGAACTCCACGTTCAAGGTGCCCGCGGCCTTCGTGCCCAGCGCATAGGCCAACGCGCCCGCCGGTAGTAGCCCGCCGCGGGCGATGGCGATCACGATGTCCGGGCGAAAGCCGGAGTCGGCGATCTGGCCGGCCAACTCCCGGGAAGCCGTGCCGAACAGCTCCCAGCTGAGCACTTCGCGCGCGAGGGCCCCATCGGCCGGGGCGGCATCGACGGGAAGCGGGGCCGACGCAACGGGGGCGGCGCCCGGCGGGGACTCGGTGATCGCAGCGGGCCGTGCGGGGGTCGTCGACATCGATCGACCGTATCGGGTCCGGCGGGCCGGATCGCTACCCCGTTTCGCCCACGTTCAGCACCGCAGGCCTACCGCACCGCGGGTCTACCGCACCGGATTGGGAGTGCCCTCGTCGGTGGCGCCGGCCTTGAGCGCGGCCTTCTCCTCGGCTGCGGCGGACGCCAGGGCGGTCTTGGTGCGCAAGGCCACCTTGATCGGGAAGAATTCCAGCAGCGCGTTGTTGAACTGCGCGCCCAGAATGATCGCCATCGAAGCGAAGTAGTAGAACAGCAGAAATGTGATCGGTGTGGCCAGCGCGCCATACGTCAGACCGTTGGCGTAGACGTACGACAGATACAGGCGCAACCCGAAGCTCGCGACCAGGAAGATGACCGCAGCCAGCAACGCGCCCGGCAGGCCGCGTTTCCAGGGATGTTTGATCTTGGGCGCCACCTTGTACACGGTGGTGAGGAATAGCAGCAGCAGCACCACGGTCGCCGGGTAGTAACTCACCGAGATGATCGTCTTCACCCCCTGCTGCCAGTAGGGCGGGAAGATCTTCACCAGATATTCGGGACCGATGGCCAACAGCGGCAGGAAGAGGATCCCGAAGACCAACGCCACCAGGTACAGGCCCAGTGCGAAGAATCGCTCGACCACCGGATGTCTGAACTCGTGCTGGCGGTAGGCGATCGTGATCGCCTCCACGAACGCGGACATCGCCGATGATCCGGCCCACAGACTGATCACCAGGCCGACCGACACGACGTCGGTGCGCCCCTGGTCCAGGATGGTCGTGACGGTGTCGCCGACCAGGTTGTTGGCGACTTCGGGGTTGAAGATGTTGTGCAGGAACCGGTCCACCTCGAAGTGGATACCGTCTAGGGTCTGCGGCCCGAAGGCGGGTGCGATCAGGCCGACGAGCCCCAGCAGCGCCAACAGGATCGGCGCGGTGGACAGCGCACACCAGAACGCCGCCTGCGAGCTCAAACCGAACAGTGAATCGCTCCACGCCTTCGACAGCGTCCGCCCCGCGACTCGTCGCCAGCGGCGTCGCCGTGCCGGCCGCAGATCGCCGGGGAGGAATTCGTGCCAGGCCAGCGGCGCCGGGTCGACCTCGTTGGGTTGGGGGTCGTTCGGCAGGTCGGTGTGCATCCGATTCAGGGTCAGTCGGTGGGCCAGCTGATCGTCGCGGGTGAGCACCCGGTCGCTGGAATCCGGTCGATGGAACAGGTCGTGGTCCGCGTACGTGGCGGCCGGCTCGCCCGCGTCTCCGACACCCGCACCTGCACCTGAACCCGCACCGGTGCCCGCGGCAGCACCGGCGTCGGACCCGTGACTTTCGGTGGGCCCGTCGGGCCGTTCAGTGGCACCGCCGTATGGACTGCTCATGTCGTGCGGATCCCCCTCCCCGCCGCCGGGCGCACCGAGCGACCGGTCACCACCAACCCTTGCTCTTCGCCCACCACAGCAGCAGCCCGGACATCAGCAGCATGACGCTCAGCAGGGCGATCAGCGCCCCCCAGTGGGTGGACTGATTGACGATCACATTCATACCCAGCACCGATGAGAGGGCCGTGACCGGCAGGGTGACGGCGGCGATCACCGCCAACCGCTCGGCGGCGACGGTCATCTTGGTGTTCGTCCGGGCCTGGTAGAACTCGATGGTGCCCTGGAGGTAGTCCTTCTGGCCGTCGGCCATCACGCCGAGCCGGTGGAACTGGTCGACGACGTCGTCCAGGAAGAACTGGCCGGCGTCGCCGAAGGTGTGGATGCGGGCCATCCGGCCGTACACCTCGCCGCTCAGTGTGCACATCGTGCTGACGGTCAGCAGGCCGTGCCGGCAGCGGAACATCTCGTCCAGGAACTTCTCCGGATCGCCCATGTGCCCGGCGGTGACGGTCTGTTCCAACCGCCACACCTCCTGGGTCAGGGTCGCGGTGTGCTCACGGAGACGCCCGGTCAGCGCCGACACCACGGCGTGTGACAGGTGGTAGGCGGTGGCCGGCCGGAAGCGGCCGGAGTTGATGCGTTTACGCACCGCGGTCACCTCCACGAGCGCCTCCGACGGGTCGACCGCCGCGTTCACCGGACCGTGCACGGTCACCAGGAAGTTCGCCCCGATGAACTGGTCCAGCTCGACGTAGTGAACGTGTCCGCCGGTGCCGAGTTTGGGAGCGTGCAGCACCACGAACACGTGGTCGGGGTAGACGTGCACCTTCGGCACCTGATTGCGGATCGCGCAGTCCCGCAGCGCCAACTGGTGAAAGCCGAAGACGTCGGACAACAGGAAGCTGATGTCGTCGTCCCACTCGGGCACGTCGACCCACACGATTCCGTCGCGCTGCAGCAGGGCGGGAAGGTCCGCCCGGGTGTGCTCGCTGACGCCGTCGGTCGTGAGGAGGGTTATCTGCACACCCACAGCATTGCCGCAGCGCGGGCGCGCCGCCACGGCGCCCCCGCACCTGGTCTGCAGGCGCAGCCGGGAAGGCGGTCCCGCGTCCGATCCGCCGCCGGGTCGGGGCGCGGCCGGCGTACCCGCCCAGCTCGATCTCGCCGTAGCGGGCCGTCCCACGGCGCCGTCCCGTCCCCATGACCAGGGCTCCGAACATGGTGCAGCAGTTGATGTGGGGTCAGCGGGGGGCTGGCGGAGGAGTGGAGTTGTAGATTGCTCCAGCGAAGACGGGGCGACCCGACAGCACGTGAGGCGCCCCGTTTATCCCGGACAGTGGCCCCAAGTAGAATTGGAGCGACGGAATGGGAGTTTCAGTGTCGAAGAAACGGGGAAGTTACTCCCCAGAGTTCAGAGAAATGGCGGTGCGGGAGGTCATTGATCGTTAGCGCCCGATCGCTGACGTGGCCCGCGAGCTCGGTTTGAGCAGACCCTGGGGAATTGGGTGAGCGCGTATCGGGCGAATCACCCGGCGGCTAGGCCAGGGATCGTTCCGGGGTGTTCTGAAAAGTATGGTAGCCGGCTTCGGACTCCAAGCGGGGAGTCGTCGTCGCTCGCATACTGACGACCAGCGTTCGTGAGCGGCCTGTTTCGACGTCGTCAAGGCGCCGGGGAAAGGGCCTTAGAGACCCGTGGGTAGGGTTACGACGGGAAGGCGCAACTCGACGAGGGGTGGGCACTCGCATAGTTTGTCCTGACCAAAGCACTTGACAAACCGCAGCGCTATGCCGATACTGACGGTGCGGACCCGCCTAATGTAGAAATTGACGCTGGCCTACAAGCGCGGCATATGGGTGCCGTTGTTGCGAGGCTACGGTGAGATCGACCTCAGCGAAGACGATGCGACATTATGTCGTGCCGGCACGCGCCGATGTGTTCGCCCTGCTCCTGGTCTTCTCGAGCGCTCGGGCGAAATGAGCGAGAAGCCTGGTGCCGGTGGCCCTCCTGGTTTCCACGGAGAGCGGGAATGAATGGCAGATCCCCATGAACCGGGACACGCATCTCCCCGTCAGCCTCAGACCCGAGACCAACCCGAGACCAAGATGACGCTAGATTTACGTCTGTTGGTTGCAAGAACAGCCGTCATCGGTGTCCAAGACATCGCTAGGGTCGCGTCCGATATTTGCCCAATTCGCTAGGGCATGTCGAGCAATCAGCCGTTGGAAACACCGTCGGCTAGACAAAATGGGGAGAAAATGTGCGTATTTCACCGAAACGATTCTTGACCACCCTGGGGTTGTCCGTAGCGGTGCTGCTGGCGCCAACGACACCTGCGAGTGCAGCAACGTCGACCGTGGTCGTGACCGCAGCGGACGTAGGCGACAATTGGTTCGCGGCCGATACTCGTCTAACAGGCCAAGGGACATTCGAGGTGGGCCCCGCAATGCCGCCATTAGGCAATGGCAGTTTCGAGCTCAGAACGCCTGACTCGGGTTCTAAAGTCCAGCTGCTGACCAACGACTATGACGGTGTCTCGCTGTCTAGTATCAATGGGCTCTCGTACTGGACCTACCGTGATCCGTCGTCGACTGGATTCATCGCCGGGGTTGCGGCACTCAACTTGAGGGTCGACATCACGGGCGACGGCGCTCCTGACAGCTACTTCGTATACGAGCCCTATCAGGATCTAGGCAACACCGCAGTTCTCACCGGCCAATGGCAGGAATGGGACGCCTACCGAGGTGGAGCTGCGCGCTGGTGGGTCAACACCGGGACGCTGTCAACTTGCGGCCAATCAGCCCCGTGCACCTGGACCCAGCTGCTCGCAACGTATCCAGGCGCCACAATTCAAGAAGGGGCGAATTTCCCAGGAAGTCTCGGATTGAACCAGGGCTCAGGTAATCCGGGCATCGTCTCGAACGCCGATGCGCTCACGGTTTCCGTCGGAGCCGACTCTGCCACTTACAACTTCGAAGTGATCCGGGATTTGAATAATGACGGCATTGCAGACACTGATCCTCCGACATCGGCGGAACAGTGCAAGAAGGGTGGATGGCAAAGCTTCAATAACCCCACATTTAAGAATCAGGGCGACTGCGTTAGTTATGTAAAAGCTCACTCGTAACTGACTTCGGTCCAAAGAGCTACACATGAAATAGCGACACATGAAGAAGGGACAGCCAATCGGCTGTCCCTTCTTCGGTTCCTGTCCCCTCGACGAGCGAGACCGACACAGCCGGAAAGACGGAATCTCTGGCGACGCAACGGTCCCGACGTCCCGACGTCGCACAAGGACCGATTCAAAAATTAGAGGTGCAGGTTGAATCGCCGATCAGGACGAAACCAAGGTTGTCTCATTTCATAGACAGACTCCGCAGGCATTCATAACATAAGAGTTGAGTCCATTCGAGTGGTGTATCGGGAATGATTCTCAGATTGGGGCCCGGGTCTGATCTGAGTATCCCCCCGACGCGACGGCCACCGCATCAATCTTTCAAGTAACCACTTACACGAAAGAGAGAATGCGGTGACCAATCCAAATGTAATTGACATGAACACGTATTTGGCGGAGGCGATAGAACGGAAATTGTCAAATGTTGATTGCCGCAAATCAGTAGCTATTTGGTCTGCTATTTAGTCGCCCTGGGTCCCGGCCCTGGCCCTGGCCTCCCGCCGAGCTTGCCGCGTTGGTCGCCGCCCCGGCTGACTGAATGGTTACTAATTAACGAGGCCGTCACACCGCCGCCGTCGTCGCGTCAAGGGCCCGCCTACAGTTCCCCCATGACCGACTACGACCCCCGGTTCCTGACCCGGGCCCTGGAACTCGCCGTCGAGGGGATGACCGCCGGTGCGGGGGGCCCCTTCGGTGCGGTGCTGGTCAAGGACGGGGTGATCGTCGGCGAGGGGTACAACCAGGTGATTGCGATGAACGACCCGACGGCCCATGCCGAGGTCACCGTGATCCGCCGGACTTGCACCGCACTCGGCACCTTCCAGCTGGACGGGTTCCAGCTGTACTCGTCCTGTGAACCGTGTCCGATGTGCCTGGGGGCGGTGTACTGGGCGCGACCGGAGGTGGTCTACTTCGCCGGGACCAAGGCCGACGCCGCCTATGGCGGGTTCGACGACTCCTTCATCTATGACGAATTGGCCCGCGTTATCGACGAACGCACCATTCCATTCCTGCAGCGAGAGGTTCCGGGCGCGCGGGACGTCTTCACACGATGGCTCACCAAGCCCGACCGGACGGCGTACTGATGGCCGCCGCGACCGGCCTCCCCGAATTGGTGATTCACGCCCGCCGGGCGGTCGTCGACGGTGCTGAGCGCGGGGTGTCACTGGCGATCAAGCTCGGTCGGATCGTCGCCGTCGAGGACTTCGGCACCGAGATCCCCGCCGCCCGGCAGCACACGCTGGCCCCCGATGAAGTCCTCATCCCCGGCCTGGTCGACACCCACGTGCACATCAACGAGCCCGGCCGCACCGAGTGGGAGGGCTTCGACACCGCGACCGCAGCGGCCGCCGCGGCCGGCGTCACCACCGTGGTCGACATGCCGTTGAACTCGCTGCCGCCCACCTTGTCGGCGAGCGCCCTCGCGGTGAAGAAGGCAGCCGCTCGTGGTCATTGTCGAGTCGACACGGGCTTCTGGGGTGGCCTGGTGCCGTCCAACCTCGACGACCTGCCCGAGCTGTTCGCGGCCGGGGTCTTCGGCGTCAAATGCTTCCTGCAGGACTCGGGCGTGCCGGAGTTCCCGCCGGTCTCCGCCGCCGAGCTACGGGTCGGGATGGCGGTGATCGCCGGGCTCGACGGACTGCTGCTGGTGCACGCCGAGGACCCCGACGTGCTCCGCGTCTCACCGACCCCGATGGGCCGGGATTATCGCGCGTTCGTCGCCTCGCGCCCGGCTCAGGCGGAGACCGCGGCCGTCGCCACGGTCATCGAGGCGGCAGCCGCGACCGGGTGCCGGGCGCACATCGTGCACCTGTCGTCGGGTGCCGGCGCCGAGCTGATCCGACAGGCCAAGGCGGCCGGGGTGCCGATCACCGCCGAGACCTGTCCGCATTATTTGACGCTGGCCGCCGAAACCATCCCCGACGGGGCGCCGCAGTACAAGTGTTGCCCGCCGGTCCGGGGCGCCGACGATCAGGACGCACTGTGGGCGGCCCTGCTCGACGGCACCATCGACATCGTGGTGACCGACCACTCGCCGTCCACCCCGGAGCTGAAGATCCTCGACGTGGGTGATCTCGGGCTGGCCTGGGGCGGCATCGCAGGCTTGCAGTTCGGGTTCGCCGCAACCTGGACCGAAGCGCGTCGACGGGGGATCCCGCTCGCCCGGGTGCTGGACTGGATGTCGCGCGGGCCCGCCGACCTGGTCGGCCTGGAGCACAAAGGTCGACTGTCGCTGGGCGCGGACGCCGATTTGGTCGCGTTGGCAGACGCAGCCACCTTCACCGTGCAACCAGCCGGCATCCGCCACAAGCACCCGATCACGCCCTACCTGGGCCGAGAATTTACCGGTGTGGTCCGTACCAGCTGGCTCCGCGGCACCGAACTCGGTTCCGACGTGATCGCCGGCCGACTGTTGAGCCGGCGGCTCTGATGACCGGCCCGTCGAGCACCGCACCCGCGACGGCGAGCACCGTACCCGCGACGGCGGCGAGCACCGTACCCGCGACGGCGGCGAGCACCGCCACCCTGCACCAGTTCAACGCGGACGAGGCGACAGCCCGCCACATCCTGGACCGCTGCTTGGACATCGACGCCTGGGTCGACGATCTCGCGGCCGGGCGGCCGTACCCGTCGATCGATGCCCTGCTCGCCAGGGCGTCGGAGGCCTCCGCCCGGATCAGCTGGGAGCAGGTGGCGACCGCGCTGGCCCGCCATCCCCGGATCGGCGAGAAATCGGCCGGATCGGCAGCGGATGCGGACTTGTCGGCGAGCGAACAGGCCGGGGTCCACGCCGCCGAGGTTGAGGAACTGGCTGCCGGCAATCGCGCCTACGAGGCCCGGTTCGGGCACATCTTCCTGATCTGCGCGAGCGGGCTCTCCGGGCAGCAGATGCTCGCCGCGCTGCGCCGTCGGGTGACCAACGACGACGAGACCGAGCGCGCCGTCGTCATCTCCGAACTGCGGGCGATCGCAGACCTCCGGTTGTCGAAAGCGGTGACGCCATGATCGATCGCATCTCCTCCCACGTCTTGAACACGACTGTCGGACAGCCTGCGCCGGGCATCCCGGGCACCCTCGAACGACTCGAGAGCGGGGGCGGCTGGCTCACGGTCGGGGCCGGCACCACCGACGCCGACGGCCGGATCGGGCAGCTCAACGGAAAGGCCGTCGCGGCCGGCGACTTCCGGCTCACGCTGGACACCGCCGACTACTTCCAGACCCTGGTCGGCGCGGTGTTCTATCCGAGCATCGTGCTGATGTTCCGCCTCGACGGGAAGCGAAGCCACTATCACATTCCGGTGCTGGCCAGCACCTACTCCTACTGCACCTACCTGGGCAGCTGACCCGCTGTTCCGGGCACATGATGCCGCCGGGCACGTCCGGGCGTCGGCCGACCTCGTCGACCCGGTCCCGAACCGACCGCGTACCGCGAAATGAGGAAGAAGTGGGCATCGCACTCGGCGAGAATCGTTATGGCAAGGCTGAAGTCAGGCTGGTCCATCTCGATCGAAGCCAACCGCAGCACGTCATAAAAGACGTGAACGTCACCAGTCAGTTGATCGGCGACTTCAGCGAGACGCACCGCACCGGCGACAATTCGCTGGTCATCGCCACCGACACGCAGAAGAACACCGTGTACGCGCTGGCCAAGACCGGTGGTGTCGGCGCCATCGAGGAGTTCGCGCTCCGGATGGCCCGAAATTTCGTCGACACGTACGACTACGTCTCGGGTGCTCGCCAGGAGGTCGAGGAGTACGCCTGGAACCACGTCGTCACCGACGAGGGTCCGCAGGGTCATTCCTTCGTCCGCGGCACCGCCGAGGTGCGCAACACCGTCGTCTGGAAGGACGGCGCCGCGGAGACGGTGATCTCCGGACTCACCGGCCTGGTGCTGTTGAACAGCGCCAACAGCGAGTTCCACGGGTTTCCGCAGGTCCGATACACCGCATTGGTGGAGACGAACGACCGGATCCTGGCCACCGCGTGCAGTGCGCGCTGGCTGTACACGTCGAGCGACCTGGACTGGGACGCGGTGTACACGGGGATTCGGGCGTTGTTGCTGAAGACCTTCGCCGGCACCTACAGCCTGTCGCTGCAGCAGACCCTGTACGCGATGGGCGCAGCGGTCCTGGAGGCATTTCCCGAAGTCGCGGAGATCCGGATGTCGATGCCGAACAAGCATCACTTCCTGGTCGACCTGAAGCCCTTCGGTCTGGAGAACGACAACGAGGTCTTCTTCGCCGCAGATCGGCCGTACGGCTTGATCGAAGCAGCGGTGGTCCGTGATGACGCGCCGGTTGATCCAAGCGCCTGGTCTGGAATTGCAGGCTTCATCTGACGGGTACTGAATGAGCAGCATCCTTATCGGCGGCGTCCTCATCGGTGGTCCTTATCGGCGGCGTCCCTGTCGGCAGCGTCCTCTTCGGTTCCGTCTTCGAGTCCGGCATCAGCGCTTTCCCGCCGCCCACTCATTGATATCTGCGCCAGCAGACCACCGGAACCAAAATCTATCCAGCTGAAAATAAGCCCGGGCGCGGCTGGCCTCGCTCGCCGTCTTGAGCTCCTCACCCGGTGTCTGGGACACGAGAAGTGCCCGAGTGAAGGTGTTTCGCCCGAGTCATCTGGGGGTTGACGGACCCCTAGGGGTCTGTTTACATGTACCTTGTTGCAGGTTGCAATTATGACGGGGCTCACTGAGGAGTGCTGGTGTCGGTGTCGTCCGGGATTACCACCGTCGAACAGCGGTCCGAGACCTCGATGCACCTGCGAGCGGCGGCGTGAGCTTGCTGCTTCACGAGCGCGGCCCCGGTCTGCGGGCCGTCGGCTGTCGGGGTGCCGATCTCGGCAACCCTGGGCGCTGTGGCCGGCACGGTGGCGGCGCTGACCGCCCCGAGCACGCATGAGCCAACCCTGGACCAGCCACCGGTTGTGGTCGAGGTGGTTCCATTCACCTTCCCGAACGGGCCCAGTGAAATCCCAAGAAGTGAAATCCCAAGAAGCGAAATCCCGAGAATAGGTGACCCGTGCCAGATTTCCCTGATGCAGTAAGCGATTCGGTGATGGTCTTTCCGGCGAATCCGCGTGAGCCCGAGACGACGGTGGTCGTGCTGGCGATGCAGGATCGATGCTTGCCTCGGGTCGTCTGGCTCGGCACCGCCGCCGACATCGGCATGTCGGCGAACGCCGCAGGCGCGGTCGCGGCGGCCGGTGAGGCGGGTTCCGCACTCCTGCCCGAACATTGGACCGGTCTCACCACGCGCCCGGGCCTGCGTGGATACCGGGTGTCGCCGGATGCCTCAAGCGGCCTGACCGGCCGTGACTGGTCGCCGAAATTCGAGCTGCTGGATGTCGAGGTTTCCGACTCACTCCTCCAGTTCACCGCCGAAGATGTCGGTGCCGGGCTGAGCCTGATCACCGAACTCGAGTCGCTGGTGGGTGGAGGCCTGCGGATCCGGCATCGGCTGACCAACACCGGTCGGGGTGCGTACGTGGTCGAGTCGCTGGATGTGGTGATTCCGATCCCGGAGTGGCACGACGAAGTACTGGACTTCTCGGGACGCCATGAGCGGGAACGTTTCCCGCAGCGGCACCCGATCGCCGACGGTCTCTGGTTGCGGGAGGGACGCCAGGGCCGAACCGGTCTGGACGCCTCGACCATGCTGATCACCGGTGCCGCAGGGTTCGGGTTCGCCGCCGCGTCAGTGGTCGCGGTTCATGTGGGATGGAGCGGGAATGTCGCGCTGCGCCTGGAGCGAGGCGGCGCCACCGGCACCACCGCCGGTGGTGGCGAGCACCTGCTGCCGGGCGAGATCGCGCTGGCCGACGGCGAGGAGTACAGCACCCCCTGGGTTTTCGTGGCCGCTTCGCGCGCCGGACTGGACGGTGTCGCCCACACATTCCACCAGTGGCTCCGCTCGCTTCCCGGCCATCCGAAACGGGCCCCGGTCACACTCAACGTCTGGGAGGCCGTCTACTTCGACCACGATCTCAACCGGTTGAAGGAGCTCGCGGATCGGGCCGCCCGGATCGGGGTGGAACGGTATGTGCTCGACGACGGCTGGTTCCACCTCCGGCGAGACGACCACGCGGGTCTGGGCGATTGGTGGATCGACACCGACGTCTGGCCGGACGGCCTCGGCCCGATCGTCGACCACGTCACCGGCCTCGGCATGGAATTCGGTCTGTGGTTCGAACCGGAGATGGTCAATCCCGACTCCGACCTGTATCGAGCGCATCCCGACTGGATTCTGTCCGCGGGCGACCGCACCCCGCTGCTCCGTCGCAACCAACTGGTGCTGGATCTGAGCCGGCAGGAGGTGTGGCAGTACCTCTACGACCAGATGGACGCAGTGCTGGGTGCGTACGACATCCGCTATGTGAAGTGGGATCACAACCGCGACCTCCTCGACGCCGGCAGCGGGAACACCGGCGGTGCACCCGCTGTCCATCGGCAGACGGCGGCGTTCTACCGCCTGCTCGACGCGCTGCGCACCGCCCATCCCACCGTCGCGTGGGAGTCCTGCGCCTCCGGCGGTGGCCGCATCGACCTGGGGGTTCTGGAACGTGTGCAGCGGGTGTGGACCTCCGACATGACGGAGGCACTGGCCCGCCAGTCGATTCAACGGTGGATGGTCCAACTGGTCGCCCCGGAGTATCTGGGTGCGCACATCTCGGCTCCCACCTCACATCAGACTGCGCGCACGCTGCCGTTGGAGTTCCGGGCGGCGACAGCGTTGTTCGGTGCGTTCGGCATCGAATGGGACATCAGCCGCGCCACCGAGGCGGAACTCGACACCTTGGCCGAATGGGTGGCCCGATTCAAGGGCTACCGGCCGCTGCTGCACAGCGGTCGCGTGGTCAGGGTCGCGTCATCCGACCCCGCCGTGATCATGCACGGGGTCGTCTCCGCCGACCGGTCGGAGGCGTTGATGGCGCATGTCCAACTGGACGAGTCGGCTCACAACCGCGGCGTCCGGTTGCGGGTTCCCGGCCTGGAATTCGACCAGGA
Source organism: uncultured Actinomycetota bacterium (assembly GCA_963825975.1). Classification (GTDB taxonomy): domain Bacteria; phylum Actinomycetota; class Actinomycetes; order Mycobacteriales; family Nakamurellaceae; genus Nakamurella. Next base: position 113,258 of record CAWGUZ010000012.1, read on the forward strand.
GTACGAAGTCAGGTGGGAGGCCGAGGTCGACCAATCGATGCTGTCGGTCGCCTCGCCGGTTCCCGCGGAGGGCCCCACTGCGGGCGTGCCGGTCAGCGGGCGAGTACTGAGCATTCAGGGGGTGTGGATTCCGCGGCGTCGTCCGGAGACGATCCTGCTCGTCCATGTCACAGCGGTCAGCTAGCAGCCTCGCGCATCACACCAGGGGGAGCGGGTTGCCGCCCAGCGCGGTCAGCGATCCGGTCAGCAACCGCCCCCCACTGGGAAACGCGATGCAGGTGGCGCTGTACGTGACCGTGCCATCGGGCGAGGGGGTCGGTACCGAGGGCGGATCCCCCGCCGGAAGAGCAGGTCGGTCCGGCCCGGCCGGAAGGTCCAGGTCGACCCGCAGCGTCAGCTGTCCGCCGTAGGTCGGGTCCGGTGCCCCGGTCAGGGCCGCGGCGAGGGAGCGGCACGACGACTCCAGTTCCGACTGCAGATCCGCGGCGAATGCCGGCACTCCCGTCCCCGACGACGGTGCCGGCACCCCCCGCCGGGTGCCCAGGACCTGCACGTTGTGCGGTCGGCGACAGTCGACTCCGGTCAGGCCGAACTGCCAGTCCAGACACATGCTGAACACCTCCGGCGCTTCCGCCGGAATTCTCAGCGCGCTCAGCGAGCCGGTCCGGGAATCCACCCACGCGGGCTGCAGCGCGCACACCGTCCAGCCGTCCGGCCCGGCTCGTTGCTGTGGCGGGGCGTCCAAGAGGACCGTGATGACGGTCAGCCGCGCCGTCCACCCGGCTATCGCGGATGCCTCGGACAGGTGGCCGTACTGCTGCGCACCGACCTCGCACGCGTCGCCGTCGCCCCGCCCGAGTCGGGCCGGGTCCGTGGCCGACCGACTCGCGGTGACCTCCCAGCGATGGGGTCGGTCGCAGTCGACGACCAGCCTCGTCTGGGTCAGGCAGTCGCCCACCGACGGAGCGGCCGGCAGCGCCGCCCGCTGCGGATGACCGGCCACACCCGGAGCGAGAAGGCCGGGCACCACCAGGGCGATGAGCAGCGCGACGGTCAGGGTGAGCGCGCCCGCCGCCCTGCGGTGCACGGCGCTCAGTCCGATGTCGGCAGCTGGGTGTTCAGCTGCTGGGTGTTCGGCGGCTGGGTGTTCGGCAGCCGGGTGTTCGGCGCCAGCCCGTCCAACTGATGGCCGACGTCGCCGCGACGCAGGTAGCCACCCCGGAAGTAGAACAGCGGCATCACGTCGGGCACGGCTTCCAGGTCGACGACGTCGGCGACCACGATGGTGTGGTCCCCGCCGTCGTGTTCCGCGCGCCACCGGCAGTCCACCCAGGCCAGGACCCCCTCCAGAACCGGACCACCGCCCGGTGACAGGGTGAACCCGACGCCGTCGAACCGATTACTCCCGGCCGGCCCGACCTGGGCGAAGTTCTCCGAAAGCCCGCCGTGGTGGTGGGCCAGGATGTTGATCGTGAACCGGCCCAGCGCCCTGATTCTCGGCCAGGTGGTGGACGTGCGGGCCGGGCAGAAACTCACCAGGGGGGGATCGAGCGACAACGACGCGAATGTCTGACAGGTGAATCCGAGCGGCCCGTCGGGGCCGATCGCGGTGATGACGGTGACGCCGGTGCCGAAGTTGCCCAGGACGTCCTTCATCATGCGCGGCGTCACCGGATCGCCGTGCGCGCGCCCGGCCGCCGACATCGGGGCTGCTCTCGCGGGATCCGTCACGCTGTCAACCGTAGCCGGACGGCGCCGGGTGGCCCCGTCGCGCGGCGACGGTCGCCCCAGTCGGCAGGCCGCGGCGCAGCGGCGGCTGTCCTCCCGGACCCGGTGGCCGTGGGCCTTCGGGGGTCCGGCACGATGATCGGAGCACGACCAGCTGTCCGGCAGCAAACAAGGGGACTCGGGTGGAACAGTCAGTCGTGATCGGCGCGACACCGATTCCCGGCGTCGACGAGGTTTTCGACGAAGGCGCACTGGCCTTCCTGGGTGCACTGCACGTCAGGTTCGCCGCTCGGCGGCGCGAACTGCTCGACCACCGCCAGGTGCGCCGCGAGACCGTCGCGATGACCGGTCGGCTGAACTTCCTGCCGGAGACCGAAGAGGTCCGGACGTCACCGTGGCAGATCGCGCCGATCCCCGATTACCTCCGGGATCGGCGGGTGGAGATCACCGGACCGACCGACCCGAAGATGACGATCAATGCGCTGAATTCCGGTGCCCGGATCTGGCTGGCCGACATGGAGGATGCGAACACGCCGGCCTGGCCGAACATCGTCGAGGGTCAGCTGAGCTTGCGTGACGCGATCCGCGGCACCCTGCGGTTCACCCAGAACGGTAAGGAGTACCGCCTCAACGAGGGCCCGTTGGCGGTGATCGTCGCCCGGCCCCGCGGCTGGCATCTGGACGAGAAACACCTCACCATCGACGCCGAGCCGTTGGTCGGTGCGCTGGTCGACTTCGGGCTCTTCCTCTTCCACAACGCGGCTCAGTTGCTCGCGAATGGGCACGGCCCGGCGTTCTACCTGCCCAAGATGGAATCCCACTTGGAGGCCCGCCTGTGGGCGGAGGTCTTCGCCTTCTCCGAGGAGTACCTGGGGCTGCCGTTCGGCACGATCAAGGCCACTGTCCTGATCGAGACGATCTGGGCGGCCTTCGAGATGGAGGAGATCCTCTTCGAGTTGCGCGACTACATCGTCGGGTTGAACGCCGGCCGGTGGGATTACCTCTTCTCCATCGTGAAGACCTTCCGGGATGCCGGCCCCGAGTTCCTGCTGCCGGACCGGAACACCGTGACCATGGCCGCACCCTTCATGAAGGCCTATTCGGATCTGCTGGTGCGGACGTGCCACCGCCGCGGCGCCTACGCGATCGGCGGGATGGCCGCCTTCATCCCGTCGCGTCGCGACGCGGCGGTCAACGCGGCCGCTTTCGAGAAAGTGCGTGCCGACAAGACCCGCGAGGTCACCGCCGGGTACGAGGGCTCCTGGGTGGCTCATCCGGACCTGGTGCCGATCTGCGCGGAGGTGTTCGGCGAGGTCCTGGGCGAACGGCTGGACCAGCTGGACAAGGAACTGCCGCCGGTCACGATCACCGCGTCCGACCTGTTGAACGTGGCGAGCGTGGCCGGCCCGGTGACCCTGACCGGACTGACCGACAACATCGCGGTGGCTCTGGAGTACATCGCGAACTGGCTGGCCGGTCGCGGTGCGGTCGCCATTCACAATCTGATGGAGGATGCCGCGACTGCGGAGATCTCCCGATCCCTGGTCTGGCAGTGGCGGACCGCCGGCGTGGTGCTGGACACCGGCCGACCGGTCACCGCGACCCTGGTCACCGAGATCCTGGACGACACCACGGAGCAATTGTCAGGCGCTTGGGCCGCCGTCCCCACCGGGCTCGACCTGTTGGCCGCCGCCCGGAATCTGATGCTCGACCTGTGCACGAGCGACCAGTTCATCGACTTCTTGACGGTGCCGGCGTATGAACTCATCGACTGACGGCTGGTCACCCGGCGTTCTCGCCGTCTGGGACGCCGCCCTCGCCGACGAGGACCGGCGCTACCGGCTGGCTTACCCCGGCCCACCACCGCCGGGTGCGATCCACACCGCCTACATTCCAGTTCCGAAATTCACCGCAGAAACCGTCGGCGAGTGGCGCCGAATGGCGCTGCAGTCCATCAAGGGCCATCCGCAGCAGTGGGAGTCGGTCCTCAGCACACTCGTCACCGGCGACGACACCCGCCACGCAACTCCGGAGGAGCGCGCGCAACTCGGAACCCGCACCTTGGCGAAGTTGCTCGCCGAGCCGATCGAGGACCTGCGGATCGACTTCGAAGACGGGTTCCGGCCGCACCGCGGCACCGCGGCGGACGACGTGGACGAGGACGGACACGCCATCCGGGCAGGCCGCGTGGTGGCCGAGCTGTGCGGCGAGCCGCGGCTGTTGCCGCGTTCGTGGGGACTGCGCATCCGGTCGCTGGCCCCCGAGACCAGGCATCGTGGTCTGCGGACGCTGTCGCTGTTCTTCGAATCGCTATTCGAGAATTCCGTGCTCGACAGCAGCGGTGACGTGCCCAGCGGATTCGTCGTCACCCTGCCGAAGGCCACCTCGCGGCAGCAGGTTTCGGTGTTCGTCTCGGTGCTCGACGCGCTGGAGCAGCGGCACGGAATCCCGCCCGGAACACTCCGATTCGAGCTGCAGGTGGAAACGCCGCAGACGGTACTGGGCGCTGATGGTCGGGTGCCGGTGGCCGAGATGATTCACGCCTCCGACGGGCGGGTGTCGGGCCTGCATTTCGGGACCTACGACTACACGGCGAGCCTGGGCATCCTCGGCGCCCATCAGAACCTCCGGCACCCGGTCGCCGACTTCGCCAAATCGCTGATGCAGTTGGCCGCGGCCGAGACGGGAGTCCGGGTCAGCGACGGGTCCGACAACAAGATTCCGATCGGCGACGACGGGACGGTCGGCGAGCGGTGGCACATCCACGCCGAGGGCGTGCAGCGGGCCTTACGGTCGGGGATCTATCAGGGCTGGGACCTCCATCCGCATCAACTGCCGACCCGATTCGCCGCCACCTTCGCCTTCTTCCGCGACGGCTTCGCCGACGCCGCCTCCCGGCTGGGGAACTACCACCGGCAGTCGGTCGACTCCGGGGTGATGGACGAGCCCGCGACCGCCTTCGCACTGGCCCGGCATCTGGCCGCAGCCCTTCACTGCGGCGCCATCAGTACTGACGAATTAGCGGTCGCGGGCGCGATCGGGCCCGCGGTCGTCGAGCGGTATCTGACCCGCGGTGCGGTGCCGGGAGTCCCGGTGACCGATGACCCCGGCGACCTCTGCGACAAGCCGGAGTCGGTGTCGTGAACCCGACCACAGCTCGCCACCTCGGTAGAACCCACCGCACCACCGCACTGATCCGTCGACCGCGCCGAACCGGCGGGCGTGGCTTTCACGAGGGGACTGCCCGTGCATCTCACTCCTGCTGACACCGAGAAGCTGCTGCTGTCCGTCGCGGGCATGGTCGCCCGCGACCGGCTGGCCCGCGGCGTGAAGCTGAACTACCCCGAGACCGTGGCGCTACTGACGACGTGGGTGATCGAGCGGGCCCGCGACGGACGCAGCGTCTCCGACTTGATGACCCAGGGCCGCTCCGTACTGAGCCGAGATCAGGTGATGGACGGGGTGGCCGAGATGATCCCGGACGTGCAGGTCGAGGCAACGTTCCCGGACGGGCGCAAGCTCGTCACCATTCATTCCCCGATCGCGTAGGAGGATCGCAGATGGCCGGCGGATCGACATCGGGGCCGGGTGCGATTCGCACCGTCGACGGCTCCATCACCCTGAACGCCGACCGCACCCCCGCGGAGCGGATCGAGTTGGTCATCGTCAACACCGGCGACCGGCCGGTGCAGATCGGCTCGCACCTGCACCTACCGGACTCCAACACCGCGTTGGAATTCGACCGGATCAAGGCGCACGGATTCAGGCTGGACATCCCCGCGGGCACTTCGCGGCGGTTCGAGCCGGGTGCCTCGCGCAGCGTGGCGGCGGTGGCGTTGCGGGGCCGGCGGATCGTGCCCGGCCTGCAGATCAAGGAAGGCGACGGGTCCCTCTGATGGTGCAGATCTCACGCGCTGATTACGCCGCGCTGTACGGGCCGACCGTCGGTGACCAGATCCGCCTCGGCGACACCGACCTCTGGATCGAGGTCGAGGCCGACTACACCGCCGGCGGCGAGGAGGCCGTCTTCGGCGGCGGCAAGTCGATCCGCGAATCGATGGCGCAGGGGCTGCGGACCAGCGCGGACGGCGCATTGGACACCGTGATCACCAATGCGGTGGTGCTGGACCACTGGGGGATCGTCCGTGCCGACGTCGGCATTCGCAACGGCCGGATCGTGGCCCTGGGGCGGTCGGGTAACCCCGACATCGCCGACGGCGTGCACCCGGACTTGGAGATCGGACCGGGCACCGATGTGATCTCCGGCGAGGGCAAGATCCTCACCGCCGGTGGCATCGATCTGCACGTGCACTTCCTGTCGCCCTCGCAGATTCACGAGGCGCTGGCCACCGGGCTGACCACGCTGGCCGGCGGCGGCACCGGACCGAGCGAGGGCAGCAAGGCCACCACCGTCACCCCCGGTCCGTGGCACCTGCAGATGATGCATCGGTCCCTCGACTCGTTGCCGATGAACTTCCTGCTGATGAGCAAGGGCAACACCGTGTCGGCGGCGGGTCTCAAGGAGCAGGCGCTCGCCGGGGCCGGTGGCTACAAGGTGCACGAGGACTGGGGATCCACACCGGCCGCCATCGACGCCGCACTGCGGGCCGCCGACGACTGGGGTCTGCAGGTGGCGCTGCACTCGGACTCGCTGAACGAGGCCGGTTACGTCGCGTCGACGGTCGGCGCGATCCGGGGCCGGTCGATTCACGCCTTCCACTGCGAGGGAGCGGGCGGCGGGCACGCGCCGGACATCATCACCATCGCGGGTCTCCCGTTCGTGCTCCCCGGCTCCACCAACCCGACCCTGCCGCACACGGTGAACACCATCGCCGAGCACCTCGACATGCTGATGGTGTGTCACCACCTGAACCCGACGGTCCCGGAGGACCTGGCCTTCGCGGAGTCGCGGATCCGGGCCACCACCATCGCCGCCGAGGACATCCTGCACGACATGGGGGCGATGTCGATCACCTCGTCCGACGCGCAGGCGATGGGCCGGATCGGCGAGGTGATCACCCGGACCTGGCAGGTCGCGCATGTGATGAAGGCCCGACGCGGTTCGCTCGGCAGCAGCCTGCCCGCGGACAACGAACGAGCCCGACGCTACGTCGCGAAATACACGATCAACCCGGCCATCGCACACGGGCTGGACGACGAGATCGGTTCGGTCGAGCCCGGCAAACTCGCCGACCTGGTGCTGTGGGAACCGAAGTTCTTCGGTGTCCGGCCGGCCGTGGTGATCAAGGGCGGCGCGCTGGCCTGGGGTGCGCTCGGCGATCCGAACGCGTCCATCCCGACCCCGCAACCCGTGCTGATGCGGCCCGCGTTCGGCGACGCCGTCGGCGCGGACATGTCGGTGTCCTTCGTGTCGCCCGCCGCGATCGACGACGGACTGGCCGATCGGCTCGGTCTGCGGCGGCGGCTCGCCGGGGTCAAGCCCACTCGCGACGTCGGCAAGGCGCAGATGATCAACAACGACGCATTACCGGCGATCCGGGTGGACCCGGAGTCGTTCAACATCTGGGTGGACGACCAACTGATCGTGCCGGCTCCGGCTGAAGTACTGCCGTTGGCTCAGTTGTACTCGATGTTCTGATGGCGGTCGTTCTCACCTCGGGTCACCTCGCACCGGTCGACCCCGGAGCGGCGGCGTCCGGCGCAGCCGAGTTGATGTTGATGCTGCTCGCGGATGCACGACTGCCCACCGGCGCCCACACCCAATCGGCCGGCCTGGAGCCCGCGATGCGGGCCGGTGTGACAGTCGACCAGGTGCCCGGCGCTGGTCGCCGCGCGGTTGGACACGGTGACGGCCGTCGAGGCGGGCACGGCGGTGGTCGCCCGGCATGTCACCCAGACGGCGGCGCCGGCCGAGCTCGGCGCGCGGCTGAGTGGGGTAGACACCGCCTGGCGGGCTCGCACCATCAGCCCCGCGTTGCGGGACGCCTCCGTGCTGGCCGCGCGGGGCTATCTGCGTCTGGTGGGCGCGCTCTGGCCGACCCGGCCCGAGGTGGCGGTGCTGGCGGCACTGCCGCAACCCGGTCGAGCGGTGGTGCTCGGTGTGACCGCGGCGATCACCGGGCTGTCAGCGGCGCAGCTGGTCCGGCTGATCGGCAATGACGACGTCGCCACGATCGCGGCCGCCGTGTTGAAGATCGAACCGATCGATCCGGTGCGGACCACCAGATGGGTGGTGGCGGCCCACCCGCAGATCGACCTGCTCGCTCATCGGCTCGCCCCGCTGACCGACCCCGACGACATCCCCGCGGCCGCCGCTCCCTGCATCGAGGAGTGGGCCGAGATCCACGCCACTACCAGCCAGAGGTTGTTCCGTGCCTGAATTCGTGCCGCCTCACACCCTGCCGCCCGCCCGCTCACTACGGCTCGGCATCGCCGGCCCGGTGGGCACCGGAAAGAGTTCGTTGATCGCGATGATCTGCCGGGAGTTGGCGGGTGAACTGCAACTCGGGGTGATCACGAACGACATCTACACCGACGAGGACGCACGCTTCCTGCGGTCGGCCGGGGTGTTGGCGCCGGACCGGATCCGAGCGGTCGAGACCGGTGCCTGTCCGCACACCGCCATCCGAGACGACGTGACTGCCAACCTGCTCGCCGTCGAGGACCTCGAGCGGGACTTCTCGCCCCTGGACGTCGTACTCGTCGAATCCGGCGGGGACAACCTCACCGCCACCTTCTCGCCGGCGCTGGTGGACGCGCAGATCTTCGTGCTGGACGTCGCCGGTGGTGGCGATGTGGCGCGCAAGGGCGGACCCGGGATCGGGCGGGCCGACCTGCTGGTGGTGAACAAGACCGATCTGGCGCCGTACGTGGGGGTGGATGTCGCCCAGATGGTCGCCGACGGGGAGGCGGCGCGCGACGGTCGACCGGTGCTGGGACTGTCCCGGCTCGACCCGCCTTCGATCGAGCGGCTGACCACCTGGGTTCGCAGTCTGCTCGCCGCGCACCGCAGCGGCGATCACACCCCGGTCGACCCCGGCCCGATGGCGCCGCACTTTCATGCCACCCCCGACGGTGGCTACACCCATCAGCACCCACCCGACGTCGGCGAGCATTGACCCACATCGGGATCACCGCCGTCGACGGTGACCGCCCCCGGCTCGAACCTCACCTCCGGCGTGCTGGCGCCGCGGGTGCTGAGTACCGGCCGGCAGTCCGCCCGAATCGCCCTGGTCGCGACCACCGCCCTACTCCTGGGCGGCGACCACGTCGAGATCACGGTGGACGTCGGGTCGGGCTGCCGGCTCGACCTGGTCGACACCGCGGGAACCGTCGCGTACGACGGTCGCGGTCAGCTGTCGAGCTGGGCCGTCTCGATTCGAGTGGCGGCCGGCGGGGTGCTGCAGTGGAAAGCCGAGCCGTTCGTCGTCGCCACCGGGGCCGAGGTCACCCGTTCGACCACGATCGACGTCGCCCACGGCGGGGTCGCCCTGATCCGCGAGACGCTCGTCTTCGGCCGCTGCGGTGAGACCGGCGGGGGGCTGCAGACCCGGACTCGGGTCCGATACGGGGGAGTGGAACTCCTGGCCGAGGACCTGGATCTGTCTGACAGTGCGCGGCGCGGTCGGCCGGGCGTCTTGGGTGGCCATCGGGTCGTGGACACCGTCTGCCTGCTGGGCGGCCGCGGTGCCGCACCCGACCCCGCAGGCAGCTACCGGCTGTTCCAGTTGAACGGCCCCGGAACGGTGGCCCGGTGGCTCGGATCGGAGTTGCACGACTCCGACCTGTCCGCGCTGGTTGGGCAATGGACCTGATCCCGCGCTGCTGAGGTGGCTGCTGAGGTGGAAGCCCCCTCCAGGTCGATGCGCGCGCAACGAACTCGTTACACGGCATTCACGCATTCGGGTCATCCTCGGCTCTACGGTTGCTCCATTGGCGGCATACTGTCGCTTTCGTCCGGATGTCATGCCGTCTCGACGCCTGCAAAGCGGTCGCCCTGATCCACGTCATCGACGTCAAGTCGAAAGGCGCCCGCCTGGACCCGCACTACCCTGCACCGCGTTACCGACCTCGCCACTGATGGAGTGCTGAATGACCAATCCGTTGATCCGTTCCGACGATCGCAGCCCGGTGTCGCGCCGGAACTTCCTCCGCGTTGCCGGGCTCTCCGCCGCGGCACTCAGCGGTACCGGCTTCCTCGCCGCGTGTGGCGGGTCCACTCCGGCCACCGGATCCAGCACCTCGACGTCCACCGGCGCCTCGTCGAGCAGCGACTCGTCGAGCAGCGAGCCGAGCATGTCGGGCTCGATGGCTCCGACGGCTGACTACGGCAAGATCTCCGTGCAGCTGTCCTGGATCAAGAACATCGAGTTCTCCGGGGAGTTCTTCGCCGACTCCAAGGGCTACTACAAGGACGCCGGCTTCACCGAGGTGGAACTGGTCTCGGGCCCGGTCGACTCGGCCGACGCGCTGGTGTTCGCCGGTTCGGTCGACATCGGGCTGTCCGCGCCGGACGCGACCGCCCGGCTGGTCAGCGAACAGGGCGCACCGTTGAAGATCATCGGCAGCACCTATCAGAAGAACCCGTTCTGCATCCTGTCGCTGGAGGAGGGCAAGCCGATCCGGACACCCGCCGACCTCAAGGGCAAGAACATCGGCATTCAGACCGGCACCAACCAGTCGATCTTCGCCGGTCTGCTGGCCGCCAACGGCATCGACCCGTCCGAGTTGACCCAGACCGCCGTCGGGTTCGACCCGACCGACCTGACCCAGATGAAGGTCGACGGCTTCATGGCCTACCTGACGAACGAGCCGTTCATCGTCAAGGCCGACGGCTTCACCCCGGTGACCCTCGCCTTCGCCGACAACGGACTGCCGTTGACCGCGGAGACGTTCACCGTTCTCGAGGACACGATCGCCCAGAAGCGCGACATGCTGAAGGCGTTCTTGACGGCCGAGATCATGGGCTGGAACGACGCGGTCGCCGACCCCGAGGGCGCGGCGAAGCTCGCGGTCGAGATCTACGGCAAGGACAAGAACCTGGTGCTGGAGGAGCAGGTCAACGAGGCCAAGGCGCAGCTCGAACTGGTCTCCACCGCCGATACCAAGAAGAACGGCCTGTTCACCATCAGTGACACCCTGAAGGCGGACATCGGCAAGGCGTTGACTGCGGTCGGCATCAAGGACGTCGATGTGAACACCCTGTTCGACCTGACCCTTCTCGACGAGGTCTATCAGGAGCACCCGGAACTCATCGTCGGCTGATGTCCGGGCGTTGATCGACCGCATGAGCACGGTGCGGGGAGGGTTGGCGCCGGCCGGCCCCGGCGTCATCCCCTCTCTTGCACACTGGACACCATGCCGCGCCGCGTAGGCCCGACTGCCGCAACCACCCTGCGCCCGCGACCACCCAGCGACCGCGACCCAGAACGGAGTCCGACATGACGACGATCTCGAGCGGCATCCCGCACACGGGGGCCGCCGGTGACGGCGCGCCCGTTCGGCCCGACGATCGCCGTCCGGTGGATTCCACGGGCATCGACATCCGCGGCTTGACCAAGAAGTTCACCCTGGGGCGAAAGCCGGTGGTGGCTCTGGACAACACCGACCTGGCCACCCCGCAGGGTTCCTTCCTGTCGCTGCTCGGCCCCTCGGGGTGCGGCAAGTCGACGATCCTGCGCATCCTGGCAGGCCTGGAAACCCCCACCGCCGGCACCGCGATCGTCAACGGAATGTCCACCCTGGACATGCAGCGGCGGCACAAGCTCGGCATTGCGTTCCAGGACGCCGCCCTGCTGCCCTGGCGCACCGTCACCAGCAACATCCGGCTACCGCTCGAGGTGGCCGGACTGAAGCCCGAACCCGGCCTGATCGACGACCTGATCAGGTTGGTCGGCTTGACCGGCTTCGAGAACGCCAAACCCGCGCAGCTCTCCGGCGGCATGCGGCAACGCGTGGCCATCGCCCGCTGTCTGGTGGTGAAGCCCTCGGTGATGCTGCTGGACGAACCCTTCGGCGCGCTGGACGACATGACCCGGCAGCGGCTCAACGTCGAGTTGCTGCGGATCTGGACCGAGAAGCCCGCCACCACCTTGATGGTCACCCACGGCATCTCCGAAGCGGTATTCCTGTCGGATGTGGTGGCGGTGATGAGCGCGCGGCCGGGGCGGGTCGTCGAACTGGTGCCGATCGACCTGCCTCGCCCGAGGCACCCGGACATGATGCGCACTCCCGAATTCCACGCCTATGCCGACCACCTTTCCGAGATCCTGTTCGGGCACGGTGCGGGGGCGGACCACTGATGAGCACCTCGATGACCCACGCGGGTACCGACGAGATGCCGACCCCGACCCAACCGGCAGCGTCCCGCCGGCGACTGATGGACCGGGTCGACGCGATGCCGGCCTGGCTCGGCGGTGTGATCGGTGTCGTGTCGATCATCGTGGTGTGGTGGATCGCGTCGCTCACCCTGTTCCAGGCCAGCCACGCCATTCCCACCCCGCCGTCGGTGGTCGCCCTGTTCTTCGACGGTGACTCCTGGGTGAGCCTCTGGACCAACATCTCGGGGACTCTCGCGGCCGCCGGGACGGGCTATCTGTGGGGTAACGCGCTGGCGATCGCATTGGCCGTCGTGGTGCTGCTGCTGCCGGCGGTCGAAGAGCTGGTCAACCAAGTGGCCATCGTCTCGTACTGCATCCCCACCGTGGCAGTGGGACCGATCATCATCATCGTTGCCGGCCGCAGCTCGCCGAATGCGGCTTCCGTGGCGTTGGCCGCGCTGGGCGTCTTCTTCACCACGGTCGTCGGTTCGCTGCTCGGCCTGCGCGCCGCCCCGCGCACCGCGTTGGACGTCGTCAAGGCGTACGGCGGCAGCAATTGGACGGCATTGCGCAAGGTGCAGATCGTCGCCGCCCTGCCCAGCCTGCTCAGCGCTTTGAAGCTGGCCGCGCCGGGTGCGTTCCTCGGGGCCGTGCTCGCCGAGTACCTCGGCAGCGGCGGCGAGAGCACCCTGGGGAAGGCGCTGATCGCTGCGCAGTTCGCCAGCGACGCACCGCGGCTCTGGTATCTGGCTCTGGTCAGCGGCCTGGTCGCCGGTACGGCCTTCTTCCTGGTCGGCGTGATCGGCAGACTGGTGACGCCGTGGGCTTCCGGCAGCACTGCACCCGGAGGAGTCTGATGACCTCGGCCATCCCCACCGCCCACGACACGGCGCCGTCGAGGATGCAGGCCGGACCGCCCAGCGGGCCGGGTGCCCCCGCCCTGATCCAGGAGTCGGCTGGTTCCGCGGTGTCCGCGGTGCTCCGCCGAGTCGGTCAGTCGCTGACGATCCTGTTGTTGTCGATGGTGGTGCTCGGCGTGCTGTGGCTCAGCCTGCTGAATCTGTTCGACGTGCCGCGGGCGTTCGGCAAGACACCGCTGGACGTGTGGAATTACCTTTTCGCCGACACGGTCGAGAAGGGTGTGCGTCCCGGCAGCATGACGGCCACGGCCGCCCGGTCGGCCTCGTTCGGCGCCCTGAGTGTCACGCTGGTCAACTCGGCGATCGGCTTCGTCAGCGGGATGGTGATCGCGGTGGCCATCGCCTGCAGCTTCATCCTGGTCAAGCCGATCGAGTTCGCGTTCATGCCGGTCGCGATGCTGCTGCGTTCCGTGCCGCTGGTCGCGCTGGCGCCGGTGCTGCTGCTGATCACCGGTAAGGGCAAAGTCGGCATCGGCGCGATCGCCGCCATTGTCGTGCTCTTCCCGGTTCTGGTGAACACGGTGCTCGGGCTGCGATCCGCGTCGCCGTCGTCGCTGGATCTGATCAAGGTCAACGGCGGCTCGAAGTGGAGCGCGCTGCTGAAGGTTCGACTACCGGCTGCGCTCCCGTACATCTTCGCGTCCATCCGGATTTCGGTGCCCGGGTCCGTCGTCGGCGCGATGCTGGGCGAGTGGCTCACCGGCTTCACCGGGATGGGCGGAGTCATCTCCGAATACAAGGGCAAGGCGAACTTCGGCGGCGTCTGGACGGTGGTGGCGCTCGCCGTCATCACCTCGATCGTGGCCTACCTGGTGGCGTCCATCATCGAGACGGCGGTGCTGGCGAAGTGGGGACCGAACGCCGGCAAGCGCTGAGCGCACCCGGTGCCGACCGGCCACGGGTTCGGCCGTCCTCCACCCGGCCGCATTCCACCCGGCGACCCGCCCTGACCCCACTGGAGCACCGCCGATGGACTTGACCACGGTGACCGAAGTACTCGTCGCCCGAGACCGACGCGACCTGATGGACCCGCGTCCGGGTGATGCCGTCCTGGCCGGCGGCACCGCGCTGTTCGGCCAACCAGCGGATCAGCTGCGTCGACTGGTCGACGTCACTGCGCTCGGCTGGCCCGCCCTGTCGGTACAGCCCGACGGGTTGCACCTGGCCGCGACCTGCACGGTGGCGGACTTGGCCGCCTTCGAGCCCCCGGTGGAGTGGGGCTCCGCAGCCCGGCTGATCCAGCAGTGCTGCGACGCGTTCCTGGCCTCCTTCAAGATTTGGAACCGCGGGACCGTGGGCGGCAACATCTGCCAGGCCTACCCGGCCGGCCCGATGATCTCGCTGGCGGCGGCCTGTGACGGGACCCTGACCGTCTGGCGACCGGACGGTTCCGATTACCGCCTGTCGGTGCTGGACTTCGTGCTGGGCGACACCGTCACCGTCCTGCAGCCGGGTGAGGTGCTCCGCGAGATCGTGCTGCCCACGACTCAGTTGGCAGCCCAGTTCGCCTTCCGCAAGCTCGCGCTGGCGCCGCTCGGTCGGTCGGCGGCAGTCGTGATCGCGCGTGCCAACGGGAAAGCCGAAGACGCCGCCGTGTCGACCACCATCGCCGTGACCGCGTCCACCCGCAGGCCCTACCTGGTGCGGGTGCCGGCCGGCGAGGCGCCGACCGACCTCGCCGACCGGATCGACCACGTGGTGATGGGCGACTGGGTGGACGACGTCTACGGGGCGGCCGACTGGCGCCGACACATCACCGGGGTGTTGGCCCAACAGGTGCTGACCGAACTGGCCGGGCGGAGCGAGCTGTGAGCGAGTGGACGCCGATCGTCGTCGACGGGCTGACCGCCACGCAGCCGCCGCGCCCCGGCCAGTGCTTGCGCACCTTCCTGCGTGAACAGGGCGCTTTCGGTGTGAAGAAGGGGTGCGACGGCGGCGACTGCGGCGCCTGTTCGGTGCTGGTCGACGGCTCCCCGGTGCACTCCTGCGTGTTTCCCGCGCACCAGGCGACGGGGTGCTCGGTCACCACGGTGACCGGGTTGAGCGACGGTGAGCTGCACCCGATGGCGGCGAACTTCGTCGCGGCGCAGGGTTTCCAGTGCGGGTTCTGCACCGCCGGGATGATCGTCACGGCGTCCACCTTCGGCCCGGACGACCTCGACGACCTGCCCCGGAAGCTGAAGGGCAACTTGTGCCGGTGCACCGGCTACCGCTCGATCGAGGATGCGGTACTGGGCGTCGTGAACGTGGAGTCCGACCCGACCGCCCCGGCGGTGGGACAGTCGGTGGCCGCCCCGGCCAGCATCCGAGTGGTGACCGGCACCGAGCCGTTCACGCTGGATTTGACGGTGCCCGATGTGTTGCACGCGAAGCTGCTGCGCAGTCCGCACGCGCACGCCCGGATTCGGTCCGTGGACGTGACTGCGGCGCTGGCCGTTCCCGGTGTGGTCGAGGTACTCACCGAGGCCGACTCCCCGGACGTGCTGTTCTCCACCGGCCGACACGAGAATCGACTGGAGGACATCGACGACACCCGGGTGTTCGACACCGTGGTGCGCTTCGTCGGGCAGCGGGTGGCCGCGGTGCTGGCCGAATCCGTGGCCGCCGCGGAAGAGGGCTGTCGCCGGATCGTCGTCGACTACGAGGTGCTGCCCGCGGCGCTGGATCCGGAATCGGCGCGCGATCCGGGGGCGCCGAAGGTGCACGCCGACAAGGACCCGGCCGAGACGCGGATGATCGACGGGACCCGCAACATCGCCGCCGAGGTGCACTCCCACATCGGGGACGTGCCAGCCGGCCTCGCGTCCGCGGCGGTCGTCGTGGAGGGCACCTACCGGACGCCGCGGGTGCAGCACGCCCACCTGGAGACGCACGCCTCGGTGGCTTGGCGGGACACCACGGGGCGGTTGGTGGTCCGGACCAGCTCGCAGGTGCCGTTCCTGGTGCGGGACGAGCTGTGTCGAATCTTCGGCCTGGAACGGCGTGGGTTGCGGGTGATCACCGCCCGGGTGGGGGGAGGATTCGGCGCGAAACAGGAGTTGCTCACCGAGGACGTGGTGCTGTTGGGGCTGTTGAAGACCGGGCGCCCGGTGCAGCTCGAGTTCACCCGCAGCGAGCAGTTCGTCGGCACACCGAGCCGGCACCCGATGCGGCTGACGGTGCGGATGGGTGCCACCGAAACTGGTGAGATCACCGCGATCGAACTGGACGTGTTGTCCAATACCGGCGCCTACGGCAACCATGCCATCGGCGTGATGTTCCACGGCTGCAACGAGTCGTTGACGGTCTACAGGTGCGCGAACAAGAAGGTCGACGCGGCGGCGGTTTACACCCACACACTGCCTGCAGGTGCGTTCCGCGGCTACGGGCTCGGTCAGGTGATGTTCGCCGTCGAGTCGACCTTGGACGAGATCGCCCGGCGGCTGAACCTGGACCCGTTCGAGGTGCGGCGGCGCAACGTGGTGCGGCCGGGAGACCCGATGTTGTCGACTACGCCCGAACCGCACGACGTTCGGTACGGCTCGCACGGTGCCGATCAGTGCCTCGATCTGGTTCGGTCGGCGTTGGACCGGGGCAACGGGGTCGAGGCGCCGGCCGGTGCGCAGTGGCGGGTGGGAACCGGCATGGCGATGGCGATGATCGACACCGTCCCGCCGCGGGGCCACTTCGCCGACGCCACCGTCACCGCGGAGTCGGATGGAACGTTCACCGTTCGGGTGGGCACCGCGGAGTTCGGCAACGGCACCGCCACCGTGCACACCCAGATCGCCGCGTCGGTGCTGGGTGTCGGGGTGGACCTGATCCGATTGCTGCCATCGGACACGGATGCGGTCGAACACGACACCGGTGCGTACGGCTCGACGGGCACCTCAGTCGCCGGCCACGCGGTGCTGCGGGCCGCGGCCGACCTGCGCACCAAGCGGATGGTCGCTGACCCCGAGAACCTTCCGGGGCGGGATCGGACCGGAGGTCGGGCAGACCCGGTGGGCGCCGCGTCCGGCCTGGTCGGCATCGGCCGGGACGACGGCTCCGGCCGGAGCATCGCCTTCAATGTGCAGGGTTTCCGGGTGGCGGTGAACACCGAGACCGGCGAGATCCGGGTGTTGCAGTCGGTGCAGGCAGCGGACGCGGGCTTCGTGGTCAACCCGGCACAGTGCCGCGGTCAGATTGAGGGCGGCGTCGCGCAAGCCCTGGGCACGGTGCTCTACGAGGACATGAGGATGGACGAGACGGGGCGCATCACCACCGACGCGTTCCGCAGCTACCACATTCCGCAGTTCGCGGACGTTCCCCGCACCGAGGTCTACTTCGCGGACACCTCCGATGCGCTGGGACCGTTCGGGGCCAAGTCGATGTCCGAGTCGCCGTACAACCCGGTGGCCCCGGCGCTCGCGAACGCCGTCCGCGACGCGACGGGGGTGCGCTTCACCGAACTGCCCATGACCTGGGACCGGGTGTGGCGAGGCTTGGCGGCCGCGAGGGCGTGACGTGGTCGGTGGTCGGTGGTCGGTGGTCGGTGGTCGTGTGGTGGTCGGTGGTCGGCCGCCGGGTGCCCGGTGCGTCGGACGTGGTGACCTATTCGTCACCGTGATCCGTCAGCTGGTCACCCGCTGTTGGTCCGGCCGTCATCCGGCAGCGAGGACAATCATGGAGTGAAACAAGCTCCGTCGATGATCGTGTCCGACATGGACGGCACTCTGCTGAATTCCAACAGTGCAGTGTCGGCTCGCAATGCCGGAGCGTTGATGCGGGCGCAACAGGCCGGTGTGAAGGTCGTCATCGCCACCGGGAGGCCGATCTGGTGGTTGACCCCGGTGATCGAGGCCGGCTTCGACGGCATCGCGATCTGCATGAACGGGGCCGTGGTGTACGACATCGGCGCCGGGCGGATCCTGTCGTCGTCGTTGCTGGAACCGTTCCCGATGCAGGGGTTCTTGACGGAACTCGAGGCTCGCGAGACGCGATTCGCCATCGCCGTCGAGCGGATCGGCACCCAACACGACTCCTGCTGGGCGGAGCCGATGTACATGCACCCGTGGGATGAGGGAGTGTTCCGGCGGGCCTCCCGCGCTGAGCTGACGGCGGAGCCGGTGGCGAAACTGCTGGTCCGGGGTGAGGTCGGTTCCGCGGAGCTCGCTCGGCATGCGCGCGGCGCGGCCGGTGCGCTGGTGGCAGTCACCTACTCGACCGACGACGGGCTGATCGAAGTCGCGGCGCCGGGGGTGAACAAGGGCGCTGCCGTGGAGCGGCTCGCGACCTCGTGGGGCATCGGTGCCTCGGAGGTCATCGCGTTCGGTGACATGCCCAACGATCTCGAGATGCTGGCGTGGGCCGGCCATGGGGTGGCCATGGGCAACGGACATGTGGAGGTGCATGCCGTGGCGAACGAGGTCACCGGATGGCATCACGAAGACGGAGTGGCTGCGGTTCTCGAACGCTGGTTCTAGGCGGGTGGAAGTCCACGGATTGGAAGGCTCCCTGGACGTGGTGGCCTGCCGGAGGCCTTTAGGCCCTAGGGTAAGGCCGCTGGTGAGCGCTGCCCGCCCGAACGGGTGACCTCTCTTGCTTGCTGGGCCTTCTCTTGACTCGTTTCTCACCGTCTGTCACCGAAATGGGTGGTTGTCACCCATTCGCACCTGTCTGGGGGTTGATCTTTGTAGGCTCTGCTTACACGAAGTCATCAACTCACTAATGAGGTCTGGCAATGCACTCTCAGCGATCCGGCAGGCTGCTGTCCGCGCTGTCAGTTTTGTTGCTGATAGCTGGAATCACTTTGGCCGCACAGGGTTTCGCCCCTGGATATGACGGCAGATCGACGATACCTTCGCCCGAAGCCTTGTTATGGGCGGTGCAGGCAATGGTCGGCCTGGTCGACTCCAGCTTCAGCGAGATGTGGACTGCGCGAGGCCTGGTGATCTTGAGCGTGGCGTCGCTGATCGCCTGGGTTTGGCGCAAGCGGTACGTGAGTCAACTGATCAAGTACCCGATGTATCTGGGCCTGTAAGGGCCGGATTAAGGCTCGGGCTTCGTTTCACATCCCGCTGATCATCGGGTGATGAGCCAGCGCCCGGCCTCCTGGTGCAGCCGCCCTTGCTCGGCGGTCGCCCGCAAGGCGGCCGTCAACCGGCTCGCCACGCCCGGCGTGACACGTTTCCCGCCGAAGAGCCGCCGCGTCATGCCGAACAGCGACACCTCGTCCACGCCGTCGGTATCTTCGACGAGGGCCACCATCGCGTTCCCCAGTTCCCGAAGTGAGATGTGCTCGGTCGGCCGGGCCTCCACGTCGCTGCTGGTGCGAAACCCGGTCCACTGTTCCGGACTCAACCGAGCCGGCCAGCAGAACGATCCGTCCTCCGAGAACGAGGTCGATTTGGGCACCCTGGCGGTCAGGTCCGCAACCCTGCCGGGCGACAACTTCCGGACTTCAAAGGCCGTCGCGACCAGCCGTGCCAGCCGCTCAACGTGTATCGGGCCCTCGGCGTTGATCCCCTCCACCAGCGCGGCGGTCACCAGTCGCTGATTCGTCGCCACGGTGAGC
The DNA here is from genome assembly GCA_963825975.1 of uncultured Actinomycetota bacterium. GTDB lineage: Bacteria > Actinomycetota > Actinomycetes > Mycobacteriales > Nakamurellaceae > Nakamurella. Next base: position 132,724 of record CAWGUZ010000012.1, read on the forward strand.
TTGTCCAGGACGATTCGCCCGCCCCGCCAACCACCATCCCAGGGTTCGAAGATCGCCTCGCCGACCAGCGGGTGATCAGGTCGCTCGAAGACAACGGTCGCCGTGTGCACGGCGAGGTCCGTGGTCTCGCGCCCGCCGGTTTGCGGCGCGGTCGGTGAGGCCGGGGTCGTGAAGTCGCCGGTAACTGCGGGGACGGCGGCGGCCATCGGCGGTACAGGCGCGACGGAGTCCCGTTCTGCCTGGCGGGCCGCTTCTTGTGCGGCTCGCTGTAAGGCGACTTGCTCGACTTCTTCCCGTTCGGCTTGCTGTGCCGCGACCCGTTCGGCGGCTTCGCGTTCGGCTCGCTGTGCGGCGGCTTGGTCGGCGGCTTCCCGTTCGGCTTGCTGTGCCGCGACCCGTTCGGCGGCTTCGCGTTCGGCTTGCTGTGCGGCGGCCCGCTGCGCGGTTTCCCGTTGGGCCCGCTGTGCGGCTTCGCGTTGTGCTTGTTCCGCGGCGGCTTGTTCCGCGGCGGCCCGCTGTGCGGCTTCGCGTTCGGCTTGCTGTGCGGCGGCCCGTTCGGCGGCTTCGCGTTCGGCCCGCTGGGCAGCTTCGCGTTCGGCTTGTTCTGCGGCGGCCCGCTGCGCGGCTTCCCGTTCGGCCCGCTGGGCGGCTTCGCGTTGTGCTTGTTCTGCGGCGGCCCGCTCAACGGTTCGCGTTGTGCTTGTTCGCGGCGGCCCGCTGCGCGGCTTCCCGCTCGGCTTGCTGGGCGGCTTCGCGTTCGGCTTGTTCTGCGGCGACCCGCTCGGCCGCTTCGCGTTGTGCTTGCTCCGCGGCGGCCCGCTGCGCGGCTTCCCGTTCGGCCCGCTGCGCGGCTTCGCGTTCGTGCTTGTTCTGCGGCGGCCCGCTCTGCGGCTTCGCGTTGTGCTTGTTCCGCGGCGGCCCGCTGCGCGGCTTCGCGTTCGGCTTGTTCTGCGGCGGCTCGCTCTGCGGCTTCGCGTTGTGCTTGTTCCGCGGCGGCCCGCTGCGCGGATTCCCGTCGGCTTGCTGGGCTGCTTCGCGTTGTGCTTGTTCTGCGGCGGCCCGCTCTGCGGCTTCGCGTTGTGCTTGTTCTGCGGCGGCCCGCTGCGCGGCTTCCCGTTCGGCTTGCTGGGCGGCTTCACGTTGGGCTTGTTCTGCGGCGGCTCGCTCTGCGGCTTCGCGTTGTGCTTGTTCCGCGGCGGCCCGCTGCGCGGCTTCCCGTTCGGCCCGCTGGGCGGCTTCGCGTTGTGCTTGTTCTGCGGCGGCCCGCTCTGCGGCTTCGCGTTCGGCTTGCTGCGCGGCTTCGCGTTCGGCTTGCTCGGCGGCGGCCCGCTCTGCGGCTTCGCGTTGTGCTTGTTCCGCGGCGGCCCGCTGCGCGGCTTCCCGTTCGGCCCGCTGGGCGGCTTCGCGTTGTGCTTGTTCTGCGGCGGCCCGCTCTGCGGCTTCGCGTTCGGCTTGTTCTGCAACGGCTTCTGCGGCGGCCTGTTCCGCGGCGGCGCGTTCGGCGGCTTCCCGTTCGGCCCGCTGTGCGGCTTCGCGTTCGGCTTGTTCGGCGGCGGCCCGCTCGGCGGCTTTGCGTTGTGCTTGTTCCGCGGCGGTCCGTTGCGCGGCTTCCCGTTCGGCTTGCTGTGCGGCTTCGCGTTCGGCTTGTTCGGCGGCGACCCGCTCGGCCGCTTCGCGTTGTGCTTGTTCCGCGGCGGTCCGTTCGCGGCTCGCGTTCGGCTTGCTCGGTCGTCGGCCGCTGCGCGGCTTCGCGTTCGCGCGTCGGCGTCACGTTCGGCTTGCGCGGCTTCGCGTTCGGCTTGTTCTGCGGCGACCCGCTCGGCCGCTTCGCGTTGTGCTTGCTCCGCGGCGGTCCGTTGCGCCGCTTCCCGCTCGGCCCGCTGCGCGGCTTCGCGTTCGGATTGCTGTGCGGCGGCCCGTTCGGCGGCGTCCCGTTCGGCCGCTTCGCGTTCGGCTTGCTGTGCCGCGTCCCGCTCGGCCCTTCGGGCGGCTTCACGTTCAGCTTGCTCTGCGGCGGCCCGTTCGGCGGCTTCGCGTTCGGCTTGCTGTGAGGCGGCTTGCTCGGCGGATTCGCGATCGTCTATCTCGCGTTGTGCCTGCTCGGCGGCCTCGGTTTCTGCTTGCTGGGCGGCGTTCGAGCCCTCCGAGTCAGGCTCGCTCCAATCCGATTGGCGAGTTTCCGCATGACGTCCCCCGCGCCGGCCGAGCAGAGACTGCTTCCAGCGCTGCAGCCGTGAGGGTCCTCCGCGTCCGGTGCCGCCGGCGTCGTCTGCGGGTTCCTCTTCGGAGTGCTCCGACACGATTGGAAATGATCCCCTCTGCAGCATGACGGTCGCGGACCAGGTCGTAATCGACCCGGCCCCCGTGAACGTCGCGAGCATATCGGCACCAGTCGCCGCCGGTCCGGTCAGTCACAGGGTTCAGTGCGGCCGGGGCTGCCGTGCGTCAGCCCTCAGAGAATCAGAATCCGCGAGATTCGGGCACTGACGTGTTTACAGCAGACTCGCCGCCCCGCCCAGCACGTTCCGCAGAATCTGCTCAATCTCCTCGAATTGGGTGCGATCGGAGATCAGCGGCGGCGCGATCACCACAACCGGCTCGCCCCGGGTGTCGGTGCGGCAGTACAGCCCGGCGTCGAACAACGCGTGCGACAAGTAACCGTTGACGATGCGGTCGACCTGCTCTCCGGAAAGCGTCTGTTTGGTGGACTTTTCGCTGACCAACTCGATTGCGTAGAAATACCCGTCGCCGCGGACGTCACCAACGATCGGCAGGTCGAGCAGCTTCTCCAACGTCTGCCTGAACTCGTTCTCGTTGCGCAGCACGTGCCCCAACAGGTCGTCTTTCGCCATCACGTCGAGGTTGGCCAAGGCCACCGCGCACGACACCGGGTGTCCGCCGAAGGTGTAGCCGTGGACGAACATGGTGCCGGGCTCGGCGAACGGCGCGTACACCTTGTCGGACATGAGGGTTGCCCCCAGGGGCGCGTAACCCGAGGTCAGACCCTTGGCCGTGGTGATGATGTCGGGCAGATAGTCGAACTTCTCCGCACCGAACATGGTCCCCAAGCGTCCATATGCGCAGATGACCTCATCTGACACCAGCAGCACGTCGTACTGATCGCAGATCTCCCGCACGCGGTGGAAATAACCTGGCGGCGGGACGAAGCAGCCACCCGCGTTCTGTACCGGTTCGAGGAACACCGCGGCCACCGTGTCGGGTCCCTCCGCCTTGATCGCCTCCTCGATCCGGTCCGCGGCCCAGAGCCCGAAACCCTTCTCGTCGTCGGCGAACTGTGCGGGCGCGCGGTAGAAGTTCGTGTTCGGCACCCGGAAGGTGCCGGGCACGAGCGGCTCGAATGCGGTTTTATACGCCGGCACGCCGGTGATCGACAGCGCGCCGGCCGTGGTGCCGTGATAAGCGGTGGTGCGCGACAGAACCTTGTACTTGTTCGGTTTGCCGATCAGTTTGAAGTACTGCTTCGCCACCTTCCATGCAGTCTCGACCGCTTCGCCGCCGCCGCTGCAGAAGAAAACCTTGTTGATGTCACCCGGTGCCAGTGCGGCCAGTCGATCGGCGAGCTCGATCGCGGCCGGGTGTGCGTACGACCAGATCGGGAAGAACGCCAGCTTTCCCGCCTGCTTCGCGGCGGCGTGTGCCAATTCCCGGCGGCCGTGGCCGACCTGGACCGTGAACAATCCGGACAGTCCGTCGAGGTAACGCCTGCCTTCGGTGTCGAAGATGTAGCAGCCCTCGCCGCGTTCGATGACCGGCACCGGACGTTCGTCGAACGCGGACATCTTCGTGAAGTGCATCCACAGGTGATCCGTCGCCCGACCCGCACGGGCGGCCGTCGGCTCCGTTCCGGTGCCTTGCGACGCAGCGACTTCTTCGACTCCGGGCATGGCCAACTCCTCGTCAATCCTTCAACCGACTATCCCGGTAGCGTGGCACCAAGGGCAGTCGATGCGGGCGGGAGGGTCGATGTCCCGCTATGGGGTGATGTTCGGGCCGAACGTGACGTTCCTCGGGGTGCCGCCGTGCGACCTCGACGACCCGACCAGTCATGCCCGGTCCCAGGCCATTATCGTCGGTGCGCCGTTCGACTCGGGGACGTCCTATCGGTCCGGAGCCAGATTCGGACCGGGCGCCATGCGCATCGCCGACTACTCCCACCAACGCGGTAGCCGCCCACACCTGGCCCTGCGGGTCGATCCGCTGGTCGATCTGGCGGTGACCGACGCCGGTGATGTGCTGATGGCCCCCACTGAGACCGAACGCAGCCTCGCCGCGCTCACCGAGACGGTGCGTCGGGTCGCCGCGGCCGGCGCCCTGCCCGTGGTACTCGGCGGCGATCACACCGTCGCGATGGCTGACATCACAGGTGTGGCTCGAGCATTTCGGCTACGGTCGCATCTCCGTGTTGCACTTCGATGCGCACGCCGACACCGGCGACCTGGAGTACGGGTCGCTGTACGGGCACGGCCAGCCGATGCGGCGGTTGATCGAGTCCGGCGCGGTCCGCGGGGATCGGTTCCTTCAGATCGGCCTACGCGGGTACTGGCCGGAACCGGAGACGCTGAGTTGGATGGCCGAGCGCGGGATGCGCTCGTATGAGATGACGGAGATCGGCGCCCGGGGGCTCGACGCCGTGTTGGACGAGGCGTTCGCGATCGCGCTCGACGACACCGACGGGGTGTACCTGTCGGTCGACATCGACGTGGTCGATCCGGGGATGGCCCCCGGCACCGGTACCCCCGAACCCGGTGGACTGACCTCGCGTCAGTTGCTGGACGCGGTCCGCCGAATCGGGCGGGAGCTGCCGCTGGTGGGCGTGGAGGTGGTGGAGGTCTGCCCGGCCTACGACCACGCCGACATCACCGCGATCCTGGGGAATCGCGTCGTGCTGGAGGCGTTGGCGGGTGTTGCTCGGCGGCGGCTCGATGTGCTCGACCGCGAAGCCGGGCGCACCCCGTGGGCGGCGGAGCACCCGCTGCTCTCCCGCCGGATGCCGCCGGGCTACGTGATCGGTTAGCCGAGCGAATGTGAGTCAGCCCAGGTTGCAGCGTGGGCTGGGAACGATTCGATGGGCCAAGCCGGCCCAGTCCGACCGTTCGAATGCGGCCGATTCAGGAGCGGGACTTCAGAGCCCGAACCCTGGAGCCCGAACCCCGGAGCCCGAACCTGGAGCGCAAACCCCGGAGCTCGAACCCCGGAGTTCGATCCCCGGAGTTCCCAGCCTGTCGCAGTTCAGTCGACGGTCAGCTCGCCCATCAGCGACCACTCGTCCCCGGGCACGGTGAAGTTGACGATCTGCGGCGTCTGGACGAGCAACGGGCGCATTCGCGTCATGGCCTGCTGAAAGTGATCGGAGTTGACGTGGGCCCCGGCAGCGTCGTCGCGAAAAGCTTCGACGAGCACGAACTCGGCGGGGTTCTCGATGCTGCGCGACCACTCGAACCAGAGGTTGCCGGGCTCGTCCCGGGTGGCTCGGGTGAAGTCCGCGACCGTCGGCAGCCAGTCGTCGACGTGCTCCGGTTTCACTGTGAACTTGACGGTGATGAAGATCATCGGTTCAGCTCCTCCGGGTCGGCTACAGGTATTGGCCGGTGCCGCCGCCCGGTTGGCCCGGCTGATCTGGTCCCCCGTGACCACTCGGCAGTGCCCGTCGCATCTGCTCGATCTGCATCCGGGCAGACATCTGCTGCGCGACCAGCGCAGTCTGCAAACCGTGGAAGACGCCCTCCAGCCAACCGACGAGCTGCGCCTGGGCGATGCGGAGTTCGGCGTCGGACGGGGTGCTCTCATCGCTGAACGGTAGCGCGAGGCGGTCCAGTTCGTCCGCGAGCTCCTCGGTGAGGCCCGACTTTAGTTCCAGCAGCGACGCCGCGTGGGTTCGCTTCAACCGCTCCCGACTCGCTTCGTCCAAGGGTGCGGAGCGAACCTCCTCCAGGAGTTGCTTGATCATGGTGCCGATGCGCATCACCTTGGCCGGTTCGCCGATGGCGTCGGCCGGGTTGACTGACGAGTCGGAGTGCTCGGGTACCGCGTGGTAGTCGGACTCTGCCGACAAGCCTTCGTTCTCGGGTTGTCCGTCCGGCCCGATCACGACGATTCGACCGCGAGGATCGCTCATTTCCGCTCGATTCTGTTAGCTGCTTCGTTCACGGTGTCGCCCGTCGCGACACATGTCATCGCGGAGGCCGCCCTTGACCTGTTTCCCGACAGTGTCCCGACCCTGTCTCGCGACCCTGTCTCGCGACCGCCTCGTGACACGTTTACTGGTACTGCCCAACCTCGGGCAGCGTTAGCACTACTTTGCCACCCGGGGCCGAACCGGACTGCAACGTCTCGTGCGCCGCGGCCGCCTGCATGATCGGCACCCGAGCGCCGATCACCGGCTTGATCTGACTGCTCTCGATCAGCGGCCAGACTTCGGATCGCACCTGGGAGACGATCTCGGCTTTCGACCCCGGGCCGTCCACCGGTCGAGAACGCAGGGTGGTGCCGAGCACGGTGAGTCGTCGGCTGAGCAGGGCGCCCACGTCGATCTGGGCCGAGGCGCCGCCCTGCAGTCCGATGATGGCCAGCCGACCGTGCCGGGCCAGCGCCTCGATGTTGCGGCTCAGGTACTTCGCGCCCATCACGTCGAGGATGACGTTAGCCCCGGCGCCGCCGGTGACATCTTTGATCACCTGGACGAAGTCGTGCTCGTGATAGTTGATCAGGATCTCGGCACCCAACGCAGCACAGCGGTCGAGCCCGCGGCCACTGCCGGCGGTGACCGCGACCCGCAGGCCCCGAGCCACGGCGAGCTGAACGGCGAACGTCCCGATGCCGCCGCTGCCCCCGTGGATCAACAACAGTTCACCCGCCGAAGCCCGGGCCGCATCGAACACGGTCGACCAGACCGTGCACGCCGCCTCCGGCAATCCGGCCGCGTCGATCAGCGAGACGCCCGCCGGCACCGGCAGTACTTGGACCGCCGGTACCGAGACGCGCTCCGCGTACCCGCCGCCCGCGAGAAGTGCGCACACTCGATCGCCGACTCGCCAGGTGGTGACCTCCGCGCCCACGAAGCTGATCGTGCCGCTGCACTCCATGCCGAGGACCTCGCTAGCCCCCGGCGGCGGCGGGTACAGACCTTTGCGCTGCAGCAGGTCGGCCCGATTGACCCCCGCCGCCGCCACCTCGATGACCACTTCGTCGGGCTTCGGGGTCGGTTCGGGCACCGAAGCCCAGCTGAGCTGGTCGCCGTGGATCTCAATTGCGCGCACGGGGCCAGTCTGCTCGGATACGGAGTCACGGTGCTCGACGGGTGGCCCCCGGCCCCCGGCTGGCCCCCGGCCCCCGGCTGGCCCCCGCCAGCCCCCGATTTCGGCGTGAAAGTGTTCGCGTATCGAACACGATCACGCCGAAACCAGCGGGCTGACAGCTGGGCGGCGGGTAGGTTCGGCGCGGTGAAGTCCACCGGCGCCCGGCTCGGCGGCGTACCCGCCCCGGCGCTGTTCCTGGTTTCGGGATTCAGTCAGTACTACGGGGCGGCGCTCGCGGTGGGGCTGTTCGCGCTCGCACCCGCGGTGACCATCGCCTGGTTGCGGATCCTGGTGTCTGCCGTGGTTCTGCTGCTCTGGCGGCGACCGTGGCGACAACAGTGGTCCCGGGCGGACCTGGCGGGGGCGGCGCTGTTCGGCGCCGTGTTGGCGGCGATGAACGTCTGTTTCTACCTGGCGATCTCGCACCTTCCGCTGGGTACCGCGGTGGCCATCGAGTTCCTCGGCCCAGTGGCGGTCGCGGCGGTGACCGGGTCGGGCTGGCGGGAGCGGCTGGGCATCGGACTGGCGCTGGTGGGGGTGGTGTTGCTGGCCGGGGTGACGCTGGAGGACGGCTGGTCGTCGTCGGCCGTGGTCGGCCTGGCGGCCATCCTCGGTTCCGGATTGTTCTGGGCCGGCTACATCGTGCTGGGCCGCAGACTCGCGGTGCAGCGGGATGGAATCAGTGCGCTCGCGGTCGGGATGAGCGCGGGTGCCGTGCTGTTCGCGCCGGTGCTGGGTTGGACCGCCGGGCCGGTGTTCGCGGGTGCGGGCTCGGTGGCCGCGCTGCTCGGGATCGCGATATTGAGTTCGGTGGTGCCCTACGCGTTGGAGCAGGTCATCTTGACTACGGTGTCCGCCGCGCGATTCGCGATCCTGCTGGCGCTGCTGCCGGTGACGGCTGCGGTGACCGGTGCGGTGGTGCTGGCCCAGCTGCCAACCGCGATCGAGGTGGCGGGCATGGGTCTGGTCTGCGCGGCCATCGTGCTGTCGGCGCGCAAGGCCGAGGGCGAGCTCGCCTCGACCTGAGCTAGGGCGGGCTCAGCCCAGGCTGTCAGTTTCGAAGGTGTTGCAGTCGACCGGGTTTCCCGACTCGTAGCCCACGGTGAACCAGTGCTGTCGTTGCGCCGAGGTGCCGTGGGTGAAGGACGATGGATCCGCGGACCCGTCACCCAGGTTCGACTGGATGTAGTCGTCGCCGATGTGCGCGGCGGCCTGCAACGCCGCGTCGACGTCAGCCTGCGAGATGCTCTCGATGAGGATCCGCCCGTCCGCTCCCGGCACCGTGATCGCATGGTTCGCCCAGGCGCCGGCGTAGCAGTCGGCCTGCAGTTCCAATCGCACCGACCCGGACGAGGGGCCGGCCGCCTGACTCACCCGCGACGACGTTCCCAGCAGGTTCTGGACGTGATGTCCGTACTCGTGGGCCAGCACGTAGGCCTGGGTGAACATCTGGTCATTCGCCCTGAACTGGGATTTCAACGTGCCGAAGAAGGAGAGGTCGATGTAGACGTTGTTGTCCGCCGGGCAGTAGAAGGGTCCTACGCCTGAGTTCGCGGACCCGCATCCGGTGTTGGTCTGGCCGGTGAACCAGATGGTCGGCGCAGGTTGGTATGTGCTCCCCGACTGTTGGAACTGGTCCGTCCAGAAGGCCTGCACCGAGTTGACGACCGCCACCAAGGCGCAGTCGGAGTTGGCGTTGGCGTCCGCCCCGGTCTTGCAGTTCGCCTCGAGTTCGCCGTTGTCGGCGGTGACAGACGACCCGGATCCGTCGGTCAACATCTGATTCAAGATGTTTCCGGACGAGCCGCCGCCGCTCCACATGTTGTAGACGACGACGGCGATGACCAGCAGCACGCCCAGCCCGCCGCCACCCTTGGCGACGCCGCCGAACCCGCCACCCCTTCGACCGCCGCCACCGCCGAAGCCGAATCCGCCACCACCGAATCCGCCACCGCCGCCGCGACGATCGGAAATCTGCGAGGTGTCGAGCCGGGCGCGGTCGTTGAATCTCATCGGTCTCCTCCGGTGCACGTCGCCGGACCGACCCTCCCGGTCGGCGGCGACTGCCACCATCATCTGTGCCCGCCGACGGCGAGCATCACACCACCACGGATTGACTACAGTCTTGCGCACTGGGCAAGATTGCCCAGTGCGAATTAGAGTGATCCGATGAATCCCGAACCGATGAATCATGAGCCGAGCGCGGCGAATGTGGCGATTCCAGGTGATCCGCCGCTGGGCCTGCGCGAGCGGAAGAAGGACGACACCCGCCGGGCGTTGATCGAAGCCGCATATCGGCTGACCCTGGACCGGGGGTTCGCCGGGTTCACCGTCGCCGAGATCGCCGATGCGGTCGGTGTCTCCCGGCGTACGTTCTCCAACTATTTCGGCGGCAAAGCAGAATGCGTGATCGCCGCCAATGAACTGCACGCCGATCAGGCGATAGCCGAGCTCCGTGGCGGTGACCCCGCCGAACCGGTCGATCAGCTGATCCGACGACTCGTACGGATGGCCACCGCCGATGCGGACGGTCCGTGGGGCGACTTCGCCCAGATCGTCTCGTCCGAGCCGGAGCTCCGCGGTGAGGCCGCTGTCTTCGACCAACGGGTGGCCCTTCAGGTTGCGGACGCCGTGGCCGAACGGCTGGGGATCCCCGCGGACGACGTGGTCGCCCAAGCGCTCGGCATGTTCGCGATGACGTCATGTCGATTGGTGGTCGAGCAATGGCTGCGCCGTGGGCGACCCGACGGTCGTGACGGCCTGACCGCGCTCCTCGAACGGGTCTTCCTGCTGCTCGACCCGACCGCCCTCGACTCGCTCAAGTACCACCCCGGAAACTAGGAGTCTCGACATGGCTGTTCTGCTCTATCGTCTCGGTCGGTTCGCCGCTCACCGACGGTGGGTCGTATTGGCCCTCTGGCTGGTCATCCTCGCGGCGGTCGGCGGCGCCGCCGCGGGGTTCGGCGGGAAGATGTCCGACTCGTTCTCGATTCCGAACACTCCCGCCCAGAACGCCATCGACGAGTTGTCGAGCCGCATTCCGGGGTCGGGCGGTTCCACCGGGCGGATCGTCTTCCGTGCGCCCGACGGACACACCCTCGCGGAACCGGTCTATCAAGCGGCGGTCGAGCAGGCGGTCGCTCGGGCGGTGACCTTGCCGGGCGTGGTGGCAGCGGTCGATCCGTTCACCGGTCAAGTCCTGTTGCCGACCGGTCCGGGGCTGCAGAACCCCACCGCCACACCGCTGCTCGCCCCGCCGAACGGCCAGATCGGATTCGCCTCGCTCCAGATGCGGGGCCAGATCACCGCGGTCCCCGCCGTGACGCACGAGGGTCTGGCGGACATCGCCGCCGCGGCGCGCACATCCGGCCTCGAAGTGCAGCTGAGCGGCGCCGCGGTGAAACAGTCGCCCGCGATCGGCTCCACCGAGGGCATCGGCGTCGTGGTCGCCCTGGTCGTCCTGCTGATCATGTTCGGATCGATCGTGGCGGCCGGCATGCCGATGTTGACCGCGCTGATCGGCATCGGGATCGGCGTATCCGGGGTCCTGATCTTCGCCAACTGGATCGACATGTCCTCCACTGCGCCGATCCTGGCGCTGATGCTGGGCCTCGCCGTCGGCATCGACTACGCCCTGTTCGTCGTCTCGCGGCATCGCAAGCAGCTGCTGGCGGGCATGGAGGTCCGGGAGTCCATCGCGCGGGCGACCGGAACCGCCGGGTCCGCGGTTGTCTTCGCCGGCCTGACGGTGATCATCGCGCTGGCCGCACTGAGTGTGGTCGGAATCCCCTTCCTGACGGTGATGGGCGTCGCAGCGTCGGTGACGGTGTTGATTGCCGTGCTGATCGCGATCACCCTGCTGCCCGCGTTGCTCAGCTTCGCCGGAGACCGGGCGCTGAGTCGCAAGCAGCGCTCACGGCTCACACTCGGGCGGCACGCGATCGAGCGGGTGGCACTGCGGGTTGAGAAGGAGAACCGCTGGGGTCGGTTCGTCACGCGCTACCCCGCGCTGGTGCTGATCGTCGGGATTCTCGGTTTGGGCGCCGCGGCGATTCCGGCCGCCAGCCTGCATCTCGCGCTCCCCGACGACGGCGTCAAGGCGCTCGACTCGACCAACCGCAAGGCGTACGACCTGCTGGCCGAGGGTTTCGGTGCCGGGGTGAACGGTCCGTTGATCGTCACCGTCGCGGTACCGGACCCGGCCACACTGCCGGCGGCGTTGCAGTCGGCCGGGGCCGCCGTGACCGGCGCGGGTGACGTCGCGGCGGTCAGCCTGCTCGCGATGTCGGCGGACGGCACCTTCGCAGCGTTGAACGTGGTGCCGAAGTCCGCCCCCGGCGAGACCGCGACCGCCGACCTGGTGCAGCGGATCCGCGGACTGGCCGGGTCGCTGGAAAGCACCAGCGGGGCGACCGTCCAGGTGACCGGGCAGACGGCCCTAGGGATCGATGTCTCCGCCAAACTGTCATCCGCACTGCCGGTGTACCTGGTGATCGTGGTCGGTCTCGCGTTGGTGCTGCTGATGCTGGTCTTCCGGTCGATCGTGGTGCCGATCAAGGCTGCGCTCGGGTTCCTGCTGTCGGTCGCCGCCTCGTTCGGAGCGGTGGTGGCGGTCTATCAGTGGGGCTGGTTCGGCCTGGTGGAGACCCCGTCGGCGATCGTGTCCTTCCTGCCGATCTTGTTGATCGGGGTGCTGTTCGGCTTGGCGATGGACTACGAGGTGTTCCTGGTCGCCGGCATGCGGGAGTCGTTCGTCCACGGCGAGGACGCGAAGGCCGCTGTCCGGAGCGGCTTCACCCACGGGTCGCGGGTGGTGACCGCGGCGGCGATCATCATGACCAGCGTCTTCGCCGGATTCATCCTGGCGCCGGACTCGATCATCGCCTCGATCGGCTTCGCCCTCGCCATCGGCGTCTTGATCGACGCCTTCGTCGTTCGGATGACATTGGTGCCGGCGATCATGACCCTGCTCGGCCGGGTCGCCTGGTACCTCCCCGCGTGGTTGCAGCGGTCACTGCCAAACATCGACATCGAGGGTGAGCAACTGCTGCACTCGCTGGCTGCTGAACGGACGGCCGGTCTCGGCGGCCCGCACGGTCGCGACGACGCGCATGCGGCCGAGGCCCGGGACGACGACGAGGGCGGCGACAACGAGGGCGGCGACTACGAGGGAGGCGAGGCCTACGAGGACGACGACTACGAGGGCGGCGACTACGAGGGCGAGGCCTACGAGGGCGAGGATCATGAGGGCGACGACTACGACGGTCGGCAGGTTGCCGCCGGGGCCGTGCCGGAGACCGCCCGCGCCTGACGGCATACCCTGGCAGCCGTGCCTGCAGCCACACCCACCATCATCGCCACGTCGATCGGGTTCGACTCCCGGGGACGAGACCGGTTCGACTGGGAGGCCGGCCCGATCTTCGACTACGCCGCTGAACGGTCCGGTGCCGAGGGGACGCCCAAGGTGTGTTTCCTGGGCACGGCCACCGGCGACAACGCGCAGGTCATCGCGGGTGTGTACTCCGCGTTGGCCACCCGGTTCCGCCCGTCGCACGTCGAGTTGTTCACGATGCCGAACGTGGACGATGTGCGCGGGCACTTCCTCGCACAGGACGTGATCTGGGTCGGCGGCGGATCGGTGGCGAACCTGTTGGCGCTGTGGCGGCTGCACGGCTGGGGCGAGCTGCTCCAGGAGGCGTGGGAGTCCGGTGTGGTGCTCGGCGGGGTCAGCGCCGGCTCGCTGTGCTGGCACCTCGGCGGCACCACGGACTCGTTCGGCCCGACCCTCCGGCCGGTGACCAACGGGCTCGGCTTCCTGCCCTATTCGAACGGCGTGCACTACGACTCCGAAGATCAGCGCCGGCCGCTGTACCACTCGCTGATCGCCGACGGCACCCTTCCGCCCGGCTACGCCAGTGACGACGGGGTGGCTCTGGTCTACGAGGGGACCGAGCTGGTCGAGGTGGTCGCCGACCGGCCGGACTGCCACGGCTACCGGGTGTTCCTGGACGACGGCGTCGCCGGTGAAGAGGTTCTGGAGACTCGTCGACTGCGCTGAGATCGGGCGAGTTTGGGCCGCGCTTTCGCCGCCAGTACGCTGTCCGACGGAGGCGTGTCCGAGCGGCCGAAGGAAACCGCCTTGAAAGCGGTCAGGGGTCAAACCCTCGGGGGTTCAAATCCCTCCGCCTCCGCCATGAGCCCCTGCCCGTCGTCGACGCCCTCATGGCCGGCCAACGGATCCCCTTTTAGCGTTTTAGCCCTACTTCTGGCTAGAATACGGGCATGACCACCGTTCCTGTCGGCGATGCCCGCAACCGACTGTCCGAGTACGTGGCCGAGGTGGAGCGGACCCACGAACGGGTCACCATCACCCGGCACGGCCAGCCGGCTGCGGTTCTGATGGCGGCCGCGGATCTTGCCGCGCTGGAGGAGACAATGGAGATCCTCGGCACGCCGGGTGCCCTTCAGGCGATCCGCGAAGGTCGCGCGGACGCGGCTGCCGGTCGCTTTGTCGACTCCGACGAAATTCGTCGCCGTTTCAGCAGTCGGTGACCGAGCCGTATCGGATCGCCATCACCGCGCGAGCGGCAAGAGACCTGGAGTGGCTGCCGGAGAAGATCGCGATGGCGTGTGTCGAGTTCATCTTCGGCGCGATGGCGGACAACCCGCAGCGGGTCGGCAAGCCTCTCCGCGCGGAACTCTCCGGGTCGTATTCCGCCCGTCGCGGGGACTACCGCATCATCTACGCGATCCGCGACGACGATCGGGTCGTCGAGGTCCAACACATCAATCGGCGCAGCGACAGCTACCGATAGGGGCGGGCAGTGCGGTGAGCCTGACGTCCGTCGCAGTCGAACTCCGGACCCTTGTCGAACGGCGTGCCCTGTCGAAATGGCGTGTCCTAGTCGGACGGCGCTTCGTACTCCGGATTCGCGAGGCGATCCCGTTCGAGCAGGCCGCCCCGCTGCTCTGCGCCGGGATCACCACGTACTCGCCGTTGCGGCGGTGGAACGCCGGGCCGGGGCGGAAAGTCGCGGTGATCGGCCTGGGCGGGCTCGGCCACATGGCCGTGAAGATCGCCGCCGCAATGGGTGCCGGACGCCTACCTGAATCTGCTCACACTGCACGGCACCATGGTCAGCGTCGGCGCGCCGCCCGAGCCCGTCCCCGTCACCCTGTCCACCCTCTTCACGAACCAGCGGTCGTTCGCCGGATCCTCCATCGGCGGGATCCGCGAGACGCAGGAGATGCTCGACTTCTGCGCCGCACACGACATCGCACCTGATGTAGAAATCGTCCGCGCCGACCAGATCAACGACGCGTGGGATCGGGTGCTCGCCTCGGATGTCCGGTTCCGCTTCGTCATCGACATCTCCGCGGTGACCGACTGACCCGCGGGCACCCACCCGCAAGCACCGACACGCGAACACCGACCCGCGAATACCGACCCGCGAGCACCGTCCCGATGCGGCTCGGCACGCCCGGCCCACTGAACACAGCCCAGAAGGCCGCCCCCCGAAAGGCTTGCGTGCCCCGCGCCGGGCACGGGCACAGTGGAAGGGCAACGATCACCGGGAGGCATCACATGCGTTTACTCGTCGTCGGCGGCGGACCCGCGGGCGTGTCCGCCGCACTACAGGGCGCCGAGCTCGGGGCCAGGGTGACGCTGGTCGACCGCAAGCGGGTGGGCGGCACCAGTGTCAACGAAGGGCCGGCGCCGATCCGAACCCTGGCGCGGGCAGCCCGCCTGGCCCGCGACGCCAAGTCGTGGGAGACGTTCGGACTGACCGGCGCACCGCCGGTCGTGAACATGAAGAAGGCGGTGGCCAACGCGACCCGGGTGGCTGACTACAGCCACGACGTCAAGCGGATGAGCGACTACATCACCGGCTGCGGCGTGGCGCTGGTGCAGAACGTCGGCACCTGCCGGTTCGTCGACACCCATACGATTCGGATCGCGGACGGTCGCGAGTTCTCCGGGGACGCGATGGTGATCGCCGTCGGCGGCCACGCCGGACGGTTGCCTATCCCAGGCGCGGAGTTGGCGCTGACCTACGAGGACATCCGGGACATGACGGAACTGCCCGCCCGCAGCGTCGTCATCGGCGGCTCCGACACCGGGTGTCAACTCGCGTCGATCCTGCTCGACTTCGGGTCGGAAGTAACCGTTCTCGAATTCGCCGAGCGGATCAAGCCGCGATCCGATCACGACGTGTCCAACGGCCTCACCGCCGCATTCGAAGCCAAGGGCATGCGCGTCGTCACCGGCACCCGGGCCACCGCCATCGAAGCCAACGGCGACGCGTTCACCGTGTCGCACGTCAAGGACGGGCAGACTCATACGGTCGAGGCGGACACCGTCTTCTTCGCGGTCGGCTGGCCGGGCAATGTCGACTCGATGGATCCGGAGATCATCGGCCTGCAGACGCAACGCGGCTACCTCACCGTCAACGACCGCCTGGTCACCAACCTTCCCCACATCTTCGCCGCGGGGGACGTGAACGGCATCAGCATGCTGGCGCCGAGCGCCAGGCAGCAGGGCCTCGTAGCGGCGGAGAACGCGGTGATGGGGACCCGGCGGCGCAACACCCATGAGATCGTCCCCACCGGTTCCTTCACCGACCCGGAGTACGGCAGCGTCGGGCTCACCGAAGAGGAGGCGCGCGCCAAGTACGAGTGCGAGGTCGCGATCGTCCGATACGACGACCTGCTACGACCGGTCGTGGACGCCAGGTCGGGCGGGTTCTGCAAGTTGATCGTCGAGTCGAACCGCCGGTACATCCTCGGCGCCCACGTGCTCGGCGAGTACTCCGCGGAGCTCATCCAGATGGTGGCCGCCTGCATGGCCGCCAACATGCGGATCGAGCAATTGGCCGAGTTGCCCTTCGCCTTTCCGACGTTCACCGAAGCGGTGGGGATGGCCGCGCAGAAGTGTGTCCGCCAGTTGGGGATCGCCCGAATCGCGCAGCAGTGGAGTGACCTGCGACCACACAGTTAGGCAGATCCCGCGTCGTGGGAACGCGCGGTGAACGTGCCCACGGTCAAGGCGGTGTACGACCGACCGACTATCTTGCGGAGGACGTCGCGGTCGCGGGTCGCCGCCGCCCCGATTCACTCCTCGGCGGTTTCGATGCGGGCCGAAACCCGATTATCTTTGCCGGTGCACCGATCCACACGGCTTGAAGGAGACCTGTCCGGAATGGCTACCGATACCGACGTCAGCACCGAGAGCGCGCAGCCTGAAACCATCGAGTTCCAGGCCGAGGCGCGCCAGCTGCTGCAGCTGATGATCCACTCGATCTATTCGACGCAAGGACGTGTTCCTGCGCGAGCTGATCTCCAACGCCTCCGACGCGCTGGACAAGCTGCGGCTGGCCGCCTACCAGGACAAGGACCTGGAGGTCGACACCTCCGACCTGCACATCGCCCTGGAGACCGACGCGGACGCGCGCACGCTGACCGTCCGCGACAACGGCATCGGGATGACGCCGCGACGAGGTCGTCGACCTGATCGGCACGATCGCGAAGTCCGGGACCGCGGAGGTGCTCGGCAAGCTGCGAGCAGGCCCGCGAGTCGGGCGGCACGTCCGAGGAGGCCACCGCCGAGCTGATCGGCCAGTTCGGCGTCGGGTTCTACTCGAGCTTCATGGTCGCCGACCGGGTCGAGCTGGTCACCCGCAAGGCGGGCGGCCACCACGGGCGTGCGCTGGGAGTCGACCGGCGAGGGCACCTACACCGTCGCCGAGATCGCCGGACGCGCCGCAGGGCACCTCGGTCACCCTGCACCTCAAGCCGGAGGACGCCGAGGACGCGCTGCACGACTACGCGAACCCGACCACCGTCCGCGCGATCGTCAAGCGCTACTCCGACTTCATCACCTGGCCGATCCGGATGGCGGCACCGGTCAAGGACGGCGAGGACGAAGCCGAGCCGGAGGTGATCAACTCCCGCAAGGCGCTGTGGGCGCGGGCGCAGAAGGACGTCTCCGCCGAGGAGTACACCGAGTTCTACCGGCACGTCAGCCACGACTGGCGCGAGCCGCTGGAGACGATCCGGCTCGTCCGCCGAGGGCACCTTCGAGTACCAGGCGCTGCTGTTCCTGCCCAGCCACGCGCCGATGGACCTGTTCATGCGCGACGCCAAGCGCGGCGTGCAGCTCTACGTCAAGCGCGTGTTCATCATGGACGACTGCGAGGCGCTCGTCCCCGAGTACCTGCGGTTCGTCAAGGGCGTGGTCGACGCGAACGACCTGTCGCTGAACATCTCCCGGGAGATCCTGCAGCAGGACCGGCAGATCCAGCTGATCCGCAAGCGGCTGGTCAAGAAGGTGCTGTCGACGGTCAAGACGATGCTGGACGAGCGAGCCGGAGAAGTACGCGACGTTCTGGTCGGAGCTGGGCCGGGCCGTCAAGGAGGGCCTGCTCTCCGACTACGACAACCGGGACGCGATCCTGGAGATCTGCTCGTTCGCCTCGACGCACGACCCGGAGAAGCCGACGACGCTGCGCGACTACATCGTCGCGGATGCCCGAGGGCCAGGACTCGATCTACTACGTCACCGGCGAGTCGCGGGCGGCGCTGGAGAACTCCCCGCACATGGAGGCGTTCCGGGCCAAGGGCTACGAGGTGCTGCTGCTGACCGATCCGGTCGACGAGGTGTGGGTCGACGTCGGTGCCGGCCTTCGACGAGAAGCCGCTCGCCTCGATCGCCAAGGGCGAGGTCGACCTCGGCGGCGACGACGTCGACGAGGACACCAAGAAGGGCTTCGACGGCCTGCTGTCCTGGATGGCGGGCACGCTGGCCGAGGACGTCAAGGAGGTGCGGCTCTCGCACCGACTGACCACGTCGGCCGCGTGCCTGGTCGGCGACCCCGGCGACCTGACGCCGACCCTGGAGAAGATGTACCGGGCGATGGGCCAGGAGCCGCCGAAGGTCAAGCGGATCCTGGAGCTGAACCCGCAGCACGCGCTGGTCGCGGGCCTGCGCACGGCGCACGAGGGGCGGCCCGACGACGAGGGCGTGGCCGACACCGCGCAGCTGCTGTACGGGATGGCGCTGCTCGCCGAGGGCGGCGAACTCGCCGAGCCGGCGGCGTTCGTGGCCACGTTGTCCAAGCGTCTGGAGTGCTCGCTGGCGTGACGCGCGGCGCGTTCGGGTGGATGGGTTGCCGTACCTGCTTCGCACACCGCTCGAGTGCGCGGCCGCTCTCGTTCGAGCGCGCCGTCGGCGGGAGTGCACAATGGCTGCACGCTGAGGGCGCCGTTTTCGTTGCGACGGTGCCGACTCGGCAAGACTTGGAGGAAAGACATGGGCATCGTCGGATCCATCGGGGCGCAGGTCGCCAAGCGGGCGGTGCCGGCCGCGGGCGGCGGCTTCGTGCGGGACATGCTCGGGCGCGCGATCGACGGCGGCGGACCGTTCCCCGGTGCCGCCGCGTCGGGCGAGGCAGCAGTCCGGAAGGCGGGCGGTGACACCGACAAGGCGATCGACGCGCTGATCGGTCAGCATCAGAAACTCGCCGGCATGCAGGGATTCCTGACCAATGTGGGTGGCCTGATCACGATGGCTGTCACCATCCCAGTCAACATCGCCGGTTTGATGGTGTTGCAGTGCCACCTCGCCGCAGCCGTCCTGCAGGTCCGCGGCTACGACCTCAGTCGACCCGCGGTGCGCGACGCCGTGCTGGTCTGTCTGCTGGACTCCGATGCCCGGGAAGCCCTGGCCGACGACCTCGGGGTTACCATCACCCCCGCAGCAGTGGCGACCGCCGTCGAGCGTCCGGATATCCAGGCCGCGATCGCGAAAGCCGTGACCGCTCAGATTTTGTCGATGTCCGGTGGCAAGCAGATTGCCCGTTTCATGGCGCGTCGGATTCCGGTCCTCGGCGGTGCGATCGGCGGCATCGGTGACGCCTGGTCGACCAAACATGTCGGCGAATACGCCGCCCGGACCCCGCGTTCTCCACTTTCGGCGTGAAAATGTTCGCTCAGCGAACACAATCACGCCGAAAGTGAGCGGATCGGGCTCGATCTGCACAGGAGACACACAGCTGACGGGCGGTCGGCTTCACAGGCCCCGGCGGCACCCGCCGGCTGGTGGGTCGGGTGCGCCGGCCAGTTCCTGAGTCTGACACTCCCGGGGTGCTTCCCTGTCGGTGAGAGCGAGAGATCCGCACCCCGAAATGCTGGGCGATTGAGGCCGTAGGGTGCCGAGGTGACATTCACCGAGGCGTTCCTGGTCCTGCTGGCCGGGGTCGGCGCGGGCACCATCAACACCGTCGTCGGATCTGGGACGTTGATCACCTTCCCGGCGCTGATCGCGTTCGGGGTGCCGCCGGTGACCGCGTCGATGAGCAACGCGATCGGTTTGGTGCCGGGCAGCATCTCCGGTACCTGGGGTTATCGGCGAGAACTCGATGGGCAGTGGGGGAGGCTGCGCCGGCAGATCCCGGCGTCGCTGATCGGGGCCGTGATCGGCGCCTGGTTGCTCCTCCATCTCCCTCCGGACGCGTTTCAAGCCATCGTTCCGGTGCTGTTGGTGCTTGCCCTGATCCTGGTCGTGACGCAGACCCGGTTGCAGCGTGCGGTGCGGATTCAGGGCGGCAAAGGCGGGGCGCGAGTCCTCGGTACTGACCCCGATTCAGTGGTGGTTGTTGGTCGGCGGCACGTTCGTGACCGGCATCTACGGCGGGTACTTCGCCGCTGCGCAGGGCATCCTGCTGGTCGGCGTCATGGGCGCGCTGGTGCACAACACGCTGCAGGAGATCAACGCGGCGAAGAACCTGCTGTCGCTGCTGGTCAACACCGTCTCCGCGTCGGCGTACACGATCGTCGCGTTCGACCGAATCGACTGGGCGGCCGCGGGCCTGATCGCGGTCGGCTCGCTGGCCGGCGGGTTCATCGGGGCGGGGGTCGGCCGCCGGCTGCCACCGGTGGTCCTCCGGTTCGTGATCGTCGTGCTCGGCGTCTACGCGATCTGGCGGATCGTCAGTCTCGACTGAACGACCGCGCGGCGGCCAGGAACACGTCGTTCTCCTCCGGACTGCCGATGGTCACCCGAACCCCGCCGTTCGCCGCATCGTTGAACGCCCGCACGATCACCTTGTTCGCCTCGCAATGCGCGGCGAAAACCGCGCTGCGGGCCCGCAACGGCAACCAGACGAAGTTGGCCTGACTGCGCGGAACGGTGTAGCCGAAGGACAGAAGTGCATCGCGAACGCGGCTGCGCTCATCGCGTACCAGGGCACATCGGGCCGACACTTCGACTTCCGCATCAAGTGCGGCAACGGCTGCGGCCTGTGCGATCGTGTTGACCGCGAACGGGATGCCCACCTTGCGCAGCGCCGCGGTGACCGCCGGGGCCGCCACCGCGAATCCGACTCGCAGACCCGCCAGCCCGTACGCCTTGGAGAGCGTCCGCAGGACCACGACGTTGTCCCGGCCGCGGGCGAACTCGATTCCGTCCACGCAGTCAGGATCGTCGACGAACTCGCCGTACGCCTCGTCGATGACGATCAGGACGTCGTCGGGCACCGTGCTCACGAAGGCCGCCAACTCCGCGCCGTGGACCGCGGTACCGGTCGGATTGTTGGGGGTGCAGACGAAGATGACGCGGGTCCGCTTCGTCACCGCTGCCGCCACCGCGTCCAGATCAAGCGCCTCGTCGCGGAGCGGGACCTGCACGGCGGCAGCCCCGACGACCCTGGTCAGGATCGGATAGGCCTCGAACGACCGCCAGCCGAAGACGACTTCGTCGCCGTCGTCACACGCCGCCTCGATGAGCTGTTGGCACAGCGCCACCGAGCCACAGCCGACTGTGATCTGATTTTCGTCAACCGCGAACCGGGCGGCGAGCCTTCCGGTGAGATCGACCGCTCCGAAGTCCGGATACCGGTTCATTCCGGCGGCCGCGCGGGCGATCGCCGCCACCACGGAGTCCAGCGGCGGGAAGGGCATCTCGTTGGAGGCGAGTTTGATCGCGCCCGGCACGGTGCGGCCCGGCGCGTAAGCGGGCAGGGCGGCGAGCGCGGAGCGGAGCTGGGGTGTCATGCCGTCCTCTCTGGTCCGGAAACCGACTGTAGTGCCCCGGCACGGCTCGGCCGGGGCGGCGCGTGCACGCAACACGCGCCGTCCTCCACCTGCGGGTAAAGGACGCGACTCGACCGGCTCCGTAGGGTGATTCGACATGCGGTTCACCGTGGTGCTGCGCTACCTGATGGTAGGGATCGTGGTGGCGGGCTGTGCTGCGCCGGGATCGCGGGCGACTGGTACTGCTAGCGGCTCAATAGAGCGCTCCGCCGCACCTGCGGAATCGACCCGATCGGCGGTGACGGTACCCGGGTTGTCAGAAACGGGTCCGCCTGCACCAACCGAATCGGCGGCGGCTGCTGCGTCGGGAACCTCGACACCAAGTGCACCCGTGAGTGCGGAGGCGTCGGTCGTCGCCTTCAACGGATGTCCGGACTGCACGGTGCTCGGCGCGGTAGCGGCGGTCCGTCCGGGGCTGGCTGCGGTGCTGGTCCGAACCGGGGCGAAGGCGCTGATCCTCTCGGCTGATCCGGCGGGGGCGATCGTCCAGGCCCAGAACATCCCCTACGGCACGGCATTCCCGGTATCCCCGGACGGTCGCCTGCCCTGCGGGCGAGACGCCCGTTGCATTGTGACTGCCGCCCTGCCGGACGGGCGCGGGATCCTGTCCGCCTTCGAACTCACCGAACAGGGCCAGTGGCTGGACCGGTCGGGCACCGGCGGCTTCGTGTCGGCCACGCCGAGGGCGGTTCCGGTGGCGCTGGAGGACCGGTTCGGAGTCGCCGTCCAAGTCAGCGGCGACGGACGGACGGTCTGGCAGGTTCTCGGGTGGGACGGTTCGCGGTATTCCTCGATTGGGTGCGCGCCGGATGCGGCCGCCCCAGATCTGTCAGTGTTGAGCTCGGCTGAATGCCTGTCGTAATCGAATCGACGGCACGAATAGTTCACCCCGGCGAGTACTTGCCGGATGTGAAGCGCCCGGTGATGCTGAGGATCGAGCGGCCGACACGGTGATATGACCGTCCGATCGGGATGCATTTATCAAGTGCAGTCGATCCTCACTCAAAGGTGCCCGAATCTCTCCGGCACTGACGACGCGAGATGGGAAGTCCGCCGGTGAGGTTCCTGGTTCTGACTGTGCTGGCCGATGTCGCAGGGGTGTTGATGCTCGGCCGAGCAGGCGGCTTTGAACGTCCGCTCCTGCTGGCGGGTGGGGTGGCCGCGCTCGTCGCCGGGTTCGTCGCATTCTCTTTCGCCACTCGCGAGATCAGCCCGGCGATCGCCAACGCGGTCTGGGCGGGGTCGAGCATTGTGCTGGTCTTGCTGTGGGGACGGCTGTTCGGCGGGGAACGCCTCTCACTACCGCAGCTGGGGTGGGCGGCGGTCGTGATAGTCGGGACCGTCGGGCTGTCGCTGTCCGCCGGCAGAGCCTGAGCCGATGAACGGGATGTGGTTCGCGCCCTCCGGGGCGGAGGTCGCGCAACAGTTGGCGGCCGTCGACATGGTCGACCTGGTCGAGCGTTTCGGCTCCCCGCTGCTGCTGCTGGACGTCGACCGGTTTCGGCGCCAATACCGCGTTCTGCGCGAACTGATGCCGACCGTGCGGCCGCACTACGCCGTCAAGGCACTGGCTCACCCCGCGGTGCTGGCCGCCCTGCGTGACGACGGCGGTTTCTTCGACGTGGCGAGCCGGCAGGAGGTGTTGCTGTTGAAATCCCTGGGAGTCCGGCCGCAGGCCTGCATCCATACCAACCCGATCAAGAAGAGATCCGACATCGTCGCCGCCGTGGAGTTCGGCGTCCGCCGATTCGTCTTCGACAATGTCGCCGAGCTGGAGAAGTTCGCGGGTCTCGAAGGCGACGTCGAACTGATGCTGCGACTGAGTTTCCGCAATGCCGACGCACTGATCGACTTGTCGTTTAAATTCGGCGCCGAACCCGATGACGCGTTGTCGCTGCTGGATTGTGCGCGACGACGGGGCCTGAAAGTCGTCGGTGTGTCCTTTCATCCGGGCAGCCAGCTCGGCGGCGTGGATGCGTTGGTGCGCGACATCCGCCGATCGGTGGATGTGATGCAGTCGGCCGGAGCCGCGGGGTTCGAGTTGACGGTCCTCGACATCGGCGGCGGCTATCCCGTGCCGTACCGCGGCCCGGTGCCGAGCATCGCGACCTTCGCCCAAGTGATCAACACCGAGATCAGCGTGCTGGACGGCCAAGGCGTGCAGGTGCTGTCGGAGCCCGGCCGGATCGTGGCCGGCCCTGCGATGACCAGCGTGTCGACTGTCGTGGGCGTCAATCGACGACGCGACAGCACCTGGTACTACCTCGACGACGGCGTGTACGGCAGCTATTCGAACGTGATCTTCGACCATGTGCAGCCGACGGTGCACGCGCACAAAGCGCTGCTCGCACCAAAGGCTTATCCGGAGGGCATCGCGGTACTCGCGGGACCCACATGCGACAGCAGCGATGTGATCGCCACCGGGGTCGCCATGCCTGACCTGGCAGTCGGCGATCTGGTGGTGGCGCCGCTGATGGGTGCCTACACCAGCGTCACCGCGTCGGACTTCAACGGCCTCGCCAAGGCGGTGATCGTCCCGCTGTCCGATACCGCAGGCATTGGGGTCGACCCGGAATCTCCACTGATCAGCGTCGCGCGCGACGAGTTGCGCGAGGTCGCCGCCGCAGTAGCCGCGTCGAGCCGGAGTGCTGTTTTGCTGTTGTGACGCGGGGCCGGGTAACCTAGCTGACGGTGTCGCTCCGGTGGCGCCATGGAAGCGTGCCAGAGCGGCCGAATGGGACTCACTGCTAATGAGTTGTGCCTTAACAGGTACCGGAGGTTCAAATCCTCTCGCTTCCGCGCCGGGTTGCAACTGGTAGGTTGCTCTAGGCCGTGTGGCTGACCGAGTTTCGGTCACCGCGCGACAACTTCACATGCGCCTGTAGCTCAACGGATAGAGCATCTGACTACGGATCAGCAGGTTGGGGGTTCGAATCCCTCCAGGCGTGTCAGGCGCACTCTTGCAGCGCGCTGACCTGCGATTTTGCAGGTCTTGGGAGCACCTTTGTGCTGCCAAGTCGGCGACTTGGTCACGATTGGTCACACAGCATCCAGCGTGTACCAAAGTCAGATGCCTGAGTGCTCCATGCGAGCCCGAGTCCACGGCTGACTTGAGGGCTGGCTGCCGGGAGCCAGACGTGATGGTGCGTCGTTCACTGCTGCAGTCCTCGCCCTCCGCCGGGGTCGCTCTGCGTCCTGACGGGTCACGCGTACGCATCCGTCGTCGGATGGACCCGCCTGATGCGGGGGCGATGCCGACCATTCCTGAGTGTCGGTCTAAATCCGCCAACAACACGTCTGGTTCAGACGTCCGTGACAGCGTGGTCGCGTAAGTATTCGCGGAGGTAGGGCAGCGTGAAGTCCACGTAGCCGCGGCGGGTGGGATGTATGAGCTCAGCAGAAATCAGCCGCAGCCGATACTGGCTGGCGTAGTTGACGTCGACACCGAGCCGCCGCTGGACGTCGGCCATCCGGGAAGGGCCGTCGTCGTGCGACATTGCCAGCAGAAACGACCTGTCGACGTCGGAGGTGTTTTTCAGGGCCGGTTCGTGAACCAGGGTGCCCAGTCGGCGTCGCGCCCTGGCGACACCGTCGACGGCGTCTGCTTCGGTGATCTCCTCGACGCCGGGATGAAGTCTCCACGTCTGAGCGCCTACCAATTGCAGCATGAAAGGGTAGCCATCCGCGCCGTCCGCCATGACGCGCAGGGCGGCCTTGCTGACGCGGCGGCCGGCAGCCTCGATGGGTTCCCGGAATCCACGCTCGACGTCCGCGCGGGGAACCGACCCCAGCGAGTGCCGCTCGGCCCGGCGCAGAAAGGTCAAGACGTCGTCATTGACGACGTCACTGACGCTGGCGGTCAGCCCCGCGCCGACGAAAGCGAGCTCGCGGCCTTCGCGGAATGCGTGTTGCACGGTTGTCGCGAGTTCGCGCAGCTCGACAATCTGGTTCTGGTGGATCTCGTCGAGTGTGATCAACAGTCCCGTGCCATGGTCAGCCAGCAGGTCGGTCATCGCCTCGAGTTGGTTGCGCAATCCGGCATGCACCGCATGCTTTTCCGTGGTGTCCCAGTCGACTCGGCCGATGCTCAGCGGTGCGGTGACGCCCTTCACCCGGCGCTGCACCGACGCCGGGTCGAAGTCGCGCAGCATTTGCGGTAAGTGCTGCCGGGTCATCCGATCCACGAAACCCTGGGTGGCGGTTTCGCTCACCACCATCCATCCCCGCTGGCGGGCGAGGTCCTCGACGGTGTTGAGCATGACGGTCTTACCCGCGCCACGAGCGCCGGTGTACAGGGTGGCGCGACCCGCTGAACCGGGCCCGTCCTCCAGCGCTTCGACGAACTCCTCCAGCACCGTCTCGCGCCCGACCAGCAGCGGGGGGCTCACTCCGAAGCTGGCGTGAAATGGGTTGATCACGCTGCCGAACATAGCACGTCGTTAGACTCCTTTAGAGACATTAGAGTCTGTTAGAGCGCAAAGCGCAAAGCGCACAGCGCGAGCGCGGACGCCGAGGGTCGTTTCACTGCGGTCACACTCGCTGCTGGATCGGCGGGCCGAGGGGCTGATCGTCCTCGCCGTGACCGCCTGTGTGACCGTCGTCGACGCCGCGCCGTACGCCACCGGGATGGTCCCCACAACCCCGCTCTGAAGCTTCGAGGTACCAATACGTTTGACCCGATCCTGAGCGGGACGACCGAGATGACGCCATCGCGGAGCCAATGAGCACAAGCGTCGGCGACTACTTGCACGGACTGACCGCGGCGATGCAGCGAATCCGTGACGGCCGTACCGACCCACCACCACCAGCACCCCCTACTACGGATTCACGGCTCGGCCAACCCGCCCGGGCTGCAGCCGGGCTGCAGTAGTGTGAATTTCCCGCCCCGATTGACCGTCTGTGGCCGATTGACTGTCGACTCGTGCGGTTGAAAGGCCCGGGGTCACACCTCAGCCGGCCGGACGACATCCGCAGGATTCGCGGAGGATGAGCTCCATGGCGAACAACGTGTGCGTCGGTGCGTTATTCGCCGTGACGGCCGTGATGGCCGCTTCGGCCATGTCCTCCAGTGGTTGTCGAACCAGGGTGAGCGGCGGCCATGTGTGGGCTGATTGTTGGGTCCCGTCGAAACTGACCACGGCGACATCCTCGGGGATGCGCAGACCCTGGTCGCGAATCGCGTGCAACGCCCCGAAGGCCTGCAGGTCCGAGCTGACGAAGATGGCGCTCGGGGGGGTGTCTGCTGTGATCAGTGCGCGGGCGGCTTCGTAGCCGCCGCGCAGGGTGAATGGCGTTCGAATCATCGTCCTGCTCTGTAATCCATTGCCGCGCAGAGCGTCTTGCCAGCCCACCTGCCGGTCGTCCGGATCCGGCGACCCGGTCTCGCCGGCAATCAGCGCAACGTCGCGATGACCGTGGACGACGCAGAGATGATCTACCAGGCGACGCGAACCCTCGGCCGCATCGGGGCCGAGGGTGGTGACCCCGGCGACAGGGAAAGGGCAGTTGGCAAGCACGATTGGAAGCCGAGGATCACTGAAACCGGGAATGTCAGCACGGGTCATGCTGGTGACTACGAGGATGCCGTCAACGTTGCGGGCGGCCAGGTCAGCGATCACGCCATGTTCGGCCTTGGCGTTGCCGGCAGATCCGGCCGTCAGTAATGCGAGACCCGCTCGGGTGGCTGACTCGTGGAGCACGTCGCTGTACTCCCCGAAGAGTGGATTGCCGGTTCCAGGATGGACGAGTCCGAGAATCTTCGTCGTACCGCTGCGCAAAGCGCGCGCATGGCTGTTCGGTCGGTAGCCCAAGACTGAAATTGCGTCCTTGACGCGGATCGACGTCGCGGGTGCGACGGGGCGGGCCCGTCGTTCGGCAGCGTGCTACGGAGCCGGCAGTCCATCGGCTGCTGCTGCAGGGTTTCACCGATGTCGGTTGGGCAGCAGGCGGGATCGGTCGCAGACCGTCGAGAAGCTGTGCGCGGATCTGTTGCAGATCAACAACGATGTCGAACTGACACTGGCGACGGTGGTCCGTGCCTGCGCCGTCATCCAGGCCTTTCTGTTGGAGGAATTCCTGCCCAACCCGGCGGACCGGCGGCCCGTCATCGACATGGCAACGCGGCCGGCGGACCCGGACTCATGGAGATCGAAGTGCCGGCCTTCGGCAGCGTCACCATTCGTTCGTGAATCTCGCAGCCGCCCATGCGTGGCGGATTACCCGGCGACGTCGGTCGCGCCGATAGCGGCGGCCGAAGCCGACTGACCGCCGATGTCGCCCCGGAGAAACCGACCGATCGGGTCCCGTATTCATCCAGACGTTGATGGACGCGTGGCCGCGTAGTTGCTCGACGCCGTCGGCGCCCGACGGATGCGTCATCGACCGACAATCGTCTCCCGGCTGCTACGACGCGCTGCCCACGTGGTGACCGCGTTCGACGCTTTGACCGCCCGGAAACTCGAGGTGCTTGCGTTGATGGCCGAGGGCGGTCCAACGGCGTGATCGGCACGGCGCTGTTCCTGTCGAAGAAGACCGCAGAAGCACATGTGCGCGCCATCTTCCTCGAGTCGACCTGACGATGTCACCGGATGACGACCGCCGATTGCTCGCCGTTCTGACGATGCTGAGGCCCATGCCCTGAGCGAATCGGCGTGTGGACCCCGCCCGACTCCGATCGGCCCGGTCGGGATCAGGCGGGGACGAGTTCCCTGCCCTCGCGATCCGCGTCGTCGGCCTGATGTTCGGTCGAGCCGGCGTTCGGCGGACGCCGACAGACCTCAGGCGCCGGGGTCGCACATCAGAGCTCCGAAACTCGCGGGCCCCCACTACCCGCCCGTCGCGATCACGACGGCCGAGTTCGGGCGGTCGGCGGCACGCAACCGGGGAGCCACGTTGTAGGCCAGCGAGGTGAGCTCGAATTCCCCGTACGTCCAGGCGCCGGTGGTCGGATGCCACCTGGTTTCCGCTCTGGTGGCGACCCGGGCGGGGCCGACCCGAGCGTAGTCGCGGACCGGAGTCGTCCAGCGCACTCGGGTGAAGGTCCGGCCGTCCGTTGATCCGGCCGCCCGGTCGTCGGACGAGAAGTCGACCAGGTCGCCGTCGTCGTCGAATTCCAGTGCGGCAGTGACGGTGTTGACGCCGACGGTGAAATGAGCGACGACGCGGTGCGCGTTGACCGGGTCCCAGGTGACGTGGGCGGTCACCAGCGCGCCGGGCGCGAATACGCACAGGTCGTTGAAGAGGGTGACCGTTTCGGCGCGGGTGAGTTCGGCGCCGTGTGCGTCGACCATGGTGTGGACCGAGAGCAGGCGGACCCGCATGGTGGCGCCGTTGTCATCGAAGGTGTGGAGCACGTCGACGGGCAGGCCCTTCATTCGGGCGTTCATGAAGAAGAATCGGCGCGGGGTGTCCAAGATGTCCAGCTGATCCGCGGTGAAGGTCATCCACGCACTGTCCGGGCCGCTGCGGATGCGGCCGATGAAGGTCGCCCGGAAGTCGTTGACCCGCGCCCGACCGACCACCTCGGCCCGGCGTAGATAACGCTGTACGGGATCGGGGAGGTGGTTGAGATCGGCCTCGGTGACGAGCTGCCGGTTCGGCGCCTGCCGCGGGTGCGCCAGATGACGGTCGTACGCGGCGCGCAGGCTCAATGGTCCCTTGGCGGCGAACCCGTACAGCACCGCGACGAGCAGCAGCAGGTTCGCGATCGTGCCGACCATGGCGTCGGACCAGGCCGTCACGATGACGGCCTGCGAGGTCACCACCGCGAGCGCGCCGACCGTCCACCACCACGGCCCGGGGCCAGAACGACTCGGTTCGTCACGGGCTGACGAGCGGTGCCGCGCTGTCGGGCCGGGCATGGGCCGGGCTTCTCGTCGATGACCATGACGCCACTGTGCCGGTCCGCCCGCCCGGTGGTTAGGGCCAACAGTCCCGATCGCTGGCGCTCAGGTCTTCGTGCCTCAGCGTGAGCCGTAGACCCGGAGCCGTTTGTCGACGACAACGACGAGGGATGCGACGGTGGCCTACTCGCTGAGGATCCCGCCGCATCCGCTAGCAGCGCGACCACCGCGCCCATCACGGGCAGCGTCCCTGCCCGGATCACTAGGAACTCCGCCAAGCCGATACCCCAATGGCTTGGGTCCGGCGCCTGCCGGAGATCCTTCAACTGCCCACCGTTGCGAGTTGCGGAGCCTCGGTATTCGGTTCCACCCGCGTGCGCTTGCCGAACTGGAGATACAGCGACGGCAGCACGAACAGATTCAACAGGGTCGACGTCACCAGGCCGCCCAGGATGACGATGGCCATCGGGTGCTCGATCTCGTTCCCCGGAACCGAACCGGCCACCACCAGCGGCACCAGGGCCAGGGCTGTCGCCAGCGTCGTCATCATGATCGGCGCCAGCCGCTCGCGTGCTCCGCGGATCACCAGTTCCCGGCCGAAAGAGACATTCTCCTGCGACTCCAAATGCTGGAAGTGACTGATCATCATGATGCCGTTGCGCGACGCGATGCCGAGGACGGCGAGAAATCCGACCAGTGATCCCAGCGAGAGCACCCCGTCTCCGAGCCAGGCCGCCAGAACACCACCGACGAGAGCCGACGGCAGCGTCAGGAACGAGATGACCGCGAGCCGCAGATCCCGGAAGGACGTCGCCAGCAGGCAGAAGATCACCAGACCTGCCATCACCGCAAGCCAGGTGAGCTTCGCCGACGCCGCCTGGCGCTCGGCGAACTCACCCAGAACGTTGAAGGTGTACTCCTGATCGAACTTCACATTCTGCAGAGCGGCGTCGACATCCGCTGCCACCGAGCCGAGGTCGCGGCCTTTGACATTCGCGGTGACATCGATCTTGCGGAACGTGTTCTCATGATCGATATGGTTCGGGGTCGGCCTGATCTGCAGGTCGGCCACCTGATCGAGCCGGATCTGAGCACCCGAGGGCGTGTCGATCGGCATCGCGCGGATGTCGTCCAGGTTCTGTCGGGTGGCCGGTGTGCTCCACACCTGAACGTCGTAGGCGCGTCCGGCCCGGAAGATGTCGCCCACCTCTTCGCCCGACATGACCGTCGCGGTGGCCCGTCGGACGTCACCGGGTTTGAGGCCGTACTTTTGCGCCGCCTCCAAGTCCACGGTGACCTGTACCTGTGGAATGTCCAGCAGTCGTTCGGTTTTCACGTCGACCGCGCCGGAGACCGCGGCCATTGCGGAGCGGATCTCGTCGGCTTTGGCACGGAGGACCTCCAGATCGGGGCCGAAGATTCGAACCACGATCGAGTCGCTCGACCCGCTCAGGACTTCCTTGACCCGTTCCTTGAGATAGGTCTGCACATCTCGCTGCAGGCCGGGATAGCCGTCGACGACCTCTTGAATCTTGGCCAGGGTGGCGTCATAGTCGACCGCCGGGTCCACACTGATCCAGTTCTCGGTGAAATCGATCCCGTAGGGTTCGTCGGCCAGCAGCGCCTGCCCGATGTGGGCGCCGAAATTGCGCACTCCGGGGATGGCGCGCAGTTCCTTGCTCGCCGCCTCGGTGATCCGGACCATCTCCGTGTGGCCGGCACCCGGGCGCAGCAGCCAGTGCATCAGGAAATCGCGCTCTTTGAATGACGGCAGTAGTGACTGGCCGAGCAACGGGAGGATCGTGATACCGGTCGCCGCGATCACCCCGACGATCACGTAGGCCGGTTTGCGGCGGTTGACGGTACGGGTCAGCATGCGGGCGTAGCCGCCCTGCAGCCACCGCGTGACAGGCGACTTCCGCCGCTCGACGGGTGCGTTGCGGAGCATGATCAGCGCGAGCGCCGGGGTGACCGTCAGCGCGACGACCAGCGAGGCGCCGATGGCCAGGGCGTAGGCGCCGATCAGCGGACGGAAGAACGAGCCCGACAGCCCGGTGATGAAGAAGACCGGGACCACTGCGACCAGCGTGATGATGGTTGCGTAAAGGATGGCCCCGCGCACTTCCAGTGAAGCGTTCAGGATGATGCGCGCGGCGGGCACCTGACTGCCCTCGAGCCTGTGTTGCCGCAGTCGCCGGAGGATGTTCTCGACGTCGATGATCGCGTCATCCACCACCACGCCGACCGCGACAACCAAGCCCGCCAGGATCATCGTGTTGACCACCGCGCCGGTCCAGTAGAGCACCAGGCCCGCCGCGACCAACGAGATCGGAATAGACGCCACGCTGATCACCGCAGTGCGCCATTCGAACAGGAACAACGCGATGATCAGGATGACGAGCAGACAGCCGAGCAGCAGTGCGATGGTCAGGTTGTCGATGGCCAGCTCGATGAACGTTGCGGGCCGAAATATCGAGGTGTCGATCTCGATGCCCACGAGCCCCGGCCGCAGTTCTTCGATGGCCGCGTCCACCCCCGTGGTGACATCGACAGTGTTCGCCCAGGGGAACTTCTCCACGATGAGCATCAGACCCGGGCCGTCGTTGATCACCGCATCGCCGACCAGCGGCTGGTGATCCTCGATCACGTCGGCCACGTCGGCCAGTCGCAGCACGGTTCCGTCGCGCGACGCGACCGTGATGTTCGCCAGATCTGCCGGCGAGACGATGGGCAGCACATTCTGCACACCGAGCCGCTGATTCGGGGTGTCGATGAAACCACCGGTACCGATGAAGCCGCCGGCGGAATACTGCAGCAGCCCGGAGTCGAGCGCATTCGCGGTCGCCTCCATGACCGAATTCAGCGACACCTGATTCAGACTCATCCGTTGGGCGTCGGTCTGAACTTGGTACATGCGCAGCCGCTCGCCCCAGATCGCCACGTTCGCAACGCCGGACACCCGCAGCAGTCGCGCCCGGATGTTCCAGTACGACGTCATCGACATGTCCATCAGCGAGACGGTGTCGGACGTGAGGCCTATCTTCATCGTCCGGCTGGTCGACGAGAGGGGCTGAATCATGAACGGCGGCGCCGCCCACCGCGGCAGACTCGGCGTGATCAGCCCCACCCGCTCGGCGACCAGCTGACGCGCCCGCAGCAGGTCGGTGTCGGTCTCGAACCGCACCTCGATCTTCGACAGGTCGGATACGGACTTCGAGCGCATCACCGACAGGTCGGGCAGGCCGGCCAGCGCGTGTTCCATCGGAACGGTCACCAGCTCTTCGACCTCCGCGGCCGACAACCCGAGGCACGGCACCTGGATCTCAACCCGCGGCGGGGCGAACTCCGGGAAGGCGTCGACGGGTGTCTTCGGCAGCATGAGGAAGCCGAACAGCATGGTTGTTGACGCCGCTGCGACGACGAGGTACCTGAACTTGAGACTCTGCCCCACGATCCAGCGCATCATCGTGCTCTGACCCCATCTGATTTCGGTTGCCGTCGTCCTCGGAGACGGCGCTCTCGGTGGCTGTGCCGGACCTACTTGATGCCGAACTCAAGGCCCCAGAGTTCGGTGCCACCCTGCGTCACCACCGGCGTTCCGATGGCCGGCCCGGCGGAGAGGACGACTTCGTCACCGATGATGCTTTCAACGGTGACCGATGCGCGAACGTAGGACGTTCCCTCGGTATTGGTGTAGGCGAAGGTCTCCCCGGTCGGTAGGTACAGCAGCGCGGCATACGGCATCACGAGCTTGGTCCCGTCGACGCCGTTCGATTTCTGCCGAGAGACCATCGCGGTGGTGAGACTCAGCCGACTCACGGCCTTATCGGTGAGGGTCAGCTTCTTCAACCCGGAATCACCGATCGCTTCGACCTGCGCCGGTGCCGTACTGGTTGCGGCCGAGGTCGGTGCCTGGGCGCACCCGGAGATCAACACGACGCAGCAAGCGAGACCGGCGACCGTTGTCACCCAACGGGTCAAAAGGTTCATGACATTCCGTTTCCTTGTTTGTTCCATGTGTTTCCGTGTCTGCTTCCTGTCGACGTCGACGTCGACGCAGAAGTCACGCCGGTGATCCGCTACCGACCAGATGACCTTCGTGGTGTTCGGTGATCTGGATGTCGGTCTCGGCACCGGTTGGATCAGGGCGGTTCGCGACGCCGCTGCAGAGCGCCGGTACGACCACCAGCGTGGCGATCACGGTGGTGAGCACCCCGCCCAGCACCGTCACCGCCAGTGGATGCAGCAGTTCCAGGCCCGCTACCGGGCCGACCACCACCATCGGCAGGACGGCGAGAGCCACCGCCAACTCGGTGGTCACGATCGGCCGGATCCGCCGGCGAGTGGCGTCGACCACGCCGGCGTTCGATCCCGAGAGATGGCACTCCGGTCCCGGTGATCGCGACGTGACGGAGCGGCGAGCGACAGCGCCTGTTTCAGATACAGCGCTGCGAGGGTGAGCAACCCCGCGAATGTCCCCAACGAGACGACACCACCGGCGATCGCGGTCGCGATGAGCCCGCCCGCCAGTGCCACCGGTAGGCCGACGAGAACGATCAGCGGCGAGCAGCCAGCTCTCCAGTGCAGCCTGCAGGAGGAGCAGTCCGAGCACCAGGGCGACCACGGCCACGACGAGGACCACCATCCGGTCGGAGTTCGCCCGCGCCCGGTCGCCGACGATCTCGGCGCGGTGCTCGAACGGGAAGGTCATGGTGGCGATCTTCGCGCGCAGCTCCTCGGTCACCGCTGCGTAGCTGCGGTTCTCGGGGACGGCGCTGACGTCGATGTATCGGGAGGAGGCGTCCCGCTGGATGACCGCCGGTGCGGCGGCGACGGTGACACTCGCCACGTCGCCCACCCGAACTTGGCCGGCGCCGTCCGGTCGATCGACCAGCAGGTTCTGCACGCTGTGCACACTGTTGCGGAGCTCCGGGGCGCCCCAGACGACGACCTCGAAGACTTTCTGGTGCTCGAACAGGCTGCCGACCACCATGCCGGCGAGAAGCGTCGCCACCGTTCGTCGAACGTCTCCCGGTTTGATGTTGAACTCTCTGCGCCTTCACCAGATCGACCTCGACCTGGAGCGTCGGCTTCAAGGGGTACTGGTGGACCGTCTCCGCGGTGAGACCGTCGATGCCCTCCATCAACCGCTGCACCTCGACGGCCTTGGCGGTGAGCACCGCGCTGTCCTCGCCGTACACCCTGACCACGAGCTCGGAGCCCGCCGCTTCGAGCGCGAGTCCGCTCCTGCCGTCCAGATAGGTCTGAACGGAACGTTGTAGGCCCGGGTATCCGTTGATGACTTCACGGACCGCGTCGACGGTGCTGTCATAGTCGGCTGCGGCGTCGATGCGAACCCAGATCTCACCGGCGTTGATATCGCCGACCTGGTCGGAGAGCACCGCGCGGCCGATGTTCGCCCCGACGCTGGTGACTCCGGGCAATGCACGTAGCTCCGTTCCGGCGGCTGCGGTGACCCGCATCATCTCGGCACTTCCGGTGCCGGCCGAACCGTTGAATGCCACCAGCAGCTCGCGCTCGCGCAATTCCGGCATCGCCGCGATGCGCAGGAACGGGAGGAGTAACGCCCCGATGACGATCAACGAGGCACCGACGCCCACCCCCGTCCGGGCGCGACCGGACACCCGGGAGACAAGACGGGCGATCGGGAGTTCTGCTTTATCGGAAAACCGAGACTTCATTTCCGGATGTCCGGGCCTGAGATGCGGCCGTGGGCGCCCCGCCAGGAATGACGCAAGCCCCGGAATGATCGCCATCGCGACCGCTATCGCACTTGCCAAACCGATCAGATATCCCCACACTGCGGGCCGAATGAATGCGCCGCTCGCGCCCGGCAGGAAGAATGCCGGAGTGACCGCCAGCGCCAGGATGATCGCGGAATAAACCGCCCACCGGCGAATCGGCAGTGCCGCATGAACACCTGAGTCGTCGCCTCCATTCGTCCCGACCGGCCCGCGACCTTCGATTCGGAGCCCATACGCGGCGCTGTCCCTGACCGCATCGTCGACCACAACCAATAGTGCAGCCACTAAACCCAGGATGACCAGGTAATTAAAGGGGATGTTGAACAGGTCGAGAATGACGACCGCAGTCGCCACGGACAGTGGAACCGTGACAACCGCCAGCACGGCGGCCTTCCACGAATGTAAGAACAGGCTCGCCAGTAGCAGTGCCAACCCGAAGCCCAGCAGCAACAACACAGCCAGGTTCTTCGTCGCGGCCTCGAGATAACTGGCCGGCCGATAGATGGCCGCGTCTATCCGCAAGCCGCCCAGACCCGGCGCCAGGTCGGCCATCGCCTGCTCTACGCCGTGGGTGACGGCAACGGTGTTGGCGTCCGGGAATTTCTCGATGACGACGGTGAGCCCACTGTTCTCGCCGACGATTCCGTCACCGATCAACAGTTGGTGGTCCTCGACCACGTTGGCCACATCTGCGAGTCGAAGTCCCGGATGATTCTCGACGGCGACGGATCCCAGCGTCTCGGCGTTCACGATGGGTGAGATGTTCTGCACGCCGAGCCGCTGATTCGGAGTGTCGATGAAGCCACCGGTTCCCGGTGTGGAAGCCTCCAGGAACGTCAGCGGGGAGACCCAGGTCGCGTTGCCGGCGGTGGTGATGATATCGAGCAGATTCAGACCGCGGCTGTTCAGCAGCGCCGGATCGACCTGCACCTGAAGCTGACGATCGCGCTCGCCGAATACGGTCACGTTCGAGACGCCGGACACACCCATCAGTCGGGGGCGGATCGTCCAGCGGGCCAAAACCGACTGGTCGATCAACGACATCGAATCCGAAGACAATTGAAGCACCATTGTGCGGCTCGACGAGGAGACGGGTTCCAGCATCACCGGAGGTTTGGAGACATTGGGCAGCGCATGTGCCTGCGTCATACGCTCGGCGACCAGTTGACGAGCACGGTAGAGATCGGTCCCCGGCTCGAACAGCATCACCACTGAGGAGAGTCCCGGCACTGAATCAGAGCGAATCTCATCAAGGAACGCGACCCCGTTGAGCAGATCAGCCTCCAGGGGGACTGTTATGAGCTGTTCGACCTCGGCGGCGGACAGTCCCAACGCCTCCGTCTGAATCTCGATATACGGCGGACTGAATTCCGGCAGTACGTCGAGGTCGTGGTTGCGGAGTTCCATGAATCCCGCGACCAGCAGGCCACACGACAAGACGGCGACCAGGAGACGGAACTTGAGTAACGATTCCATGATCCAACGCAACATGAGGGACGTCCTTCCCCTTAAAGAGGGGGTAAAGCGTTCAGGATGCGTTCAGGTTAGACCTTGCAGCCACCCCGAGCGACCCCCATCATTCGGGTATTAGTTCTCCCGCGCGACCGCCGCGACCCCCGCTGCTCAGAGTGCCTGATTGCGCACGAAGGGTGACGAATAGACCACGGAGTCGGTCTTTCATCACTTAGCGCAGTCCGGTCTCCTGGGGGCGGGGCGCATTCGGGGCGCAGATTCCCCATTCGACGGAAATCAGCGTTCGGTTTGTAGTCGGCATTGGAACCTCGCCAGCTGACCTCGGACGGTTTGCCGGACGGCTGGGCCGGATCAGATCGGTGCCACGATGGACAGGACGGTGACCACGTACAGCGCGATGACCGCCGCCACCGCGGCCGTGACGGCGAGAAGCCCTGCGCCGTGCCGGAGCGCCGTTGCGGTAAACCGGCCGGTGTCGGCGCGACCTCGCTGATCACCGGCCCGTCGAATCAGCAGCAGGAGCAGTGCCAGGGACTCGACCTCACGCATCCGGTCGAGCTCCTGCCAGCCGGCGCTTCGGGTGTTCCCGATGGGTCTGGTCACGGCCATGGTGCACCTCGGTTATGGGCGGGGATCGGTGTCATGTGCGCCGCGTGCTGATTCTGCTCGAAGGATGCTGAAAGCAGACTGAAACCGGTTGGTTACTCTGCGCACGAAAGCTCCAAGGGGACCCCGCACCACTTCGTAGGCCTTCACGTCGGACTAGTGTCGCCTCAATGGCTGTCGCGGCCGTGGGCCGCAATCTTCGGAGGTCGTCATGCGGCTGATGGTGGTCGAAGACGAACCCGCACTGGCCGCCGGCCTCAAAGCCGGCCTGGAGGCCGAGAACTTCACCGTCGACGTCGCGCCGAACGGCATCGACGGCCTATGGATGGCGCGTGAACACGCCTATGACGCCATCATTCTCGATCTGATGCTGCCCGGCATGAGTGGATATGCAGTGTGTCGGGAGCTCCGGTCGCTGAAGATCTGGACGCCGGTTCTCGTCCTCACCGCGCGTGATGACGAGCGCGATGAAGTGCAGGCGCTGGATACCGGCGCGGATGACTATCTGACCAAGCCGTTCTCGTTCGCGGTGTTGCTGGCGAGGTTGCGGTCTCTGATGCGACGAGGCGCGGTCGAGCGGCCGGCGATTCTGGAAGCGGAGACGCTGCGCCTGGATCCGGCGGCGAAACGGGTCTGGCGGGCCGACGTGGAGGTCCAGCTCACCGCGCGCGAAATGGCGCTGCTGGAATTCCTGATGCGCCGGCACGGATATGTCGTTTCCAAGCGCCAGATCATCGACAACGTCTGGGGGGAGGACTTCGAGGGTGACCCGAATATCGTCGAGGTCTACGTCGGGCACCTGCGAAACAAGCTCGATCGGCCGTTCGGGACTGATGACATACAGACGGTTCGTGGCGCCGGGTACCGGATCGCCGGCAATGCATCCTGACGTCGTGGAGCTGGGCCCTCGGCCGACGGTGCGTTCGGTCAGGGTTCGCATCACGCTTGCCGCCGTCGCCGTGGTGGCCGTGGCCACCACGATTGGTTCATTGCTGGTCGTGCTCCAGTTCCGGTGGGTACTGACCGACGAGCTG
Organism: uncultured Actinomycetota bacterium; assembly: GCA_963825975.1. Taxonomy (GTDB): domain Bacteria; phylum Actinomycetota; class Actinomycetes; order Mycobacteriales; family Nakamurellaceae; genus Nakamurella. Next base: position 170,847 of record CAWGUZ010000012.1, read on the forward strand.
ATCAGCGCGACCGAGGTTCGAGCCGGACACATCGCCGCCGGCATCGCGGTCCGGCCGGTCGAGCAGCCGCAACTCGAGGGTGATCTCGACGACGGTGATTTCGCCCAAGTGATCTCGGCCGCGGGGGTCGTGCTGGCGGCGAGTTCGAACGCAGTCGGTCTGCCACCCCTGGTCTGGCCGGCACCGAGTGCGCCGCAAAATCTGTCGGCACCCTTCGACGGGCCGCCGCTGGTCGCGGTGGCCCAGCCCGTGGAGAGCAGCGACGGTTCCTACGTCCTCGTCGCCAAGTCGACGGAGTCGATTCGGGATGAGTTGCGACTTCTCGGAACACTATTCCTGGTAGCACTTCCGAGCCTGTGGTTGATCATCGCGGTGCTGACCTGGAGCCTCGTGGGCCGAGCGCTCCGACCGGTGGACGCCATTCGCCGCTCGGTCGATGAGATCTCATCAACCGCAATGCATCTGAGGGTGCCAGAAGCCGGAGGTGACGATGAGATCGCGCGACTGTCTCGCACGATGAACCGCATGCTGGATCGGCTGGAACAGGCGCAGGTGCGACAACGTCAGTTCACCTCCGACGCATCACATGAACTGCGCTCGCCGGTGGCCGCGATCCGTCAGTACGCGGAGGTGGCGATGATGCATCCGGAACGGGTGGTGGTGTCGGATCTGGCCAGAGACGTGCTCGCGGAGAGCTCGCGGGTGCAGGATCTGGTCGAGGATCTCCTGCTGCTGGCCCGGCTGGACGAGCGCGCGTCGAGACTGCGCACCCTGCCGGTCGACCTGGACGATCTGGTGTTCGCCGAAGCGCGGCGACTTCGGGAGCGGGGCACCCTTCGCATTGACACGTCGTCAGTAGGCGCGGGCAGGGTGAGAGGAGACCAGCGCGCGTTGGGGCGCGTGCTCAGGAACCTCACCGACAACGCCGCCAGGCACGCCGAGTCCCGGGTGAGCTTCACCCTGGTCACCCGAGACCGCGTGGTCGAACTGGTGGTCGACGACGACGGCCCGGGCATCCCGGTGAACGAGCGTGATCGAGTCCTGGTGAGATTCGTCCGCCTCGAGGACGCTCGCGATCGGGATTCGGGTGGCACTGGACTCGGCCTGGCCATCGTCGCGGAGGTTGTCGCAGCGCACGGCGGCGAAGTTCGACTGGAGACGAGCCCGAGCGGAGGTGCTCGAGTGTCGCTGACGTTCCCGCTTGCCAACGGCGAGTTCGAGACGCCGGCCGAGCACCCGGTCACTCGGCGACTTCATCTCAGGCACCGTTCAGGGTGACATCAGGGCTGGGACCCTCGCTCTCTATTGGCTGATGGCGCCCACGATCTCCTCGTCGGTGCGTCTAACCGCGGCGCCCGAGTGATGTCCATCCCGGCGGCAGATGGGTAATCAGTGGGTACACACCACTGAGGAGCTTGTATGCCAACGAACACCATCACCCGTTCATTGCACGATGTCGGGCTCGCCGCCTGGTTCGGTGGCACCCTGGCGAACGCCGTCGCGCTCAACGCGGCCGCCGGCGCAACCAGCCGGTACAGCGACGCCGGTGCGGTGACGAATGCAGGCTGGAACAACTGGACTCCGGTCAACGCAGTTGCGATCGGCGCCCACCTGGTAGGGAGCGTTGGCCAGTTGATCGGTAACAAGGGCAGGGTCGCGGGTCAACGCGGGGTCGGCACGATGAGCATCGTGAAGACGGGCGTGACCGCTGCCGCGCTCGGTGTCACAGGCTGGTCCAGGGTGCTGGGCAGCCGGGTTGCGGACAGTGGCGATGTTGCAGTCGCGGACGGCACCACCCCCACCGAGGCGACCCCGGACGACGTCGCTGCTGCTCAGAAGCAGCTGGACATTCTGCAGTGGGTGGTACCGGCGCTGACCGGTGCACTGATTGTGATCAGTGCGTTCGCCGGCGAGCAGCAGCGCCCTACCAACGTCATCTCCGGTGTGCTGCAGCGGTTCACGAGCTGAGGTGGCTACCGCGGGCCTATCTGCGCGGGTATGACACGACTGATCCGAGTCCGACGTTGATCCGAGACCGACGTCAGATGATGACGGCGACCTTCCCTCGAACTCGGCCTGCTTCGAGGTGTCCCATCGCCTGCGGCACCTGGTCCAGTGGGTAGCTTCGGTCGATGCGCGGGGTGACCGTGCCGGCGTCGATGAATGCGGTGAGTCGTTCCAGGTCGCTGCCGCGTTCCTTGGCGGCGCACATCGTCAGCCGCTGGGACACGAAGGGTGAGAGGAGGGCGGCTCGCAGTTGTCGGCCGACGCCGCCGGTCAGGTTGCCCTTGCTCTCGCCGCCGACGATGACGACAGAGCCGGTGCGTGCCAGTGCACGGCGCAGCCGGGTCAGCGAGTTGTTGCCGGCGATGTCCAGGATCAGGTCGTAGGCCCGGGAGCCGTCGGCGAAGTCGTCGCGGGTGTAGTCGAGCACATGGTCGGCCCCGAGTGAGCCGACGAAGTCGAGTTTGGCGGTGCTGCACACTCCGGTGACTTCCGCTCCCGCGGCCTTCGCGAGTTGTACTGCGTAGCTGCCGACCCCGCCTGAGGCACCGAGGATCAAGACCCGCTGCCCGGCCTGAACCCGGCCGATGTCGGTCACGGCCTGCAGAGCGGTCATGGCCGACACCGGGACGACCGCGGCTTGTTCGAAGGTCAGGCCGGCGGGCTTGCGGGCGATCTTGTCCTCGTCGGCCGCGGTGTATTCGGCGAAGGTGCCGCGGCCGATGCCGAAGACCTCGTCGCCGACGGCGAATCGGGTGACCGCAGGGCCGACGGCGACGACGGTGCCCGCCATGTCGATCCCGGCGACCCTGTTCTTGGGCCTGCGGAAACCGAACCCGATGACCCGCATCAGATAGGGGCGGCCGGTCATGAGATGCCAGGTCCCCCGGTCAAGGCCCGCCGCCACCACTCGCACCAGAACTTCCCGGTCCGCGATCCCGGGAATGGCGATCTCCTCGGATCGAAGTACGTCAGCGTCGCCGTAGCTGTCCTGGACGACGGCCCGCATCGTGCCACCGGCGGCCGAGTCGGCGCGGCGGGAATTCGTCCCCGGGGTTGTCGCGCTGTGCTGTGTGGTCATGGCTGCCGTCCTTTCGAGAGCCGGCGGGCTATCCACCGTACTAAGTACGACTGTATAGTACTAAGTACGGAAAGCCAAGAGTTGGGGAGGGCAATGCCGAAACAACCCAGTGCCGCCGGTGGGCAACGGGTTCCGCTGAGCCGGAACCGTGTACTGCTGGCCGCGATGGCCGTCGCCGACACCGGCGGAATTGCCGCGCTCACCATCCGATCGCTCGCCGACAAGCTCGGCGTCAAGCCGATGTCGGTGTATCACTACGTCGCGAACAAGGATGAGATCCTGGACTCCATAGTGGATCTCGTCTTCAGCGAGATCGAGCTACCGGTGCGGGACGGTGACTGGCGGTCCGAGATGCGTCGACGCGCGCATTCCGCCCGTCAGGTTCTGCAACACCACCACTGGGCTATCGCACTGCTGCAGTCGAGGCTCAATCCAGGCCCCGCAACGCTGCGGCACCACGATGCGTTCATCGGGGCGCTGCGGGGGGCCGGCTTCTCCGTGGAGCTGACCGCTCACGCGTTCGCAGTGATCGACAGCTACGTCTACGGGTTCGCGCTGTCGGAAGCGGCCCTGCCCATCCACGGCCCCGAGACGGTCGCCGACACCGCCGCCACCATGATGGAGCAGTTCTTCGATGCGGACGCCTACCCGGACCTGCTGACCTTCACCCTCGAGCACGTCATGAAACCCGGATACGACTTCGGCGACGAGTTCGCTTACGGGCTAGATCTGATCCTCGACGGTCTGGCGAGATCTCTGCCGACGACGAATGATCCGGCGGGCTGATCCCGCGGGCCGGCGAGGGCCAGGGTCAGGGAATGTGCCGACTTGAGCAACATCTGACCGAGTTGCGGTTGGCGGTCGGGCGCAAAGCGGTGCTGGACACCGGTGATGCTGAGCGCCCAGTCCGGACGCCCGACCGGGGAGAAGACGGCGGCGCCCATCCCGAAGCTTCCTTCGACGACGAGGCCGGGGTTGACCGCGTAGCCGCGAGCGCGGGTCTCGGCGATCCTGGCCACCAACGCGTTCGCTGAATGAGCTGTACCCCAACGCTTTTCGAGGTCCTGTCGGGCGAGGTAGTCGATCTGTTCCCGATCGGGCAGGTGGGACAGGATGACCAGGCCCGCCGAGGCGACGCCGAGGGGGAAGCGGGCACCCTCGTAGAGCACGAAGGATCTGATCGGGAAACTGCCGTCCACGCGGAGCAGGCAGATCGTCTCATCGCCACGGCGTGCCGAGAAGAACGCGCTCTCGCCCGTCCGGTCGGCCAGTTCGGTGACGATGTCGCGAGCCCGGCCGGTGACGTCATAGCGCTGCGCCGCGACCGAGCCCATGAGGTACAACTCGGGACCGAGGAACCAGAGCCCCGTCCTGCCGTCGCGGTCGAGGTAGCCCTCGGCTTGGAGCGAGACCAACAGCCGGTGCGCGGTCGGTCTCGCCAGTTCGGCGACCGTCGCGATCTGCGACGTACTACTCCCCTCCGGGGCGGCGGCAACCGCGCGGAGCACGGCGCCGACCCGGCGGACGACCTGGGCGCCCGCGACACGTTCCACCATGACACCCAGCCTAGTGTCCACAATGTGAACGCAGGTGCTCGCGGCGGTCGCAGTGTGAGAGGTCTACGACCGATTACCGACAAGAGCTTCCATCTGCGCATTCGGCGCGATGTACTCGATACTCGGACGCCGGGAACCATCGTCCGGAACCCCACTCTCACGGAATAGGACGATGAATGTCCAAATACCACCACACCGCTCGCGGTGCGCTCGCCGACGTCGTGGCCGATGGGATGACCGTGGCAGTCGGCGGCTTCGGGCTTTCCGGCAACCCGTTCGACCTGATCGAGGTGCTCCGTGACAGCGGTGTCCGCGATCTGACCATCGTGTCGAACAACATGGGTGTCGACGGGCAGGGCCTGGGTCTGCTCCTGGAGAACCACCAGGTACGCAAGGTCATCGCGTCCTACGTGGGCGAGAACCGACTCTTCGCCCAGCAGTGCCTGTCCGGCGAACTGGAGGTCGAGTTCAGTCCGCAAGGCACCTTGGCCGAACGACTCCGAGCCGGCGGTGCGGGTATCGCCGCGTTCTACACCCGAACCGGCGTCGGCACGCCTATCGCGGAGGGCAAGCCCACCATGGAGTTCGACGGTCGACCCCACCTACTGGAGCGCGGCATCGTCGCCGACCTGGCCCTGGTGCACGCCTACCGGGCCGACCTGGAGGGCAACCTCGTCTACCGGCACACCGCCCGCAACTTCAACCCGCTCGTCGCCGCCGCCGGTCGGGTCACCATCGCCGAGGCCGAAATCGTCGATCACCACGGATTTCTCGACCCGGATCACATCATCACCCAGGGCATCTTCGTCAATCGTGTCGTCCAGGCGACTGCCCGCCGCAAACCCATCGAGCAGCGCACCGTGCGCCCGAGACACGCCGCCGACGCCGGAATGAGGAACTGATCATGTGGACCCGTGAAGAAATGGCCGCCGTGGCCGCTGCCGAACTGCAGAACGGCGACTACGTCAACCTGGGCATCGGCATCCCCACCCTGGTCGCGAACTACGTGCCGCAGGACATCCGAGTCACTCTGCACAGCGAGAACGGTCTGCTCGGCATCGGCGAGTTCCCCCTCGACGGCGAAGAGGACGCCGACCTGATCAATGCCGGTAAACAAACCGTCACTGCGAACCCCGGTGCGAGCTTCTTCGACTCGGCGACGTCATTCGGGATGATTCGCGGCGGCCACATCGATGTCGCCATTCTCGGCGCGATGCAGGTGTCCAGTACCGGCGATCTGGCGAACTGGGCCATTCCGGGCAAACTCGTCAAGGGGATGGGCGGCGCCATGGACTTGGTGAACGGGGCTCGTAAGGTCATCGTGCTGACCGGCCACGTCGCGAAAGACGGCACCCCCAAGATCGTCGAAAATTGCGACCTGCCCCTGACCGGTTACCGGGTCGTCACCCGGATCATCTCGACGCTTTGCGTCTTCGACGTGGGAGACGGCACCGGCACCGGGCTCACCCTCCGCCGATTGGCCAACGGCGTGTCCCTTGACGAAGTGCGGCAGTGTACGGCGGCACCATTTCGGGTCCACCCGGCGCTGACCGCGGAGGTGCCGGCACTCCGATGAATCCCGCCCTCGACGTGTGCCGGCAGGCCTCAATCACCCGAAGGTGTAGCACGGGGGATCCATAATCGCGATGCGTGGAGCTCCGGGTGTTGTCATTGCGCGAATTAACCAATAAGTTTGAATACCTCGGTCCACGGCCGGCCTGGATTGGTACCCCTGCGACAGCAGCGACACCTGAACCGACGTTCGCCGTCAGAATTGCTCGAGTAAGTCGCACCAGCCAGGCCGTCCAAGGAGAATCCGTTGTCGAGCGCGGACCCGTCGCATGAGCAACAACTGTCCGCCGTGTTGAGTGACTTCGCTCGGACCATGGCCACAGACTTTCCGATTCAGTCCATCCTCGATCATCTGATCGACCGGATCGTCGACATACTGCCGATCACCGCCGCAGGTGTGACGCTGATCTCGCCGGCCGAGAGGCCCCGCTATGTGGCGGCATCGGACGCGTCGGCGCTCGCATATGAACAGCTGCAGACCGAGTTCGGTGAGGGTCCCTGCGTGCTCGCCTACAACTCCGGCCTGCCGGTCGCGGTGCCCGACCTGAGCAGAGAACAACGGTTTCCCAAATTCACCCCGCGCGCTTTGGAGGACGGGATGCGGGCCGTTTTCACGTTTCCCCTGCGTCATGGGGACCATCAGCTCGGGGCTTTGGACCTCTATCGGGACACCGCAGGCGGGATCTCCGACCAGGCCATGGGCACTGCACAAACACTCGCCGACGTCGCAGCCGCGTACCTGATCAACGCGCAGGCCCGGGAAGATCTCGAGGACTCGTCGCAGCGGTCGCGCGAGCTGTCTCTGCACGACGGGTTGACCGGTCTGCCGAATCGGACGTTGATGTTGGAACGGCTGGAGCACGCCTTCCAGCGCAGTGGCCGGACCGGCAAGACGTCCGCGGTGATCTTCGTCGACCTGGACGGTTTCAAAGCGGTCAACGACACCCATGGGCACGGCGTCGGGAATCACCTGCTGGTTGCCGTCGCCGAGCGGCTACGGGGGATCCTGCGCCCCCCGGACACCATCGCCCGGATGCACGGCGACGAATTCGTGATCCTCTGCGAGGACCTCAACGAGCCTGCAGACGCGGGCCCGATCATGGCCCGCCTCGCCGAGGCCATGAACCAACCGTTCTTGCTACCGACGGCGCGCGTCGACATCACCGCCAGCGTCGGCATCGCGTTCGCCGATCCAAACGTCCACGACGCCGAGCAGGCCCTGCGGGACGCCGACGCCGCCATGTACCAGGCCAAACGCCAAGGCACCGGCCTCCAGCAGGTGTCCGACCCTCGCTACCAGCACCTCGCCAAGGGCCCCGAGAGTCTTGAGAGGGACCTCCGAAGCGCGTTGCGGAATAACGAGTTCCACAACGTCTATCAGCCCATCGTCACCACCGGGGGTGGCGAGATTCGGGGCTTCGAGGCTCTGCTGCGGTGGATGCACCCGACCCGCGGTCCCGTCCCGCCCGACACGTTCATCCCACTTGCCGAACACGCCGCATTGATCGGCGACATCGGCGATTGGGTGCTTCGGCAGGCGTGCGCGGACCGCCGCCGATGGCAACATCTATACCCGGGCGCCAACCTCGACATCGCGGTCAACATCTCCGGCCGGCAGCTCATGTCGGCCACCTTCGTGGACAGTGTCGAATCCGTACTGACGGCTCAGGATGTCAGGCCGCAACGGCTGACACTCGAAATCACCGAAGGAGTTTTCGTTCGAGACAGCGACCACGCCCTCATGGTGCTCAACGACCTGAAAGACCTCGGGGTGCAGATTGCTTTGGACGACTTCGGAACCGGCTACTCCTCGCTGAGTTACCTCGATCGATTCCCGGTCGACGTCGTGAAGATCGACCGCTCGTTCATCGCGAATCTCGGGCACAACAGGGTCAGCACGATCATCTCCACCGCCGTCGTCGAACTCGCTCATGCCCTCGACATGACCGTGGTGGCTGAGGGGATAGAAACGGTGGACCAACACCGCAGAGTCGAGGCGCTCGGGTGCGATGCGGGCCAGGGGTTCTACTATGCCCGCCCGATGCGGGCGAGTGACGTAGACATCCTTCTGCAACCCCGACCGGACGGCGCAGTGCCCCCATTGCCTGCTACTGCGTGACCCTTTCGAGAGCGGCCCCGTCCGACGCCAGGCCATGGCGACGTGCGTCTTCGACGTCGATCTTGCGCAGCGACACACCCTTGGTCTCAGTCAGTGTCAGCACCGTTCCGGCGGTGACGAGGCAGGCGATCAGCACGTAAATCGCGACCGGCACCCAGGATCCGTAGACCTTGAGCAGGGCGGTGGCGATGATCGGGGCCAGCGAACCGGCCAGGATCGACGTGACCTGGTAGCCCAGAGACACCCCGGAGTAGCGCATCCGAGTCGGGAACATCTCGGCCATGATGGCCGGCTGGCGTACATCAGGGCGTGGAAGCAGAGCCCGATCGTCACCGCGAGGACGATGACGACAGCGTTCAGCGAGTCGATGGTGCTGCGCCTCGAGGCCCAGCGGCAGCCGGCCGTGGTCGTGGTCGCCGCCGCGCTGCAGGCTCGGATCGTCAAATTCGCCGCGGAGCTGAACGGCACGATTGCGGAGCCTCCCGACCCTGCGGCTACATCGATCGGCCGACCTCAGCGGGCCGACCAACCACCGTCCATCGTGTAGGCGGCGCCGGTGACCATGGCCGCGTCGTCCGCGGCGAGCCAACCGACCAGCGAGGCAACCTCGGCGGGTTCGACCAGACGCTTGATCGCGCTCTCGGTGAGCATGATCTTGCTCAATACCTCTGATTCCGGAATGCCGTGCGCGGCAGCCTGATCCGCCAGTTGCTTTTCCACTAGAGCGGTCCGGACGTAGCCGGGATTGACGCAGTTGCTGGTCACCCCGTGTGGGCCACCCTCGAGCGCGGTGACCTTGGACAGCCCTTCCAGGCCGTGTTTGGCCGCGACGTAGGCACTCTTGAACGGCGACGCCCGCAGTCCGTGCACCGAGGAGATGTTGACGACCCGACCCCAGCCACGCGCGTACATCCCCGGCAGCGCCGCCCGAATCAGCAGGAAGGGCACTTCCAGCATCAACCGCAGGATCGTTCGGAAGTCGTCGGGCGAGAACTCCTCGATCGCGCTGACCCGCTGGATGCCTGCGTTGTTGATCAGGATGTCGACATCGCCGAGCACCCCGGCGAGGGCCTGATCGGACACCGCCTCCGAGTCGAGAAGATCGACAGCCCAGACGGATCCGCCGATCTCATCGGCGAGTCGGCGCGCCGCGTCGGCGTTCTGATCGGCGATCACGACGCTCGCGCCGCCGGCGGCCAGGCCACGGGCGCAGGCCTCACCGATACCGCCGGCGCCACCGGTGACCAGTGCGCGTTTACCTTGCAGTGCTTTCGACATTGAACCCCTGCTCCCTGTTTCGGTCAGTTTCGCCGTGATTCAGGGCGAGCGTCAATCGACAAACCCGCAGCCGCCGTCTGCGAATATGCGCAGTGCGGGGTGGGCAAGAGGCCTCCGACTGTGCGTCAAACGACCCGCGAACTGCTCGGCCAGGCGGCAGCTGGACTCGCGGAGTCAGCCGTGGGTCTGCCGGGTGCGCTCCGCCTGCTCCTCCAAGGTGGTCTTGAACGCGTCCGCAGACCACTCCTCCGACACGGCCTGGCGGACCAGATCGGCCTGGGTCTGGGGAGCCATTCCGCCGATCGGCTGGTCGCGGTCGAGATTGGTGGGGAAGGCGTAACCCTCGGCGGAGGCCGCGATCACGTTGTTCAGGTACGACTCCGAGGCTCCGCTCTGCTTCGCTTCCACCAACACCGGGAACAGCGCCCGGCACATCGCAACGCGGTCAACGGTTTCCATCGCGCGACCGAACGGCGAGGACACCTGCAGCAGATTGGCCATCCGTCGCACGGTCGCGGACACGTTGGTGCCGGCGCCGTGGAACAGAGCGGGGTTGAAGAACGCCGCGTCGCCCTTCTCCAGCGGCAGCTGGGTGTACTTCTGCTGGAAGTACTCGGTGAACTCGGGCAGGTGGAAGGCCAGATAGCCCGGCTCGTACTGATGGGAGTACGGCAGGTACAGGGTCGGACCGGTCTCCAGGGGCATGTCGCAGTGGGCGACCGCGCCCTGCAGCGTCAGCGCCGGCGACAGCCGGTGCACCTGGGCGGGGAAGCGGGCGGACGCCACGGAATCCATGAAACCGAGGTGGTAGTCACGGTGCGCGGTCTGCGCCTGACCACCGGGGTTGACCACGTTGATCTGGGACGTGACCTGATAGCCCGGGCCCAGCCAGGACTCGCTGATCAGCGCGATGATGTCGTTGGCGTAGTAGTCGGCGAAGACGGCCGGCTCGGCGGTGGCCAGCTTGTCCAGCGCCCCCCAGACCCGGTCGTTCGCACCGGGCTTGGCGAAGTGGTCACCGCCGGCGACGCCGGCGGCCTTCTCGGCGGCGATCTGAGCGAAGAAGGCGTCGGTCGCGCGGTCGATGATCGACAGGTCGCCGAAGGCCTGCTTGAACACCACGATGCCCGGGCCGTCGGTCAGGGCGCGAATCAGTTCGGTCTGCACGGCTCGGCGCCCGACATCCGAACCGATTGCGGCTCGGAGCTTCTCGCCGTAGATCAGCACCTTGCGCTCCACGGCGTCGGCGTAGGGGTAGTCCGACAGGTGCGTCTGCTGATCGACGATGTCGGCGAAGTCGTCGATGGAGCAGTCGGCGGCGGAGAGCCAGCCGATGGTGCATGCAGCAGTGGACGCGGTCATGGTGTGACTTCCTTCGCGGGGACTCGATCGGGACGCCGAGTGGAGGGGGATTAGCTATCAGCCTATGAGACCCTGCCGGACAGTCAACCTCAGCCAACCATCAAAAACACCTCATTCAGCGCCCCGTCGACGGGTTATGTCGATTCGGTGTGGCTGGGACGGGGCTCCATGCCGATGGCGCGGTAACACTCGTCGATGAGAGTCATGGTTGCGACCGCGGAGTCGGCGTCGGTGGGGTAGGGGGCGCCCGCGCGGACGGCGTCGACGAATGCCTGAAGTTGGTAGGTATAGGAGGTGGCACGGCCGCAGTGCTCGGTCCGTTCCCCGGCGGCGGACGTGATGACGATCCGGTCGTCGTTGTTTTGATAGAGGAAGTCGGGGATCAGTGCCTGCCCTTTCGTTCCGATCACCCGCAGCGACATGTCCCATGGCTCGTTCATGCTGCATCGGGCGAGACCGGTCGCGCCGGAGGGGAACTCGAGGTGCGCGTCGGTCCACTCGTCGATCCCCGGGACGCCCGCGCGCTCGGCGCCCCGCGCGTCGACGAGGCGGGGTTCGCCGCCGGCGTAGGCACCCAGGACTCGCTGAGCGTGCAGGGCGTAGCAGCCCAGGTCCATCAGGGCGCCGCCGGCCAGGGCGAGCGACCACCGCGGATCGTCGGCGTCGGGAGCGGGCATGAACATGGTGCTCTCGACGCGCTGTAGCGCGCCCAATTCGCCGTCCGCGATAAGCGACATCAGTCGCTGCAGCAGCGGGTGGTACAGATAGTGGAATCCCTCGAACAGCACCAGCGACCGGCCCTTCGCCAGATCGCGCACGCGGGCGGCTTCGACCGCGTTGCCCGCAAAGGGTTTCTCGGTGAGAACGTGCTTCCCCGCGAGGATCGCCGTCGTGTTCCACGGTGCGTGCAGGCTGTTGGCGAGCGGGTTGTAGATCGCCTCGACATCCGGATCCGCGATGAGGTCGGCGTACGAGTCATGGACTCGTTCGATGCCGTGGAGCCGGGCGAAGGTCTCCGCCCGGTCACGGCTCCGCGCGGCCACCCCGACGAGACGGGTGCCGGTGGCCGCGGCGGGCCCGATGATGGAGCGCTCGCTGATGCGCGCCGCCCCGAGCACGCCGATTCGTAATGGTTCCACAGTGGTGCCGACTCCCTTTGGCTCGATACCTCACCAAACGACCTCATCAAACCATCACAATGCTCGCATGGGACACGCATATCCAATCCGGGAGATCGCCCGTCAGGCGGGGCTCAGTGAGGCCACGGTCGACCGGGTTCTCAACAACCGGCCGGGGGTGCGCGCCAGCACGGTGAGCACCGTGCAACAGGCGATCACCGACCTGGACCGGCAGCGCAGCCAACTACGGCTGACCGGCCGCACCTTTCTGCTCGACGTGGTGATGCAGACCCCGGATCGATTCTCCGCAGCCGTCAAAGCCGCGTTGGAGGCGGAGTTGCCATCCCTGCGACCGGCTGTGGTGCGATCCCGGTTCGAGTTTCGGGAGCAGGCACGGTCCGCGGACATCGTGAAGATCTTGGACGACATCCGCCATCGAGGCTCGATGGGAGTCGTGCTCAAGGCGCCCGACGTGCCCGAAATCGCCGATGCAATAGGGAAAATGGACCAACACGGAATTCCCGTCGTCACCCTGGTCACCGACATCCCGCTGAGCGCGCGGGTCGCCTACGTCGGCATCGACAACCGCGCGTCCGGCGCCACCGCGGCGTACCTGATCGACAGACTCCTCGGCGACGGCCCCGGCGACGTGTTGATCGCATTGAGCCGCAGCGTGTTTCGTGGTGAGGAGGAACGCGAGATCGGGTTCCGGGCCACCATGCGGAACCGCGCTGCCGATCGTGTGCTGGTCGAGCTCACCGACACCGACGGGCTCGACGCCGCCGTCAGGGAGTCCACTCTGCGGACCTTGACGCAGCATCCCGGCATCAACTCCGTCTATTCGATCGGTGGCGGCAATCACGCCATCCTGGAAGCATTCGACGCCGCCGACCGGCGCTGCCGGGTCTTCGTCGGCCACGACCTCGACCGGGACAATCTGCTGCTGCTTCACGACGAGCGACTCAGCGCAGTCCTGCACCACGACCTTCGATATGACATGCGCCGCGCCTGTCACGTGATCATGCAGGCCCACGGTGCCATCGACGGGCCCGTCGAGTCCGTCCGGTCACCGATCCACATCGTCACCCCGTACAACATCCCGGTCAGCCACCGGGTTGAGCGCTAGGTTGAGTGAGAGATTGAGCGAGTCCAACCTGGCGGACCCTGCAGGATCCGGATGACCTCCTGCGCGACGGCCCTCACACCGGCATGGTTCGGATGAAACACCCCCGGCACCTGCTCGATGGCGGGCTCGAAGCCGTTGACCCACGGCTACGACCCGCGCGCCAGCGCGCGAGATCGTGATTCCGCCACGATTCGGGCCAAGCCCGCGGCGGTCGCCCCAACCGCCCTCCGGCTCCAGGGTGGGCCCGGCGGCGAACGAGCTGCCGAGTGCGGCGATCAGCATGTTTCGGCCATAGTCCACGAATTCAATCATCAGATCTGGGCGTCACTCAGTCCGGCGCTGATCAGGCTCATCACCGCCCCGTCTTGCAGCGCGGTGACGTCACCTGCGACCCGGCCTTCGGCAAGGTCCCGCAGCAGCCGGCGCATGATCTTCCCGGACCGGGTCTTGGGTAATTCGGGGACGATCAGGACCCGCTTCGGTTTTGCGATCGGTCCGATCTGTCTGGCCACGTGGTCCCGCAGCTCGGCGACCAGGTCCGCGCCCGAGTCCACCACGGTGCCGCGCAGGATCACGAAGGCCGCTATGCCCTGCCCGGTGAGTTCGTCGGCGGCCCCCACCACGGCGGCTTCCGCGACCGCGGGGTGCGAGACCAGGGCGGATTCGACCTCGGTGGTCGAGATCCGGTGCCCGGACACGTTCATCACGTCGTCGACCCGACCGAGCAGCCAGATCGCTCCGTCGGCATCGTACTTCGCGCCGTCGCCGGCGAAGTAGTAACCCAGCTCGGCGAACCGGGACCAGTAGGTGTCCCGATACCGCTCGTCGTCCTGGTAGACGGTGCGCAGCATCGCCGGCCACGGCTGCGAGACGACCAGGTAGCCGCTTTCACCCGGGCCGACGCGGTGTCCCTCGTCGTTGACGACGACCGCGCTGATCCCCGGTATCGGTGTCATCGCCGATCCGGGTTTGGTGGCGGTGACGCCGGGCAGCGGGGAGATCATGATGGCGCCGGTCTCGGTCTGCCACCAGGTGTCGACGATGGGGCAGCGGTCGCCGCCGACATGTCGTCGGTACCAGGTCCAGGCTTCGGGGTTGATCGGTTCACCGACGCTACCGAGCAGCCGCAGCGAACCCAGGTCGTATCGGGCCGGATTGTCGGCGCCCCACTTCATGAAGGTTCGGATCAGGGTGGGTGCGGTGTAGTAGATGGAAACCTCGTACTTGTCGACGATCTCCCAGTGCCGACCCTCGTGCGGGCTGTTCGGCGTCCCCTCGTAGATCACCTGGGTGGCCCGATTCGCCAGCGGTCCGTACACGATGTACGAGTGGCCGGTGATCCAGCCGATGTCGGCGGTGCACCAGTAGACGTCGGTGTCGGGCTTGTGATCGAAGACGGCGTGGTGGGTGTAGGCGGTCTGGGTGAGGTAGCCGCCCGAGGTGTGCACGATGCCCTTGGGTTTGCCGGTCGTGCCGGAGGTGTAGAGGATGAACAGGGGGTGTTCGGCGGGGAACGGCTGCGCGGTGTGGCGGGCGGGTTGGTTGTCCACCAGTTCGTGCCACCAGATGTCCCGCTCGCCCCATTCGATCTGCATACCCGTGCGGCGCACCACGAGCACCGCCTCGACACTCGAGCCCGCGACGGCCTCGTCGACCGCGGCCTTCAGCGACACCGGTGCGCCGCGGCGGTACTGACCGTCCGCGGTGATCACCACCCGGGCGCCTGCGTCGGCGATGCGGCCGCGCAGGGCCTCGGCCGAGAAGCCCGCGAACACCACACCGTGGACCGCGCCCAACCGGGCGCAGGCCAACATGGCGAAGACCGCCTCCGGGATCATCGGCAGGTAGATGACCACCCGATCACCCGCGCGCACCCCGAGCTCGTGCAGTGCGTTCGCTGCCCGGCTCACCTCGACCAGCAATTCGGCGTAGGTGACGGCCCGCGAGTCGCCCGGTTCGCCCTCCCAGAAGATCGCGACCTGGTCGCCGTATCCGGCCTCGACATGGCGGTCGACGCAGTTGTAGGCGACGTTGAGTTCGCCGTCTGCGAACCATCGCGCGTGGGGTGCGTCGGACCAGTCGAGCACCTGGTGAAACGGGGTGGCCCAGGTCAGTCGCCGGGCCTGGTCGGCCCAGAACTCCTCCGGGTCCGCAGCGGCCCGGTCATACACGTCCGAGCGCACATTGGCCTGCTCCGCGAAGTCGTCGGTGGGGGGGAAGGCGGGGGTTTGCGTGGTGGGTTCCATGCCGTCAGCGCAAATCGAACACGATGCGGGCCTTGACTGCGCCCTTCTCGACTTCCTCGAAGCACTCGTTGACCTCGCTGAGCTTCCGGGTCTCCCGGATCACCCGGGTGCGCCCGCGGGCGTGCAACTCGTAGACCTCGGCGAGGTCCTTGCGGGTGCCCACGATGGAACCGATCACCGTGATGCCGTTGAGCACGGTTTCGAAAATCGGCAGCTGCACGAAGTTGTCGGCCGGCAGCGCCACGAAGACGATCCTGCCGCCGCGACGGAGCGATCCGTAAGCCTGTTCGAACGCCTTCGGCGCCACCGCTACCGAGATCGCCGCATGTGCGCCGCCGAGCGCCTTGATCGCCGCCACCGGGTCCTCGGCGAGCGCGTTGATCACGTAATCGGCGCCGAGTTCTTTGGCCAGTTCGAGTTTCTCGTCGGTGACGTCGACGGCGACCACGGTGGCGCCGGCGATCTTCGCGTACTGCAGGGCCAGGTGCCCGAGGCCGCCGATGCCGAACACGGCCACCAACTGGCCGGGCCGGGCACCGGACACCTTGACCGCCTTGTAGGTGGTCACCCCGGCGCAGGTCAGCGGCGCCGCGTCCAGCGGGTCGACCGCGTCCGGCACCTTCGCGACGTAGTCGGCGTCGGCGACGGCGTACTCGGCGTACGCACCGTCCCTGCCGTACCCGGTGTTGACCTGGGATTCGCAGAGCGTCTCCCACCCGTCGACGCAGTACTGGCACACCCCGCACGCCGACCCGAGCCAGGGCATCGCCACCCGGTCGCCGACCTTGATGTGCGACACGAGAGCGCCGACTTCCTCGACGATGCCGACGCCTTCGTGACCGGGGATCAAGGGGAGGGTGGGCTTGACCGGCCAGTCACCGTGCGCCGCGTGGATGTCGGTGTGGCAGAGCCCCGAGGTCTCCACCTTCACCAGTACGTCGTTCGGGCCGGGCTGGGGCTTGTCCACTTCGCCGATGCGAAGGGTCTTGGTGAAGTCGTACGCAACTGCTGCCTGCATGGGGAGCTCCTTTGCTCTCAGGGGATCGGGTGCTCGTCGGCCGGTTCTGCGGACAGCTCCGGCGGTCCTCGACCTCGATGGGGTCACAGTAGGAACGGCGACGCTGCATCCACGCTGCGAAGGCGGCAGCGGCGGTGCAGCGTTCGGGCCGCTACGCGCGCGACGCCGGGCGCGGCAGGCGCACACTGGGTACATGTCGCAGTGGCTGCGGCGGTGCCGGCAGGAGGATCGTGACATGGCCGACGACGAGCGATTCGGATTCGACCCCGAGGACCTTGACCGATTGTTCCGCGGGGCGGGCGAACAGTTGAGAGGGGTGCTCGGC
This sequence comes from uncultured Actinomycetota bacterium, assembly GCA_963825975.1. GTDB lineage: Bacteria > Actinomycetota > Actinomycetes > Mycobacteriales > Nakamurellaceae > Nakamurella. The sequence goes on from CAWGUZ010000012.1 coordinate 187,652, forward strand.
AAGATGTTCGAGGGATCCGGCGACCGTGCCGGGTTCTCCACACTGTTCGAGGAGTTCGGCCCGCGGCCCCGTTCCGCGCCCGAACCGGAGCCGGAGACTACCGGTGCGGCCGGCAGCGGGGTGTGGGCGATTTACACCGTCGACGACGAGGGTGGCGCTCGGGTCGAACAGGTGTATCCGACCGAACTCGATGCGCTCCGCGCGAACAAGAACAACACCGACGTCAGACGCATGGTGCGCTTCCTGCCCTACGGCATGGCTGTCAGTGTGCTGGACTCGCTGGAAGAGTCACCCGAAAAGGGCGATCACCCGGCCTAGCATCGGCTCGGCGGGCCGATAGGAGTCGCAGCGCGAAGTCCGACCGGACATCGGCGGCCGCGAATCGGCTGTTCACGGCGCTCTTCGTGCGCGATGATGTGTGTCGGCCCGCTGTTTCGGCCCGGCCGCGGCACCCCGGGTGCTGGTAATCGCACGATGTCCGAAGGGGCCGCTGACTCTATGGCCGGCAACACATGGGATCTGATTCACGCCGAACGGCGGCAGCTGATCGAAGACCTGCAGGGTTTGACGGATGAGCAGTGGCACACCCAGTCCCTCTGCCCGGCGTGGGATGTGCACCAGGTACTGGCCCACATCGTGGTTTTGACGAAACAGACGCCGCTCAAGTTCTTCCGCAACTTCGCGGCGTCAGGCTTCAATTTCGCCAAGATGGCGGCTAAGGACGTCGCCCGCGCGAGTGCGGGCACACCGGCTCGGACACTGGCCGAGTTGGCCGCCCATGTCGACGACACCACCGCCCCGCCCGGTCCGGTCGATTCCTGGATCGGCGAGGTGGTGGTGCACGGTGCGGACATCCGTCGACCGCTGGGCCTCTCCTACAGTCCGCCGGTCGCCACCAGCCGACAGGTCGCCGATTTCTACAAGAACTCGAACCTGCTCATCGGGGCCAAGGATCGCGTCGCCGGAGTGCGCTTGGTCGCCACCGACGTCGACTGGTCGCACGGCACCGGCCCGGAGGTTCGTGGGCCGATGTTCTCGATCGTGCTGGCCATGACCGGTCGGTCGGTCGCCCTCGCCGAGCTCAGCGGCGACGGCATACCGGTGCTCACGGCCAAGATGCCCGCTACCTGAGGAAGAGGCTGGGCATGGCGAAGTCCGGGAGGAAAGGGCCCCTTTACGGGCAGAATCCTTCACGATCTGCGCCAGGGTAGCCCCGGCTGGCCGGCGCGGCCGGGGCGGTGAACACTCGAGAAGCCGGGCAGTGCAGCGCGCAGACGTCCTCGAAAGGACACCTATGACCGTCAACGCCGACGGAGACGTCACCGACATCACCGCGAACACGATCTATGTCGGGACCGATGGATCCGACATGGCCGCCGAAGTCGCGGTGTGGGCCGCGGCCGAAGCCGAACGCCGCGGAGCCGGACTCTGCCTGGTGCAGGGCTACACGCTGGTGTTGGCCGACTTCGCCGGCGAGGTGGTGTATCCGTCCGGGGCCGACAGCACCGGCCGCGACTGGAAGGACTCGGTCCTGGAGCGGATCAAGGGCACTGTGCGGGCCGCTCATCCGGATGTCCCCGTCAGCTCGAAGCTCCACTACGGAGCGGCCGTCGAGGTGCTGAACCGAGCGTCGGCCCACGGTCTGCTGACGGCGGTGGGTTGGCGTGGCACACACCGTTTTCTCGACCCGATTCTCGGATCGGAGGCATTCACCGCCGTCACTCACGGCAGCGGGCCGGTGGTCGTGGTGCGCGAGGACCCGACGTCGGGCACCGTCCGCGATAGTGGTCCGGTTCTGGTCGGGCTGGACGGCATGCACGACTCGGACGGAGCACTCGCCTTCGCCTGTGCGGAGGCGTCCATCCGGGGCACCTCACTGATCGCGGTGCACACCTGGGACGACCTGGCCCTGGATCGTTTCGCCAGCGGGATTCCGCTGGCGCTGGACCGCTCCCTCATCGATCAGGAGGCGCACCGAGCTCTCGAAGCGCAGTTGGCGAGCCGCTCGCAGGAGTACCCGGACGTGTCGGTCCGATCCGTGGTGTTGCGGGGATCTCCGGTGGCCACCCTGCTCAACTGTTGCGCGGACGGCGAGTTCGGTCCGCCGTCCATGCTGGTGGTCGGCAGCCGGGGCCGCGGCGGATTCGCCGGCATGCTGCTCGGCTCCACCAGTCAGGCGTTGATAGCCCATGCGCCGTGTCCGGTCGTGGTGGTGCGGGACATTGCCACTCGGCCTGCGAAGTGACAGATTGGCCCCCGATCCCGCCGAATCCGGGGTGTCTTCAGTCGATGACCGGGCGGGATCAGCCCGGATTCAGGGGTGTGGCGCGTGGTGGGGCGGTGGAGCCGCGCACCTGCAGAGTCGCGGGGAGGAGGGTCTCGGTGCCGGGTCGAGTTCCGGACCCGGTGCCAGAGCCGGTGCCGGTGCAGACCGGTGCCAGACCCATGGAGGGACCCGTCGATGCGGGCCAGTAGTGCATGCCCGGCCTGGCGACCGGCGGCGTAGGTGGCGATGTCCACACTCGTCAGCCAGAGGTGTCGGAGTTGTGCCAGATGTGTGTTGTCGAAGCCCACCGCGGAAAGGTCCGACGGCACCCGTAGACCCATCTCGTCGGCGGCGGAGAGCAGCCCGATGCACGCGACATCGTTGACGGCGAACACCGCAGTCGGCCGCGGCGTGGCGTGCAGGAGTCGCACGGCCGCCCGGTAGCCACCCTCCTCGGTGGCGTCGCAGAGCTCAACCACAGGCTGCAACCCATGTCGCTGCATCGCACCGAGGTAGCTCCCGAGACGTAGTTCGGCGAACCGGCTGGTCGATCCGGCGATGTGCGCGATGTGCCGATGGCCGAGGCCGATCAAGTGCTCGACGGCGAGCCGCGCTCCCGCCTCGTCGTCGCCGGCGATCACGTCCACGCCGGGCAGGTCGACGTCTCGGCTGGCGACCACGACGGTTGGCACGGCGGCTGCGGCGGCGAGGATGCCCGCCGTCAACGGCATCGATCCCACCAGCACGAGACCGTCGACCGGGAAGTCCAGGAATCCCTGGGTCAGCAGATCGTCCGTGTGCGCATCGAGCCGTGCGTCGCCCAGGTAGACCCGGTATCCGCGTTGGCCCAGAACGGCGGCCAAACCCTCCAGACAGTCGACGTACCAAGGGTTTCGCAAGTCGTTCAGCAGCACCCCCACCGTGTGCGACCGCCCCTTCGACAAGTGGCGTGCGGTCGCGTTCGGCCGGTACCCGAGTTCGTCGATCGCCGCCTCGACTGCACTGCGCTTCGCCGCGCTGACATTGGGCGAGTTCTGCAGCACCAACGAGACCAAAGACTTGGACACCCCGGCTCGTAGTGCGACGTCACGGATGGTGGGGGGCCGCCGATCGGGCGTGCCGGTTGGCCCCGGCGGCGGAATCGCGTCGTCAACCATGTCCGTCCCATCTCATGTCTTGACAATCGCTGAAGTGTCGGTGAGACTGGAAACCAGGTTGGACCGGTCCAGACATTGTCCAAACAATACCCATCTCACCGTTGAGGAGCAAGATGTCTCAGTCCGCGCCCACAGTTCCGCAATCGCTCGGTGTCGCTGTGGCGGGTTTCGGGTGGATGGGTAAGGCCCACACGCAGGCCTACAGTCGCGTCCGACACCACTTCCCCGAACTGGCCCTGCAGCCGGTGCTGGTCAGCGTGGCCGACGAGGTACCGGGTCGCGCGAAAGCCGCCGCCGAACAGTACGGGTTCGCGGGCTCTGTAATGGACTGGCGTTCGCTCGCGAACGACCCTACGGTGCACGCGGTCAGCATCACCGCACCGAACTTCCTCCACCGGGAGATCGGCGCCACCCTGGCCGCTGCGGGCAAGCACATCTGGATCGAGAAGCCCGTCGGCCTGAACGCCGATGACGCTCGGGCGGTATTGGCGGCTGTCGAGAAGGCCGGTGTGCAGAGTCAGGTCGGTTTCAACTATCGCAACGCCCCTGCGGTGGAGTACGCCAAGGCGATGGTGGCGGCCGGCGAACTGGGCACCGTGACCCACGCGCGATTCCGCTTCTTCTCCGATTACGCAGCGCACCCGGAGGGTGCCCTGAGCTGGCGGTTCGAGCGGGCCCGCGGTGGTAGCGGTGTGCTCGGCGATCTGGTGTCCCACGGCGTCGACCTCGCGTGGTATCTGCTCGGCGAGTTCGACTCCGTGATCGCCGACACCGCCATCTTTCTCGCGCAGCGCGCGAAGCCGACCGGCGCTACGAGTGGACACACCCGCTCAAGTGGCGGGGAGATGGGCGCAGTCGAGAACGAAGACTGGATGAGCAGTCTCATCAGATGCGCGTCCGGAGCGCGAGTGTCGTTGGAGGCGAGCCGGGTAGCGGTCGGTGAACAGAACAACTACGGCTTCGAGATCCACGGCACCAAGGGCTCGGTGTGGTGGGACTACCGCCGGATGGGCGAACTCGCCGTCAGTGTCGGGAACGCCTATCAGGACCAGGCCGTGACCACGATGTTCGTCGGCCCGGGGCACGGCGACTACGCGGCCTTCCAGCCCGGGTCGGCCAATGCGATGAGCTACGACGACCTGAAGGTGATCGAACTTCGCAATTTCCTCACCTCCATCGCCACCGGACGGCCATGCGGCGCCACTGTGGCGGACGCAGTGCGCAGCGCGGTGACCCTGGATGCGATGGTGAAGTCGGTGGAGACCGGGAGCTGGGTCGAACTCGGCTGAGCCTGCAGTGCCGCCGAATGCAGAGCCGCCGACGCCAGGCTGTGCCGCCACCCGGGACGCTTCCCGCTCGGGTGGCGGCCGGTTGGTCGCTCAGGACGACTTCGTCTGCCAGAGGCCCATCACGTTGCCCTCGGAGTCCTTGAAGTACGCGGTCCAACCCATGTCGCCGACCTCCATCTTGTCCTGCACGGTCGATCCGCCGTTTGCGGCGACTCCCGCCAGCGTGGCATCGATGTCGTCAACATCCATCGTGACGACCGGGACGGTGAGCGGCCCTCCGCGAACTCCCATCCCGCCGCCGATGTAGCCGGGTTCGGTCGGCCCCTGATCGCCGGTCGGGCCGGTGGAGATCATGGTGTAGCCCATGTCCGGCATCGCCATCATGTTCCAGCCGAACGTCTCCCGGTAGAAATTCGTGGCGCGTTCCGCGTCGTCGCACGGAATCTCGAAATGAACTACGCGTCCGGACATGAGGGCCTCCTGGTGGGCCGATCGCGCTCGGCCGGTCGACCGGGCCCAACCATGCTACGACCGGCGGCAGCCGGGGTCGGGGTGAAAATCAGTCCGTCACAGAGGTGAGGTGGTCGATCACCGGCATGAACTCCGCCGTCGGCGAGAAGTCGACGTAGTCGGTGTCCTCCAGCGCGACCGGCACGTGCCCTGGCGCCCAGTACACGGCCTGTCCGGCCTCGTACAGTTCCGCGCCGGTTTTCGTGCGCATCTGCAGCCGACCGGACAAGATGTAGCCCCAATGTGGGCACTGGCAGGAGTCTTCGGCGAGTCCGACGAGCATGGGGCCGAGGTCGGCACCGGCCGGGAGCTTGATGAACGACGTGGTCATACCGCCGCCGATCTCCGCGAGTCTCACCTCGACACCGCCGCCTTCGATCACCACAGGAACATCCGTGCGAGTGAGTGCGTGCATGACTCCTCCTTGTGCGGCCGCTCGATCGGACCGTCACCCCCAGCCTGCTCAGCCTGCGTTCCCGAATCGTTCCGGCCGACGGGCACCGCCGAATGGACGCACCGCCTTCGTGTGGAATCCGGGTGGTCCGGTGCTGGCGCAAGTCTGCGCGGAGGGCGATGATGAGTCGTATGGGTTCCCCGGTCGGGGACCGGGACGCCGACACGCCAGGCGGTACGCCGACATCAGGGCGATCATTCGCGGGCGGTTGCGGTCCGGGTCCCGGAAATGTCATTCCGGGGCAATCCGCAGTAGTGCGAGCAGAGGAATGCCGAATGCAGATTCTGGTCAACACCGACGGCAATGTGGACGGACGCATCGAACTCGAGGAGCACGTCAGGTCGGCGATCGAGTCCCGGCTGGCTCGATTCAGTGACGACGTGACCCGGATGGAGGTTCACCTCGCTGACGAGAGTGCCGGGCGCAGTACCGGAGCCGACCAGCGGTGCATGCTCGAGGCCAGGCTGGCACGGCGCTCACCCGTCACGGTGACCGCTCACGGCGGAACCGTCGACGAGGCTCTCAGTGGGGCGATCGGCAAACTCATCACCGTGCTGGGCCGGGAATCCGATCGGCAGGGTCACCGCAAGGGCGGTGCGTCGATCCGGACCGACAGCCCACCCGACGAGACGCCCCCCGACGACGCCGCAAACCCCGACCACGCAGGCACCCCCGACGACGCCGCAAACCCCGACCACGCAGGCACCCCCGACGACGCAGACACCCCCGACGACTCAGACACCCCCGGCCCCGACGCTGCCGCCGAACAGGACCAGTGAGACGGCAACCGCCGGACAGACCGTCGGTCAGTCCGCGCCGACGATGAGCCGGTCCACCCAGTCGTTGCGGAACTTCCCAGTCGGGTCGTAGTCGAGCATCAGACGCCGGAAGTCCGGCAGCCGTTCGTACAGCGACGCCAGCTCTGCCGCGTCGACGTTGAACAACTTCCCCCAGTGCGGGCGAACGCCCAGCGGCGCCAGCCGTTCCTCGATCGCGGTCAGCACCGGGGTCACCGCCTGCTGATCCGGGATCCACGTGAAGTGGATGCAGAACGAGTCGCGGTGGTAGCTGGGGCTCAGCCACAGGTCGTCGGCAGCGACCGTGCGCAGTTCGCTGACCTGCAGCACCGCCGCCACCTGGTCGTTGATGTCGTCCAGCGCGGCCAGCGCCGCTGCCGCATCCTCCATCGGTAGCAGGTATTCGGACTGGAGCTCGTCACCCTTGCTGGGGGTGAACTCCAGACGGAAGTGCGGCAACCGCTCATTCCACGGCCCCGGAACCCCGAGTTGCCGGGTGGTCTGCTCGCCCGGCATCGAGGCGAGCGGGTGCCGCGGGACAGTTGCCGGCTCCGCGCCGTACCACCGGCCCACGACGGCCGGCGTCCCGGCGATCTCGACCAGCTGCTTGCGCCAGATCTGGTGGGTCCGCGGGGTTCGCCACTCGCTGAAGACGCTGACGCTGTAGCCGCCCGCCAGCACGCCGAACAGGTCGGTGCGGAGACGCTCGTCGGGTAGATCGTCGTAGACGTCCTGCCGAACCTCGAAGGTGGGCACGATGTCCAAGGTGACACTGGTGATGACACCCAGTGCCCCCAGCGCGAGGGCCATTCCGTTGAACCGCTGCCCGTTCACCTCCCGGCTCAGCTGCTGAAGATCACCGTCGGCGGTCACGAGTTCCAGCGCCGCCACTGCGGTCGACAGGTTGCGGTTGCCGTTCCCCGACCCGTGGGTGCCGGTGGACGTGGCGCCGGCGATCGAGATGTGCGGCAGTGAACCGGTATTGGCCAGCGCGAAGCCGGCGGACTGCAGCCGGCTACCGAGATCTCCATAGCGGACGCCGGCACCGACCCGTACTTGAGACCGAGCGCGATCGATGTCGATCTCAGGAGGCAGCCCGGCGACTGACACCAGATCGCCGGTGGTGTCGGCGATCCGATTGAACGAGTGCCCGGTACCGACCGCGCGCACCGAATCGGACGTCGAAACAAGCTGCTGAAGTTCGGCTGTCGAGGTTGGACGATGGAACCTCGCAGCCTCGAACACTACGTTGCCGGCCCAGTTCTGCTGCGGTGCACTCACGATCGCTCCTGTGGTCGGGCTTCGCATGGGGTCGATCGTTTGTTCCGCCAGCCTAGAACGCAAAGCCTTCTTCGTGCAGTCCAGACCCCGGCAGGCTCGCATCCGTCAGGGCGGCGCGGATCGCCGGATTCGACGAGGGGCGTGACTCCTGTGGTCTGGTGGTTCGCACGGTGCGCAGCTGATCTGGATGGTGGGCCTCTCGACACCACGAGCACTTACCGACACAGTGGTTCTGACCTGCCGGGCACCTGCGATGGGCGAAGATGAGCGGGTGACTGGTCGCAGACGAGCGTCGGGCGCCGCGCGAGGTAGGCGGCGGGTCTCGCGCGCATCCGAGGCGCAGTGATCGCGGCGCACCCAGTTCCCACGCACCCCCCGGAAGTCGGTCCTGACGGAGTGCGCTCTTTCTGGCCCGGACGTCGAATCCGTCGACTGCTGGACGTCGTGAAGCTCATCGCGACGACGATCCCCCTGGTCGCGCTGGTTTTCTTGGCTGCTACCGACTCCGACTTGCTGAGGACCCTGGCCGACCTCACTCCGGGCATCGGTGCGAGTTGGGTTCGCTCGGTGGTCGCCGGGGTGAACATCGCCGCGTCGGTCGCCGTCTTCGGGGTGTTGGTCGCGATCGTGGTCGACGCTCTACGGCGGCACCGTTTCACCCTGACCCGCGCGGTATCGGCGGCAACCCTGGGCGTGCTGATCGGTCACGGGTTGACCGTCCTGCTGTACGCCGTCGGTGCTGGGGCGTCGCTCGCTGTGTTGGCCGCCCCGCCGCCGAACTCGCCGGGGCTGACACTGACTGCAGCCGTCGCCGCCCTCGTCGGCGCTGACCTGCCCCGGCGGCCGATCAAGCCGGTCGCCCGGGTCGCGTTCGTGATTGCGGTCGGTTGCGCACTCGTTCTGGGCAGCCTGACATTCCCCAGTGTCGCCTACGCGGTGTTGGTGGGCATCGCGGTCGGCCTGGGGGTGCGCGCCGCCATGGGTGTGATACCGGCCCGCCCCTCCAGCGAGCTGATGCAGGCAGTGCTCACCCGGGCGGGGTGGCCCGTTACGGACCTGCATCCGGTGGCCGAGGCCGCGGGTCGCTCCCGATATCGGGGCCAGAGCGTCGACGGTGGCGAGCTGCAGATCACCGTGGTGGATCGGGATCGACGGGGAGTGCCGCTGGCCCGACGGGCGGCGCGACTGCTGTTCCTGCGCGCTTCGGCGGTGGGGCGCCCGGCCCTTTCGTTGCGCTGGCAACTCGAGCGGCAGACGCTGTGTTCTGGTCTCGCCCGATCGGCGGGCGTCGCGGCGCCGTCCGCACTCGCACTACTGGCTGCGGGTCCGGCCCTCATCCTGGTCGAACATCCTCTGGAGGGTCAGGCCTTCGCGGGAAAGGAGAGCCCGACGCCCGACGATTGCGCGGCCGTCGCCGAAGCGCTGCGGCGCTTTCATGACGCCGGCCTGTCCTTGGGTGCCATTGCCGCCGACTCCATCCTGCTGCTGGCGGACGGGCGCGCGGGTTTCGCAGACCTCGTCGCCGCCCAGCCCGCATCGACGGAGCTGCAGCGTGAACTGGACGTCGTGACGATGCTGGCGACGCTGGCATCCAAGGTGGGGGCGGCCCGAGCTGTCGCTGCGCTGCGCACCGGATACGGCACCACCGAGACCACCGAAGCCAGGCTGATCGCCCTGGAGCAGCCGGTCGCACTGCCACGCCCGATCCGTCGCCTGGTGCGCGGCACGCCGCTACTCAACGAACTACGGATCGAATTGGCGGGTCGGCATCCCGAGGCGCCCGTTCCTTCGCCGGCCCGCTTGGAACGGCTCCGTCCGCGCACGGTGATCAGTGTGGTCGGCGGTGCGGTGGCCGCCTACCTGCTGGCGAGTCAGCTGTCCCAGGTGAACATCTTCGCCGCCCTGAAGCAGGCGGAGCCGGTCTGGCTGGTGGTCGCGTTGCTGGGGTCGGCGCTGACGTACCTCGGTTCTGCCCTGGCGAAACAGGCATTCGCCCCGGCTTCGTTGTCCTTTGCGCGCACCGTGCTCGTGCAGCTCGCATCCTCGTTTCTCGCACTGGTCACGCCGCCCACTGTCGGCCACGTCGGCGTCAACCTCCGGTACCTGCAGCGGGCGGGTGTCGCCACTGCGGTCGCGGCGACGAGTATCGCCGCCAGCGAGATCCTGGTGGTCGGCGTGACTGTGATCATCCTGTTGCTGTCGCTCTGGCTCAGCGGCGCGTCGTCGTCCGAGCTGGCGCTGCTGCCCAGTGGGACGGTCACATTGATTCTGGTCGGCGCCGCCGCGATCCTGGCCCTCGCCGCCGCGATTCCGTTCACCAGACGGCTCCTGCGGCGGCGGGTGCAACCCCTGGTCAGGCGAGCGCTGCCGCAACTCCTGGCGACCGCGGGTGATCCGCGCCGGTTGGGTGGTGCGGTCACCGGGGTACTAATGCTCAACGGCGGATACATACTGGCGTTAGAGGCTCCCTACTGGCCTTCTCCAGCCCGATCTCACTCCCGGTTCTCGTCGTCGTGTACTTCGCCGGTTCGGCGATCGGCTCGGCGGCGCCCACTCCCGGTGGGGTCGGTGCCGTCGAGGCAGCTCTCGTCGCCGGGCTGACCGCGACCGGGATGCCGGTGACTACTGCCCTCACCGCGGTTTTGGTATTCCGGGCCGCGACATTCTGGCTGCCTGCTCCGATGGGCTGGGGTGCGTTCGTCGTCTTGCAGCGGCGGGGCTGGATCTGACGGCGGGCGGTGGTGTGCGATCGAGCCGGTGCCAATCACTGGCATCAACGTTCACCTATCGCGGCCGCCAGCCGAAGGTGGATCGGCGGGACCGAGCGGGGCTGGTCTGGATGCACGGTGGCGCGTTCGTCGGCGGTGACCTCGACATGGCGGAATCGGACTGGGTCGCGCGTGAAGTCTGTCGGCGAGCGGACGCCGTGGTGATTGCCGTCGACTACCGACTGGCCGTTCCCGGCGGGATCTGCTTCCCGATCCCGCACGACGACGTGGTCGCCGCGTGGCGCTGGGCCGTGGACCGCTGCGCCGAAATCGGTGTCGACCCCGACCGGCTCAGCATCGGTGGCGCCAGTGCGGGCGCGAACCTGGCTGCGGGTGCGGCGCTGCGTCTGCGCGACGAAGGAGATCGCGTACAACCCGCGGCATTGCTGTTGGCGTATCCCTGCGTACACGCCGTGATGCCCGACCTGGATGCGGAATTCTCAGCGGCGATGCGCGAGGTGCCTCCACTGCTGCGGTTCCCGCCGGCGACCGTCCGGCACATGACCGAGGCGTACGTAGGCGGACCAGCCGAATCGGCACCGGACTACGCGATGCCGGTGCAGGCCGAACTGTCCGGCCTCCCCCGGCGCTGGTCATCACCGCCGAATACGACGACCTGCGACCGTCCGGGGAGGCGTTCGCTGCAAAGATGCGGCGGCCGGCGGAGCAGTCGAGTTGGTGCAGGAACCCGGCATGCTGCACGGGCATCTGAACCGTGAGCCGTCGGTCCCCAGGGCCTCGGCAAAGTCGTCGGGGAGGCTTTTTGACCTGGGCGGATGCGTCGACACGCCGGTGAATTCGGGTTTGTCGGCGGGTGGGCATGGCCTCGTGGTGATCTGAGGGTTCTCTACGCCCGACCGCTCACCACGAAGGATCATGCCCGATGACATCATCGCCGATCCTGCGCGTCCTTGACCAGTTCGACGAGGACGATTTCATCGATGTGCCGACCGCACCCGAGAGCCTGCTCGCGGTGCTCCGCGATGTACCGGACCCGCGACACAAACGTGGTATCCGGCATCCGGTGGCCACGATCCTGGTGGTCACCGCGTGCGCGGTGGCGTCGGGCGCGAAGTCGTTCACGGCGATCGCCGAGTGGGTCGCCGACGCCGCCCCGGCCCGTGGTGACCCGGGTCGGAGTGACCGGCGACGCCCCGTCGGAGTCCACGATCCGCCGTACCCTGCAACGCGTCGACGGGGACGGGCTTCGACGCGCGGCTGGGTGCATGGGCCCAGTCCCGCAGCGCCACCACGACGATTCCCGTGATCGCCGTCGACGGTAAATCGGTACGCGGCTCGGGTGATCCGGCCGTCGTCGACGGCCGCTGCCGACACCTGCTCGCCGCGCTCACCCACACCGACGGTCTCGTCGTCGGTCAGCTCGACGTCGATGTCAAGACCAACGAGATAACCATGTTCTCAACACTTCTGGACACCATTCCACTCACCGGGGCGGTGGTGACCGCGGACGCCCTGCACTGCCAACGCGACCACGCCACCTACCTCGCCGGCCTCGGCGCGCACTACCTGCTCACGGTGAAGCACAATCAGCCGACGCTACGTCGGCAACTCGCCCGGCAACCCTGGTCGACCGTCCCGATCACCCACAGCCGGACCGACGCCGCACGCGGACGGAAGGAGAAACGCACCCTCAAAGTCGTCACGATCAGGGTTGTGCACCCGGAGCTGTCGAAAGCGGCCCGCTCCCGTGTCGATATAATTGATAGTAATTGTGCCCACTATGATACGCGACCGAATTCACTTCGATCACTGGGCTGCTGTCTGGCAGCGAACCAACTACGCCGTACTATTCGCTCCAGTGATTATCGAGAGTCATCGCCTCGAATTATTGTCGAAAGCACCATCCAGGGTCAGTGTCGGTGGTGCCTCGTATCATCGAGGGTATGAGTGGAGCCGGTTTCTACACACTGGACGAGGCGATGCGCCTGGTCGAGAATGCGATGGAAGCCGTCGGCAGTTTGATTTGCGGGGAACGCTGGAAGTTGAACGGCGATGAATTGTTGAACCTGTCCCTCGCCGTGGAGAAACTGGCCCGGAAGACGTGGGCGGCGCAGGTGCAGTTGACCGACGAACTCGATAAGCAGGGCGTCGCCACAGCCCGGTCGGTGTCCTCCACGGCGGCGCTGCTCCGCGAGACGCTGCGAATCTCCCCCGGTGAGGCGTCCGCGCGGGTGGCCGCGGCCCGCGCGACTCAGCCGCAGGACCTACCGTCCGGCGGGGAGCGACCCGCGCAGCGGCCGATCCTCGGCGCAGCGATCGACGACGGGGATGTGTCGGTCGATCACGTCCGCACCATCGTGTCGACGTTGCGGCGGCTCCCGGACGCGCTACCCGCCGAGGTGGTGTCGGAGGCGGAACGGGTGTTGGTGGACAACGCGCTGATCCAGGACCCGGAGCAGCTGAAGAAACTGGCCCGGCACTTGGAGTGCGTGTTGGACCCGGACGGGACCCCACCCGACGACGCCGCAGCCCGGTCCAAAATGGAACTGACAATCGGATCTCGCAGCGCCACCACCGGTCTGACCGGCATCCACGGATACCTGAACGACCTGGGTGTCGCCGCACTCCGGGCGGTGATCGACCCGCTCGCCGCACCGAAACCCGCCGTCGACGGCTCCAAGGACCCCCGCCCGGCCACGACCCGACGCGCCCACGCCCTCGTCGAAGTACTCGAGTACGTGCTCCGCACCGGCGGGAACACGGACAACCCGCTCCCGGAGACCGCGGGGGTTCGGCCGCACATCACCGTCACCATGGACTGGGACATCCTCAAGCAACAGGCCCGTGCCGCGGTCCTCGACGACGGGCACCGGCTCTGCCCCGCGGACACCCGCCGCCTGCTCTGCGACGCCAGCGTGATTCCCGCCGTGCTCGGCGGCCCCAGCGAGGTTTTGGACCTGGGCAGGTCGTCCCGGACGTTCGGTACCGCGATCCGGCGGGCGATCACCATTCGGGATCGGGGATGTTCATTTCCGGGGTGTACCAGACCCCCGAATTGGTGTGATGCGCATCATTTGAAATGGTGGGTGCGGGACCTCGGTGAGACGAGTTATGAGAATGGCACCCTGTTGTGTTCTTTCCACCACACGGAGATTCACCGGGGTGACTGGCGAATACAAGCCCGGCGCCGACGGGGTCCCCGAATTCGTGCCACCGAAATGGTTGGACCGCGAGCAGAAACCCAGACGCAACACTGCGCACCACATCCACCCACCCGCGATCACGGACGAATAGAGCTGCGCAGAACATCTCGGCGATCCGCGGCGGCGACGCCGTCGAATTGTTTGACCTCGCCCGCCACGCCGCTCGCGGAATCTGGGGACAATCCGGGGAAACCGGCGGTTTTAAACCCAGCAAGCCCAGCAAGCCTGACCCAGACCCGGCCGCAGACAGACCGGAGCTCATCTGCAGATAGGTGGGCAGGAACGCCATCGCGGAGAACAGACCCAGACCCACTGTGGAACCGACAGCCGTTGCCACCACGAATGTTCGGTTGCGGAACAGGCGAGTCTCGGTGAACTGAGCCGGCGCAGTGGCATCCCCACCAGCTCCGCCCTGCGGTTGGCCACCCGGCTGATGGCGTGGGGTGCGCTGGAGCGCGATGCCCGCGGGCGATTCTCGATCGGTCTGCGCCTGCTGGAGCTGACGTCGGTCGGCTTCCGTTGCATTCGACCGGAGTCGGCTATGGCGTCTGAGATCGCTGCGGAGTAACTTCCTCGGCGAGCAAAGGAGCTTCGATGACGCCTTCGGTGCCTGATTCGACGGTGCCTGATTCGTCGGTGTCTGATTGTCGGTGCCTGTTCGGGTGCCTGATACGGCCGGGTCTGATACGGCCGGGTCTGACTTCTCGGATCTGAAAGCCCTGTTCATCAACACCACGCTGACCCGGTCGCCGGGGATGAGCCACACGCAGCTCTTGATCGATGTCAGCGCCCGCATCATGGAGAAGCAGGGGGTGACGGTCGATCAGTTCCGCTCCGTCGACCATCAGATCGCCACCGGCGTCTACCCGGACATGCGCAGCCGCGGTTGGGCGGTCGACGAGTGGCCGGACTTGTTCGACCGGGTGCTCGCCGCGGACATCCTCGTGCTGGGTGGTCCGATTTGGTTGGGCGACAACAGCAGTGAGACCAAGAAGATCATCGAGCGGTTGTACGCGCACTCGGCAGAACTCAACGCCAAGGGGCAGTGGTTGTATTACGGCCGCGTCGGCGGGTGCCTGATCACCGGCAACGAGGACGGCATCAAGCACTGCACGTCGAATGTGCTCTACAGCCTGCAACACATCGGATACAGCATCCCGCCGCAGGCCGACGCCGGTTGGATTGGCGAGGCCGGGCCCGGTCCGAGCTACGGCGATGAACTCGACGACGGCACCCGAGCTGGGTTCGGCAACGACTTCACGAACCGGAACACCACCTTCATGACCTGGAACTTGCTGCAGATGGCCCGGCTTTTGAAGGACGCCGGCGGCTTCCCCGCCTACGGCAACCAGCGCAAGGAATGGGACGCGGGCACCCGTTTCGACTTCGAGAACCCCGAATATCGCTCCTGAGCTCCACTCGCTTCAGCAGCGGGGAGGATAGGGGCCGATAGGGGGCCTTATCCTCCCAAACCGAGCTCAGACCGCCGCCGCGTCAGGCGAGCCTCAGGCGGGTCGCGTCAGGCGGGCGGCGGCCAGCCCGGCGGCCCGCCCGGCGGAGTGCCGTCGGGCTGGATCAGACCGTGCCGGTAGGCGAAGACCACCGCCTGCACCCGATCTCGGACTTCGAGCTTCATCAGGATCCGGCCCAGGTGGGTCTTCACGGTGGCTTCGGAGAGGAACAGCGCCTCAGCGATCTCGTTGTTGGAGCGGCCGGTGGCGACCTCCACCAACACTTCGTGCTCGCGCGGGGTCAGGCGCTGCAGCAGAGCGGCCACGCCGGGGTCGCGACCGGCGGATCCGGGCAGTTGGTGCGCGAAGGTGTCCAGCAGCCGCCGGGTCACCCGCGGCGCGACGACCGCGTCGCCGCGGGCGACGGTCCGGATCGCGGCGGTCAGCTCGGTCGGTTCGGCGTCCTTGAGCAGGAATCCGCTGGCGCCCGCGTTCAGGCCTGCGAAGGCGTATTCGTCCAGGTCGAAGGTGGTCAGGATGAGCACCCTTGATCGGGGAGCTTGAGCGGTCAGCTGTCGGGTGGCCTCGATCCCGTCGACCTGCGGCATCCGGACATCCATCAACACCACGTCGGGGTCGTGGCGGAGCGCCAGTTCGACCGCCTGGCGACCGTTCTCCGCCTCCGCGACCACCTCCAGGTCAGGGGTGGAGCCCAGAATGAGCCGAAACCCCATTCTGATCAGTGGCTGGTCGTCGGCGATGAGCACCCGGATCATGTGGACCCTCCGTCCGCGTCGTGCAACACGGTCGTGATGCGCCAGCCACCGGATGGATCCGGCCCGGCGGTCAGGTCGCCGCCGAACATTCCCGCTCGTTCGCGCATCCCGGTCAACCCGTGTCCGACGACCGCGCCCGCAGGCGTGTCACCGGTGTGGCCGTCGTCGGCGATGTCGATGGTCACGCTGGGAGCGTCGTAGGTCACGACGATGCGCACGAGGCCGGCGCCGGCGTGTTTGACGCTGTTGGTCAGCGCCTCCTGAATGATGCGATAGACGGCGGTTTGGGCGGTGGGAGTGGGGGCGAAGATCGCTCCCCGTACCACCGTCTCCACCGTCATCCCGGTGGCGCGCACCGCGGTGATCAGGGCCTCCACATCGCTGATCATCGGCTGTGGTTGCAGCTCTGCGTCGGCCCGCTGGTCACGCAGAACCCCCAACACACGACGGGTGTCCGCGAGGGCGTCGCGGCCGGTCCGGGACACCTGGCGCATCGCGGCCCGCGCGTCGGCGGTCCGATCGGTCAGCATCGCCCCGTCGGCCAGGGTGATCATCACCGACAGGCTGTGCGCCACGATGTCGTGCATCTCGCGGGCGATTCGGGTCCGCTCCGCGGCGGCGGCGATTTGTGCCTGCTGGTCGCGCTCCCGCTCCAACCGCTCGGCGCGTTCGGTCAGCAGGGCGAAGCTGACGTTGCGAATGCGCACTGTGACACCGAGCAGGAACGCGGCCGCCACCACGCCGCTGAGCTGCACGAACGAACGGATCGTCTCGTGCTCATGGCTCCACACCACCGCGGCGAGGACGGCGCCGATCGCCAGCACGGCCGCCGCCATCACCGCTGAGCCGCGCCGCCGGTGCACCGCCACCGTGTACAGCGCGATGATGAGCGAGAGGTCGGCGGCCAGCTCGATCCGGGTCAGCCATTGCAGGAAGGCGACAGCACACAGCAGATAGAAGATGAACAGGGGCGCCCGCCTGCGGAAGGCCAGCGGGATCCAGAGCGCGACGTGCAGTGCGACGGCGACCCTCTGGTCGCCCACCGAGCCGACCGCGTCCGGCAGTGTCACCACCAGCAACACCGCGGCCAGGGCCGCGTCGCTCAGCCGGGGATGCTTATCTGCTCGGCGGACGAGCCGTTCGCCCAGTTCACGGACGCGGTCGATCAGCTGCTCGCCGATCCGGGCGGCCGCTGCGCCGCGGGACTCGTCGCCCCTGCGCCGGGCGCGTAGCCAATCCATCAGGCCAGCGTGCCGGCTCCAGCCGACCGCGCCGTACACCCGTGCCATCGCGCGCGGCGCACGCCGGTGCCACCCAGCCGGGACGCCGGCACTCACGCCGCGGCGATCCAACCCGCGGAGAGCGCCACCATCAAGACCGCCCCGAGGGCCCAGCGATACCAGACGAACACCGTGATCGGGTGCCGCGAGACGTAGCGGAGCAGCCAGGCGACGCTCGCGTAGGCGACAACGAAGCTGACGACGGTGCCGACCGCCGTCGGCACGAACCCGACGCCCGCGCCCAGCGCGGACGGCAGTTCGTACACCCCCGCGCCGAGCAGAGCCGGGATGCCCAGGAAGAACGCCAGTCGGGTGGCCGCCACCCGGTCGAGTCCGCGCATCAGACCGACGGAGATGGTGGCTCCGGACCGGGACACTCCGGGGATCAGGGCCAGGCTCTGGGCGCACCCGATCAGGATGGAGTCCATCAGGGTCAGTTCGGATTCGGCGCGGTCCTGCTTGGCGATGCGCTCGGCGTAGAGCATCACGCCGCCCCACACGATCAACGCGAAAGCCACCACCCAGAGCGACCGCAGTGGGCCCTTGATCAGGTCCCGACCGAGGAAGCCGACGATGACGATGGGCATCGACCCGATGATGACCAGCCAGGCCATCCGGTAGTCGGGGTCGGTGCGCTGGGCGGGGTTGAACAGGCCACGCAGCCACGCGGTCAGGAGCCGGGTGATGTCTCGCCAGAAGTAGATGAGCACGGCGATGATGGCGCCGACCTGAATCACGGCGGTGTACGCGGTGATGGCGGGGTCGGTGATGTCGAGGCCGAGCAGCTTCGACGCGATGGTCAGGTGGCCGGTCGATGAGACCGGGAGGAACTCGGTCAGTCCCTCCACGATGCCGAGCACGATGGACTGCAGGATGTTCACGGGAGCTGCTCATTTCGTCGGGCCCGAACTGCGGGCGGGATCGACGTTGCGCCGAACCGGCCGCAGACACGTCGAGCACCGACCCTAGATCGCAGTCCGCTCCGCGGGCGTCCCTCCGTCGGCTCGACTATCGGCGAGTGCATCGGCCAGGAGTCGTACGCCCACTACACCCGGAGTGGCACCCGGCGCCCCAACCGCGTCGGTCGGTCGGCCCGCGTCGGTCGGCCTGGTCGGCCCGCGTCGGTCGGCCCGCGTCGGTCGGTCCGCGTCGGTCGGTCCGCGTCGGTGGCGGTCTGTGTTCAGTGCCGGGTCAGTGCCGTGTCGGTACCGGGGTCTGCGAGTACTCGATGTCGGTCAGTACATCGACACGTGAACGTGGTCGTAGTGGCAGCCGGTGGCGTTCGCCGGGTTCGGACACCCGTAGGCGGTGGAGGTATAGGTGGACCACGGGTTCACCGTGCGGCCGGCATTCCAGATCAGGCCCTGCCAGATCACGTATTTGACCCCGAGTACCGCTTGGTTGGCCACCAGCCAATCGGCGGCGCGCCAACCCGCTTCGACGCCGGCGGGTGTCCGGTAATCGAACATGAAGTCACAGGCCCGTCCGCTGGGGTGGTCGGAGGACGGATTGGCCGCCCGCCCGGCCACACAGGTGGCCGACCGCAGGGTGGTCAGGTCGGCGCCGACCGCTGCGTCGAGCATGAAGCTCGTCCGTCCCGTCAGCAGGTTCACCGCGGGGTTCGTGGAGGGGTCGGGTTCGGTGCCCGTCTGGATGACCCAGGTGGTGTCAGTGATCAAATCGACTGGAATGTACTGCGGTTCGGCGGTGGTGGGCGGGCGCACCAGGTCGGCGAGGCGGAGGCTGGTCGCATCGATGATCTCGATCGACGACTCCGCGTCGGCCGCAGCGGCTGCCTGCCGGGGAGCACCCGAGGCATAGGCCGACGCGACGATCACGCCGACGACGGTCATCACGATCAGGAGGGGGCCGGTCAGGCCACGTCTTATGACAGAGCGGCTGATGACGAGCGGCTGATGACAGAGCGGCTGATGACAGAGCGGCTGATGACAGAACGCACACTGTTCCCCCAACGCTGTAACGGATTGTATACTCTAGGATGCACTAACCGTAACAATCCGGCAATCCCCCGACCGGTGGACAGGTTTGCGTCGTCTGCTATGAACCCGTCGACTGTCGCCCGTTGCGTCGGCGATACCGCGCGAGTTTTCACCCCATCCGCCAGGATCGCGCTACTCAGCGTGACCGATATTGGGTCTACGAGTGATTCTCCTCAGCTGGGTCTCGTCAACTGGGTCTCGTCAACTCAGTGCCGTCTGTTCAGTGCCGTCTGTTCAGTGCCGCCAGCTCTGGGCCAAGGCGACCGCGTTCCGCCACTGACCCAGCTCGGCTGCTCGGCGGGCCGGGTCCATGGCCGGATTCCATTCGCCCGCCCGCTGCCAGTGCCGGTGTAGGGCGGACTGATCGGGCCAGTATCCGACCGCCAGGCCCGCGGCGTAGGCGGCACCCAGCGACACGCTTTCCGCCATGGTCGGTCGGACCACCGTCATGTCGAGCACGTCGGCGACCATCTGCATCAACAGGTTGTCCGCCGTCATGCCGCCGTCCACCAACAACCGGGTGGCGGACGCTCCGACGTCGGCGTTCATCGCGTCCACCACGTCGCGGGTCTGCCAGGCGGTGGCCTCCAGTACCGCGCGAGCGATGTGCGCCCGGGTCACGAACGACGTCAGGCCGACGATGATCCCCTGGGCGTCGCCGTTCCAGTAGGGCGCGAACAAGCCGGAGAAGGCGGGCACCACATAGCAACCCCCGTTGTCCGGCACGGTGGCGGCCAGCGTCTCGATCTCGGCGGGAGTGCGAATCAGCTGCAGGTTGTCCCGACACCACGTCACCAGACCGCCGGCCATCGCCATCGATCCCTCCAGCGCGTACATCGGCGCCTCGTCGCCGATCTGCCGGGCGACGGTGGTGATCAGGCCGTGCGACGAGCGCACCAACTCGGTGCCGGTGTTGAGCAACAGGAACGCGCCGGTCCCGAAGGTGCACTTGGCCTCTGCCGGCCCTACCGCGCCCTGGCCGAACAGCGAGGCCTGCTGATCACCGAGCAGCGCGGCCACTGGCACGCCGGGGATCGGTTCCACCGTCTTCCCGAAATCCCCGGTACTGCTCGTGATCTCGGGAAGAATGACGCGGGGGATGTCGAAGGCGTTCAACAGCGCCGGGTCCCAGTCCAGCGATTCCAGGTTCATCAGCATGGTGCGGCTGGCGTTCGTCACATCTGTCACGTGCCGCCCGCCGCGCACCCCGCCGGTCAGGTTCCAGGTCAGCCAGGTGTCCATCGTGCCCAGGAGCAGTTCGCCACGCGCGGCGCGCTCCTGCAGATCCGGTTGCGACTGAAGCAACCACCGAACCTTCGCGGCACTGAAGTAGTTGACCATCGGAAGCCCGGACCGGCGCAGAATCTCGGCAGCCGGCAGCCGCTGCGCCACCTCCGCCAACACCGGACCGGTGCGGGTGTCCTGCCAACCGATCGCCCGGTGGACTGGAACGCCGGTAGCCCGATCCCACAGCAGCACGGTCTCGCGTTGATTGGTGATGCCGATCCCGGCGACGTCGGCCGGTCCGACGCCGGCGTTCTTCAACGCCTGCGGTATCACCCGCCGGGTGATCGCCCAGATCTCGGCCGCGTCCTGCTCGACCCAACCCGGCGACGGAAAGTACTGCCGATGCTGCTGCTGGGCGATCGAGACCATCCGGCCGTCGTGGTCGAACAGCACGCATCGGGTCGAGGTGGTGCCCTGGTCCACTGCGGCGACATAGCGTGCGGTCACGGTGTGCTCATTCGCTGCCGTGGCCCAGTTCGCGGGAGATGTCGCGGCCGGCCCGAATCACGTGTGACACCAGGGTCGGTCGAGGTCGTCCGCGCTGATCGCACAGGCGGTCCGAGGCTCCGTCGACACCCACCGCGGCGACCACGTACCCACTGCGATCCCGCACCGGGGCGGCGATGTCGGCGACACCGGGTTGTATTTCGTCGACGGAGGCCGCCCAACCGAGGTCCCGCACGGATGCCAGCTCGCGGTAGAGCGCCATGCGGTCGGTGATGGTCCGATACGTGAAGGACGGAAGATCGACGCCGACCACGCTGCGTGCCGCGGTGGGGTCGAACGCCATCAGCACCTTCCCGAAAGCCGTTGCGTGCAGTGTTCGTTCGGTTCCGTTCTGCATGGTCTGCCCGTCGGCCCCGCCGCGGAAGACATGATGGGCCACCATCGCACGACCTCCCCGGAACACCACGACCAGGGCCTCTTCGCCGCTCCGGCCGGCCAGTGCGTCGGTCCAGTTCAACGCCCGCGACCTCAGTTCGTTCAGGTCCAGCCGGCTGCGCCCGAGGCTCGCCATCTCCTGCGTGAGCCGATAGGGGCCGGCCTGGTGCACCTGCTCGACGAAGCCGACTTCGGACAGCGTGCTCAAAATGCCGTGCGCGGTCCCCTTCGCCAATCCGAGCGCGGCCGAGATCTGCAGCAGGCCCAGCGGTTCGTCGCCGTCGGCGAGCAATCGCAGGATGGATGCAGCCCGTTCCACGGATTGAATCGCGCCTGGCACAGAACGACCGTACCGCACCGCAGTTCGACATTGTCGAACGACCCACGCCAATCGCGTTCGACATTGTCGAACGCGGCGACGTTCGGCAATGTCGAACCCCTGCTGTTGTCCGGGTCACACTGCGCTCCTAGGTTTAAGCCATCCCTCGTCCAGCAATGACGCGGCCACCTTGGGAGGACCACGCATGAGCTTTCTGACTGCAGCAATGAGCCCCGACTTCCGGCGGGCGGCCCTGCAGAAGATGTCCACCTCCGAACTCGACGTTCTGGTCATCGGCGGCGGGGTGGTCGGGGCCGGGGCGGCGCTCGACGCGGCCAGCCGCGGACTGAAGGTCGGCCTGCTGGAGGCTCGCGACCTCGCCAGTGGCACCTCCAGTCGCTCGTCGAAATTGGTGCACGGCGGCTTGCGCTACCTCAAGCAACTCAACTTCCACCTGGTCTTCGAGGCGCTTCGCGAGCGCTCGTTGATCCTGGACAAGCTGTGCCCGCACCTGGCGAAGCCGGTGCCATTCCTCTATCCGTTGGAGAAGGCCGGGATCGACCGGGCTTACGTGGGTCTCGGCATCGGGGTCTACGACGTGCTGGGTGCCGGCAAGGGCGTGCCCGCCCACCACAAGCACCTGTCGAAGAAGACGGCGATGAAGATCTTCCCGGACGGGAAGAAGGGCGCGATCCACGGTGCCATCAAGTTCTACGAGGGCCAGTTGGACGACGCCCGGCACACCATGATGCTCACCCGCACCGCGGTCGCCTACGGTGCCCTCGCCGCGACCAGCGCGCGGGTGGTCGGCTTCCTGAAGGAAGGTGATCGGGTGATCGGGGTCCGGGTGCGCGATCTGGAAACCGGTGGCGAGCTCGAGGTCCGCGCGAAGACCGTCGTCAACGCCGCCGGGGTCTGGACCGACGAGATCCAGGACATGACCGGCAAGAAGCGCCAGTTCAAGGTCCAGGCGTCCAAGGGCGTCCATGTGCTGATCCCGCGGGACAAGATCCGCTGCGAGTTCGGCCTGATCACGGAGACCGAGAAGAGCCTGCTGTTCATCATCCCGTGCCCCTGGAGTGACGACCTGTGGATCATCGGAACCACCGACACCCCCTGGGATCTCGACTTGGCGCACCCGGCCGCCAGCGAGTCCGACATCGACTACATCCTGGAACATGCGAACGGGTTGCTCGAGACACCCCTGACCAAGGCCGATGTGGTCGGTGTGTACGCGGGACTGCGGCCGTTGCTTGCCGGCGAATCCGACGACACCAGTAAGTTGTCCCGCGAACACGCCGTGGTGTCGCCGGTTCCGGGACTCGTCATCGTCGCGGGCGGCAAGTACACCACCTACCGGGTGATGGCCGAGGACGCCGTCAACGAGGCGGTCAAGATGCTGCCCGGCACGGTGGGCAAGTCCATCACCGCCGACGTGCCGCTGATCGGCGCCGACGGCTACAAGGCGCTGGCGAACAACAAGCAGTTGCTGGCGACCGAGAGTGGCCTGCCCTTGGAGCGGATCGAGCATCTGCTCGGCCGTTACGGCAGCGCGATCTCGGAGATCTTCGACCTCATCGAGGCTCATCCGGAGTTGGGCGAACCACTGCCGTCGGCGCCGCGGTACCTGAAGGCCGAGATCTACTACGCCGTCTCCCACGAAGCGGCGCTCCACCTGGACGACATCCTGGCCCGGCGGACCCGCATCTCGATCGACACCTGGCACCGCGGCGTCGATTCGGCGGAGGAAGTAGCCGAAATCGTCGCGCCGGTGCTCGGTTGGGACGACGCGGCGGTGATCGACGAGGTGCAGCACTACCGGGCCCGAGTCGCCGCTGAGCGCGATTCTCAGGAGCAACTCGACGACCGGACCGCGGACGCGGCTCGGCTCGGCGCCCCCGACGTCCGCGTCGGCGCCTCCGCCGGGAGTGGGGGTGCGAACGGCTGAGACCGTGCACGTCTCCACGCTCCACCCCGGAGTCTCCGGGTCAGTGATCACTGACGCCAGGGCAACACCGCCCGCGCGGTAACCGAAAGGACAACGTTGTCCCCACTCTCGAACGGCCAGATCTTCCTGTGGGAAACCCTGGGGACCGGCCTCCTCATCCTGCTCGGCTGTGGTGTCGTCGCCACGGTCGTGCTCCAGAAATCCAAGGGCACCGGCGGCGGCTGGCTGCTGATCAACTTCGGCTGGGGCCTGGCGGTTTTCGTCGGCGCTTCGGTGGCATGGAGATCCGGCGCTCACCTGAACCCCGCCGTGACACTGGGTCTGGCCATCGCCAAGAAGGTCGAATGGAGCGTCGTCCCGGTCTATCTGGCCGCGGAACTCTTCGGTGCCTTCCTCGGCGCCGTCCTGTGCTGGCTCGCGTTCAAGAAGAACTTCGACGAGGACCCCAACCCCGGTGGCACGCTCGGCATCTTCAGCACCGGTCCTGCGGTGCGTAGCTACGGCTGGAACGTCGTCACCGAGGTCATCGGCACCTTCGTCCTGGTCTTCTGGATCCTGGAGTCGCCGGGTGTCACCGGTGGCGACACCCCGGCCTCGCTGAGTTTCGGCAACGCCGGCCTCGGCTACGCCGCGGTCGCCTTCGTCGTCATCGGCATCGGTAACAGCCTCGGTGGTCCCACCGGATACGCGATCAACCCGGCTCGTGACCTGGGTCCGCGCATCGCCTACTCGATTCTGCCGATCAAGGGCAAGGGTTCATCGGACTGGGCCTACTCCTGGGTACCGATCGTCGGCCCGCTGCTGGGTGCGACGCTCGCCGGCCTGCTGTTCCTGGCCGCCGCCTGACCCCCGGCCACACCCGGCCGGACGTCACCGACTCGGTCGGCGTTCGGCCGGCACCTGCACACCCGACTGAGAGCAGTCATCCCCGCGCGCCCTCGGTGGCAACGAGTGGCACCCCGAGTGCGCGCACCCCGAATTGAGGACGAAGGAGTCCGCATGAGTGAGAAGTACATCGCGTCGATCGACCAGGGAACCACCTCCACCCGGTGCATGATCTTCAACCACGACGGCCGGGTCGTCTCGGTCGCGCAGAAGGAACACGAGCAGATCTTTCCCAAGGCCGGCTGGGTCGAACACAACGCCATCGAGATCTGGGACAACACCAGGGCAGTCGTCGCCGAGGCGTTGGCCAAGGCGGACCTGAAGGCGCCGGACATGGCGGCGGTCGGCATCACCAACCAGCGGGAGACGGCGCTGGTCTGGGACCGGACCACCGGACTGCCGGTGTACAACGCGATCGTCTGGCAGGACACCCGCACCGACGCGATCTGCCAGCGGCTGGGCGCGCTGGGCGGCGGTCAGGACCGCTACAAGGCGAAGGTGGGTCTGCCGCTGGCGACCTACTTCTCCGGGCCCAAGGTGCGCTGGATTCTGGACAACGTCGAGGGTGCCCGCGAGAAGGCCGAGGCCGGTGACCTGGCGTTCGGCAACATGGACACCTGGGTGGTCTGGAACATGACCGGTGGGGTGCAGGGCGGTCTGCACATCACGGAGCCGACCAACGCCTCCCGCACCCTGCTGATGGACCTGGACACGTTGGCCTGGGATCCCGAGATCTGTGAGGAGATGGGCATTCCGATGTCCATGCTGCCCGAGATCCGGTCGTCCTCCGAGGTCTACGCGCAGGGTCGTGAGCGTGGGAATCTCGCGGGCGTGCCGATCGCCGGCATCCTCGGCGACCAGCAGGCCGCCACCTTCGGACAGGCGTGCCTGTCGCCCGGCGAGGCCAAGAACACCTACGGCACCGGCAACTTCATGCTGCTCAACACCGGTACCGAGAAGGTTCCGTCGAAGAACGGCCTGCTCACCACGGTCTGCTACAAGATCGGCGATCAGCCCACCGTCTACGCACTGGAGGGCTCGATCGCGGTCACCGGTTCGCTGGTGCAGTGGGTACGCGACAACCTTGGCCTGATCTCCGACGCGGCTCAGATCGAGGAGCTGGCCAAGGGTGTCGAGGACAACGGCGGCGCCTACTTCGTACCGGCGTTCTCCGGTCTGTTCGCCCCCCACTGGCGTTCCGACGCCCGCGGCGCCATCGTCGGGCTCACCCGGTACGTCAACAAGGGCCACATCGCCCGGGCGGTGCTGGAATCGGTGGCCTTCCAGACCCGCGAGGTGCTGGACGCGATGAACGCCGACTCAGGTGTCGATCTGACGGCGTTGAAGGTCGACGGCGGCATGGTGGTCAACGAGACGTTGATGCAGTTCCAGGCGGACATCCTCGGGGTGCCGGTGATCCGACCGGTGGTCGCGGAGACCACCGCCCTCGGCGCCGCCTACGCCGCCGGCCTCGCAGTCGGCTTCTGGGAGACGGAGGACGACATCCGGACCAACTGGGCCGAGGACAAGCGTTGGGAGCCGAACATGGACCCGGCGGAGCGGGAGCGGCTCTACGCCCAGTGGAAGAAGGCGGTCACCAAGACCCTCGACTGGGTCGACAGCGCGGAGTAGCACCGACCGGCCCACCACGCTCGATTTCGGCGTGATCGTGTTCGCCTGGCGAACACTTTCACGCCGAAATCGGCTGTGAGCTAACGGGTCAAACGGGAGGCGCGGGCTTCGGCGGCGGTGATCTGCCGGCGGGCCGCCCCGACCACGGCTTCGGGGGTGAAGCCGAACTTGGTCTGCAGTGCCTTCAGCGGGGCGGATGCACCGAAGGTGCCCATGGCGATGATCTCGCCGTGGGTGCCCACCCAGCGATCCCAGCCGAAGGACGACGCCTGCTCGATGGCCACCCGTGCGGTGACCTCTGCGGGCAGTACCTCGTTTCGATAATCGGCCGGCTGCCGGTCGAACAGCTCCATCGACGGCATGCTGACCACCCGGCTGCGGATCCCGTCGGCGATCAGCTGTCTCGTGCGCCTCGACCGCCAGCGACACCTCGCTGCCGGTGGCGATCAGGATGATCTGCGGAGTTTCGTCCGGGTCGCCGGCCAGCACGTAGGCGCCGCGGGCGACGCCGTCCGCACTGGCGTACTTCGTCCGGTCCAGGGTCGGCAGCGGCTGCCGGGACAGGAACAACGCGACCGGATCGTGGCGCAGCGGCATGATCACCTTCCAGGCGGCCGACCACCTCGTTCGCGTCGCCGGGGCGCATGTCGATCAGGCCGGGCATCGCCCGCAGCGAGGCCAGGTGCTCGACCGGCTGGTGGGTGGGCCCGTCCTCGCCGACTCCGATCGAGTCGTGGGTATACATGTGGATCACCGGAAGTTCCATCAACGCCGACAGACGCACCGCGCCTCGTTGGAAGTCGGAGAAGATCAGGAAGCCCGCCTGATAGGCCCGGACCTTGGA
Source organism: uncultured Actinomycetota bacterium (assembly GCA_963825975.1). GTDB lineage: Bacteria > Actinomycetota > Actinomycetes > Mycobacteriales > Nakamurellaceae > Nakamurella. Next base: position 214,642 of record CAWGUZ010000012.1, read on the forward strand.
CAGTGCCAGTCCGTTCGCGATCGCGCCGGCGGCGTGTTCACGGACGCCGAAGTGCAGATTCCGGCCCGCCCGGTCGTCCGGTTCGAAGTCGCCCGCCCCGTCGAAGGTCAACCGGGACTTGTTGGACGGCGCCAGGTCGGCCGAGCCGCCGATCAACCACGGCACCTTCTGCGCGATGGCGTTGAGCACCTTGTTGTTCGCGTCGCGCCCCGCGACTCCCTTGGGGTCGGCCGGGAAGTCGGGCAAGTCGGCATCCCAGTCCACCGGCAGCTGCCGGCGTTGCATGCGATCCAGCTGATCGGCCAGCTCCGGGAACTCCTGCGTGTACCGAGCGAACAGCTCCTCCCATTCCTGCCGCGGCCGCCGCCCCGGTGCGGCCGATCCCGTCCGCGAAGTGTTCGAGGACCCGATCCGGCACCAGGAACTGCTCGTCCTCGGGCCAGCCGTAATTTCGCTTGGCGCCCTTGACCTCCTCCGCGCCGAGCGGTTCGCCGTGCGCGGAGTGGCTGCCCTGTTTGGTGGGCGCGCCGAAGCCGATGATGCTGTCGACGATGATCAGCGTCGGCCGCTCGGTCTCGGCCTTGAATGCCCGCAGCGCCTCGGACAGCGCGTCCAGGTCGTTGGCGTCGGTGACGTGCTGGACGGCCCAGCCGTAGCCGGCGGAATCGGGCGGCCACGTCCTCGGTGAACGCCAGCGACGTGTCGCCCTCGATGGTGATCTTGTTGTTGTCGTAGATCCAGCACAGGTTGTGCAGCTTCTGGTGGCCGGCCAGGGATGCCGCCTCCGCGCCGATGCCCTCCATCAGGCAGCCGTCGCCGCAGATCGCGTAGACGTCGTAGTCGAAGACGGTGTAGCCGGGCCGGTTGAAGGTGGCCGCCTGCCACAGCCCGGCCATCGCCATTCCGGCGCTGGTCGCGATGCCGGTGCCGAGCGGGCCGGTGGTGCACTCGACACCTGCGGTCCAGCGGTACTCGGGGTGGCCGGGGCACTTCGAATCAAGTTGCCGGAATCGGCGGAGGTCGTCCAGCGGCACCGCCGGTTCGCCCAGCGTCTCGTACTGGGGGTTCACCGAGCGGACCCCGGTCAGGTGCAGCATCGAGTAGAGCAGTGCCGATGCGTGGCCGGCGGACAGCACGAACCGGTCGCGGTTGCTCCAGATCGGGGCCGCCGGATCGAATCGCAGGAAGTTCTGCCACAGCGCGTAGGTCACCGGCGCCAGGGCCATCGGGGTGCCGGGGTGGCCCGAGTTGGCGGCCTGGACCGCGTCCATCGACAGCGTCCGGATGGTGTTGACGGCCACCTGCTCGATCGGCTGCTCGTCGAGGCTCGGTGGTGCCGAGAGGGTGCTGGTCATATCGCGACGCCCTTCTGAAGGCCGACCACGCCGCGTCGCGTGCTCGGGTCCCGGTGATTCGGGTGCACATTCGACAGCGCCGGCACACCCGAAATTCGCGGGACCGCGCGCCGAAATGGCTCAAGCGGAGACTAAGCGACGCGCGCGATCAGGGCGACGCGGGGTGTCAGACGCGGGGTGTCAGGCGCGGGGTGTCAAGCGAAGACCGGGTCGGGCAGGTCGATGAACGTCGGGGTTCCCACGTCGTTGCTCATCATCTCCTCCATTTCGGCTTGCATGTCGGCCGGGAACTCCTTCTTCTCGCCTTCCCGGGCCGCCGCTTCGGAACTGAAGTAGATCGCCTGGGTGTACTCGCCGCCGGGATACATCACGGCGAGCATCCCGAGGATGTCGGGCCGGAACGCCGCCCACCTCTCGCCTTCGCTGATGCCTCGGCGAGCCAGGTCGACGTCTTTGACCTTGCCCTTCATCAACTGCACGAAGCCCGCCGTCGTGACATCACCGACCGACACCTCGACGGCGTCCTCGCTGTCCCTGAAAGTGGGTTCGCCGTCGAAGACCGGGGCGGCGGAATTGGACCACCATGCACCCTGCTCGGGCCGCTCGCTGTTGCGTTGCGCGGACGCAGCCGAGTCGAAGCGGGCGACGATGACCGCGGTGCCGTCCGCGGCGACTCCGCCGGTCGATCCCAAGAATCCGGCCGCCCCCGGCTTCAACTTCTGGGCCCACTCTTCAAAGGTGGCGGCGAACGCCGCCCGATCGGTTACTCGACCCTCGATGGTCTGAACGAACATGTCGGCCTCCCGTGACGGATGCGATCCGCGCTGATCGCGGGAGACACGCTACGACGTGGGCCGACCCGGCGGTACCGCCGTCCGGGCCCCCCCGACCGGTCAATCCGACTCGCTCTGGAGCGTTTGGTAGCAGTCGGGAATGCCGTCGGCGTCGGAATCCCGCGCCTGCTCCTCCTCGATCTGGCGGTAGGTCCGATTGCGCATGCGCAGCACGATCGCGGCCAGGATCGCAGCGATGATGGAGCCCGCGAGGACGCCGATCTTGACGTCGGTCTCGTAGACCGAGTCCGCGTCGAAGGCCAGCTCGCCGATCAGCAGCGAGACGGTGAAGCCCAACCCGCCCAACAACGACAGGCCCAGCACGTCCAGCCAGCGCAACCCGCTGGCCAGCGGCGTCTTGGTCAACCAGGAGATCAACCTGGTAGCCGCCATGATTCCGGCGGTTTTGCCCACGACCATCGCCACGATGATCGCCACGGTGACGCGTTCGGTGAGCGACTCCCCGAGCGCGGCGAGACCACCGATCGCCACACCGGAGGCCAACAGGGCGAAGACCGGGACCGCGAAACCAGCGGACACCGGTCGCCAGAGGTGCTCGAAGCGGTCCGCTAGACCCGGTCCGGCGAGTCGGTTCGCCGGACTCAACTTACGGAAGCGACCCGCCTTCACCGGCACGGCGAACCCGAGCAGCACGCCCGCCACCGTCGCGTGGATCCCGGAGTTGTGCACGAAAACCCAGGTGATCAGCGCCAGCGGCAGCAGCAGCCAGGCGGAGGTGATCCGTAATTGGACGAGCACGGTGAACGCCGCCAGCGGAACCGCGGCCAGCATCAGCCAGACCAGGTTCAGATCGCCGGCATAGAACAGCGCGATCACCACGATCGCGAGCAGGTCGTCGACGATGGCCAATGTCAGCAGAAAGGTACGGAGCGCCGTGGGAAGGTGGGTGGACACCACGGCAAGCACAGCCAGGGAGAATGCGATGTCGGTGGCGGTCGGGATGGCCCACCCGTTGAGCGAGCCGTCGACCGTGCCCAGATTGATCGCCGTGTACAGCAACGCCGGAACGGCCATCCCGCCGATGGCGGCGGCCACCGGGAGCGCCGCCCGCCGAATCTCTCGCAGGTCACCCACGACGAACTCGCGCTTGAGCTCCAGGCCGGCGACGAAGAAGAACACCGCGAGCAGGCCGTCGGCGGCCCATTGAGCCATCGTGAGATCCAGGTGCAGGGCGGCGGGTCCGATGCGGAGGTCACGGAACGCGAAGTACGAGTCGGCGGCCGGGGAGTTCGCCCAGGTGACAGCCGCGACGGCGGCGATCAGCAGCAGGATGCCACCGATCGTCTCGTCGCGGAGCAGCCGGGCGAGCCGCTGGGCCTCGGGCCACGATCCCGGCGAGAGCAGTGTTCTGCGCGGGTCGGATGTGGTCATTCGGAGGGAATCCTTAGGGTGGTGTTGTCGAGTACGGTCGACTAGGCCTGCCGGCACTCCTGACCTTCGATGCTATCGGGCCGCCGCCCGCCGGGGGCCCCTCAGTCGACTGTCCGCATGGGCACGCCAGGCCCACCCGGGCCTGCCTCGGAGCCGCCGGGACGCTTAAAAGCGCTCCGGCCCCATGGTGGCCACGCGATTGCGACCGCCCCTTTTCGCCGCATACAACGCCTGGTCGGCGAGCGACATCGCCGCCGTCAAAGCAGCCGCGACCTGGGGCGGAGCCACCGGAACGGCCTGCGCGACGCCGATCGACATGGTGACGTGGGCGCCGTTGGCGCCCGCCTCGGCGGCGACTCGGCTGCGAATCCGCTCGGCGACGAGTACCGCCTCCCGCAGCGGGGTGTTGGTGAGGACCATCACGAACTCCTCGCCGCCCCACCGGCAGGCCAGATCCGCTGGACGGATCGACGAGATCAAGATGTCGCCGATCTGCTTCAGGATGTCGTCGCCGACCAGGTGCCCGTAGTTGTCGTTGAGGTCCTTGAAGTTGTCCAGGTCGGCCATCAAGACCGAGATCCGCTGGTTCCGCAAGAGCTTCTCGCTGGCCTCCCGCCACGAGTCGGGGGTGAGAAGGCCGGTGCGGCTGTCCGTCGACATCAGATCGCGCAGTTCGATGAACTCGAGAATGAACTGCAACCCCGTTGCGGTGACGAACATCGGGAACGTCAGCAGCACGGCCAGTAAAGGACTGGCCTGCCACGCCACCATGAGGACCACGGCGAGGGGCACCTCGAAGAGGCACATCGAGACCAGGATGAGCAGGGTCTGCGAGACACGGCGGTCGTTGCGGTTCAACCGCAGATGCAGCTGGACGGCCGCCGCGCTGACGACCTCGAAGACGAACCCACCGATGAGCCAGGTGACCCAGTCGCTGCGGTCACCGATCAGGCCGACCGTCCAGGCGCCGATCAGGCCGAGCGTGGTGGCGGACGCGTTGAACGCCGCTCGGCTCGGCACGAAGGATCGGCCCTCGAGCTTGACCTTGATCACGGTCTCCGACCACAGCACCGCGATCAGGTTCAAACACAGAGCAGCAGGCAAGCCCCAGATCAGCAGCGCCGACAGTGACCAGATGTCCCGCATGGTGACGGTCCCGGTGCCGTCCATCGGTTTGCGCAGTTGAAGTCCCACGCTGAACGAGGCGAGGAGGGCGAGCACGGTCCAGCCCGCGACCTGCCCCCAGCGAGTGGTGTCCCATGCGGGATGTGTGGTGCTGACGGCCAGACCGACGACGCCCGCCGCGATCACCACCAGGAAATAGATGCGCGAGCTGCGAGTCTGGTGCGGGAGCCAACCGGAACGGTGCGCGACCAGGTCGAGCCCTTCGTCGGTCGTACCGCTCCGCACTGTGATCAGACCCTCCGTATCAGTTGGCGAATCCCTAAAGAATGGGATGTCACCTGGCCCACTTTAGGCCAAACGGATTAAAAACGCTCAAATAGCGCCCAGATCACACCTTGTTGGGAATCCCCCTGGAGTCAGGATACCTGCGGTGCACCCGCGGCAGTCGCGACTGCGTCCGTGACCGTCAGGGTCACGGCGGCGCCTGCGGTGACGGTGCGGCCGACCGTGCAGTGCTCCTCGGCGGCTCGGTGCACGATCGTCAACAGCCGGTCCCGGTCCCGGTCGCTCAGCGTGGACAGATCCACGACCAGGTTCTCGGTGATATGCGGATACCGGTCGGCCGGGAGTTCCTTCACACCCGCCACCTCGATCACCGCCGGGTAGTCGTCGCCGAGTCGGCGGGCGATGACCGCATCGGTGGTCAGTCCGGTGCAGCCGGCAAGGGCGATCTTCAGCAGTTCACCGGGGGAGAAGGACCCGTGGTTCTCCAGCGGGCCGATCTGCACCTCGGCGCCGCGGCCGTTGCGACCCACATAGGTGCGGGTGCCGGTGCGCTCCACCCACAGGTCCGACGGGTCATCCCCGCGGCGGGTCCGGGCGCGCGTTGCGGCATCCTCGGTGTCGAGTTGCTCGGTGCTCATCGGTGCTCTCCTTCTGAGGGTCTGAGGGTCTGAGGGTCTGAGGGTCTGAGGGTCTGTGGGTCTGTGGGTCTGTGGGTCTGTGGGTCTGTGGGTCTGTGGGTCATGCTGCTCGGCATCGATACCGATTCTGGGCCTATTCTCGGCACAGTCATGACCGAGAACACCGTCGCAGCCCCCGTCGGCGATTCGACCCGACCCGGCGGCGAAGCGGCACTACGGGCCCGGATCGACGCGTTGGCCCCGCGCGATGCGATTTCGTTGAGCCGGCGGCTGCGTAAAGCCGCCGGAATCAGAGACAAGGATCGCCGGCGCACCGCGCGGTCTGAGGTCGAAGCCGCGGTGGTCGCGGCCGAACAGCGGTTGGTGCTGCGCCGAGGGGCTGTGCCACCCATTCGGTACCCGGCGGAGCTGCCGGTGTCCGCACGGGTGGACGATCTGAAGTCGGCCATCCGCGATCACCAGGTGGTGATCGTGGCCGGCGAGACCGGGTCGGGGAAGTCCACCCAACTGCCCAAGATCTGCCTCGACCTGGGGCGCGGCGTCCGCGGACTGATCGGGCACACCCAGCCCAGGCGGATCGCCGCTCGCGCACTGGCGGAGCGGATCGCCGACGAGACCGGCACCGAACTGGGCGCCGCCGTCGGCTACACGATCCGATTCGGCGACCACACCGGGCCGGCCACCCTGGTCAAGCTGATGACCGACGGCATCCTGCTCGCGGAGATCGGCCGCGACCGCGACCTCACCCGCTACGACACGATCATCATCGACGAGGCGCACGAGCGAAGCCTGAACATCGACTTCCTGCTGGGCTATCTGGCCCGATTGTTGCCGCGCCGACCGGACCTGAAGGTGATCATCACCTCCGCCACGATCGACCCGCAACGGTTCAGCGCTCATTTCGGCGATGCGCCGATCGTCGAGGTCTCCGGCCGCACCTATCCGGTGGAGATCCGGTACCGGCCCTGGGGGGCCGACCAGAGTGACGCAGACGACGCAGAGGACCCGGCGCAGGCCCTGAACGGGACCGGCGACCGCGATCAAGGGCAGGCGATCTGTGCCGCGGTAGACGAGCTGGCCGCGGCCGGCACCGCGTCCGGCGGCGGCGACATCCTGGTATTCCTGTCCGGTGAGCGGGAGATCCGCGACACCGCCGAGGTGGTGCGAGGCCACCTCCAGCAGCGGCGGTTGGACTACGAGGTCGTACCGTTGTTCGGGCGGTTGTCCAGCGCGGAGCAGCACCGGGTGTTCGAGGCGCACAGTGGCCGCCGCATCGTGCTGGCCACCAATGTCGCCGAGACCTCGCTCACCGTGCCCGGGATCAGGTATGTGATCGACCCGGGTACCGCCCGCATCTCGCGCTACTCGATGCGCACCAAGGTGCAGCGGTTACCGATCGAGCCGATCTCACAGGCCTCAGCGGGCCAGCGCGCAGGTCGCTGTGGTCGGGTCGCCGACGGCATCTGTATCCGGCTGTACTCCGCCGAGGACTTCGCGGCTCGGCCCGCGTTCACCGACCCGGAAATCCTGCGAACCTCCCTGGCGTCGGTCATTCTGCAGATGGCGGCGCTGGGACTCGGCGAGATCGAGACCTTCCCGTTCCTGGACCCGCCCGACTCCCGCCAGATCGGCGACGGCGTCACCCTGCTCACCGAACTCGGTGCGCTGGCGGCCGGGCCTGTGGAGGCGGGGGTCTCGAATTCGAGGGTCACGTTGACACCGGTCGGGCGCACCATGGCCGCGCTGCCGATCGACCCGCAGTTCGCCCGCATGATCGTGGCCGCGGACCAGTTGGGTTGCGTCACCGACATCCTGGTGATCACCGCGGCGCTGGCGATCCAGGACGTCCGCGAGCGGCCGTTGGAGGAGCGCGAACGGGCCACGGCGAGCCACGCCAGGTTCACCGATCAGAAGTCGGACTTTCTGACGATCCTCAACCTCTGGCGCTACCTCCAGGAGGAGGGCCGGACTCGCTCGGGCAATGCGTTCCGCAGGCTGTGCCGCAGTGAATATCTCAACTATCTGCGGGTGCGGGAATGGCAGGACCTGGTCGGTCAGCTGCGTCAGATCGCCGCCTCGGTCGGGATTCGCAGCGCCGACAGTCGGCGACCAGACGGGTCGACGGGGACGGGAACGGGAACGGGGTCTGAAACGGGGACCGGGACCGGGGCGCCGACGGGGTCGACGGGGTCGACGGTGGAGACGGAGCCGGACGGCATCCGGATTCATCAGGCCGTGTTGGCCGGTCTGCTGGCGCATATCGGCAGCTGGGACGAGGTGCGCAAGGAATACCAGGGAACCCGGGGTGCCCGGTTCTCGGTCTGGCCCGGTTCCGCCCTGGCGAAGAAGCAGGCGCGGCTGGTGGTGGCTGCGGAGCTCGTCGAGACCTCCCGGCTGTGGGCGCGGACGGTGGCGGCCGTCGAGCCCGCCTGGATCGAATCGGCCGGCGCCCACCTGCTCAAGCGGTCCTACTCCGAGCCCCGATGGGAGGGCAAACGCGGGTCGGCGGTGGCCACCGAGAAGGTCACCCTGCTCGGCGTCACCGTGATCGCCGCCCGGTCGGTCGGTTACGCCGCCGTCGACCCCGAGCTGTCACGCGAGCTGTTCATCCGGCACGCCCTGGTCGAGGGTGACTGGCGCACCCGGCACGCGTTCTTCGCCGCGAACCAACGACTGCTCGAACAGATGGCGGAGCGGGAGGACCGGGCCCGTCGGCGCGACATCGTCGTCGACGACGAGACATTGTTCGGGCTGTACGACGCCCGACTGCCGCCCGGCGTGGTCTCGGCGCAGCATTTCGACAGCTGGTTCAAGCGCGCCGCTGCTGCAGAACGCGAACGGTTGACCTTCACCGAGGCCGATGTGATCGCGGCCGGTGCGGTCGCGGTGGACGCGTACTCATTCCCGGATCGCATCAGCAGCGCAGGCGTCGACCTCGATCTGCGCTACGTCTTCGATCCGACGCGTCCGGACGACGGCGTCACGGTGACCGTCCCCTTGGCGGTGCTGCAGCGGGTGTCTCCGGAGCATTTCGCCGCCCAGGTCCCCGGCTTACGGTCGGATCTCGCGGTCGCGTTGATCAGGTCGCTGCCCAAATCGCTGCGGCGGGCGTTCGTCCCCGCACCGGATTTCGCGGCCGCCGCCCTGCAACGCATCGACGAGGTTGGGCCGCTCCCCGAACAATTGGCGGCGACCCTCACCCAGCTGACCGGTGTCGTGGTGCACGCGGCCGACTTCGACCTGCCCAAGGTGCCCGCGCATCTGCGGATGACATTCGACGTGGTGGACGCCGCGGGCGCGACGGTGGCGCGGACCAAGGACCTCTCCGCCGTGCAGGCTTCCCTGAAGGGGGACACCCGACGCGCCATCGCGGCCGCGGCACGCGGTCTGGAACGGACCGGGCTGAGCGAGTTCCCGCCCGACCCCATCCCGCGCACCATCGACACCACGGTCGACGGAGTGGCGGTCCGTGGTTATCCCGCGCTGGTGGACGAGGAGTCCACGGTCGGTGTGAGCATGTTCGCCACCGAGACTGATCAGCTGCGGGCGGTCCGGGCCGGCACTCGGCGGTTGTTGACGCTCACGCTCCGGACTCCGGAGGGCTTCGTCCGGCATGAACTCGACCGCACCCTGTTGCTCACCCTGAACGTGGACCGGCGCTACCCGAATTTCGCCGCGCTGGTCGCCGACGCGACCGAGGCCGCGGTCGACGCGCTGCTGGACTGGGCCGGTGGCGCGGCATGGGATGCGGCCGCCTTCGCCCGGATGCGCACCAAGATGGCTCCGCACCTGGACCGGTCCACCTTGGAGGTGGTGGTCGCCGCCGCCGATGTGTTGCGCGCGGCGCATCAGGCGGAGGCGCGGCTGGCGGACCTGCGGGGCGCGAACCTCACGGGGTCACTGATCGACGCGAAGACCCAGCTCGCAGCGCTACTGCCGCCGCTGTTCATCAGCCGGACCGGTGCCGGTCGACTCACGGACCTGCAGCGGTACCTGCAGGCGCTCGATATGCGGCTGTCGCGCCTGTCGGCGGACCCCGATCGGGATCGCGAGCGAATGGCCGAAGTGCTGCCCTGGGAGGGGCGATATGCGGAGGTCGTAGCCGGCCTGCCGGTGGAGCGGCGGTCGGACGAAGACGTGCGACAGGTGCACTGGCAGCTGGCCGAATGGCGGGTGTCACTGTTCGCCCAACCCATGCGGACGGCGTTCCCGGTGTCCGCCCCACGCATCGCGCGTGCGCTGGCGGCGCTGACGGCAGGGCCCGGGAACGCCGTCCGTTGAGGGGCATTGCGCTGCTGCTCAGGTGAGCGGCGCTGCGCCGTTGGTTACTCGGCGGGGCGAATCGGCGGTGCTGCCGGCGGGGGAACCACCGGCGGGGACTGCGGCGTCACGTGGTCATCGGCCAAGTTGTCGACCATCTCGCCGGCCTTCTGCTCGGCCTGATCGATCTTGTCGTGGCCGATCTTGTCGCCGAACTTGTCGCTGACGAAATCGCCGGCCTTCCCGATGCCGTCTTTGACCTGCTCTGCATGCTCTGCGACCAGGTTCTTCGCCTTGTCAGCCAATCCGGAGAAATCCACCATGTCTACTTCCTTTGCGGCTTCGTGCGATTTCTGCGAAACCGGTCGGTTCCGTCTGAACTTCAGCCTAGGCGTCGTGACACGCCGGGCAGTTCGAGCACGAAGTAATCGTCGTCGACGGTGAAGTCGGCCTCGCCGGCGGGCCCCCGGTAGTGGACCAGCCCCGATTGCAGGAACCGGTAATGGTGCTCGACGGCCCGGACCGCCAACGTCGGCAGCGACACGCAGGCCACGATCACCCGAAACTCCCGCTCGGCGGTTCGGTTCTCGACCGCTTGGTTCCTCGCCGTGTCGTCCGTGGACGGGGGCTCCGGAGAGGGCAACTGCAGTCGACGCATCGGCAGGGTGTTCGAGAAGGCCGACGCGTCCATGTCGATGTCGACAGCCTCATTGAGGGCGTACAGCGGCTTGGACCCGGCGGTGGATTCGACCAGCCACGGGCCGCCGGGGGTTCGGGTGAGCGTGAGGTGACGCTCGCCGTCCAGCGAGTCTGATTGGACCGTCAGCCGGCGGGTGCGCCCGCGGGCGTCGGTGAACATCGAGTACGACGCGCCGTACTGCACGGCAGTGGTATCGATCAGGTACCCGTTCGCGCGAAGACCCCGGTCGGTCAGCACGACCCGGACCGTTTCTAGACGCCGGTTCTCCTGCGATGCCCAGGACAGCATGCGTGCTCCGGCGAGCGGGTTCTGCACGAGGTCACGGTAAGCGCTGGACGTGCTCGACGGCACGGTGAGTGACGAAACAGTTGCCGATCGACCGAACCGACCGTGGCCACGACGAGCCACGTGACGCACGTCGATGCGCGCGATCGGGGAGCGCAGGTCGCTTCGGCGGACGCAACGAGAAGCTCGACCCGACGAGGGAATGCCACGATGGAAGGGTGACCACACGACGATCCGCGCCGCGGACTGCAGCCGGGAGCGGTGTGCCGACGACTGCCCGGTTCGCGGGTGTGCTGCGTTCGGCGGGCAGCTTCGCGGGGTTCTTGATCGCCGTCGCGGTGGTCACCACCTGGCTCGCCGAGCTCACCACGGGCTCCACGCCCGTGCCCGGCCTGCCCGCACCCTCGGTGGCGGTCACCTACGCGATCCCCGTCGTCCGGGTGCTGCTGGACGTCAGCGTGCTCGCGACCATGGGACTAGCCCTGCTGGCGAAGTTCCTCGGCTTCGACGACCCGGACCACACCGAGCCGGTGATGCGCGGTGTGCGCCGCTGGGCCGTGCGAGCGTCGTGGGCGTGGATCGTCACGGCACTGACCAGCGTGGTGTTCCTGTCCGCGGAGGTGTTCCCGGACCGGTTCCCCAGCCGGACGTCGGGGGTCGTCGACGTGGTCACCCTGCCGTTGTCGTTTCTGCAGTACGTGGTCACCTCGCCGGACCTGATCTGGGACTACATCACCGGTGTGCCCGCCGGTAAGGGTCTGCTGGTGGTGACCGGCATCGGCGTGTTGTCGGTGCTTGTCTGCCGGAGTCGGTGCGCCGCGGAGAGTCCGTCCCGGCCGAGCTTCGTGCCGGGATCGCCGCCTTCGGACTGCTGCCGTTGCCGCTCACCGGCCACGCGAGCAACTGGCGCTACCACGACCTGGTGATGATGTCGATGGAGCTGCACGTCATCGGCGCCGCAGCCTGGACCGGCGGACTGGCCGCCACGCGCTGGTCTGGCCCGCCGCCCGCCACTGCTGGCGATGGCGTTGCCGCGGTTCTCCCGACTCGCCGGTGTCTGCGTGTTCGTGGTCGCCGCGAGCGGACTGCTCAGCGGCCTCGCGACCCTGGCCACCTCGGACCTGGCGGTGCCGCTACCGACCTCGCTCTGGGTCACGTCGTACGGTCGGCTGCTGATCGCCAAGCTCGTCTGCATCGGGGTGATCGGCGTGATCGCCGTCGTCGTCCGGCGCGGACTGCTGGTGCTGATCATCGACCGGAAGCCGACCGCGATCGCCGTCTGGTGCGGCTTCGAGCTGACCGTGATGGCGGTGGCCTACGGGGTGGCGGTGGTATTGACCAGATCGGCACCATACTGACCCCGATTGAGCCGTATCGGGCATTGTCCTGACGCCCGACACCCGACCGATTCAGCCGCGGATCGAGCTCCGAGCTCGGCGGGGACGGTCCAGCGGGACGCCCAACAGCAGGCCGTCCGGGCCGCGGTCCGGCTCCGGCGCGTAGGTGACCTGCAGGCTCGGCGGGCGCGGGGTACCGAAGCCGACCCAGCGTCGGGTCAGCACAGTGGCGAGCAGCCAGGTTCCCACCGCGGCCGGCAGTGCCCACCAGATCGTCTCGAACGCCACCGGGGGCATCGCGAGTCCGATTCCGTTGCCGGCGTCGTACCGGTCCTGCATCTGCTGCACGGTGAGCTGCGAGAGGTCGGTGGGCGTACCGGAGGCGACCGTCTGCAGCCACAGCACGCCGTAGCCCACGGCGGTCACCACGACCCCTCCGAGCACGGCGCGCAGGTACGGATTCCAGCGGATCAAGTAGACCGCGTCAACCGCCAGCCCCACCCCGACCAGCCAGAACGGCGGCACCGACGGTGGGAAGGTCGCGACCACCAGGAGCGGCCACACCACCGCGCGGTACAGCACATAGGACGCGGTGACGACCGTCGCCGTCCAGGCGATGCCGACCATGTTGCGGGCGACCAACAGGATCGGGACGCACACCACGAGGGCCCAGATCGGATAGACCCACGGCGGGATCGGCAGCGCGAAATGTTGCAGCGCGACGGCGTCGACCGGCCGACCGAGCTGGTTCGCCGCGAAGGACAGCAGCTCGTTCTCCGCGTACGGGGTCCCGCGGAACCAGGAGGCCAGTTCGAGAATGCCGTACTCCTGCTGAAGCTGCGCGAAGTGGGCGTTCTCGAAGAAGAACGCGAACAGAGCGATCAGCCCGGCCGGCCACTGCCAACCGAACTCGCCCGTTCGCGGGTAGCGCAGATACCAGAGCCGGATAATGCCGGCGATCATCACGGCGGTGCCGAGGTACAACATTCCGTGCGACGGCGACCATGCGGTCAAATCGAGTCCGTTGACCCGGTGATTGATCACGTCGATCGGGGCGGCGATCAGGAAGATGCCGGTACCCCACTGCAGGATCCGCAGCGACGTCTTGTCGACGCCGTAGCCGGTGAAGGAGTGGGTGAGGAGCAGGGTGATCGCGATCCCGGTGCCGACCGTGTTCAACAGGTGCGGCGGCGCCATGTCGTCGCGCAGCCACTTGAAGTGCCACGACACGTCCCAGGTCGACCCGAGCAGCTTGAACAGCAGTGCGGTCAGCCACCAGCGCAGCATCAGCACCTGCGCCGACTGCGGTGTCGGCCGGCCGGCAACCCCCCGATTCCAATAGGTCCGCAGGAAAGCGCCCAATCGATGCATACGCCTCAGGATACGGCGGGAAAGCCCCCGGAATCGGGAGGATCAGTCCAGGTCGGCGGGGTCCGGATAGCGGCCTTCGAGCACCACCTCGGCGCCGCTGCCCCGGATTCCGGTGATGTAGCCGCCCGCGGCGCCGACCGACAACAACTGCTCGATGAGATCGTCGCCATCGAGCTCGACGGGGATCAGATCGGTGCCGCGGCGCTCGAACCGCAGCCGCGCATCGTGCCCGCCGGAGGTGAGCTTCTGCAGCGAACCGGTCGAGGCCAGTGACGCGCGGGCGACGCCCAAGATGGCCAACGCGTCGTCCATCGCGTCGATCAGCGACTCGGCATTGCTCTCCGTCATGGCACGCATCAGCTCGGGCCGGGTCGCGGCCACCCGGGTGGCGTCGGCGAACGAGGACGCCGCGAGGGAGAGCGCCAGCTCCCCGCCGAGCACCCCGACCTGCGCCAACGCGCATGCGATCAGGTGTGGCAGGTGGGAGATCCGGGCCACCGCCTCGTCGTGAGAGCGAGCTTCGACCGGCACCACGCGACTCCCGACGGCGAGTGCCATCCGGGCCACCGCGAGCCACGCGTCGACGTCGGACTCCTCGTCCATGCAGGTCACCCAGGCTGCGTCCGCGAACAGGTCCGGACTACCCGCGGCCCAGCCGGAGTGTTGAGTGCCGGCCATCGGATGTGAACCGATGTACCGCGCACCGGGGGCGATTTCGGTGACCAGTTTCGCCACCGGGGACTTGACGCTCGCCACATCGGTGAGCAGCACGTCCGGGGTGTGCTCGTTGATCTCCTGGAGCAGCCCGCGGAACGCGGGCAGCGGCGCGGCCAGCACCACCAGCGCCTGATCGGCACGGGCCCGGTCCAGCGCCTGCGAGAGGTCGTCGAACACGGTGAAGCCGCCGGCGGCGGCGGCCTCGCGGGTGCCGGCACTGCGAGACCAGCCGTAGCCGGTCTGTGCAGACCCGCCCGACGGGCCGGGGCCGGGCGACCCGGCGGCTACGCGGCGGAGCAGCGAGCCTCCGATCAGCCCCAGGCCCAGGATGCACACCGGCGGGAAGGTCTCGTTGGTGGTGGCGGGGGCGGTCATGGGTCCTAGTCTCCTGGTCGCTCCGTCAACCGGTCCAGCGACAAACGGGTGAGAAATAACGCCCGAGGGCGCTGATGCAACGCGCGATCAGGAATGTCGCCCGCTCCCGGCCGATGACCGCGGCCGCCCCATTGGCCACGCCCAGCCCCGCCTTGTACCGTTCTCCCGGTGAGCACCGACGGGTTCGCGGTGGCAGTCGTCCGCGTGGAGAGCAAATGGCGCTGCTCGCTGCTCGCACCCGAGTTGCTGGACGACCTCGACGGTGTGATCACCGGGCTGCGTCGAGTCGCCACCGACGGTGCGGTCTTCGGCCTGATCTGCATCGAGGACGAGTTCTTCGTGGTGGTCCGACCGATCCCCGGCGGGGTGAGTCTGCTGCTGTCCGACGCCACCGCGGCCCTCGACTTCGACCTCGCCGCCGACGTCCTGGACCTGTTGCACATCGAGACGCCCGACGAGGACGAGGTGGACGACGACGCCTGGCCCGAGGGTGACCTGGCGATACTCACCGATCTCGGCGTCCCCGAGCAGGAGATGCAGGTCATCATCAACGACGGCGACCTGTATCCGGACGAGCAGTTGGCGCTGATCGCCCGCCGGGCCGGCTTCGGCGACGAGTTCCAGCAAGTCGTCGACAAGCTCTGATCGGCTGATGGAGCCGTGGCGGGCGGATTCCCGGCCCGCCCGAGAAAGGCTCGTCGCGGCGGCCCTGGTCGAGGCCGCCCGGTCCACGGCGACGGGTGATGTGCCGATCGGCGCCGTCGTCGTCGATCCCGTCGGCACTGTGATCGGGGTCGGCCACAACCGTCGCGAAGCCGACCAGGACCCGACCGCCCACGCCGAGATCATCGCCCTGCGGGCGGCCGCCGCCACCGCCGGCAGTTGGCGACTTGCGGGTTGCACCATTGCGGTGACCGTCGAGCCGTGCACCATGTGTGCGGGTGCGATCGGACTGGCCCGAATCGAACGGGTGGTTTTCGGCTGCTGGGAACCCAAGACCGGTGCCGCCGGGTCGCTGTGGGACGTGCTCCGCGACCGACGCGTGACGCACCGGGTCGAGGTCTACGGCGGTGTCCTCGCCGACGACTGCGCGGGATTGCTGCAGAATTTCTTCGCCGGGCATCGCGGGGCCGAATCCGACTTCCGCCGGTCGTCGCAGGAGCCCTCCGCGCTGGTCGAAGGGACCGCGGACCTCCGGTAAAGTGCTCCGCGGTGGCGTGTCCGAGCGGCCTAAGGAGCACGCCTCGAAAGCGTGTGAGCGTGAGAGCGTTCCATGGGTTCAAATCCCATCGCCACCGCCAGATCTGAGCACGAAATCGGGCTCAGCGCGCCGCCTCGGGCAGTCCGCCCGGGGCGGCGTTTCTGGTCCCAGTCTCCGTTCCAGCCTTATTGGCCCGCGACCCGTGAGCGACTTCGGTGTCGCTTGCAAGCGTGATGGACCACCGGCTCGCCACAGGTGGTCCCATGAACGTGGCAGGCGACAGTCCGGACTCGCCGTTCGGTTATCGAGCGAGAATGTGACAGATATCGGCGTCGGTGCAGTCTGCGCGATCAAGGCGGTGGCTGCGTTCGATGATGGTTTCGAGTTCTGCCTCAAGAACGGCGAGGCTCCGGATGCGTGCACGTGTCTCGGCGAGCTTGTTGTCGAGCAGGCTCGCGACGTGGGTGCACGGGACGTTGCCGTGGTCGCGGAGATCGATGATGCTGCCGATCTCCGCCAGGGTCAGGTCTGCTGCCTGTGCGGTGTGGATGAAGCTCAACCGGGTGAGCGTGGATTCGTCGTAAATGCGGTAGCCATTTGCGCCACGTACGGGTTCGGGCAGAAGGCCCCTGCGCTCGTAGAACCTGATGGTCTGGCTGGGTAGGCCGGCGGTGTCTGCGAGCTCCCCGATCAGCATCCCTGGACTCTAGCTGTTGACCTTGTACCACGGTTCAAGGTTTACGGTCGTTCGCATGGACATCAGCCCGCTGTACTTCGATGACTGCCCGAACTGGAGGGTCGCCGACGAGCGGCTCACTGCGTTCGCTGCCGAACGCGCCGACCTCAAGGTGACCCGTCACCTGGTCGACACAGTCGAGGAAGCCGAGCGGGTTGGCTTCCACGGCTCGCCGACCATCCTGGTGGATGGCGTCGACGTCGTCGCCGAGCCGGACGCCGGGGTGGGATTGGCGTGTCGGGTATACCGCACACCTGATGGCCCGGCGGGTGCTCCCACGGTGGATCAGCTCCGCGCGGCGCTCGCCGACGTGGCAGGGACCGTGCGATGACCCGAAGCTACGACTTGATCGTTATCGGTGCCGGCATGGCCGGTGTCGCCGCGGCTGACAAGTGCGCGTCGGCGGGCTGGAGAGTCGCGATCGTCGACGCGCTGCCGTACGGCGGCACCTGCGCACTGCGCGGGTGCGACCCGAAGAAGATCCTGCGCCGTGGTGCCGAGATCATCGACAGCGCCCGAATGATGCGCGGTAGGGGCATCGACGACGAGGGTCTCCGCGTCAACTGGAGCGACCTGATGAAGCACAAGCACGGCTTCACCGATCCGGTCCCGCAGAACATGGAGAACAGCCTTACCGGCCACGGGGTCGACACCCTCCACGGGGTCGCCCGGTTCACAGACAAGAACAGCATCGAGATCGGCGGCACCCCCTACGAGGCGACGCATTTCCTGATCGCCACCGGTGCACGTCCACGACCGCTGGACTTCCGGGGCCACGAACACCTGGTCGACAGCACCGACTTCTTGGACCTCGAGGTGCTCCCGCCGCGGATCCTGTTTGTCGGTGGCGGCTTCATCTCCTTCGAGTTCGCCCACATCGCGGCGCGTGCCGGCAGCGCCCCGGTCGTCATTGACCGCGGACCACGCCCACTCAAGGCGTTCGACCCCGACCTCGTCGAGCTGCTGATCACCCGAGGCGCAGCCGCGGGGATCGGGCTTGAGCGCTCCACCACAATCGAGTCCATCGACAAGACTCCGACCGGTTACCGGGTCGGTGTCCAGCGAGCCGGCAAACCCGAGACCATGGAGTTCGACCTCGTCGTTCACGGCGCAGGCCGAACATCGGAACTGTCCTGTCTGGATCTCGACGCTGCCGGCGTCGACTGGGACGAGCACGGCGTACACGTCGCCGGTCACCTGCAAAGCACCACGAACCCAGCGGTCTACGCCGCCGGCGACTCGGCCAACACCGCGGGGATGCCACTGACCCCGGTCGCGGTCTTCGAAGGCAAGGTCGCCGCGACCAACATGCTGAAGGGCGCCACGATCGTCCCCGACTACGCCGGTGTCCCGACCGCGGTGTTCACGATTCCCGAGCTCGCCCGAGTGGGAATGCTCGAACAGGAGGCCAGGGACCAAGGCATCGACGTCGATGTTCGCTACCGCGACACCAGCGGCTGGTACTCCAACTACCGGATCGGTGAGACGACCGCCGCCGCCAAGATCCTGGTCGACCCAAGCAGCGACCGAATCGTCGGCGCACACCTGCTGGCCCCGAGTACGGCGAACTAATCAACTTTCTCGCCCTCGCGATGAAGCTCGAACTCACAACACACCAGCTGAAGTCCATGACCGCCGCCTACCCCACGGTTGGGTCAGACCTCGGCTCCATGCTCTGACCCGGGTCCGACCAGGTCTGACCCCGAACAAGGCGGATGGTTCGACAGGCCGACCGAGACACGACGACCGAGACACGACGACCGAGACACGACGACCGAGACACGACGACGAGACACGACGACGAGACACCACGAGACGGGCCAGCATACCGACGTGGACGTTCATGCCCTCGGACTCGAGCACGCCCTTCAGCAGCTCGGGGCGAACCGTCACCAGCGCGGACGACATCGCCGCGGTGCTGCACGGCCGGGTCACCAAGTGCCTCAACGCCGCCGGCGGCCACCAGCACGCCGAGCGCGTCTCGATTCCGCCGATCACTTGGAACTGTCCGCGGACGGTTGGATCGGCTCGATCCCGGCCGCCTTGGCTGCGGTGACCAACCGGTTGTCGTAGGCGACGAGGGCCGTGAGGTGGGCTTGGATCGAAAGCGCGCTCGCCAAGTGGATCGCGTCCAAGGTGCGCAACAAGGGTTCCCCGACGTCTGCGGCCTCATCGATGACACCGCTCGTCAGCGGGATCAGATCCAGCTGGGACATCAGCACCCTCGCTGCCGGGACCACGTCCGCGTCGAGACGTCTCGCGGCGCGGATCACTTCCACCCTCGCGAGCTCGCTGCTCACCATGGGCTCTCCCGCCTGCTCGGAAATCCACAGCGCCAGCGCGGCACTCTCGCTCTCCTCGAATAGCAGCTTGAGCACCGCCGACGAATCCAGATAGATCATCGGTCCTCGCGAAGCTCTTCGAGCACCGCCTCGCTGGTCATGGCGGACTGGACTCTTCGTGGCAGTCGCAGAACTCCAGAGGACGGAATCAGACGGCCCTCCGCAATCAAGCGCTCACGTGCTCCTCGTTGCGGATCCGGCGGCACCAGCAATGCAACCAATCGCCCCCGCTCAGTGACCTCGACCGTCTCGCCTGACTTGACTCGGGCCAGGTAGCGGCTTGCGTGCTGGCGTAGCTCTCGCACTCCGACTCTCTCCACGACGACAATGTAGCATCGCAAGTGCTACATCCGTCACCCAGTCCGGTCACGCTCGGTTCATCACACAGTCATCGCACACAGACATCGCACACAGACTCGCGGTTACGAGAATTAGGTAAAGCCGGGGTGATGACGACTCACCCCGATCGCTCCTAGGTTTGCGGCCGTGCCGCGAAATCGTCGGCATGATTCCTGTTCCGTGAGGAGACCGCGTATCCATGTCCACTAAGCGTCGAATAGCCGTCGCTGCCGCAGTGACGAGCACCATGCTGTTGGGTCTCGTCGTTCCCGCCGGAGTAGCCGGCGCACAAACATTCGCGGCTGCGGCCGCGCCGGCGGCGGATGCCGCCAACGGCTGGTCGGCTGTCACCGGACCGCAGGCTCGGACTGCTGTGAACGGAACTGCCCAGAAGGCGCCCACCTATGCGCTGAACTCGAGCGCTTTGACTTCGGCATTGGCCGGAGCCCCGCTCGAGCACACCCCGGCCGCCAAGGGCGCGCTGCCGATCATCGTCATCCCCGGCGCGGACGGTGCCTTGCACCGATTCAGCGTGGTCGACTCACCGGTGATGGAGCCGGCGTTGGCAAGTCAGGTGGACTTCCGGAGCTACGCCGGTACCTCGGTGGACGAGCCCGGCGCCACGGCCCGCATCGACTACTCGCCGGCGCTCGGCTTCCACGCGACCGTGCGCAGCCCGTCGGGCAGCTGGAACGTCGACCCGACAAGTCGGAAGACCACCGCCACCTACGTCGCCTACCGCGCGGAACTGGCCTCATCAGGCGCGGCGCAAAGAGAAGAAATCGGGGCAGGCGCTGCAGCAGAGCCCGCCACCACCGCTGCGCGTCCCGCGGCCGGTGAGCTGGTCAAGCAGCGGACCTACCGACTGGCACTGGCCAGCGATCCCGGCTATGCCGCCCAGGTCGGTGCCGCCAATGTGAACGCCAGCAAGGCCGCCGTCACCAACCGGCTCAACCAGTTCTACAACGACGACCTGGCGATCAAGTTCGTGCTCGTGGGGAATAACAGCCTGCTCAACTTCAACACCGCCGCCGAATACACCGGCCCCAACGGCCGTTGCGGGGCGGACCCCTGCTACACACCCACCGCCGGTGACGACCTGAGCGCCTGCACCAACCTGAAGATCGATCAAACCGCAGTCGTGATTCCCAAGGTCATCGGTCGGGACAGCTTCGACGTCGGGCAAATCCTCGACCCCGGTTCCAACGGCGGTATCGCCTCCCTGGCATCGGTCGGCAAAGACGCCATCAAGGCGAGCGGCTGTTCCGGAGCGGCTGACGGTAGCTCCGACTTGCTGGCGGTGGAGTTCCTGGCCCATGAGCTCGGCCACCAGTTCGGCGCGAACCACACCTTCAGCTCGGCCTCCTGTGGCGGTTTCAACAACGGCACGGCCGTGGAGATCGGCAGTGGCGCGAGCATCATGAGCTACGCGGGGACCTGTGCCCAGGTCGACAACATCCAGCAGTACTCCGACCCGTACTTCGCCCTCACCTCCCTCCGCGAGATGCAGGACTACATCACCTCGACCGTCGACCCGGCCGACAACGGCGGTCAGCCCGCTGAAAACGGCGGCAGCACCGTCGTCACCACGTCCAATCACAACCCCGTGGTGACCGTCCCGACCACGGTGGCGATCCCGGTCCGGACTCCGTTCACGCTCAGCGGCACGGTCGCCGATGCCGACTCCGGTCAGGTCCCGGTCAACCTCTGGGAACAGGACGACATCGGTGGCATCCGAGCCTTGATGGACAACAACAAGCCGGACGGCCCGCTGTTCCGCATCTTCAGTGAGGCTGCGTTCCCGGCGAACTACGAGACGGAACTGAACGCGCCCGGCGAGAGCGAGGCCACTGCGGCGGGCTCCACCCGGACGTTCCCGGATCTGGCTCAGATCGCAGCCGGTAACACCAACGCCGCGAGTGGAACCTGCCCGGTCCCCGCTGCCGGAGCTTCCCCGACCCAGCAGCAGATCGAGTGTTTCGCGGAGTTCCTGCCGACCAGCGCACGGACGCTCCACTTCGCACTCACCGCCCGCGACCGGTTCGCCACCGGCGGCGGCGTGACGTCGGCCGCGACTACGGTCACCGTGGCCGGGTCAACTCCGTTCCGCGTGACCAACGCGGCCGCCTCGGTCGCCGAGGGCGCGTCCTACACCGTCACCTGGAATGTGGCCGGCACCACGGCCGCTCCGTTCAACGTCGCGAACGTCAAGCTCTCCTACTCCACCGACGGCGGGCTCACGTTCCCCACGGTGCTCAGCTCGACGCACCTCTAACGACGGCTCAGAGGCCGTCACGATCCCCGCCGGCGCCACCACCACCGGCCGGTTCAAGGTCGAGGCGATCGGCCAGCCGTTCTTCGACATCTCGCACACCAACCTCACCGTGACGACTGGGCCGGGTACCTCCGCGCCGGTCTTCACCTCGTCGACCCCGCCGGCAACCGGCACCGTCGGCACGCCTTACAGCTACACGTACGTCGCGTCGGGCAACCCGACCCCGACCTACGCGGTCAACTCCGGCGCACTGCCGACCGGGTTGACGCTGAACCAGCACCGGTGTGCTGTCGGGAACCCCGACCGCTGCCGGGCCGTTCACCTTCACCGTGCGCGCCTCGAACGGCGTCGGCAGCGGGGCGGTCTCGGCCTCGACCACGGTGACGATCACCGGCGGCAACAACGGCACCGCTCCGACCGTTACTGGGTCGCCCGGCAACGGAACCTCCGGCACGCCGTACTCGTTTCAGTTCACTGTCACGGGTTCACCGACCCCGACGGTGACCGTGTCCGCCGGGACCCTGCCGGCCGGGCTCTCGCTGTCCAATGCAGGGAAGCTCACGGGCACCCCGACCACCGCGGGTTCCTTCTCGTTCACGGTGAAGGCCACGAACTCGGAAGGCTCGTCTTCCAAGGCGGTCACCGTCACGATCGCCGCGGGTGTGGCGAAGAACGTGACCGTGGCCACCGGCAACAGCCAGATCACGGAGATCAACAAGGCGTTCGTGGCAAAGCTCGGGGCCAAGGTCACCGACGCCGCCGGCAACGCCAAGGCCGGCGTCGTGGTCACATTCAAGATCACCTCCGGCTCGGCGAAGTTCCCGAACTCGGCGACCTCGGTCACCGCGACCACCGGGGCCAACGGAGTTGCCTTCTCCGCGGTCCTCACGGCCGGGAGCACCGTCGGCCCAGTAGTGGTCACCGCCACTGCACCGGGTACGAGCACCGCGACGTTCAACCTGACGGTCAACAACACCACCCCGACTGCTGACGTCTCCAGCACGATCACCGGTCCGACCAAGGCGTTGAACAACAAGAACTTCACCGAGACCATCAAGGTGAAGAACAGCGGCCCCGCAGCGGCCACCAACACGGTGACCACGCTGGCCGTTCCGGCCGGTGTGTCCGTCGTGTCCGCGCCGGGTGCGAAGATCGTGAAGAAGTACAACAAGGTGTACCTGGAGTGGCGCATCTCCAGCCTTGCTGCAGGCAAGACGGCCACTTACACCGCAACGTTCAAGGTTGGCGCGAGCACTCATGCTGCGGCCACCATCTACGTGGCAGCGGTATCGGGAGTCAAGGACCCGAACACCGCTAACAACAAGTCGACCAGCAAGATCCGTCTCGGCTGACAGCTGAGCTGTTCGGCAGGGCGGGGTGCGCATCCACATCGGGTGCGCACCCCGTTTTCGTTTCCTGGGAAACCTTCGCCCGACGACTCTCGGCGCCAGACACAGACGCGGCAGATGAGATGGGCTACGTGGGGGTCCCGGGTCCGGGTAACGGGTAACGGGTCCTGGGCCGTGCGCCGTGGTGCTGTGTCGTATCAGTCCGGTTTCCGGGCGAGCCGGTACTGCTCGTAGATCACGCCCGTGCCGAACGTCCTCGTCTCGACCAGGTCCAACCGGATCGGCTCGGAGACCGGTGGCAGCAATGGGGTGCCGCCACCGAGGACGATCGGGTTGCGGAACAGGCGCACTTCGTCGACGAGACCCCACTCGATCGCCGTACCGGCGAGGCCGGCGCCGCCGATCGAAATGTCCTTGCCGGTGCTCTCTCGCGCCAGGGCGACCTCGTCGGCCACCGATGCCCTGGCCAGCCGGGCGTTGCCGCGAACCTCGCCGAGCGTCCGGCTGAACACGACCTTCGGGAGGGCGCACCAGACATCGGCGAACGCGGCTCCGAGTTCGGTTTCCCGCATGGACGGGTCCGTCTCCCACGGCAGCATGGTTTCGTAGAGCCTGCGGCCGCACAGATAGCCGCCGAGCTCGCCCACCTGGCCGAGGCTGAATCGAAACTGCTCTTCGTCGAGGGCCGTCCACCGGAACCAGCCCGCACGGTCGCTGATGAAGCCGTCCACCGAGACGCCCATCGACACGATCAGCACCGCTCCAGCATCCGACCGCTGAGGGGATTTGGCAATGCTGGAGTCGGTTGTCCATCCGATGCAATGCAGGGCGGGGCAGACTGAGATCGGGTTTCCATCCGATGCAGGGCGGGGCAGGCTGAGATGGACCGTCCACCTCGCAGCAGACGACGCAGTGGAACACTGCGCGTTCAGTCTTCAGGTCAGTCCACAGTGATGGACGCTTTCAGGTATCAGTTACCAGGCACTGGCGGCAGGTGAATGTGGTGTGACGTATTGCGTCTGGGTTTCTGCTCGCGGTCCAACCATTTCGGTGGCACGAATTCCGGAACACCGTCGGCCCCGGGCTGTATTCGCCAGTCACCCCGATGGATTTCCGTGTGATGAAACGCGCACAGCAGGGCACCGTTTGCGTAACTGGTTTCGCCGAGGTCACGCGCCCACCATTTCAAATGATGCGCATCACACCAATTCGGGGGTCTGGTACACCCCGGGAAGGAACATCCCCGGTCCCGCAGGGTGATCGCCCTCCGGATCGCGGTGCTGAACGTCCGGGACGACCTGCCCAGGTCCAGCACCTCACCGGCACCGCCCAACACGGCCGGAATGACCGCTGCGTCGCACAGCAGGCGGCGGGTGTCCGCGGGGGAGAGCCGGTGCCCGTCGTCCAGGACCGCACCGCGTGCCTGCTGCTTGAGGATGTCCCAGTCCAGGGTGACGGTGATGTGCGGCCGAACACCGGCCGCCTCCGGGAGTGGGTTGTCGGCGTTCCCGCCGGTGCGGAGCACGTACTCCAATACTTCGACGAGGGCGTGGGCGCGTCGGGTCGCCGCCGGGCGGGGGTCCTTCGGAACCGTCGACCGCGGGTTTCGGTGCGGCGAGCGGGTCGATCACCGCCCGCAGTGCGGCGACACCCAGGTCGTTCAGATATCCGTGGATGCCGGTCAGACCGGTGGTGGCGCTGCGGGATCCGATGGTGAACTCCATCTTCGACCGGGCCGCGGTGTCGTCGGGTGGGGTCCCGTCCGGGTCCAACACGCACTCCAGGTGCCGGGCGAGTTTCTTGAGCTGCTCCGGATCCTGGATCAGCGCGTTGTCCACCAACACCCGCTCCGCCTTCGACACGACCTCGGCCGGGAGTGCGTCCGGCAACCGCCGCAGGGTCCACACGATCGTGCGGACGTGATCGACCGACACGTCACCGTCATCGATCGCTGCGCCGAGGATCGGCCGCCGGGCGGGTCGCTCCCCACCGGACGGTAGGTCCTGCGGCTGGGTCGCCCGGGCGGCGTTCACCCTGGCGGACGCCTCACCGGGGGAGATCCGCAGCGTCTCCCGGAGCAGCGCCGCGGTGGAGGACACCGACCGGGCCGTCGCGACACCCTGCTGGTCCAGTTCGTCGGTCAACTGCACCTGCGCCGCCCACGTTCTTCCGGCTGAGTTTCTCCACACCGAGAGAAAGGTTCAACAATTCGTCGCCGTTCAACTTCCAGCGTTCACCGGCGACCAGGCCGGACACGGCTTCCATCGCATTCTCGACGAGGCGCAGCGCCTCGTCGAGTGTGTAGAAACCGGCTCCGCTCATACCCACAATGATACGAAGCACCACCGACACTGACCCCGCCGGCGAATTCAGAGTGGGTCCGCTCAATGATCCTCGAAATGCCCGTAAATGCCCGTCACTGACCGGACGATGAGGTTCGTCGGGGTCGATCGAACGGGAGTGGCGATGTACTGAACTCGGGGCCGCGCCTGCGTTATGCGTTACCAATGGTGAATCAGTGGTCAACGGGTGATGAACCAATGGTGAGCGCCAGACCCTGGTCGGACACTGAAGACCAGGCGCACGCACGTCGACCTCAAGAGGCTGACGAGCTCAGCTGACCCGCACCTGGTCCGTCGGATCCCGCACCCATCGCATCACCAGCAGCCCGGCCGCCAGGGTCACCAGGATTCCGACGATGCCGGCCCGCTGTGATGCGAAGGCGGTGGTGAGCACTGTGACCAGGGTGGGGGCCACGAAGGTCACCGCGCGACCGGTCGTGGCGTACAGGCCGAACAGCTGACCCTCCCTACCGGGTGGAGAGAGCCGGGCCATGAAGGTGCGCGAAGCCGACTGGGCCGGCCCGACGAAGAGGGTGAGGATCAGCCCGAACACCCAGAACAGGGTGGGGCCGGAGACGAAGAGCAGGATCACGCCGCAGGTCAGAATGCCGGTCAGCGACCCGACGATGACCTTCTTCGGGCCCATACGGTCGTCCAGCCGACCGGCGACTAACGCACCGACGGCGGAGAAGACGTTGGCGACCACGCCGAAGATCAGCACGCTGCCTGCCGGGATCTCGTACACCTGGACAGCCAGCACCGACGCCAACGTGAAGATCGTGACCATCCCGTCCCGGAACAGGGCGGAAGCGGCGAGGAATACGACGGTGTTCTTGTCCGAGATCCACAGTGCCTTCAGATCACGGAACAGCTGGACGTAGGACTGCCGGAAACTCTGCCGCGCCACCGTCGGGTCCGGCGGCACCTCGGGGATCTTCACCAGCACCGGGATCGCGAACACGGCGAACCAGGCGGCCGCGAACAGCGCGATGTAGCGGACGTTGAGGCCTTCAGCGGTGCTGATGCCGAGGAAGCCGCGAGTGTCGCCGTCGCCGGTGAGGAACGCCAGGTAGGCCACCAGTAGCAGGATGATCCCGCCGAAATATCCCATCGACCAGCCGAAACCGGACACCCGGCCGATGGTGTCCGGCGTGGAGATCTGTCGCAGCATGGCGTTGTACGACACCGCGGACAGCTCGAAGAAGATGTTCCCCGCCGAGTACAGCAGCAGTCCGAACCACAGGTAGCTCAGGTCGGTCTTGACGAAGAACAGACCGAGCGAACAGAGCACGATCAGTGCAGTCCAGACGCCCACCGATCGTCGCCGCCGGCCGCGGGCGTCGGCCCGCTGGCCGGCAATCGGTGCCAGCAACGCGATCAGCAGCCCGGCGATCGCCATCGACCGGGTCAACCACGCCGTGGCCTGCAGGTTCGAGTCCGCGGTCGAAGTGCCCAGGCCCTCGGCGATACCGCCGGGATTGCCGTTCGTCAGGTACACGGAGAACACGAAGGTGACGATCACGGTGTTGAATGCGGCCGACCCCCAGTCCCACAGGCCCCACGCCCAGACTTGGCTGCGACTGTGGGCGGGCGGATTGGCCGTTCGTTCCGTCGGCGATGTGGTGCTCATGCGGGGGCCTCCATCATCGGGTCGCGCCCGGTTCCGGGTGCGCGGCACGGCTGGAGCATATTGCGCCGGCCCGATGCGGGCGAGGATGCCCGCGGAGTTCGCCGAATACGACCGGGGTATGAGGTAGCTACGGCACAATTCGCCGAGGGGTGATGCGATCATCCGGTCAGCGCGACGGACCCGTGGGCTCGCGCGTCCTTCTGGGAGGCTTGGCATGAGAGCTGGCGAGACTCGCCGCAGAGTCGGATCGGCAATGGGGGGCCGCCCCTCGGGAACCCGGGGTGTCATCGCCCTCGCGCTGTGCGCCGCGCTGCTGGCTGGATGTGGCGCGCACATCGGCGGCAGCGCCGCCGCCGACCCCGAGGCGGTCCCTCCGGCCGGCAAACCCCGCGGCTACACCCCGTCGGACTTCCCCATTCAATTCGCCTTGGCCGGCGGCGCGGATCAGGTCGCTCGTGACTCGCTGGACGACATCGTCGGGTTCTACTCGTCCTTCTATCCCGATGTGTTCGGCACTCAGTTCGAGCCGCCGCAGGGCGGCTACTACTCGATCGCGCCCGGCGAGGGTCGGCAGTCGCATTGCATGGACGGTCCCAACGACGATGTCATCGTCGACAACGCGTTCTACTGCCCGTCCAAGGACGAGGTCGTGTACTGGCGGCCGCTGATCGACCGATATGCGAGCGATTACAGCGACATGCAGGTCGGGCTGGTTCTCGCCCACGAGTTGGGGCACACGATTCAGGCCCGCCAGGGCCAATTCGGAGCACAATTGTCGATCATCGCGGAGACCCAGGCGGACTGCTTCGCGGGCACCTGGGCCCGATCAGTCGCCGACGGTAAGGCACCGCATTTCCGGTACGACCCCGCCAACATGGACGGCACGCTGCTCGCCTGGGCGATCGAGCTGCCCAGCGAGGTCGGGTCCGACCCGACTGCGCCGGGCCAGCACGGCAGTGCCTTCGACCGGGTCAGCGCGATGCAGGAGGGCTACGAGTCCGGGCCCGAGGCGTGTCGGGACAACTTCAACGAGAACCGGCCGTTCGCGCAGGCGGAGTTCAGCGCCGACGATCTGCGGTCGGCGACGCCGGGCGACCTGCCCTTCGCTCGCGCCGTGGAACTGGGGCAACCCGTTCTGGACGCCTATTACGCCGATCAGGTCGCGGCGCTCAACGGCACCTGGACGTCGCCACGGCTGGTCGGCGCGGGGGAGCAGGGCTGCGCGGACCTGGTGGCGGTGTCGTACTGCGAGTCCGCCAACGCGATTGTGATCAGTGACGAGGGCGCGCTGCAGCGCCTCAACGACAAGTTCGGCGACTTCGCCATGCTGACCGCGCTGAGCCTTGCCTACGCCGGTGCGGCCATCGTCCAACTCGGCTTCGCCGCCGACGACCCGAACGCGAAGTCTGCCGCGAGTTGCCTGACCGGGGCTCTCGCAGCCACCCTGGCACAGCCGGAGACGTCTAAGAAATACGACCTCGCGCTGAGCCCGGGCGACTTCGACGAGGCCACCGTCATGTTGTTGAGCGCGAACCCGGGAAACCCGATCGTCAACACGGGTGCCGTGACGGCCTTCGACCGAATGGACGCATTCCGCTCCGGGGTGTACGGGGGAGTGACCTCCTGCGGCGTTTCGGGATGATGATCGGGGCCAGCCGAACAGGGTGGTTCAGCCGGGGTAGTTCAGGTCGGGCTGGTTCAGGTCGGGCTGGTTCAGGTCGGGCTGGTTCAGGTCGGGCTGGTGAGCGCTGCCCGTCGAGCGTCGTGCCGTCGCAGGTGGGCCAGCAGGCCGAACCCGATCGGGATGATCAACCAGGCGGACAGCAGACGGTAGATCAGCACGGCCGCTGCGGCGGCTCCATGCGCCGCGCCGGTGGAAACCAGGCCGGCTAACAGGGCTGCCTCGACCAGACCGATGCCGCCCGGCGTGAACGGGACCTGCCTGACCAACTGGACGCTCAGGTACACCACCGACATCGCGACCAAGTCGATGCGGAGGTCGAAGGCCCGGCAGGCAGCGAGCAGGCAGACGGCCTCGGCCGCCCATTTCAGCAGGCTCCAGCCGATAGCCAAGCTCAGGAAGTGCACGCGCACCAGCCGAGCCCGGCGCACTGTCTCCAGCCCGTCCCGAGCAAGGGCACCCAGCCGCGGCCAGCGGCGCTCCCAGCGGTCCAGGCGCGGGGTGGGATTGTCCGAGGCGCTGGTCGGGTGCCCGGTGATGCCGCGCTTCACTACCAGCACGATCACGCCGATCACGATGACACCGACCAAGGCCGCGACCACCGGATTTCGGGTCAAAACGGTGAGGAAAGGGGTAGCCGTAGCCGTCCCCAGGACGATGAAGTAGAGCCCGGCCAGGGAACCGACGGAGAGCAGACCGGACAGCACCATCACCGTCGCGGCGGTGCTGCGAGTGGCGCCACTCTGGCGGTACTGCCGGAAGGAGTAGCCCGCGGACACCGCGGCGCCGGCGGGCAGGCTGTTCGTCAGTGCGGTGCCGCCGAAGGTGATCACCGAGATGCGTTTGCGGCTGATCGCCGTGTCGAACGCGGCCAGCAGCTGCCGCTGCTGCTCGGCGAACGCGAAGATCGAGATAACCATGGTTGCGGCACCGACCCCCACCCACCACCAGTGCGCGGCCTCCAGCGCCGACCAGATCTCCGACGGCTTGGGCAGCTTGCCGCCCAGCACGACGCCGACGACCGCCAACATGACGACCGCGGCGGCGATTCGGAGAGGGAGCCGCATCCTCGACTTCGGTCGACGGGGGCCATCGTCTTGGTCGGTGAAATCCTCCGGGTCGAAATCGTCCGGGTCGAGTCCGGAGATCTCGAAGTCGTTCGCGTGGGCCGAGAGCGTGTCGACCTCGGTGTCGCGGCCCGATGAACGGTCTGCTGCCGAGCCGCTCTCGATCGGCGGCCGTGACGCTTCCGCCTGTGCCTTCGAGGATGCCTGTGCCTTCGAGGATGCCTGTGCCTTCGAGGATGCCTGTGCCTTCGAGGACGCCTGCTTCGACACCCCCGCCTTCGACACCCCCGCCTTAGACACCTCCGCCTT
Source organism: uncultured Actinomycetota bacterium (assembly GCA_963825975.1). GTDB lineage: Bacteria > Actinomycetota > Actinomycetes > Mycobacteriales > Nakamurellaceae > Nakamurella. The sequence goes on from CAWGUZ010000012.1 coordinate 244,586, forward strand.
AGACACCTCCGCCTTAGACACCTCCGCCTTAGACACCTCCGCCTTAGACACCTCCGCCTTAGACACCTCCGCCTCAGACACCGACTCGGGTGTTCGCGGGTGCGGGATACGGCCCGTCCTCGTCGTGCGCGGGGCGGCGGGGTCCTTCGGCCAGACCCGATCCCACCGCGTCCGGCGGCGGGGTGTGCGCTCGATGATGGGCACCTCGACCAGCGCACCGCCGCTGCGCGGGTCCACAGTCGTGGTCGACGTCCGATCGGGGCGGATGGCGCGGTCGGTGGAGGTGTCGTCGTCGACACCCACGCTCGGATCGTGCCTGCTCATAGGCCGCCCTGTCACGCCCGGCCCGCCCTGGCGAGGCAGTTGGCGGGAGCTCACCATTCCGATCGTAACCGGGGCCGCCTCGCCGCCGGCGCACGGGCGGTGCGGTGACCTACAACCGAATCGACGAGAGACCTACAACCGACCTCCGCTCGACCTCAGCCGGTGGACCGCTGGAGATCCCAATCCGGTCGAGTCTCGGAACGCAGCGACGCCACCGACCAGCGTCGTTCCAGGTCGGCCAGCACGGCCGCCGGTAACAGATCTCCGGCCGACAACACGCGCTCGAGTGACAGACCCGCGGCCGCCGGGCCGTGCGAGAGGACGGTGTTGACGTCGGCGACGCTGAGCCCATAGGGATCCACGTCAGCCAGGACCAGTCGATCGTCGGGACGCACCGTGCCCGCGCTGAGCACTCGCAGGAAGAATCCGGTCCTGCCGGAGAGTTCCAGTCGGCTCGGCAGGTCGTCGCGACCGTAGCGGACGCCCAACGTTGCACACCCGCGCCGCGGGCCCGTCACTTGAACCACCGCCCTGCCCCACTGGAACACGTCGCCCACATAGACCACGTCCTCCAGCAGGCCCATGCTGGTCACGTTCTCGCCGAATGCGGCGGCGGGCAGGGTCAGGCCGTACTCGTCAGCCCAGTGCGAGTAGTGCTCCCACGGATAGACGCAGACCGCGCGATCAGGACCTCCATGTGCGGAGTCGGCGTGCGAATCGCCCGCGAGACCGCTCGCCGTGAGCGCAACCGGCCCGCTGACCGGGTACTTCCAGCCGCGTGCCGCACCGGGCGGCGAGTCCGCCCCGATCGTTGATCCGACGGCCAGGCTGTGGACGGTGCCGGTGAGGTCCCGGCTGTGTCCCCAGGGCATCGGGAAATCGCCTTGCATACCAGACAGCCTAGAGCTCTATCACTCGGACGGCCCAGTAACGGGGATTTCGGTGCACATCAAAACGCAAACTTCGAGCCCGGCGGCGCCGACGATCTCCGGGCACCGGTCAGCTCGACACCTCGTCACGCTGCCCACGTGTAGCCGGAACCCGGGTAGCGGGAACCCGGGTAGCGGGAACCCCGGTAGCAAGAACATGGTCGGCGGGCACATGGTCGGCGGGCACATGGTCGGCGACCCAACCGAACACCTCGGCGAAGAACTGTTCGCGAATCGCGGGTCGGGACAGGGACAGATCGTGGACACCACCCTCGATCCGGACCACGGTGACATCCGGCCCCAACCGGGATGCGCCGATGACCATGTCCGCGACGTTCAACACGCAGTCGGAGTCGGCGTGGTGCGGCCCGAGGATGCGCCCGTTCCCCGATCGGGCGGAGGCGAGCACCAACACCGGCACGTCGATGCGCAGACCACGCCGGAGCCAACGGTGCGCCCGGCGAGCGGCCCGCGCCCAGCCGGCCCGGACGGGGAACTTCGTCAACGGCTTCCACCGCGGATCGAAGACCCACTCGCCGCCGTTTTCCGTGTGCAGCAGTCGGCTGTAGTTCGACGCCAGGTTGCGGATCACAAGTTTCGGCAGCACACGCCCCACCCGATCCATGATCGCGGTCACCACCGTGCGCTCGAATACCGGGCCGTTGTGGTCGAAGAAGGGGCTGTTCAGAATCAACGCGTCGATCAACCCCGTCCCGCGACGCCGGTCCGCCCACAGCGGGGCGATCAGACCACCCGTCGAGTGCGCGAGCACGACCACAGTCGAGTGGCCCTCATCGCGGATGATCCGGACCGCCTCGTCCAACTCCTCGTCGTACGCGGCGAAATCTGTCACATAGCTGAGCGTTTGGTGGGGGCGCAGAGATCGACCGTGCTTGCGCAGGTCGAGTGCGTAGAAGTCGAAACCCCGGTCCATCCACTGCGCCGCGACGTGTCGGTGGAAGAAGTAGTCGACGAAGCCGTGCAAATAGAGCACCGCCCGCGAATTGCGGCCGGTGGGAAGCCGCCGGATCAAAGTCGCGTCGACCGGCCCCTCCTCGTCCGGTCGTAAGACCAGAGTTTGCGCGGAGAAATCGGCGCCCAGCACATCTGCCACGGCTTCAGCCATGGCGCCATCGTAATTGCGGCCCGCGGCCCGCGGCCCGCGGCGGAGGGCAGGGCCCCGGCTTCGGCTCCGGCTCTGCCTCCGGCTCCGGCTCCGGCTCAGCCGATCGGATCGGGTCCACCTACCCTGCACTCATGTCGCGCAGTGTCTACATCGCCTCGCCGGAGGGGAACTCCGGAAAGTCCACGGTGGCTTTCGGGCTCCTGGATCAGTTGACCCGCAGCGTCGCTCGGGTGGGGGTGTTCCGGCCGGTCACCAAGTCCGCGACTCGCCCCGATCAGGTGGTGCAGCTACTGCTGTCCCATCCGGCGGTCGACCAGTCGTACGAGAGCAGCCTCGGTATCTCCTACGACGAGCTGCACCGAGACGGCGACCGCGCGCTCGGTGAAGTGCTGCGCCGGTATCACCAGATCAGCGGTCAGTTCGACATGATGGTGGTGCTGGGCAGCGATTACACCGACGTGTCCACCGGCAGCGAGCTGGCGTTCAACGCCGAGGTCGCGGCGAATCTGGGCGCCCCGGTGGTGCTGGTCGTCAGTGGTCAGGGCCGCACGCCGGACGAGGTGGCGCTCGCCGCGGACCTTGCGGTCAGCGAGCTCGCCGGCTACCACGCCCGGGCCGTGGCGGTGGTGGCGAACCGGGTGCCGGTGGACGACCAGGACCGCGTCCGCGAACTGCTCGAACAGCCCGGCCGGCTCGGGGTGGGCGTCATCCCGGAGATACCCGTGCTGGTCGCGCCCTCGGTGCGGGCGCTGGTCGACGCCTGCCACGGTCGAGTGCTGCGCGGCAATCCCGAATGGCTGGAGCGGGAGTCGATGGGGTTCGTGGTAGGTGCGATGTCGCTGCCCAACGTGCTGATTCGGATGCATGACAGCTACACCATCATTGCGCCGGGGGACCGTTACGACCTGCTGCCCGGACTGGTGCTCGCCCACTACGCGGGGACCTTCCCCGCCCTGGCCGCGATCGTGTTGACCGGCGGATACCTTCCGCCGGAGCCGATCGGACGACTGATCGACGGCCTCGCCGGCGACCTGCCGATCATCGTCACCGACCTGGACACCTATGAGACAGCCGCCACGCTTTCCACTGTGCGTGGGCGGTTGCGTGCCGGGTCTCAGGTCAAGATGGACACCGCGCTCCGGGTCTTCGCCGAGAGCGTCGCGGTGGATCGCCTACTGGCCTCCATTCATGTGGCGCAGAGTTCGGTGACCACACCGTTGATGTTCCAGTTCCGGCTGATCGACCGGGCCCGGTCGGATCGCAAGCACATCGTGCTGCCGGAGGGCACGGACGATCGAATCCTGGAAGCAGCCGACTCGCTGCTCCGGCTCGGCGTCGCCGAGATCACCATCCTCGGCGACGAGAACGCGATCCGGACTCGGGCATCGACAATGGGGTTGTCCCTCGCCGACGCGAAGATCGTGTCGCCGCGTAATCCGGAGCTGGTGGAGCGGTTCGCCGCCGAGTACACCGCGATTCGGGCACACAAGGGCATGACCCTGGAGGTCGCCCGCACCGTCGTCACCGACGTGTCGTACTTCGGCACCCTGATGGTGCACCTGGGGCTGGCCGACGGCATGGTGTCCGGAGCCGCACACACCACCGCGCACACCATCAAACCCTCGTTCGAAATCGTGAAGACCGCACCGGGCACGAAGATCGTGTCCAGCGTGTTCCTGATGTGCCTCGCCGACCGGGTGCTGGTCTACGGCGACTGCGCGGTCAACCCGGACCCGACCGCGGATCAACTCGCCGACATCGCGATCTCATCGGCGGCGACCGCGGCCCAGTTCGGCGTCGACCCGCGGGTGGCCATGCTGTCGTACTCGACCGGAACCTCGGGGTCCGGAGCGGATGTCGACAAAGTGCGCGCGGCGACCGACATCGTCCGCCGGCTTCGGCCAGATCTGCTCGTGGAGGGCCCGATCCAGTACGACGCCGCGGTGGATCCGTCGGTCGCCGCGTCCAAGCTGCCCGACTCCACCGTGGCCGGGCGGGCGACGGTGCTGATCTTCCCGGACCTGAACACCGGCAACAACACCTACAAGGCCGTCCAGCGCAGCGCGAACGCCGTGGCGATCGGACCAGTCCTGCAGGGTCTGAACAAGCCGGTCAACGACCTGTCCCGCGGTGCGCTGGTGGTCGACATCGTGAACACCGTGGTGATCACCGCCATTCAAGCCCAGGCCGCGACCCCCGGCGGCGAGACCCTGATTGCTGAGAGAGCCGCCGAATGAGTCGAAACGTGTTGGTGCTGAACTGCGGATCTTCCTCGATCAAGTATCAGCTGATCGACGCCGAATCCGGAGAGTCGGCGGCTTCGGGCCTGGTGGAGAAGATCGGCGGGACCGACGGCGTCGTCACCCACAAGGAGGGGGGCCGGACGCTGCGGGTGGACGGCGCGATTTCCGACCACGCCGTCGGGTTGACATTGCTGCGTCGGATGTTCGGGGAGGCCGGAGCCGAACTGGACGACCGGGGGGTGGTGGCCGTCGGGCACCGCGTCGTGCACGGTGGCACCCGGTTCACCGGACCGGTCGTGGTCGACGGCGACGTGGTCGAGCAGATCCGGGCGCTGTCCGTCCTCGCGCCGCTCCACAACCCGGCGAATCTCGTCGGCATCGAGCGGGCGATGACCAACTTTCCCGCACATTCCGCACGTCGCGGTCTTCGACACAGCGTTCTTCCACGCGTTGCCGCCGGAGGCCGCGACCTACGCCATCGATCGGCGCCTGGCCGCCGAGCACGGGGTTCGGCGCTACGGGTTCCACGGCACCTCACACGGATACGTGTCGGCGCAGGCCGCTGCGGTGCTCGGCAAACCGGTCGAGTCGATCAATCAGATCCTGCTGCATCTGGGTGCCGGTGCGTCGGTGGCGGCGATCCGCGGCGGGCGTCCGATCGACACCACGATGGGGATGACCCCGCTGGAGGGCCTGGTCATGGCGACGCGGTCCGGCGACATCGACCCGGGGGCGCTGTTCCATCTGCATCGGGTCGCCGGGCTGTCGGTGGACGAGATCGACGCGTTGTTGAACCGTCGGTCCGGTGTGCTCGGATTGTCCGGAGTCGGCGACTTCCGCGATCTGCATCAGCTGATCGCCGGCGGTGATGCCAACGCAGCGCTGGCCCTGGACGTCTGGGTGCATCGCATTCGGAAGTACCTCGGCGCGTATTACGCCATCCTGGGCACGGTGGACGCTGTCGTGTTCACCGCCGGGATCGGCGAGAACGACGCCCGATCGCGCGAACTGATCTGCGCGAATCTGACCACCCTCGGCATCGCCGTCGACCCGGACCGCAACACCGACGGCAGCCGTGACGCCCGGTTCATCTCCCCGCACGGCGCGCCCGTCGCTGTGCTGGTGGTCCCCACCAACGAGGAGTTGGCCATCGCCCGGGCCACCGTGGCGCTCGCCGATAGCTGAGCCGGGTTTTCGTCGGTCCCACGCAGGGGCCCCGACCCGGGCTGATTGTGTTCGCTGAGCGGGCGGAATCAGCCCCGATGCGGGGTGGGGGCGCGTCAGCCGACGGGCGGGCGGTGGCGAACGTAGATCCGATACAACGCGAGGGTGACCGAGACGACGAAGCCGGCGAGCAGCACGCCCGCGGTGACATCGGTGGTCCAGTGCACCGCCAGGTACAGCCGAGTGAAGATCACCAGCAGTGACAGCATCACGGCGCTCAGCACCACCATGACGGCCAGACGCCGGGTAACCGAGCCGAAGAATCCGACGAGGATGACCAGTGCGACGCAGCCGTACAAGCTGACGGCCCCGGCCACATGACCCGAGGGGAACGACGACTCGAGGGTCTTGATCACCTGGTCGTCCAGCGGCGGCCGCTGCCGCGGAGCGAGCAGCTTCGTGATCCGCACCCCGAGACCGGCCGCGCTCGGGCCGATGAAGATCATCAGCGCGGGTACCCAGGACCGGGTCCGGCCCGCGACCAGTGCCGCCAGCACGATGGCCAGCACCGTCGAGCCGAAGGGGCTGACCACGTTGGTGAGCACCACGACCACCGGGGTGAGCGAGGCGATGCGATCCCGCACGAACCACTGCTCCACCGGTACATCGACCGTGCGCGACAACGGACCACCGTGCAGGGCGTCCACCGCCACCAGCGTCAGCAGAAGCAGGAATCCAGCCGCGACCAGTAGCGGGACGACGATGTCCCGCAGGTCGTAGGTCCGACGGTCCACCCAGCGGGGCAGCTCACTCCGGCGATGGACGGCGCGCCGCACGGTGTACAGGCCGATCGCACCCAACACGACGCCGACGACGACCTGCAACCAGAGCGGCAACAGGTTCGAGAAGGCGGTGCGGGCGTTGTCGACGCTGTCCGGGGTCGGGGTCGGGGTCGGGGTCGGGGTCGGGGTCGGGGTGGCTGTGGTGGGGTTCACCGCTGCCGCCCCTGCACGTCGCCCGGGGATGACAGCTTCGACGACGATGTGGGCGACTGTCTGGGCGACGGCTTGGACGACCGTGTGGACGACTGCGTGGGCGACGGCGCGGACGAGAGATCCTCCAGAACGGCCACTGTGGCCGCCCACGCCGCAGACGCCGGATCGATCAGACCCATGTGCCCACCGCTGACCTCAATCAAGGCGGCGTCGACCCCGGCCGACCGTGCCGCCGCCACGTAGCGCGCGCTGTAGTCGAATGGCACGTCGTCGTCGTCTTGGGCGTGTATGGCGCGGATCAGCGCGTTCAGCGGCAGTCGGACCATCGGATCGGTCGAGGCGTATCGGTCTGGATGCGACGCAGGGGTGCCGCCCATGAAGTCGAGGACCGCGCCGGCCCCCAGCCGGTCCTCGGCGCCGGCGGCGAGGCACAGCACGCCGGCTTGACTCACTGCGGCGTTGACGGTGGCTCGGGGACTGGAGCCCGGTGCACTCAGCGGTAGCCGGTCGCGGGCGGCAGCCCACACCGCGAGCTGACCGCCGGCGGAGTGGCCGAGGGTGATCACCCGCTGTGAGCCGAACTCCGGCAGGTCGGCGAGCCGGTCGATTCCGGCCGCCACGTCCAGGAATGTCGAAGGCCAGCCGCCACCGTCACCCACCCTTCGGTACTCGAGATTCACTGCTACATACCCGCGGCGAGCAAGGTCCAGGCACAGCGGCACACCCAATTCCGCGTCGTATCGGGCGCGCCAGAAACCGCCGTGAATCACGACGACCACCGCAGTCGGCGCACGGTGCCAGGTCGCGTCTGGTCGATAGATCTCGATCCACTGCGCGGGGTGGCTGCCGTAGCTCAATCGATGCTGACGCACCGGCACGGGCGAACCCGGCGGTGCGTCTGCTGGTCGAGAACCCGCGATTTCCGATTCAGAACCCGCGACTGCCACCACCGCCGCCGAAGCCACCGCTACCGCCGCCGCCACCGAATCCGCGACTGCCACCGCCGCCACCGAATCCGGTACTGCCGCCCCCACCACGGCGACCGCCGCCGCCCCCGCCGCCGAAGCCGCCGCCGAAGCCGCCACCCCATCCCGAACCCCAGCCCCCGCCGCCGCGACGACGGCGACCGTAACCGCCTCCGGACCCGCCGAAGCCGCCGAAGCCGCCGCCGGACCCGCTGTTGCGATTGGACTCGTCTCGACGGCGCTTCTCCTCGGCTGCCTGCGCTTTCGCGATCGCGGCCAATCGGGCGTCCACTTCGGCCTGTTTGGATCCAAGCGCGTTCGTCACGGTCTGCAGGATGGCCAAGCCGTCGCCGATCGGCAGGCTCCCGTCGAGCACGGACGACGACATGGCCGGAAGCTTGTTCGCGAGCGGATCGGTGTCCATCGGCTGGAAATCGGCGACGCCGACCAGTTGGTGTTGAGAGCTGTCCAGGCGCTGGATGCGTTGGCGCGCTCCCGCCATCGACGCGTTCCAGAGGTCCTGCCAGCCGGTGTCGCCGCGCAGCATGGCGAGGGTGTTGGTGATCCGTGCCAGGTGCTCGCCCATGGTCGCGAGGTTGCGCTGGTCCTGATCTACGGGAACCCCGTCGCCGCTGTCGCCGCTGTCACTGCCGGTCAGCTCTTCGCGCCGGCGCAGCGTGACGTCGACATCGGCCAGGTCGGCCTCCAGCGGGTCGCGGTGAGGACCGTCAGGGACAGTTTCGATCAACACCTCCAACTCGCTGACGCGGTCGCGCAGCTGCACGGCGGTCAACTGGTTCTGCGCCGCCACCTCCTGCTGACGAGCGCGCTCCGCCCGCTGCGACCTGGTCTTCTTCACCCGCCGATAGAGCAGCCACCCGCCGACCAGCACCACGAGCAACACGAGCACCCAGACCCACGCGTATGACGGGGTGACCATCGACTCGACCTTGTTGATGCCCGCGACGACGCCCTGTGTCCAACGGCCGGCGCCGAAATCCGTCGCCATCGCGTCTTGAACGGTTTGGAACTTGTCGGCAACAGCCTTGGACTCGCCGCCACCGGCATACACGCCGAGTCGTTCTGACGTCACATTGACCGCGAGGGTGACGGTGTTCGCCGCCCACGAGGTTCCCGTCCAGCCCGCCTGTCTGCCGAGCGCTTTGACTGCGGCGTCCAAATTGGTACTGGTGCTGTCGAGGGTGACCACGATGAAGTCGATCTTGGGCACGCCCGCGGCGGCGTTGGTGACAGCGGATTGATCGAGCACGCCGGCGTTGTCGACGATGCTCACCGACCCGGCGAAGGCATTGGTCGGTGCCACCCCGGCCAGGATCAGCGTGCCGATTAGCGCGACGACGATCCTAGCCAGCAGCCTCATACCGGCCGACTGTAGTGCGCCGGTCCGACACCGGCGGTGACCGGAGGGGTGACTCCCCGTCTCACACCAAGCGTCGAGTGATCCGGGAGGATCGAGATCAATAGTGAGCTGGATCCCCCGGATTGGGGCCCGCCAAGCGTGCTCGCGGTGGGCCGATGATCCGTCGGAGGGCCCATCACGAGATTTATCTCGGCGATCCGCGCCGCGCGACGCCGGCCAAGCTCAGGACGACATTGCGGCAGCCCGTCGAACAGCGCTGAGGGCGCAGCGGGCGTGCAGGCCTGGGATCGGCCCGATCGGAGCGGGTGGCGGAGGATAGGGGATTCGAACCCCTGAGGGAGTTACCCCAACACGCTTTCCAAGCGTGCGCCATAGGCCACTAGGCGAATCCTCCGCGCAGGAGTCTACCGGCCGGACTCCGATGCTCCTGACGATCGAGGCGGCATCCACCGGCGCAGAGGGCGTCGATCATTGCGATCGGGCAATCCGATCGGGCAATCCGACAGACTCGGCGCCCGCAGCGCCCTGCGGGCGATAGAGTGGACTCCGGACCCCCGCGGCGTCCATCTCCTTAACTCCCCCAGGGCCGGAAGGCAGCAAGGGTCCGGGAGCTCTGGCGGGTGCGGGGGTCCCCTTATGTCCGCGGAAGATCCGGGCTCGCCATGTTGCCGCAGCGCGGACCGCGCACCCCCGCCGGTGCGCTCATCCACAGCGTCACCGCGCCGGCGGCCACTGTCGGACCGACCCCGTAACCTCGTCGTCGTGGCTCTCGCGCTCTACCGCAAATACCGTCCGGCGACGTTCGCCGAGGTCGTCGGTCAAGACCACGTGACGCAGCCCCTGCGGACCGCGCTCGGCGCCGGTCGGATCAACCACGCCTATCTGTTCTCCGGGCCGCGCGGCTGCGGCAAGACGTCCAGTGCCCGCATCCTGGCCAGGTCGTTGAACTGTGTGCAGGGGCCGACTCCGGATCCGTGTGGGGTGTGCTCGTCGTGCGTCGCGCTGGCCCCCGAGGGGCCCGGCTCGCTGGATGTGGTCGAGTTGGACGCCGCGTCCCACGGTGGTGTCGACGACACACGCGACCTGCGGGACCGTGCGTTCTACATGCCGGCCGAATCGCGCTACCGGGTGTTCATCATCGACGAGGCCCACATGGTCTCGCCGCAGGGCTTCAACGCTCTGCTCAAGATCGTGGAGGAGCCGCCGGAGCACCTCGTCTTCATCTTCGCGACAACCGAACCGGACAAGGTCATGACGACCATCCGGTCGCGGACCCACCACTACCCGTTCCGGTTGATCGCTCCCGCGGTACTGCGCTCGCTGCTCGAACGACTGTGCGCGGAGGAGGGTGTGCACGTCGAACCGGCGGTGTTTCCGCTGGTGATCCGGGCCGGCGGCGGATCGGCGCGCGACTCGCTGTCGATCTTGGATCAGCTGCTGGCGGGCGCCGGGGACGAGGGGGTCACGTACCGGAGCGCGGTGTCGCTGTTGGGGGTGACGGATGCTGCGCTGCTCGACGAGGCTGTCGACGCACTCGCCGCCCACGACGGGGCTTCGGTCTTCGGCGCCGTCGACAAGGTCGTCGAGGCGGGTCACGATCCGCGCCGGTTCGCCGCTGACTTGTTGGAGCGACTGCGGGACCTGGTGATCATCGCCGCGGTGCCCGATGCGGGCGCGAAAGGTCTCATCGACGCCCCGGACGACCAGTTGACCGCGATGCACGGTCAAGCTGAGCGGCTCGGCGCGGGCACCTTGACCAGGCTCGCCGACGTCCTGCACACCGGGCTCACGGAAATGCGCGGGACCACCGCGCCCCGCCTGGCGCTGGAGCTGATGTGCGCCCGCATGCTGCTGCCCGCCGCGTCGACGGGGGAGGGTGCCCTGGTGCAGCGGTTGGAACGGCTGGAGCAGCTGTTCGCTGCCGGCGGTGCGCAGAGCCCGGCAACCGCGAACCCGTCTTCGACACCAGGAACCCAGCCGAAGACGGCGCCGAGGCAGGGTGTGGCGAAGATTCCGCCCGTCACACCGCCCGCTGTCACACCGCCCGCTGTCACACCGCCGTCGATCGCGCAACCGGTCGGCACTCCTGAGCCGGGCAGCCCCGCTGACCGCCCATCGCCGGACGGTCCCGCGCCGCGAGCGCCCGCCGCGCAGCGGGCCGCCGGCTATCGGCGCCCGTCTGCTCGGGCGGAGTCGGCAAGCCCCCAGGCTTCGCCCGCTGACTCGCCGGCCGATCGGCGCCCGGCAGGTGGTCCGTCCACGACGTCGTCCGCCGCGATGTCGGCACTCGGTCTGCCGCCGCCCCCCGTTCTGTCCAGTGGCGGAGCCACCCCGGACCGCACCCCGGCCCCGACCATTCCGGTCGAACCGCCGCTGCCCGCCGACTCGCTGCCGCCCGCAGACGACTGGCAACCGCCGGACGAACCGCCCGACGAGGCGGAGTTCGGCGATCCACCGTCGGTATCGGACGCCGGCAGCGGTGGCCCGGGGTCGCCACCGATCGGATCACCGGCGGCCGAATCGCTTGCACCCGGGGCGCCTGAGACCGGGGCGCCTAGCGACCGGGGCGCCTGAGACCGGGGCGCCTGAGACCGGGGCGCCTGCACCCGGGGCGCCTGCAACTGGGGTGCCTGCAACCGAGTCACCCGCAGCCGGGTCGCCGGTTAGTCCGCCGCCGGCTCAGACGAACCAGGCAAGCCGGCCTTCGGCGAAGGGCGATGACCTGGATGTCACGGACGCCCGGCGAGTGTGGCCGGAGATCCTCGCCGCTGTGCAGCGGCGGCGCCGCGCGACCCAGATACTCCTCGCCTCGGCGACTGTCGTCGACATGAAGGCGGGCGTACTCATGCTTGAGATGCCGTCGGCCGGGATGGCTAAACGCGTCGTCGAACAGGGCAACGCGTCGCTGCTCCGGGAGGCTGTGAAGGAAGTACTCGGGGTGGAATGGGCGATCCGCTGCGAATCGCCTTCAGGGTCGCCGCCGCCGGCTGCTGCGTCCGCGCGCCCCAATCTGACGGTGGTGCGAGACGCGCCGCCGACGCCCGACGACGACGTCCCAGACGACTACGACGCCGGTGCGAAACCGCAGGCGTCGGGAGACTTCGCGGTCCACGACCCGGAGGCGGCGGCGATCGAACTGCTGACTCGTCAACTCGGCGCCCGGCGGCTGGATCCCGACAAGTCGTAACCGACGACAGGTCGTAGAGGACGGTCAGTCCGGCTCAAGCGCCGCGGGCGATCCATGCCTCCAGATTCGGCTTCTCGGCTCCGATCGTGGTGGAGTCGCCGTGCCCCGTTCGGACCTCCGTCTCGGTGGGCAAGGTGAGCAGCCGCGTCGAGATCGACTCGATGATGGTCTCGAAGCTGCTGAACGATCTGCCCGTGGCACCGGGGCCGCCCTGGAAAAGGGTGTCTCCGGTGAAAACCACGCCTAGTTCTGATGAATAGAGGCAGCAGCTGCCGGGGCTGTGACCGGGGGTGTGGATCACCGTGAGGGTGACCCCCGCGACATCGATCAGCTGCCCGTCCTGCAGGTCGGCGTCCGGTGTGTCGTCGGGATGCGCGAGTTCCCAGAGGGGCCGGTCTGCCGGGTGCAACAGGATCGGCGCTCCGGTCTGCGACCGCACCGTCGGGGCCGCGTCGACGTGGTCGTCGTGAGCGTGGGTGCACACCACGGCCCGCACCGTACGGCCGGCCACCATCGCCAGAATCGCGTCCGCGTCGTGCGCGGCGTCGATGATCACCACCTCGTGATCGTCACCCACGATCCAGACGTTGTTGTCCACGTCCCAGCTTCCGCCGTCGAGGTGGAACGTGCCGGACGTGGTGAGGTGTTCGATTCGCGCCATGACGTCCACTTCTAGCAGATCCCGCCGCGGGTCATTTCGTCCCGGTGCATCAAGGTAAGGGACCGTGGTCCGCCGCCGGGCCGGAACGATCAGTGATCCGTGGTGGCTTCACACTCATCCGAAGGAGCGGCGATCACGAGCGCACCAACCGAGCGATCGCGGCCGAGGCCTCGGCGACCTTGGCATCGGCTTCGGGGCCGCCCTCCTTCGCAGCCCGCACGACGCAGTGGCTGAGGTGTTCGTCCAGCAGGCCGAGTGCGACCGACTGCAGGGCTTTCGTCATCGCGGAGACCTGCGTGAGGATGTCGATGCAGTACTGCTCCTCTTCGACCATCCGCTGCAGACCGCGGGCTTGGCCCTCGATCCGGCGGAGCCTGGTGAGATAGACGTCTTTGCTGTGGATGTATCCATGGGTTCCATCGGCCATGACCAGGGTCCTCCTTCGGTGCGGATCGTGCCGACGTTCACGATACCCCATGGGGGTTTACACCGACACCCCCTAGGGGTATAACTGTTGGTAGGCCGAATCGCCTGTAGTCCGATCGAGAGGAACGAATCATGTCCACGTCAACGACGTACGCGGTTTCCGGTATGACCTGCGGTCACTGCGTGTCTGCGGTCACCGAGGAGATCAAGAAGCTTGAGGGAGTCAGCGATGTCGCCATCGAGTTGAACACGGGCGGGGAGTCAGCCGTCTCGGTGACCAGTGCCGCACCGCTGTCGGTCGAGACCGTGCGCGACGCTGTCGACGAGGCCGGATACACCCTCGTCGACTGACGAATCGCGGCCGGACGGTCCGAAAGACAGCACCACAGACGGTTGGAAGGGTTGCGGAATGACTGAGCAGACGGTGGATCTGGAGATCGGCGGCATGACGTGCTCGTCGTGCGCGATGCGGATCGAGAAGAAACTGAACCGGATGCCGGGCGTCGAGGCGACGGTGAACTACGCGACCGAGAAGGCGCATGTGGTGCTGCCGTCGGGAACCGATGTGGCGGCCGCGATCGCCACCGTCGAGGCGACCGGATACACCGCCACGGTGCCCCAACCGCCGCGCGCGGCCCCCGCACATGGATCCGCGTCGACCGAACCACGTGACGCCGCAGGCACTCTCGACTCCGAGAGCGCGGTGGACCCCGAGGTCGCGTCGTTGTGGAATCGGCTGCTGATCTCAATGGTGTTGACTGTGCCGGTGCTGCTGCTGGCCATGGTGCCGCCGCTGCAGTTCACCAATTGGCAGTGGTTGAGTCTGACGCTGGCGTCGCCGGTGGTGGTGTGGGGTGCGTTGCCCTTCCACCGGGCGGCGTGGGCGAATCTGAAACACGGTGCGGCGACCATGGACACCCTGATCAGCGTCGGTGTGCTCGCCGCCTTCGGGTGGTCGCTGTACGCGCTGTTCCTCGGTGACGCCGGGATGCCGGGGATGCGGATGACGTTCACGCTGATTCCGCAGCGGGGTTCCGGTGGCGGTGAGATCTACCTCGAGGTGGCGGCCGCCGTCACCGTGTTCATCCTGGCCGGCCGCTACTTCGAAGCCCGCGCCAAGAAGAACTCGAGCGCCGCGTTGCGGGCGTTGCTGAACATGGGCGCGAAGGACGTCGCGGTCCTGCGGGACGGCGTGGAGCAGCGAATCGCGGTGGAGCTGCTGGTGGTGGGGGACTCGTTCATCGTCCGCCCCGGCGAGAAGATCGCCACCGACGGAGTGGTGGCCGAAGGTGCCTCGGCGGTCGACGCGAGTCTGCTCACCGGTGAGCCGGTGCCGGTCGAGGTCGGTCCCGGCGACGCGGTGACCGGAGCCACCGTGAACGTGGGGGGCCGGTTGGTGGTCCGCGCGACTCGGATCGGAGCCGACACCCAGCTGGCGCAGATGGCCCGCCTGGTGGAGCAGGCCCAGTCCGGCAAGGCCCCCGTCCAGCGACTGGCCGACCGGGTCTCCGCGGTCTTCGTCCCGGTGGTGATCGTCCTGGCGCTGGCCACCCTGGCGTACTGGCTCGTCACCGGCGCGACCGCCGAGGCGGCGTTCACCGCCGCCGTGGCGGTGCTGATCATCGCCTGCCCCTGCGCCCTCGGGTTGGCGACCCCGACCGCGTTGCTGGTCGGCACCGGCCGTGGAGCTCAACTGGGCATCCTGATCAAGGGGCCGCAGATTCTGGAGTCGACCCGGCGGGTCGACACCATCGTGTTGGACAAGACCGGCACGATCACGACCGGCCGGATGCGGCTGCTGGCCGTGCATGCGTCGGTGGACACCGACGAGGGTGATCTGCTGCGGATGGCCGGTGCGCTGGAAGACGCATCCGAGCATCCGATCGCCGCGGCGATCGCCGCAGCCGCCCGAGACCGGGTCGGTGCGCTTCCCGCGGTCGAGTCGTTCGAGTCCACCCGCGGGTTGGGTGTGCAGGGTGTGGTGGACGGGCATGCGGTCGTCGCCGGCCGGACCTCCTGGCTCGCCGACCAGTGGGCGCAACCCCTGGCCGCGGACCTCGACGGGATCCGCGGCGCGGCGGAGTCGGTGGGCCGCACGGTCACCGCGGTGAGCTGGGACGGCCGGGTCCGTGGCCTGCTCGTCGTCGGCGACACCGTGAAACCGACCAGCGCGCAGGCTGTCTCCGAGCTGCGTGAGCTCGGATTGAGCCCGGTGCTGCTCACCGGCGACAACCGGGGCGCCGCAAAGGCGATCGCCGCGGAGGTGGGCGTGGACGAGGTCATCGCCGAGGTGCTGCCCGCGGACAAGGTCGACGTCGTCCGCCGGCTGCAGGAACAGGGCCGGGTGGTGGCCATGGTGGGGGACGGCGTCAACGACGCCGCCGCCCTGGCACAGGCCGACCTCGGCATCGCCATGGGCACCGGGTCGGATGCGGCGATCGAGGCCGGTGACCTGACCCTGGTGCGGGGCGACCTGCGCGGGGCGGTCGACGCGATCCGGCTCGCCCGGCGCACCCTGGGCACGATCAAGGGCAACCTGTTCTGGGCCTTCGCCTACAACGTCGCGGCACTGCCGTTGGCCATGGCGGGGCTGTTGAACCCGCTGATCGCCGGCGCGGCGATGGCGTTCTCGTCGGTGTTCGTGGTGACCAACAGCCTGCGACTGCGCCGCTTCCGGGCGGTCTCGACCTCGCCGACTGCCTGAACTCACGGCCGGAGCTTCAAGATCGGGGAGGATTGTGATCACATACGATCACAATCCTCCCCGATTCTTGCGTCCGGCTGCTCCCGGCCGCCCAAACTGCGCCGTCAGTCGGTGGCGGAGTCCGATTCCTCCGCGACGGCGGCGCGCCCGGCTTCCAGCCGGGCCACCGGCACCCGGAACGGGGAGCAGGAGACGTAGTCCAGGCCGATCGCGTGGAAGAAGTGGATCGATTCGGGGTCGCCGCCGTGCTCGCCGCAGACCCCGAGCTTCAGGCCGGGCTTGGTCTCGCGGCCCTCCTTGGCGGCGATCTCCACCAGCCGGCCGACGCCGTCCGCGTCGATGGTCTCGAACGGCGACACGGTGAACACACCCTTGTCCAGATAGGTCGCGAACACGCTGCCTCGACATCGTCGCGGGAGAAGCCCCAGGTGGTCTGGGTCAGGTCGTTGGTGCCGAAGGAGAAGAAGTCGGCGGCGTCGGCGATCCGGTGCGCGGTCAGCGCGGCCCGCGGCAGCTCGATCATGGTGCCGATCGGCACGGTCAGCTCGACCCCGGCCGCGGCGCTGACTTCGGATGATCAGCCTCCGCCTCGTCCCGGACCAGGTACAGTTCCATCACCGAACCGACCAGCGGCACCATGATCTCGACCTGCGGCTACTTGCCCGCCCTGAGCAGTTCGCAGGCCGCCTCGGTGATCGCCCGCACCTGCAGCGCGAACAGGCCGGGGGTGAGCAGCCCGAGCCGGACACCGCGCAGCCCCAGCATCGGGTTCGACTCGTGCAGCCGCTCCACCGCGGCCAGCAGCTTCTGGTCCGCCGGCGTTCGGCGTGCCGGCCGCCTCGGCGAGCGCGACCTTGACGGCGAGTTCGGTGCGGTCCGGCAGGAACTCGTGCAGCGGCGGGTCGAGCAGCCGGATGGTCACCGGCAGGCCGTCCATGGCGTCCAGCAACTCGACGAAGTCCTGACGCTGCAGCGGCAGCAGCGCCGTCCAACGCGTCGGTGCGGTCGTCGGTGGTGTCGGCCAGGATCACCCGCTCGATCAGCGAACGCCGGTCGCCGAGGAACATGTGCTCGGTGCGGCACAGGCCGATACCCTGCGCGCCCAGGCGTCTCGCCCGCACCGCATCCTCGGCCGTATCGGCGTTGGCGCGGACCCGCAGGCTCCGCCGCTTGTCGGCGTGCTGCAGCAGCCGGTCGACCGCGCGGACCAGGTCGGCGGTCTCGTCGTCGACGCCGTCGGTGGCGGCGTCCAGACCGGACTCGATGTAGGTCTCGACAGGTGAGGGCACGACCGGCATCGGCCCGAGGAAGACCTCGCCGGTGGAGCCGTCGATGCTGATCAAGTCACCCTCGCTGATCACGGTGGTGCCGACCCGGACCTGCTGGGTCACCGGGTCGACGTCCAGCGCCTCGGCGCCGCAGACGCAGGTCTTGCCCATCCCGCGGGCGACGACGGCGGCGTGCGAGGTCTTCCCGCCGCGGGCGGTGAGAATGCCGTCGGCCGCGATCATGCCCTCGAGGTCGTCCGGGTTGGTCTCCTGCGGACCAGCACGACCTGCTCGCCGCGCTCCGCCCACGCCTTGGCGGTCGGCGAATCGAACACCACCCGGCCGACGGCCGCGCCGGGAGAGGCGGCCATTCCCTTGGTCAGCAGCGTCGCTGTCCGCCGACCGGTCGAACTGAGGGAACATCAGCTGCGCCAGTTGGGCGCCGGACACCCGAGCCAACGCCTCGTCCAGGGTGATCAACTGCTCGTCGACCAGTTGCGCGGCGATCCGGAACGCCGCCGCCGGGGTTCGCTTGCCGACCCGCGTCTGCAGCATCCACAGCTTGCCGCGTTCGATGGTGAACTCGATGTCGCACAGGTCCCGGTAGTGGGTCTCCAGGCGACGCATCACCCGGGTCAGCTCGCGGTGCGAGTCCGGGTCCAGGCCGGACAGGTCGTCCAGGGACAGGGTGTTGCGGATGCCGGAGACCACGTCCTCGCCCTGCGCGTTCGACAGGTAGTCGCCGTAGGCCCCGGACTCCCCGGTGGCCGGGTCACGGGTGAAAGCCACACCGGTGCCGCTGGTGTCGCCCAGGTTGCCGAACACCATGGTGCACACGTTGACCGCCGTGCCGAGGTTCTCGCTGATCCGTTCCCGCCGCCGGTAGAGCTTGGCCCGGTCGGTGTTCCAGGACTGGAACACGGCGCGGATCGCCATGTCCAGCTGCTCCCGCGGGTGCTGCGGGAACTCGGCTCCGGTGTGTTCGCGGATCTGATCCTTGAACGTGTCCACGATCTGCTGGAGATCCTCGACGCCCAGGTCGAGGTCGCCGGTGACGCCCTTGGTGGCCTTGGCGGCATCCCAGGCGTCGGCGAACACCTCGCCGGGGACGTGCAGAACCGTCTTGCCGAACATCTGCAGCAGCCGCCGGTAGGAGTCCCAGGCGAACCGTTCGTTGCCGGAGACCTCAGCCAGGCCCTTCACGCTGGCGTCGTTGAGGCCGACGTTCAAGACGGACTCCATCATGCCGGGCATCGAGAACTGGGCACCCGAGCGCACGCTGACCAGGAGCGGGTCGTGCCGGTCCCCGAGGCGGCGACCCAGTTGGTCCTCCAACTGCCGCAGCGCCGTGGTCACCTGCACCCGCAGTTGACCCGGCTCGTCGCCCAGCTGCAGGAATTCACGGCAGGCCGCGGTGGTGATGGTGAATCCGGGCGGCACGGGTAGCCCGAGCTTCGTCATCTCGGCTAGATTCGCGCCCTTTCCACCCAACAGCGCCTTCTGGTCCTTGCTGCCCTGCGTGAAGTCGTACACGTACCGGGTCATTGCGTGCTCCTTGCGAGTTCGTCGATGAACGGGCCGGCGGCTGAGTTGCCCGGGGCGGCGCCGATGACGTCCCGGACGTGCGTATACAGCGGGTGGTCCGGCGTCAGACCGGTGATCCGCTCGGTTGCCTCGTGTGGAGTGAGGGTACGCAGAAGTCCCTGCAGTCGGACACTCTCGGGGTCGCCGGGCACGTCGAAACGCAACGCCGCGCCGACGGTGGCCAGCAGGTGTTGCGGGATGCCGCCCCGCTCGGCCAGTTCGGCCGCCGGCCCGATCAGTCGTTCACGGCGGGACAACTTGCGCAACGGCTGCCGACCGACGCGCTCCGTCGTGTCCGGCAGGTGCGGATTGGCGAACCGGGTGAGGATCTTGTCCACATAAGCCTGCTGCGCCGCCTCGCTGAACCCGTGCTTGGCCACCAGCAGGTCCTTGGTCTCCGCCAGCACGCCCCGCACGGCGGCGAGGACCTGACTGTCCGCCAGCGCATCGGACAGCTTGCTGATCCCGCGAGAGTGTCCGTGATAGGCAGCGGTCGCGTGACCCGTGTTGACGGTGAACAGCTTTCGTTCGATATAGGGCGCCAAGTCGGTCACCCAAGAGGCGTCCGGGATGGTGGGCGCGGCTCCCCCGAACGGTGTGCCTTCGATGGCCCACTCGAAATAGGTCTCCACCGTGACATCCAGACCCGCGTCCGCCGCCTGGGCGGGCACGATCCGGTCGACTGCGGTATTGGCGAAGGTCGCCGTCGCCGCCGTCGCCGCCCACTCGTCATCCGAGCAGTGCTCCCGGATGTGACCGGCCAGCACGTCGGTCGCGTTGATCGCGTTCTCGCAGGCCATCACCGCCAACGGAGGTCGACCCGCCGAGCGCACCCGCAGCGCCGCGGCGATGGTCGGCGCCACGAACTTCAGCACGGTGGGACCGACCGCAGTGGTGACGATGTCGGCGTTCGCGATCTCCTGCACCAGAGCCGCCTCGTCGCTGCGACTGTTGATGGCCCGGTAGTTGTCGACCCGCTCCGTGGACGACTCCAATCCGACCGCCAGCACCTGGTAGTGCGGGGTTGTCTGCAACGCGTCGATCAGCGTGTCGGCGACGTCGGCGAACACCACCTCGTATCCGGCCCGGTGCAGGATCAGCCCGACGAATCCTCGACCGATGTTGCCCGCACCGAAATGAACAGCTGTGCCCGGCATGCCGTCAGTCCTCGTTGACAGCGGTGAGCAGGTCGTACAGCTCCTGCGCGGACCCGGCGGCGATGAGTTTGGCGACCTCGTCGGTGTCCGAGAAGATGATCGCGACCTTACTCAGGATTTCCAGGTGGCCGCCTTGGAACCCGGCGATGCCGATCGCGAACCGGACCTCGTTGCCGTCCCAGTCGATCGGCGTCTCGTACCGGATCACGGACAGCGCGGAGGACTTGATCGAGTCCTTGGCCTCGTTGGTGCCGTGCGGGATGGCCAGGAAGTTGCCCATGTAGGTGGACACCGACTTCTCCCGCGCGAACATGGCGTCGATGTACTGCGGGTCGACCGCGCCGGCGTCGACCAGGATCTGCCCGGCCTCCCGGATCGCGTCGTCCTTACTCACGGCGGTACCGGGGGTCTTGATCTGAGACAGGGTGAGGATGTCGCTCATCTGCGTGTGCTCCCTTGGCTTCGTTGCAGGGTTTACGGTCGGTTCGTTTTACGGTCGGTTCGTTTTACGGTCGGTTGGTTGCGCGGTCAGTTCGATGGGACGTGGTTGGTCGCCCGCAACTCCTCGACGATGTCGTCGTACTTGGGACTGCTCATGAAGTTGTCGACCGAGATGTGTTGGGCGCCGGGCACCTTGTCCCGAGCCCGAGCAGTGAGGTCCTGATGGGTGACGATGAGGTCCACATCGTCGAGCAGGTTGGCGATAGCGAGGTTGACCACCGTGACGTCGGTGAAGCCGGCCTTCTTGATCTTGTTACGGAGCACCGAGGCGCCCATCGCGGACGAACCCATGCCGGCGTCGCAGGCGAAGACGATCTTGTGGATCGGGGTGCTCCGGGTGGCCGCCTCGCGGGACTCGTCGGCCTCGTCCTGCGACACCTCGATGTCGGAGAGCACCTGCCCGGCAGCGCCGGGCGTGAGCACTGCGGACACGCTGCTCTTCTTGCCCTTCAGACCCTCCATCTTCGAGGTTGCGGCGGCCAGGTCCGCGTTCACGTCCGACTTGCGGCTCGCCCGCAGGATGATCGAGGCGATCAGGAAACTCGTCGCCGCCGAAAGCAGGACTGAGGCGATCACCCCGAAGATGCTGCTGCCCGGGGTTTGGATGAGCACCGCGATGATGGAGCCGGGCGCGGCCGGAGCCCGCAGGCCGGCGTTGAAAACGGTCAGGGTCAGGATGCCGACCATGCCGCCGGCGACGGTCGCGATCAGCGTCAGGGGCTTCATCAGCACGTACGGGAAGTAGATCTCGTGGATGCCGCCGAAGAACTGGATGATCGCCGCAGCGGGTGCGGTGCTCTTCGCGAGGCCGGTGCCGAAGATCGAGTAGGCGATGAGCAGGCCGACGCCGGGACCGGGGTTGGCCTCCAGCAGGAACAGGATCGATTGACCGGTCGCCGCCGACTCGTTGATCCCCAGCGGGGTCAGCACGCCGTGGTTGATCGCGTTGTTCAGGAACAGCACCTTGGCCGGTTCGATGATCAGGCTGGCCAACGGGAGCACGCTGTGACCGATCAACCAGTCGACGCCGTTGCCCAGTGCGGTCGAGATGCCCTCGATCAGCGGACCGAACACGTAGAAGCTGACGACTGCCAAACCGGCCGCCAGGGTTCCGGCGGAGAAGTTGTTGACCAGCATCTCGAAGCCCGGCTTGATCCTGCCGTCCCAGATCGCGTCGAGCTTCTTCATCAGGAATGCGGCCAACGGGCCCATGATCATCGCGCCCATGAACATCGGGGACGGCGTACACATGATCACGCCCATGGTGGCGACGACGGCGACCACCGCCCCGCGCACCCCGTAAACCATTCGACCACCCTGCGCGGCGATCAGAATCGGCAGCATGAACCGCACCATCGGGCCGACCAGTCCGGGGTTCGCCACCCCGTCTGCGTCCAGCCCGAACCCGCCGATGACATCAAGCGGGAACGGGCCCTTCTCGATGAACAGCGCGGTGATCAAACCCCAGGCGATGAACGCGGCGATGTTCGGCATGATCATCCCGGACAGGAAAGTGCCGAACTTCTGGACCGCGACCCGGGTGCCGGACGTCTTACCGGCGAGTGCCGCTTCCGTACTCACAATGGTTCCCTTCTAGGGTGATCGCGGTCCGAATGCGGCCCGCGGACGTGCTGAGACAGCCCAAACCGCTTATACCGGAAGGGCTTTCGAAGAACGGGGAGCGGGCTCAGGGCGCCGCTGGTGCCAGGCCTGACGGTGATGCAGGTCTCAGCATGTGAACTGTAACTCATCAGACATGGTTATGTCACCGGTGACAGAGAAGTTTTTTCAAATTTCTGTCACCGGTGACAGTGTCTGCTGTCATCGGTGACAGGCAGCAGCGGTCATCGGTGACATACTGGGGAGGTCATTCCGTGGGCGGTCCCGTCGCGCCAGCGACCGGACCGGCCGGCAACCGCTCAGGAGAGCATCTGTGAGCACGATGCGCGACGTCGCCCAACTCGCGGGGGTCAGCGCTAAAACCGTGTCCAGGGTCATGAACAATGACCGGTACGTCTCCGACGATGTGCGCGCCCGCGTCCTGCAGGCCGTCGAAGCACTCAGCTACGTGCCCAACTTGATGGCCCGCAGCTTTCGGGCCGGCCACGACAGTGCGATCGGGGTCGCGGTGCCGGCCGTGACCGGCTTCTTCGGGCACGTCGTCGAAGCAGTCGAACGCATCGCCCGCGACCGCGGCGTCGCCGTGTACCTGACCTGTCTGGGACAGGATGCCGACGGCGAACAAGCCGCGGTGGAGGCCTTGCTCGCCCGCAATGTGATCGGCCTGATCGCCGCCCCGATCGCCGCCGACCAGTCCTACCTGCGACCCTGGCGGGATCGCGCCAGCATGGTCTTCCTCGACCGCCGCCCTCGCAAACTCGCCGCCGCCTACGTCGTCCACGACGACAACGGCGGCACCCGCATGGCCATCAACCATCTGCTCGACCACGGCCACCGCCGCATCGCGTTCGCCGGCGATTCGCTCAAAGTGCCCACCACCGCCCGTCGCCGCAGCACCTACGAGCTCGCGTTGTTCGACGCCGGCATCGCCGTCGACCCGTTCCTGATCTCGTTGGACGCCGATACCGCCGCCGATGTCCCGCGGCTGCTCGCGCTGGCCGACCCGCCCACCGCCATCTTCGCCGCCAACCCGAGCTGCAGCATGCCCATCGCCCGACAACTCCACTCGGCTGGTCGTACCGACATCACCCTGCTCGGCTTCGGCGACTTTCCGATGGCCGACGCCCTCACCCCACCTGTCAGCGTCATCGATCAGGACCCCACCCGACTCGGCACCCTCGCCGCTAATCGCCTCTTTCAGCGCGTCGACGAACCCGACAGACGACTACCGCGGCAGACCGTGCTGCCCGTCACCCTCGTCCGCCGCGGCTGCTGCGAATAGCCGCGGGTCGAACACGGGCGGCTGAGCCAGGCCTCGGGCGGAACGTTGATGGAAAAGTATTGTCAATGCTGCAGGGGGCGCCTCGGGTGCGCCGACGGTCATCGCCTGCTGGATCCTCCCGGACGTTCCGCTTCCTCGAAAGCCGGCTGCTCGGGCTGCGCGGCCCGGTCGGCCTGGTCGGTCTGGGCGGGCTGGTCGGCGCGATGACGGATCGCGCGGGCTTCGTCGAGGTCCTTGCGCTCCGTCTCGGCTTGCTTGTCGCTGGCCGATCTCGTTGACGCGGTTCGTCGCCCGGCCCAACGCCCGACGTAACCGGAGGCCGAGCAGAACGCTCCGAGGATCCCGAATACCAGACCGAATCCGGCGGTCGACCCGGCGGCGAGCTGGGTGGTCGATCTGCGGAGTTGTTGTCGGTCGCTCTCGATTGCCGCGGTGCCGAACGGCGGCCGGCTAATCTCGGGATGAGCCAGGGCTCAAACCACTGGGATGGAAACAGAACCGAGGGCGGGGCCCCGCCTGAAACGCGAGATCCCGCCCTCAGCCGGACACTTCACACTGCGCTTTGCTGCACCGCCTCCGTCGCCTGCTGGGCCTGATCCTTGACGTCGTCCGCCGCGGCGGCCCCTTCGTCCTTGACCGTGTCCACCGCCTCGATCGCGGTGGACTTGACCGATTCCATGGCCTGCTGGGCGGGCTCCTGGAGGTTGCCCGCCAGTTCCTTTGCCGCCGTGGAAACCTCGTCGACGAGAGGCTCGGCCTGTTCCTTCAGCGCGGTCGCCAGCTGTGCCTCCTTCGCGGAGGCCGGGAACAGCGACGCCGCCAACAGGCCGACGCCGAAGGCGATGAGTCCAGCCGCGACGGGACTGCCCTTCGTCTGGTTCTGCACCATGGTGGGGGCGCCCGTCACGGCGTCTCCGACCGCGGACGCCGCGCCCCCGACGGCGCCCTTAGCGTCATCCGTGGTCCCCATCAAACTCTCCTTCACGCTGGTCGCGGTACCGAAGATCTTGTCCCGCTGGCGCTTTGCGATCGAGGCGGGGCTCACCTTCTCCGACAACGCGTTGACGTCGTTGCTCAGACCGGCGCGGGTGGCCTCGATCTGACGGCGAATCTCATCCGGGTCGTTGCTGCTGGTCATCGGTTCTCCTCCTCGTTGCCTTTGATCGCGTTCGGAATCTTCGACACTGTCTCGCTCGTACGGTCCAACCCGCGGACGGCGGCCAACTCTTTGCGCCCCATGGCGAACAGGACGGCTCCGGCGATGCCCCACAA
This sequence comes from uncultured Actinomycetota bacterium, assembly GCA_963825975.1. Classification (GTDB taxonomy): domain Bacteria; phylum Actinomycetota; class Actinomycetes; order Mycobacteriales; family Nakamurellaceae; genus Nakamurella. Next base: position 269,375 of record CAWGUZ010000012.1, read on the forward strand.
GACCGCCACGATCAATGCCGACCAGCCGTGCCCCATCCAGACACCCAATGCCCACCACAGCGCGATGGACAGGAACAGCGCGACCATGTAACCGGCGAACCCGGCACCGCCGAGCATCCCCGCGCCCTTCCCGGCTCGTTTGGCCGACTGGGCCAATTCCGCCTTCGCCAGCGCGACCTCCTGGCGCATCAGAGTCGAGACGTCCGTAGTGATCTCGGTGAGCAGTTCGCCGAGGGACTGGGACGACGGGTTCGTCGGTGTTTCGGTGGGCGAGCTCACCGCCCGTCACTCCAGTCGGTCGGCCACTCCGCGGTGTCCGTTGCCGGAGCGGTGGCACGAACGGTGAACCCGGGCTGGGTGACACCGCCGCCGAGTTCCGGGCGTGGGCCATAGCCGGCGGCCGACGTGCCCGCTGTCAGGGTGGCCGCCGGTCGCTCCCCGATCCGGGCGGTAGGGCCGCCATTGCCCGACGCTGTCGTCGCCGGGTCGGCGGACAAGCCGCGAACCAGCCTCCCGGTCACCACCCCCGCGCCGAGAGCCAGCGCGAGGAATGCACCGGGCCGCTGCCGGGCGAACGACCGCACCTCGTTGAGAACACTTCCCGGATCGCGGTTCTCAAGCCACGTGGCCACCTCGTGCGCCTTGGCGGCGGCCTGGTGGGCGAGATCGGTGGCAGTGCCCTGCTGGTCCGAGCCCTCCGCCATGGCCTTCAGCTGATCACCAACGGCGTGCAGTCCGCCGGCGACCCGTTCCTGCTGCACCTGTGCCTGATCTGCAAGCTCGGACTGCGCCTGTCCGACCAGATCACGAACCTGCTTCTTCGCTTCGGCAGCCACCTGGGTCACCTGTTCCTTTGCCACCCCCGCCACATCCTTGGCGGCGTCAGCCGCGCCACCGGCTACCGACGCGACCTGCTCCTTGGCGGTCTCCGCCGTAGAGGAGTCGGCCGAAGGATCCCCGGACCCGGTTCCGGGCGAGCTCCACGCCGAGTTGCCGGTTGACTGGCCGAGGTTCGACCCTGCGGTGGACTTGTGGGTCGCCGCCGAACCGTGTGCGGGTGCATACAGTGGGGGCGTGAACGCGCCGTCTGCCGCGTCGCCGCCCACTGTGGTCGACGGGTAACTGGACCCGAAACCTTCCGTGCTGGTCATTTCCGCTTCTTTCTTGTCGACGCCGAGGGGTGACCTCGTGCGGGTGGGTCAGTACTTTTCGGTCGGGCGGCCGGTCAGCGGGCTGTCGTCTAGCTCGACCTCTTCCTTGCGAACCTCGGCGCTGACCGCCTCTTGTCCGGTCACCGTCTCGGTCCCGAGCCGAACCCGTTCCACCGCAACGACTTCGGTGTCGACCACCGGCCCTTCGGCATGCAGCACCACCTCGTGTTCCTCTTCGGAGATCTCCGGGCCGGAATACGCAGCGTCGCGGTTGGATTCCGTGATGGGCTCGCGCTCCAACCGAACCTCCTCGTGGGACACCGGTACCGTCACCGTCTGTTGCTCGGTCACCACGTACTTCCGGAGCCGGGCTCGACCGGTCTCCACCCGTTCAGTGCCGACCCTGAGCTTTTCCTCGGACCGCGTGATCGCCTGATCGGTGGTCGGCCCGGACGTGTCGTACCCGGACTCGCTATCGACGTGGGATGGGCCCGAGGCGGTGTCGGTATCCGTGCGGAAACCACCGCCGGTGGGGTAGCTGTCCAGATCCTGTCCCGACGCGTCCGCGTAACCGGTGCGGTACTGCTGGTAGTAGGCGTACAGCTCTGCCGACTCGTCCTCGTCGAGGTGGGCGGCGTCACTGACAGCGGGTGCGTCCGTCACCACGTCCTTCTCGAACGGCAGCACCAGATCGTCTCCGCCGAGCGCGGTGCCTGCAAGCGGAACGAAGTTCTCTTTCATGCCGAACATGCCGGTGTTGACAGTGATCCAGTCGGGTACCCCGGTCTCGTCGTTGACGTACACCTGGCCGACCGAGCCGACCTTTTGCCTTCAGGGTCAACGGCGTTGCGGCCCAAGTATTCGTCAGCGGTTCGTGCATCTGACATGTGACGCTTGCTTTCGGTGGTGCCGGTCGGTGAGCGCGAGCGGTCGGCGGTGCACCCTGACGGCAGGCGATGAAGTCGGACGCGACGACGGCCTGATCGGAAGGGCCTCGTGGGAGGGGTGGTGGGAGGTGGAGAGGAAACGACGAGTTTGCGGATGTTCACGCGCGCACCACTTCTCAGTTCAGGCCGAGCGGAACTTGCGCCGCGGGGTTCGAGTGCAGCTCCGTCACACCAGCTACCCGCCGGGTCACACCGGCAAACGCGCACACGTCTTCCGGCGATCCGACGCACCCGTCGGCCCGACCGGATCGGTGCCAGTGAAGACCGCAGGGCGACGGGTCGCGGACAACTGCGGAGGCGTCGGGTCGAGTTGGGGCGACGCTGGTCTGGCCCGGATGGCGGGGCGGCGCTATGGCGCTGCCGCACGCTGCGGACCACCACCGAGAGGGGTACAGGCGCCGTTGGGGCGGGTCGCCCCGCCCCAACGGGCTCAGATCACAGCAGGGCCAGCATCTGCTGCATGGTGGCGATCTCGGCGGTCTGGCTCGCCGTGATCGACTGCGCCAGGGCCAAGGCATCCGGATAGGCGCCGTTAGCGGTTTCCATCTCGGCCATGGTCAGCGCGCCCTGGTGATGGGTGATCATCAGCTCGAGGAACAACTTGTCGAAGGCGGTGCCGGACGCCGCTTCCAGTTGGGCCATCTGGTCGGCGCTCATCATCCCCGGCATCTGTGACCCGGTCGTCATGGCGCTGGTCATGTCCATCCCGGGCGTCGGGTCGGTCGCGCCGGTGGTGTCGTCCGCCGATGTCGACATGGTCATGCCCGGGGTCATGGAGTGGCCGCCGCCCATATCTGTGCCGGTGCTGACGCCCCACTCGGTGAGCCACGCCGTCATCTGCTCGATCTCGGGCGATTGAGCTGCCTTGATCTCTGCAGCCAGGTCTTTCACCTCTTGACTGCCGGCCCTGCTGGGTGCCAGGTCCGCCATCTCGATCGCACCCCGATGGTGCGCCATCATCTCTTGCGCGAACATGACGTCGGCGTCGTTGTGCGGGCTGAGGGCGGCGCTGCTCGGAGTCCCTTCGGCGGAACTCAGCGCGGTGTCGGCAACCGAGTTCGTGCTCGAGGCCGTCGATCCCGTGGTGCCGGGCGTCGACGAGGTACTGCAGGCGGTCAGCGTGACTGCCGCGGCGACCGTCACGAGGTGGCGCGGTGAAGCAGTGTTCCCGTTCTCATTGCGGTTCTCCTGAAGACGAGGGTCGGATCTGGGTGTGCCGAATCTCCGTTCGAGCCCATGGGCTGGAACGGGTCGGGGTCGGCCTAAATCCGGAGAACGCAGAGCGCGATGACGGGACGGGCGGCACGGCCGGGGGGCCCACGCCGATGCAAGTCGCCCAAAGGACCGGTGCCGCGCCCGATGTGCGCCGTCAGACGGCGTCGCCAGAAGCCGCGCCGGTACCGAGTCAGTAGCGATGCTCCGCTCAACACCAGGAACAGGACGCAGGCCGCCATTCCCTGGTCCGAGCCGTGCGGCCACCGCGGGGCGGCTGCCTCGGCTACCGCCGCCCCGCCGCCGGCGGCAGCCGGGATCACGGCCGGTGCCTTGACCGCCGCTGTGTTGACTGCCGCTGTGTCGACTGCCGCTGTGTGGACTGCCGCTGTGTGGAGTGCCGCTGTGAGGACGGTCGCAGGTTGGACCGCAGGCCGCGCCATGGGAATGCCTGCCATCAGATGATTTCCGTTGCCGGATTCGCCGCCGAGGACAAGCATTCCGAACAAGCCGACCAGCACGCCCGCCAGCAGCAACGAACGGGTCAGTGCACGTGCTCGCCGCAACCGCCGCCCCATCCGTCATCCGCGTTCGTCTTCTACTCCAGTCCCGACTTGGCTCATGGAATCGGACATTTCTGATCCTTGATGCTGTGACCAGCGAATATGAATGGCGGCGGGCAAATTTCTGTGCACTAATTCCGGGTCGTAAAGTGGCCGGATGGTGCACGTGCGGACTGTGAAGACCGCGTCCGGGGCGCGTGCGGTGCAGATCGTGTACTCCAACCGCGGCGGAAAACGGCGGATCGAGCACATCGGGTCCGCGCACGACGACGTGCAGTTGGAGGTGCTCAAGACGGTCGCCCGGCAGCGGATGCTGGCCGGTCAGGGCGAACTCGACCTGGGTCTGCAGCCGCCGCCGGAGGCGGGTGGCCCGTTGCCGGTGACCTCGTCGCGGATGGGTCTCCTGTGGGACGCCCTGGCCGCCGGCTACGACTCGCTGGGCTTCGGCACCGCGACCGGTGGTGACCTGGTGTTCCAGGCGTTGGTGCTGGCCCGGATCATCGAACCGACGTCGAAGCTGGACTCGCTGCGGGTGCTGAGCGAGGTGGGTCTGCCCGCGCCGTCGTACGCCACACTGAAGCGACGGTTGCCGGTGTTCGCCACCGACGCGTGGCGCACGTCGTTGTCCTCGGCGTGTGCGGTGTCCGCGCAGATCGGACCGACAAGCCTTGTCTTATACGATGTGTCGACGCTCTACTTCGAGACCGATGCCGGTGACGGGTTCCGTGAATCCGGCTTCTCCAAGGAACGTCGGCTCGAACCTCAAATAACCATCGGGCTGCTCACCGACGCCGATGGGTTCCCGTTGCGGGTCGAGGCGTTCGAGGGGAACCGGGCCGAGACGACCACGATGATCCCCACCATCCAGGCGTTCATGGCCGCGCACCGGCTCACCGACGTCACCATCGTCGCCGACGCCGGGATGGTGTCCGACGCGAACAAGAAGGCGTTGGAGGCGGCCGGGTTGTCGTTCATCATCGGCGCCCGCATCCCCGAGATGCCCTACGTGGTGTCCGCGTGGCAGACCGCGCATCCGGGGGTGGAACCGGCGGATCAGCAGGTGTGGGTGCAGCCGTGGCCGGCGGGGCCGACCGACAAACGACGTGATCACACGGTGTTCTACCAGTACCGCGCCGACCGGGCGAGACGCACCCTGCGGGGTGTCGACGAGCAGGTCCGCAAGGCTCAGCAGGCCGTCGAGGGTAAGACTGCGGTGAAACGGAACCGGTTCGTGAAGCTCACCGGCGGCACCCGCAGCGTCAACGACACCCTCGCGGCGAAGGTTCGCTCCCTCGCCGGGCTGAAGGGGTACGTGACGAACCTGCCCAACCCGACCGCGGATCAGGTGATCGGCGCCTACCACCAGCTGTGGCATGTGGAGAAGGCGTTCCGAATGTCGAAGCACGATCTGCAGGCCCGGCCCATCTATCACCATCAGCGGGAGTCGATCGAGGCTCACCTGACCGTCGTGATGGCCGCGCTGGCCGTGTCGAAATGGGTCGAGACTGCGACCGGCTGGTCCATCCGGAAGTTCGTGAAGACCGCCCGCCGCTACCGCACCTTCACCATCCAAGCGGGCGACCACACCCTCACCGCAGCCGACACCGTCCCGGACGACCTCGCCCAAGCGCTCGACGCCATCCGGAAACGGTCAAATGGACACTAAAATGAGCCAAGTCGGGTC
>CAWGUZ010000013.1:0-21062 GCA_963825975.1 uncultured Actinomycetota bacterium
GCTTTGTCGCCGCCGAGGAGATGCCCGGGTGTGAACGGAGCCGCGTTGATGAAGTTCAGGTCCAACATGTTCGGGCCAAAGGGCGCGATCCACGGGGCGAACATCCCCACCGCGGCGACGATCACCAGAATCGTCAGGCAGATCGCGCCCTGCGGATTGGTGGCCAAGCGACGCAGAACTGACCTCGAGGCAGCGACGTCGGTCCGCTCGGGAGCGGTCGAGCCGGTGTCGAGCACGGGAGCGCCGGTCACTGAGTCCTCACTTTCGGGTTCAACGCAGCGATCAAGAAGTCGCCGAGCAGGTTCACGATCTGCACGATCACGATCGCGACGATGACGGTGCCCATGACCATCGGAACATCGCCCTGTTGCGCGCTCAAGACGCTGAGCTGGCCCATCCCGGGTAGCGCGAAGACCTGCTCGATGAAGACCGCACCGCCCAGCAGTCCCAGCGTCTGCAGACTCAGGACCGTCAGTCCCGCTCCGGCGGAATTGCGCAGCACATGACGGAAGACCAGCGAGAACTCGCTGATTCCCCGCGCCCGCAGCGTGCGCACGAAGTCCTTGGACAGCGTGTCGAGGACAGCACCGCGGAACTGAGAGGCGGCACCGGCGATGGAGCCTACGAGGAGGGCCAGCACCGGCAGCGTGACCGACTCGATCCAGCCCGAGACACTGTCCTCCGGGGACACGTACCCGGTGGCCGGGAACAACCGGACGTTGATCGCCAGGGCGAACACCAGCGCGATGGCGACGATGAACGCGGGGATCGCGGTCCCCAGGGTGGCGAGGAACTGCACGGCCCGGTCCAACCATCCACCGTAGACAGCGGCGGCAACGCCGAGGAGGACGCTCAGAACGGCAGTGAGCACCAGGGTGGCAAGCACCAACGTCAGGGTGACGGGGAGCCTGTTCGCCAACGCCCCGGCCACACTCTGCCTGGTGAAGAACGACTCACCCAGGTCGCCGGTGAGGACCCCGCCCAGCCACTTCCCGTACTGGACGGGAAGTGGCTGATCCAGTCCCAGCTCGATGACCTTCTTACCGACCTCGGTCTCCGTCGCGTTGAGGCCGAGCACCGACCGGGCGATGCCGCGACCGTTCCCGTACATCAGGCAGAACGTGGCGAACGTGACCAGCAGCAGCACCGCGATGCTGCGGACCAGGTTCTTGACTAAGAAGAGCACCATCGTGGGACTCCGTTGTTCGGCGGGGGTCGGCTACTTGAAGTCGCGCAGGAGGGGGTGCAGTCCGGCGAAATCAGTGGCCTGCTCGACCTCGACCCCGGTGGTGGAGGCGTAGAAGCGGTCGGGGTAGGCCATCGGCACGAACCAGGCCTCATCGACGACGTACTGGTTGATCTCCTTCTGGAGCGCGACCCTGTCCTCCGGGGAGGTCGCGTTCAGCACCTTGTCCCAGAGTTCAGCGACGGTGGCGTCCTCCTGGTGCGAGACGTTCCAGATGCCCTCGGGGAGCGTGTAGTCCGCGATGTCCTGGAGCGATTCACCGTAGTTTCCGAGCTCCCACACGGGGACCGGGTACTCGCCGCTGAGCAGGTCGGTGATCGCGGTCGGGCCGGACAACTTCTTTTCGGTGACGCGAATGTTGATCAGCGCCAACTGCTGGGTGATATAGGGCAGCAGGAGTTCGTGGTTCTGCCCGGACATGGTCGGGATCGTCAGGTCGAAACCGTCGGCGAAGCCGGCGGACGCCATCAGCGACTTGGCCTTCTCGACGTCGTACGGGTACGGGTCCTGCAGGTCGACGAGGAAAGCGTCGCTGCCTTCCCGGAAGATCTGGTAGGCCGGGGTGGCGTTGCCCTGGTACAGCTGGGTGGCGATCGCGTCCCGGTCGAAGACCATGTTCATCGCCTGGCGCACCTCGACACTGCCAAGAGCGGGGATCTTCTCGCCGAGGTGGTCGGTGAGCAGCAGCCGGGTGGTCGAGCCGCCCTTGATGCGTCTGCACCTGCAGACCGGATGCCTCTGCCTCCTTGACCGTTCCGGTACTGATGATGGAGCCGTTGACCTGCCCTGTCTTGAGCGCGTTCAGTGCCGCGGTGTCACTGTCGATGACCTTCAGGACGAGCTTCTTGTACGGGAAGTTCGCGGAATCCCAGTGCGACTCGTTCTTGACGAAGGTGTACACCGAACCCTGGGTCGTAGCGGCGGTGTCCAGCGTGTACGGCCCGGAGCCGACCGGCGCGTCATTGGTCTTGCCCGATGCCAGGTAGGCGGGGCTGGCGAGCTTTGCCTCGCAGAGCTTCAACGCCAGCGTCGGCTGGGCCTCAGGCCACGTGATGGTGATGTTCTGGGCATCAGGTGTGTCGAACTTCAGATCGGCGAACCGGGCGGCGCTGCCGCCCGTCGTGCCGGCGTACTCGAACGAGGCCTTGACCGCGGCCGAGTCCACTGGCGCGCCGTCGCTGAACTTCATCCCGGCCCGGAGATGGGCGGTGACGGACTTGCTGTCCGCGCTGAGTTCCCAGGTGTCGGCCGCGTCGGGCATCGGTTTGCCGAAGCTGTCGCACTGGATCAGGTTGTCGTACACCGCATCGGCGCCCCACCCCTGGTAGGCGGGCTGGCTCGTGGGGTCCCAACCCTGAATGTCAGCAGTCTGCGCGAGCGTCAGCACGTCCTTGTTCCCGCCTGCGGCGGAGCCGCCGGCGCTGCTGCTGTTGCTGTTGCTGCTGCCTCCGTTGCAGGCGGTCAGCGCGGCGACGGCGAGTACCGCAGTCGAGAGGGCGAGCGCGCCTCGTGCTCGAGGTCGGTCATGCAGCATTACGACTCCTTTGTCAGTGTGCCCATCTGGTGAAGCCACCACATGGAAAGGCAGGGTGTAGCGCGTCGCTCTCCAGCAGTGGAGCCGACGAGGCGGGCCTGGGGATGAGAACCCTGGGTGGCGGAGGACTGCCCGGATCCGTTAGTGACTCGGGTAACTAGGCAGTGTGGTGAATGTACGCAACTGAAGCGGCACCGCGCAAGGGGCAGTTTCGACGGGAATGATCGATGACGGCCACCGATTCGGCGTGCTCGCGCGGCGCGCTGCCGTCTGCCTCGTCGGTTGCGGCCCGCCGGCCTCGGCGTCGGCTCAGGCAGATTCCCGGACGACCACGCTGAGATACTGGGTGGGTCGTTCGCGGAGCCTCGACGCCGGGGTTGTCCGCCGCGAGGATCAAGCCGGCCAGGTATCGCGCTTCGTCCCCGATGGCCTGCGTGACGGTGGTCAGACGGGGTAGGACGAGCTGCGCGGCGGGCATGTCGTCGACCCCGATGACAGCGAGATCTCTTGGAACGTCGATCCCTTCGAGACGCGCCGCCCCGAGCAACGCGAGCGCCACCTCGTCGTTGTAGGCAGCGGCGGCGGTGATCCTCAGGGATGGCCGCGACCACGCGGCCAGCACGGAACGGGCCGCGTCGATGTCGAGCGGGACGGTCGCCAGCGAAGGGGCGGGCAGTCCTCGCTCAGCGCAGGCGTGCATCACGCCGGCCAGGCGCGGCGCGGCGAAGAGACTGAGCGAGGCGGCGCTGGTGGTCGCGTAGCCGATCGACGTGTGCCCAGCGCTGACCAGATGGTCCACCTGCAGGCGGCCGATGTTCTCCTGCAGCGCTCGTTCGCCGCCGAACCGGTCGGGTGAGGCGTCGATGGTCGTCAGACCCTGGATACCGGCTCGGGTCATCTCGCGCATCTCGGCGGACGTGAAGGGTGTGACGCTGATGATCGCGCGCGGAATGACGGCCCGCCAGATCTGCGAGAACGGCCCACGCGTCGGGCCGTAGTGCACGAGAAGCGTGAGGCCACTCCTGCCGAGGATTTCACTCATGGTCTCGAGGAACACTTCTGTGACAACACTTGTCACCCACGAGGGCAGCAGCACGAGCACGACATCGCTACGGCCGGAACGCAGGATCCGGGCGGCGGGCGACGGTGCGAAGCCGAGTCGTTCGGCGGTGTCGCGCACGAGGGTGCGGGTGTCGGCAGAGATGCTCTTGCCGGGCGTGTCATTGAGGACGTAGCTGACCGTCGTGCGCGAAACCCCGCTCTCCCGTGCCACGTCGTAACTCGTGACGCGGCGGGCCGGCTCACGGTCGTTCACCTGGTCACGGGGCTTTTCCGAGGTCACCGGCCCGATCTTGGCACAGCTCATGTCGCGTTACCACTGTTGACTCGAGTCACTAAAGGTCATAGTCTCGTCCAGACCCCACATACGGGCGACGGGTCCTGGTCAGCGCGAGTAACCGGCCGGAGGCGGGGTTCGGAATCCGCGGACACGAGGTTCGCGGCCCGCGGGGATGCCCGCCGCATGAGCAGGCGGGTTCACCCACGGCATTCTTCTTGGAACAGTTCCACCGAACATCGGAGTTCAGCCTTGTACGTCCAGTCAACGCTGTCGGCTGTCGAGACGCCGCCTCAGCGGTGGTCAGCAGCGATGATCGCCCCGGACGTCGAGTTCTCCGGCGCACCCTTGCTGCGGCGGGACTACGCCCTGGCCGACGGACACGGTGAGGTGGTCGATGCTGTCCTCCACGCCACCGCCCTGGGCGATCTTCCACGCGCGGGTGAACGGTGCGCTGGTCTCGGACGAGGTCCTGAGCCCGGGTTGGAGCAGCTACCCGCGGCGGCTGCGATACCGCACCCACACGGTGACGGACCTGGTGCGCTCGGCCCGGGACGGTCGCCTGACGTTGGGCCTGGAGCTCGGGAACGGTTGGTACCGTGGCCGACTCGGCTGGTCCGGGGCCCGGAACGTGTACGGCCAGGAGCTGGCCGGACTGATGCAGTTGGACGTCACCTACGGCGACGGGTTCCGACAGCGGTTCTGTACCGACGCCGGCTGGACCGCAGGGCCGTCCGCGGTCGTCGCCAACGACCTGTACGACGGCCAGTCGATCGACGCCCGCCTCGTGGACGACGCATGGTGCACCTTCGGTTTCAGCGGGCCGAACTGGGTCGGCGTCCACGCCGTGCCTTTCGATCATTCCGTCCTGGCGCCGTACACAGGACCGGCGGTTCGGCGCCAGGAGGAGGTCCCCGCGGTCCGCGTGTGGACCTCGCCGGCCGGTCGTCGGCTGGTCGACTTCGGGCAGAACCTCGTCGGATGGGTCCGGTTCACCGTTCGCGGCGAAGCGCGGAACGACGATCACCGTCCGACACGCCGAGGTCCTCGAGAACGGCGAACTCGGCACCCGACCGCTACGAACGGCTGAGGCGACGGACCGGATCGTCCTGTCGGGCCGGGACGATCACTTCGAGCCGACCCTCACATTCCACGGATTCCGCTACATCGACGTCGAGGGATGGCCGGGCGAGCTCTCACCGGACTCCGTCGTGGCCGTGGTGGTGCATTCCGACCTCCGTCGCACCGGCACGTTCGAGTGCTCCGACCCTGAGTTGAACCAACTGCACCGCAACGTGGTGTGGGGACTCAAGGGCAATTTCCTCGACGTGCCCACGGATTGCCCGCAGCGGGACGAGAGGCTGGGCTGGACCGGAGACATCGCGGTGTTCGCCCCCACCGCGGCGTTCCTGTACGACGTCGACGGCTTCCTGCGTGATTGGTTGGCAGATCTACGCGCCGAGCAGCAAGCAGCCGGCGGCCGAGTTCCCTGGGTGGTCCCTGACATCCTCGCCCACACCTGGCTGCCCTCCTTCTTCCTGACGCCCGAGACCACCGCGATCTGGGGCGATGCCGCCGTCTGGGTGCCCTGGGCCCTCTGGGAGGCCTACGGAGACCTCGCGGTGCTGTCGGAGACATTCGATTCGATGGCCGCCCACGTGGACCACGTGATCACGCTGCTGTCGGACACGGGGTTGTGGGACACCGGGTTCCAGTTCGGCGATTGGCTGGACCCGAACGCACCGCCGGACCGGCCGGACCTCGCCGAGACCCACCCTGGCGTGGTCGCCACGGCTTCGTTGTACCGCACGGCGTGCCTGGTGGCCGAAGCCGCCCACCTCCTCGGGCGCGCCGAGGATGAGCGGCGGTTCGCCGCGCTCGCCACCAACACCCGAGCTGCCTTCAACCGGCACTACGTCGGCGCCGACGGCACCGTCCGCAGCGGCACTCAGACGGCGTACACCCTGGCCATCGTGTTCGGACTTCTCGACGACCGGAGCCGAACTGCTGCCGGTGACCGGTTGGTCCAGCTGGTCCGGGAATCCGGGCATCACATCGCCACCGGATTCGCCGGAACCGCCTACGTCCTCGACGCCCTGACCGAAACCGGTCATCTGGACGATGCCTACCAGCTGCTGCTGCAGCGGGAATGCCCGTCCTGGCTCTACCCGGTCACGATGGGGGCGACCACCATCTGGGAACGCTGGGATTCGATCCTCCCGGACGGCACCGTCAACCCCGGGGAGATGACGAGCTTCAATCACTACGCCCTCGGAGCGGTCGCGGACTGGATGCACCGCACCATCGGCGGCGTGCGGCTTGCGGCGCCCGGTTGTCGGAGGGTGCGCATCGCGCCCCGACCGGGCGGCGGCATCACCTCGGCCACCACCACCCTGGAGACACCGCGGGGAGTGCTTCGGGTGGCATGGACGGCGAGCAGTTCGGGGCGGCTCGTGGTCGACCTGGATCTGCCGGACGGGATGCTCGGTGACATCGACATCCCCGGGGTCGCTCGACCACCAGTTGACCGGGGGACGCCATCAACTCGTCGGATCCGTGCCCGCACCCCGATCGCCCGACGTCAGGCGACACAGCTGAGTGTCCGGATCCTCGGTTCGGCCGATGGACCGAGATCCTACCGGCCCACCGCCATCGTCACGACCAGGGGCGCAGTGCGCGTCCGCCCTGGACCTGCGCCCTGGGGCGCACATGGAAGTGGGATCACCGTGCCGTTCAAGGTGTGTCCCAGATCTTCGACAAACGACGTCGGCGCTGACGCTGCAGCTGTCTCCGCCCCGCCGACCACGCACCAGCCGCTCGAACGACCGGTCCCCGACCCAGAAGGAAGACTCATCGTGACCCATCAGACAGACCATCTCGACCCCCGGTTGTCGCTCGACGAACGAGCCGATCTGCTCGCACGAGCCATGACGACGGTGGAGAAGTGCCACCAGTTGGCGGCCGTTCCGCCGTGGTGGCTGAAGCGCGTCGATGGCTCCGATCCGGACGGAGTCGACGATCTGCTGGCCAAAGCCCCGGGCCACGTGTGCAACTTCGCCACTGACGACCCGGCGAGCCTCGCCGGTATCGTGGGCCGTGTCCAGCACACGGCCGTGACCAGGACACGTCTGGGCATCCCCCTGCTGTTCCACGCCGAAGCTCTCAACGGGTTCATGGCCGGTGGTCATGTCGTGTTTCCCACCGCAATCGGCCTCGCGGCGACCTGGAGCGCCGACCTGGTGCAGGAGATGGCCGAGGTCATCAGGCACCAGATGAAGCGAACCGGGATCCGGCAGGCACTGTCGCCCAACATGGATGTCGCGCTGGACCCGCGGTGGGGGCGAACCCACGAGACCTATGGCGAAGACCCCTACCTGGCGGCCGCCCTCGCCGTGGCCTACACCCGCGGCCTGCAAGGGCCTGCGTTGGTCGACGGCGTGATCGCCACGGCCAAACATTTCGTCGGGTACGGCCTGCCGCAGGGCGGCATCAACCTGTCTGCGGTGGAGCTGGGCGAGCGGGTACTGCGCGACACGTTCGCGTTTCCGTTCGAAGCGGCCATTCAGCTGGCCGACCTCCGGTCGGTGATGAACTCCTATTCCGATCTGGACGGTGTCCCGGTCGGAGCCTCGAGGGAGATCCTGACCGATCTGCTGCGCGGGACCCTCGGGTTCCAGGGATTCGTGACGTCGGACTACACCACTCTGGATCACTTCGTCGACCGGCAGCGGGTGGCCCGGGACCCCGCGGAGGCGGGGCGGCTCGCGATCGCAGCGGGCCTGGACACGGAGAATCCGATGGCCTACGGCTACGGGGATGTATTGGCGGCGGAGATCGAGCGCGGCGCGGTCGACATCGCCCACCTCGAGACGTCGGTGCGGCGCGTCCTTCGAGCCAAGTTCGAGCTGGGTCTCTTCGAGAACCCTTACCCGGCCGAGAGGATCGACGTCACCGCGGTGGCCGACGAGGGGCACGAGGTGTCGGCCGAGCTGGCCCGCCGCTCGGTGGTGCTGGCCGCCAACGACGGCATTCTGCCGCTGGCCCCCGGAGCAGTGGACATCGCCTTGATCGGCCCGCATGCCGATGCGGTCGCGCTCCAGTTCCCCACCTACACGTTCCCCGCATTCCGCGAGATGACCCTGTTCATGTCGTCCGGCGGCCTGGGCAACAACGTGGGGGTGGACGGAGGCATGGCCGGCTTCAACAGCTCCGTCTTCCCGCCGACGACCACCGAGGCGCTCGTCCGTGATCAGCAGGGAGCCACGTCGCTGGTCGAGGAGATCGCCCGCCACGCGCGCTCGGTGAGCTCTGCTCCCGGGAGCACGCTCACCATGGACCTCGGCACCGACGAGTTCGACGCCGCGGTCGCGGCAGCTCGGCAAGCCGACGTCGCCGTGCTCGCGCTGGGCGGGGCGAGCCTGTGGTTCGGCGGCGAGCGGACCGAAGGCGAAGCGAGCGACACCGCTGACATCGAGCTGCCCGCCGCCCAGGTCCGGCTGGCCGAGGCGGTGATCGCCACCGGCACCCCGGTGGTGTTGGTGCTGGTACAGGGTCGCGCGTACACGTTGCCGAGGAGCCTGCAGGCCGTTCACGCGATCGTGATCACCTCCTACTGCGGCGCCCGCGGCCCGCAGGGCGTTGCGGAGGTCCTCTTCGGGATCACCAACCCGAGCGGCAAGCTGCCGTACAGCCTTCCCCGCCACACCGGCCAGGTGCCGGTGTACCACCATCAGAAGGCCGGCTCCGGTTACCGCATGTCCTTGCCGCCGGGCGTCGATCGGCACTACCTCGACATGGCTGCCACCCCGCTGTACCCCTTCGGTCACGGACTGAGCTACACGACGTTCGACCTGTCCGATCTGGTCGTCGACCCATCGATCGACACGCACGGCACCGCAAGCATTTCCGCAACGCTGAGCAACACCGGGAATCGTTCCGGAGCCACCGTGGTCCAGCTGTACCTACGCATCAACACCACGGGCGGCGTGACCCGACCTGCTCAACAACTGGGTGGGTTCGTCCGTGTCGAGCTCGAGCCGGGCGCGTCGTCTCGCATCACCTTCCGGGTGGCCGCCGCGCAGCTGGGATACACCAACCTGGCGCGGGACTTCGCGGTGGAACCGGCGGCGGTCGACCTGTTCCTCGGTCTGGACGCTCACGACCGGCGGCTGGAAGGGACCTTCGAGGTCACCGGTGACACCCGGGTGCTGTCCAGTGCGGAACGGTCCTTCCTGTCCGAGGTCGTCGTGACCGCCGGCCTCGGTTCGGGGACCACAGGGAAGGCCGTCAATGCCTGAGCCGACGACCCCGCTGGCTCATCTGAGCCCTCGCGCACGAGCCCAACTGGCCGGGACGCCACCCGTCACCCGGTATCCCGCGCGCACCGACCGCGCCGGTTGGGAGCGCCTGGTCGAAGAGTTCGACACCCAGGCCGGACTCGACCTGCCGCTGGCTGCGCCGGCCGGACCGACCGCACGCCGCCGTATCGGCGCAGCCGATGTCTACATCTCGTCGCCCGTCGCTTCCGACGTGCCGACGGACGCCACGGTCCTGGCGTTTCACGGCGGTGGCCTGATCTTCCTCGGGGGGCACCTCGTCGAGTATCTGTCGCGCATCGAAGCTGCTGTGTGTCGACGACGGACGTGGGCGGTGGATTACCGGATGCCACCGCAGTACCCGTACCCCGCGGGGGTTGCTGACGGGCTGGCCGCCTACCGGGCCCTCGTGACCGAGCAGCCGACAACGAAGGTGGTGGTGTACGGGACCTCCGCGGGCGGAAACGTCGCGCTCGCCACCGTGCTCCAGGCGCGGGCGGAGGGCCTGCCGATGCCCACTGCGATGGTGTTGCTCAGCCCCGAGGTCGACCTCACCGAGTCCGGCGATTCATTCACGACCTTGGCCGGCCTGGATCCCACCCTGTCCAGCCTCCGAGAGGTCAACGAACTGTACGCCGGGGACCTCCCGCTGGACCATCCCGGAGTCTCGCCGCTGTTCGGCGACTTCACCGGTCTGCCAACGGTTTTCGTCCAGTCGGGGACCAGGGACCTGTTCCTGTCCAACGCCGTTCGCCTGCACCGGCGGTTGCAGGATGCCGGAGTCGCCGGCGGAGCTCCATGTCTTCGAGGGCAGACCCCACTCCGGGTTCGGCGGGGCTCCGGAGGATGACGAGCTGGTGGTGGCGATACGGAACTTCCTGGATCGGCACCTCCCTCCTCGCTGACATCCTGCACGCTCGACCACAGCGCGGCAGCCGTGCCGGATCGCTGACCGCACCGCGCGGCGCCGACGCTGGTGTTCGTCCTTCCTTCGGATGACGACCGCTGCAGCAGCCGAGTGGCACGGCACGACGCGCTGTCGGCGGCAATGATCCGGTCCGACCGAATCGGCCACCCGAGCGACCGACAGACCCGGCCGCTGCTCGACGGCACACCCCGGTGTCCGGGACAACACTGCGAATCGAGAATGGCCCATGACCACCAACACCGGCACCTGGCACGACGACCAACTGCCCGCCGAGCAACGAGCGTCACTACTCCTGCACGAGATGACCACAGCGGAGAAATGTCATCAGCTCACATCACGGATGGCGTGGTCGTTGGTCAACGCTGACGGCACCGACGCACCCGGCGCCGGCGACGTGCTGCGGACACCCCCGGGGCACGTCGCGCAGCTCATCCTCGACGACCCCGCTCAGCTCGCCGACATGGTCGGCGCGATCCAACACCGGCTGATGACCCGCGGGCGTCTCGCCGTGCCCGCACTGTTCCATGCCGAGGCCCTCAGCGGGTTCCTCAACGGCGGCCACATGGTCTTCCCTTCCGGGACCGGGTTGGCAGCCACGTGGAGCCCCGAACTCGTCGAGCAGATGTCCGATCTGATCCGACGGCAGATGCGCAGAACCGGAATGATGCATGCGCTGTCGCCTGTACTCGACGTTGCCCTGGATCCGCGGTGGGGACGTTTTCACGAGACGTTCGGAGAGGATCCGTATCTCGCGGCGGCCCTCGGCGTGGCCTACGTTCGCGGCCTCCAAGGAGCCGACCTCGCGAATGGCGTCATCGCCACCGGCAAACACTTCCTCGGATACGCGGCCCCGCCCGGCGGGCTGAACACCTCCGCGTTCGAGGCCGGCGCCCGCCGGACCCGGGATCTGTTCGCGTACCCCTTCGAGGCCGCAGTCCACCTTGCGGGGCTGCGGTCGGTCATGAACTCCTACGCCGACGTCGATGGTATCCCCGCCGGCGCTTCCCGTGAGGTGCTCCAGGACCTGCTGCGGGACACCTTGGGCTTCGACGGGTTCGTCTCATCCGATTACTCCACCCTGAATCAGTTGGTCGGCCGGCAGCGCGTGGCGCCTGATGCGGCCGCCGCCGGCCGGATGGCGATCCGGGCCGGGCTCGACGTGGAGCTGCCGACCCCGTACGGCTACGGAGATGTACTCGCTGCAGAAGTGGACGGCGGAGCCGTCGATGTGGGCGACCTCGACCTGTGCGTGTGGCGGGTCCTGCGAGCGAAATTCGACGTCGGACTGTTTGAGAAGCCCTACCCCACCGAGCGGATCGACATCAGGGCGAGCGCTGTCGAGGGTGCCGACCTGTCTCTGGAACTGGCCCGCCGGTCTGTGGTGCTCGCTCAGAACAACGGCATCCTGCCGCTCGCCGGTGGCCTCGACATCGCGGTCGTAGGCCCGCACGCGGACGCCCCGACCCTGCAGTTCCCCACGTACACCTACGCGTCGTGGCGGGAAGCCAGCGACGCGATCATGCGCGGGGAACTGGGCACGATGAACGGCGCCGAAGACACCGTGACCGCATGGCATCAAGCTCTCTTCACACCTCAGGACGGACCAAGCCTGGTGCAGCACCGCTATGGGGCCCGGTCCCTGGCCGCGGAGGTTGCCGAACATGCCCGAGCTGTGTCCGTCGAGCCGGGCTGCACGGTGACCGCCGATCTCGATGCCGCTGCCCTCGAACGCGCTGCAAAGGCCGCCCGGTCAGCTGATGTCGTGCTGCTGGCGGTGGGCGGGGCGAGCCTGTGGTTCGCCGGTGAGCGCACCGAAGGTGAAGCCAGCGACACGGCTGACATCGCGTTGCCTGCGGCGCAGGTGCGCCTCGCCGAGGCGGTTGCCGCCACGGGAACACCCATCGTCGTCGTCCTCGTACAGGGCCGGGCCTACGCGCTACCTCAGGCGATCCGGGACGCCGCCGCCATCGTGATCGGCCCTTACGCGGGGCCCTGTGGCAATCGCTCCCTCGCCGAGGTGGTCTTCGGCGTGGTCAACCCCTCCGGCAAGCTGCCGTACAGCTACCCCCGGCACAGCGGCCAACTGCCGCTCTACCACCACCAGAAGGCTGGTTCGGGACACCGAAACCCACTGCCGCCCAATGTCGAATCGGCACTACCTGGACATGGAGGCGACACCGCTGTGGCCGTTCGCACACGGCCTCAGCTACACCGAATTCGCCGTGTCCGATCTGGACTGCGGCCCCGACATCGACACCCACGGCACCGCCCGCATTCGAGTCACCATCGGTAACACCGGCGAACGCACCGGTGCCGCCCTCGTCCAGCTGTACCTGCGGGTGAACACGCTGGGGGTCACCCGGCCCGCGCAACAACTCGCCGGTTTTGCCCGGGTCGAGTTGGCCGCCGGGGAGTCAACCCGCGTCACGTTCCAGGTCGAGGCCTCCCAGCTCGCCTATACCAACATTGACCGGGAGGTCGCCGTCGAACCTGCCCGCGTCGACGTGTTCGTCGGGTTCGACTCCGATGACCACGCCGCGAGCGGTGTTTTCGCCGTCACCGGCGAGCCACTCGCAGCTGGCCGGCGC
Source organism: uncultured Actinomycetota bacterium (assembly GCA_963825975.1). Classification (GTDB taxonomy): domain Bacteria; phylum Actinomycetota; class Actinomycetes; order Mycobacteriales; family Nakamurellaceae; genus Nakamurella. The sequence goes on from CAWGUZ010000013.1 coordinate 12,948, forward strand.
GGACCGCGCGTTCCTGTCCACGCCGACCACTCGAACCCGCGGCGACACGACCGGCACTGATCGCACCCTGAGAGTCGCTCCGGCGCGCACAGATGGATGACACAGGAAGGAGATGAACCAATGCCGACAGGTGCCTATGCGACGAGGGCGGACAATCCGCGGGCTCCGGAAAGGGTCAGATTGCGGCTGGTTGCAATGCCGTTGCCGAACGCCGTCGATGAGAACAAGATCACGCACAGCGGACCGACCCGCCCTGGCGCCTGGTGCTCAACCGTCCCTACACTTCATTCAGGGACCGGTCAACGATGGCGCCGGGGATACCCGTCCCCCGGTTCGAAGGCCATCATTAGGTACGCCATGTATGAAAATACTGCGTTCACGCCCCGTCCCGTCCACCGTCGCTTTGTCCTGACGTCATCATTGTGTCTATTGGTCGGTCTCGGGCCGTGCACCGTCGACTTGTACCTGTCGGCATTTCCGTCGATTCAGGCCGATTTCGATACTACCGCAGCGGCCGTTCAACTGACGTTGACCGCCACCACGTTGGGGTTCGCGTTGGGGCAACTCATCGTCGGTCAGCTGAGTGACACTTTCGGACGGCGTCGGCCGTTACTGTTGGCGACGGCACTCCACGTTGCCGCAAGTATCGGCGTGGCCGCGGCCCCCGAAATCGGGTGGCTGCTGATCTTCCGGGTGCTCCAGGGAATGGGTGCGGCCGGGTCAGGTGTGGTCGCCGTAGCCATGGTCCGGGATCTCTTCCATGGCTCGACGTTCGTTCGGGTGCTGTCGCGGCTGGCATTGATCGGGGGCTTGGCCCCGTCGTCGCGCCGGTGGTGGGTGCTCAGCTGGTTCAACTCGTCAGTTGGCGCGGGTTGTTCGCAGTAGTCGCCGGCTACGGCCTCCTGGTGTTCGCCGTCGCTACGTTTGTGCTGCCGGAGACGCTGCCGGCGGAGCGTCGGGTGCCCTCCTTCCGCGGGTTGGGCGGCCGGTACCGGTCTATGCTGAGCGACCGGACATTCGTCGGCGTCGGGCTGATCGGCGGCATGATCGTTTCGGGCGTCTTCGCCTACATGTCGTCGTCGTCGTTCGTCCTGCAGCAGACGTACGGGTTGAGCCCGCAGGGTTACAGCATCACATTCGTGGTCAATGCGATCTGCTTCGTCGTCGGCACCCAGCTGATGGCGGTAGTTCTACGGCGGGTACAACCCGCCCTGTTGTTACGGGTGACCCTTCCCGCACTTGCGGTCTCCGGGTTCTCCGTCGTGCTGGTGGAAAGTCTTGGCTGGGGCGTCATCGGCATCGCCTCTGCGAGCGCCGTATTCATGCTGTGCGCCGGATAGCTCCGTTCCCGCTTTGCAGGTCATAGGTCTTTCCCGCCACAGGGAGACCGCCGGTACATCAGCCGCATTGCTGGGGGCCGCAAATTTCGGTTTGGCCGGTATCGCGTCGCCCATTGTCGGGGCCGTCGGTATTGGCGACGCCGCTCCATTGGGTGTCGCCATGGGGATCACCGGGGCGTGCGCCACCGTAGCGCTGTTCACCCTTGTCCGTTTCCGCACGCCCTCCGTTTCGGAGCCTCTTCCCGACGGACAATAATGGCTTCAACAGTTCACTGGCCGCTCTGGACACGTTCGGAATCGAAGTTCCGTCGTGGGCGTACGGAACTTTGGTACCCGGTTCGAAGTGTTCTCCACCCGCGGCATGCCGCGTGACCCGTTCGAAAAGTTGGCCGACGCAGCGCAGGTCAACGCGCTGACCGGAGCGGCACCGCGGGTGTCGATCCACATCCCGGGCGGCCCTGGCCTTCCGGTCCAGCTTCGGGGTGTCGCCGCGTGGCACCATCGGAGCGCTGGACCCGACTGACACGCTTCACCGAATCGACAGGGTATTGGTGATGGCACTGGTTGCGTGGGTGAGCGCCGCCGTGAGCGCGGGCTGGTCGACGTCGGCGGCACGGTAGCTCGGGATGGAGATGGTGACGGATCCGCTGACGTGGCCGTTGGTGAAGATGGGTGCGGCGACTCCGAAGGCGTCGGGGATGCGTTCGCCGTTGCCGGTGGCCCAGCCTCCTTGTCGGATCTGCGTCGAGTTGGGGGCGGAGTTCGTCGAGGCTGCGGACGGTGTTGGGGTTGAGCGCGACGATCTGCTGCCGGTCGACGACCTCGCGGTCGCAGAACGCCAGGATGGCTTTGCCGGCGGCGCCGGCGAACAGCGGGATCTCCGACTCCGGTGCCGAGCCCGTATTTGAGCGGGGTGCTGCCCCACGCCACCGCGGCCATGACCGCGGTGGCGGTCGCCGGGTCGTACTCGACGAAACCCACGGTTTCGCCGGTATCCCTGCGCCAGGGCTTCGATCTCGGGCTGGACAAGGTCGACGAGGTCGAAGGTCGGGGGCGACGAGGGTCGCCCATCGGAGCAGCAGTGGGCCTGGGCTCCAGCCGTGTCGCGGTGGGCTCGACGGTCAGGCCGGCGAGGAGCGCGGTGGCGCGGAGCCGTTCTGCGGTGGGGCCTGCGGCGCCGATGAGTCGCGGCGAATTGTCTGCCAGACGCGCGCACCCGTGCGGGTGGGCGGCCAGTGCGGTGAGGAGCCGCTCGACCCGGGTGAGCGCGGACCCACCGACCGCGGGCCGGCGGGGTCGCGGCGCGTTGCGACGGCGGTTCGGTGGCGCGGTGGATGCGCGGTCGGCCAGGCCTGTGACGGCCGAGACGACCAGCGGGCCGTAAGCCGAGGAGGTCGGCTCGGTGGTCTCGTACTTGGACCGGGTCACCGAGATCGCGCCGACGAGCCCTGAACTGAGCCGGAACGGGAGCCGCGACGCCGGCGGCGAGCGGGATGTGTTGCCCGACGCTGGTGACGAAACCCTGCCGTCGCCCATCACTGACGGCGGCTCCAGTTCGCGCGGTCGGTGACGGTGTCTCGGGCTGAATGTCTGCAGTTCGCTGCCGTCCAGGACGTCGGTGCCGACTTCGCACAGGATGGCGCGGCCGGCGGCGCCGGCGTGCAGGGGCAGGGCCATTCCGGGGACCAGGTGGTAGCGAACCGGGCCGGGTCGGTCGTGCACCACGAGCCACGAAAGCTGTCGCTAGGTCGGGGCTCTGCAGCACCACCATCACAGTGGCGTCGCATGCCGACGCCAGCCGCTCGATGATGGCCTGCGGGCCCCCCGAGGGCCGGGTGTGCCGTCGTACAGCGCGTGCGCGAGCACGCGCAGCCGCGGGCCGACGGTGTAGGCGCCGTTGCTGTCGGCACCGGGCCAGCCCACGGGCGGCCAGACCCTGCAGCACGCGGTTGACCGTGCTGCGGCTGGCGCCGACCTCGGCGGCCAGCTCGCGCACACCCCACGGTTCGGCATCCGTCCGGCTGACCAGTGCGTCGAGAACGTCCAGGGCGCGATCGTTGCCGGCGACAACGTCGTGCCGGTCGGCACGACTGGTCCACGGTCACCGCTCGACTCCTCGTTCCCTGTCCGGCTGCTGTCCGGTCCGGCTGATGTCTCCGAGGGCGACCGCAGGATCCGTTGACTCTTGACAGCGCGATCGACGCCTGACCTTACCGTCATCAGCAACAACTGAGACAGCTGTCCCAGTTTTTACAGTAACCCCCGCTGTGACCCAAAGGAGAGTCATGTCGTCCGCTGTCGCCCTCGAGGAGCACCCGCCCTCACCGGAGCGCCTGAAGAAGGCCAAGAAGGCCACCGGTGTCGCGGTTTTCGGCACCGCCATCGAGTACTACGACTTCAGCGTCTACGGATACGTCGCCGCGACGCTGGCCACCGTGTTCTTCCCCAGCGAAGACCCGACCGTCGCCCTGCTGAACACCCTGCTGGTCTTCGGGTCGGCGTTCCTGGTCCGGCCGCTCGGTGCGATGTTCTTCGGCTGGCTCGGCGACCGGAAGGGCCGCCGGCTGAGCCTGATCGCCAGCATCTCCCTGATGGGGGTGGCGGCCACCGTGACCGGACTGCTGCCCGGTTACGACGTCATCGGCGTGTGGGCGCCGATCCTGCTGGTCCTGATGCGGATGTTGCAGGGCTTCTCCACCGGCGGTGAGATCGGCGGTGCAGCAAGCTACATCCGCGAATGGGCGCCGGCGAACCGGCGGCCGTTCTACATCTCCTTCATCCCCGGTGTGGCTCAGCTCGGCAAGGGCGCAGCCGCCGGTATCGCGGCACTCTCGGCGAGCCTGCTGTCCGGGCCGGAGATGGAGTCCTGGGGTTGGCGTATCCCGTTCCTGCTGGCGCTGCCGCTGGGTGTGCTGTGCCTCTACATGCGGCTCAGCGTCGAGGACAGCCCCGAGTATGTCGCTGCCAAGGCCGAGCACAAGAGCACCGACAAGCCGATCACCGAGGTGTTCCGCGACTACAAGGCCCCGCTGGCCAAGGTCATCTGCATCTCGCTGGTGCAGAACATCGGCACCTACGTCGGCACCGTGTTCGTCGCCGTGTACTTCTCCAGCATCCTGGGCTTCACCAAGGGCGCCGCGTCCACCATCGTCCTCGTCGCGGTCCTCCTCGCCGCCGTGCTGATCCCCATGGCCGGGCTGCTCGGCACCCGGATCGGCGCGAAACGACTGCTCACCTACTCCTACCTCGCCTACATCGTCATCACCATCCCGTCGTTCATCCTGATGAACCAGAACTCCGTGGGCCTGGCGATGCTCGGCCTCGCGTTCGGCATGATCCCCTACGCGCTGTGCCAGGCCGGCACCTACTCGAGCATCCCCGAGTTCTTCCCCGTCGAGGTCCGCCACACCGGCGTCGCCTTCGGGCACAGCGTCGGCGCTGTCATCGGCGGCGGCGGCGGGCCATACCTGGCCACCTGGCTGATCGGCGTGACCGGCAGCACCTTCATCCCCGCCTACATCCTCGTCCTCGCCGGCGTCCTCGGCCTGACCGTCATCTCGGTGCTCGTCCGCCGCAACCCGACCACCGCCACCCACCTCTACCGATGAGCAGACGCCACGATGACCTCCATCTACGTCTCCGACCCCATCCACCCCAGACGTCCTCGACGACCTCGCCGCCGTCGGCCGGCTGTACCTCGGATACGGGCCGACAGGCCGTGCGCTACCAGGACGATCTGCGCCGACGTCGACGCGGTGATGCTGCGCGGCGAAACCTTCACCGCCGACATGATCGCCGCGTCCCCGAACCTGAAGATCATCGCCCGCCACGGCGTCGGCAGCGACAACGTCGACATCGCCGCCGCCACCGAACACGGCGTGTGGGTCACCGTCACCCCCGGCCAGAACAGCCAGGCCGTCGCCGAGCACGTCTTCGCTCTCGCTCTGGCCCTGGCCCGCAAGGTCGTGCCGGCCGCCCGGCGCCACCCGGGCCGGCCAGTGGGTCCGAGGCCAAGGACGAGCCTGGTCGGCATCGAACTGTCCGGGAAGACCCTCGGCCTCTTCGGGCTCGGCAGCATCGGCGCCCGGGTGGCTCGCATCGCCGGCGGTTTCGGCATGGACGTCATCGTCGCCGACCCCTACGTCGACGCCGCGCAGGTCGCCGCGGTCGGCGGGCGCAAGGTCGACTTCGACGAACTCGATCGCCATCGCCGACGTCCTCAGCCTGCACGTACCCCTCACTCCGGCCACCCGCCACGTCATCGACGCCGCCGCCATCGCCCGGATGCGGCCCGGAGCGCTGCTCATCAACACCGCCCGCGGCGGACTCATCGACGAAGCCGCCCTCGTCGACGCGCTGCATCAACGGCCACCTCGGCGGGGCGGCACTGGACGTCCTCGAGGCCGAGAGCATCGACATGAAGAACCCGTTGCCGCACAACACGATTCCCCTGCAGGCCTACGACAACATCATCGTCACCCCGCACGTCGCCGGGCAGACCACACGAATCCCTGCGCAACGTCGGGAACGCCGCGCTGACCTGCATCCGGCAGGCCTCGCCGGACAGGTCCCAACCACGCCCTCAACGACGTCGCCCAACCCGCCACCGTCTGACCCGCGCTACCTGAGCCACGCCACCACCATTCTCCGAACACGCCGCCCCCGCGGGCCGCTTGCACTCCCACCGCGGCATCGCGGCCGCCCCGAGCGGCCCGCGCCGGCCAGCCGCGACTCCCACCGCTTCTCCTCGCCAGCTAGGAGACATCCATGTTCATCACCGCCCCGACCGACAACATCACCGTGACCGACGCCGTGGCCACGACACGACACCGACCTGCTGAGCCACTACGCCACCGCCCCGCCGCCAACGTCGGCGACGTCTTCGACCGGCTCCTCGTCCTCGACAGCGGCATCCGCTGCCTCACCAGCCGGACCCGGCTCGTCGGCAACGCCCTGCCCGATCCTCACCCGGGCCGGCGACAACCTGGCCATCCACCGGGCCCTGGACGACGCCCAACCCGGTGACGTGCTGGTCATCAACGGACAGGGCGACCTCACCCGGGCTCTCATCGGTGACCTCATCGGCGAGATCATGGTCGCCAAGGGCGTTGTCGGCGCCATCGTGGACGGAACCATCCGAGACGCGGACACCCTGTCCAAGCAAGGCCTGGCCGTCTTCGCCCGCGGCGACCACGCCCGCCGGGCCGTTCAAGAACGGCCCCGGCATCATCGGCGAGCCCGTCGCCATCGGCGGTGTCGTCGTCTCCGCCGGCGACATCATCGTCGGCGACGCCGACGGCGTCGCCATCATCCCCCGCGCCTCCGCCGCCACCGCCCACCGACTCGTCGACGACGTCATCGCCAAGGAAGAGCACCTCCGACAGCGGATCATCGCCGCCGCCGCCCACTGAGCGCCCGCCCCGGCCTGACCTCGAACGAAAGGCTGAGCCGGCGGATGGTGGCAATGTCGGCGAGGCAGTCACCACCGATCGCGACCGCTACCGCCAGATCGAGCACGATCTTGCCGGGGTCGTGTGGTGGCGGTCCGGGTCAACAGCACCGAACCGGAGTGGGGTTGGGGACCAGCGTGTCGTTCACGCCGTCCAGGTAGGCGAAGTCGGTCCCGTCTTCGAGGTTCCTGATCGGGATCAGGAATCGTTCACGGCTGCGGGGGGCGTGTCAGTAGGGCCAGCGACGTACGGGGCCGAGTCCGCAGGCGGTGAGGTAGCCGGCGGCTCGGGCTTGGATGGCCAGCGGCAGGTGCGGGGCGACCGGGTAGAGGTCCTGTTCCAGAATGGTGAAGATCTCCCGGTCCAGCCCGGCCAAGGCGTCGAGCAGTGGCGGCACGGCTGGTTCTCCATAGGGCGGTTCGACCATGACGCCCAACGGGACCGCCTCGGCCAGGGACAGCTTCTCCGCCCGGACCCGTTCGCGGACCTGGGGGTCGACGAATTTCAGGTGTACGTAGGTGATGCGTTCGGGGGCCTGGCGGATGATTTCCAGGTTGTCGCCGTCGCAGTAAGCGATGTGTCCGGTGTCCAGGCACAGATTGACATACCGGGGATCGGTTTCGGCCAGGAATCGGAGTACCCGGTCCTGGGTGTCGACGTGGGTGTCGGCATGTGGGTGGAACACCAGCTCGACGCCGTACTTCTCGTAGATCACTTTGCCGAGTTCGTTGGTGCCGGTGATCAGGTTGGACCATTGTTCGGGGTCCAGGTCACCGCCTTGGGTGGCTGCTCCGGTGTGCATGTCGGTGTACTGCTCGGGCAGGTGCACGAGGTGTTTGGCGCCGACTTCGGCCAACAGCCTGGCTTCCTGGGAGAACTCGGTGATGGCCTTGTCGAGTGCTTCGCGGCCCTTGTGCAGGCCGGCGAAAACCGTTCCACCGCAGACCTTGAGCCCGCGTGAATCGAGTTCGTCGCGTAGTTGCGCCGGGTCCTGGGGCAGGAAACCCTGGGGTCCCAGTTCGGTCCAGACGTAGCCGGCGTTGGCCGCGTCGTCCAGGTACTGCTGCCAGGTCACCTGGTGCGGGTCGGTGGGGAACCACACCCCCCAGGAGTCCGGGGCGGTGCCCAGCAGCAACTTCGAGACGTCCCGGGTCGGTACGGCGGGGCTCGGCACGAAAGGGTTCATCGTTGTCCTTCGAGGTGGGGCAAGGGGCTGGGCGGTGGGTTGTCACAGCCTGGTCCTGCCACGGGTCGGTGTGTGTGATGACCGGGAAAGTGATTCAGTAGTTGATGGTTTCGCTTCTGCCGGTGGTCAGGGAACGGGT
>CAWGUZ010000014.1:0-70144 GCA_963825975.1 uncultured Actinomycetota bacterium
ACTCGGCCTCCTGGATGACGGGTGGACCCCCGAAAGTTCCATTGCGCCGGAACATGAAGGCGACCTGGATTCTGCTGCGAACCGACAGGTGGCGCGGGAACTGGCGGAACGGTCCGTGGTGCTGCTGAAAGTCGGCTCCTCGTTGCCTCTGCTGGACCCCGACGGCAACGCGCCGGGGCGAATCTGCGTCGTCGGCCCCTGCGCGGATGACCCGAACACACTTCTCGGCTGCTACGCGTTCCCCAATCACGTCCTTCCTCGCTATCCCCAGCTGCCGCTCGGTATCCCGGTCGTGACGCCGCTGGAAGCGCTGCGCGCTGAACTCCCGACGGCGGAGATCCGCTACACGCAGGGGTGCGCCGTTCTAGGATCCGATCGCGGCGGTTTCCGCGAGGCTGTCGAGGCAGCCGAGTCAGCGGATGTCTGCGTGGCCTTCGTCGGGGACCGTGCGGGAATGTCCGGGAAAGGCTCGACCGGCGAGGGCTGCGATGCCGAGGATCTCGAGCTGCCCGGTGTCCAAAGCGCCTTGTTGGAAGCACTTTTCGCCACCGGCACGCCGGTCGTCGTCGTCGTCGTGTCCGGGCGGCCGTACGCGCTCGGCCGGATCGCGGAACACTCTGCGGGCCTGGTCCAGGCTTCCTGCCCGGCGTCGAAGGGGGAGTCGCTCTGGCCGGGGTTCTCTCGGGCCGGGTGAATCCCGGTGGCAGGCTTCCGGTGCAGATTCCGCGGACTGCCACCCAAGTCAGCAGCTACCTGCAGCCACAGCTCAGCGGCCAGGACAGTTTCGTATCGGCGCTGCAGGTGTCACCGCAGTTCCCATTCGGCCACGGAGGTTCCTACACGCGCTTCGCGCTCGATGCGGCAACCGTCGGCACTACTTCCGTTACCACCCGGGGCCGGCTCACCCTGACCGTTCAGGTCCGCAACGTCGGATCAAGGTCCGGCGACGAAGTCGTGCAGGTCTACCTGCGCGATCCGGTGGCGCAGGTTGTTCGGCCTCTCCTACAGCTCATCGGGTTCGCGAGAGTCTCCCTGCAGCCGGGTCAAAGGGCCGACGTGAGCTTCAGCATCCACGCGGACCGGTTCTCCTACCCGCTACCTGATCTTCGCCGCATCGTCGAGGCCGGTCTTGTCGAGCTGATGGTGGGCACATCGGCAGCGGACCTTCCGTATCGCATCGCGATCGAGGTGACCGGGCCGACGCGTGTGGTGGGAAGCGACCGCTGTCTCGACACTCCCGTTCACACCACGCTCGTCGCCGACGACAGCGCGAAGTGACACCTTCTCAAGCCACCGTCAAGGACGAGGTGATCGGCAGCTACGTCAGCATCCGTCAGTCGGACGAGCACCTTCCCGGGTGTGCCGTCACCGGCGGCGAGGGCAGCGAACACGTTCGGAGCGTCACTGAGGGCCACTACGCGGCTGATCAGTGCAGAGGCTATTTCTGGTGCGCCCGCGACAAGGTCGACTGCGTCACGGAAGTCGTCGGCGGAGTAGGTGAAGCTGCCCACGACGGAACGTTCCATGGTGCTCACGGTGAAAGCGTCGAGCTCCAGCCGTGGGGCCCCCATACCGACGAGACAGACTCGCCGCCCAGCCGGGTGGAGCTCAGGGCGTCCGCAACGGTGGGGGACAGCCCCACGGCGTCGAAGGCGACATCGGCAAGCTCACCGAGCGCCGACTGAACCTGCTCGGGAATCGGCCCCGCGGTCGGATCGAGCACGGTGGCACCGAGCTGCACCAGGAGATCCCGCCGCGTCGGATCGACCTCGCTGACCAGCACCCGTGGCACCCCGGCCCGAGTGAGCGCGAGGACCAGCGACTGGCCGATCGGCCCACCGCCGATGACGACGGCGGTGCGGGCTCCGGCCGCGCCCACGCGCCGCAGAGCGTGAACCGCGACGGCCACAGGTTCCACCAGCGCACCGTGCTCGACCGGCATCGCGTCGGGCAGCATCACGATGTTGCGGGCGGGGACGACGATCAACTGGGCGAACGCGGCGGCGAGATCCGGTCGGACGCCGATGACGTACTTGTCCGGGTGGTGGTGTTCACGCCCAGCCCAGGCAGCCGCGTCGGCCGCGGGAACGACGACGGGGTTGACCGTTACCAGTGTGCCGACAGGGGGTCCGTCGACATCCGGGCCGAGGGCTGCCACTCTTCCGACGGTCTCGTGGCCCATGATCTGGCCCGGCACGCGTCGCCCGTTGCGGCCGGTGTATCCGTGTAAATCAGATCCGCAGATGCCGGTGGACAGGACGCGTACGACGACCTCACCCGGGCCGGCGGCCGGATCCGGGCGCTCCTGCACGGTCATGGTGCCGAATTCCTGAAGAACGAGGGCGTGCATGGGGAGCTCCTTGGCGGTGGGCGGGTCGGGGAGTCAGAGGCGGGGGTCGACGTGGATCTTCGGGCCGGGCCCGGCGCCGTCGGGACGACCGCCGGCCAGTACCTCAGCCACCTGGTCCAGGCCCACGACGGCCGAGACCAGCGGGCGCGGATCCACGGCGCCGCGGGCGTACAGGTCGACGGTGCCCTCGATGCCGCTGGAGGCACCCAGGACACCGACAGCGGTGACGTCATTGAGGGCGAGGCGGCGGGTGTCGACCAGGCTCGGCTCGCCGGACAGCCCGACGAGCACGACTCGGCCGCCGGGGGTCACGAGATCGGTTGCCAGGGCGGGCATCCCGGCGTCGTTGGACGCATCGACGACCGCGTCGAAGACCAGTGTGCGGTCGAGGGAGTCCGCGGTCCAGACCTTGTCGAAGCCCAGCGAGGCCGCAAACCGACGCGAGCGGTCGCTGCGGCCGAGAAGGTGAACGTCGGCGCCGCCGGCGCGGGCCATCTGCGCGACCAGCAGACCGATGGTGCCGGCGCCGAGAACGAGGACGCGGTCGCCGCTGTCCAGGGCGGCGCCCTGAACGCTGCGCAGCGCGTTGCCGCCGGGTTCGATGAGCGCACCCAGGGCCTCGTCGACGGCGTCGGGCAGAGCCGCCAGGGCAGTCACGGGAACGGGCAGCCGCTCGGCGAGCGCGCCGGGCCAGCCGTTGCGGACACCGATCTCGTACCTGTCGGCGCAGAGGTGATGACGTCCCGACGCGCACCGCACGCAGTGACCGCACCCGAGCATGGTGTCGCCGGTGACGCGTCGCCCGACCCAGCCGGGGTCGACACCGTCACCGACGGAGCTGACGCGCCCGCACCACTCGTGTCCGATCCGGACCGGGTACTGCGCCTCCCCGGTGTCGAAGTAGGCCATCTGCCCGGAGAACAGCTCGGCGTCGGTACCGCAGACTCCGGCGCGTTCGACGTCGACGATGACCTGCCCCGCCGCCGCGGCCGGCTCGGGTACGTCCTGCACCTCGCCGTGGCCGGGTGCAGTGATGACGAAGGCCCGCATCAGCGCGGCCCGACCACGTGCTGGCGCTGGTCGCCGAGCCCGGCGATGCCGAGCTCCATGACGTCGTCGGCCTGCAGCCACACCGGCGGGGTCGAGCCCATCCCGACCCCGGGGGGAGTGCCCGTGTTGATCAGGTCGCCGGGCTCGAGCACCATGAACTGGCTCAGGTAGTGCACGATCGTCCAGGGATCGAAGATCATCGTCGACGTGGAGCCGGTCTGGCGTCGTCGCCCGTTGACGTCCAGCCACATGTCCAGGTCCAGGACGTCGGTGATCTCGTCTTTCGTGGCCAGCCACGGGCCCGCCGGATTGAAGGTCTCGGCGGACTTGCCCTTGGACCACTGGCCGCCCCGCTCCAGTTGGAACGCGCGTTCGCTGACGTCGTTGACCACCAGGAACCCGGCCACGGCGTCACGGGCGTCCGCCACCGAGTCGAGGTAGCTGGTGCGCCGGCCGATCACGATGCCCAGCTCCACCTCCCAGTCCGGTTTCGTCGCGCCGCGGGGAAGGCGGACGTCGTCGTACGGACCGATCAGCGTGTTGGGTGATTTGGTGAACAGGATCGGCTCGACCGGGACTGCTTGGCCGGTTTCGGCGGCGTGGTCGGAGTAGTTGAGCCCGATGCACACAATCTGGTGAGGACGCGCGATGGGCGCCCCGATACGTTCGCCGGCGAAAAGTCGAATCTCACCAGCCGCGGCGCGGGTGTCCACCAACGGGCGGAGCCGGTCCAGCCCGCCGGATCCGAAGAAGCGCTCGTCGAAGTCGCTCACCTCGTCAGAGACGTCGATGTAGCTCGTCTCGTCAATCCGCACCGCGGGTTTCTCGGCGCCGGGAGCGCCCAGTCGCATCAGCTTCACGTGTTCTCCAGAAGTCGGCGCTGTCGGTCGACAGCGGATCGGGCCGAGCCGGCCTACAGCAGATCAGGAGCGTCGTACCTGGACTGCGCATGTGCTGGTTTCAACTATCGGAACGACATTCCGCCCAATGAATGTACCGTATGGACGGCAGATGGCATAGCATTCCAAATTGCGGAATCGACGTAGAGTGCGCCTCATGACTGATCAAACCGACGGGCCCGCTGCCGACCGTGTCGTCGGGGCCGACCGCGTCCTGGCAGTTCTGGTCGCCCTGGCCGGCTTTCCGGGTGGCGTCGGCCTCGATGAGCTCGCCCGCGTGGTGGCCAGTCCGAAGACCACGGTGCATCGGGCGCTGGCATCACTGGTCCGGGCTGGTCTGGCCGCTAAGCAGGGTGTGGGGCATTACGCCCTCGGTGACGAGTTCTTACGGTTGGCCTTCGTCCACCATGACGCGCGTCCCGACAATGTGCGGATACTGCCCGCGCTGCGGTCGCTCGCGGAGCGAATGGGCGAAACCACCCACTACGCCGTTCTCGACGGTGACGAGGTCGTGTACCGGGCGAAGGTCGACCCGCCGGTCGGAGCAGTTCGACTCACCTCGACTATCGGCGGTCGCAATCCCGCCTACCGCACCGGTGTGGGGAAGTTGCTGCTGGCCCGCCGGTTGGTCGACGACGACGCCGTTCGTCGGTGGCTCGCCGGGCGTGTCCTCACGGCCCGCACTCCGCACACCATCGTCGACCCCGAGGCGTTCGTCGCGGAGCTTGCGAGCATCCGTGGACAGGGCTACGCCCTTGACGACCAGGAGAACGAGCTCGGCATCAACTGTGTGGCGGTGCCGGCGAAGCTCGCCCTGCCGGCCGGTAATGAGGGTGCGGTAAGCGTTTCGGCGTTGGCATACCGGACCCCGCTGGCGGAATTGATACGGCAGGTCGACCTGGTCATCGCCATCGTCTCCGGCAAGGACAGTTCCTGAGCGTCGTCTCAGCGAACTCCGCAGTCGCCCCCATTCCGGGCCTTCCCAGCACTCATATCATCGGCTACGCTGCCAACATTCCATTCACCGGTAAGACGTTCTAAGGATCGGAATCAGCGATGGCAACACGGCTACGCAGCGACGCGTGGTACTCCGGCCAGGACCGCAACGCCTACATCCACCGGGCGTGGATGCGGCGGGGAGTACCCGGATCGGCCTTCGACGGCAGGCCCCAGATCGCCATCGCCAACACCGCTTCCGATCTGACGCCGTGCAACAGCCACCTGACCGAAGTGGCCGCGTCCGTCCGCAACGGCGTCTACGAGGCCGGCGGCATACCGCTGGAGCTGCCGGTCGTGTCGCTGGGCGAAACCCAGGTCCGGCCGACCGCGATGCTGTGGCGCAACATGGCCGCGATGGCCACCGAAGAGATGCTTCGAGCCAACCCGATCGACGGCGTGGTGCTGCTCGGAGGTTGCGACAAGACCATCCCCTCGCTATTGATGGCGGCTGCGTCGGTGGATCTGCCGGCGGTGGTGATCCCCGGTGGTCCGATGCTCACCGGTACCTTCCGCGGGGTGCCGCTCGGGTGCGGCACCGATGTGTGGCGACTGTCCGAGGAGGTCCGCGCGGGCACGCTTTCACAGGCTGATTTCCTCACATCGGAGTCGTCAACCATCCGCAGCAAGGGCCACTGCAACACCATGGGCACGGCCTCCACCATGGGCCTGCTCGCCGAAGCCCTGGGAACCGTCATCCCCGGTGTCGCCGGGACCCCCGCACCGGACAGCCGACTCCTCGAGGCCGCTCACAACACCGGGCGTCTCGCCGTGGAGCTCGTCGCCGAGGGCCGACGGCCCAGCGACCTGCTCACCCGAGCGTCGTTCCACAACGCGATCGTCGCGCTGGCTGCCATCGGCGGCTCCACCAACGCCGTCGTGCACCTGCTCGCCATCGCCGGCCGACTGGGCATCGACCTCACCCTGGACGATTTCGACCGCATCGGATCCCGCGTTCCGCTGCTCGTCGACCTGGCCCCGGCAGGCCGCTTCCTGATGGACGACCTACAGCGTGCCGGCGGGTTCCTCGCCGTCCTGCGCGAGGTCCGCGACCTGCTCGACCCCACGGCCCTCACAGTCACCGGCAAACCGCTGGTCGACTATCTCGACGACGCGACCATGTGGGACCCCGAGGTCATCCGGACCCGCGCGGCGCCAATGCTGCCGGAGGGCGGGATCGCCGTCCTCCGAGGCAATCTCGCCCCGTACGGAGCCGTCATCAAACCCGCGGCCGCCTCCGCCCATCTGCTACGACACCGGGGGCGGGCCGTGGTCTTCGACAGCATCGAGGACTTCCACGCCCGCATCGACGATCCCGACCTCGGCATCGACGCTGATTCCGTCATGGTGCTCCGCGGCTGCGGGCCGAAGGGTTACCCGGGCATGCCGGAGGTGTCCAACATGCCGCTGCCGAAGAAGCTGCTCGCCACCGGGATCCGTGACGTGGTGCGCATCTGCGACGGCCGCATGAGCGGAACCGCCTACGGCACCGTCGTGTTGCACGTCGCCCCGGAAGCCGCCGCCGGCGGCCCACTGTCACTGGTGCGTAACGGAGACTGGATCGAACTCGACGTGCCCGGCCGGCGCCTCACCCTCGACGTGCCCGACGACGAACTGGCCACCCGCGGACCGAGCGCCGAGGCCGCCGCCGCCTACGCCAGCCCGAAGCGCGGCTGGGAGCGGCTCTACGTCGACCACGTCCTGCAGGCCGACACCGGGGCCGACCTCGATTTCCTTGTCGGCTCGAGCGGCCACCAGGTGTCGCGTGAATCGCACTGACGCCGGCTCGCGGCTCGCCGCACCCGACGACGCCCTGCTCGCCGCCCTCGAGGAAACCCTCCCCGGCGCCGTGCGTAGCCGAGCAACGGACCGGCTCGGCTACGCCCACGACGCCTCCCACTACCTCCTCACCCCGCAAGCCGTCGTCGTACCCGACGGCGCCGCACAGGTCGCCGCGCTGCTTCAGACCGCCGGGCGGATGGGTGCGCATCTGACCTTCCGGTCAGGTGGCACGAGCCTGTCCGGGCAGGCCGGTACCGCCGGTGTGCTCGTCGACACCCGGCGACACTTTCGCGACGTGCAAGTGCTCGACGACGGTGCGCGGGTGCGCGTCCAGCCCGGCGTCACGCTCCGTCAGGTGAACGCCCGGCTGACCGGGTACGGCCGCAAGCTCGGCCCCGACCCGGCCAGCGAATCGGCGTGCACGGTCGGGGGAGTGGTCGCCAACAATTCCTCCGGAATGACCTGCGGCACCCGGTTCAACGCCTACGCCACGCTCGAATCCGCCGTCCTGGTGATGCCCAGCGGCACCGTCATCGACACCGGCGCCCCGGACGCCGACGCCCGTCTGGCCGCCACCGAGCCGGTGCTGGTCGCCGGGCTCGAACGCCTGCGCGACCGTGTCCGATCCAACGCCGCATCCGTTGCAACCCTGCGACATCAGTTCTCGATGAAGAACACCATGGGCTACGGACTGAACGCCTTCCTTGACCACGACACACCCGCCCGTCTACTCACCGCGCTGGTGGTGGGCAGCGAGGGAACGCTGGCGTTCATCGCCGAAGCGACCTTCCGCACCGTGCCCGCGCACCCGCTCGCCTCCACCGGCCTCGTCGTCTTCGAGTCGCTCGCCGAGGCGATGGCCTCGATGTCGGCCTTGGTCGACGCATCACCGGCCGCCATCGAACTCCTCGACGCTGAATCGCTGCGGGTCGCCCAGACCGACCCGGCAGCAGATCCGGCGCTGCGGGCACTCCAAGTCCGAGCTCACGCCGCCCTACTGGTCGAGTGGCAGGACAGCGACACCGAACGGCTCGCCGACGCGACCCGGGCGGCCGGGCGGGTCTTCGCCGACCTCCCCACAGCGACACCCGCCCAGCTCAGCGCCGACCCCGCCGGGCGCGCAGCGCTGTGGCACATCCGCAAAGGGCTGTACGCCACGGTCGCCGGCGCCAGACCCTCGGGAACCACCGCGCTGCTCGAGGACGTCGCGGTACCGGTGGCTGACCTCGCCTCGCTGTGCGTGGACCTCGCCTCGTTGTTCGACCGGCACGGCTACGAACGCAGCGTCATCTTCGGCCACGCCAAGGACGGCAACCTGCACTTCATGCTCAACGAGCGCTTCACGGCCGGTCGGCCGGACCGCTACGCCGCGTTCACTGAGGACCTCGTCGACGCCGTCCTGACCCGCGGGGGCACGCTGAAGGCAGAACACGGCACCGGCAGGGTGATGGCCCCCTACGTCCGGCGACAGTACGGTGACGAGCTCTACGACGTCATGGTCGTACTCAAGCGATTGTGCGATCCAGCCGGCGTCCTCAACCCGGGCGTCATCCTCACCGAGGATGACGCCCTGCATCTGCGCGATCTCAAGGTCGTGGACACCGTGGAGCCGGAGGTCGACCGGTGCGTGGAATGCGGGTACTGCGAACCGGTGTGCCCCAGCCGCGACCTGACAACCACACCCCGGCAACGAATCGTGCTCCGACGTGAGATGGCCGCTGCTGAAAAGGTCGGCGATCACAGTCTTCTCGCGACTCTGCGGGCCGAGTACCAGTACGACGCGGTGGACACCTGCGCGGTGGACGGTATGTGCGCCACCGCATGTCCCGTTCTCATCAATACCGGTGATCTCACCAAACGGCTCCGGGCCGAAGCGGCGACACGGCCGTCGCGGGCGCTGTGGTCCGGTGCCGCGAAGGCGTGGGACCCGGTTACCGCGGTCATGAGTCGGGCTTTGGACGTCGCGGCAATGGCCCCGGCGCCGATCGTCGAACGCGTCGGCGACGCATTTCGTGCCGTCGTCGACCACGACCTGCTGCCGCAGTGGCGACGTGACGTACCCGCGGGTGGGCGACGTCGACGACCAGACCCGACCGCGATCGCCGATGCCGTGTACGTCCCCTCGTGCCTGAACACCCTGTTCGCCCCTGCAGACGGCGGATCCGGAGTTCTCGAAGCCGTCCGCGCCCTCGCGGCCCGGGCGGGAATCACACTGCACACGCCTGACGGCGTAGCCGGCCTCTGCTGCGGAACGCCCTGGTCCTCCAAGGGCATGAGGACCGGCTTCGACAGCATGCAACGCCGCGTTCGGGCCACGCTCGAAGCAGCCACCGACGGCGGCCGGCTGCCGGTGGTGACCGACGCAGCGTCCTGCACCGAAGGGTTCGAGCGACTTCTCGCCACCGCAGGCCCGGACATCACGGTGCTCGACGCCGTCCCGTTCGTCGCACACCACATCCTGCCCGGTCTGACGGTGACCCGCAGGCAGGGATCACTCGCACTGCATCCCACCTGCTCCTCCCGGCGGCTGCAGATCGACGACGCAGTGTTGCAGCTCGCGCGCGCAGTCGCCGACGACGTCGTCGTCCCCCAGGACTGGCAATGCTGCGCATTCGCCGGGGACCGCGGCCTGCTGCACCCCGAACTCACCGCCTCCGCCACCCGCGCCGAAGCCGCCGAAGTCAACGGCCGCTCGTTCGACGCCTACGCCTCCGTCAACCGCACCTGCGAAATCGGAATGACCCGTGCGACCGGCCGGCCCTACCGCCACCTGCTGGAACTCGTCGAACTTGCTACCCGAGAGAACCCCGGGCAGGGTGTCCGTTGAGCGGCCCGACGCGCTGGCGATGATTCGGCGGGCGGAATCAGCCGGTCGCCGCCGACGAGGCTCGGTCGCGGGCCGCGGCGTCAGGACCTGCCGGGCCGGTGTCGAAGGTGATCGACGGCGGCGCGGATCGGCCGGTCGCCGCAGGTGATCTCGATGGCAGTCCTGTTCAATCCCGGCTCGAACAGGGCGGCGGCGATGAACTCGGCGACGTCGCCGCGGCTGATCGAGCCATAAGTGACGGCCGGTCCGGCGGTGACGAGCCCGGTGCCGGGCTCGTCGAGGAGGGTGCCGGGTCGGATGATCAACCAGTCGAGGTCGGTGGCGGCGAGATGCACGTCGGCGGCGCGCTTGATCGCCATGTAGTGCTCGAACCCGTCCGATCGGGGGCCGTCGCGGAGTGCGTCCATGAACACCGAGACCAGTAGGAACCTGGTGATACCGGCTCTGCCGGCGGCGTCGACTGCTTTGACGAGGCCTTGTCCATCGATGGCGGTGGTCATATTGGCTCCGGTGCCGTGCGCGCCGGCGCTGAACACCACCGCGTCGTGCCCGGCCATCCGGGAGGCCAGCACATCGACGCCGTCGGAGATGAGATCACCGACCACGGGGTCGCCGCCGGCGGCGCGGATCACGTCGTCCTGGCCACCCGTCCGGTGCATGCCCGACACCCGGTGGCCGTCGGCGGTCAACAGGGCAGTCAGGCGGCGTCCGACGCCGCCGGCGGCGCCGATCAGGAAGACGCGGTGGGTTGGTTCGGTCTGAGCGGTCATGGGTGCCTTGTCGTGAGATCGGAGTGGACGGTGAGAAGAGCAGTGCAGCAGAGGGTGTGGCAGATGTGGGTCAGCGGGTGAGGGCGACGGCGCGGACGAACTCCGCTGGGCTGTCGGAGGCGGCGGCGTAGGAGTACGGCCGGTCGCTGCGCAGCCGAGCGGAGGACCCGGCGGGCAGGTGCACCTGTTCATCGTCGGCAGTCAGGACGAGCGTGCCGGCCAGTACGTGGAACAGCTCCTGCGAGCCGGTCGGGTCGGGTCGGGCAGTGTAGACGTCGCCCGGAACCAGACGCCACCGCCACAGGTCGGCGACACGGGCACCGGCGGTGGCGATGAGGAGGTGGGCCGTGCTGCCGGATACGGTGGACCAGACCAGGATGTGGCCGCCCGGGGTGCGCGTCTCGATGGCCGATTCCTCCGGCGGGGGGCCCAGGAGATCTGTGGTGTCTGCTCCGAGTTGCCGGGCGATGCGGGTGATGGTGACCAGGCTCGGGTTCGCCTGACCGAGCTCGACCTGGGTCAGGAGTCGACGACTGAGCTGGGCGAGATCGGCCAGCTGTTGCACGGTCAACCCACGCTGGGTGCGGCGGGCGCGGATCCGCGCACCCACCTCGGACAAGAACTCTTGGTCCAGCTCACCGGCTCCGGTGTGATCATCGCGGTCGGCGGACATGTGGCTCACGATTGTCGCCGTGGCGCGGTCAGACCGCGAACAGTTGGTTCAGGTCACGAAACGCCTTGAATTCCAGCGCGTTTCCCGACGGGTCGAGGAAGAACATGGTCCACTGCTCGCCGGGTTCGCCGGCGAATCGAACGTAGGGCTCGATGACGAAGTCGGTGCCCGCCGCGATGAGGCGCTGCGCCAGCGCCTGGAAGTCGTCCACAGTCAGGACCAGCCCGAAGTGCGGCACTGGCACCTCGTGGCCGTCGACAAAATTGGTGCCCGCCACCGGGGCGCGGTGCCCGTCGACCTGGTGGGTGACGACCTGGTGGCCGGCGAGATCCCAATCGGTCCAGCGCGAGTCGGAGCGGCCACGACCGCAGCCCAGCACCTCGCCGTAGAAGCGGCGGGCCGCGTCGATGTCGTGCACGGGGAGCGCGAGGTGGAACGGGGGCAATGTGACAGGGGCGAGAAGTTGAGTCATATGAGCAATATACTGCGCATTCGCATAACCTGCAATGCGCACGTGGTCCAGTCGGCTACCCGGGACGTCTGCCCCTCTCGGCACAGCTCCACGCCGCCCCTGTCGACCGTGTCGCGCGCGAAGGGCGCTTCTCCAGCGCGATCTCGTCCCGCCGGCACCCACCAGGGAGAACTTCGTCGTCGGGCCCGGCAGAGGGGACCTGTCAGGCCAGCGCGGCCTCGCAGACGAGCCACAGTACTTCGGCGTACTCGCGGCCGTCGCGGCCCACTGGAGCGTCGTCCGGCACGACGGCGTTGAGCTGCCACCAGCCGACGTAGGCCGCGACCGCGACGGTCGCGCGACGCCGGGCCTCTGCCCGGGGCTTGCCTGTTGCCTCCAGCTCGTTGGCGACGAAGTCGATGCGGCGGGATGTGACCCGGCGGACAGCGGCAGCGACCTCCGGGTGGGCGATGTCGCGGAACATCTGGGCGACCGGATCGGGTCCCTCTTGAGTGAGAACGCGGGTGAGCAGGACCCGGAGCCGCTCGCGGGAACCCTCCACGGTGCCCAGCTGATCAATCACGGCGCTGGTCTGCTGGAGCTCCCACAGCTCCAGGGCGGCTCGGACGAGTTCCGCCCTGTCGGAGAAGTGCCAGTAGAAGCTGCCCTTGGTGGTGCCGAGGACGGCGGCGAGCGGCTCGACGGCGACTGCGGCTACCCCCCCGGAGGTGAGGGCCCTGAGCGCTGCCGCAGCCCACGCCTCTCGGGACAGACGTTGACGGCGGGCTGGCATTTCCGTACGGTACCGTACGGAACGCTCCATACGGTGGCGTACGGGAAGCAGAGTGAGCAATGGGCGCTGGTGACGAACGACACGTCGCAGTTCGACCGAGCATGTGGCCCCTCGACGGTCACGGCCCGGTCGGCAGATGGTGACGGTGGACGAAACGGGCCGCCGGCGCGCCCGATCCGTGTTCGTCGCGCGTTCGGCTGCGCACGCGGCCCGGGCAGGCGGTGACCTGGGCGAGGTGCGCCAGGTGCAAACACCGGCCGAGCTGATCCGTTCGGCAGGGCTGCCCCGCGTCGACTTCACCGACACGTTCGCCCTGCGCCTGCCGCCCGGGTCCAGCCGCGACGTCGAGTACTGGCACCGGGCGCTTCGCACCGCCGGCATCCCGCCGTGGGCGGCAGCTCTGATGGCGGTGCGTAACCGGGTGGCGCGGGGCTGGGACTGGAAACCGCAGGTAGAACGAGGGACACCGATCCGTTCACGGTGCTCACACGGACCGGAGACACCCTCGTCGTCGGCGCAGACGACAAGCACCTCGACTTCCGTGGCGTCCTGCGCATCGTCGGTGACGACCTGCAGTGCGCCACCGTCGTGCACCAGCACAACGCCACCGGCCGGGCGTACTTCACCGTGGTGAAGCCGTTCCACCGGCGGATCGTGCCGGCGCTGCTGCGGCGTGCCCGGTCGGGGGTGACGGGATGACGACGGCATCGGCCGCCGGGGGAGTCGGCCCGGACGGGCTGTCCGTCCTGGTCATCGGCGCCGGGTACGCCGGCGTGATCGCCACGAACAGGCTGCTGTCCTCGTTGAGTCGAGTGGAAGCCGAGCGGGTCAGGGTCACGGTGGTGAACCCCCGGCCGGACTTCGTGGAACGGATCCGCCTGCACGAGCTGGCCGCCGGAACGCGGGCATCAGTCCTGATCCCGCTGGCGGACATCCTGCACCGCGACGTGCGTCTGCAAGTAGGGACGGCGCGCCGCATCGACCCCGACACCCGCACGGTGACTGTTGCCACCGCTTCCGGTGACATCACCGAGCGGTACGACTTCCTGATCTACGCACCCGGCAGCGCGGCGGCAGCGCCGATCCCGGGTGCGCGGGAACATGCCCATTTGCTCGCAGACCTGAACGGCGCTCGGACCGCGGCCCAGCAGCTCGCCAATTCGGCGGCCGGCAGCAGGGTCGTCGTGGTCGGCGGGGGCTTCACGGGGATCGAAGCCGCCGCCGAGATCGCGGAGCACCGGCCCGGTGTGGCGGTGACGCTGCTGTCCAGCGGGCCTGTCGCGACGCAGATGCGACCCCGGGCGCGCGCATCTATCCGCCGGTCGTTGACCCGCCTGGGAGTTCACGTCGTCGAGGGCGCCACCGCGGACCGGATCACCGAGCGGTCGGTGATCCTCTCCGACGGTCGCACCGTCGATTTCGACTCCTGTCTGATCGCGCTGTCCTTCACCGCACCCGACCTGGCGCGCGCCAGCGGCCTGAGCGTCGACCAGATCGGGCGGCTCTGCGTGGACGAGACCCTGCGATACACCGATGACCCCCGAATCGTCGGCGCCGGCGACGCGGTCGTGACCCCTGACAGTGTCGGTGCGCACCTTCGGATGTCCTGCGCGGCGGCCCTGCCGCTGGGCGGGCACGCGGCCCAGACCGTGCTGCACCAGATCCGCGGCGAGGAGCCGGCCCCCATCTCGATCGGCTTCCTCCTGCAGTGCCTGAGCCTGGGAAGGAACGACGGCCACATCCAGCTGGTGCACCCGGACGACAGCGCACGCCCCGGGCGGCTCACGGGCCGCAGCGCCGCCTGGGTCAAGGAACGCATCTGCCGCCTCGTCGTCGACGGGCCCAGGAGAGAACGACACCGGCCCGGCGCCTACCGCACGGTCAAGGGCCCACCGCGTGCGGCTGCAGCCCCACCCAGACCTGCGTTGCCACACTGGAACGGTCTGTGAGTCTCGAGGTGGGTGTGCCCGGTGCCGGCTGGCCGGGTTGGTGTCGTCGCTTCCGTCGGGTGTTGCTCTGGAATCGGTGCCGTCGAACAGTGTTGCGCAGCGGCGCCCCGAGTGCGGTGGCGGTGAGTCCGGCGACGGTCAGGTACAGCGCCGCGCCGCGTGATCACGACGAGACGGGTTGCGGTCTTAGCCATTTCGTTCAGCACGTGCGTAGAGATGAACACGGTGTGGCCGCGTGCGGCGCGGTTTCGGAGCCTGGTCCGCATCCCGGACGCCGTTGGGGTCGAGGCCGTTGACGGGTCGTTTGAGCACCATGGTCTGCGGGTTGCCGAGGAGCGGCTGCCGCGCCGAGTCGCTGTCCCATGCCGAGGGAGAACCCGCCGACCCGTTTCCCGGCGCCGTTCGGGCCGAGGAACCCGGTGACCATCTCGGGTCGGACGGTGAAGGACAGGTCGTGGACGGCCATCGTGTCGCCGCACCGCTTGCTCAGATTCGGGACTTCGATCATGGTGTTGCCGTTCGGATGGTGGGGAGTCCCGTCGGACAGCGGAACCGGTAGAGCCCGTCGGGGTGTCGGCACGAGACCAGCCACGGCGCCAGCCGGGGCGGAGCGGTCATGGCCGCGACGTCAAGCGATGGTGCGTGACGCTCGCAGCGCACCTTCGGGTTGACGCGCTGCTGGCGTCATGTGAGGGCGAACGTTGCGCAGCAGGCGCTGAGGCCCAGGGTGAGCGCAGACATGCCCCAACGTTCTACGGGGTGCCGTCCACTGAGGTTCGCGATCGTGTTGAGAGCGAAGATCGCGGCGAAGATCCACAGGGCTGGCTCCAGCTTGGCCAGGACCGACCACGCGGCCGCGCCCAGAAAGACGAGCGTCAGCGTGCTGGCGACGCGGTACCGGACCGGCAGGGTGCCGTCCGGGCGGGCAATGCGACCGCCGTACGCCATGTGCCCCCACGGAACGCCCAGTGCCAGGGCGCCTTGGAACACCGCCGCCCCGGTGAGCAGCCCCAACGCCAGGACCGTGGTGAGGGCTGTCGCCGTCACCACGGCGTGGCCGTGAGCGACCCGAGGGCCTGCGGTTCCGCCGCGTCGGTGACGTCCGAGGAACACGAACCGGAGTTCAGCGCCGCGGCCGTCGGGGCTCCCGGCGCCGCAGCAGCGGTTTCCGACACCGACTGGTGGGAGCCGTCTCTCCGTTCGCGTTCGTTGCACACACTTCTCGGCCGCAACCCGGGGACGCCGTAGACCGAGACAGCAGCGAACGTCGTCGTCTCCCTGCTTGCCGGGTGCGGGCGCGGTGGTCGATGCTGGGTGGCCGTGCAGCTGTTGATCATTCGGCGGTCCTCAGACTGGGGGTTGTGGGTCGTACTGGATGGCGCGGCGAACCTCACGGGCCCGGTCGTCCCCGGCGATTCGGGCGACCAGGTACAGGGCCATGTCGATGCCGGCGCTGACGCCTGCGCTGGTGATGACGTCTCCGTCGTCGACGAAACGCACCTCGGGGCGCACCCGGATCGTCGGGTCCAGACCGGAGAGCAACTCGAGGGACTCCCAGTGGGTCGTCGCGGGCCGTCCGGCGAGGAGGCCGGCCGCGGCGTAGACGAGTGCACCGGTGCAGACGCTGACCATCAGGGGCACGGTGGCGGCCTGGTGGCGGACCCAGGCGACGTGCTCGGGGTCCCGCATCAACGCTCGGGTGCCCTGTCCGCCCGGGTGGATGAGCACGTCCAACGGCGGCGCGCTGTTCATCGAGTGGTGCGCTGCGAGGGTCAGACCGTTGGCGGCGAGGACGGGCGCCCCGTGCCGGGACAGGCACGAGATGGACCAGCCGTCCTCGGGGCGGTGGCGGGTCCAGTAGGAGAGGACCTCCCACGGACCTACCGCGTCGAGCTCCTCCACGTCGTCGAACAACAGCAGCCCGATGCGGCGGGTGGCGGCCGACTGATGCTCGGTGGGTGGCGACGCCGCGGTCGCTGAGCTAGGGGTGATCATCTGGGGGTTCCTTCTGGTGGGGTCGAGTTGAGCTGAACGCCGAGGTCCCGGTCGGCCGGGCGGAGTTGCGTCCTTCGGCTGATGCCAGGTCGGCGGTGCGGGCGCCCGGTGCCACTGGGCCGGGCGTGACGATGGTGGCCTGCGCTGGTTCCTCGGTGTGGTTCACACCGCGACCTTCACGGTCTCCGGTTCGGCGAGCGGCGCTGTGGTGCGGGCGTTGGCCAGGCGGCGGAGGCGGCGTCGCCGGGCCACAGTGGCGGGAGCCAGCCCGATCAGGACGGCGAAGGCGAAGCCGGTGATGGCCAACAAAACCGGCCGCCAGGTCCGGTGCTGGTCGCCGAGGTCGAGGCCGGTGGCCGGGTAGCCGATCATCTTGGCGGTCGCGAACGCGGTGGCAGCGTCGGTGTGATCGGCGAGGTTGTGCAGGGCCGCAGTGAAACCGCCGCCGCCGACCGTTCCGTCCGGACCGGGTAGGCCGGCCAGGGGCTCGACGGGAAGGTTCTGCTCGCCGGCCCAGGCCCGCAATCGAGGGTCGACGTCGTTGAGGGTGCCGGCGCCGGGTGCGACGACATAGGACAGGTCGGGCGCGTTGGTGAGGCTGGTGGTCAGCAGGACCAAACCGTGTCGTGTGCGCACCATGTCACCCTCGGCGAGGGCGACGGTGCGAGCTGCCGCGGACTGGCTGTACACCTCGAAAGCCGCGGTGGCGTCGAGTTCGCCGACGTCGTCTGTGAGGGCGACGCCGACGGTCGGACGGAACCACGGCATCACCCAGTCGAGCCCCACGGGCCAGTCCTGCAGAGTGAAGCCATCTGCCGGGATGGTGGTCGCCACGGTCGGGGTCCACCCCAACTCCGGATGCAGGTCCGCCACCCGTTGCGCCTCGAGGGGCCCAACGAGTTCGGAGACGAGGTGAAGTGCTGCCGGGACACCGGACGTCACAGCAGCTGTCGTGGTCACCGACCCGTCCTCGACGTATCGACGGCCGCGTATCCAGTGCACCTCGGGGCGGCTCTCCTCGAGGGCGCCGATGCGGGACCAGTGGCTGGTGGCCTGCAAACCGTCGAGCGTCCCGGTGGCGGCGAGGACCATCGACCCGCTGCACACGCCCAGCACTTCGGCGCCGTTCTCGTGCTGGCGGGCCACCCAATCGCGCAGCGGGGCCTCCGCAGCGCCCGTCGGGTCGGACAGACCCGGCACGACCACCAGATCGGGTTTCAAGGCGGAGTCTGCGTCGACGTCGGCGAACGTGTACGTCGGCACCACCGCAGGCCCACCTTCCAGCGGCGCCGGGGTGGGGGAGGCGGCGACCACGTAGGTGGTGAACCCGGGTGAGCTCGCGAAGATGTCATACGGCGCGAGGACATCGCTGGCCACGGTGCCCGTCGCGCCGACGACGAACGCGACCACGAGCCGACGACCGTGCGGCTGATCAGTGGGGTTCGCAGCGCCGTCGGGCTCGGCGAACTGCAGCGACGAAGTGCCCGCCGAATAATCGGGGACGGGCTGGTTGGTGGCGCGACTGGTGACGGTGGCCCCCGCGAAGACCACACCAACCAGGGTCGCGAGTCCGAGGCTGAGCGTCACGGTGGTCCAGAGGACACGGCGGATCCATCTCTTCGCCGAGGTTCGTGCGTAGGTGGTCATTGCTTGGCCCTTTCTGGGCAGCGCGATTCTTGGTGACTTCAGCCTGCGGGCAGCTCCGTAGGGCGGCAAGGACGCATTGTTGACGATTCCGGCCACCCGACGGGACGGCTTTATGCTGCGCGGCATGGGTACCGGATGAGCCGTCCACGCGTGGTCGTCGTGACGTTCGCCGAGGCGCAGATCCTCGACGTCACGGGGCCCTTGGAGGTGTTCTCCAGGGCGTGCCGTTTCCTGCCGTCCGGGGGGTACCGCACCGATGTCGTCACCACCACCGGCGGGTCTGTGCTGGCCAGCTGTGGTCTCGAGTTCACCTCCACCTCCATCGCAGACGTCGACGCGCCCATCGACACACTGGTGGTCGCCGGCGGTGCGGAGATGAAGGCGGCGGCGGCGGATCAGGAGCTGCTGCACCACGTACGCCGGCTCGCCGCCGGTGCCCGACGGGTCACCTCGGTGTGCTCCGGTGCGTTCGTCCTCGCCGCGGCCGGCCTGCTGAAGGGCCGGCGAGCCACCACCCACTGGGCAGAATGCGGGCTGCTGCAGGACACCTTCACCGACGTCCTCGTCGAACCCGACGCGATCTACATCCAGGACGGCAACGTGTGGACCTCGGCCGGGGTCACCGCCGGTATCGACCTCGCGCTCGCGCTGGTAGCCCAAGACCACGGCCGCCAGGTCGCGG
Source organism: uncultured Actinomycetota bacterium (assembly GCA_963825975.1). Lineage (GTDB taxonomy): Bacteria > Actinomycetota > Actinomycetes > Mycobacteriales > Nakamurellaceae > Nakamurella. The sequence continues at coordinate 18,865 of CAWGUZ010000014.1, forward strand.
CGAGCGTGGCGCGCCACCTCGTGGTCTACCTGCAACGGTCGGGTGGGCAGGCCCAGTTCTCGTCGCTCCTGGCGGCGCAGGGCACCGACACCCAGCCTGTACGTGACCTGCTGTCCTGGATCCGGGACCACCTCGAGGACGACCTCTCCGTGCCGGTCCTAGCCCGCCGGATCAACCTCTCCGAGCGACATTTCACCCGAGTGTTCAAAGCCGAAGTCGGCGTGACCGCTGCCGAGCACGTCGAGACCGTGCGGCTCGAGTCGGCCTGCCGGTTGCTCGAGACCACCGGCAGCTCGATCGAGCAGATCGCCCGGACCTGCGGTTTCGGCACCCCTGAAACGATGAACCGCACGTTTCGCCGACGACTCAACACCACCCCGGGCGAACACCGCCACCACTTCAGGACCTCGTGACGGGCTCGATCTGCTGACGTAGTTGGCAGCGACACGGAGCGGTTGCTGCGGTCCTGCTGGTTCGCGCCTAGAGCCCGTTCGCGTCGGTGCGGAGATCGCGTGGTGGCGGGCCCCGGGTCACCTAACGGCCAGACGGTGAAGAACGACCATGCATGGCACCTCCCGGCCAGTCGGCGCCGGCTGGAGGCGACGCTTGCCTGGCCGACCACTCCCGTCTAGCGGACTACGTGAGAGTTGGGCGCCGGTCGGCGGTGGGGCGAGTGGGTGCCGCCGGCACCGAGGTCCAGTTGCGCTCGTGCAGCCGCTGGAATCCGTCGAGCATCAGATCCAGCGAGAACTCGAACTCGAACTGGTCGTCGCAGCCCGGTCCGATGACTGTTGGCCCGTCGTGGGACGCCCGGCGCCCGATCTCGGCGATGTGGGGGTAGACCGCGCCCAACCGGTCGAGCATCACAGCGCGAGTTCCCGGGTCGACGACCACGGTGCCGTTGTCGGCGTACAGCTCCTGACTGAAACCGAACATGCGGCTGCCGATCGCGTGCATCACGTGGTGGGTCAAGTCGACGGACAGGCCGCCGCCGCGGAACATCGCGATCATGGAGTCCATGTAGGCCAACACCGCCGGTGTCGGCGACCGACGGCTTTCCAGTACGCGCCGAGCCCACGGGTGCCGCAGCAACGCAGCGCGCGCCGAGAGGATCCGCGCCCGGACAGCAGGCCTCCACCCGTAGGCGGCCACCGGCGGCGCGATCTCGCCGACAACCATCTCGACCATGCCGTCGAGCAACTCCTCCTTGTTAGCGACGTGCTTGTAGAGCGCCATCGGTACCACTGCGAGCTCGTGGGCGAGCCTGCGCATGTTGACCCCGTCGATGCCGTCTGCGTCCGCGAGCGCCACCGCAGTCCGCAACACACGTTCGCGACTGAGCGGTCGACGACGAGTGACCTCCGTTCCTGACTGCGCCACGCAGCGACCCCCTTCCAGGTCTCGGGCGAATCCTCCTTGACAAGTGTACTCAGTACACCTAACCTTCGATCCGAAGGTGTACGTCGTACACCTCACGACCCGGGAGCTCCCATGTATGCAATACCGACGCACGCGACACCGCACACGACACGTAGAACGGCCATCGTTGTTGGAGTGCTATTCCTGATCACCGAGGTTGCCGCGATCGGTGGCAAGCTGCTGCAGCAACAGGCGCTCGGGTTGGGCTATCTGGACGCGGGTGGTGTCGGCCCGGTGCGCGCCGGGTCCCTGCTCGAGCTCGTCCTGGCCTTGGCGTGCATCGGCACTGGTGTCGCGTTCTACCCGATCCTCAAGCGCCACCAGCCGGGTGTCGCGCTGGGCTATGTGGCTGGCCGCCTGCTGGAGGCGGTAACCATTGTGGTCGGACTCCTCAGCGTCCTGTCGATCACCTCCCTGCGGGAGTCGGCACTCGGTGCGGACGCGTCCGACGCGAGCCGCACCGCTCTTGAGACGCTGGCCACCGTGCACGACTGGGCGTTCCAGGTGGGGCCCAACTTCATCCTCGGCGTCAACAGCCTGCTGCTCGCGTACCTCCTGTACCGGTCGCGTCTCGTGCCGCGCCGCATCGCGCTTCTCGGGCTCGTCGGCGGGACGCTGATCGTCGCGTCGGGCACCTTGCTCGTGCTCGGTGTCGTCGAGATGTACGCACCCGTCACCTTCGTGATCGCGCTGCCGGTGTTCGCGTTCGAAGTCGGCTTGGCGACCTACCTGATCGCCAAAGGTTTCCAGACCCCCACCGTCGTCCCCATCGCCGCGACCGAGTTGGCGGAGCTGCGAACGGGAGCGTCGCTGTGACGACGCGTCCGCTACGCCCGGCAACACGTGGACCACTGCACCTGGTGGGCAGCGTGCTACGCCACACTCATCGTGTGGGCCCGAGTCGCAGTGTGACGATGTCCCCGTGACGCCGGTTACTGCGGAGACCTTGGCGATCGTGCAGCGGGAGTACGGCCCGCCCGCCGTGCTCGTACCCGAGCGAATGCCGTTGCGGCCGCCGGGCCGTGGAGAGATCCGCTTGTCGACGATTGCGGCGGCGGTCAATTACTCGGATCTGCAGATCCGAGCCGGCCGCTGGCCGATCCGCCGGACCGACCCGTTTCCGTATGTGCCCGGCCTTGAAGTGGTCGGCGAGGTGGTTGAGGTTGGGCCTGCGGCGGACGACTGGCAGCCCGGCGATGTGGCCGTCTCGATGATGCAGGGGATGGGCGGCGTCCGGTCCGAGCGGCCGGGCGGCTACGCCGAGATCGTGACGATCCCGGCCGCCACCGCCGCCCGGGTCCCGGTGGAAGTGGACCCGCTCATTGCAGCCACGATAGGCCTGGCTGGGGTGACCGCATACGCCGGGCTGCAACAGCTCGGCACTCTGTCCGGGGCCACGATCGTCGTCACCGGCGCGACCGGTGGCGTGGGTTCGATAGCCGTCCGCATCGCAGCCGCGCTCGGCGCCCGTCCGGTGGCCGGGCCGCTGTTCGCCCAGTGCGCCGCTGCGCTGCGCGCGGGCGGACGCTACTGCCTCGTCGGAGCGGCGGCCGGGGGGACCGTGACCTGGGACGCCTTCGGGTTGTTGAACGGCATCGTCTTGACTGGCTGGTCGTCGGAGACGCTGGACGGCCCGCAGCTTCGCGCGGGATCCGAGCAGCTCAAGAGTGCAGAGCGCGCTCGCGCAGGCCGCGTCTGTAGTCGGCGGCTCGCTGCCTGTTAAGCGCCATGATGGTCGGTTCCGTAGGTGGTTCCCGGTACCAGGGCGTCCGCATGATTGTCCGGATTAAACTCGCCGCGTGGGACTCTTGACCTTCAGCATCAACGTCACCCTGGACGGCTGCGTCGACCACCAGGAGGGAATTGCCGACGACGAGACCCACGCCTTTTTCACTCGCCTCATGGACGATAGTGGAGCGATGCTGTGGGGCCGCGTCACCTACGAGATGATGGAGAGCTACTGGCCGGCGGTCGCTCGCGGCGACGAGGATGCGCCGCCGGCGATGCGCGAGTGGGCAGTGAAGCTGGAAGTCAAGCCGAAGTACGTGGTCTCGTCCACGCGCAAGGATTTTCCGTGGGCCAACAGCCACCACATCGCCGGCGACCTACGCACATGCGTGCAGCGGCTCAAGGACGCGACCCCTGCCGGAGTGCTCCTCGGCAGTGGCAAGCTCGCGGCAGAGCTTGACCGGCTCGATCTGATCGACGAGTACAAGTTCCTCATTCACCCCCGAATCGCGGGCCACGGTCCAACGCTGTACAAGGACGGGCTGCCCAGCACGCGACGACTCGAGCTGGTTTCGACGAAGCCGCTCCAGAACGGCGGCGTCGCCATGCACTACCGACGCGCGCGCTGACCCGCAGTGACCGGCGACGACCGACCGCCCCGATCCCTGGTCAGGACACGAGCTCGGTGCTGCGCTGCCAGAGACGCGCGGCGATGTCCCGGACATAGCCGCGGTCGGCGGAACGTCTGGGTGCGGCGTTGACGAAATACGTACCAGTCGCCTTTTCGAGTTCGGTTGCGGATGCGAGGTGGATCGAGGTGGCGGCGCCCCTCGCGGGCGATTTCATCAGCCGCCGCATCCGCAATCCCGCGCGGAGCCCGGACCGGGTCGCGGGTGGCAGGACACCGGGTGCCGGCCTGGGGTTGGTCGGCCTGGTGGAGCGGGCGAAGTTGGCGGGTGGCGAAGTCGGAACGCGGCGCCGATGTTGTCCTGATGGACATCCGGCGCCATCCGCAAGGTCGCTGGCGGCGACCCGATGCTCTCGCCCAGCGTCACCACCAGGTTGATCGCTCAGCTCACCGCCGGAACCGCGCCGGACCGGGCCCGTGTCGCGAGAGCGCAGCTGGCCCGGCTGACCCATCGTGAGCGGGAGGTGGCTGTTGCTGTCGGTCAGGGTTTGAGCAACGCCGAAATCGCCGCACAGCTGTACCTGTCCATTCCGACCGTCAAGGCTCACGTGAGTCGCCTGTTCGCCAAGTTGGCGGTGACCAATCGGGTTCAAATCGCCATCTGCGCCCACGACGCGGGACTGGGCGCCGGACCGATGTGGGGTGACGGTCACAGTGACGAACGGCAGCCGGCACCAGAATGATCCGATGCGGTGATCATGTGGTCGGGTGACTGTGACTCCTCTGCCGTTCTTGTTCCGCCCGGACTCGTGGAGGTCATCGCGGGGTCGGGACGGAGTCGGCGATCGTCGGCTGCTGGAGCGGTGATGCGCCGGTCGCAAGGCGGCGGCTCCGGATGATCAGCCACGGCGCCAGCAGGAATTCGCCGATCCAGGTGAACGTCGCGGTGTCGGTCCAGAGCCCGTGGTACGCCAGGATGGCGAAAGTGTCGACCACATAACTCAGGCCGTCGATCACGAGCAGAACGCCGAGCAACTTGGGCACGTAGCCGGACCTGAATGCCAGGTAGCCGATCAGCAGGAGATGCAGCCCGAACAGCAGTAGGCCGGCGTGCCAGATGTCGCTGAACGCCAGCAATGCCGAAAGGGCCTGCGCCTGAAGCTGTTCCGGCGAGAATGCCGCGAGGTGCGACGAGTCGCCGAGCAGCCGGGGCACGGCGACGAGTTGGGCGATCGCGACCATGAACACCACGCCGAAGGCAACCCTCATGACGGCCGCCAGCATCGAGATGGTGCGGCTCACCGGGCTGAACACCCGGTAGAGCGCCCACCCCACCACGATGTCCAGGACGATCACCACGTAGAGGCTCGCGATGCCCAGCCGGAACAGCCCTTCCGATTCGGTGATGTCCTTGGCGGTCTGCGCTGCATCTCCCGGGGTCACCAGACCCTTGATCGCAACGAAGTAGCCGAACACGGAAAGAACAGTGAGGAGCAGTAGGCTGACTCCCGCGGTCAAGCCGGCACCCCTCATGGACGTGGATGGAGCCGGGCCGGCGGTTCTGGCGAGGTCTGTGGTCGAGGTCATCGTCTTCTCCTTTTGTCGCGGCCGTTGATGGCCGTCACGCAGAGGGTGACAGTGGCGGGTGGAGAGCCGGTCGGGCCGCGGTGTAGCCGCAGTGGAGGAGGCGGCCACGACACAGTCGACGGCGCCCCATCTGGTGCTTGATGGAGACGTCGTTGTGGGAGGCTTCGATCTCGAGGGCGGGAGCTGTCCGGTGGTACGGATCGGTCTGCTCGGTGGTGTCAGCGCCACCGACGACAGTGGAACAGCGTTGGACATCGGTCCGGCGAAGTGCCAGACGGTGCTGGCGGTCCTGGCCCTGTCGGCCGGGGCCGCCATACCGGTGAACCGGCTGGTGGACCTGGTGTGGGGCGTCGACCCCCCTCGGACGGCCGACAAGACCCTGCAGACCTATGTGGTCCGTCTCCGTAAGGCGCTGGGCCCGGGCAGCATCGTGCGCAGTGGAGCGGCCTACCGCCTCGACGTGGAGGACGGCGCCGTGGACGTCGGACGCTTCCGGCGGCAGCTCGCCGACGGCCGCATCGAAGCCGCGCTGACCGAGTGGACGGGAACCCCGTTGGCCGGGCTGCCCGCCGACGGCCTGACACCGATGGTCGACGGATTGGTCGAGCAGTGGCTCGGCGCCGTGGAGATCGACCTGGAACGTCGCCTGGAGACCGACCCGTCGGGCGCCGTGGGTGCGCTCACGGAGCTCACCGCGGACCACCCGTTCCGGGAGGGGCTGTGGTCGCTGCTGATGACCGCGCTCTACCGGGTGGGGCGGCAGGCCGATGCGCTGACTGCGTTCCAGCACATTCGCCGGAACCTCGTCGACCAGCTCGGGGTGGAACCGGGCCCACGGCTACGGGATCTCGAAGCCCGGATTCTCGACCAGGACGAGCATTTACGCGGACAACACGTCTCGACGGACACATTCGGGAGTCGTCGTCCGACGGGGACGGTGACATTCGGGTTCTGCTCGGTGGCGGATTCGTCCCGATTGTGGGCGACACACCGGACCAAGATGGGTGCGGCGATGGACCGCCTCAACCAGCTGACACGGGGTGCAGCCGAGAGGGGAGGCGGATACCTCTTCGCCGCCAATGGCGGAACCTTCGGCGCGGCGTTCCAGCGAGCAGACGACGCCGCTGCCTGGGCCGTGCAGCTGCAGGTGGAGGTGAGCCGCGAACCGTGGCCCGGTGGCATGGAGCTGCACCTTCGGATCGGGCTGCACACCGGTGAGACCGAGGAGACGGCGAACAGCTACTTCGGTTCGGCGGTGAACTCCGCGACCGGCATCGCGGGCGCCGCGCACGGCGGTCAGATCCTGGTGTCGGAACTGACGTCGGCGGTGCTGGAGCGCAGCGATCTCCGCGAGGTGGGGATCTTCTGCCCGCCGGGCGAGAGCGCCGCACACCGGATCTTCCAGCTCGGCGCCGGTGAGCATCCTGCGCTGCGCTGGGGAATCAGCCGTCGAGGGAACCTGCCACTTCGGGTCAGTCGCCTCATCGGTCGGGACGAGGACCTCGATGTCGTCGCCGATGCGCTGGCTCGTCACCCGGTGGTCACGTTGCTCGGGCCGGGTGGGATCGGGAAGACCCGACTTGCGATTGCGGCTGCACAGCGGCTCGACACCGACCGTGCACCGGCAGCGTGGTTCGTCGAGCTCGCCGGCATCGCTTCGTCGAGCGACGTGGCGCGCACCGTCGCGGACACCCTGGGGGTCACAGACAGCCCGGGGCGGAGCGTGACCCAGTCCGTTGTCGCGATGCTGCACTTCTCGTCGGTGCTCGTCGTCCTGGACAACTGCGAACATGTGATTGCGGGCGCCGCGGCCATCGCCGACGCCATCGTCGAGGGCTGCCCCCATGTGACAGTGCTTGTCACGTCGCGGGAAGCGCTCGGGATCGAGGGCGAACATCTCATCGTGGTGCAGCCGTTAACGGCCCGGTCGGCTGCCGAACTGTTCACCGAGCGGGCACGAGCCGCCGCAGCGAGCATCGACCCGGTCGCTGATCGGACGGACATCGAGGAGATCTGCCGCCGCGTCGACGGCATCCCGCTCGCGATCGAGTTGGCCGCCGCCCGCGCGATCACCCTCACGCCGGCCGATCTCGTCGCACGGCTCGTCAACCGCCTGCAGCTCCTCATCAGTCACCGGCGGTTCGCCACGGAGCGCCACCGCACTCTGCGCGCGACCATCCAGTGGTCCTATGAGCTGCTGACCGCCCCGCAGCAGGACATGTTCGGACGGCTCTCGATCTTCGCCGGCCCCTTCGACCTTGCCGGCGCAACGGCTATCGGCAACCCGGAGGGGATCGGCGTGGCCGATTCCGAGCAGCTCCTCGCGGACCTCGTGGAGCGGTCCATGGTCGTCGTGGAATCCGGACCGTTCGGTCGCCGCTTCCACCTGCTTGACACCATGCGCGAGTTCGCAGCCGGGCAGCTCGAGCGGGACGGAACAGTGGAGGAGACCGCGACGCGGCACTCGCGTTGGTGTCTGGATCGGGTCGCCTCCATCCATCAGCTCCTGCGAGGCCCCGGCGAAGTCGACGGCGTCGAGCGTCTGGCGCACCTGTGGCCCGACCTGCGTGCCGCCTTCGCCCGGGCGTGCCGAGCCGTCGACCACGACCGAGCGGCAGCGCTGATCCGTCCCTTGGTGGCCGAGCTCAACCTGCGCCAACAGACCGAGATCGGCGACTGGGCCGAGCGGATCCTCGCCATCACGCCCCCCGACGACGAAGCGGAAATTGTCTTCTGGCTGCTGTGTGCCACCCACCGGTACAAGCAGAGCGCCGATCACGATGGCTACGAGCGCCTGATAAAGCGCTTCGGCATACCGGACAACCCTGTCGTCCGCTACACCCGCGCGTATCTGTACGACTCGGAAGCTCTGCAGGAAACCGCCACCGAAGCCGTGAGCTGGCTCCGCGAGCACGGCGAGGACCACGTGGCCGCCCACGAAGAATTGGGCGGCGTCGCCTCCGCGTTGATGAGCACCGGGCAGCTGGCGGAACTCGACCGCTTCGTGTCGCGTCTTGCAACGGGATTTCGCAGCAACGGTCCACCCACCCTGCACTACGTGGCGCTGACGCTGCTGGGATATTCGGCCTTCGTCCAAGGCGACAACGACCGGGCTGAGCTGCTCTTCGACGAAGCCGCACACGTCGACGTCCCGGAACGCACCCTGTCGGTGAACAAGCCGATCGAAGCGCGCGCCGCTTTTCGCCGTGGCCACCGGACACGAGCTCTCGAGATCCTCCACGGGCACATCGCCGACCTGCTCGAAAAAGACCACCCCGACTTCGCCGCCAACGCCGCGATCGAGTTCGTCAACATGGTGGCGGCACTCGACCGACCCGAAGACGCGGAGCCCATCCTGCGGTACCTCGAAACAACAGGTGCTTTCGGCGCTCTCGCCGTCCGAACCCTGGTTGCTGAGGCCGCTCAACGGATCTCGGCCGACGACCTGCACCACAGACGAGAACGGCAACGTGAACCACTCGATGCCCGGCGCGCACTGACTTACATGCTTCGAGTGCTCGACAGACTCATCGGGACAGTCTGACTCCTCAGGACAGGCGAAGGTCTCTCCACCTCCACTCGCAACAACAGCGCCTCATGGCGCACATCCACAGGTATCAAGGATTGCTCGTCCCGCCGCTGTCCTCTGCTCTGTCGTCCACGCCGCCGAGCACCGTGCAGCAGCCGACTCCGCCGGTGAAAGGGCTGGGCGGCGGGGGTGATGGAATACCTTTCTCGGCCGTCCGGAGCGGGTGGACCCTCAAGGCACCACGGTCGCGGTGAATGGATGTGTTTGCTCCGGTCAGCTGGCCGGATTCCCGCTGCTCGGGCAAATGGGGCGTCGACTGGCACGAAGACCCCTGGTTGGCGGCTGCCGAACGACCGTCTCGGATAGCGGCCGGCTCGGGCTGCGGCGAGCTTGCAGATCCCGGTCAGTTGACCGGGGCGAATCCGGGCGACGCTGCGCCAACCTCGAGCGCAGACCCAACTACGTGCGAGGAGATATCCATGAACGCCGATACCACCGTCGGAACGCACCAATGGACGATTCGCACCGGCGGTCGCCTCGACCCCACGGACACGCGCCGTTTGCTCGTTGACGTCGTCCGCGTGCACGTCGTCAACGCCGTCGGACGTCTCGCCCTGCTGGCACACCTGAATTGACCCCCCACCAGACACCGCTCAGTGCACCCTCCCGGCGCGGACTGGGGGACCGGACGAATTCTCAGCATCCTGGACAGGAGCGACGGCAATGACCCTCGACACCAACGCCACCCCACGTGCGAGGGTGCAGCGGCCGGCCACCTCTCGGCGGCGGCGGGTCGCCGAAGCCCTCTGCTTCGTAGCCGTCTGGATGGTCGCCGGGTATCTGCTGCCCCTCAGCTCCAACGAATACCTGCTGTTGGGTGTCCCGTTGACGGCAGCTTTCCAGCTCCTGGTGCGGCGTCGGCCGTTGCGCGAGCTGTTCGCCGGTGGCACGACGCGGTTCGCACTGGACCGCAAGGGAGTTGTCATGGCGGCAGTCCTGGCTGTCGCCCCCGGGTACTACGCGGTCGAGACGTTCATGGCTGGAGAATGGACCGCACTGGGCTGGTACCTGTGCGCCATGGCCGGCGCTGTTGCCGCCGCGTTCTCCCTACGCGCCAGCTCCATGCTCGCGACCCTTCGCTCGGCGGCGCTACCCATCGCAGTCGGCGCTGGTGGCATGGCCACCGTCTACGGTGCGCTGCATCTCGCGACCGGGGCGCCCTTGTCCGCGATCGATGCGATGGCCGCTCTGGCCAAGTACACCGCGCTGTACTATCCGGCCACGTTCCTGCTGGAGGAAGTCGCGTTTCGGGGAGCCATCGACGCGCACGTGCATCACGACGGCGACACACACCGATGGCAGTCCGCGGTGTTCGTGTCCGCGCTGTGGGGTCTGTGGCACCTTCCGATCGCCTCGGGCTTCCCGCTGCCGCTGCTGCTTGCAGAGCTCGTCGTTGTCCACGTCGCTTTGGGACTGGGGCTATCGCTGGCGTGGCGCCGCACCCGCAACCTGGGCGGGCCGGCGTTGGCGCACGCCGTCATCGACGCCGTCCGCAACGCCACCATGCTCGGGCTCTGACCGGGACGGTGGATGTCAGGACGAATTCTTCGGTGGAGCACGGTGTGCGGTGAGACCGCGACAATCCCGGGCGAGGCAGGACTCGTGACGTGGATGGTGCGCCGGGGATGGCGCGAAGGCTGGCTTGCGCGGGCGGTACAGTCGGCCGGTGCTGTACGGCCGCGAGTCCGAACGCGCACACCTCGCCGCCCTCGTTGATCGGGCCCGTGCTGGAACGGGTGCCGCCCTGGTGATGCTGGGGGAGCCCGGCGTCGGAAAGACCGCACTTCTGCGCGATCTGACCTCCCCGCAGTCCGGGCGGGGTGGGAATGTTCGGGTGCTGCGTACCGCCGGTGTCGAATCGGAGTCGCCGTTGCCGTACGCGGCGCTGCACCGCCTGCTGCGTCCAGTCACGGACTTCGACATGCTCCCTTGGCCGCAGGCGCGGGCGTTGCGGGTCGCGTTCGGCCTCGAGGACGGTCCCGTCGTCGAGCCGTTCCTGGTCGGGGTCGCCACCCTGTCTGTGTTGACCGGCGCGGCGGAACCTGACGAGCCCCTGCTGTGCGTGGTGGACGACGCGCACTGGCTGGACTCGGCATCCTCGGACGCGTTGTTGTTCGCAGCCCGCCAGCTGGTAGCGGACCCGGTGGCCATGTTGTTCGCCGCCCGAACCGGTGACGCTGCCGGACGGCCGTTCGCCGCACCAGGGCTGCCCGTTCTCGAGGTGGGCGGGCTCGACCACGCGGCGGCGCGTCAGCTCCTTGATCGAACGGGGCGGAGACCCACTGCCGGGTGAGGTGGCAGAGCGACTTGTGCGCGAGACCGGAGGGAACCCCCTGGCACTGTTGGAGTTGCCCGGTGAGCTCAGTCCGGCGCAGCTGCAGGGGCAGGCTCCGCTGCCTGCAGCAGCTCACGTTGACCGCCGGAGTGGAACGCGCATTCCTCGACCGGTGCCGCCGCCTGCCTCGACACGTCCAGACGTTGCTGCTGGTCGCCGCTGCCGACGCCACCGGACGCGTCGCCACCGTCCGAGAGGCCGCTGCCACTTTCGGAGTTGACGCGGCCGCGTGGGCGGATGCTGAGAGGTCGAACCTGTTGACCATCACCGGCGATGTCGTGGCGGTGCGACACCCCCTGGTTCGTTCCGCGGTGTACCAGGCGGCCACAGGCTTCGAGCAGCGACAGGTGCACCGGGCGCTTGCATCGGCAGTCGGCCCCCACGACCCGGATCGGGCAACGTGGCACCGCGCCGCAGCCGCTGACGGACCCGACACCGGCGTCGCCGACGCCCTCCACAATGTTGCTGCTCGGGCCGAGCAACGCGGTGGGCACCTCGCTGCTGCCGACGCCTTCGAACGCGCGGCCGCGTTGACAGTGAACGAACCCGACCGTGCCACCCGACTGTTCGGGGCGGCGCGAACTGCGTGGGCCGCAGGGCAGGCGGTCCGCGCCCGCACCCTGGCCTCCGCAGCCCGTGAGCTCGCCGCAGACTCGCTGCAGCGAGCCGACATCGACCGGCTTCGGGCACGCATCGAGATCAACGTCGGCTCCGCGGTCGACGCGCACCGCATCCTCACTGTCGGCGCCCGCACCGTCGCCGACCACGACGCCGGACGCGCCCTCGAGATGGCGTGTGCTGCTGCCCTGAACCGGACCTATGGCGCTGACAGTGGAGCGACAATGAGACCGGAAGTGCTGACCGCGTTGCTCACTCCCGTCGAGCAGGACAGCCCGCGGACGGTTTGCCTGCGGCTGCTGCTGGGTGCCCTGACCGCGTCCGGAAGCCAGGACTGGGCGCACGCCGCTCCCGCCCTCGAGCAGGCCCTGGAGGCCGGACGTCAGCTCGAGGACCTAGACGTGATGGGCAACCTGGGCAACACCGCTTTGCACCTCGGACACGACGACGGAGCCCGGTTCTACTACTCCGCACTAGTGTCCGCCGCCCGTGAGGCGGGTGCCGGCATGGCCGTCATCTACGCACTGGAACGCCTCATGTTCGGCCAACTTGCCGCCGGGCCGTGGACGCTCATGCGCAGTTCGATCGACGAAGCGCTCACGTTGGCGCGCAGCGTCGGTCAGCCCGTCCTGACCGCCGCGCCGCTGGCCTGCGTGACCCTGCTGGCTGCGCTCACCGGCAATGACGACTTCGACCGGCACCTCATGGTGCTCGAGGACGTCGTGGTCAGACACCCGCTGGGCATCATGGCCGGCCCGGTGAACGACCTCACCCGATGGGCCAAGGGAGCCCGTGCGGCCGCGCGCGGCGACGCTCCTGGCAGCGCTGCACCAGCTGGCCCGGATGCGGGTCCCGGCTCTGCAGCGGGTCGCGGTCGTCGACCGGCTCCAAACTGCCGTCCGGGCCGGTGACACCGACCAGGCTGTGGCCTGGGTTGATGAGCTCGCTCCGTTCGCGTCTGGAACCGGCCACGCCTGGGCCCTGGGTGCTGTAGATCTGGGTCGTGCCCTGACGACGCCGGACCCGACCGATGCCGCAGCAGCATTCGAACGGGCGGTCGGTCACTACCAGCGCGCGTCTCGCCCCTACGACCTTGCCCGGACCCAGCTCGCCTACGGCGAGTTCCTCAGGCGGATCAACCGTCGCGTGGAGGCCCGACATCACCTGCGAGCCGCGTTGGACACGTTCGCCGACCTCGGCGCGGCGCCGATGGTCGATCGCGCCACCCACGAGCTGCGCGCTTCCGGCGAGACCGCCCGAAAACGTGATCCGTCCACCCTGCAGGATCTGACACCGATGGAGCTCAAGGTCGCTCAGCTGGTCAGCACCGGGCTGTCAAACAAGGACGCCGCCGCACAATGCTGGGTGTCACCGCGTACGGTCGCGTTCCACCTGCGCAACGTGTTCACCAAGGTAGGCGTCAGCTCGCGCACCGAACTCGCGCAGCTCGACCTCGGCTAGCCCCCTCGCGGCACTCACTTCCCGCTTCGCCGGCATCGCCGACCCGGCGTACACCACTCACCGGCCCACCCTCGGCGCAGTCGCCGGCCTGCAATAAGCGTAGGCGGACTCGCAGGGACCGTTCCGGTCAGAACCTGGCCATCTCGCCGGCGCGAAGCCGATCACAGCCGCCGCATAGTCACTTCACCAACGAGACGACTCGACGAGGATGCCATGACCACCGCCGCAGGCAAGGACCCTTCCGGCGATCTGCGCGGGGCGCCCGCGACGGCTGTTCTTCCGCATCGAGCCCGGCCGTCGCCCCGCCGGGCGCCGGCTCAGCGCCGGCGTTCTGCATCGCCGGCCATGACGACGACACGGTCCGCCACCGCGCAACTCCCGCCCAGCCCACGGGTTCAGCACACTGGCGCCGCCCGCCACACCCAATCCGGGGGGACTGATCCCCGTGCGGGTCCGCCGAACCGGCTGAGCCGCCACCCGCCGGCACTCGACCCGGCCCGGCGCAACACCATCCGCACCATCCCCGGACAGTGCCGCCGAGCAGCCTCACCGGCGAACCACCTGCACCCGCAGGGGCCCGAATCAATCCCAGGAGCACCGATGACCCTCACCGCCGAATACACCAGCGACACCGGGCGCAGCGACGACACTGCGGCGGTGGTGTGCAACCTGGACATCACCGGCATGACGTGCGCCTCATGCGTTCGCCGGATCGAGAAGAGCCTGAACAAGGTCGACGGCGTCGCAGGCGCCCAAGTAAACCTCGCCACCGAGGTCGCCACCGTCACCTACGACCCGCGCACGGTCGGGCTCGACGAGCTGATCGGCGCTGTCGTCGCGTCCGGATACGGCGCCACACCGCGGCAGGACCCGAGCAAGACCACCGATCCTGCCGCGCCGGCGGCCCCAGCCAGCGGCGGCGAGGACACCGCCGGGCGTGACCGCGAGCTCAACCGGATGAAGCGCAAGTGGCAGGTCGCGCTCACGACCGGCCTCGGCCTGATGGGCCTGATGTACGTGCCCCTGTACATCGACACGATGGACTGGCTGATGCCGGCGATCTTCGTCGTCGCCACCGCCGTCCAGTTCTGGGCAGGCAGGAGCATCTACGCCAGCGCCTGGCAGGCCGCCACGCCACCGCAGCACCAACATGACCACACTCGTCGCGCTCGGCACCGGCGTCGCCTGGACGTACAGCACGTTCGTCACCCTGTGGCCGGGCAGGCCGAGCAGATCGGCCTGCCGCTGCACGTGTACTACGAGACGTCGCTGATCATCGTGGCGCTGGTCCTCGCCGGGAAATGGATGGAAGCGCCGCGCGAAGAAGGCGACCGCCGCGGCCGTGACCGCCCTCGTCGGGCTCGCGCCGAAGACCGCCCGGGTGGTGCGCGGCGGGCTCGAGGTCGACATCCCGGTCGAGCAGGTCGCCGTCGGCGACATCGTCCGCATCCGTCCCGGGGAGAAGATCCCCGTCGACGGCGTCGTCGCCGGCGGCATCACCACCGTCGACGAGAGCATGCTGACCGGCGAGAGCCTGCCGGTCGACAAGGCCGAGGGCGACCAGCTCATCGGCGCGACGCATGAACACGACCGGCATCGGTCCTCATGCGCACCACCGCCGTCGGCGACGACACCGCCCTCGCGCAGATCGTCCGGCTCGTCGAGGACGCGCAGGGCAGCAAGGTCCCGATGCAGCGCCTGGCCGACAAGGTCTCGTCCGTATTCGTCCCGGCCGTCATCCTGGCCGCGTTCCTCACCGCGGTCGCCTGGGCGGTGTTCGGGCCGGCGACGGCGAGAGCTTGACGATGGCCATCACCACCTCGATCGCGGTGTTGATCATCGCCTGCCCGTGCGCGCTCGGGCTGGCCACGCCCACCGCCGTCATGGTCGGCACCGGCCGCGCCGCCGAGCTCGGCATCCTCATCAGCAACGGAGAGGCACTCGAGCAGGCACGCCGGCTGACCGCCGTCGTCCTCGACAAGACCGGCACCATCACCGCAGGGCAAACCGGCACTGACCGACGTCACCGTCATCGGCGGCTGGACTCCCGGCGACTTGCTGCGCCTGGTCGCCGCGGCCGAGACGGGCAGCGAGCACCCAGTCGCGCAGGCGATCGTCACCGCCGCCCGCGACCGCGGCCTCACCCTGCCGACGGCCGGCAGCTTCGAATCCGTCCCGGGGCACGGCCTCGTCGCGACCGTCGACGGCCGCCGGCTCCATGTCGGCAACGCGGCGCACATGGAGCGAGCAGGTGTCGACGTCAGCCACCTCCGCGCGACCGCTCAGAGGCGCGCCGAGCAGGGCGGCACCCCGATGTACGTCGCTGCCGACGAACGCGCCGCCGGCGTGATCACCGTCGCCGACACCATCAAACCCACGAGCCGCGAGGCGATCGCGCAGCTCAAGGCTCTCGGGCTGCAGGTGTGGATGATTACCGGCGACAACGCCGCGACCGCACACGCCGTCGCTCGTCAGGTCGGCATCGACCACGTTCTCGCCGAAGTCCTCCCCGCCGACAAGGCCGCCGCAGTGGCCGACCTGCAGTCGCAGGGCTACGTCGTCGCCATGTCCGGCGACGGCGTCAACGACGCTGCCGCACTCGCCCAGGCCGACCTCGGCATCGCCATCGGCACCGGCGCCGACGTCGCCATCGCCGCTTCCGACATCACCCTCGTCGGCGGTGACCTGCGCAGCATCGTCTCCGCCATCGCCCTGTCCCGCCGGACAGTCAGCGTGATGCGGCAGGGACTCGCGTTCGCCTTCGCCTACAACGTGCTGCTCATCCCCGTCGCCGCCGGCGCCCTGTACGGCTTCGACCAGTTACTGCTCGACCCCGTCCTCGCCTCCGCCGCGATGGCGATGAGTTCCGTCAGCGTGCTGACCAACGCGCTGCGGCTGCGCCGGTTCCGACGGCCGGAGACGGTCCACGAGATCGAATACCCGCCGGCGCGGGAGCGGATCGGGCAATACGCCTACCTGACCGGCGTCGCCGCTGTCGCCGTCATGATCGGCGCCGCCCTCACCGCCGTCTCCCGGATGGACTTCGCTGAGCGCGGCATGAACGGCACCCTCGCCTGGATGCAGACCACCGGTATGCCGATGCGCCCGTCAATGAGCGTCATGATGACCGCCGAGGTCGACTCGGCCAGCGCCGCCGACGCCCACACCGACGTCCAGCTTCACCTTCCCGACACGACCCGGCCGGGTGTGCCGACCCGAGCCACTGCGACGGTCGTGGACGCCGCCACCGGCGAGCCGATCCAGGACATCACCCGCAGCCACGAAGCGTGGATGCACCTCATCGCCACCCGCGACGACCTCGGCACGTTCGCCCACGTGCACCCGGAGCCGACCGGCCAGCCGGGCGAGCTCGCCGTCGACATCACCTTCCCAACCGCCGGGCGGTACATCGTCAACACCGAGTTCCGGCAGCAGGGCCAGATGAGCGACGTGCACCAACGCCAGTACGTCACCGTCACCGGTGACGCCCCCGCGCCGGCCGTGGTCACCGAGAGCCCGCGGGAGGTCGTCGTCGACGGCGTACGCGTCGCGCTCGGCGGGCACCCTGTCGTCGGCGAGCGCAGCGACCTACACTTCGGGTTCACCGACGCCGCCACCGGCGAGCCGATCGACGACCTGCAGCCGTTCCTCGCTGCTGCCGGGCACGTCGTCGTCATGCGGACCGACGGAACCACCTTCGCCCACGAGCACGCCGAGACCGAGGACAGCAACGGCCGGCCCGTGTTCGCATTGCCGGGCACCACGTTCGGGCCGGAGCTCGCCGTACACGCACAGTTCCGCACCGCCGGGACCTACCGGATGTGGGGACAGTTTCGCACCGCGGCCGGCGACGTGCTCACCGTGCCGTTCACCGTCGACGTCCGCTGACCCATCGCACAAGCCCCAGGGCTCCGGACATGGTGCGTGGTCGGCTCCACACACTATGTCCGGAGCCCTGGAGCCCAGCCCCGGCTGCCGGCGGTATTCGCGCCGGTCCACCGCCAGGCCACCACCCACCCGTCACCGCTGCGCTCTGGAGATTCGATGCCCGGCATCGACGTCATCGTGATCGGTGCCGCCAGACCGAAACGCGTCCGCGGTGTAGGTGCATTCTCGGTCGGTGGGAACACCACCGGGTATTTACGCGGATCTCTTCGAGGACGATCTGAAGCCGTGTCGACCGCAATGGATCAGGTATGCCGGCGGACAGTTATGGGCATCCCCACCAAGAAACCCGAACACCACCAACAGACATACGACCCGAGAACCCTGATCCTGCAACGAATACCGGCCTAAGTTAGCGGCATTGTGCTAGTGGCCGGCGGCGCCACCTAAATCCGGACCCGTACGAAAAATTCGGGCAGCTCCACCGCACTATGGAGCGTGGGAAGTTGCGCGTCGGTTCTGTGGGTGGCGTTAGGATTGCGATGTAAGGCGGGATCCAGCAGGCTATCGCCATGGCACCAACGCAGGATGCGGAGTTCTTCGCTGCCCGAGCCGACATCGTCCTTCCGGCCGGAGTGATCGGCCCCGAGCCGTTCTCATTCGACGTACAGGCTTTTGTCGTTCGGCGCGGGAATGAGATAGCCGTGGTCGACACACTGATGAATCCGGACCATTCCGCGTTGATTGAAGAGGCGCTTGCTCAGGCTGGCGCGGGTTTTGCTGACATCGGGTACGTGGTGCTCACGCATCACCACCCTGATCACACCGGCGGTCTTGTCGAACTGGCACGGCGTGCGCCGCAGGCTCGACTCCTAGCGGGCGCGGCCGACGTCGACGCCATTGCTCGCTCTACCGGTGTCTCGCCGGATCCGTTGGATAGCGGCGGCATCGTGATGGGCCTCGAAGTGATCGCCACCCCGGGGCACACTCCAGGACACTTGTGCCTGTTCGACTCACCGACGTCGACGATGTTGTTGGGCGACCTCGCAGGCAACTACGGCGGTCTTCGGCGGCCGCCGACTCAATTCACCCTCGATGCCGCTCAAGCGGAGTCGTCGCTATCGGCCATAGCCGCATGGGAATTCGAAATCGCCCTGCCGTCGCACGGGGAGCCCGTGATGAGCGGTGCATCGCGTTCGATTCGCCAACTTGCCGGCGGCTTGCATCCGGATGCGGAGCAAATCTGACCAAAAGTCGCCTGCGAACGAGTAACCCTCCGGGCCGTCAAACAATACTGAGACACACCACTATTCACGGGCTGAGATCGACGATGATCCAAGGCGAGCTGCGACGTCCTGACCAGCGGAACACCTTCTGGAAGACCTATTTGTAGTGTGGGGCCGAAGGGAGTCGAACCCTCACTGGCACGGACCTAAACCGTGTGCCTCTGCCAATTGGGCTACGGCCCCGCGTGCCGCCCCTCCCGGGGCGGCCGGTGATGCTGCCGCCCCTCGCGAGGCGGCCGGATCATCTTAAGCGGCGATGCCCAGTTCTTTGAGCACCCGGTCCACGTGCCCGCTGGCCTTGACGTTGCGCCAGGCTTCGGTAAGGACGCCGTCTTCGTCGATCACGAAGGTCGAACGGATCACGCCGACCATCTTCTTGCCGTAGAGGCTCTTCTCGCCCCATGCCCCGTACGCCTCGTGTACGGCGTGATCCGGATCCGAGAGCAGCACCAGATCAAGGTTCTCCCGGTCTCGGAACTGGATCAACCGGCCCGGCTCGTCCGGGGAAACTCCGATGACGACGTAGCCACCAGTGTCGAGGGCGGACCGCGCGGCGGTGAACTCGCACGCCTCGGTGGTGCAGCCCGGGGTCATCGCCGCCGGGTAGAAGTACAAGATCACCTTGCGTCCGCGGAAGTCGGCCAGTGTCACGGATGTGCCGTCGGCGTCGGTGAGTGTGAAGGCGGGAGCCGCGTCGCCCGTTGCAGGGAGTGTGGAGGTCATGGCGCTAGGGTATTGACGACCGCGCAAGCCGTACGCATCGCGGGCCTGTGTTCTGCTGCACGCGGAACCCGGCCGGTGGGGTGTTCGGTACCGACAGCAGATTCTCAAGACCTGACAAGGACAGACTCGTGGCCCGTGACGCAGACACCATCCAGGCCGAGATCGAACGCGCCCGGGATGCGCTGGCGGTCACGGTGGACGAGTTGACCACTCGGGCGAACCCGAAGCGGCTCGCCGACGAAGGCCGGCAGAAGCTCGTGGCCAAGTTGTCCGAGCCCAACGTGAAGTACCCGTTGATCGCGGTCGGCATCGTCCTCGGCGCACTCATCCTGCGCAAGATCCTGCGCTGATCGATCGTTTCAGCGTCGACCAACGGTGACCCGCACGGGTGGGATAATTCACGCTGAGTTAGCCCTCGTCACGGTTATGGTTGGCGGAGACGGATATCGCCCGTCGATGCTGCATGTGCCCGCGCCTTGAGTCATGTGTTCTCGTGTCGATTTCCGTCCTCCCATGTCATCACCCATTGATGATTCGACGGTCGGCAGACGAGAAGGCGGTTGCATGAAATCGGCACGACGGTTGTTCGCTCCGATATCCATCCTGGTGTGCGCGGTCGCTCTGGCGTCCTGCAGCAGCAAAACTTCCTCCGCGGATTCGTCCCCCGGCGATCGACCGGGTGTGACCGTCCCGGCCATCTCGCCGGCGGGGAACGCGGCGTCGGCTACGACCACCAAGACCATCCCCGCCGCCACCGTGACGGCCACGCCGGCGTTCGGCTCCGCGGAGATCTCACCGACCAGTCCGCTCACCGTCACCGCCGCCGGCGGCACCATCACCGAGCTGACCCTCGCCAATCCCGACGGGAAGATGGTGCAGGGTGCGCTGAACGCCGATCACACGGCGTGGACGCTGGGTGAGGTGCTGGGCTACGGCAAGACCTACACGGCGACCGGTAGCGCACTGAGCACCGGCGGCCGGGTGAGCGCCATCACCGGCTCCTTCACCACGCTGACGCCGAAGGACACGGTGCGCACCATCATCACGCCCGGCGACGGCGCGGTCGTGGGCGTCGCCGCCCCCGTGCAGGTGCTCTTCGGGGCCACCCCCGCCGACCGGACCGTCATCGAGAAGGCCGTCACCATCACGACCACGCCCGCCGTCGAGGGGGCTTGGGCCTGGATCCACCACGACGGCGGCACCTGGGGCCTGGACTACCGGCCGAAGACCTACTGGCCCGCGAACACCACGATTCACGTCGAGGCCAAGGTCTACGGGGTCGACTTCGGCGGCGGGTACTGGGGCGGTCAGGACCTGACCAGCGACTTCACCATCGGACGCAACCAGGTGGCGATCGCAGACGTCAACTCACACGAGCTCGTGATCCAGCGCGACGGGGTGACCGTGGCGACGTACCCCGCTTCCTACGGCAAGGGGGCGAACCCCGACCTGACCACCCGATCCGGCATTCACGTGGTCACCGACTTCTTCGAGACGAAGCTGATGAGCAATCCGAAGTACGGCTATGTGAATCTCGAGGAGAAGTGGGCCGTTCGGATCTCCAATAACGGCGAATTCATTCACGCGAATCCGAACAGTGTCAACGCCCAGGGCAGCAGCAACGTCACACACGGTTGCGTCAACCTGTCGGTGGCCAACGCCCAGCGCTATTTCAAGTCCGCCATGTACGGCGATCCGGTCGAGGTGACCGGGACCGATGTGCAACTGTCCCCGTCCGACGGCGACCTGTTCGACTGGGCCATCCCGTGGAGCCAGTGGGTGTCGTTGTCCGGCAAGAACAGTTGACCGGCACCCGGTGAACTCGTATCACCCCAGGGCCGACCGATGACCCGCCTCCGCCGGACGACGGTGCTCGCCGAGCCCGGTGTGGTGCTTTCCGACGCCGAGATCGAGTTCTCGAACGCGACCGGTGTGGTCGCCTACCTCGGTCCGGACCGGGGCGGCTCGACGCCGGACGACGTCGACGCCGCCGACCGGGTGGTGATCCCCGGCTTCACCAACGCCCACACCCACTCGGCGATGACGCTGCTCCGGGGCTACTCCGACGACGTGCCGCTGCACGACTGGCTCGGCCACATGCGAGCCTTCGAACTCCGGATGACAGCCGACGACATCCGAGCGGGCGTCCGACTGGCCATGGTGGAGATGCTCCGCACCGGCACCGTCTGCTTCATCGACATGTTCGGCTGGGACGCCGACTCGATCGGCGATGTAGCCGCTGCCGGGATGCGGGTCAACGCCGCGCCGACTGTTTTCGGGTACGACGCGGTCGCGTTCCCGATGGCCGACCCTCGACCGGGGTCGGCGGTGCTGGACGACACCCCGAATCTCGCGCGCGACTTCGCCGGCGAGCCCTTAGTGGCGATCAGCTACGGCCTGCACGCCCCGTACACCTGCCCGCCGGACCTCATTCGCGACGTGGCGCAGCGCGCTCGACGCGACGAGTTGGCGGTCCAGATTCATCTCTCCGAAACCCGCCGGGAGGTCGAGGGTTCGCTGGCCGACACCGGTCGGTCGCCGATCGGCCTGGTTCACGACCTGGGGCTGTTGGACGGCGAACTGCACGTGGCTCACGCGGTCCATCCGGTCGCCGACGACGTCGAACTGCTGAGCACGCCGGGGGTCACCGTGTCGCACAACCCGGTGTCGAATTTGAAACTGGGTGCGGGGATCGCGCCGACTCCGCGCTACCGGGACGCCGGCGTGCGTCTGGCGTTGGGTACGGACTCGGTCGCGTCCAACAATTCGTTGGACATGTTCGAGGAGGTCAAGACCGGCTCGCTGCTGCAGCGCGGGGTGGCGGAGGACCCCGCGGCCCTGTCCGGTGCGGAGGTGTTCGGCTGGGCCACCCGCGGGGGCGCTCTCGCTGCCAGGGGCGCGGGTTCCGGGCGGATCAGGGTGGGGGAGCAGGCGGACCTGGTGCTACTCGACACCACCGGCGACGTCGGGACTCCGCTGAACGATGTGCAGTCCTTCGTCTACTACGCCGCCCGCGGGTCGGAGGTCACGGACGTGTACATCGCCGGTCGTCGCGTGGTCGGCGACCGCCGGGTGCTCACCCTCGACGAGGCCGCCGTCCGGGCGGACGTGCGGGAACGAGTCCGACGGATCATCGCCGGACTCCGCTGAACGCGCGCGGTTGGCACCCCGAACTTACTGAGCGTGTGTCAGTTCAGCGATGTGCTCCGCTGCCATCGGCGAGGCGTTCACCGCCGGTCCGGCAGCAGTAGCGCGAAGGGTTCCCGGTCGAGAATCTCCAGTCGCCGCCTACTGATCAGCAGAACGACGAACAGCCCGGTGCAGGACAGCCATTCCACCGTCGCTTCGCGCCGGACCGGGGGGCGGTCGCCCTGCCGCCACGAGTTGAAGTCGACGGCCAGCGCGAAGGACTCGGCCCAGGCGTGGCACATCGCGAAGTCGAGGCCGGTCCACTGCGAGTGGGTGCAGTTGTTGTGCAGTTCGCGGCGGAACATGGCGTCGGCCTGAAGTCTGCTGGTCGCCGGCAGTGGCCGATGCACGGCGGCCGAGTAGCGCAGCACGTCGTACGCCAGGTCGTGCTCCTTGCAGACCAGGCCGAAGGTGTACTTCGTCTGGCCCGAGAAGGCCGAGCAGTCACCGGTCGCCTTGATCAGGATGGGGTTGCCCTTGGCGCTGCGAGCGACCACGGGCCGGTACCCCATCACCGCGACGAAGTCGGCCGGGAAGTTCGAGGCGGGGTCGTCCACGCCGAAGATCTCCGTGGTCACCGCGTCCAGGGCGCGCTGCGCCGCGGGGTCGGTGTCGGCATGGAGGTCTCGGGGTTGCACGCCGAGCACCAGGTACGCCAGCAGCGCGCAGAGCAGGGTGACCCCGATCGCGCGCAGCATGCAGTCCAGGGTGTCATGAGAGGCGGCGTGGCGGGGTATTGCGGGATCGTTGAGGGTAGGGCTGTGGAACGGCGTCGGAGTGACGCCGGGCTGTCCCCGACTCACCACGCTGCAAGATCACGCGGGGCGGCGAGACCGAACGGGGGCGGCGCCGCCGGGGCGAATGGGGTGACAGGTGCGCACAGTAGGCGTCGAGGAGGAGCTGATCGTCGTCGGTCTCGACGACGGACACCCGCTCGCTGTGGGCGACATCGTGGTCGAGCGGGCGTCCAGCGAAGCGGCGTCGGAGTCCTCGCTGTCCGCGAGCCAGTTCGAGGCCGAATTCAAGAAGGAACAGGCGGAGCTCGGTTCGTCGCCGAGCACCTGCCTGGTGGACGTCGGCCGCGAGCTCCACGAGCTGCGACTACGGATGAGCCGGGCGGCAGGTCGGCACCGGGCGGCGGTGGTCGCGATGGCGTCCAGCCCTTTCAAGGTCAGTCCCACGGCCAGCAGCGGGCGTCGGTACGCGGCGATGATGGACCGCTTCGGGTTGCTGGCCCGGCAGCAGCTGACCTGCGGCCAGCACGTCCACGTGTCGATCTCCTCGCCCGAGGAGGGGGTGGCGGTGCTGGACCGGATCCGGCCGTGGCTCGCGGTGTTGACCGCGTTGTCGGCCAATTCGCCGTTCTGGCAGGGCCAGGACAGCTGCTACGCCAGCTACCGCAGCGTGATGTGGGGCCTGTGGCCGACCGCGGGTCCGACCGAGCGATTCGGGTCTGTGCGCGGGTACGAGAGGGCGCTCCACGAGCGACTGGCCTCCGGAGCCGCGATGGACCCGGAATGCTGTACTTCGATGCTCGGCTCTCCGCGCACTATCCGACCGTCGAGATCCGGGTGCCGGACGTCTGCACCGACACCTCCGATGCGCTGCTGATCGCCGCGTTGGCGCGGGCCCTGGTCGACACCGCAGCGTGCGACTGGGTCGCGGGGCGGGCGGCGCCCGAAGTCAGCGTCGGCCTGCTCCGGGCCGCCGCGTGGCGGGCGGCCCGCTTCGGAATGACGGGGGAGCTGGTGGACACCACGACCGCCGAGACCGTCCCGGCCTGGACGCGATTCGATCAACTCGTCGACCATGTGGCCGGGGCACTGACGTCCAACCAGGATTACCAGCGGGTGCGGCGGGGGGCGCAGCGGCTGCAGGCGGCGGGCACCGGTTCCGAGTTCCAACGGTGGTCCTACTCTCGGCACGGCGAGTTCACCGACGTCGTGTTCGATGCCGCCGATCGGACGCTGGCCATCGGTTCCGACGACGACTGAGGAGGCCCGCACCTCGCTGACCTGGCGTTTTGAAGATGCCGCTAGGCAGCCTGTAGAGTCGTCTCTCGGTCGTGCTGCTGCGTTGCAGTCCGGTCGCCGGCGCCATTAGCTCAATTGGCAGAGCAGCTGACTCTTAATCAGCGGGTTCGGGGTTCAAGTCCCTGATGGCGCACATATTGCCTGGTCAGAGGGTCCGGGGGCCATGTAGTAGGCGCGGATAGCCACAGAAGCGCCACAGTTTATTACCGGCTGGGGGCGTCTCGGCGTTGGATATCGGGTCCGGACCGCTCAGGAGACGCTACGTCGCGGCCGGGCAGGAGCAAGCGCACTTCTATCACCGGCCGAAAGGTCGGACGATCCTGTTTTGCCCACCTCAGGGTGGGGCGGTTTCGGTGAGGCCGGCTTCGCGTGCGGTGACGATGGCTTGTGCGCGAGTGGCGACGCCGAGTTTGGTGAAGATGTTGGAGACGTTGTTGCGCACGGTCTTCAGGCTGATGATCGCCAGGTCGGCGATCTCGGCGTTGGATAATCCCCGAGCCATCATTGCGAGTACGTCACCTTCCCGGATGCTGAGTTGTGGAAACACCGTGGATGCGGGTGACCGGCCTCCGGTGTTCAGATGGCGATTGATCTGCTCGAGGACGGTCCCGTCAAACACGCCGTCGCCGTCCGCGACCGTCCGCACTGCACGTGAAATCTCCGAGGCGGTCGCTGACTTGAGGAGGTATCCGCGGGCGCCGGAGCGGAGCGCTGAGTAGACTGCGGCGTCATCTTCGGATGAGGTGAGTATCAGGACGCGGCAATCGGGTGCGATGGTGTGGAGTTGTTCCAAAGCGCTGAGGGAGCTGCCGTCGGCTAGGTGGAGGTCGACAACGGCCACATCGGGCGAGGTCTCGCGGACCTGGGTCAACAGATCACGGACGGTGCCGGTGATGGCAACAACGGCAACATCGGCGCTTCCGTCGAGTAGCGCATGAAGCGCTTCGCGAAACATCGGGTGATCCTCTGCGATGAGCACCCTGATGGTCATGATCGGCTCCAGACGGGCATCTCTGCGGTCAGCCGGGTGCCCCGTGCGCCGTTCTCGAGCGCGAGACTTCCTCCACACGCCGTGAGTCGTTCCCGCGCCGAGCGGAGCCCCTCCCCGTCGCGGTACCGCGGGTCCAGCCCGGCACCGTCGTCGATGACCTCGACCTGAAGGACGTGACCTCGGCCCGCGACTCGGACGGCGCACGACCGAGCGCCGGCATGGCGGGCAACGTTGACCATGGCTTCGACGGTGACCAGATAGGCGGTCTGCTCGACCTCAGGGGCCAACGCGGGAAACGGTTCCTCGTTCGACACGTCGAACCGGATTCCCGCAGCTCCGGCGAGTTCACTCGCGCGCTGCTCTATCGCTGCGGCCAACCCCAGTTCGGCGAGCCCCGGCGGGTGCAACCCGGCGAGCAGTGCTTTCAGGGTTGCCGAGCCCGCCCCGGCTTCCTGCTCGATCCGGGTCAGAAGTGTGTTCACAGCCGGGTCACCAAGCGGACGGTCGCGGGCGGCGGCTGCTGCGATGGCGATGCCGGCCAACGTTGGGCTGATCCCGTCGTGGAGGGCGCGTCGCAGCGCGGCGCGCTCATCCAATCGGCCCTGGCGGAGCCGCTCGCGGCTATCGGCGAGTTCGTCGACGAGCTTCCCCGCGTACAGCGCAGGGCCGGCCTGGGCGGCGAGGTCGGCCAGCAATGCGCGGTCGCTGGTGGTTAGGGCGTCTTGCCCGACCCGACTCGCGACTTGCATCTCGGCCAGAAGATCCCCGCTGAAATTGATGCAGAAGGTGGTGATGCGCGCGTCGTCCGGCGCAAGGCCGACGGCGGCCACGCGGAGTCTGCCGTTCGGCGTGACTCGATCCAATGCGACGAATGGCAACCGGAGCGTTTCTCGGACGGTGTGGACCACCGTCCGGGCGACGTCGAGCGGATCCAGAGTCTCGCCGAGGCCTGACGCCAACCGGCGCAGGACGCGATCTGGCCGCTCGCGGTCACCGAACATCACCCGGTCGACAGCGGATCTGGCGAATCGATACACCGGGCCGAGCGCTGCCACCGTCACGCCCGCCGCGAGCACTGGTGGCCACTGAAGTCCGGTTCCGCCGGCGACCCCCGCCACCACGACGGCGACGGTGGCATAGACGCCGAACAACAGCAGCGTCAGGACCGCCCCCACCGCGAGCCGGTTGACCGTGATCTGGATCCCGAGCAATCGATGCCGTAAGACAGAGAACCCATCGCCGTTGGAAGTGCCGCGAGAAAAACCGCCATCAGCCGGTATCATTTCGCCGGAAGTCAGGTCTCGATGGCCGTGAAGAGTAGCCACAGGAGCAAGACCACGTCATACAACGCCCGATGGCGCCAGCTACCGCTACGAAATAGAACAACTGTCGCCGGCGTTCGCCGGTTGCCTTCAGCCACGACACGACGAGATAGACCGCACGCACGAGACCTGAGACGAGAATGAACACGCCGGCGATCGTGCCGCCACGTTCGCCAGTGCGCTCTCCGTGCCGTCACCTGATCTGCCAGCCTGGCCGGCCACGGCAATGGCAATCATCTGTCCGATGAACACCTGCCGCCACAACCTCGGCGGGGAACCCCGTCAGGGAATACCACAATAGCACAGCAATCATCGGTAAAATGCCGACCACAGTATCGATGACACCGGGCCCACACCCTGGCAGCTGTGCGTGCGGTTGCCCGGTTGCGGTCGCCGGCGAGCAGCGAGACGATCGGCTTTCCGGTCGCAGCGACGATAACGGAGAGCGTGAAGATGGTGCTGTTCGGTTCTTCACCGGTTTCCGGTAATCGCGCTACCAACAGCCGCTGCGGCAGCGCAAGGGACGAGCGTTGCATCGATAGGTAGATCATCATCCGGCGGCGGCGTCTCCGCGGCGCGAGGATTAGCACATGGTGAACAGGCGACACTGATCACGGCTACGCGATTGCTCGCGATCGGGCACTCATGTGCTGTCACTCGAATGAAATGAGCAATCGCATGCTCGGCGGGCAGTCACAGGTGTTGGGAGGATTTCCGGCACAGAGCCGACAATCCTGACCACCGCGCGCTGAATTCTGCCCGGTTCGCGGTGAGTCTGAATGTAGCCAGAGGTGATGCATTCGAACGATGACACCTCTCATCGCAACGTCACGACTGTCCACATTCCGGCGAAGACCGGCGGAATCCCGGTGCGATCGTCGGGTAGCTCACTGAACAACAGGTACGTACCCGCTGGCAAGGCGTATCGCAGTTGCAGAGATCGGCCGCTGGAGAGGGCGGCCACCTCAACCGACGCCCCTTGCTCAGCGAACGGAGCCACCGCGGATCCTCCGCCCGCCTGGTCGTCGAGCCAGGCCTGGACCTTTTTCGCAGTTGTCCCCGCCTGCAATTGCCAGAGTTTCACGTCATGGAGGCCCTTTGAGCTGTTCTTGATGGTGACGCTGCCACTAGCAGGAAGGGTCGTCGGGGACTGAAACCTCCCCGCGGATGTCAGCCGCACCATCGAGCGTCGATCACAGTTGTCGTACTGGTTGAAATATTCCACCGAACCAGAATGAGTCGACCGCTGACCGTCCATACCGTGGCGGTCCCGGTCACGAACCAGCAGCGTCGAGTAGGCAGGATCGCCGCCGGCCTGCAGCGCCGCGAAGTCGGCCGTCAAGTAGTACGTCCCCGGTTGCAAGATCTCGGTGATCGATGCGGGGTGACCCATGATGACGCCTGCGAGGCCCACGAAGATCCCGTCTTCCTCCAAGTTGCGGACGCCACCGGTCACATCACCCGCGAACGCCTGGCGGTAGTCCGCGAAGACATCTTGGGCCGATGTGCCCCGTGTTGGTCGGAACATCACGAGATCCAGCCCGGCCGGATCCGTCGTGTCGAGGTTAAACGTGATCCTTCCGGCCTCGACGGACCGTCGGCTCATGACAAAAGTGGTGCTGTTACGTCCATGAATATCGATTCGAGTTCGACCTGGAGCCGGTACCGTTGGCCGCCGCCGCACTGACGGGGCCGAGCAGACCGCCGCAGAGAATCGCTATCGTCCCCGCACCCAGCAGGCGACGGCTGATCGGCCGGCCCCAGCGATGCGGCTGATGTCTGGGTGTTCTCATCACGGTTCCTCCTCGGTGAAATCACTGCAGCGAATTCGTTCAGAGAACTACAGCCAATGTTCCCGGGATCAGATGCAGGAGTCCCGCATGGGTCGGGAAGAACCTCCCTGAACGCGGAATGCCAGGAGATGGCCAAAACGACTGTCCTGTAGACGTTGCCGATGCAGGTGGCAGCCGTGGCTTTGCTCGCCGGTGGGGGTGGCGTCGACCGAGCCCATCAGGGTCTCAGCCTGGTCAGACAGCCGGGCGACGGTCGGGAGTGCGTCGATCCTGGCGAGCATCCTCAGCAGCTCGGTGCCGGTAGCGACGTTGGTCGGGGCGGTGACTTGTCGGTCCGGTTCAGCTGGTGCGGGCGACGGGCTGGGTTTGCGGGCTTCTCCGCCGCTTAGATTCACGCAAGGCGAGCAATCCGGTCAGCAGGGCCGCCGCCCCTATCAGCGCGAGGCTTCCTTCGGTGCGCAACCGCGCCGGATCTTGGTTGCCAAAGCCTGCGTTTAAGCCGGTGTCGAGCCATCCGGCTACGAGGTACAGCAGCGCCAGGGTGCCGACGACGGATAGCGCGACGATGATCCAGTGTCGGCCGTACAGCCACAAGGCGGTAATGATCGCGAAACCCACTGGTTGCAAGAATTCTCCCAGTAGCAGCCCGACGCGGGTCACAGCTTGAAGGGTCCCGGAGGTCGAGGTGCCATGCGCGTCGAACACCACGAGAAGAACATATTTGCTGAGGTACCCGATGCCGCCGGTGATCAGGAGTAGACCGGCAATTCGGAACCACTGTGCGAGCTTCATACAATGCTCCGTTCGAGGACGTGTTGGTTTGACCCTGCTGGTGACGCACGGTGCAGTGCCTCCTGTTGAACATCGTCATCGAGCCTGGTCGAGGATTGACCAAGCAGCGGCATAGCGGATCTAGCTCATGAGAGGAGCCTGTCGCCTCAGTAGTTCGGCGCCTACAGCCTCAGAGGAAGATGGGCATGTGACGCTGGGCTGAGCCTGGGGTGGCGCTATACCGGGCGTTTCGATACTTCGTCGGAGGCAAGCGATACATCGTCGCTGCGACGTTGATGGAAGGGTCGGCCATGTCGGTGGCGCGTGGGAGCGATGGGGTTGAGATCGAGTATCGGACGGTCGGTGCGGGGTCGACCAATGTGATCTGCATGCATGGCTGGGCGGGGTCGGGTGCTTACTTCGAGGAAATGATCGAACATCTGGATCTCGCGGAGTTGAGGGTGACCACCTTCGATCTGCGAGGTCACGGCTCGTCAGGAAGGACCGACGCGGGCTTCAACCTCGACCAGTTGGCCGACGATGTGATCGCGGTAGCCGACGCCGCCGGGGCGGACCGCTTCGTGCTGGTGGGGTTCAGCATGAGCGCGAAATTCGCCCAGTACGTGACGACCGTGTACGGAAGGAGGGTCCTCGGGCAACTCCTCATCGCGGGGTGCCCGGTCGGTGAGGTGCCGCTGCCGGCAGAGTTGCTGGATGACTGGTACGCGCGGGCCGGCGACCCGGACCGGATGATCGAGATCGTCACCGCTTTCGCCGCTCAGCCGATCCCGACGGAGGTCCTGCGGCGCTTCGGTGCTGCGGCGGCGACTGTGCCGGTTGCTGCACTACGCGGAACGATGGAGGCTGTGACCTCGACGTCGTTCGTCCTCAAGCCCGGCCTCCGAGCAATTCCAACGGTCGTGGTCGGCGGCCAGAACGACGCCATCTTTTCACCGGACGTCCTGCGCGACGCGGTCGTGGCGGCAATTCCCGGCGCGGAGTTGCGGGTCTTGGACTGCGGCCACGAAATCCCTGCGGAGAGGCCCGCAGAACTAGCCGGCCTTCTCAGTAGGCTGGTCGCGGACCTCACGTCCGTCGGCAACGGTCTATCGCACCCACTGGTGTCCCGGAACTGATCGGGTCGGCGGCGCCGTCAGCCGGATTCGGGGGTGGGTGTGTGGGACATCAAGATCTCCTGAAATCAGCGGGGCGGTGCTGGAGTTTTGTTACTCCGCTGATCGTGGTCTCCGCGTGGGTTGAGGCGCGGTTCAGCGCCGCAAGAGCCAGGAACAAGCCCGGCTGCCAGCCGGGGTGCCGCCCTTGGTGACTGCCTCGCGATCCGAGTGGTGGCCTCGCGGTCCGGTCAGGAGTGCTGTTTCAGGGCGTAACCAACGGCGTCGTCGAGGATCATGGCGCGGCCGCGGGCCCAGTGCTCGGCGAACTGGTCGGGGTCCAGCGCCGCCCGCGTCGTCGCCAGGTCGACCGTGTCGGTCAGGTCGGAGGTGGGCCGCTTACTCAGCAGAGGACTCAGGACACTCGCTGCCCCGTAAAGTCGGCACGCCCGGACGGGTTCGCCCTCTCGGCCGGCGACCCGGGCGAGAAGCGTCAGCGCGGCGGCGATCCCGGGCCGGTCGTGCGCGTTCCAGGCGACGGTGAGACTCTCGTTGATTAGGCCGGTGGCGGGCGCGGTGGCACCGGCGGTGAGATAGGTGGCGGCCAGGCCCTGCATCGAGGTGAGCGCCCAGATGTCGCCGAGTTGCCGTTGCACCGTCAGGGCCTGCTGGAACCAGGACGCGGCGGTAGTGGGGTTATCAGCGGCGAGCGCGTTCCGGCCCGGATTGGTCAGGATCGCACCGACGCTGCGGCTGTCGCCTACCTCGCGGGCGCCGCGCAGTCCCTCCTCGAGGCAGTGCCGGGCCGCGGTGAACTCGCCGGTGGATGTCATGACCATGCCGAGATAGTTCAGGGTTTGCATCTCGAGCCAGGCGTCGTTGCTGCTGCGGGCAGTCGCGAGCGCTTCCTGCAGCAATTGGGTTCCCTGGTGGTGGTCGGCGGTTCGTGCGGTGGCCGCGCCGAGAATCATCAACGCGAATCCCACGGAGTGCTCGTCGGCGGCCGCGCGGTGTGCGCTCATGCTGAGTTCGGTGCACCGATGGATAACGTCGTACCGCCCTGGAGGAACGCGCATCGGGCGATCGTGAGTTGGGCCGCTGCGCGACCGGTGACAGATCCGTCACCCGTTTCCAACAGCTGTTGCAGGAGAGCCCGGCCTCCTTCCAGATGGCCGCGGATCTGCCAGAACCGCCACAGGGCGGCGCCGATCCGCAGCCCGACCTCCCGGTCGCCGTCGTTGAGCGCCCAGGACATCGCGGCGCGGAGGTTGTCGTGTTCAGCGTCGATCACGGCGAGCCAGCGGGCCTGATGCGGGCCCCGAAGTGCTGGTTCGGCTTGTTCAGCCAATGACTTGAACGCCTGCGCATGACGTGTCAGGGCCTGGTCTTGCGCCCGCTGGTGATCAACCGTTCAGCTGCGTATCGGCGGATCATTTCCAGCATGGCGAAACGCGGGTCGCCTCCCGGCGCACCCGCCGCCTGGACCACGTTCGCCCGCATGAGTCCCTCGACAGCGTCGACCGGGTCGGTGCCGGTCGGGGCGGCTACCGCTTCGACGTCATCCAGAGTGAAGCCACCGACGAATACCGCGAGGTCGGCGAAGAGAGACTGCTCTGCCGGGGCAGTAGGTCAAAGCTCCAGCCGACGGTCGCGCGCAGGGTGCGGTGGCGTTCCGGTACGCCCGGAGCGGTGGTCTTGAGTAGGTCGAGGCATCGGCTGAGGCGAGCCAAAATCGCGGGCGGTGACAACAGCGACACCCGCGCTGCGGCCAGCTCCAACGCAAGCGGCAGGCCACCGAGGCGCACGCACAACTCGGCGACCGAGTCGGCGTTGTCGGCGGTCAAACGGAACGTCGGTTGGATCATCTGCGCCCGGTCGATGAACAGCTGAACCGCTTCAACCTCCGCCATGACGGCGACAGCTGTTCCCGGCGCCGGCAAAGTCAATGGAGGCACGGCGAACACGTGCTCACCCGAGATATGCAAGGTATCCGACTGGTCAACACGAGCTTCAATCGGTGGTGGCCGCCAAAAGACTGGCCAGCACCGGACCTGCTTCCACGATCTGCTTGAAGTTGTCCAGGATCAGCAACAACCCTCTGGCACGCAGGAACGAAGCGAGATCTTCAACCGCCCAACGGGATCCGGTATTCTGCAGCCCCACCGTCTTGCAATAGCTGCGCCCAGGAGACTCGCGGCGGTGACCGGGGTGAGATCCACGAACACCACACCGTCGATGCCGGTTGCGCTACCGGAAGACGCTTCCTGCAGCTCATCGGCCGCCCGTAGCGCCAGGCGGGTTTTCCCGGCCCCACCCTGGCCGGTCAGGGTCAACAACCGCACATCGGGACGACGCAGCAGACCGAGCCAGCGGCGAGCTCGACCCGGCGCCCGATGAATGAACGGGTATCCACCGGCCGTCGAAGTCTGGAATGCACCCGGTCGTTCACCGCCGGCGTCGTCAGCGCGGCAGGCGCCGGGGGTGCGATGTCCGCGGCAGGCGGCGCCACGAGGGGTGCATTCAGAGCCGTGTCCTGGCGCAGGATCGCCGCCTCCAGTTCGCGTAGCGGCGGGCCGGGGTCGATGCCGAGTTCCTCCACGAGGTGTTCCCTGATCTCCCGATACACGCCCAGTGCTTGCACCTGGCGCCCCGAGCGATACAGCGCCACCATCAACTGGCCGTGGAACCGTTCCGCCAGCGGATGCTCGGCGACCAACTCTTCCAACTCGCCGACCAGTGCGCTGTGGCGGCCCAACTGCAGGTCGGCGTCGATCCGACGCTCCAGAGCGGTCAATCGGAGACGCTCCAGCCGAGCGATCTCAGACCGGGCGAACGGCTCATCGACGAAGTCGGCCAGTGGCGACCCACGCCACAAAGACAAGGCGGCAACCAGCTGCCCGGCCACCTCAATCATGTCGACCCCACCGATCGCGGCGGCCACCGAATCCTCGAACAGCAGCGCATCAACATCCGCACGGTCCACCAGCAAGACGTAACCCGGCGGTCGGGTCACTAAAACATCCGGGCCGATCACCCGACGGTATCCAGACACATAAGTCTGCAGGACCTTCCGGGCGCTCCCCGGTGAAGTCAGCGCCCCACAAGCTCTCCATCAGATCGATCGGTCCAGCACCCTCACCCGCATGCAACATCAACACCGCGAGCAGTGCGCGTGGCTTGTGCGCCCGCGGAACCGGTATCACGCCGCCGGCCACCTCTAGCGATCCGCAGCACGCGATACTTCATCGCCTGACCACCACGGAATATTCCTACTCGCTGGTCTGACCCTCAGAAATGTAGCTATCTCCTGCACCGCTAGGGCGGAGGGTGGTAATGGGTCCCATCCTCGCACCACGCGACCGGCCCGTGTGGCTACCGCCGGCGACGACCTGATAACCATCGGCTTCTCAATCGTCAGCGGGTGACAATCGGCTCCGAATACGGGGTGGGTTGCTCCGAATGTAGATCTGCCGGTCGTCCTTTCGGAAAATTGGTGACAGCAGCGGCCGGCGGTTCAGCACTCAGTGCAGCCTGGTCATTCCGCGTTCTCGACGGGGAGGAGGCCTTATCTCAGATCGTGCGCCCGCCGGTTCGCCGGTGACTGGACTGCTGATGGGATGCCGTGCCCGCTTCGGCGTGAGCACTTGATCATTAGGTTGCAGAGTGTCGCCGGGTGCTGTGTACCGGTGTGTCCGGCGCAGGCGTTGAAGGAGTTGCTTAGCGCGGTGTTGTTGTTCATCGGCGACGACTGGGCCGGAGGACCACCACGACCTGGAGCTTGAGGACGGCGACGGGCCGGCGGCTGGCGAAGGTCAGGCTGCCAGAGGGTTTGGAGGGAATCGCCGGATTGCATGCGCTGCTGGCGCGAAGCACGCCCCGGCGGACTGGGTGGATCTGACGGCGGAGGAGGTAGCCGGCCAGGGTCGTCGTCGGAATCGAAACCGACCGCGGCCCGTGGGTGACGGCGCTTCGCGCGGCCGGGTTATCAGGTGTACGCGATCAACCCGTTGTCCTCGGCGCGGTACCGGGAGCGGTATTCCACGTCCGGTGCGACGAAGCGACGCGGGCGATGCGCAGGTCTTAGTACTACAGCCGTAGATCGCGATCTTGGGCGCGTCGCCGCAGGTCAGGGGGCCAGCGCGGGCAGGATCGTGTTTTGTGAGGAACGACGATGGTGCCGCGCTGGCCGCGGTTCACAGGATAAGTCCGGATCGTTGGTGGGACGCGTTCGGCGCGCTGATGGACCGGATCCGGCCACGGTTCGCCCGGTATGAACCGGCCCGGCACGCCGGGTCGCTGATGCTGGGCATGCTGTCCGGGCTGGGCCGGAAGAACTGTTGGACGATCGCCGAGCACCGCGGTGATACAACCCCGGACGGGTTGCAGCATCTGCTGTCTCGCGCGAAATGGGACGCCGACTCGGTCCGCGACGACCTCCGCTCGTACGTCGTGGACGCCTTCGGCGACCCGGCGGGTGTCCTCGTCGTCGACGAGACCGGGGATCTGAAGAAGGGCCTCTAATCCGAACCAGGATTAGAGGCCTAATGCCGCGCGCGCAGTTATGCCGAGTCGCGCAGTGGGGTCGTGGCTGGGGCGGTTGAGGTCTGGTTGTTTCCGCGCGGCATTTCGGGGTGTGCTGCCTGATTGATGAGTCCCATCGACAGACAGGAGACGATCATGGACTCTCGTTCGGGCGCGCAGCGCCGCCGGCAGCAGATCGTGGTGCAGGGTCCGCTGGGAGCGTTTACCGATGGGCTGCGGCGCCACCTTGCCGATCAGGGTTACGCCCTGGACAGCGTCGTCGACCATGTGCATCTGCTCGCGGATTTGAGTGACTGGCTCTCGGGCCGGGACTTGACCGCCGCCGACCTGACTTCCGTTATGGCGGAGGAGTTCCTTCGCGAGCGCCGCGGAGGGCCGGCGGACCGGGGTCACACCTCGAGGGCTCGCGCCGGTTTTGGGGTATCTGCGTCGCCTGCAGGTCGCGCCGCCTTCGATGGTTGCTGGTCCGGCGACCCCGGTGGAACTCGTTCTGGTCGAGTACAGGAACTTCCTGGTCGGTGAGCGCGGCCTGGCGGCGGGCACGGTCACCCATGATCCCTGCGGTGCGCGAAGCGGTTCCTGGCCTGGTTGCCCGGGAATCCGGTGGAGTCGCTGCCAGCGCTGACCGGCGGGCAGGTCATCGACTATGTGATCGGGTGGACGACCGCGGCTTCACCAGTCGCGGTCGACATGGTGACCCTGCCGGCGCTGCGCTCGCTGCTGCGGTTCCTGCACACCGCAGGGCATGTTCGGTTGCCGTTGGCCGGGGCGGTGCCCGCCGGGCGTCGCCGACCGGCCCGGGTCGAGATGCCGCGGGCTGGCGTCCGGTGAGGACGTTGGGGCGGTCCTGTCAAGTTGTGACCGTGCCGGCGCGGCCGGCCGCCGCGACTACGCGATCTTGCTGATGATGGCCAGGTTGGCGGTCCGCGGAGGCGAGGTGGCCCGGCTCGACCTCGGCGACATTGACTGGCGTGCAGGCGAGTTGACCATTCATGGAAAGGGTCGACGGGACGACATCCTGCCGCTACCGGATGATATCGGCGCCGCGATGGCCGAGTACGTGGTGCACGCCCGACCGGCCACCACGGCCCGGTCAGTTCGTCACCCTGGTCGCCCCGTTCAATCAGATGGCCACCTCAACGGTCACGGTGATGGTCGCTCGCCGCTGCGCCCAGGCAGGAGTGGCCAGGTTCGGGCCACACGGAATGCGGCACGCCGCCGCCTGCGAGTTACTCGCCGCAGGGGCATCGATGGAGGAAATCGGCCAGTTGCTGCGGCACGCGCAGCAGCGCACCACCGCGATTTACGCCAAGCTCGACCGAGCCAGGCTGATCGAGTTGGCCCGGCCCTGCCCGCAGGGGGCCGCGCGAGGAACATGCGAATGCAGGCCGAGCAGTACCTGGCGAGCGCCGATCCCTCGGGTTACCAACTGCGGGCCGAAGGTCGGATGCTTCTGGACTTCGCCGATCGGCTCGACGCGTCGGGCCAGCGGACGATCACCATCGCCACAGCGATGGCCTGGGCGTGTGAGCCGATCACCTCGACGATGCAGCATCAGTGCAGGTTGCGGGTGGTGCGCGGCTTCGCCCGACACGTGAGCGCCTTGATCCGGACTGTGAGGTACCGCCGACCAATCTGCTGGTGGCCCAGCGCACCGCCCGACGCCATACCTGTTCTCGCCGGAGGAGATCGCGGCACTGATCCACGCCGCCGGCACCATCACCGCACCGCTGCCGGCCGCCACAATGCAGGCCCTGATAGCTCTCATCGCGGCCAGCGGCATCCGGCTGGGTGAGGCGTTGGCTCTCGATCGTGGTGATATCGACGCGGTCGCGGGGATGCTCAGGGTGACCGGCAAGAACGGCCACACCCGCCTGCTGCCGATGCACCCCACGACGGTCGCGATGCTCGATGCCTACGCGGCTCGTCGTGATCAGCTGTGTCCCGCCACCACGTGTCCGGGCTTCTTCGTGACCACAACCGGTCGTCGGGTCCAGCACTCGGGCGTGCAGCACACCTTCGCCAAGTTGTTGGCCCTGGCCCATATTTCACACGCCCCGCGGAAAGCGCCGGCCCAGAATCCACCAGCTGCGCCACACATTCGCGGTGTCCAGTCTGGTCGGCTGGTACCAGAAAGGCGTCGACGTAACGACACGACTTCCGGTGCTGTCCACCTATCTTGGACATTCCAGCCCCGAGGCGACGTACTGGTACCTGCAGGCGTCCCCGCAACTGCTCGCCCTGGCCGCCGAACGGTTGGAACGCGCCGACCGCGACGCCACCGCCCATGCTCCCGCGATCTACGCACGGAGAAAGTCATGAGTGCCCTGCGCGCCGCTGATGCAGGCATTCTTCACCGACCGTTTGATGACCCAGAGTGGCGCCAGCCCGCACACCGTGACCTCCTATCGGGACACCTTCAGATTGCTGCTGAGCTACCTTCACCGGCGGACCGGCAAGCTCCCCGCCCTAGCTCGATCTGACCGACCTGGACGCTGTCACCATCGGCGGTTTCCTGCAGCATCTGGAAGGTGATCGCGGCAACAGCGTCGCCACCCGCAACACTCGCCTGGCCGCGATCCATTCGCTGTTCCGCTACGCCAGCTTGCAGGCACCCGAACACGCGAACCTGATCGGCCGGGTGCTGGCGATTCAAACCAAGCGGACGAAGACCACGATCGTGACCTTCCTGGACAGGGTGGAACTCGAGGCGCTGGTCGCCGCACCCGATCAGTCCACCTGGCACGGCCGGCGTGATCACGCCCTACTCGTGTTCGCCGCCCAATCCGGGCTGCGTGTCTCCGAAATCACCGGCCTGAGTATCGGTGACATCCACCTCGGCAGCGGCGCACACGTCTATTGCAGCGGCAAGGGCCGCAAGGACCGTTGCACTCCCCTCACCGCCCACACCGCCGCCATCCTCAGCGGATGGCTCGGGATCCGCCGCGGGGGCATGACCGACGAATTGTTCTGCACCCGCAGCGGGCATGCCCTGTCCACCGACGCAATCGAACGATTGATCACCAAACACGCCAGGACCGCCGCAGCGGCATGCGCCACGCTGAGGACGAAAACGGTTACGCCACACACCCTGCGGCATACCGCGGCGATGAACCTGCTTCGTTCCGGGGTCGACGTAACCGTCATCGCGCTCTGGCTCGGCCACGAAAGCCCGACCAGTACGAGAGCCTACCTGCACGCAGACATGGCCCTCAAGGAACAGGCAATCGCCCGAACGGCGCCACCAAACACGTCGACCCAGCGCTACCACCCGCCCGACGCCCTGCTCGAGTTCCTCGATCAACTCTGAACGGACCCGAAAGTGCCGTTATGCCGCTCCATCAACACCGTCCTCAACCCGCATGAGCGCCACCGGGGCGGCGGGAACCAGTGCGACTCGGCATAACTGCGCGCGCGGCATTAGGCCTCCCTCGGTCGGGATGCAACGCCAGTACACCGGCACCGCCGGGCGGATCGAGACGCTCAGGTCGCGGTTTCCTGCTACCCGCGCCGCGGGGGCCGCGTTGATCGACCGGCCTTACGTGCGAAGGTCTGGCCGAGGCCCGGGCGGCCCCGCCGCCGGGATCCCCGCCGCGTCGCTTCGCACGAACCGACTGGCCGTCGATGATCGTCGCGCGTTGGCGCCGGGGTGCGGCCGGGTTCGTCACCGGCGACGAGGTTACGGCAACGACCGAAACTCCGCGCCGCCTCATCGCCGCCCATCGGGTACGTACTCGCGGTGGCGTGTGATCACCGAATCTCCCGCGGGGCCGGTCCGGGTCGCCGACGTCACCGCCGGGCTGCCCCGCCGGTCCTGGCAGCGACTCCCGGCCGGTCAGGGAACCAAGGGGCCGCGGATGTACTCGTGGGCGCTGGTCACGATCCCCTCCGACGACCCCGGTCTGCACCGATTGCTGGTGCGCCGCAACGACACCACCAGGCGAGTTGGCCTACTACCGCTGCTACACACCCGACCCCGTGCCGCTGCCCACCCTGGTCCGGGTCGCCGGGCAACGGTGGAAGATCGAGGAGTCGTTCCAGACCGCCAAAGGGCAGGCGGGGCTCGATGAACACCAGGTCCGGCGGTGGTGCTCCTGGCACCGCTGGACCACCCTCGCGATGCTCGCCGTCGCGTTCCTCGCCGTCACCACCGCCACCGAGAAAGACCACACCCCGGCACCGGCCGGGCTGATCCCACTCACCCTCAGCGAACTCCGCCGCCTCTTCGACGCCCTCGTCATCGGCGCCACCGCCACCCCGGAACACATCCTGCAATGGTCGACCTGGCGACGCAGACACCAAGCCACCGCCCGCGATCACCACTATCGCCGCAGATCAAAGACCTGAGACCCGAACTACGGCTGTAGTATTAGCTGAGATCGTCTACTCGGACCGTGATCACCACCGTCAGGTTGCCGGGGACACCACCCTCGCGGAGGCGGTGAAGTTGTGGGCGTGCGCTCACAACACATGGTGACAGATTTGTAATGTTGATTACAGTGCCGATTCCTGGCCTTGAGCGACAGAAACGCCACAGTTTAGGAGCTGATTCGCGGCTGACTCGGGTCAGCTCGGGCAGGCGCGCTGTCGCCGCATGGTCGGCCGAAGGGGTGGGTCAGCTGGCGTGGGCGATGAGTCGGCGGAGTTCGGCGACGGGGATGGTGCGGGTGTCGTCGACCTGGTCGGCGAGTTGTTGCTCGACCCACTCGCGGAGCAGCGCGGTGACTTTGATGCCGCGTTGACCGGCGACGGCGCGGGCGGCGTTGAGGGTGGATGCTAGGGAATCGCACGGTGATTCCGACCATCGGGTCATCGGTGCCGCTGGTGTCCAAGTTCGGCTGATTCGAGGGCCGAGGATTGGTCGGTGGTGTCGTAGAAGTGATGGAGTTCGGTGAGTTTGTCATCGGTCATGTGTTCACTGTCCTTTCAGCTGAAATGTACGGGTTTCGCTCGAGGTCATGTCCCGCGCTGTGACAACTGTCAGTCCGCCGTCCACGGCGTCCGCGACGACCACGAGGATTCGACGCCCCGCCGCCGTCGTGCCGAACGCGAGGGTGGTGCCGCCCCGTCCGGGGTCACGTACCGGGGACGTCCGTAGAGAACTTCTTCGACCTCGCGTGGTTGCACGGCATGTTTGGCGATGTGGTCCTCGGAACGCTCATTCCATGACACCGGCGGGAACACCGCCTGATTGTAACGCGATTCGTAACCGACGTCGAGGTGGTGTCGGACATTGACGACGATATTTTCGGGGGACCGTGCAGATCAACGAACGTGAGCGCGGTAGGTGGTTTCTCCGGGCAGGTTGGGCAAGGTGCTCGACGGGCCGTGCGGGCTTTCAGTCGACGTTGACTCCGTAGTCACGGGCCAGGCCCGCGAGCCCGTCGGACCAGCCTTGCCCGACTGCGCGTAGGCGCCAGTTGCCGTTGCGGAGGTAGAGCTCGCCCCAGACCAGCGCGCTCACGCGCGCGGGGTCGGCAGGGCGGAACCGAAAGTCGCGTCTCGCTGCCCGGCTGGCTGGAGGACGGCGGTGGCGTCTGCGATGGATTCGCCGTCGCCCGCGCTGACGACCAGGACCAGGCGTTCACAGCGCTGCGGTAGCCGGTCGGTATCGATGCTGGCGATGTTCGCGGTTAACGTCACCGCACCGTCCGCGCTTCGCGGATTGTTGTAGAAGATGAAGTCCTCGTCGCGGTCGACACGTCCGCTCGCCCCGAGCAGGAGCACGGACAGATCTGTGTGGCCTGCCAGCAGGTCCACCTGCACCCGCGGCCGGCGAGCGGCACGTTCTGGCCGGCGACCAGCTCTTGCTGCTGCGGCCTGGCGTCGGGGCGGGACATTGTCGACAGCGCGGGATCTGCTGGCGAGGCGAGGCTCGGCTCCGGCTCGTCATCGGTGTTCAGGGTGTAGTCGGCGTCAAGTGAGCCGGCCAGCACGATCGGCTCGACGGCTTGGAGCTTGCTGGGGTCTTTGCTGATCTGTGCCTCTAGGTGCGCCAGGCATGCAACGGTGTCGACCCGGGCCAGATCGAGCGTCCAGGAACCGCTCACGGGACGTTGCGAGGGCCACGAGGCAGGGGCGGACTCGCGGCCGGTGGCCGGGTCGGTGCCGTTCACGTAACCGTTGAAGACGACCGTGCGGACCGCGCCTGCCCGGTCGGCCTCGAGCACCTCGTGCACGACCCGCAGGGCGGTCTGTCGCAGCACTTCGGCGTAGATGCTGCGGATCTGCGCAGCCGGGCGGGCGGACGGGGTGATCGAGTCAGAGCTCTTGACGTATTGTAGGCCTTGTCCGTCGGGCACCACGTCAAGAGGCGGCAACTCGTACTCGATGGCGAGGTGCCCGGACGCTGCGGCGTAGGCGAGGCGCCACGAGTGCGGGAAATCGTCGGGGTATCGGCGGCTTCGAGCACGAGGTCGAGGTAGCGGACGACGGCTTCTGGTTGACGCGCCGCCAGATCGCGTTGCAGCGCATTGACCTCTCGACGTGCTGGCGGTGCTCCTCTACCTGCCGGGCGACGTCTGCCTCGTGCCGGAGACGCGCCTCGTCCAGCTGCTGCGCATGTCGTTGCGCCGCGACCCGGTAGTCGTCCAGGGCCTTGTTGGTACTA
The DNA here is from genome assembly GCA_963825975.1 of uncultured Actinomycetota bacterium. Taxonomy (GTDB): domain Bacteria; phylum Actinomycetota; class Actinomycetes; order Mycobacteriales; family Nakamurellaceae; genus Nakamurella. The sequence continues at coordinate 60,487 of CAWGUZ010000014.1, forward strand.
GGCTTGGCTCTGTTCAGCCCGGGCCGCGTGTTTGGAGGCGGCGAACACGCGTCCCGAGAGCGAGGGGCCCTCCACTGCGAAGTCGCTCCTCGCGTGGGGGCGACGGTGGCGCTCCGACCGACGAGTGGGTCGAACGCGGGGTACAGCGGAGCCTGTTTGAGGGCCTCGAGGTCCAGGTGGTCGTCGACGCCGAGGGTCGCGGCGAGCACGCTCTGCAGGACCTGGACCTGCCGCTCAAGCTGCGCCGTGTCCTCGGCCGCCTCTTGCGTCCGGGCCTCCGCGTACAGGCGGTCCCTGAGCTTCTGGTCCTGAACGGCCGCGCGTGCCTGCGCAGCGACGGCACGCTCCGTGTCGCGCTGGGACTGGACGGCGGCTCGAGCTCGTCGCTCTCGGTCCCGTTCGGCTTCCCGCTGGATCTGCACCAACGTGGCGAGGACTCCGCGTCGACGGGCCATGGGTCTTGTTCCTCCGGCCATCCTGCCCTATGTGGATGCCAGTGCGGACTACGGGCGCCGAAGCAGCCTCAGCCGTACAGGTATCTGAATATTTCAAGCCTGGACCGTTGCCGAAGCTGACTTCAGAAGACTCGGCCGGGGTAGCCGTTCCGCCAGTGGCACCGCCCTCCGCTTAAGAACCCCGACTCGGACACGTCTTACAATGTGTGCCACACTAGTCGAGTGGCTGAGACTATTACCTTTCGTCCGGATGAGGATGCGGTCCGGGCGTTGGCGGTGTTGACGAGGGACGGGACCTCGGTGTCGGTGGCGGTGCGGTCGGCGTTGATCAGCGCTGCGGGGGAGGTAGCGCGTGCGTCGTTGCGGGCTGAGGCGGAGGCGTTGCGCGCTGATCCCGCGGACCGTGCCGAGGCGGCGCAGGTTCTGCCGATATGGAGACGCTGCGTGCGGGGTGATGTGTTTCGGCTGCGAGCGCCGCGGGAGGTCCGTGGGCATGAGCAAGACGGATCCCGATTCGCCGTCGTAGTGCAGTCCGATTCGCTGCCGCTGTCAACGTGGTTGGTGGCGCCGACGTCGGAGTCGGCTCGGCCGGCGACGTTTCGGCCCGAGGTGGAGATCAGCGGCCGGGTGACCCGGGTGTTGGCCGAGCAGACGGCGGCGGTGGATCCGCAGCGGTTGGGGGAGAGTGTCGGGCAGCTGACTTTGGAGGAGCAGCGGCGGGTGGATGCCGCCCTGCGAATCATCCTCGATCTGTAGGATCCACGTCAGAGGCCTGTGGAGGTCGGTTGCCAGCCCGACAGCCACAGAAAACGCCACACTTCCCCCACAGGCGGCACGGGACCCAGGGCGACCCGCCAGCCACACTCGGCTGGGTCGACACACGTTCCCCCGGCCACGATTCGACCGGCGGTCTCCGTGGCCGAGGCCTGTGGCTCGGTGACCGGTGGGGATCGGGTCGGTCGAACAAGGTCGGTAGCGTGCGCTCCTGCGCGTCGTTCCGGCGGCTCCGGGCAGCAGTGGTCGGAACCGCTCAGATCGGGGCGGTCAGCTGGGTGTGGCGGCCCGGTAGATCCGCGGACGATGAGCTGCGGAGTAAGAACAATGTCGGTATCCGGGGTGGCGCCGCCGGGGTCCATTCGGGAGATGCTGCGTTCGATCGCCAGTCGCGCCATCAGAACCGGGTCTTGTCGGACTGTGGTGAGGTCCCACAGCGGCAGACTCGCGAAGGGATCGTCGTCCCAGCCGACGATCGAGACGTGGTCGGGCGTACGCACCCCTTGGCTGGTCAACATCTGGCGCAGCCCTGCTGCGGCGTCGTCGTTGAACGCCTGCACTGCCGTGGGTCGCTCGGGCCGAGCGAGCAGCGTCGCGGCTGCACCCACACCGTCCGGCTGCTGCGGCCCACCGGGTATGACGTCGATGTAGTCGCCCAGACCGTGACGCCGCATCGCCGAACGATAGGCCGCCCTACGAGCGGTGGAAATGGGACTACTGCCGCCGTCCACGTGCGCGATGCGCCGATGGCCCAGCTGGACGAGATGATCGACGGCGAGTTGCGCGCCCCGGGTGTCCGAGGTTCGCACGACGTCCACCGCGCTGTCCTTGACATGCCAACCGATGACCACCACCGGCAGCCGCCCCGCAAGGAGCGGGGTCCCGCCCTGCCCGAGCAGAATGGCGGCGTCGCAACGGAAGTCGAGTAGGGTCTCGGCCGCCCGCCGCTCACTCCGATTCGGTGTTTCCGCGCTGAGGATCAGCTCTACCCCGGCGTCGTCTGCGGCCGTATACAGGCCGTCCAGCAGCAGCAGATGAAAACTGAAAAACTGTCGGAAGACGACCCCGACCAGAGGTGAGCTTGTGCCGCCGGCGAGGAGTCGGGCGCGGGCGTCGGGTCGGTAACCCATGTCATTGGCGATCTGGAGGACCCGCTCACGAGTCTCGGGTCCCGCGCCCTTGGCGCCCCTCATCACGATCGACACCAGGGCTCGTGACACCCCGGCGGCCGCGGCCACGTCTTCTAGCGTCGGTCGCCTACCAGAGGTACTGCTGTGACTCGAGATCATCCGGCCCCTTTCCCGACCATCCTGTCAGGGCCGGCGGGATACCTTGAAGCGGGACTCGCCGGAATCGAGGGACGGCCACGCCGCCCACGCTGCGGCAACCGCCCGGAGGGCCGACGAGATGCTGCCGCCGGAACCATTACGAGGTCAGGCCGCTTCCTGCGACGGGATGAGGGTTGTCGGAACCCGCGGACCGGTCCCGTGCACCGTTGCAGCATAGGGAATGTCGCGGCGTTCATCACCCGTTCCATCTCGGCCATGACGGGCATTTTCATCCAGGTGTAGGCGGTGGACGCACCGAGTGCCTGGCTGGGGTGGATCGAGTTGATCATCGCGTCCGGGCTGAGGTCGTTCACGATCCTGCCGTTCGTGCTGACACTGGACACCTTCAAGTCCGCAGCACCCAGTGGTGTGTACTTCATTCCTAGTGTCCTGCGCCGGAGGTTCGTTGTCATCAGGTAGAATTTGGTTATGACGGGACGACCGAAAGCGTTGCTGGAGTTGGCATCTGACGAAACCGAGCAGTTGGAACGGTGGGTACGACGGAGGAAATCCGCGCAGGCTCTGGCGTTGCGTTCGCGGATCGTGCTGGCCTGTGCGACGGGTTTGACGAACAAGGAAGTCGCTGCGCAACTGGGGGTCTCGATGCCAACGGTCGGTAAGTGGCGGTCCCGGTTCGTCGAGTCTCGATTGGACGGTCTGGTCGATGAGCCGCGATCGGGGCGCAAGCCCACGATCACGGCCGAACAAGTCGAGGACGTGGTCGTCGCGACCCTGGAATCGACCCCGGAACACGCGACGCACTGGTCCCGGAAGAAGATGGCCGAACGCAGCGGACTCTCGAAGTCCACCATCGGCCGGATCTGGAAAGGGTTCGGCCTCAAACCGCACCGCACCGACGGGTTCAAACTGTCCAACGACCCGCTGTTCGTGGACAAGGTCTACGACGTAGTCGGGCTCTACGTGAACCCGCCGGAATCCTCGGTGGTGTTGTGCGTGGACGAGAAATCCCAGGTCCAGGCGCTCGGAAGATCGCAGCCGGCGTTCCCGATGATGCCCGGCATGCCCGAGAAACGCACCCACGACTACGTCCGCAACGGCACGACCAGCCTGTTCGCGGCGTTCAACACCGCCGACGGCACGGTCATATCCAGCCTGCACCGCCGACACCGCTCCATCGAGTTCAAGAAGTTCCTCAACAAGATCGACGCGGAAGTCCCCGCCGACCTGGCCGTGCACCTGATCTGCGACAACTACGGAACACACAAGACCCCCGCCGTCAAAACCTGGCTGGCCGCACACCCCCGATTCCACATGCACTTCACCCCAACGTATTCCAGTTGGCTCAACCAGGTCGAACGGTTCTTCGCCTTCGTCACCGAGGACCTGCTCCAACGCAGCCATCACAACAGCATCCAGCAACTGGAAGCCGACATCCGCAACTGGGTCAAGGACTGGAACACCCACCCGAAACCCTTCATCTGGACCAAGAGCGCCGACGAAATCCTCGAATCGCTCGGACGGCTATTAGAACGAATCTCCGGCGCAGGACACTACGCCTTCGCGGCGAGGTCCTGGTAAACGGTGGCGATCCCGAGAGCGCGGGCGTCCCGTGGGGAGGTGAAGTGCACGGATTGACCCTCGACGAAGTACTCACCGGTCGTGGGTGGGTGCACCCCGGACAACGTCTTGATGAACGTGGACTTCCCGGCGCCGTTGTCCCCGAGGACGGCGGTGACCTCCCCGGCCCGGACGGTGCAGGTGACATCCTGGAGGGCTTTGACCCGGCCGAAGGACTTACTGATGCTGCGGACCTCGAGCATCGGCGCTGTGGCGGTCGTTGTGGTCATGTTCGGCCTCCGGCGGCACGCTTCTTCAGGTACAGGTTGACCAGGACGGCGAGGAGCAGGATCGCGCCGAGGAAGAACTTGAACAGCTCGCTGGGCAGCCCGGCCAGTGGCATGCCCTGCTGGACCATGCCGAAGATCAGTGCGCCGATGGTGGCCCCCAGGACGGAACCCGCGCCGCCGGTGAGTAGGCAGCCACCGATGACCGCGGCGATGATGAAGTTGAACTCCTGCCCGATACCGGTGGTGACCGTGGCCGAGCCGTAGCGGACCACCGTGAGCTGACCCACCAACCACGCGGCCGCTGCAGTACCCATGAACAGCCCGATCCGGACCCGGGCGACCGGCACACCGACCGCGAGCGCACCCGCGGCGTTCCCGCCGACCGCGGCGATCCAGTTCCCCGCGGTGGTCTTGTTCAGCAGAATCACACCGAGAACGGTGACCAGAATCCACCAGATCATCGACACTTGGAAACCGCCGGCAGAGGACCCGAACACCGCTTTGGCGCTGCCGTAGCCGCTGTAATTCGACAGCCCGGTGACGGTGACCTGGTTGGTGACCTTCGTGGTGACCGCGTAGTTGAGGCCCCACAGCATGAAATAGGTGGACAGCGTGATGATGAAGCCGGGCAGCTTCGTCGTCTGCACCAGGAACCCGTTGAGGAACCCGACCGCCTGCGCGAACACCAGCGAGACCGCCATCGCGATCCAGATGTTGGTGTTCAGCTGGGTGGTGATCAGAGCAGTGACCAGGGCCGTGGAGCCGATCATGACGCCGGTGGACAGGTCGAACTCGCCGCTGATCATCAGCAGTGCGACCGCGACGGCCATGATCCCCAGGGTGGGTGCCGGATCGAGGAAGTTACCGATGCCGGCCTGGCTGGCGAAAGCCGGTGCGGCGATGGAGAACCCGATGAAGATCAGAACCGCGGCCGCACCGGACCCGAACTCCGGGGACATGAAGAAACTGCGCGCTCTGCCGGTACTGACGAGACGGTCGTCCTTGGCGTCCGCCAGCGGCGGTGCCTCGATAGTGGTGTGTGGTGCCGGGGTGCCCGCACCGTGGGCCGGTTAGGTCGTGGACACGACTACCGGGTTCCCTTGCCGACCAGATCGGCAACGGTGCTGACGTTGTCCTTGGTGACGAACGACGGGCCGGTCAGTACGGGGGCACCGCCACCGATGGTGTTCAGGTTGTCGTGGTACAGCACGAGCATCGCGATCGGTAGGTATCCCTGCAGGTACTGCTGCTGGTCGACGGCGAACAGGATGTCGCCGGCTTTGATGGCGTCCAGCACACCGGTGTTGATGTCGAAGGTGCCGACCTTCGCGGTACCACCGGAGTCCTTCACCCCGGCCAGGGCCGCTACGGCGACATCAGGATTCAACGCGAGGACTCCGTCGAACGAGGGGTCGCCGAGAAGCTTGGACTTCACGGTGGACTGGCCGCCCTGCGGGTTGGTCAGATCGACCTGCAGTTTCTCGACCTCGCCGCCGAACGTCTCCGACGCGCCCTTGCAGCGCTGCTCCAACGAGATGTTGCCCGCCTCGTGCACGATGCAGAGGAGTTTTTTAGCGCCGGCCTTGATCTCCGCACCGGCGCCCTCACCGGCGACGGTCTCGGTCTGCCCCACGTGGGCGATCGCCCCGTAAGCAACGGACTCGTCCGCACCGGCATTGATCGAAACGAACGGGATCCCTGCGCTGGTCGCAGCATCCAACGACGACTTCAACGCATCAGGGTTGGCCATCGACACCACCAACCCGGTGGGCTTTTTCGCCAACGCAGCATCGATCAGCTTGGCTTGAGCGGCGCCTTCGACGTCGCCGGTGATCTCGACATTGACACCGTACTGCTTCGCGGCGTCCTCAGCGCCCTTCTTCACCACGTTCCAGAACGACCCGTCCGGAGGGCCGTGAATCACCATCGCGAAGTTCAGATCTCGGGTTGCACCACCGGCGGCGGGCGCTCGCGGCAGCGCTGCTTGACGACGCAGCGTTACCGCCAGTGCCGCACGCGCTGAGCAGGGCTACTGCCACAGCGCCGGTGCAGATCGCACGCAGGACTGATCTCTTCATTGAGACTCCAAAAGCTAGGGGGTTTCGAGGCTGGCCAGCACGGATCTGATCAGGGCTGCAATGGCTTTGGCCGATGCATGACTCAGAGATCACGTGTGATGCCTCGTTGACACTCTTAGCATAGAGCGCTCTACAACTATGTCAAGACCTTCTTACCTCGACTTACCGATCCCACCTCCCGATGCCCTGCGGGATCGCCGAGGTGGATGGCGGCAGAGAGGTAGATGGCGGCAGAGCAGGGCCGACAGACGCCGGCAACGCTCTCGGTGGCCATCGACGCAGAGCGTCCGGGGAGGGCGGCGGCCGCTCACAACTGTGTGGCTAAGCGAACGGCTGTGTGAGTCAGCACTTTTCGTCAGATCCGTCAACGAGACGCGTAGTGCGATCGTTGTGCCCGTGAAGACGCGCCCTTAGTGTAGAGCGCTCTACAACTATATCAAGACCTTCTTACCTCGACTTACCGATCCCCCTCCCGATGCCGGAGTCGGGCGGGTATGCCGACGTGCCTACGGCAGGTACAGTGTCGCTCCATGCTAGAGCGCTCAACCAAGGTTGTCCAGATCTCGCGGGCTTCGATCACTGACGGTTGGGCACAGATCGGATCCGCCGGGGTCGTGGTGGTCGGCTGACGCACGAAGCGGAGATCGACATGGGTGACTGATCGAACACGTCGTTTGCCGCGGCTGTCCTGTCTCGCTCGGACGAGTGAGGAGCTCATCGCAGCGGTGCAGTGGTTGACCTCACGCACCTCGTTGGAAACAGGGCTTTGACATAACGAACCCGCGGATGCGAACTAATAGAGCGCTCCAACTGTAGCGCCTGCGCTGCGCGGATCGGATGCGATCCGCAGACTTCAAAGGAGAAGACAGTGGTCGAGAGTCTCGGCGTCGCCGTCATCGGCGCCGGAATGGCGGGTAAAGCTCATGCCGCCGCCTACCGCACCGCGTCGACACTTTATTCACCGACGTTGCCGGCGATCCGGCTGGTGTCGATCGGTGACATCAATGAACACTTCGCCACACTCGCGGCTCAACGTTTCGGCTACGAGCGCTGGGACTCGTCGTGGCAGGCGATCGCCGCTGCCGACGACATCGACGTGGTCAGCGTGGTGATCGCGAACTCGTTGCACCGCGAGGTGGTGGAAGGACTCCTTGCCGCGGGTAAGCATGTGCTGTGTGAGAAGCCGCTGAGCGACACCATGACCGATGCGAAAGCGATGGCTGTGGCGCGCGAAAGCGGCGAGCACAGTGGCCAAGGTCGGGTTCACCTACCTTCGCGCTCCGGGTATCGCCTACATCCGTGACTTGGTCCAGTCGGGTGACCTGGGTAAGGTGTTGCATTTCTCCGGCCGGTACTGGACCGATTACGGCTGCGACCCGCAGGGCCCGATGAGCTGGCGATTCAAGGGAGCCGCCGGTTCCGGTGCGCTGGCCGACGTCGGCAGCCACATGGCGTATATCGCCGAGTTCCTCTGCGGTGACATGACGTCGGTCAGCGGCGGGCAGCTGTCGACCGTGATCAAGGAACGACCGGTGCCACTGGGCGCCGTCATGGGGCACGAGCACGCCGCCGTGTCTGACGTGTTCGAACCGGTCACCAACGATGACTACGCCGCCTTCTCGGCGACATTCACCAATGGTGTCGGGCGCCGTCGAGGTCTCCCGGGTCGCCGCCGGCCACGCCAACAGTCTGATGTTCGAGGTGTTCTGTGAGAACGGCGCCGCCGCGTTCGATCAGCGCCGGCCCGCCGAGATCCAGCTGTTCCTCCGCGGGGGCAAGTCCGCCCAGAACGGCTACCGGCAGGTCATCCTCGGCCCGGAACACCCATACATCGCCGGGCGGTCTGGCAATGGATGCCCCCAGCGTCGGTTTCGGACAGAACGAAGCGTTCGCCTACCAAGCCCGCGCGTTCCTCGAAGAGGTCGCCGGTGTTCCAGAGGCCGACAGCCTGCCCCGCTGCGCCACCTTCGACGAAGGGGTAGCGCAACATGGAACTGCTCGCCGCGGTTGCAGAATCAGCCGCCAACAGCGGTGCCACCGTGGCCACCCACCAGATTGGAGTACAGGTATGAAGCTCGGCGTCTACAACGCGATCCTGCACGACCGTCCCCTGCCCGAGGCCCTGAAGGTCATCGCCGACCTCGGCCTGACCGGCATCGAGATCAACTCCGGTGGGTTCCTGCCGCCGGTGCACATCCCCACCTTCGATGAGATCCTGACCAGCGACACGGCTCGGGATGACTACCTCGGCATGTTCGAGGGCACCGGGGTGTCCATCGCCGGCCTGAACTGCAACGGGAACCCGCTGCACCCCGACCGCGCGATCGGTGACAAACACGCCGAGGACATCCGCCGCTCGATCAGGCTGGCCAACCGGCTCGGCCAGCACCGCGTCGTCACCATGTCGGGTCTGCCCGGCGGCGAGCCCGGCGCAACCCGGGTCAACTGGGTCGTCAACGCCTGGAACTCCGCCGCGCTGGAGGTGCTGGACTACCAGTGGAGCGTCGCGGTGCCGTTCTGGCAGGAGATCGACGCCCTCGCCGGTGACAACGACGTGAAGGTCGCCCTCGAGCTGCACCCGCAGAACCTGGTCTTCAACACCGCCGACGTCTACCGCTGGTCGAGCGGACCGGCGTCGAGCACGTCGGGGTCGAACTGGACGCGTCGCACCTGTTCTGGCAGCAGATGGACCCGGTCGCCGTGGTCCGCAAGCTCGGCGAACTGGTCTACCAGGCGGCGGCGAAGGACGTCCGGGTCAACCCCGACACCGCGGCGCTCAACGGGGTGCTGGACAACAGCTTCCGCAAGCTGTCCGCCGACGAGCCGCGCACCAACCTCGGTGGCGACGAGTGGGCCAACGAATGGCCCAAGCCGGCCGCCTGGGACTTCGTCGCTCTCGGCAAGGGACACGACACCGCGTTCTGGACCGAATTTCTCCGCGCGCTGCACGAGGTCGACCCGAACATGCTGATCAACATCGAGCACGAAGACACCGAACTCGGCCGCATCGAAGGCCTCCAGGTCGCCGCCAAGGTCCTCCTCGACGCCGACGCCGCCCGATGATCCTGGATCGACTGGACCCAGCTCGGGATCGGAGAGAAGGGTCCAACGCGGGTCGCTGATGGCCGTAGGTGCGTTGTCGTTGTCGTTGTCGTTGTCGTTGTCGTTGTCGTTGTCGTTGTCGTTGTCGTTGTCGTTGTCGGGGGTTGCTACCG
>CAWGUZ010000015.1:0-50757 GCA_963825975.1 uncultured Actinomycetota bacterium
ACGGCTCGACGATCACCTTCGTCGAATGCGCCGCCCCGCATCAGGCGGAACTAGTGGGCTCACTCGCCCTGACCCTGCAGATGCGGCAGGCGCGGGATGTCGCCGTCGGCTCCAGCCGCGACGCGATCCACGATGCGTGCCTCACCCTGGCCGAACAGCGGACCGGAACGGCCGATCCCACCTACGCCGGCCGACTGCGGGTGATCACCACCTCGGTTTGGGATCTGTCGCCGCAGCGCAGTTCTGACGAGTTCGGCTGGCGGGTGCCCGATTGTCTGATCGCCACCACCGGCGCGGGGCACCTGACGGGCAGCGTGGTGGCGGCAGGTTCGATCCCGCCCCCCGTTGGATGATCGCACTGCAAAATCCTGACGCAGATCTGTCGAATGACCTCCCACCGGTCCGGTAGTCATGCATGTAGGCATGCATGCGCGCCAGACGGAGCGGGTATCTCACTCGAAGATCTGGATTTCCGACTCATCGAGGAGACCACATGACCGCCGCCGGTGACGAGCAGGAACTTCACCCGCTCAGCGAGAACAACGACGACATTTCCGATGACGGCACCGATCCGCAGACCAGCGACGTGTCTTCAGACATCGACTTCGACATGGTGCGTGACGACTACCAGAGCGATCGGCCGCAGGCTGACTGATCAGCACGAACACCAGGCTGGTCAGCCGAACAGTAGGCGAGGCTCGGCGGACGAGCACAGTCTGCTCACGCGCTCCCCTCGAGCCGCACCGGTGCTGCAGTGGTTCCGCGAATCACCAGCCCCACGTCGAGAAGGGCACTGCACGGGTTCAGGGTGGGATCGGTGATCCTGTCCATCAACATCCGCGCTGCCCGTGCCCCCTGCAACCGCACTGGTTGGGCCACGGTCGTCAGGTCGAAGAGGTACGCGAGGTCGTGGTCGTCCACCCCCACGACCGACAACTCCTCCGGGACCCGCAGACCGCGGAGACGAGCGGCGTGCAGCACCCCCATGGCGACTTCGTCGCTGACCGCGAAGACGGCGGTGGGTCGTCGCACCGAACCCGAATCGATCTCGACGAACAGTTCCTGCAAGCACCTGGTGCCGCCTTCCACGGCGAAACCACTCGAACGCACCCACCCCGGATCCGGTGACGCACCGACTGCAGCCAGCGCTCCCAGGTAACCTGCCAATCGGTCGGCGGCTGAGGTGAATCCGAATACGGCGTCCGGATCGGTGCCGATGAAGGCGATCCGCCGATGACCCAACTCCAGCAGGTGCTCGGTCGCGATGCGACCGACCGCAACGTCGTCCACCCGAACCGCGCCGAAGCCCTCCCGCAACCCCCCGATGCTGACCCCGGGCATCACGATCGGCACCTTGTCGACGAATGGGACATTTAACGCGATCACCCCGTCGACCCGCTTGCTCAGAGCTCGCAGGTCCACGGACCGCGCCCCCAGTGGGGCTGTGCTACCCGCGGGATACAGCAGCAGGTCGTAGCCGTCCGCGCGAAGAGTCTGCTGGATGCCCTCGATCGCCGCCGCGAAGAACCAGCGAGACAACCATGGCGCAAGGATGCCGATGGCACCCTTGCGGCCAGTGGACAAACTCACCGCGCTCGGCGACGGGGTGTAACCCAGCTGATCGGCGGCAGCCGTCACGACGGCCCTCGTGGCTGCGGCCACTCCGGACGCGCCCGGCCGGAGTGCACGCGACACGGTGGCCGGGGACACTCCCGCCAAAGCGGCGACCTGGGCGATTCCGACCGTAGTCACCAACGACTATCAGCCTTCCCGTGGGGTTGAAAACGATCGACCCGGCGAATGTTCAGCCCTTCACACCACCCGCCAGCAGACCCCGGACGAAGTAGCGCTGCAGGCTGAGGAACACCACCAGCGGCACGATGATCGAGATGAATGCACCCGACGAGAGCAGTTCCCACTGGGTGCCCTTGGAACCGGACAGCTCCGCCACCGCTGCGGTCAGCGGCCGCAGGTTGGGGCTCGGGGCGAAGACCAGTGCGACCAGCAGGTCGTTCCAGACCCAGAGGAACTGGAAGATCGCGAAGGCCGCGATAGCCGGGATCAACAGCGGCATCAGCACAACGAAGAAGATCTTGACGTGCCCGGCCCCGTCGACCCGGGCAGCCTCGATGATCGACGCCGGAATCTCGGTCATGAAGTTGTGTAGCAAGAAGATGGCCAACGGCAAACCGAAGATGGTGTGACTGATCCAGACCGGCCAGAACGAATTCTGTAGATCCAAGCTGACGTAGATCGTCTGCAGCGGAATCAGTGTCACCTGAATCGGCACGATCTGCAGCGCGAACACCGCGACGAACAGCACACTGCGACCCTTGAACGGAATCCAGGCGAACGCGTAGGCGGCCAACAGGGCCAGACTGATCGGAATGATCACCGCAGGGATGGTGATCACGAACGAGTTCAGGAAGAAGCCGGCAAGGCCGCCGGAGCTGTTCGACAGCGCGTTCGTGTAGTTCTGCGCGGTGAAGTGGAAGTTCGTGAACCACTTCCACCATCCGGAATTGTTGATGTCGGCGACAGGCCGAAACGACGTGATGAACAGCCCCAGGGTCGGAATCGACCACAAGATTGCCAACAGCACGGCGATGCCGGATGCCAGCGGTGAGGACAGTTTCGTCTTGGCGTCCTGAGCGCGCAACTGCGCCTTGAGCTTCCGTGCCGAGAGCGGCTTCTCGTCAACCTGCTCGATGGCAGGAGGAATCACACCGGAACCCGCGGTCATCGCACTTCCTCCGAAAGCCGCATCTGGCGGACGTTGTACATGATGACGGGGATGATGATGATGAACAGGATGACCGCCAATGCGGCGCCGATCCCCTGCCCGGCATCACCCTGTCGGAATGTCTGGGTGTAGAACTCGTTGGCCACCACCGAGGTGTTGAAGTTTCCACCGGTCATGGTTCGAACGACGTCGAAGGCTTTCAACGAACCCATCGCGATCGTGGTCAGCACCACTACCACGGAGGGGCGAATGCTCGGCACCGTCACCCGGGTGAACAACTTCATCCCGGTTGCCCCGTCCAACTGTGCGGCCTCGATGATGTCGTCCGGAACGGCCTTAATCGCAGCGGAGAGCACGGTCATCGCGAACCCGGCCTGGATCCAGACCATGACCACGATGAGGAAGAGCGTGTTCCACGGGTCCGATTGCAGAAACTGGACCGGTTTCAAACCGAGCCACACGATCAGTTGATTCGCGAGACCGGTCTGGTTGTCACCCGCCTGCCGGTAGTCGTAAACGAACTTCCAAATGATGGACGCACCCACCATGGAGATCGCCATCGGCAGGAAGACGAGCGCCTTCGCCACCTTCTCGAACCGAGTTCGGTCGACCAGCACCGCATAGGCCAGTCCGAAGCCGGTGGCCAGCACCGGTACCAGGACGACCCAGGCCACCGTGTTCAGCAGGACCCGCTGAAATCCCGTCTCAGAGAAGATGCGAACGTAATTGTCGAACCCGAAAACATTCTCGGTGAGCACCTTGCCACTGGAGGCGAAGACCCGTTTACCGTCCGGCCCCACCACAGTCTCGATCTTCTGGAATGAGCGCACCACCGTGCCCAGCGCAGGGTAGAGCAGCCCGCCCGCCATGGCGATCGTGACCGGCCCGAGGAAGCCCAACACCACGACCCAGTTGGGAATCTTGGGTCTGTCGATGGCCAGCAGGATCAGACCGACGATGACCACGAAAATCACCACCGCCACCACCATCACCAGCAATTTCTCGCCGAGCGAGTGGGGGCTGAAAAACCAGTCCACGGGCGCACTCCTTTCTTTCTTCTACTTCTCTGGTGTTCGATTTCGATGTGAGAAAAGGTGGGGGCGGCCCCGAAACGATCCGGGGCCGCCCCGACTGTGACGCCGCGTTGCTCAGCTGCTACTAGTTCGGCCAGGCGTTATCGATGTTCGCCAGCGTGGTGGCGTCATCTTGACCGGTGATCCACGCGGTGAACTGCTTCCACTCGGCATCGGCGCCGACGGCGGCCGGCATCAGGTCCGACGCGTCGAAGCGGAATGTCGCCGACGGGTCCTGCAACGTCTTCAGTGCCTGCTGCTGCACGACGGACGGCACGTTGGCCGGATCCAGGCCGCGGTTGGCCGAGATGTAGAAACCCTGCTTGGCCCGGGCGTTGGCGTACTCGGGGGTGGTCAGGTAGTACATGAACGCGTCGGTCTCGGGCTTGTCGTTGAACGCCGCGGTGAAGGTGCCACCTCCGAGGACCGTCTTGCCGAACTTGTCGTTGATCGGCGGGAAGTAGAACGCGTTTATGTCGCCGTCCGGACCGATCTTGACGTCGGCCTTGTAGTTGGCGCTGAAGTTGGCGGCCTCCCGGGCCATCGGGCACGATCCGTCGAGAATCTTCGCGGCGGGCTCGTTGAACTGGGTCGAGGCGATGGACGACACGGGACCGAAGCCCGCATTGACCATCTTCGGGTTCTTGATCACGTCGCCGGTCTGCTTGAGCGCGTCCGCGATCGCCGGATCGGCGAACTTCACATCGTGCGAGACCCACTGGTCGTAGACGTCCGGGCCCGCCGTGCGAAGGACGAACTCCTCGAGCCAGTCGGTGATCTGCCAGCCGGTGGCCTCACCCGATCCGATGCCGATGCACCACGGCTTCTCGCCGGCCGCGACGATCTTGTCCTCCAGCGCGGTCAGTTCCTCCCAGGTGGTCGGAACTGTGTAGCCCTTCGCCTTGAAGGTCTTCGGCGAGTACCAGACCAGCGACTTGAAGTCGGCGTTGTTCGGAATGCCGAGGAACTGGCCGTTGATGGTGCCGTAGTTGGTCCAGTCGTCCGGGAAGTACTTCTTGGCGTTCTCCGCCACCGCGTCGGGCAGCGGCTTCATCGCGCCGGACGACTCCTGCACCTGCTGCATCAGACCCGGCTGCGGGAACACCGCCACGTCCGGCGGGTTTCCGGACGACACCCGGACCCCGATCTGGGCCTCGAACTCCTTGGACCCTTCGTAGTTGACCGTGGCGCCCGTGCAGGTGGTGAAGTCCTTGAACGTGTTGATGTAAGGCGTGTCCTCGGGGGCGGTGATGACCGTGTAGAGGTTGACGTTCTTGCCGGTGATGTCCGGGTAGAGGCCCTTCACCGTGTCGCACCAACCGGAGTCGGCGCCGACCGGGCCGCCCGCCGGTGTGGTCCCTGCCGAGGATCCCTCCGACGAGGAGGACGCCGTGGGAGACGTCGTGGTGGGGCTCGTACTACCTCCGCCGCATGCACTCAAAACGAGCGATACAGCGCTGATTCCCGCAATCGCGGAGATGACTTTTCGTGCCGATGTAGGTGCCACCCGGCAGCCTCCCTCATAGTTCCAGAGTTCCGATGTGAGGGGCCTCACAACGCGGACCTGACTGATGAAAGCGCTTTCGGTGCCCGACCGCAAGTCCAAATCAGCCATATCCGCGTCACAATCGAGTAACTAAGCCCGAAATCCGCCCCGCGATTGACCCGTTCGGGCTAGCCCACACAGACGGCCAGCCCGTTCGGCGCAGCGGCTTCGCGGGCGGCGGTCGGGGCTTGATTACTCGATCACAGTCTGTCCGCCGTGCGGCTCTTTGCCCGATGCGTGTCCGCTCCATGCAGTCCTGCGTGCAGCCGTGACAGTCCAGTCGGCGGGACGTGACTGCGCGGGACGTGACTGCGCGGGAGGTGACTGCGCGGGAGGTGACTGCACAGGACGTGACTGCCGGGACGTGACTGCGAGCGGCCCTTTCCGCCTCCGCTCGCCCGACTCGGGCTGATTCCACCCGCGCGCATGCCACTACCAGCCCCGATCCGCCACCACCAGCCCCGATCCGACGCTGACTCGTGGTCCGCGGCGAGCACTCGCGCGGGCGCCTGGCTGGCAGCACGCGACGACATCAGCACACCGGTTCCCCATCGCTCGCAGGTGGGGCAGAATCGAAACTCTGACCGCCCCATCACGGGACGGCCTCCCGCCGTCTCGATGGGACTCCCGTGCCGCCAGTTGATCGCGCAACGCCGCCCAAGGACACGTCCGTCGAACCCGGATCCCGCGTAGCAGAGGCCGGGCAACACCCGGCCGATCGTGATCCCCTGGTCCGCCGCGAGCACAGCGGCGCTTCGGGTACGCGCGCCTACGATCTCTTCGTTCCCACCGGTTATCACGGCCAACCGGTGCCGATGGTGGTCATGCTGCACGGCGGCATGCAGACGGCTGCCGACTTCGCCCTCGGCACCGGCATGAGCAGGCTGGCCGAGCAGCACACCTTCCTGGTCGCCTACCCCGAACAGTCCCGCTCGGCGAATCCGGCGGGCTATTGGAACTGGTTCCAAACGCAAGACCAGCAAAGGGATCTCGGCGAACCGGCGCTGATCGCCGGGATCACCCGGGAAGTGATGTCCGAATACGCCGTCGACGCCGAGCGGGTGTACATCGCCGGCCTGTCCGCCGGCGGAGCGATGGCCGAGGTCATGGTCGTCGCGTATCCGGAGCTGTATTCGGCCGTGGGCGTGCACTCCGGCCTGCCGTACGGTGCCGCTGCGGACCTCGGGTCTGCGCTCAGCGCGATGTCGTCAGGGGGCCGCGCCGCAGGTCCGGTGGCTACCCCGGTGATCGTCGTACACGGTGACCGGGACTCGACCGTGGCCGTGGCGAACGCCGAGAGCATCGTCGCGGCAAGACTTCTCGCCTTCCCTGAGCTAGCCGACCCGACGGTGGCGGAGAGCAGCGAGGGTGGGCGGCCGTTTCGTCGGTCGGTGCATCGCAGCCACACCGGACACCGCAAGGGCGGCGCCGGGAAATCCGGGGGCACGGTCGTAGTGGAGTGGATCACCGTCACCGGCGGGGGACACACCTGGTTCGGCGGCGACCCCAAGGGCAGTTACACCGACCCCAGCGGCCCGGACGCCTCGGCCGAGATGGTCCGATTCTTCCTCGAACACTAAGCACTAGAGCACTAGAGCACTAGAGCACTAGAGCACTGAGCACCGGCGCCGACCTCGTGATGCGTATTCTCGCCCCATGCCCGGGGATGAGCGCTCCGCCACGTCGCCACGAGCGGGGGCGGATCCGACCGTCCCCGTGTTTCCCCGGCCGTTCGTCCACATCCTGGCGAACTCGGTCTCGGTGTCGCTGGTCGATCTGACGGTGTGGTTCTCGATCACCTACGAGGTCTTCCTGAATACCAAGTCGGTGTTCGCCTCAGCGCTGGTGGGCGGTCTGTACCTGGTGTTCAGCAGCGGATCGGGATTGTGGCTCGGAAGTTTCGTCGATCACCACTCCACCAGGACGGCGATGAGTGCCGCCACCGCGACTTCCACTGTGCTGTACGTGATCTCGTTGGCATTGTACGAGACGGCGTCGCCGGGGGCGTTCTCGTCGGTGGCGAGTCCGATCTTGTGGATCTTCGTCGTCCTATTGCTGGCGGGGGTGGCCGGCGGAAACGTGCGGACGATCGCCCTGCCCACGCTGGTCACGCACATGATCGCCGAATCGCACCGGGCGCGGGCGAACGGACTGGTGGGCTCCGCCATCGGCGCCTCGTTCGCGTTGACCGCTGTCGTCAGTGGCGTGCTGGTGGGGCTCGGCGGTATGCGCTACGTGTTGTCGCTCGGAATCGTCGTCAACCTGGTTGCGTTGCTTCACCTTCGATGGATCGACCTGCCCGCACGGCGCAATTGGTCGACAGACGCCGGCGCCCCCCGCGGGCTGGATCTGCGCGGCACCATCCGGGTGGTTCGCAGCGTTCCCGGCCTGCCCGCGTTGATCCTGTTCGCCAGCTTCAACAATCTTCTGGGCGGTGTATTCCTCGCTCTCATCGACCCGTACGGACTGTCTCTGATGTCCGTGCAGGCGTGGGGGGCGCTTTTCGGAACGCTGAGCACCGGCGTCCTCGTCGGGGGCGCGGTGATCGCCAGAACCGGGCTGGGCTCCAATCCGCTGCGCCTGCTGCTGCTGGCGGATGTCGCGATGTGGTCCGTCACCATCGTGTTCCCGATCCGGGCGTCCGTGCCCCTGCTGGCGGCGGGCATTTTCTTCACCATGCTGCTGTTCCCGATCGCCGAGGCCGCCGAACAGACCGTGCTGCAACGGGTTGTGCCCATCGAGCGACAGGGACGCGTGTTCGGTTTCGCGCTCACCGTGGAGCAGGCCGCGGCGCCGCTCACCGCCTTCCTGATCGGTCCGATCGCAGAGTTCGCCGTCATTCCGTTCATGACCACCGGCGCCGGGGTCGACCTCATCGGCGGGTGGTTCGGCGTCGGCCCGGATCGCGGGATGGCGTTGGTCTTGATCGGGACCGCGGTGGTCGGGGTCATCTTCACCGTCGCCGCGATGCGGACGAGGTCTTACCGCGCACTCCTCAAGCACTATCGAACCAGCGGATCGACCGCAGACGAGAACGGCGCCCCCGCCTGAAGGACGAGAGCGCCGCTATGTCAATGCTTTTCAATCCACAAGCTGAAAATCAACCCGCCCAGACCCGGAATCAGCCGAGGACGTAGGTCCCTGGCGCGTCCCCCAAGACGGGGTGCGTGTCGTTGCCCATCGGCGGCGGCGGTACCTGGCCGCCGGCCCGGTGACCGATCCAGTCGGCCCAGTCGAGCCACCAGGTGGTGGGCACCATCGTCGCGTCGGCGAACCACTCGTCCGGCCGACTCGGGCAGGTGGCCGTCGGCGGAGCACCCAGTGCCGAGACTTCGGGTGCGGCGGGTTGACGATGCCGGCGATGTGGCCCGAGTTGGACAACACGAATCGCACGTTGCTCGAGGTGAGCCGAGATCCGTTGTAGGAGCTACGCCACGGGGCGATGTGGTCCTGCTCGGCCGCAAGGAAGTACAGGTCCTGCTCTACCTTCGAGATGTCCAGCTGCTGTCCGGCCAGCGTCATCGTGCCCTCGGCCAGCCGGTTGTTGATGTAGCAACTGCGCAGGTAGAACGAGTGCATGGCGGCCGGCATGCGGGTGGAGTCGGCGTTCCAGGTCAGGATGTCGAAGGCCGGCGGGTCCTGCCCGAGCATCCAGCTGCTGACCACGTAATTCCAGATCAGATCATTGGCGCGCAGGGCGTCGAAGGTCTTGCGCATGTTGTCGCCGGGCAGGAAGCCCGTCTTGTTCATCGTCGCCTCCAGCTTGGCGACGGCACTCTCGTCGGTGAACACCCCGAGCGGGCCGGGATCGGAGAAGTCGATCATGGTGTTCAGGAATGTGGCGTTGTTGACGCGGTCGTCGCCGGAGGCGTCCAGGTAGGCCAGCGTGGCCATGGTGAGCGTGCCGCCCAGACACAGGCCCAGCAGGTTGACCTTCTCCGAGCCGGTGATGTCGGTGATGACGTCCAGAGCGGCCCGCGGACCGGAGATCAGGTAGTCGTCCATGTTGACATTCCGCATGGACTCATCCGGGTTGCGGTAGCTGATCAGGAATACGGTATGGCCGTGGTCGACGGCCCACTCCACCAGGCTGCGACCCGGGGACAGGTCCATGACGTAGTACTTGTTGATCCACGGCGGGCTGAACAGCAGCGGAATCTCGTGCACCGTGTCCGTGCTGGGGCTGTATTGGATCAGTTCCATCAGGTCGTTGCGAAATACGACCTTGCCCGGCGTGATGGCCAGGTTGCGGCCGACCTCGTGCACACCGGTCGCCACCTGGCGTGGCTGGCCTTGGTTGTGCTGGATGTCGTCCAGCATGTTCTGCAGACCCTTGACGACCGACTGGCCGTTCGTCTCGACAGCTCGCTTCAACACGGCGGGGTTGGTCAGCGGGAAGTTCGTGGGCGCCATCGCGTCGACGATGCCCTGTACGGCGAACCGCACCTTCTCCCGGTCGCGATCGGTCAAATCCGCGGCGTCGACCATCTCGTGCGCCGCGCGCTGCCAGAGTTCGAACTGCTCGCGGAGCCAGAAGAACCCGGCGTTATCCGACCACGCCGGATCGGCGAACCGCTTGTCGCGGGCCAAGTCCATATTCGTCGCCGCGCCACCGAAGGCCCGCGCGGTAGCAACGAACGACGACTTCAACAGCCCCGCCGTGTACTCGCCGGCGATCTTCATCATGGTCAGCGGCATGCCGGACAGCGATACGGCCGCGTGCATCAGGGCCGGGGCGACGCTGACCGCGTCGGCCTGGCCGAGCGCACTCTTGTTGAGCCGGTCCGCGGCCGCCGCAAGGATGTTGGCCCGCAGCTGATCGACCACCCGGGTATCCAGCGGATCCCAGGCCGGGAGCGCGCGATCCTGCGCGACAGTCTCCACCATCGTCATGACTGCTTCCTTTTCTCGCCCCGAAGCCGGGGCGCACTACTGACGGCGCTGCCGGCCCTTCTGGCGTCGGCGCTCGATTGTCAGTTCACGAAATGCTTCGTACGTCTCCTGCAGCGCGCGCCGCTGTTGAGCGGTCAGGTCGACGTCTGCATGGATGGCCTCGAGTACGGCGTTGGGGTGATCGGCCGTATCCTCAGCTTCCTCTGTTACCCGAAGGGTGTCGGTGGAAACCTTGAGGGATTCCGCAATGGCGGATAACACTTGTTCGGAGGGCTCCCGCAGGCCCCGTTCGATCTGCGACAGGTAAGGGTTGGAGATGCCCGACATCGCCGCCAGTTGTCGCATCGGCAACGCCGCCAACTCGCGCTGCCTGCGGATGATTTCGCCCAACGACAGCGACTCCGGCCAGGCATTGCTCATCGCATCATCCTACTGGCCGGTAGTGGCTGCGTGGCCTTTCGGCCCGGCAAACCGGCCGGTGATCGAATTGAGATCGACCAGGGTGAGTGCTGGATGCCTCGGGCTCGCCCGGTCACCGGCGGGTGCTGCTCGGATCGCCCACTGGAACCGCGCCGCGGCGTATCAGTCATTCGGATAGATCTCTCTCCTAACGACTCTCGGCGCGGTCGCTCTGCTGAGCGACCGCGCCGGTGCAGTGGGGCGGGAAGTGCCGGGTCGGGACGGAGCGAACCGGCCGACCCTGCTGACTACTTCAGCAGGTCGCGAACGGCCTTGGTGTAAGCCGCGTTCATCTCGGTGAGTGCGTGCGAGCTGGAGGCGCTGAGGTCGGTGACCCAGCTCGACGTTGGTGGCGTCGGCCAGGTCCTTCTTCAGCTCCAGGTAAGCGGCGAAACCGGTCTCGTAGGCGTCCAACCAGGCCAGACCGGCCTGCTTGCTCTGCGCGGTCAGGACGTCGGCGATCTCCTGCGCCTTGCTGGGTGGCGTCCTCGACGGCCGGGCGGACCGACTCGGCGGCGTTGGTCAGGTACTGGTTGACGCGGTGGAGTTGTCGACAGCGGCCTGGGAGTACTCCTTGGCCTTGTGAGTGGTCTGCTCAACCAGCGGACCGAAGGACTGGAAGTACTCCTGCGCCTTCTTGGTGGCGTCCTCGACGGCCGGCACGAAGGACTGGGCGAGCTCCTGAGCCCGCTTGGTGGCGTCCTCGATGGCCGGGCGGAACGACTCGGCGAACTCGACGGCCTTCTTGTTGGCGTCTCCAAGGCCGGGACGACGGAAGCGGCGAAGTCCTGGGCCTTCTTGGTGGCGTCCTCGAATGGCCGGACGGAAGGTCTCGGCGGTCTTGGCGAAGTAATCGGTGACGGCTGCGGCGTTCTCGGTGGCGGTCTTGACGCCGGCCTCGTAGGCAGCCTTGCCTCGCGGCCAGCTTGGCGGCGTGCGCGGTGGCGGTCTTGCCGCCCTCTTCGAGTCGACCTGGCGTCCACGTTGACCTTGGTGGCGACTTGGTGGCCTGCGTTGCTTGGCTTCCTCGGTGACCTTGGTGGCGGCCGCGGTGGCGGCAGCGGTCGCGTCGTTGGCGTTCTTGGTGGCGGTCGCGGTGGCGGTCTTCGGTGCGTCGGTGGCAACGTCGGTGACGGTCTTGGTGGCGTCGGAGCAGACTTGGTGGTGGCAGCGGTCGCGTTCTTGGTCGCCTCGGCGGTGGCCTTGGCGGCCTTCAGGGTGGCGGCGCTGGTGGCGCGGCCTGCGTCGACGGCCTGGTCGTACTGGGCGGTTCCGTTGGTGCTCTCAGCCATGTGAATATCTCCATTGTGTGTTGAGGTGTTGGCTGATCCCGTATCAGCCACTGTTAGCAGATTAGCTGGATCCCTGGCTAACAGCAAGCAGGTGTAGCGCAGACCACACTCACCGTTTCCCGTGTGTCCCAGGACATGTCCCCTCGCGCACGTTCGACGGAACGTTCGCCAGCCTCACGACGTCATACAGGGCGGAACCTGAACGCTCGAGACGACTCGAGCGGGCCTGCAGGATCTAGGCAACGAGGCCTCCATCACATCCCCACCGGAGGACAGCATGACCCCCCAGACCAGCCGTTCCCGCACCGCCGCCGACACGCATCAGCAAATGCTGGACCGCGAACTGGCGTCGTTCAACGATCGCGACCGCCTCGATCTGGAGGCCCTGCTGGATCGCTCCCACGCGAGCAGACCTCCGAGATCAGCAGCATCCTGCGTCGCCAGGCCGCCTGATCAGTCCAGTGTCCGCCGCCGTTCCGGCGCGCACCTCGACCGCAGACGACGAAGGGCCCACCGCGCAACGCGGTGGGCCCTTCGTTCTTGCACAACGTTCTCACACCGTTCGACCAGGTTAGCTATTAGCCGGAAGTGCAGCTACTCCATCGCCCTGCTCGGCGCTCGGGTCAGCGCTTGAGCTCGTGGGAGAGTTCGGCGAGTTCATCCCCGCCGGCCATCTGCGCCGTCAGCTCATCGAGCCCCACCTGCGCACGGGTCCGGTCCAGCACGCACTTGCCCAACTTCAAGATGATGAAGTGGTCCCCGACAAGGTACGCGTGGTGCGGGTTGTGGGTGATGAAGACGACGCCCAAGCCGGCGTCACGGGCGGCCGCGGTGTACTTGAGCACCACACCGGACTGCTTGACGCCCAGCGCGGCCGTGGGCTCGTCGAGGATCAGCACCCTGGCCCCGAAGTACACCGAGCGGGCGATCGCCACACACTGCCGCTGACCGCCGGACAGGGTGCCGATCGGCTGGTCGATGTCTTTGACCACGATGCCCATCTTGCGGAGTTCCTCGTCCGCGATCCGCTTCATGTCCTTGACCTTGAGGCTGGAGAACGCGAAGTTGCTGTTGGTCAACTCGGACCCCAGGAAGAAGTTCCGCCAGACCTCCATCAGGCCGACTACGGCGAGGTCCTGATACACGGTGGCAATGCCGTGATCGAGGGCCTCACGCGGCGAACCGAAGCTGATCTCCTTACCGTCGACCTTCAGCGAACCCGCGTTGTGCGGGTGCAGCCCGGCCATGATCTTGATCAACGTCGACTTGCCGGCGCCGTTGTCGCCGAGCACACACGCCACCTCGCCGGCGTTCACCGTGAGGTTGATGCCGCTCAGAGCACGAATGGCGCCGTAGGACTTGCCGACATCGGTCATCTCGATCAGCGGCTCGCCCTTGTGCAGGGACTTGTCCGCGTGTTCCACCAGGGTGTCGGTCATCGCCTAGCCCACCTTTCGAGCTGTAGAGAGCTTCTTCACGTAAAGGTTGACCACGACCGCGAGCAGCAACATGACACCCAAGAACGCCTTGAACCAGTTGACATCCCAGCCTGCGTACACGATGCAGAGGCTGGTCATGCCGAAGATGAAGGCGCCGATGGCGACCCCGACCGCGTTGCCGTAGCCACCGGTGAGCAGGGTGCCACCCACCACCGCGGCGATGATGTACAGGAACTCGTTACCGACGCCGTTGCCGGCCTGCAGGGTGTTGAAGTTGTAGAGCAGGTGCATGCCGATGAACCAGCCCAGGAACGCGACGGTCATGAACAGGCCGATCTTGACCTTGCGGACCGGTACACCGACCGCTCGCGCGCTGTCCGCGTTACCGCCGACCGCGTAGATCCAGTTACCGATCTTGGTCCGGTGCAGCACCCAGGCGGAGATCGCGATGAACAGCACCCACCAGATCACCGTGCCCCAGATGGTCACGTCGCCGATCTTGAAGCTGGAGGCGAAGACCGCGTGCAGCGAGCTGAACCCGTCCATCTGGTTGATGTTCGGGGTGCGACCGACCCGGTGACCAGCTTGGTGACACCGAGGTTGGCGCCCTGCAGCGTGAAGAAAGTGCCCAGGGTGATCAGGAAGCTGGGGATGCCGGTCTTCATCACCAGGTAACCGTTGACGAAGCCGATGATCAGCGTGAAGACCAGCGACACGAACGCGCCGACCCAGAGATTCATGCCCAGCTGGAAGCAGATCATGGCGTTCATCAGCCCGGCCGACGTGGTGACCACACCGGCCGACAGATCGAACTCACCGCCGATCATCAGCATGCCGACCCCGACCGACACGATGCCGATGGTGGACGACTGGTACATCACGGTGGCGAAGGACGCCGGCGACCGGAAGGCCGGGGCGACGATCATGAAGAAGATGAAGATGACAATCGCAGCCACCAGAGCGCCCACTTCGGGGCGGGCGAGCAGCCGATTGGACAGACCGAGCTTGACCCGATTGGTCGCCTCCGCGGGCGCAGCCGCGGGGGAGGTGTTGATGGTTTGACTCATTGAGCGCTCCGATGACTGGGCTGTCAGGGAGGTCGGAGCCCGAAGGCTCCGACCTCCCTTTCGCGACTAGCGGGTGTTGTTCTTCGTGAACGGCAGGATCTTGTCGATGTTGGTGCTGTCCACGAAGGACGGGCCGGTGAGAACCGGCTTGCCGCCACCGATGTCATTGCCGTTCTTCAAGTACAGATACAGCGACTCGACGGCCAGGTAGCCCTGCACGTAGGGCTGCTGATCGATCGAGAACTCGATCTTGCCGTCCTTGATCGCCTGCGCCGCATCGGCGTTCAGGTCGAAGGTGATCAGCTTGGCCTTGCTCGAGGCCTGTTCCATGGCCTTCAGGGCGTCCAGTGCGATCGGTGCGCCGAGCGTGACGATGTAGTCGATCGACGGGTCGGCCGCAGCTTGGCCTGCAGGGCGGACACGACCTGGTCGTCAGCCGCGCCGTTGACCTGGACGTTCTCGGTGGCCGGAACGGCCTGTCTTGACACCGGCGCAACGGGCCTCAAGGGCCACGGAACCGGCTGCCTGAATGACGCAGAGCGGGTGCTTCGCACCGTCGGCGGCGATCCGCTTCCCCGCCGTCGCGCCCGCGAGGTTCTCGTCGGAGCCGAAGTACATCAAGGCCCCGGTCTCCGCGAACTGGTCGATACCGGAGTTGAAGGCGACCACCGGAATGCCCGAGCTACCCGCTGACTTGACCGCACTGGCCAGCGCGTCCGGGGTGGCGAGTGTGGTGGCGATGCCGTCGACCTTGGAGTCGATCGCGTTCTGGATGAGCACGGACTGCTTGGCCGGGTCCGGGTCGTTCGAGTACTGCAGCGTGATGCCGGTGTTCTTGGCCGCCTGCTGCGCACCCGACTTGATCTTGTCCCAGAAGCTGTCACCCGGGGTTTCGTGGGTGATCATCTGGATGGTGTAGCCGGAGGTGTCACCGCTACCGCTCGCCCCGGCGGCGCCGGAGTTGGAGGATGTGGCCGTCGCACCACCGGAACTACAACCGGCGGCGACGAGCGCGAACGCGGTGGCGGCGACAGCCACTGCGCTCAAACGCTTCCGAGATTGAATCAGCTTCATTGCTTTCCTTTCGTCGGACTCCCCGGCGTGTGTGCCGGTTCGGTGATGCGGTGGTGCTCAACGCGAACATGCGACGCCTGCGTCAACACGTGGGGTCGCGGTGAATGCCGGCCGGCTGGATTACAGCGCCGGTGCCCGGCGATGGCCGGTCGGTGGGGTGGAGAACGGTGGTGAAGATTGCGGACCTGCGAGGTGCCGGGTCGACAGCGAACGGAGTGACTGGAACATGGGCCCGACCTCCGAGACTTCCGTGCCGGCTGCGGTGCCGACCTGGATAAGGGTGTCGCACCGCACATCAGAAGTCAAGCTTTTGTACTGACATTCTTACGTCGAATCTAAACCGTGATCAAACTGCGTGCCGGCCCGCCGGAGCAACCCCGCCGACGGGTCGACACCTGTTCCGGTGGACTACATGTCCATCCCGCCGTTGACGCCCCAGATCTGTCCGGTGATGTAGGACGAGGCGTCAGAGGCCAGGAAGTGGACGATCCTGGCGATCTCCTCCGGGCGTCCCAGACGACGCAGCGGGATCTGCGCCTTGATCTTGTCCAGCACCTTCTCGGGAACCGCCGCGACCATCTCCGTCGAGGTGTAACCGGGCGTGACCGTGTTGACGGTGACACCGATGCTGTCCTCGGTCAGCTTGCCGGCGCGCTCCAGCAGGAACGCGGCCTCCCGCGCGAGGGTCTTGGTGAGCCCGAACAGGCCCGACTTCGAGGCGGCGTAGTTGGCCTGCCCGATGTTGCCGATCTCGCCGATGATGGACGACACGTTGATGATCCGGCCGCTGCCTCGTTCGACCATGTGCGCCAGCGCCGCCTGTGACAGGAAGAAGGCGCCGGACAAGTTGACGGCCAACACCTTGTGCCAGTCGTCGTCGGTCAACTTGAGCACCGTCTTGTCGATGGTGATCCCGGCGTTGTTGACCAGGATGTCCAACCGCCCGTGTTGTTCGATGACCTCTGAGATCACCCGACGGCAATCGTCAGCCGATCCGACATTCCCCTGGTGAACGGTCACGTCGGTGTGGAAGCGCTCCCGGAAGTCGACCAGGAACTCCTCGGCCTTGCCGACGTTGCCGCTGAACCCGGCGGCTATCTCCGCTCCCTGAGCCGCGAGACTGGCACAGATGGCGGACCCGATGCCGCGGGTCCCCCCGGTCACCAACGCGACCCGACCTTCGAGTTTCGAACCCACTCTCGCGGTCGCCTGCTCGTCGGGGATCTCTTCGGAGAGTGCCGCCCCTGCGGCGGATTCGCTGGTGCTCACGGTTGCCTCCCGGGCGTTCGTTCCATCGTCAACTGGTGATCTTCGTACTCCGGACCTTCGCGGCGGAATCGTCCCCGAAGTGCTTGGCGATCAGCGCCAGCGCCTTGTCGCGCTGGGTGACGCCGACCTCGCGGGCGCGTTCCTCCCAGCCGAAGACGCAACTGCTGATCACGCCGTCGAAGCCGGCCGCCGCCAGCGCGGCGAAGGCGGCATCGAAATCGACCTCACCGCGACCCATCTCGGCGTGCTGGTGCACCCGGACGGTGGATCCCGGCGGATTGACGATGTAGCGCAGACCATGGCACGCGGTGTGATCGAGAGTGTCGGCCAGGTGCACGTAGCTGACCAGCGAGCCCGCCGCACCGATGATGCCGGCCGGGTCGTTGCCCTGGTGGAACGTGTGCGGGGTGCAGTAAAGGAACGAGATCCAGTCCTTGTTCAAGCCCTTCACCATGTTCACCGCGGCATGGCCGTCCTCGATGAAGTCGTCCGGGTGCGGTTCGAGAACCAACTTGAGGCCCTCGCGCTCGAAGATGGGCAGCAGTTCGTCCATCGACCTCATGAACTGACTTTCGGCGAGTTCGGCGCCCTCCGGGCGCCCGTTGAACTCGGAGTTCATCACCTCCACACCGAGGTCGACGGTGATCTGAATCGCCCGCTTCCAGGCCCGCACCGCCGCCTGGCGCTGGGTCTCGTCCGGCCCGGCCCACCGCAACACCGGCAGCACCGAGGCGATGCCGACGCCGGCATCGGCCGCCTTCTTCTTCAGCGCCTTCACCGTCGCGTCGTCGGCGCGCGGGTACTTGAAGAACGGGATGAAGTCGTCTTTCGGTGACAACTCCATCCAGTCGTAACCCAACGAGGCGACGATGTCCGGCAGTTCCAGCACCGAACTGGTGGAGTAGAACATCTGGGGGTCGAGGGCCAACTTCATGGGCGCGCGTCCATCGAGACCTCGACCCGCTTGCCGCTGGTGACGGCCTCGGCACCGGCCTCGCAGACCGCCACTGCGGCGTATCCGTCCCAGGCGCCCGGCCCGTCGATGGTCCCCGCCTTGGCGGCGTTCACCCAGCGCTGCAACTCGGTGTGGTAGGCGGCCCCGAACCGCTGCACGAAGCCGGGGGTGATCTCCCCACCCCAGCGACCGTCGGTCGTCTTGCGGACCAGGTTCTGATCGAGACCGATCATCGCGCTGCCGTTCTCGCCGACCACCTCGGTGCGGACTTCGTAGGCGACCCCGCTACGGACGAAGATCTCGTCGGTGGCGACTCGTCCCGACGCGGTCTCGAAGATCACCAGCATCGGATCGCTGATGCCCTCGGGAGCCTTCGAGGTCGCTGTCGGCTTGACGGCGGTCACCGCGGTGATCTCCTCGTCCAGCAGGAAGCGGATGACGTCGACCTCGTGCACGACGGAGTCGCGGATCATCATCTCGGAGTTGAAGTGCGGCGGGACGTCCGGGTTGCGGTGCACGCAGTGCACGAGCAACGGGCTGCCCAGCTCGCCGTCGGCGATCAGCTTGCGCAACGCGACGTACTCGGTGTCGAAGCGGCGCATGAACCCGACCTGAATCAACTTCTTGCCGAGCGCCGCCTCCTTCTTCACGATCTCGTAGGCGGTGTCGATGCTGGTGGTGAGCGGCTTCTCGCAGAGAACGGGGATCCCCCGCTCCAGGCAGGCGAGCACCTGCTTCTCGTGCGCGGCGCCCGGAGTGGCGATCACCACAGCGTCGACGTCGTCGGCGTTGATCGCGTCGAACGGGTCGTCCACGACCCGGGCACCGGGAATCGCGGCCGCGACTTCAGCGGCCTTGTCGGCGGAGAAGTCATTGATGACAGTCACTCTCGCGCCCTTGACGGCTTCGGTGAGAGTGGTGGCGTGATAGGAGCCCATCAGGCCCACGCCGAGGACGGCGATGCGCAGGTCGTCAGACACGCGACACCCCCCGATGGTTATCGGCCGAAACAATCTTCATTGCTGGTGCTTCCTTCTCGAATCGGGAGCGTACCCCCGGACGGGCATTCAGACGGGCTGGAACAGGCGGCCGCGGTGGGCCGAGCGACATGCGGTCAGCGTGGCTGGACGTGCCGACACCCGCGCAGGTAGGTCAGGGTGCGCTGGGCGATGGGGAAGGGCGCGTCCGTCGGGCAGCCGTACATGTCCTGCTCGACGATGCCGAAGATCGGCCGGTTCAGCTTCTCCAGCGCGGCGAAGACATCCGGCATGTGCGGAATGCCGCCGGGCGGCTCCTGCATCACGCCGAGCTGGACGGCGGCGGCCCAGGTCAGGTTCTGCTCGTCGACGACGGCCTTGACCTTGGGGTCCACCTGCTTCAGGTGGGTGTAGGTGACTCGCGACGGATGCTTCTCGATCAGGTCGATGTTGTCCCCGCCGCAGTAGCTCAGGTGGCCGGTGTCCAGGCAGAGATTGACGTACTCCGGGTTGGTGCCCTCGAGAAAACGCTCCACAGCGGCGTTGTTGTCGATGTGGCTGTCGGCGTGCGGGTGGTAGACCACCTTCATGCCGTACTCCTCGAGGATGGCCTTGCCGAGGCGGTCGTTGCCCTCGATCTTGCGGTTCCACGCGGCGGCGTCGAGGTTGTACGGCTCGACCTCCTCGCCGGTGACGTCGTCGCGCCACATGGACGGGATGACCACCACGTATTCGGCCCCGGCCGACTTGGCCAGGGAGGCGACGTTCGAGACCTGGGACCACACGTCATCCCAGGAGTTCTCGCGCTGCAGGTGCTCGAAGA
Organism: uncultured Actinomycetota bacterium; assembly: GCA_963825975.1. Taxonomy (GTDB): domain Bacteria; phylum Actinomycetota; class Actinomycetes; order Mycobacteriales; family Nakamurellaceae; genus Nakamurella. The sequence continues at coordinate 19,611 of CAWGUZ010000015.1, forward strand.
CGGTGCCCGCGGTGACCTTGAGGCTGCCCGGCGCGAGCGCGTCCGCGAGTTCGCTCGGGTCGGTCGGCAGGTAGCCGTAGGGGCCGAGTTCGATCCACTCGTAGCCGGCGGCGACCGCCTCGTCGAGAAACTGCTGCGCCGGGACCTGGACCGGATCGTCGGCGAACCAGACGCCCCAGGAGTCGGGCGCTGTACCGATGGTTACGCCGTTCGGAATTTCAAGCGATGTCATGTACTACCGACCTCCATTCGTACTGAAACGAAAGATGACAAAACGAAAGATGACAAAACGAAAGAGATTGTGTTGCAACTGCTATCGGATCAGCGCGACCGCACTGTCGACCGCCTTGGCGACGTCGCCGTCGGACGGGTACAGCATGGTGCGACCGACCACGAGGCCGCGTACGGAGGGCAGTCGGAGTGCCGCCTCCCACTTCTCGAAGGTCTCCTCCTGGGAGCCGGACGGGTCGCCGCCGAGCAGCAGGGTGGGGAAGGTGGTCGCGTCCATCACGCGTTCCATGTCCGGGACGACCGGCAGCTTCATCCAGGTGTAGGCGGTGGACGCACCGAAACCCTGGGTGATGTGGATGGACTTGATCACGGCGTCGGGGCTGAGGTCGTTGACGATCTTGCCGTTGACCCGCGACGACATGAACGGTTCGACCATCGCGATCAACTTGGCCCGGTTGAGTTCGGTGACCGCGCGGGCGCAGGTCTCCATGGTCGCCACGGTGCCGGGGTCGGCGAGGTCGATCCTGGTGAGCATCTTGGCGCCGTCGAAACCGCCCTCGACGGCCCCCTGGACGTCGTAGCCGGTCATCCGGTCGTCGAGCTCGAACGACGCACCGGCCAGGCCGCCGCGGTTCATCGAGGCGAACATGATCTTGTCCTCGAGCGCCCCCAGCATCAGCAGGTCCTCGACGATGTCGGAGGTGGCCAGCAGGCCGTCGACCCCCGGTCGGGAGAGAGCGGCCTGCAACCGGTCGAGCAGGTCCTTGCGATTTGCCATCGCGTTCGGATCGGACCCGACCGTGAGCGCGCCGCGGGCCGGGTGGTCGCAGGCGACGATCATCATCTTGCCGTCGTCGCCGAGCAGATGGCGACGTTTGCGCGAACGGAAGAGGCCGGCGATCCGTTCCGGTTCGCGGGCCCTGATCTCGGAGATCTCGTCGTAGTCCTTCGCGAAGTGCGACATCTGCTTTACCGGCCTTCGTTGGGATTGCCACCGGCGAGCAGAGTGTCGATCTCGGCTTCGGTGGGCATGGCGGTGGAACATTCCAGCCGGGAGGCGACGATCGCACCGGCCGCGTTGGCCCGATGCAGCAGCTTCTCCAGCGGCCACCCGGCGAGCAGCCCGTGCGCCAGCGAACCGCCGAAGCTGTCCCCTGCGCCGAGCCCGTTCACGGGTTGAATCATGATCGGCGGCGACTCGATCCGCTCGTGCTTGGTCTTGGCCAGCACACCCTTGGGTCCCTGCTTGACGATCGCCAACTCGACACCGGCGTCCAGCAGCGCGTCGGCGGCCTTGTCCGGCACCGTCTCACCGACGGCGACCTCGCACTCCTCACGGTTGCCGACGGCGACCGTGACGAATGGCAGCATCTTGGCGATCTGTTCGGTCGCGTCCGCCGGGTTCTCCCAGAACATCGGACGGTAGTCCAGATCGAGGACCACGATGCCGCGCCGGTCGCGCGCTTCGAGCATGCCGAGTTGGGTGGCCCGGCTCGGCTCTTCGCTGAGCCCGGTGCTGGTCACCCAGAGCAGGCCCGCATTGCGGACCAGGTCGAGGTCGATCTGGTCGAGCCTGATCTGCATGTCCGGCGCCGACGGCTTCCGGTAGAACCACAGCGGGAAGTCGTCCGGCGGGAAGATCTCGCAGAACGTGACCGGGGTGGCGAACTCGTCGTTGACCACGACCTGGCTGTCGTCGACACCCAGGTCGCGGAACGCCTTGCGGACGAAGCGGCCGAACGGGTCGTTGCCGACGCCGGTCAGCGCGGTGACCCGGCGGCCGAGCCGGGCCGCGGCGACTGCGACGTTGGCGGTGGTGCCGCCGAGGTACTTGCCGAACGACTCGACCTCCTCGAGGCCGACCCCGATCTGCAACGGGTAGATGTCGACGCCCGCGCGACCGTAGGTGAGGACCTCGGGTGCGGTGGCGCTGCCGCCGGGGCCGGCCGTACCGGCCGTGCTGCCGCTGTTGTCGATGCTGCTGCTCACGTAGGCCTGCTCTCTCAGTCGTTCTGCGGGAAGCCCAGATTGAGCCCGCCGTGGCTGGGGTCCAGCCAGCGGGTGGTGATGACCTTGTTGCGGGTGAAGAAGTTGAAACCCTCGGTGCCGTGGGCGTGGGTGTCACCGAAGAGCGAGTTCTTCCAGCCGCCGAAGGAGTAGTAGCCGACGGGCACCGGCACCGGCACGTTGATCCCGACCATGCCGACCTCGACCTCGTTCTGGAACCGGCGCGCCGCGCCGCCGTCGTTGGTGAAGATGGCGGTGCCGTTGCCGTACTGGTTGGAGTTGATCATCGCCAACCCCTCGTCGTACGAGGACACTCGCAGCACCGAGAGCACCGGGCCGAAGATCTCGTCGGTGTAGATGCTCATGTCGGTGCCGACTTGTCGATCAGGGTGGGGCCGAGCCAGAAGCCCCCCGGCTCGCCGTCGACCACCGGGTCGCGGCCGTCGACCACGAGTTCGGCAGCCGCCTCGGCACCCGCGGCACGTAGGAGGCCACCTTGTCCCGGTGCGCCCCGGTGACCAGCGGCCCCATGTCGCAGCCGCGGCGCCCGTCGCCGGTGCGCAGAGTGCCCATCCGCTGCTTGATCTTGTCGATCAGTTCGTCGGCGATGGAGTCCACCGCGACCAGAGCGGAGATCGCCATGCAGCGCTCGCCGGCGGAGCCGAACCCGGCGTTGACAGCGGCGTCGGCGGCGAGGTCCAGGTCGGCGTCGGGGAGCACCAGCATGTGGTTCTTGGCCCCACCGAGGGCCTGTACCCGCTTGCCGTGCTGCGTGCCGGTCTCGTACACGTAGCGGGCGATCGGGGTGGAGCCGACGAAGCTGATCGACTTGACGCGCGGGTCGGTGAGCAGGGCGTCGACAGCGATCTTGTCACCGTGCAGCACGTTGAACACGCCGTCGGGAAGGCCGGCCTCCTTCCACAGGGCGCCGAGCCAGTTCGCGGTCGACGGGTCCTTCTCGCTGGGCTTGAGGATGACCGCGTTGCCGGCGGCGATGGCGATCGGGAAGAACCACATCGGCACCATCGCCGGGAAGTTGAACGGCGAGATGATGCCGACCACCCCGAGTGGCTGCCGGATGGAGGCGACATCAACGTTCGTGGAAGCGTTCTCGCTCAGGCTGCCCTTCAGCAGATGCGCAAGCCCGCAGGCGAACTCGACGACCTCCTGGCCGCGGGTGACCTCACCCAGCGCGTCGGACAACACCTTGCCGTGCTCGGCGGTGATCAGCGCCGCGGCTTCGCCCTTGCGCTCGTTGAGGAGCTCGCGGAACCGGAAGAGCACCTGAGTGCGCCGGGCCAGCGACAGGTTGCCCCACGCCGGTGCGGCGGCCGCGGCGGCGGCGATCACCGCGTCGGCGTCGGCGGCCGAAGCCAGCGCGACCTGCTTGCTGACCTTGCCGGTGGCCGGGTCGTACACCGGGGCGGTGCGGTCCGAATCGCCCGCGAACAATGCGCCGGCGGACCAGTGCGTCACGACGTGCTGGCCGTTGCCGGTCGATCTGTCCGGAGCGCTGGGCAGCGCCTCCGGGTCGGTGATGGTGGTCATCGATGCCTCCTGGGAATGAGCACTCGTCGCGCGAGCACTCGGGGGTGAACGTTGCGTTCGGGTCTGGCGGACGGCTTTCGGATGAAGCGGTACCGACCGGTCGATCAAGCCGTTGATCGAGGCGTTGGTCGAGCCGGCGTCCGACGGAGATCGAGCCGTCGGCCGCCCGGTGTCAGTCAGTCGGTGACGGGCCGGAGGTGATGGCGCTGGGTCGCCTTGTGAACGTCGTAGCGGGCCTTGGCCTCTTGCGTGAAGTCCAGCGTCGAGACGTCCGCCACCGGGACGTCCCACCAGCCGTCGCCGGACGGTGACTGGTGCTCCAGGTCGGTGTCGACGTGCACCATCGCGGGGACGTCGCCCGCCTTTGCCTGCTTCAAGGCCTGGATCAACTCGTCCTTGGTGGACGCCCTGTACACCTTGACACCCAGGCTCTCCGCGTTCGCGGCGAGGTCGACCGGCAGGATGCCACCGTCCAGGCGGCCGCTCTCCGCGTTGCGGTAGCGGTACTTGGTGCCGAATCGTTGCACACCGAGCGACTCGGCGAGCGATCCGATCGAGGCGTATCCGTGATTCTGGAGCAACACCACGATGACCTTGATGCCCTCCTGTACGGCCGTGACCAGCTCGGTCGGCATCATCAGGTAGGAGCCGTCGCCGACCGTGATGAACACGTCGCGGTCGGGTGCGGCCATCCGGATCCCGATGCCGCCGGGAATCTCGTAACCCATGCAGGAGAAGCCGTATTCGACGTGGTAGCCCTTACGGTCCCGGGTGCGCCACATGCCGTGCAGGTCACCCGGCAGCGAACCGGCGGCGCAGACGACGACGTCACGGGCCTCCATCACCTGATCGACCGCACCGAGCACCTCGGACTGGCCGAGCACTCCGTGCTCCTCGCCGAATCCGCTGTTGTGCGACGCCACCACCTCGTCGTCCCACGCCTTGGCCCGGGCTTGGGCGTCGTCCTGGTAGTCCGCAGCGGTGCTGTAGTCGGCCAGCGCCTCGGTGAGCGCCTTCAGGGTGACCTTGGCGTCCGCGACGACCGGCAGCCCGGCGTGCTTCACCGCGTCGATCGAGGCGACGTTGATGTTGACGAACTTCACGTCCGGGTTCTGGAAGATGGTGCGGGACGCGGTGGTGAAGTCCGAGTAGCGGGTGCCGATGCCGATCACGACGTCGGCGGCGCGGGCGAAGTAGTTCGCGGCGGGCGACCCGGTGGCGCCGATCGCGCCCAGGTTCAGCCGGTGGTCGAACGGCAGTGAACCCTTGCCGGCTTGGGTCTCGCCGATCGGGATGCCGGTCGCCTCGACGAATGCCTTGAGGTCGTCGTTGGCCTCGGCGTAGGTGACACCGCCGCCGGACACGATGATCGGCTTCTTCGCGTTGCGGATGATCTCGGCGGCGGCGGAGACCACCTCGGGCTCGGGAATCGGGCGGCCGATCCGCCAGACCCGCTCGGTGAACAGTGCAACCGGCCAGTCGTGGGCCTCGGCCTGCACATCCTCCGGGAGGGCGATGGTCACGGCGCCGGTCTCGGCGGGGTCGGTCAACACCCGCATCGCGCCGAGCAGCGCCTGCGGCAGCTGCTCCGGACGCCAGACCCGATCGAAGAATTTCGACAGCGGCCGGAAGGCGTCGTTGACCGAAACGTCGTATCCGTACGGTTGTTCCAGTTCCTGCAACACCGGCGAGGCCACCCGGGTGGCGAAGATGTCGCTGGGCAGCAGCAGTACCGGAATCCGGTTGATGGTCGCCAGTGCGGCACCCGTCAGCATGTTGCTCGCGCCCGGGCCGACCGATGCGGTTACGGCGAAGGTCTCGAGCCGATCCTGCTGTCGGGCGTAGCCGACCGCGATGTGCACCATCGCCTGCTCGTTGCGGCCCTGGTGGTAGGGCAGTTCGCCCGGATTCTCCAATTCCGACTGCAGCAGGGCCTGCCCGAGCCCGGCCACGTTGCCGTGCCCGAAGATACCGAAGCAGCCCGCGAAGAACTTGCGGCGCAACCCATCTCGTTCGGAGTACTGCTGGCCGAGGAACTTGACCACGGCTTGCGCGACTGTCAGTCGAATGGTGCCACTGTGGTTTCCGGGCGTGCTGGTCATGCCGGAGATTCCTTTCGAGAGACCTGCTGTATCGAGAAACTGGGGAATGTGCGGCCGTCAGGCCGCGGCGGCCGCATCCGGCACGAGGGGCGTAACGGGAACGACGGGCGTATCGGGAACGACGGGCGGAGGAGCCGATGCGAGCGGTGGGCGAGCCGGTGCGTCGCCGATCGGGGCGCGGGGCGACATGGTAATCCGGGCGTCCGACGACTCGGCCACATCGCTCCTTTCCCGCGATGGCGAGAGTGGATGGGCCGGCGCCATCGCCGTCGAAAAAGACTCTTGCCCACCAGGCTGGTTGCTGTCAAGCTTTTGTTAGAACATGAGAACATAATTTCTGCCGAGCGAGGCGTCGTGGCGCACACTGGACCGGCTGTGGTGTCAGCCGCACCACGGTGGGAGAGTGGAACAAAGCGCGCCGTTGAACACTCACACCCCGAAGGACTCGCCCCGCCCGGTTCACTCAGACACCCGTCTCCGATAGCCATTCCGACCACCAGGCATTCCAACATGCGAGCAGGCGGAACGCACGCCGGCCCGCGCGCCAACCCTCGATTCCGCACTCGACGCCGTGTGCCGGACGAGACCGATCAGGAGGAACCATGACCACAGCCCAAACCGAGACGACCCCCGACACGACGTCCATCCCCGACCGCCCCATGCTGATCGGGGGCGAATGGGTACCCGCTCTCAGCGGCGAGTGGAGCGACGTCTACTCCCCCGGCCGCCGTGGCACTGTGCTGGCCCGGGTGCCGGTCGGCGGCCCGGAGGATGCCGACCGTGCGGTCAAGGCCGCGCGGGCCGCCTTCCCGGCCTGGCGGGCGCTGCACTTCAAAGATCGCCAGAAGGCTCTGCTGCGCGCGGCCGACGCACTGGAGGAGGCGGCCGAGGAACTCGCGCTGTTGACCGCGGCCGACACCGGCAACGCCCTGCGCACCCAGGCTCGGCCGGAGTCGCAGACCCTGGTCAACCTGTTCCGTTACTTCGGCGGCGTGGCCGGCGAGTTCAAGGGCACCGTGCTGCCCGCCGGTGACGACCAGCTCCAGTACACCCGACGCGAACCGCTGGGCGTCGTCGCGGGCATCCTGCCGTGGAACTCGCCGCTGATGATCGCCGGCATGAAGACCCCCGCGTCGCTCGCTGCCGGCAACACCCTGGTGCTGAAGACGGCCCAGGAGGCGCCGCTGACCATCCTGCGGATGGCCGAGATCGCCAGCCGGTTCCTGCCCGACGGTGTGATCAACGTGGTCACCGGCCCCGGCCGCACCCTCGGCGAGGCGCTGCTGACCCACCCCGATGTGGACAAGGTCTCGTTCACCGGCTCGACCGACGTGGGCAGGCACGTCGGCGAGACCGCCGGGAAGCGACTGGCCCACGTCTCGCTCGAACTCGGCGGCAAGAGCCCCAATATCGTGTTCGCCGACGCCGCCACACCGGAGGCCCTCGACGTCACCGTGGCCGGTGTGTTGACCGCGATGCGGTTCACCCGGCAGGGCCAGTCCTGCACCGCCGGATCGCGGCTGTTCGTGCACGCCGACGTCTACGACACCTTCCTGGCGGCGCTGGTGGAGCAGGTCAAGAAGCTGAAAGTCGGCGACCCGCTGGACGAGGCGTCCGACATGGGCTCGATCATCAACGAGAAGCAGTACAACTCGATCCTGGGCTACATCGAGGACGGCAAGTCCCAGCCCGGCATCGACGTCGCCCTGGACGGCTCCGGCTTCGTCCCGGACGGGCTGGACGGGTATTACCAGGGCCCCACCATCCTCGCCGGGGTGGAGAACAACTGGCGGATCGCCCAGGAGGAGATCTTCGGGCCGGTGCTGGTGGCGATCCCCTGGCGTGACCGGGAGGACGTGATCCGGATGGCCAACGATTCGCACTACGGCCTCGGCGCCTACATCTGGTCGCACAACCTCTCCGACGCACTGGACACCGCGCACCGGGTGGAGTCCGGCTGGGTGCAGGTGAACCAGGGCGGCGGTCAGGTCATCGGCCAGTCGTACGGCGGCTACAAGCAGAGCGGCATCGGCCGTGAATTCTCCATCGAGGGTGCGCTGGAGTCGTTCTCGCAGATCAAGCAGATCAACATCAAGATCGGCTAGCCACCACCGCACCTGCCGGTTTCGGCCCCACAACCTGCCGGTTTCGGCGTGAAAGTGTCCGCTCAGCGGACACCTTCACGCCGAAACCCGGCGGAGTCGGGGAAGGGAAATCAGCCGCCGAAGGCCAGCGCGGCGTCGTCGACCCGGCCGCCGATCGGGACGTCGTCGGCGTCGGTCTTGGTCTCCTCGGTGGCAGTGGCGGCGGGAGCGCTGGGCGCCACCACGGCCGGGTCGATCCGCATGATCGAATACCCGGCCACCGCACCCGCCCCGAACCCCGGAGCGAAGATCTTCACCGGCTCGGAGATGACCCCGGCGGCGACCGCGTCGGCGATCGCGATCGGAATGCTGGCCGACGAGGTGTTGCCCATCGTCTCGATGTTGAAGTAGAGCTTGTCCGCGGACAGTCCGGAGGCGGCCGCGAGCTTGAGCACCATGGTCTTGTTCGCCTGGTGCGGCACCACCAGCTCGACCGTCTGCCACGCCGACTCGGCCTCGCCCGCCGGATCGGGCAGCGCCTTCAACTCGTCGATCATCTGACCCAGGTACCTACCCGCGAGGTCCTTCACCTCGGGGCCGTACACGGTCACGTTGTTGTCGAACGCCGGGTTCGGCCAGATGATCGAGTTGACCTGGCTGAACGGACCACTGGCGTAGGTCTGCAGCAGGTCGATGTCGCCGGGCTCCCCCTCGGGGGCCGGCGCGATCACCATCGCCGCCGCGCCGTCACCGAAGATCATCCGGGACGGCCGCACGGTGCCGATCTTGTCGGAGAACTTCTCGCCGCAGACCAGCAGCACCGGCCGCTCGACCTCCTGCAGCAGCCGAGCGGCCTCGGAGAGGCCGTACGGCAGGCCCGCGCAGGCGGCGACCATGTCCACCGAGGAGTGCGTCTGATAGATGCCCAACTGGCCGGACAGCCAGGTGGCCATCGACGGCATCATCCGGTGGCTGGTGCACGAGCAGAAGATGACCGCACCGATCTCCTCGGCCTTGCGCCCGGCGTGCTTCAGCGCGGCCACCGCGGCGTCCAGCGAGATCTCGTCGAGTCCGCGGGCGGTGTACATCCGCTGCTCGATACCGGTCTTGGAACTGATGTCGTCGGCGCTCATCGGCGACCAGCAGTAGGCCGCATTGCGAATCAGATCATCGTTGCTGCAGACGATCTCACCCTTGACGACGGCCAGCGACTCGAGCTTGGGCAGCACCTTGTACTTCTTGCGCACGTCGAGCGGCGGGTACGGCCGGATCGGCTTGACCGACGGTGCAGCCGTCTGCCGGGGGGCCGCCGCCGGGGCACCCGCACCCGCGGTGGATTCGGCCTTCAGCCGGGTGACGAAGCGCTGCACGTCCAGTGTTCGGGGGCGGAAGAGCACCACGACGTCCTCGTCGGTCAGGCTGCCCACCGCCTTCAGCCGCACCTTCGACCGGTTCCACGGGTACTGGTTGTGCAGCACCATCGACCAGCGCCGCAGCGCCTCCATCTCCGGCACCTCGTGCGCGCAGTTGACGATCTCGTCGAAGCTGTGGGTCGGGTAATTGGCGTCGTAGTCCTCGATCACCATGGTGAGGGAGTCCGGGTCCTGCAGCGCTTCGGCCACCGTCGGCTTGATCGAGGGCAGCGTCGTCGCGTCGTAGGTCCGGGTCCCGAACAGGTCGAACAGGTCCGACCAGATGGCGTCCTCGGACTCGGCGTCCCAGGCCGCGGGGAGCTCGCGGTAGGCGCCCTCCACGGCGCCGACCTTCGCGTCGCGGTCGTGCCAGTGCGCCACGATCGGGACGTAGAAGTCGTCCCGGTTGCGCGGCGCGTCCCGCCAGCGCACCGGTTGCTTGTCGTACATGGTCATCGCGAACCGATTGACCCAGAAGAGATTGAGTGCCATGTCGCGCATCAGTTCATAGCGGGTGGTGTAGCCACCGGCGGCGATCTTCGCCTGGATCTCGGTTCCCTTGGGAGCCTTGGTTTCGAAGTCCCGGCGGATCACCCCGTCCAACTGGGCCTCGCTCTCGATGACCGAGAAGTCGAGGTCCGGTGAGAAGTTCGACGGGAAGACCAACCGACCGTGCTTGTTCACGACGAATGGCTGCACTGGCATTCTCCTAGCGTTCGGTCGGCACGGGGCTCGTCCCCTTCGATCTGCGAGCGACCGCCGGTGGCAACCGGCGCACACCGTCCGCAGACGAATGGGAAACATCCGCGCCCATTATCGTCGCCGACCGTGCGCGGCGCCCTACCAGCGGGGTGTGCTGCAGCTGACACCTGGCGCCGCGCCAGGCTTTGATAGTATGTCCATACATACTACGATCGCGGCAGATCGCCTCGCGAAAGGTGGCGACATGCCCGAATCCCCTGCACTGGATCGCACCAGCCGGGTCCCGCTGTACGAACAGTTGGCGCAGTTCATCGAGTCCGACGTGTCCAACGGTGTCCTTCGGCCCGGTGATCGCCTGGAGGACGAGGTATCGCTCGCGGCCAGACTCCAACTGTCGCGACCGACGGTCCGGCGAGCCATCCATCAACTGGTCGACCGCGGACTGCTCGTCCGCAAGCGTGGAGTCGGAACGCAGGTGGTGAACGGGCGGGTCAGTCGGCCGCTCGAGCACTTCAGCCTGCACGACGACCTCCTCGACGGCGCAAAACAGCCGACCACCAGGGTGCTCGTCAATCGGGTCGTGCCGGCCGCGGACGAGGTCGCCGCCCGACTACTGGTCCCGACTCGGAGCCCGGTGGTGCAGCTTCGACGGCTGCGGATGGCCGACGGCTCACCGCTTGCCATCTTGAGCAACCACCTGCCACAGGCGCTCATCGAACCGACGTCCACCTCCCTCCAGGAGACCGGCCTCTACACCCTGCTCCGCGGGGCAGGGGTGGCCGTCAAAGTCGCGCGTCAACAGATCGGCGCCCGACTGGGGACTGATGAGGAGTGCAGGCTGCTGCACGAACCGGCGAACAGTACCGTGCTGACCGTGGACCGGTTGGGTCTCAACGAGCTGGGGCGCCCGGTCGAATGGGGTCGACACGTCTACCGCGCCAGCCGCTATTCGCTGTCCGTCACTCTCACCTGAGCCGGGTCCCGATCGACGCCTGGCGCGCAGACCGGGCCGGGAAACCCGGTCAGCCGCCTGCACCGCGATAGAACGGCAGCCGCGGATCGACGGCCTGTTCGGTCCAGGTGCCGCGCACCCAACCGTGATCGGGGTCGTCGCAGATCTTCCAGGACCGGGTGGGCTCGGGTCCGGCCATCACATTCAGGTAGTACATGTCGTGGCTGGGCGAGGCGATGGACGGACCGTGCCACCCGTGCGGGATCAACACCACGTCCCCGTCGGCGACCTCGGAGAGCACGTCGATCGGCCGCTCGGCGGTCCCGTAGACCCGCTGATACCCGGCACCGCCACCCGAGACGCGCACTTGCGGGTCGGGGGCGTGTGACCGGAAGAGGTAGTAGTAGATCTCCTCCAGTTCCGACTCGGTCTCGCTGGTGTGGTCGTGCTTGTGCGGCGGATACGACGACCAGTTCGCGGCCGGGGTCAAGACCTCGCAGGCGATCAGGGTGTCGGTCTCGAATGCGCCGGGGGTGCCGAAGTTGTTCACCTGCCGGCTGCAGGAACCGGCACCGCGCAGCTCCACTGGCACCTCGCTCGCAGGCCCGTACCGGAATGGCAGGGAACGGCGGGCGACCGCACCGGGCAGGGCGAACCGACCTCCCTCGGCGCTCACCAGCAGCACCGACGACTGGATCGGCAGGTAGGCGAAATCGGTTGCGGCAGCGAAGACGCCGGATCGGCCGTTGAGTTGGAACCGCTCCTCGCCGACGGTGACCGAAACCGCGCCGACCAGCGGCAGCAGGATCATCTCCTCAGCCCCGGTTTCGAACTGCACCGGTATTCCGGGTTTGAGCTCCAGGACGCGAAGACTGGAGTAGCCCCACCCGGCCGACTGCGGAGTGACGACCAACTCGAACGGCCCCGCCGCGGTCGATCCGGCAGGTACGAAATGGCCGCTGCTCATGGTCAGTCCCATCTATCCACCGACGGCGGCCCGGCAGGGCACGCCATCGTGCGCTCGCACGCGGCGATCTCCATCGACGACGCCGCTCAGTCATCACAGTGGTCGGTGGGGCCCCGAGTGTCAAACCAATGTCTGCACATATAGTCATGCGGCACGTATGGTGAAAGGCACACCTCGAAAGCCGGGGGCCGGGGCGACGGGGCGAGGGGGAGCGCTGGATGACGAACCTGTTGATCGATCTGGATCGATCGAGCCCGATCCCGCTCTACTTCCAGGTTGCTCAGGAACTCGAACGCGCGATCGCCAGCGGCGAGCTGGGCCCCGGCGCGAAGCTGCCCAACGAGATCAGCCTCGCCGACGAGTTGGGCCTCTCCCGACCCACCATGCGGCGAGCCATCCAGGAGTTGGTCGACAAGGGGCTGCTGGTCCGCAAGCGCGGCGTCGGGACTCAGGTGGTGCACGGCGAAGTCACCCGCCCGGTCGAACTGACCAGCCTGTTCGACGACCTCACCCGTAACAAGCAGGCCCCGAAGACCACCGTCCTGACGATGGCGGTTGTCGCGGCGGACGCCCAGATCGCGGCCCATCTGGATCTGGAACCGGGTCGATCGGTGTTACATCTACGCCGGCTCCGGTTCGCCAACGGGGAGCCGTTGGCGATTCTGGAGAACTACCTGCCCGAGGACCTGGCCGACATGGGCATCGCCGACCTGGAGCAGCGGGGCTTGTATCAGCTGATGCGTGGTCGCGGCGTGCACATCCGCGTCGCCAAGCAGAAGATCGGCGCCCGCTCCGGGACCGCCGAGGAGTGCCGCCTACTGGGCGAGCGAAAAGGCAGCCCACTGCTCACCATGGACCGCGCCACCTATGACGATTCGGGCCGAACCGTCGAGTGGGGCCATCACGTGTATCGGGCCAGCCAGTACTCGTTCGCCGTGACGCTCGTCGATCACTGAGCCTCCTCGGCGCGACGCTCAGATCAGCGGTGGCTTCGGCTTCCCCGCCGGCGGCGTGCGCATCGGGTGGTACGTCAACTGACGGGTGGTGGTCCGGATCCGTTGCTGCGCTTCGCGCACCATGAGCCAGGTCTCCGACTGCGGACGTTGCCGCGTTGACCGGCGACGAGCCTGCGCCTCCACGTCGAGTTCGGCGAGCACCCGCTGCACCGCCTCCAGGATGGCGTCATTGAGCTCCCAGGTCACCTCGTCCGCGTGCGCGTCCACCAGTCGGAGGTCGGACACCCGCGCCTGCGCCTCGCGCAGTGTCTCCAGAGCCGCGCGCGCCAGCGGTTCGGCGGCCTGCGCCGACTCGGCGACCTCGGAGCGCACCAGTGCACCGAAAGCCTCCACCGCAGCGGCCAAGTCCCCCAACAACTGGGCGAATGCGAGACGGGCCGCCGCCGCCTCGTCCCCGTGTTCGGCCGGATGTTCGAGGACACCGTCCAGGATCGAGCGGAACATGCTGCGGACCGCTACCGACGAGTGCTCCAGCGAGTCCAGCCCGCCGCGGAGAGCGGCGCCGGTGTCGTGTTCGAGCAGCGCCCGCGGGTTGAGCCGCCGGCTCTGCTCGGCCTGCTCGATGGCACGATCGATACGCGCGACGTGGCGACTGACTCGGCGGGCGTCCTCCAGCCACCGGCTCGCGCAATCGGTGCTGATCCCGGTGATCAGTTCGCCGGCCGCGGTTCGCAGCAGCGCCGCGATCTCGGTCCCGAACTTCTCCACCGCCGCGGCCGCCGTGTCCGCACGGATGGCGGGCGGGAACAGCAGGTTGACGGCGACACCCACCACGGCGCCGATCATCGTCTCGGTGATCCGATCGGACGCCGCAGACTGGGCACCACCCACGGCCAGCACCAACATGGCGCTGATCGGGACTTCCAACATATGAGCACCCAGCCGCAGCAGTTGACCGATCGTGATGGACGCGGCGATCAGGATGCCCAGGCTCCACCAGGAGATGTCGACCACGTAGGAGAAGCCGACCGCGAGCAACACGCCGGCCAGCACGCTGACCACCCGTTGCACACCCAGAATGACGATGTCGAAGAGGGTCGCCTCGACCACCAACAGCGCGGTCAGCGCAGCGAGCACCGGGATGGTGTCGGGGAGCAGGATGTCGGCGACCAGGTAGCTGGCCACTGCCGCCCCGGTCAGCCGCCCGGACCGCGAAACGGCAGCCCGGCCTCGGGTACGCAACCGCACCATCGAGGTCCGATACAACACGCCGAGTTGGCGCCTGACCCTGACGAGTAGACCCGGTTTCGCCGGGCCGGGCGCGGGAGTGGGCATCGAATCCTCCCCACATACGGCACTACCGGCCGGATCTCCGGCAGCACCCATTGTGCCGCAACGGTTGCACCCCGTCGCCCGGTTGCGGCTGCGATCTCTCAGGCACCGCCCCGGCGGCTGTGATGTCTCCGGCGCCGCCCCGGCGGCTGCGATCTCTCAGGCACCGCCCCGGCGGCGCGGCCCGCGCGACGAGGACCAGCGGCCGCGCGGCATAGTTCTCCCGGTGGATCGCAACCGGCGCAACATCGCACTGCTGGTGGCCGGCACGTTCTTCATGGAGATCCTCGACGGCACCATCGTCGCGACCGCCGCACCGAGCATGGCGCGCTACTTCGGGGTCGAGTCCGCCGACATCGGGATCACCATCACGTCGTATCTGCTGACCATGGCGGTGCTCATCCCGCTCAGCGGGTGGCTCGCCCGGCGCTGGGGCGCGCGGTTCATCTTCCTGCTGGCGATCGCCGTGTTCACCGGAGCGTCGTTGCTCTGCGCGCTCAGTCCGACCTTGACGTTCCTGGTCGTCACGCGGGTGGTGCAGGGCGTCGGCGCGGCGATGATGGTTCCGGTGGGCCGACTCTCGGTGCTGAACGGCATCGCGAAGTCGGAGGTGATCCGCGCCATCGCGTTTCTCACCTGGCCCGGGTTGGTCGCCCCGGTGGTCGCGCCGCTGTTGGGCGGTCTCTTCGCGACGTACCTGACGTGGCATTGGATCTTCTTGATCAATGTGCCGTTGGGTATCGCCGCGTTCATCGTCGCGGCCCGGCTGCTGCCCGTCGTCGAGGCCGCCCGGCCACAGCCGCTCGACTGGTGGGGCTTGCTGTGGACCTGTACCGCGGTGGCCGCGTTCGTCACACTGGCAGATCTGCTGGCGACCAGCTCCCGTCAGTGGGGCCCGTTGATCGCGTTGTCGGTCGCCGGCTGCGCCCTGCTGGGGCTGGCCGTCTGGCACCTGTTGCGTACCGAACATCCGTTGCTCGACCTCCGCATTCTGCGGATCAGGACGTTCCGCGTGCCGCACAACAGCGGCGGCGTGTATCGGCTGACCATCAGCGCGGTGCCGTTCCTGCTGCCGTTGATGTTTCAGGACGCATTCGGCTGGACCCCACTGAAAGCCGGCGCCTACGTCCTGTTCGTCTTCCTCGGCAACCTGGCGATCAAGCCGACCACGACCAGGATGTTGCGGCGGTTCGGCTTTCGCACGGTGCTGCTCGTCTCGACAGCCTGCGCGGCGCTGAGTATGGCGCTGGCCGGGCTGATCTCGCCGACCAACCCGGCGGTGGTGATCGCCGCGGTCCTGACGTTCGGCGGGGTCGCGCGTTCCGTCGGCTTCACCGCCTACGGCACGATCACCTTCGCCGACATCGACTCCGACGACCTGCCGCACGCGAACACACTGTCGGCGACGGTGCACCAGGTGGCCGCCGGGTTCGGGGTGGCCGTCGGAGCGGTGGCGTTGCAAGTGGGTCTGAGTCTGCAACGCGGAGCAGCCGGCGGCGGGGCGGGTTGGACCGATTCGGTGGTGTGGCCGTACCGATTCGCGTTCTTCGCACTGGCCGTGATCACCGTCATCGCCGTGATCGACGCGTACCGGCTCGATCCGACCGCGGGGCAGTCGTTGCGGCCGGTCCGCTGATCAGGTCGGTGCGGCGATATGGAGTCGGATCGCGCGGAAGCCTGACGTCATCATTGTCACGACATACTGTCAGGCAGTATGTTACTACCGCACAGGTCGCTGAGCGGTAGTCAGCCCAGCGGTCCCATGCCCAGTCTGCGGACTCACGCACCAACCATCCGACATCGTGGTCGAGTTCGGGAGCGACTCCTCGCACCCGAGGTCGGACCATGGGCCTTCGAGTCAGGAGAAACGCCATGTCACTTCGGGTAGGCATCATCGGCGCGGGCATCATGGGTGCCGACCACGCTCTGACCCTGCACCGCTCGATAGCCGGTGCGACGGTCGAGGTCCTCGCCGACGTCGACCCGGCCCGCGCCAAGGCTGCGGCCGACGCGGCCGGCGGCGCCCGAACCCTGGACGACGCGAACGCGTTGATCGACGACGACGCCGTGGACGCGGTCATCATCGCCTCCCACGACTCGACGCACGCCGCCCTGGCCACCGCCTGTGTGCGGGCGGGCAAGCCGGTGTTGTGTGAGAAGCCGCTGGCGCCGACACTTTCCGAGTGTCGGCAGGTGGTGGACGCCGAGCAATCCGCCATCGGCTCCGGAAACCCGCTCATCTCACTGGGTTTCATGCGCAGGTTCGATCCCGGCTACGTTGCGATGAAGGCCGCTATCACCGCCGGCGACATCGGCAGAACAGTGCTCGTGCATTCGGTGGGACGTGGGGTCAGTTCCGGACCGGGCACCACCAGCGAATCGTCGGTGACCAACTCCGCCATTCACGACCTCGACATCGTCCCGTGGCTGCTGGATTCCCCGGTGACCGAGGTCAGCTGGCACGGCACCCGGTCGACCAGCCTGGCCGACGGGTTCGCCGACCCCCAGTTCATCCTGTTGCGGACCGCCGACGGCGTGCTGAGCACCGTGGAGGTGCTGCTGAACGCCCGGTACGGCTACGACATCCGCTGCGAGGTCGTCGGCGAGACCGGGACGCTGGAGTTGAACGAGCCGGCTCGGTTGCGCCGGAGCGCCGGCCTGGTGAACGGCACCGGATACGCCGCCGATTGGCGACCGCGGTTCGCCGACGCCTACCGACTGGAACTCCAAGCCTGGGTGAACGGGATCCGATCCGGTGGTGCCGCCGACACGACGGCGATGGCCACCGCCCGGGACGGACTGCAGGCCGGGGCAGTGGCAGACGCAGTGATCACCTCCATGCATGAGGGCGGCCGGGTCGTCAGCGTCACCACAGCCTGACCAGCCCAGCCTGACCAGCCCAGCCCGACCAGCACGGCCCGACCAGCACGGCCCGGTACTCCTACGCCCACCCGCTCCCGTCTGCGGCGACTACGCCGCCATGCCGACGCCTCCTGATCGGACCTGACTACGATGGCCGCTGCCCATCCCAGTGCCCTCCCCACCGCCCGCACGCCCGATCCGATGTCCGCGCCGGCGCTGCGCTGGGGCGTGATCGGCACCGGTTGGATCGCCGGGCGCTTCGTTGCCGCCTTACACG
This sequence comes from uncultured Actinomycetota bacterium, assembly GCA_963825975.1. Classification (GTDB taxonomy): domain Bacteria; phylum Actinomycetota; class Actinomycetes; order Mycobacteriales; family Nakamurellaceae; genus Nakamurella. The sequence goes on from CAWGUZ010000015.1 coordinate 37,043, forward strand.
CGTCGACGACACAGCGGGTGATCGCGGTCGGCTCTCGCGGTGCGGAGCGCTCCGCCACCGTCGCCGCCGAGTGGGGGGTGCCCCGATCCTTCGGGAGCTACGAGGAACTGGTCGCCGACCCGGAGATCGACGTGATCTACGTGGCCACCGAGCATCCCGCGCATCTGCCGTGCGCCAGGCTCGCGCTCCTGGCGGGCAAACCCGTGCTGGTGGAGAAGCCGATCGGGATCAACGCCGCGGAGGCGCGGGAGCTCGCCACGCTCGCAGCCGAGCGCGGTTTGTTCTGCATGGAGGCGCTCTGGAGCTTCTTCCTGCCGAAGTTCGACGTGATCCGGCAGATCCTGGACAGCGGGATGTTGGGCGAGATCTCGGTCCTGATGGTTGACAACGGCGAGGAACTGACCGGTCATCGCCGGGTGATGAGCCCGGAGATGGCGGGCGGGCCGATGCTCGACCTCGGCACGTATCCGTTCGCCTTCGCGCACGCGGTGCTGGGTGAACAGCGCCTCGTCGCGGCATCAGGTCAGCACCACCCGGCCGGGGTGAACGTTCAACTGTCCGCGATCTTGACTGACGACGCCGACCGGCAGACGGTCATCCACACCACGGTGCTGACGAACACCCCGGTGCGCGCGTTCGTCGCCGGCTCCGCCGCGACGTTGGTGCTCGACGGGCCGTTCTATCAGCCCGGCGGGTTCGAGGTGCGCTTCGCCGATGGGGGCACCCTTCGCTACGACGAGCCTGCAGTCGGACAGGAGGCGCTGTTCTGGCAGGCGGCGGAGGTAGCCCGCCGGATCACCGCCGGCGACCGGGAGTCCCCGCTGCGCCCGCTCGCTGCGAGCATCGCCACGTTGGAGGCGATGGACGCGGTGCGGGGGGCACTGGGGATCCGCTTCCCCACCGAGTAGCCCCGCCGCACTGCACCTTTCGCACTGCACCGATCGCGCTGCACCGATCGCGCTGCACCTATCACGCTGCCGTCACGGATGAGCGGACCGATCACCCCGGCACCCTCCAGCTCACCCAACCGCTGTGCCGGCATGGTGTTGCTGATCCCCGGAATGGCGGCCTCGATCTCCGCTAACCGCTGCTGTCGAACCCTTCGTGTCGACGGCGCGGGACGGGTCAGCCCAGGGTGATCCAGTCCTCACGAATCGGCACGGGCAGGCCCCCGTCGCGGCACAGCTGCGCACACACCTCGCGCAGCTTGACATTGGAGTTCTGCGAGACCTTGACCAGGATCGCGAAGGCGACCTGGGGCGACACTCCGTACCGCTCCATCAGGATGCCCTTAGCCTGGCCTATCAGATCACGGCTCTCCAGGGCGGCACCGATGCTGTATCGGAATTCGGCACCCGACAGGGCGACGGCGGCATGCGTCGCGAACACGCGCGCCAATTGCTCGGACTCGTCGTCGAAGGCCCCGGCACGACTGGAGGTCAGCGACAGTGATCCGTACGTCCGGGAACCGGCCACCAACGGCGTGCACAACATGCTCCGGACCCCGACGCCGACGGCCGCGGCGATGAACAATTCCCAGCGGGTCTCGATGGCGACATCGCGGACTAGCACGCGGGTGGTGCCGGCGACCGCGTCCAGACACGGTCCCTCACCGATCTCGTTCTGGAGCCGCATCAGCGGCGCGGGCAGATCACCGCGCACCGAACGCGCTGTCAATCGGCCGGGTTCGGCCAGTACGACGATGGCGGCGCCCTCGGCACCGGGAATGATGTCGACGGCACCGTCGGCGATCAACGCCAACACCTCGGACTCATCGGCGGCATCATGCTGCAGCGCCACCGCGAGCTGCGCCATCTCGGCAGCGAAGTTCGCTTCGACCGGCGACCGGCGGCAGTCGCCGTCGAGCAGGACTGACAACACCTGACGCTCCGACAGATCCGTCACGCTCACTCCGTTTCGACCGAACGCCCGATATCGGCCGAACGGTGCACACCGACCGACCGTTGCCATGATGCCACTAATTTCGGAGTGGCGGCGAGCGTATTCGTTCAGGTCACACCGTCGGTGACCACGGCGCTGAGAGCACGCACCGGGCGGTGACCCGGAGCGACGAGAGTGTGGCCCAGACGGGCGCGAAACGGCCGTTCGAGCGCGGAGCTGTCGGCCGTCAGATCATCGTCAGAGCGGACGCTCCTTCTGCGTCGACTCGGCCACGATTGCCGGCTCGCGGGTCACCACGTCACCGAGCACCTCATCGATCCGGGCCAACGCCTCCGGCGGGATGATGACACCGGCGGCCTTGACGTTCTCCGCCACCTGCTCGGGGCGCGAGGCGCCGACCAGCGCGGCGGAGACATTGTCGTTCTGGAGCACCCAGGCGACGGCGAGTTGGGCCATGGTGAGGCCGAGATCATCGGCGACCGGCTGCAGTCCCTGTACGGCCGTCAGAACGTCGTCCTTCATCCAGCGGCTGATCATGTCGGCGCCGCCCTTGGAGTCGCCGGCGCGGGAGTCCGCGGGGGGCTGCTCACCGGGCTTGTACTTACCGGTCAGCACCCCCTGGGCGATCGGCGACCAGACGATCTGGCCCAGGCCCAGTTCCTTGCAGGTTGGCACCACCTCGTCCTCGATCACCCGCCACAGCATCGAGTACTGGGGCTGGCTCGACACCAGCGAGACACCCAGCTCGCGGGCCAGCGCGTGACCGGACCGAATCTGCTCGGGTGTCCACTCGCTCACTCCGATGTAGAGCGCCTTCCCGGCGCGCACCACATCGGCGAACGCCTGCATCGTCTCCTCCAACGGCGTGAAGGTGTCGTAGCGATGCGCCTGGTACAGGTCGACGTAGTCCATCTGCAACCGGCGCAGCGAGGCGTCGATGCCCTCCATCACGTGCTTGCGGGACAGACCGTTGTCGTTCTTGCCCTTGGGGTCCGGCCCGACCGGCCAGTACACCTTGGTGAAGATCTCCAGCGACTCCCGGCGGACGCCCTTGAGGGCGCTGCCCAGGACCTCCTCGGCCTTGCCGTTGGCGTAGGCGTCTGCGGTGTCGAAGGTGGTGATCCCCGCATCGAGGGCGGCGTGCACACATTGGGTGGCCACGTCGTTCTCCACCTGCGAGCCGTGGGTGAGCCAATTCCCGTAGGTGATCGCGGAAATCTGCATGCCGGAGCCGCCGAGGTATCTGAATTCCATACCGCCCACGCTACCCAGCCCACCAGTCGGCAAACGCGTCGTGCGGAACCGGCTCGGAACCGGCGGCATTCGCGTGGACGCCCCGGGGAATCGGCAATCGACGAAGTGCCCTCCAGGGTGGCTCGTCAGTACGTTTGACCGGGTGCCGACCTTCGCCAGCGAGCCGCCGCCGTTGCCACTCCCGATCCTGTCCGACCAGCGGTGGGAGGACCTGGCATTTCTGCATTGGGCGGTCGACCCGCACGAGGTGCGCCCCTTCCTCCCACCGGGCACGGAACCCGACGTCTGGACCGACGGCGCGACGTATGTGGGACTGGTCCCGTTTCGGATGCGGCGAGCCGGACCGGGGTCGCGGTTCCCGGTTCCCCACTTCGGGACCTTCCTGGAGACGAACATCCGGTGCTATTCGGTGGACGACGCCGGCCGACACGGGGTGGTGTTCCGGTCGTTGGACGCCGACCGGCTGGCGGTGGTGCTGTTGGCGCGGTGGGGCATCCGGATCCCGTACCAGTGGGCCAGGATGAACGCCGTCACCGTCGGGTCGGTGCACTCGTACCGCACTCGACGCCGCCGACCGCGACCGACGGTGCGCAGCGAACTGGCCCTCCGGGTCGGCCCGCAGGTCCGGGCCACCCCGCTGGAGGACTTTCTCACTCAACGGTGGGGCATGCACAGCACGATCGGCCGGCGCGGCATGTGGACCCCGAACCGACACGAACCGTGGGTGCTCCACGAAGCCGAGATCCTGCACCTGGATGACGAGTTGGGTGCTGCGGCCGGATTCCAGTTGGCGGCGACGCCCGACCTACGTCCGTTGTGGAGCCCGGGCGTGCGCACCCAATTCGGTCGCCCGACGCTGATCTGACCGGGTCTGGAAAAGCTCGGCCGGCGCTTCGGCGGCCGAGCCCGACTCAATGCGCTGTCAGCAATTCGGTGATCGCCGACAGCAACGGCCCGGGGAGGCGCTGCACCTGCAGGGTCGCCAACTTCTGAGCCACCGGCCGCTGGTCGTTCAGTACCGCCCAGACGGCCGACTTCGCCTCGTAGCCGTACTGTGCCCGGTTCAGCAGATCCACCAGTCGCTCGTCTCGATCGCTGGTCTGCGGCTCCGCCTGGGGAAGCGGAACGCCGATCCGGCACGGCGCATCGGTGGGCACGTCCGTGACCGTCACGCTGACCGACCCCGCTGGTCCGCTGACGGCGGCGAACTCCGCCGCCGCGAGAGATCCGCCACCGCCCGCGGCGAGCACGGTCAGCGTCCAACTGCGCAGCGCCGGGACGACACCCGGCGTGCCCTGCGCCGACTGCACCGTCAGCGTCGCCGACGCGGCATCCCACTCGAGCACGGTGGTCGCGACACCCGGCGCCGGGTCTGACCCGGCCGCAGCCACAGCAGCCGCACGGACGTCACCCCGACCGTCGTCTTCCACCAGGACGAAACGGCCGTCGGCACCGGATGCGACCAGGACTTCCAGTCGCTCCGGATTCCGATCGGCGGTCAGGTCGTCCTCGGCGGCCAACGGCAGGATCCCGCCCGCCCGCAGTAGAACGGGCATCGAGGTGTCGTCACGATGCATCTCCAGCTGTTGGTCGCCGTCGTAGACGACACCGGTGAAGACGTCTACCCAGGTCCCGGCCGGCAACCACGCCGTCACAGCGCCGCGCAGCGTGACCGGGTCGCGCGGGGCGGTGATGGGCGCCACCAACAACTCGGAACCGAACTCGAACTGGTGCGGGACGCGATACGCCGCCGCCTGGTCGCCCCAGCGGTAGTACATCGGTCGTACCAGCGGTATTCCGTCGGCCGCCGCGCGGTGATTCATCGTGTGCAGGTACGGCAGCAGCCGGTGCCGAAGGCGCAACGCATCACCCATGGCGGCCGCGGTTTGGGCGCCGTACTGCCAGGGCTCCTTCAGCAGGAACGGGTTGCTCGACGAGTGCACCCGCAGAATGGGCGAGAAGACGCCCAGCTGCAGCCAGCGCAGCGCCAGTTCGTCGTCGCGCACGCCGAACATGTGCCCGCCGATGTCGTGGCTCCACCACCCGTACCCGATGTTCGTCGCGGTGGCGGTGAACTCGGGTTGGAACTGCAGCGACGCCCAGGAGATCACCGTGTCCCCGGAGAAGCCGACCGGGTATCGGTGACTACCCGGGCCGGCATAGCGGGAGAACGTCAGCGGACGGCGGCCGTCACGGCCGGAGTCCAGGAAGTGGAAGTGGTTCAGCATCCACAGCGGATCGATCCCCGCCACCCGCGAGTGCGGGCCGGACTGCCAGTCGATCCACCAGAAGTCGACCCCGTCGTCCTCCAGTGCCCGGTGCAGGACGTCGAAGTAGGCCGCCAGGAATCGACGGTCGGTCGCGTCGAACGCGATCGGCTCACCGTCGGCCGGGTCACGCCCCAGGGAGCGGGCCATCGCGGGATAGGCGTCTTCGAAGGCGCGCACCCCGTCGGCCGGATGCACGTTCAGGGTGACCCGGTAGCCGCGGCGGTGCAGCTCGTCGAGGAATGCGGGCGGATCGGGGAAGAGGTCTCGGTTCCAGCTGTAGCCGGTCCAGCCGCTGCCGTATTTCGGCTCGACGGTGGCCACCGGGTGCCAGTCCATGTCGAGCACCGCGACGGAGAACGGCAGCCACTCGTCGGCGAATCGATCGAGCAGGGCGAGGTAGTGGTCGGCGCTGTACTGGAAGTACCGGCTCCACCAGTTGCCCAGCGCCCAGCGCGGCAACACCGGCGGCAGCCCCGACACCGCGTAGAACGCGTCGAGCGCCTGTTGGTGATCGTGCCCGTAGGCGAACACGTACAGGTCCAGTCGGCTGCCGTCGCGCGGCGCCACCCAACCGTCCTCGGTGAACAGCATCGTGCCGGAGTCGTCGAGTACGGAGTAACCCAAGTGGGACGCCACGCCCGGCTCCAAAGGCAGCGCGCCGTCGACGTTGTCGAGCGTGCGCGCGGTGCCGCCCAAGTCACCGACCGGCTCGCCGTAGCGCCACACGCTGTGGTAGTTCGAGACGGCGCCCCGAACCTGAAGACTCAGCCCGGACGGCGTGAACGGTCCCCTGTCGTAGCTCAGCCGGAACCGTTCGGTCACCACCTCCAGGTACTCGCCGGCCTCGGTCACGGTGAACTCGGGGGCCGGCAGGTCGCGGTGCAGCGCGAAGGTGGAGGCCCGATCCTCGAACACCCCGTCGTCGGCCCACTCCAGCCGCACGAGGCCGACCGTGAGCACAGTGATCCGCCAGCGATCCCCCTGGACGACAGCCGCGGGGAGGGCGGCCGGCGACACCGGTAGGCGGCGACGTTCGTCCATCGACTACTCCAGTTCGAATTCGACAGCGGAGCCCCGATCCTCTCGGATGTGCCGGCCATGCGCACCCGGAGGCACCGTCCACGATCCCGCATGTTCGCGGCTATCGGACGGGCGTCCCGGGGCCGGAATCTGGTCTAGCGGGGCGCGATCGGCTCACGACTGGGAGCGGGGCGCGATCGGCTCACGACTGGGAGCGGGGTGCGATCGGCTCACGACTGGGAGCGGGGTGCGGACCCTTCGTCATACAACTGCAGCTCGGGCCCTGGACGGTGGCTCGACGACACGGTCGACGAGCTCGGCCTGCAGGTCGTCGGGCAGCAGCTCCCGCCGGAGGGTGCGTCACCGTGATCATCGACCTGACCCCGGTGCGCGCGGGCACCGTCCCGGGGCACCGGGGCCGGACCGGTGGCCGTCCACTGCGCCCGGTGGACCCAGCAGACCGGCGCCGATCTGCTCACCGCCAAACAACGGCCACGCCTGGACGCCGTTTTCGCTGTCGACGCTCACGTGCAGGTCGAAGTAGCCCGCATGTTTACCAGCGGATGATCACCGGCTACCGAGACACGGAGCGCACCCGCGGCAAGGCGACCCTGAAGCCCTGCCGACGGCATCGGCAGCGCCGTGCCCGCCGGGCTCGCGGAAGTCCGCCGGCTCGGCGCACGTGCTATCGCCGCGCCGTGGACGTTCTGGCGTCTTTCGATCATCGGGGCACCAGCAACGGACCCACTGAACTGAAGCGCCCATCGGACGGTTGGAACATCTCCGCGGATCGACCCTCGGCTTTTGCAATATCACCCATCACATCGCCAGATGTCTCCTCGAGATCGGCGGATTGAGACCCCGGCTCCACTCTGAATTCTGAAGAGCCCGTTTTGTCGCTGCCAGGGTCATTGTCGGTGGTCCTTCGTATCATTGTGGGTATGAGCGCGCCCGGTTTCTACACACTCGACGAGGCGATGCGCCTGGTCGAGAATGCGATGGAAGCCGTGTCCGGTCTGGTCGCCGGTGAACGTTGGAAGTTGAACGGCGATGAATTGTTGAACCTTTCTCTCGGTGTGGAGAAATTGGCCCGGAAAACGTGGGCGGCGCAGGTGCAGTTGACCGACGAATTGGATCAGCAGGGTGTCGCCACGGCCCGGTCGGTGTCCTCGACGGCGGCGCTGCTCCGGGAGACGTTGCGGATCTCACCCGGTGAGGCGTCGGCGCGGGTGAGTGCGGCCCGGGCGACCCAGCCTCAGGATCTGCCTTCGGGTGGGGAGCGACCCGCGCAGCGGCCGATCCTTGGTGTTGCGATCGACGACGGGACGGTGTCGGTCGATCACGTCCGCACCATCGTGTCGACGTTGCGACGGCTCCCGGACGCACTACCTGTTGATGTGGTGTCGGAGGCGGAGCGGGTGTTGGTGGAGAACGCGTTGATCCAGGATCCGGAGCAGTTGAAGAAACTCGCCCGGCATCTGGAGTGCGTGTTGGACCCGGACGGGACCCCACCCGACGACACCGCCGCCCGGTCCAAAATGGAACTGACAATCGGTTCCCGCAGCGCCACCACCGGTCTGACCGGTGTCCACGGATACCTGAACGACCTGGGTGTCGCCGCGCTGCGGGCGGTGATCGACCCGCTCGCCGCGCCGAAACCGGCGGTCGACGGTTCGAAGGACCCGCGCCCGGCGGCGACCCGCCGGGCCCACGCGCTGGTCGAGGTGCTGGAGTACGTGCTCCGTACCGGCGGCGCCGCCGAGAACCCGCTCCCGGAGGCGGCCGGGGTCCGGCCGCACATCACCGTCACTCTGGACTGGGACGTCCTCAAGGCACAGGCACGTGGTGCGGTCCTGGACGACGGTCACCGGCTCTCCCCCGCGGACACCCGCCGGTTGTTGTGCGACGCATCGGTGCATGCCGGCGGTGTTGGGCGGGGCTGGCGAGGTCCTGGACCTCGGCCGAAGTTCCCGCACGTTCAGCACCGCGATCCGGCGGGCGATCACCGTGCGGGACCGCGGATGTTCATTCCCCGGCTGTACCAGACCCCCGAATTGGTGTGATGCGCATCATTTGAAATGGTGGGCGCGGGACCTCGGCGAGACCAGTTACCAGAATGGCACCCTGTTGTGCGCATTTCATCACACGGAGATCCACCGGGGCGACTGGCGAATACAGGCCGGGCCCGACGGTGTACCCGAATTCGTGCCACCGAAATGGTTGGATTTTGACCAGAGACCCAGACGCAACAATGTGCACCACATCGGCCCGCCCGCGATCACCGACGAATGAGCTGCGCAGAAACCTTGGCGATCCACTGCGGCGATGTGCCGAATTGTTCGACCTCGCCCACTAAACCTTCCACAGGCTGACCCGCAGCTTGCTCGGCTGACATCGGACGCCCGGCACCGCGGCCCCGGACGCTCTCGGCTCACTGCAGGGCCAGGTCGGTGAATCGGCTGTAGTGCAGCTGGTGTGCCACGGCCACGGTCATCGTCTGCCCGTTGCGGTGTTTGGCGACGATCAGGTCGGCCTCGCCCGCCCGCGGGTCGTCCGACTCCCAGACATCGGGTCGGTGCACCAGGATCACCATGTCCGCGTCCTGCTCCAGCGAGCCGGACTCGCGGAGGTCGGACAGCATCGGCCGCTTATCGGTGCGTTGTTCCGGCCCACGGTTGAGCTGCGAGATCGCGATCACCGGCACCTCGAGTTCCTTGGCCAGCAACTTCATCTGCCGGGAGAACTCGCTCACCTCCTGCTGCCGGGACTCGACCTTCTTACCGGAGCTCATCAGCTGCAGGTAGTCCAACACGATCAGCTTCAGGTCGTGGCGCTGTTTGAGCCGGCGGGCCTTCGCGCGGATCTCCATCATGGTCATGTTGGGCGAGTCGTCGATGAACAGCGGAGCGTCGGAGATCTCGCTCATTCGCTTGACGATCTTCTGCCAGTCCTGGTCCTGCATCCGACCGGAACGCATCTGCGCCAGCTTGATGCCCGCCTCGGCGGAGAGCAGACGCATGGTGATCTCGGACTTGCTCATCTCGAGCGAGAAGATGACGCTGGTCAGGCCGTGTTTCACCGAGGCGTTGCGGGCGACGTCCAGCGCGAGGGTCGACTTCCCGACACCCGGCCGGGCCGCGATGATGATCATCTGGCCGGGGTGGAAGCCGTTGGTGAGCGCGTCGAGGTCGGTGAAACCGGTCGGGACGCCGAGCGAGAGTCCCCCGCGGGTCTGGATCGCGTCGATCTCGTCCATCGTCGGGCCGAGCAGCTCCTCCAGGACGACGTAGTCCTCCGAGATCCGCTTCTCGGTGACGTCGTACATCTCCTGCTGAGCCCGGTCGACGATCTCGTCGATCTCGCCGCTACCGGCATCGCCGTCCGCGCCGCCGTAACCCAGCTGCACGATTTTGGTGCCCGCCTCTACCAGGCGGCGCAGCATGGCCTTCTCGCCCACGATCGTGGCGTAGTAGGCGGCGTTCGCCGCGGTCGGCACCATTGCGGTGAGGTGGTGCAGATACACCGACCCACCCACCCGCGGCAGCAGGCCGGCCCGCTCCAGTTCGGCCGACACGGTGATCGGGTCGGCCGGTTCACCGCGGGAGTACAGGTCCAGCACGGCCTCGAAGATGTGCACGTGGGCCGGCTTGTAGAAGTCCTTGGCGGTGAGGACTTCGAAGACGTCGGCGATGGCGTCCTTGGACAACAACATCCCGCCGAGAACAGACTGCTCAGCGGGGAGATCCTGCGGCGGCTGGCGATCGAAGACGACCGGTGCCGGAGTGGACGACCTGGGTTTCCACTGCTCGTCCGCCGCCACACGCCGTCCCTTCGTCGATCCGACGTCCGCGCAGGCGGATGTCAGTACATCTGTTCTATCGACGACCACCGACAGTGCTCATCGGTGCCCATCCGTGCCCGTCGGCCCCCATCCGTGCCCGTCGGTGCCCATTGGCCCCCATCGGTGCCGGTTGGTGCCCAACAGCGCCCGACGGTGCTGATCGGGCCGATGACGGCGCCTTTCCCAGGCCGCGTCAACCTAGGACCCACCCAGCGCGAAGCTCAAATCAGGATGTGTACGGAGCCGGGACGGCGTGGGGACAACGTCGCCGTTCGGGCCGCTCAGAAAGTTGTCCCCATGTGGACAACATGTGGAAAACTCGGCCCCTATTCGAGGGAACCGCAGGTCAAGGCACGTAATCAAGCTGTGATCTGTGTGGAAGAAAAACAATTTCTGGGGATCGGCGTTTCCGGCGAGTCGACCCGGCGGGCGTGTCGGAAACCGCGCCCGACCTCCGTCGGCGCCCGGGGCGGGCCTTCCGTCGGGTCGCAGCAGTGGCTCGGGGACGACTGAACCTGCACGGTCCGAGTTGATGCTCAACGAGCGGTGAAGGGCACTGAAGGGCGCTGAAGGGCGCTGAACGGGCCCTGAACAGAAAACCGGCCCCGCCGTGTCGTGATGACAGAGCGGAGCCGGTGACAGGAAGAGAGCCTCTACAGAGCCCACTGGTGGCACTACGGCCAGAGCCCACTGGTGGCACTACGGCCAGAGCCCACTGGTGGCACTACGGCCAGAGCCCACTGGTGGCACTACGGCCAGAGCCCACTGGTGGCACTACGGCCAGAGCCCACTGGTGGCACTACGGCCAGAGCCCACTGGTGGCACTACGGCCAGAGTGAGCCGGCAGCACGCCGCACCACCCACCCGAGGGTGGTGGCGCGGCGTCTACTGAGCGGCCGGACGGTCGGCCGACCGCTCCGTCGCTCGGTCGATCAGGAGGTGACGACGGTGACCTTGAGCGAGGCGACGACACCGGGCAGCAATCGAACCGAGACGCCGTGAGCGCCCGCGGTCTTGATGTGCCCACCGACGTCGATCGAGTGCTTGTCCAGGGACGGACCGCCGGAGGCCTTGATCGCCGAGGCGACGTCGGCGTTGGTGATCGAGCCGAAGAGCTTCTTGCCGTCGGCGGTAGCCCGGGCGGTGATGGTGACCGACATGTTCTCCAATGCGGTCTTCACCTCGTGGGCGTGATCGGCATTGCGGATTTCGCGAGCCATTTGGGTGCGCTTCATCGAGGCAATCTGCTTCTCGGCGCCCTTGGTGGCCACGATGGCCTTGCCCTGCGGCAGCAGGTAGTTGCGGCCGTACCCGTCACGCACCTCGACGATGTCGCCGGGGGCGCCCAGGTGGGCCACATCCGTGGTGAGGATGAGCTTCACGTGTATGCCTTTCTAGCGAGCGGTCGAGGTGTAGGGCAGCAGCGCTACCTCACGGGCGTTCTTCACCGCGATGGCGATGTCACGCTGGTGGATCGTGCAGTTGCCGGTGACGCGACGTGCGCGGATCTTGCCGCGATCGGAGATGAAGCGACGCAGCAGGTTGACGTCCTTGTAGTCGATCGGCTGCGATTTCGAGGAGCAGAAGCCGCAGGGCTTCGTGCTCACCTTGCGGGGTGGTGGCTTTGGCATTGTCTGTTACTCCAGAAATTGATTCAGGTCAGGAAGAAGGGGAACGGCGGGAGCCGGTGGAGCTGAGCGTGAGATCCGCTTAGAACGGCGGTTCGTCGGAGTAGCCGCCGCCACTGCCGGACGCCGGTGGCGCGGACGCCCACGGATCGTCGGCCGGTGCCGAACCGCCGCTGCCGTAACCACCACCGCCGCCGGCACCGCCGGAGCCGCCGCTGGGACGGTTGACCCGGTTGACCTTCGCGGTCGCATAGCGCAGCGACGGGCCGATCTCGTCGACCTCCAATTCGATGACGGTGCGCTTCTCCCCTTCTTTGGTGTCGAACGACCGCTGCTTGAGCCGGCCGGTCACCACCACGCGACTGCCGCGGGTCAACGACTCCGCGACGTTCTCCGCCGCTTGCCGCCAGATGTTGCAGCGCATGAAGAGGGCCTCGCCGTCTTTCCACTCGTTCGACGCACGATCGAATGTGCGCGGAGTGGAGGCGACGGTGAAGTTCGCGACGGCGGCACCGGACGCGGTGAACCGCAACTCCGGGTCGGCGGTGAGGTTGCCCACCACCGTGAGGATCGTGTCGCCAGCCATCGTCGGTCCTACTTCTTGTTCGGGCGGATGATCTTGGTCCGCAGCACCGACTCGTTCAGGTTCAGCTGACGGTCGAGCTCGGTGACGGCCGCGGACGGCGCTGTCACGTTGATGACGGCGTAGATCCCCTCGGCGTTCTTCCTGATCTCGAAGGCCAGCCGGCGACGACCCCACACCTCGACACTCTCGATGGAGCCACCACCCTGGCGGACCACGTTGAGGAAGGCGTCGATCGACGGAGCGACAGTTCGCTCATCGAGACTGGGTTCGAGAATGAGCAACAGCTCGTAGTGACGCAGCGCAGTGGATACGCTCACGTACACCTCCTATGGACTCATCGGCCGTGGTCGTTCCGCGGCAGGAGGGCGTTGCAGGAGCCGATCGGTCGATCCGCTCCAGGCACAACTCTCCCAGTCTACCAGCGAGAACAGGCTCGGCTACCGGTCCTGATCTGCGGCGCCGCTTCACGCCGGAGCGAGTACGACCCAGCCGTGGCCCGCCAACCGCACAGACCCGACCGCGTCGGGGACGAATGTGGCCGCGCCGGCCAGCACCTCGGCCGGGCCGGCCGAGCCGGCCGAGCCCTCGCCACTGTGCGCTTCGCCGGCGGGTCCCGCCTCGGCGGCCGGTCCGGTGATCGACACCGTCACGGGCGCGTCCGCCAGATTCAGCGCCACCACCACCTGCTCAGCAGGCGTCCCGTCGAGCGGCGCCGCCCGATAGCTGAATGCGGTGTTGGTCAGTTCCAGGGTCGTCACTCGGGCCTTACTGAGCCAGGGCCGGGCGTTGCGCAGCGCGATCAGCGTGCGGTGGAGCTGCCAGGTCTCGCTCCCGGCGTCGGACAGCTGGTCGGGAGTGCTCGGGAAGACGGGCCGGATGGCGTCGTCACCACCGACTCGGTCTTCCTTGACGCCGCGGAAGCCCTGCTCGTCGCCGTAGTAGATCGACGGTGTCCCGCCGACGGTCATCAGCACCGCCAGCGCGTGGGCGAGATGCCGCGGATCCGTGAGCTTGGCCGCGATCCTGGTGACGTCGTGATTTCCGATGAACGTCAGTGGCGCGAACACGTCCAGGAACTCGTCGTGGCGTTTCAGCGCCCAGGCGAGTTCGAACAGATTGGCATCGTTGAACGACCCCCAGACCGCCTTCCACAGTTCGTACTGGGTGACGGCGTCCATCCCGGACTCGCCGACAATCGCGGCGTAGTCGCCGTG
>CAWGUZ010000016.1:0-131813 GCA_963825975.1 uncultured Actinomycetota bacterium
AGATGGAGGCCTGGGAGCCCGTGATCGGGCTCGAGATCCACATCCAGCTCTCGACGAACACGAAGATGTTCTGCCGCTGCCGGCTGGAGTTCGGCGCGGCGCCGAACACGCACGTGTGCCCGGTGTGCCTCGCGCACCCGGGCGTGCTGCCGGTGCCCAACCGCGCGCGCGGTCGACTTCGCGATCATGATCGGGCTCGCGCTCAACTGCGAGATCGCCGACCGCACCACCTTCAGCCGCAAGAACTACTTCTACGCGGACAGCCCCAAGGCGTACCAGATCAGCCAGTACGAGGACCCGATCTGCGGCGCCGGGCTACCTCGACGTGCCCGACGGCGACGGCGGCACGTTCCGCGTCGGGATCACGCGCGCGCACATGGAGGAGGACGCGGCCAAGCTCGTGCACGCCGGCTCGACCGGGCGCATCGCCGACAGCTCGCACTCGTTCGTCGACTTCAACCGCGTGGGCACGCCGCTGGTGGAGATCGTGACCGAGCCCGACATCCGCACGCCCGAGCAGGCGAAGCGGTTCCTGACGCTGCTCAAGAACACGATCGAGACGCTCGGCGTGAGCGACTGCAACATGGAGGAGGGCTCGCTGCGCTGCGACGCCAACATCTCCGTGCGCCCGCGCGGCGAGACCGAGCTCGGCACCAAGACCGAGCTCAAGAACATGAACTCGTTCCGCTTCATCGAGCGCGGCATCCACGCCGAGCTCGCGCGCCAGGTCGACCTGCTCGAGCGCGGCGAGACGGTCGAGCAGGAGACGCTGCACTACGACCCGACGACGGGCGCGCTCCGCTCGCTGCGCTCGCAAGGAGGCGGCGCACGACTACCGCTACTTCCCCGAGCCCGACCTCGTGCCGATCGAGGTGACGCCCGAGCACATCGAGCGCGTGCGCGCCGAGATGGCCGAGCTGCCGCTGGCGCGCATGGCGCGCTTCCAGCGAGCAGTACGGCCTGTCGACCTACGACGCCGAGGTGCTCAACATCGACGCCGCGACCGCGGACTTCTACGAGAGCGCCGTCGGCGCCGCGACGGAGGCCGACGCCAAGCTCGTCGCCAACTGGACGATGGGCGAGCTGCTCGCGCTGCAGAAGGACGGCGCTGACGTCGACGCCCGGCGCAGCTCGCGGCGATCGTCGACCTCGTCGCCGCGAAGACGATCAGCGGCGCGCGTCGCCAAGGAGCTGCTCGTGCGCATCGCGCGACGAGGGCGGCGACCCGGCGGCGATCGTCGAGGCCGAGGGCCTCGCCCAGGTGAGCGACGAGGGCGCGCTGCGCGAGGTGATCGACGGCATCCTCGACGCCAACCCCAAGCAGGTCGAGCAGTACAAGGGCGGCAAGGAGTCGCTCGTCGGCTTCTTCGTCGGCCAGGTCATGAAGGCGATGCAGGGCAAGGCCGATCCGGGTGCCGCCAAGGCGCTCATCGTGGAGCTGCTCGCCGAGCGCTGACGCGACGCTTCAAGCACGGCGCGAACACGCGCCGATAGGAGGCGGGCATGACCGATCCCTGCCGCCAACGCCATCGCCGCAGCCTGGTTCGTCGACCCGACGAACCCGGAGCAGTGGCGCTGGTGGGACGGCTCGACGTGGACCGACGCACGTCGCGCCGCTCGTGCCCGTCGCGGACCAGCAGGCCGCGCCGCTCGTGCCCGTCGCGGACCAGCAGGCCGCGCCGATCGAGGCGACCCCAGCGGGATCCACCCGCGCCGACGCGGAGCGCTGGTCGGTGCCGTCGATCGACGCCCCGCTGTTCCCCCGCGCCAGCTATCCCAAGGACGTGCACCCGGCGTTCGTTGCAGCTCGCCGCTCGCTGCACCTGGCGCGATCACCGATCACGGGCGTCCGCATCGCGATCGGCGGAGTGGTCGTCGCGCTGGGCGCGGCGGTCGAACGGATGTTCGGCGCCGAGCTGATCGGCGCCGGCGTACTCGATGATCCGCCAGGCCTTCTGGGACGTGCACGACGACGCACGCGACGCGCCCTGGGCGGAGACGTTCAGGCGACGCGGCCTCGGAGCCGGCCCGAGGCATCCACGCGCGATGGATGGAGCTGCAGCAATACGTACGTAGTCGAGCAGGTGTGCAGGGGAAGGCCATCACCATTTGCTCATCCGCTCGCAGAAACGGCTGCCGGGCTCTGGTCTGCGCGACCACAACATGCAGTGGGATTTCTGGACCCTGTCGCCGGAGTCGGCGCACCAGGTGACCTGGTTGCTCGGCGACCGCGGCATCCCGAAGAGCTTCCGGCACATGGACGGCTTCAGCTCGCACACCTACCAGTGGATCAACGCCGCGGGGGAGCAGTGCTGGGTGAAGTACCACTTCAAGACCAACCAGGGCATCGAGTTCCTGACCCAGGACGAGGGCGACAAGGTCGCCGGGCAATCCCCCGACCACCACCGGCAGGATCTGTGGGGGTCGATCGAGAACGGCGACTTCCCGTCCTGGTCGTTCGAGGTGCAGATCATGCCGTTCGAGGACGCCGAGACCTACCGGTTCAACCCGTTCGACTTGACCAAGGTCTGGTCGCAGCAGGACTACCCGCGGATCAAGGTCGGCACGATGACGTTGAACCGCAACCCGCAGAACTTCTTCGCCCAGATCGAGCAGGCCGCATTCGAGGTGTCGAACTTCGTGCCGGGCGTGGCCGCCTCGCCGGACAAGATGTTGCAGGGCCGCATCTTCAGCTACGCCGACGCCCACCGCTACCGGATCGGGGCGAATTACCAGCAGCTACCGGTGAACGCGCCACAGGTGGACGTGCACTCGTACGCGAAGGACGGCAACATGCGGTACAGCTTCAACGCTCCCGAGGTGCCCGTGTATGCACCCAACTCGTACAACGGGCCGCGCGCCGACACCTCGTTGCAGGGCGCGGCGGGCTGGGAGGCGGGCGGCAAGATGGTCCGAGCCCCCTATGTTGCGCATCGGGACGACGACGACTTCATCCAGGCCAACATGCTGGTCCGCGAGTCGATGGACGAAGCCGCCCGGGAACGCCTGGTGACGAACGTCGTCGGCCACGTGTCCAACGGGGTGAAGGAGCCGGTGCTGTCCCGGGTTTTCGAGTACTGGACCAAGATCGACGCCGAGCTCGGCAAGAAGATCGAGGCGGGGGTTCGCGCCAAGATGGCGGAGGTCGCGCCGACCACCGGTCCGTCGCCGGTACCACCGGCCGGCGAATCCGCCAAGGTTTGAGTAGGGCGGCGGCCGCGCTGAGTTAAGCTCAGCGGGTTCCAACGCATCTCGCAGGGGAAGCCGGTCGAATTCCGGCACTGTCGCGCAACCGTGGTTCGGGACCCCGCACGTCGGGGTCCGATCAGTCGGGTCGCCTGCGGGAAGCTGACGCTCCCACGCTGTCGCGGATTGCAGTCTCGGGGCTCTAGGCCGTGGCCCCGCCGCGCGCCGTGAGCTCGATGCTCGGCCGCGGCTTGAAAGGCCGACATGACGTTCCGCCGGGCGACCGCTGCCGCCCTGACCACCCTGTTGATCGTTCTCGCGCCCATGCTGGGCGTGTTGCCCGCCTCCGCGGTGCCTCCCACACCCGCACCGGTCGGCGCGGCCTGCGGGCCGAACGAGGGCGTCACGGTGGTGGTGGACTTCTCCCCGACCGCGGATTCGGTGCAGGTCGGCTGCGCACCCGGCCAGCAGGCCACGATCCTGGACGCGATGCAGGCCGCCGGACGTGACGTGACCACCGAGCCGTTCGGCGCCGGCAGCTACCTGTGCGCCATCGACGGAGTCGCCGCCAACCCGGTTAACTGCCAGGCGTTTCCCGGCGCTTACTGGTCGAGCTTCCTGAACACCACCGACGGAAATCCGGGCGGCCCGTTCGGCGCCGACTGGACCTCAGCCAATGTCGGAGTGGACGGCGGCCCACTGCCGGTGGGCTCTGTGGTCGGGTTCATTCAGAACACTGACGGATCGTTCCCCGGTCCGTCGCCGCGGCTGGACCTGTCAGCGCTACCGCAGCCGGACGATTCACCCGTCGAACTGCCGACCTATGCGCCGGCCACGGGCGACGCGGCCGCGGTCGCCGGCTGGATCGGTCGCCAACTGTCGGCTGGAAACGGACTGCTCGGCGGTAGCGTCGGCCTCACCACGGACGCGATCTACGCATTGGCCGCGGCCGGCGTCGGCGGCGACCAGATCGCCCAGTCTGCTGCCGCGCTGCTGGCGTCGGGGGACTCCTACCTCGGGGCGCCGGCGGAGAGTGCCACCAAGATCGGCCAGATCGCGAAGACTGCGCTGGCCCTGGAGATCGCCGGCCTGGACCCGACCACGTTTCCGGGGCCGGCCGGGAACCGGGATCTGCTCGGTGAACTGCGCGCGGCGCTGCAGCCCGACGGGTCCTTCGGCGCGGCGGACGAACCGTTCCGACACGCCTACGCGGTACTCGCCCTGAGTCGGACGACCGCGGGCACACCGGCCTCGGCCGTCAGGTGGTTGCAACAACAGCAGTGCACCGCGCCACCCGAAGCGGGCTCGTACGGGTTCGGCGGCTGCGCCGGGCCGGACCCGGACTACACCGCGCTGGTCGTCCAGGCGCTACTGGCAGCGGGGGTCGATTCGGTCGACGGAGCGATCGCCGACGCCACGCACTGGTTGTTGGGCCGGCAGTCCGAAACCGGCGATGTGGCCGGTAACACGAACACGACGGGTCTGGCCGGGCAGGCGTTCAGCGCGGTCGGCGCCGTCGGGGCGGGCGGTGCGGTGACGACCGAAGAAGTCGAAGTTGCCGCGGTCAACGCAGCCCGCTTCGTCGGGGGACTTCAGGTGCGTTGTTCGACGATCACCACAGGGTCGCCGCTGACCGGCAGCGACCTGGGCGCGGTCGCCTGGAAGCCCGCATCCCTCGCCGATGCTCAGCAGTTCGGAATCGGCGACAGCATCGGCGAATGGCAGTTCGCCGCAGTCCAAGCCGTCTTCGCGATCGGCACACCGTCGCTCGGCGCGATCACCGCGACCGGGGCTGAGCCTGGCCTGCCGCCGGCCGCGGTGTGTGAGCCCACCCCCACCAGCACGACCCCGTCCCCCACCGACGGCGCCACCACTGAGTCAACATCAGTATCTGCGACCACGACCGCGGCGGACACCCGCACGCTATCGGCCACCGGCGTTCCACGGTCGATGACGAGCCTGGTCGCCGTCGGGGTGCTGTTGGTGGTGGGCGGTGTAGTCGCGATGGTCATCAGCCGGGGCCGGTCGAGTCGTCGTCGGAAGTGAGACCGGGCTGGGCCTTCGCGACCACAACCGCTCTGCTGCTGATCGCACTCCCCGCCGCGCCGGCCGGGGCTACTGCGGGTAGTTCGGCCGCTCGCGACGGCGCCTGCGCATCGGGTACCGCGGACACCGTCACCGTGGCGGTCGACTTCGGCTCGCTCGGCGGCGGGCTCCTGGTCCGCTGCGCCTCCGGGCTCACGGCGGCGTCCCGCGGGACCGATGCTCTGGCAGCCGCCGGAATCTCGTGGACCCCGGTGACCAACCAGCCGGGATTCGCCTGCCGGATCAGTGGTCGCCCCGCCGCGGATGAGACTTTCGCCCGCCCCGCCGACCAGAATTACCGGGAGTCGTGCGTCAACACGCCCCCGGCTGACGCCTACTGGTCGTACTGGAAGTCCGGCGGAGACGGGAGCTGGGAGTACAGCTCCACCGGCCCGACCTCCGGCCGGGTCCGGCTGGGCGGGTTCGAGGGCTGGGTGTTCTCCGCCGGCGGTCAGAATCCCCCCCGGGTCAGTCCGGTGCCTGCACCCTGCACCTGCAGCCCTGCACCCTGCACCTGAGCCCGCCCCGGCTCCGGTGCCTACTCCAGCACCAAAACCATCACCATCGCCCGCGCCGACCCCCACACCCTCACCCACGCCGACACCTCTGCCCGACACTACGAGTACGAGCCTCAGCACTACATCGACGACCATCAGCACCGGCGGTGTGTCGCAACCGGCGAGCAGCGCGCTGATCGAGAGCAGCACGCCGAGCGTCAGCAGCACGCCGAGCGTCAGCAGCACGCCGATTGTCAGCAGCACGCCGAGCACCGCCTCCCCGGCTGCAGATGCGGCTTCATCACCGTCAACGGGGTCCGGTCCGGTGCCGCTGATCGTCGGAACGATGTTGATCGCGGGCGTCGGCGCTGCCGGTGTCGTGCTCACCCGGCGCAGACGGCGTGACGAGCCGTGACGCAGACGTACGCCACGCAGGGTGGTGTCGTGCATCCCGGGGCGTGGTGGCTCTGGGCGCTGGGTTTGGTCGCGGTGTCGGCGTCGACGACGAACCCCCTGCTGCTGGGTCTGGTGATCGCGGTGGCGGCGACCACCGTCGCGGGGCGGCGCAGTGCCGCACCGTGGGCGGTCGGTTTCCGGTGGTACCTCGCGGTGGCCGGCATCGTCCTCGTGACGAGGGTGCTGTTTCGAATGCTGACCGCCGGGGCGGGACCGACGGTGTTGTTCACGCTGCCGGAGATCGACCTACCCGCCGCAGCTGCGGGGATCTCGCTACTGGGGCCGGTGTCGGCAGAGGCGCTGCTCGCCGGTGGTTACGACGGGCTCCGGCTCGCGACGATGATCATCTGCGTCGGTGCAGCCAACTCGTTGGCGAACCCGAAGCGGCTGCTCGCGGCTATGCCGGCGGCGTTGTACGAAGCCGGCACGGTATTGGTCGTGACCGTCTCGGTCTTCCCGCAACTGGCCGAATCGGTCGGACGGGTGCGTCGGGCCCGCCGGCTGCGCGCTGGTCCGAGCGGTCGGCGCCACCTGTGGCGCTCCGTCGTCATCCCGGTCCTCACCGACGCGCTCGACCGGTCGCTGCTGCTGGCGGCGTCGATGGATTCACGCGGGTACGGCCGGCACGGCGCCGCCGATCCGCGGGCCCGACGGATCACCTCGCTGTTGTTGCTGATCGCCCTGACCGGCATCGCCGTCGGCTGCTACGCGGTACTCGACGCCACCGCCTCCCGGTTCTTCGGCGGGGCGATGGTGCTGGTCGGCGGCCTGCTGGCGGCCGTCGGCTTCAGACTCGCGGGCCGGGGCGTCCGGCGGAGCCGGTACCGGCCCGAACGGTGGGGCGGCGTCGAGTGGTCGATCACGGCGGGCGGGGTGGTTGCGGCCGCCGCCGTGCTCGCCGCCCCCACCGCCGCGTTGTACCCGTCGTCGATGCCGCTGCAGTGGCCGCAGCTGCCGGGGGTCGCAGTCGCCGGAGTCGTGATCGCGGCGCTGTCGGCCGGCGTCCGGTCGGTCCGGGAGCCCCGGGCCCGCCGTTGATCGAGCTGATCGGCGTGGGGTTCCAATACGACGGCGCACCGACGCCGGTGCTGCGGGACGTCCACCTCCAATTGCCGCCGGGCGAGTTGGTACTGGTGATCGGCCCCACCGGCGCCGGCAAGTCGACACTGCTGGGCCTGCTGAACGGGCTGGTTCCGCACTTCTCGGGCGGCACGCTGTCGGGCCGTGTGACCGTCGACGGGCGCGACACCGCGCACCATCCGCCCCGCGAGTTCGCCGCCGCGGTGGGTGTGGTCGGCCAGGATCCCCTCGCCGGGTTCGTCACCGACACCGTCGAGGAGGAACTGGCGTACGGCATGGAGCAGCTGGGGGTGGCTCCGGCGGTGATGCGCCGCCGGGTGGAGGAGACCTTGGACCTGCTGGGCATCGCGGAACTTCGCGACCGGGCGTTGGTCTCGCTCTCCGGAGGCCAGCAGCAGCGAGTGGCGATCGGCGCCGTGCTCGCCGCCGGCGCGCGGATCCTCGTGCTGGACGAACCGACGAGTGCGCTGGACCCGCTGAGCGCCGAGGAGGTGGTCGCGGCGATGGTCCGGCTGGTCCACGACCTGGGCTTCACCGTCCTACTCGCGGAGCACCGGCTGGAACGGGTGCTGCAGCACGCAGATCGGGTGGTGCTCGTCCGCGGCGACGGCACAGTCGCCGACGGTGCCCCGGAGACGATGATCGCCGAGTCCCCGGTGCAACCCCCATTGGTGAAACTCGCCCGGTCGGCCGGCTGGGAGTCCGTCCCGCTGTCGGTGCGCGACGCCCGGCGCCGGGCCCCGGAACTGCGTCGACGCCTCCCGAGTCGAAGTCTCGAACAGCAATCGGTCGCCACGGCCGCCGCACTCTCGACCACGCCTCCGGTGCTTGCGGCAACCACTGTGTCTGTTCGCTACGGGACCTTCGAGGCGGTACGGCGGATCGACGTGCGACTCGCCGGGGGACAGGTCGCGGTGTTGATGGGCCGCAACGGATCCGGCAAGTCGAGTCTGCTGTGGGCCCTGGCCGACCAGGCCCGGCGCACCACCGGAACCGTGACCGTGTCCGCGACACCCGCTCGCGACCGCCCGGTCGCCCTCGTCCCGCAGACCGCCGCCGATCTGCTGTATCTGAACTCGGTCGGCGCCGAGTGCGCCGCCGCCGACCGCGCTACCTCGCGGCCTGGCGACTGCCGAGCCCTGCTGGACCGGTTGACACCGGACGTCCCGGCGGACCGGCACCCGCGAGACCTGTCCGAGGGGCAACGGCTTGCGCTGGCCCTCGCCGTGCAACTGGTCGGGGAACCGGCGGTGCTGCTCCTGGACGAACCCACCCGTGGCCTGGACTACGCCACCAAGGACCGGCTCGTCGCATTCCTGCGGGAGTTCGTCTCCACCGGCCGAGCGGTGTTGCTGGCGACCCACGACGTGGAGTTCGCCGCGGAGGTTGCGGGCCGCGTTCTGGTGATGGCCACCGGCGAGATCGTGGCGGACGGCCCCGCCGCGGCAGTGCTCGCGGATTCGCCCGTGTTCTCCCCGCAGGTGGCCCGGGTGCTGCACCCCGACCCGTGGCTGACGGTCGATCAGGTTCGGGAGGCGCTGCATGCGGACCGTGGGTGACCGGCCCGCGGTGGTTCTCGGCGGGCGCTCGGCGCTGATCCTGGCGGCCGCGTCGGTGGCGGGTCTCCTCGCGTTCGGCTGGCCGTTGCTGGTGCGCACGGCGCCGGCGGCCGCAACCCAGCAGGCGCAGTCACCGTTGCTGTTCTTGATCATCGTTCCGGTGCTGTTGATAGTGACCGTCACTCAATTGATCGACGGCGGCCTCGACTCGAAGGCTTTGGCGATGCTCGGAGTGCTCTCCGCGGTCAACGCCGCGCTGCGGCCGATCAGCGCCGGAACCGCGGGCATCGAATTGGTCTTCTTCCTGCTGATCTTGGCCGGTAGGGTGTTCGGGCCGGGTTTCGGTTTTCTGCTGGGCTGTTCGTCGCTGTTCGCCTCGGCGTTACTCACGGCCGGAGTCGGCCCCTGGCTGCCGTTCCAGATGCTGGCCGCCGGCTGGATCGGCCTGGGTGCCGGAATGTTGCCGCGGCGCATATTCGACCGCACGGTGCGGGGCCGTTGGGAGATCGCGCTACTCGCCGGCTACGGCGTCATCGCCGCCTACGGCTACGGGCTGTTGCTCAACCTGTCGTACTGGCCGTTCGCGCTGAGCGTCGGCTTCGGTGAACCGGGACTCGCCTATGTCGCGGGCGCGCCGGTCGCCGAGAATCTGCAGCACTTCGTGGTGTTCACCCTGCTCACGTCCACCGCCGGTTGGGACACCGGGCGGGCCCTCACCAACGTGGCGGCGATAGTCCTGCTCGGTCCCGGTGTCCTCGAGGTGCTCCGCCGGGCCGCCCGCAGGGCTCGGTTCGCCCCGCCGAGACCGGTTCTCGCGGGCCGCTAGATCACTTCGCGCGCCTTCCGAGTGAGACCCGCTCACCCCACTCACCCACGGAGGACGTCATGACCGACCTGCTGGAAACCCCTGTCACCGAGCCGGACACCGAGTCCGCCACCGGCGAGTTCTTCGGCCGCACCATGCAGGATGCGACCGGTTGCCTGGCAATCTTCATGGCCGCCATCGGCGATGAACTCGGGCTGTTCGCCGCCTTGGCGGCCGGACCGGCAACCGCCGCGGAGCTGGCCGAACGGGCCGGCGTCACCGAACGCTTCACCCTGGAATGGGCACGGGCGATGACCGCAACCGGCTACCTGGACTACAGCGACAGCGACACCAGCCCGGTATTCGAAATCCCGCCCGCCCGGATTCCGGTGCTCGCGGTGCCCGAGTCACCGATCGGACTCGGTGGCATCCTCAGCTGGGTGCTGGCTGTGGTCCCGCGCTTCGACGAGATCATCGCGAGCTTCCGGACCGGATCCGGTGTCCCGATGAGCAGCTACGGCGAGTCCTTCGCCCGCGCGTTGGACCGATTCGGCGCGCCCGTATACGCCACGGCACTGGTCCCGGTCTGGATCCCCGCCGCCGGGGACCTCGAGCGGCGGCTACACGCCGGCATCGACGTCGCCGACGTCGGGTGTGGCGCCGGGCGGGCTCTGATCGAGCTGGCGAAGGCATACCCCCAATCACGGTTCTCCGGGTTCGACGCCTCCGCCGATCAGGTCTCGCTCGCCCGTCGCGCGGCTGCCGCAGCCGGTCTGAGCGATCGGGTGTCGTTCGAGGTGTCAGACGTGCGCCGCGGCCTCCCGCGGTCCTACGACCTGATCACCACGTTCGACGTACTGCACGACTCCGGTGATCCACAGAGCCTGCTGCGCACGATCCGGTCGGCCCTGCGTGACGGCGGCTCGTACCTGTGCATGGAGCCGCACTCGGAGCCCACGTTCGGAGAGAACGTCAATCCGCTCGGGGCAATCTTCTACGCCGTGAGTGTGCTCTTCTGTCTGCAGGTGGCAGTAGCCGACGGCGGACCCGGGTATGGGTCACTAGGTCTGTCCCACCCGGTACTGACCGATCTCTGTCGGCAGTCGGGTTTCCAGAACGTCGACGCGCTGCCCGTCGAGGATCCGATGAACAGCGTCTACCTGGTGACGCCGTGACCGACCTCGCTCACCGCAGTGCCACCGAGCTGACCGGGCTGTTGCGCAGTCGCCGCCTGGGGTCGCGGGAGCTGCTGGACGAGTACCTCCGACGGATCGACGAACGCAATCCCGCACTGAACGCCGTGGTCACACTCGACGTGGAGGGGGCGTGCAGCGCGGCCCGGGCGGCGGACGAGATGGCCGCCCGCGGTGCGGAACTGGGTCCGCTGCACGGTCTGCCGATCACGGTGAAGGACGTGCTGCAGACGGCGGGACTCCGCACCACCTGCGGCGCCGAGGAGTTCGCCGACTTCGTGCCGACCACCGACGCCGTCGTCGTGCAACGGCTGCGCGCGGCCGGTGCGATCATCTTCGGCAAGACCAACACCCCCGCCTACGCCGGTGACGCCCAGACGTTCAACACCCTGTTCGGCACCACCAACAACCCGTGGGATCTCGCCCGTTCGCCGGGTGGCTCCTCCGGCGGCTCCGCGGCGGCGGTCGGCGCCGGCCTCACCGGACTGTGCCTGGGCAGTGACATGGGCGGCTCGATCCGCATGCCCGCCGGTTACTGCGGGGTGTTCGGATTGCGTCCGTCGCAGGGATTGGTGCCGCTGCGGGGTCACCTACCGCCGCCGCCGGGGACGCTGTCGGAACCGGATCTGGCGGTGATCGGGCCGCTGGCCCGGGACGTCGACGACCTGACGCTGGTGCTGAACGCGATCGCGGGGCCGGTCGCGGAGGACGCGCCCGGCTGGTCCTTTCGGCTGCCCCCCGTTCGGGCCACCGCCCGCCTGGGCTTCCAACCGGATGCCGCGCACTGCCCGGTCGACGCCGAGGTGCTCACCGTGCTGCACGCCGCCGTCGACGCCCTGGTGGCGGCGGGCTTCCCGGTGGACATCGGCAGCCCGGTGGATCTCGGGGCGTCGGCTGATCTGTGCAATCGCATGCTGCAGGCCGAGACCGCCCCGTATCTGACGGACGACCACTACCGAGAACTGATCGGGGCTGCGGCCGGGGACCCGGCTCGGCCGCACACCCGATGGGCGGCGATGGTCACCGCTTCGGCGCGAGACGCGGGTCTCGCCCGGGAATCGCGGAGCCGGGTGCGGGCGCAGTGGGCCGAGTACTTCCGCGACCACGACGTATTCCTGTGTCCGGTCACGCCGAACACGGCGATGCTGCACGACCAGAACCCCGACCCAGACGCGCGGTGGATCACGGTGAACGGCAGGCAGGTGCCCTACTGGCAGCAGACCCGCTGGGTGTTTCCGGTGACCCCGCCGGGTCTGCCCGTGGTGGTCGTGCCGGTGGGTTTCACCCCGGCGGGCCTGCCGGTCGGCATGCAGGTGGTCGGTCCCCGGCTAGAGGACGGCACGGTGCTGGCCATGGCCCACCGGATCAGCGAGGTCGTCGGCGGGTACCGACCCCCGCCCGACGTGTGACCGCGCATCTCTCCGCAGCGACGTCGATAATGCGTGGCATGGCGGCACACGGCACCGCGGTGCCAGGTTCGGCCCGACCGGATCGACTCTTCGGTCGCGAGGCGGTCACCGCAGTGTTGGCCGCAGCGCTGACTGAGGTCGTGACCGGCCACGGCCGGATGATCCTGCTCACCGGCGAAGCCGGCATCGGTAAATCCGCGGCCGCGGCCGAGCTCATCTCGACCGGGCGAGCCGCGGGGTTCCGGGTCTGCTGGGCCGCCTGTCGGTCGGGTCCGGGAACGCCCGCCTACTGGCCGTGGACGCAGGTGCTGCGTTCGCTGGGGGTACTACGACCCGGAGCGGAGATCGACACGCTCGGCCCTGGAGGTTCCGAAGATTCTCGGTTTCAGCTGTTCGACCGCCTGGCGCGGACACTGGTGGAAGCAAGCGCGCAGGGCGCGCTGCTGCTGATCTTCGATGACTTGCACTGGGCGGACGAGTCGTCGTTGCTGGCGCTGGAATTCGTTGCCGAACAGTGCCGGACGGCGCCGATTCTGCTGGTCGGCACCCTGCGGGACGACGCCGCCGGCCCGCAGCTGTTGACCCTGTGTCGCTCCGCCGAAGTCCATCCACTGCACGCCCTCGCGATCGGCGCGGCGACGGAGTTGATGTCGGCCGTCGCCGGGGATCCGCCGCCCCCCGACCTCGCCGCGGCGGTGCATCGCCGGACCGCCGGCAATCCGTTCTTCATCCGCGAGGTGACCAGGCTGATCAGTGCCCGCGGCGGCTGGCCGGCCTACGACCCGGCTGCGCCGAACCTGCCGGACGGAGTGCGAGCGACACTGCGGGTGCAGCTGGACCGGTTGCCCGCAACCGTGCGCGACCTACTCGGCGGGTGCGCGGTGATCGGTCGTGAATTCGCGGTGGATCTGGTGGCGCAGAGCACCGGACAGCCGATCAGCCAGGTTCACGATCTGCTCGGCGTCGCCGCCTCCGCGGGCGTGCTACTGCGACTGCCCGCGCCGGTCGGTCACTACAGGTTCGTGCACGACCTGTTCCACGAGGCCGTCTACGCCGCCCTCGACGACGCACCGGTGCGGCACCTCGCGGTCGGCCGGGCCTTGGAGCAGCGCAGCCGGTCCGGGATGCCGGTGGCACCGGTCGAACTGGCTGCCCAATTCCAAGGCGCGGGCCTCCTCGCTCCGGAGGAGGAGCTCGCCTATGCCGTCGCCGCGGGACACGAGGCCATCGCGCGGCTGGCGTTCGAGGACGCGGCCCGGCACTTCGACCACGCGCTGTCCGGCCTGGATCGACGGCCCGGCGCTCCCGCGGGTGAGCGGATCGCCCTGCTACTGGACGCCGGCCGCGCGCATTTTCTGTCCGGCCACTCCGAGCAGGCGCGATGGTGCTATCGCGCCGCCGCGGTCATGGCCCGGGCGGCCCAGTTGGCGGAGCCGCTCGCGGAGGCGGCATTGGGGATCGATCGGTTGGGGGTGCGCGCCGGGTCCACGCCGGGGGAGAGCCGAGACCTGCTGGAGGAAGCCGTGTCTGCCGGTTCGGGTGGACCGGTTGTGGTGTCGGCCCGGTTGTGCGCGGCGTTGGCCCGCGAACTGCATCACGGGCAGCAGACGGAGGTTCAGCCGCGGGCGCGGGAATTGGCCGTGCAGGCGGTTGCCCTGGCCCGTCAGAGTGGGGACGACGCCGTGCTCGCGGAGTGCCTGCTCGCCCTGCAGGATGCGCTCTGGACACCGGGGTCGGCGGCGGTCCGGCTGCCGATCATCACCGAGCTGATCGAACGGGCCCGCGGCGTCGGTCACCGGGAGCTCGTCGCGGAGGGCACACTTCTCATGGCGAGTGCGCTGCTGGAGACCGGCGACCCCGCTGGTCGACTCGCCTTGGAGCGCTTCTGCGAACTCTCGGACCAGTTGGGTCACGCGCGGGCGCGGTGGGCGGCGCTGTCCCGGTTCGCCACCCTGTACGGCATCGCCGGGACCGTCGACCGGGCGCGGGATGTCGCCGCTGACGCGCTCGCACTCGGCCGGAGGATCGGGATTCCCGATGCCGCCGGGGTGGCCGGGACGCAGGCCTGGATGCTGCACCACTTCGTGGACACCAAAGACCTGTGGTCGCAAATGGAAGACCTGTACGGATCCGCGACAGACCCCTTCCTGCAACTCATCCCGCGCTGGATGGCCGGCGAACGAGCCGGCGTGGCCGCCCAGGCCGCGGCCTACACCATCGAGATGCTTCCGCACACGCACGATCTCGAACCGTTCGCGATGCTGGCAGAGGTGATGGCCGAGCTGGGGACACCGAACATGCAGTCACTGCTGTACGAGCGGCTGAGACCGTACGCCGGGACCGGTGTGGTGGTCGGCGGCTGTGCCAGCTACCACGGCCCGGTGGACCACCACCTCGGGTTGTTGGCTCGCGGACTCGGCCGGCGAGACGCGGCCCAGCGCCATTTCGCGGCTGCGATCGAGCACGCCACCCGGTTGGGCGCGGTGCAGTGGGCGAACCTGTCGCGTCGGGAGCACGCGGCCGGCCGGGATCTCGCGTCCGTTCGGTTCCGCCGCGAGAACGAGGGGTGGTTGCTCAGCTTCGCGGATCGCACGGTGCGCGTCGCCGATTCGAAGGGACTGGCGGATCTGTCGGTGCTGGTCGGCGCACCCGGCCGGGAGTTCACCGCCCGGGAGCTGGCCGGGGTGGACGAGCCGCCGGTTGGAGCGGATTCGATGCTGGATCCGCAGGCCGTCACGGCCTACCGGGCGCGGCTGGCGGACCTGGATGCGGACCTCGCGGAGGCCCAGCGGAACTCCGACCTGCAGCGGGTCGCCGGGGTGACCGTCGAGCGCGAGTTCCTGGTGGCCGAACTGACTGCGGCGGCGGGCTTGTCGGGGCGCACCCGGCGGCTGGGCGACCAGGGGGAACGCATCCGCAAGACGGTGACCGCCCGGATTCGATACGCGATCGATCGGCTGCGTTCGGTGCACCCGGCGCTCGCCGACCACCTGACGACCGCAGTCAGCACCGGGAGCACCTGCAGCTACCGGCCCCCGCCACTCACCGAGGCAGGGGTCCGGCGGTGAGGAAATCCTCAGCGTGCCACAGCGGAGTACCGGTGCTCCGGACGTCCGGCCGACCCGTATCGCAGGGTCATCATCGCTTCCCCCGCGTCCACCAATGCGCTCAGATAACGCTGAGACGTGGCCCTGGCGATGCCAAGCTGCTCGGCCAGATCGGCGGCGGTTCGTGGTTCGGTACTCGCGATCAGAGCTCCTGCGACCAACCGGGCCGTTGCCGGCGACTGCCCCTTCGGGCTCTGCGGTCGGTCCGACACGTGCAGTGCTGCGATGGCGCGGTCCACCCCCTCCTGGGTGATCTCGTTCCTGCTGGACAGTAGAGCGCGGTATCTGGTGTATGCGACTAGCCGCTCGGTCAAGGTGGCCGGCACGAACGGCTTGATCAGGTAGCCGAGCGCACCCGCGGCGAAGGCGGACCGAATGGTGCGGGCTCTGGCGTCTGCGCTGATCAAGAGGCTGTCGCAGCGCAAGTCGGGCAGCAGGTCCACGCCCAGCCGGTCGGGCAGGTAGTTGTCCAGCAGGATCAGATCGGGTCGGTCGGCGGTCACCGAGGCCAAGGCGGCCGCGGCGGTGTGCGCGGTGCCCACGGTGCGCATGCCGTCGACACGGTCGACGAGGGCGGCGTGCACAGCGGCCACCCGGAAGTCGTCGTCGACGACCAACACGCTGATCATCTCGGCTCCCTCACGGATACGGTATCGGCCAGGATCCCCGGCAGGGTTGCGACGAAGACGGTGAGGTCGCCGTCCCGGCCGGGGTTGGTCAACGTGAGGTCACCGCCGAGGTCGGTGGCGCAGCGACGGGCGATGGCCAGGCCGAGGCCCCGACCGGGTCCGTGACTGGACTTGCCCTCGGTGAAGATCGTGGCCGAGTCGGTCGGGTCGACACCGTCGCCGGTGTCCGCGACCGAGATCACCAGAGTCGTGCCGTCGGATAACAAATCGACTTCCACGCAGGCCGGCCGCCGCACCGAAGCACTCGCTGCATCCAGTGCGTTGTCCACCAGATTCCCCAACACGGTGATGGTCTCGACCGGGGCGAGAAGCTTCTGGGGGACCCAACTCGTGTCTGAGATCGCAAGAACCACGCCCAATTCGGCGGCCCGTGCGGTCTTGGCCGCCATGAACGACCGGATGGTGGCCGACTGCACGGCGGGCGTGTCGTTGATCTCGTCGGCCCCGGTGGACTCGGTGATGGAACGGAGGTAGTCCAGGGCGTCAGCGCCGTCCCCGGCCGCCAACAGTCCCAACACGGTGTGCATGCGGTTGGCGAACTCATGGCGCTGTGCTCGCAGCGCACCCGTCATGCTGCGAACGGCGTCGAGTTCGCCCGTCAAGTTCTCCAAATCGGTCCGGTCGGCGAAGGTCAACACGCTGCCGAGGTTGCCCCGCTGATGCCGCACGGGCCGATGTCTGCACACGAGGACCCGACCGGCGGCGAGCGTGATGATGTCCTGACTCTCGTTGCTGCTGATCGCGTTTCGCAGTCCGGAAGGTAGATCCAGATCATCAACCGACATTCCGGCGACGATCTCGCGCCCCAGCAGTCGCACCGCCTCGGTGTTCGCCATGGTGACCCGACCCTGCTTGTCCACTGCCAGGACACCCTCGCCGATTCCGTGCAGCACCGCCTCCCGGTCTCGTACCAACTGTGTCAGGTCGGCGGGTTCCAAACCAAGGGTGCGTCGCTTGAGCAGCCGAGCCAGCAGCGCCGATGCGGCGGTGCCGATCAACAATGCCGCGACGGCGAACACGGCTGCCCCCCAGAGGGCGGAGCGCAGGGATTGATCGATCTCCCGGGCGTCGAAACCGGCGCTCACCTCACCGACGATGACACCCCGGGAATCACGCAACGGCACCTTGCCGCGAGCGGACAGCCCGAGGGTCCCGGCTTCGACCGCCGTGACCTCACCGCCGGACAACGCGGTCGAGGGATCCGTGCTCACCGGGAGGCCGATCTGTGCCGGGTCGGGGTGAGCCAACCGAATGCCGTTCTCGTCGGTGACGACGATGAAGAGGGCGTGGGTGGCCGCTCCCGCCGCGGCGGCCCGAGTTTGCACGGCGGGTTGGTCGTGGTCTCGAACCAGGTCTCCCAGACCCGGCTCGGCGGCAATGGCCCGGGCCAACGTGAGCGCACGCTGCTGGTATCCGTCGACCAGGTCCTGCCGCAGCAGCACTGCCACCAGGGCCATCCCGATCGCGATGAGCACCACCACCACAGCGGTCTGCAGCAGGAACATCTGACGGATGAACGGAAGTCGGCGCGCGGGCAGCGGGAGGCGCATCTGTGCACGGTACTCCATGAGCAGAATGCGCAAAATCTTCGTAATGAGAACAGAAGCAACAATATTCGTAACCGCGGCGACAGATTCCGGCTGCCCTACGGTGACAACAGAACGGCGACATTGTTCGGGCGACGAGGCCTGACGCGCCGACGGGAAGACGGTCTTGAATGCCTCCCTTTGAAGCTCCGGTGGTCGAGATGCGCGGCGCCACCAAACGATTTCTGACCAGCGCGGGAACAGCTCACACCGCCGTATCGGATATCACCCTCGACATTCAACCCGGCGAATTCGTGGCGGTCGTCGGACCCACTGGATGCGGGAAATCCACCACGTTGTCTCTAGTGTCCGGCCTGGAGCGCCCCTCGGAGGGGAGTGTTCGGGTCGGCGGTGAGCCGGTGCAGGGCATCCCCGCCGGTGTCGGCTACATGTTCCAGGCCGACGCCATGCTGCCCTGGCGGTCGGTACTGGCGAATGTGGCAGCGGGACCGCTCTGGCGGGGCGTGGACAAGTCCGCCGCCGAGGAGCGGGCCCTGGAGTGGATCGAGCGGGTCGGTCTGGCCGGATTCGAGAACTACTACATGCATCAGCTCTCCGGCGGCATGCGCAAGCGTGTCGCACTCGCGCAGACCCTGGTCAACGAGCCCACCATCCTGCTGATGGACGAACCGTTCTCGGCACTGGACGTGCAGACCAGGGCGTTGATGCAGAACGAGTTGCTACAGCTGTGGTCTGGCACCAACGCGGCCGTGATCTTCGTGACACACGACTTGGAGGAGGCGATCACCTTGGCCGACCGAGTGGTGGTGATGACTGCGAGCCCAGCACGGATCAAGGGCGTCTTCCCGGTCGGGCTGGCACGACCCCGCGAGGTCGAGGAGATCCGGATGACTCCCGAGTTCATCAGCGTGTACCGCGAGATCTGGCAATCACTGTCGAGCGAGGTCGCCATCGCTCGTCGGGCCGGCGCCGCCAAGGGGCGTTGACGCCCGGCCGCGACCACTTCATCGCTCATCTCCGCACTGCACCGTCGATATTCGAAAGGTCAAAGATGACTGCACTCACAGAGGCGCCTGGAAAAGCGCCCGACACATCAACCAAAGTCGTGTCCGCGAGAAAAGCCAGACGGCGCCACAAATCAGTCGTCTATGCGCTGCGAGTCGCGTTACTCGTCACGGTTCTCGGAATCTGGGAAATCGCCGTTAATGTCTGGCTGGATCCCTTCTTCTATTCCAAGCCGTCGCTGATTTGGAATAAGCTCGTCGTCTGGTTCACCACCGGCACCTCGCAGGGTTCCATCTGGTTGCAAATCGGCACCACGCTTCAGGAGGCCGTGCTGGGCTTCATCCTCGGTTCGCTGGTGGGAATAGTGCTGGGCATTCTACTGGGCAGAGCTCAGTTGGTTGCCGAGGTGCTGTCCCCGTTCATCCAAGCGCTCAACGCGGTACCGCGCATCGTCCTGGCTGCTCTGTTCGTGATCTGGTTCGGTCTCGGCATGGAGTCCAAAGTCGCGACGGCGTTCGTGCTGGTCTTCTTCCCGGTCTTCTTCAACGCCTTTCAGGGTGCCCGCGAGGTGGACCGGAACCTGGTGAACAACGCACGCATCCTGGGTGCGGGACGCGTCCAGGTGTTGTGGTCCATCGTGGTGCCGAGCGCGACCTCATGGATCCTGGCCAGTCTGCACACCGCGTTCGGGTTCGCGCTGATCGGCGCCATCGTCGGCGAGTACACCGGCGCCACCAAGGGCATCGGGCTGCTGATCTCCACAGCCCAAGGTTCGTTCGACGCGGCCGGCATCTACGCCGGAATGCTGGTCAGCACAGTGCTCGCCCTGTTGGCGGAGATTGTCTTGGGGCTGGCCGAGCGGCGTCTGCTGCGCTGGCGCCCCCCGTCACAGGCCTTCGCCGGCAGCGCCATCTAGCGCCATCGAGCGCCATCTAGCGCCATCTAGCGCCGAACATCCCCTTTCCGCACCGTTCCAACAGGAGAACACCATGCTTCGTCGCATCATCACCGTGTCCACCGTCGCTGTTCTCGGTGTCACCTTGGCCGCATGCCAAACTCAGAGCAAGGCCGGATCCGCCGGATCGCCCAGTTCGAGCGGGTCGGGTACCGGCACCGAGAAGGTCACCATAATGGTCGGCGGTGCCAGCAAGGTCATCTACATGCCGGCCAAGCTGACCGAGCAGTTGGGCTATTTCACCGACGAGGGCCTGAACGTCGAACTGGTCGACACCCCCGCCGGCGTCACCGCTGAGACCGCGCTGATCGCCGACCAAGCCCAGGGCGTCGTCGGGTTCTACGACCATACGATCGACATGCAGTCCAAGGGAAAGTGCTTGGAGAGCGTGGTGCAGTTCGCGAATGTGCCCGGCGAGGTCGAGATGGTCGCGAAGGCGGCGGCGGACACGCTCAAGGCGCCCGCAGACTTCAAAGGCAAGAAGCTGGGAGTGACCAGCGCCGGGTCCTCCACCGATTTCCTGACCCAGTACCTGGCCGGTAAGGCCGGCTTCACCACCGCCGACTACACGACGGTGAAAGCCGGCGCCGACGCGACCTTCATCGCCGCGATCAACTCCGGCGGCATCGATGCCGGCATGACGACCGATCCGACGGTCGCGCGCCTGGTCCAGACCGGCGATGCGCAGATCCTGCTGGACATGCGCACCCCGGAGGGGACCACGGCCGCCCTGGGCGGCCTCTACCCGGCAAGCTCGCTGTACATGGCGTGCGATTACGTCTCCGCGCATCCGGACGTGGTGCAGAAGTTGGCGAACGCGTTCGTCAAGACGCTGAGGTTCATCGCCGCCAACGACGCGGCCGCCATCGCCGACAAAATGCCCGTGGACTACGCCGGCAGCGACAAGGCGCTCTACATCACGGCCATCGGTGACTCCAAGGGCATGTTCACCACCGACGGCGTGATCGACGCGGAGGGTGCGAAGAACGCTTTGGAGGTGCTCGGTTCGTTCTCGCCGACGGTGCAGCCCCAGAAGGACTCCATCGATCTGAGCAAGACCTACACCACGGTGTTCGCCGAAGGTGCGAGCAAGTCCTGACGCGACGAACCGCTCCGGACGTCAGCCCTGCGGCTGGCGTTCGGAGCGTTTGGGTTTGATCACCTTCAGCCGCTGGGTGCTGGAGTTACCCAGCGGTTCCGGCGGTTCACCGGGGAGTCGATCGCTGAGTGCCTCGACCTCATGCCGGAGTCGATCCATCTCGCCGCGGAGGTAATCCCGGGTGGCCACATCGTTGATGGCGACCCGCAACGCAGCGATTTCGCGGGCCAGATACTCGGTGCCTGCTCGGGTCTGCACCGCGCGAGATCGGTCCTCCTCCAATGAGATTCGGTCGCGGTCGTCCTGTCGATTCTGGGCCAGCAGGATTAACGGCGCGGCATACGCGGCCTGGGTGGAGAACGCCAGGTTCAGCAGGATGAACGGGTACGGATCCCAGTGGTGAATCAAGCCGACCAAGTTGAGCGTGATCCACGCGACGACGGCGAGGGTCTGCCAGAACAGGAACTTGCCGGTGCCCAGGAACCGGGCGAGACGTTCCGACAGGCGCCCGAACGAATCCGGATCGAGCGTGGGCAGCCACCGGGTCGCAGTCTTGGGTTGGTCGAGCCGGCGGCGGGTGCTCTCAGCCACCGTGCGCTCCGATCACGTCGGCTTCCAGGTCGTTGTCGTCGTCGCGCCAGTTGTCCGGCAACAGGTGATCGAGCAGGTCGTCCACCGACACCGCCCCCAGCAGGTGGTTCTCGTCGTCCACCACGGGGGCGCACACCAGGTTGTACGCGGCGAAGAACCGGGTGACCTCCGGGATCCTGGCCTGCGGCGACAGCCGCGCCATGTCGGTGTCCAGGGCGCCGGCGACCAACTCGAAGGGGGACTCCCGGAGCAGCCGCTGAGTGTGGACGCAGCCGAGATAACGACCGGTCGGGGTCGCCTGCGGGGCCCGGCAGACGAAGACCATCGAGGCCAGCGCCGGCGTCAGATTCGGCGCCCGGACCCGCGCCAGCGCCTCCGCGATCGTCGCGTCCGGGGTGAGGATCACCGGCTCCGGGGTCATCAGACCACCGGCGGTGTCGTAGTTGTACTGCATCAGCCGCTTCACCGGGGCCGACTCCTCCGGCGCCATCAGCTCCAGCAGCCGCTCCGAGACTCCCTCGGGCAGTTCGCTGAGCAGGTCGGCGGCGTCGTCCGGATCCATCGCCTCCAAGATGTCGGCCGCCCGGGCCTCGTCCAGATGGGTCAACACGTCCATCTGATCGTCCTCGGACAACTCCTCGATGACGTCCGCCAACTTCTCGTCGTTGAGGGCGTCGGCGATCTCATGGCGACGGTCGTTCGCCAGGTCCCGGAAGACGCTGGCGGCGTCCGCCGGTCGCATCGTCTCCAGACTGGTCAGCAGTTGATGGGTCCCCTGAGCGGTGCCGGTGAGCGAGTAGACGTCGGCCCCGCGGATGTCGTTCCAGTTGACGACCTGGACCGTGGCTCGGCGTCCGAGGAAGGGGGTCGTGCGCGGTCGGACCGCGATCCGGTTGACCAACCAGTCGCGGGTTCGGGACTGCTCGATACCCGCGTCGACGATCGCGACGGCCGCCTGGGTGGTGGCGACCGTCACCTTGGTGCCGATCAACTGCGCCAACAGCAGGACCTCGGTGGGGCGCTGCTCGAACCGGCGGATCGACACCGATCCGCTGGCCAGGGACACCGCGTGTGCCTCGATGCTGTTGACCCGCAGCATCGGTACGAAGATGGGTCGACGGTTGGGCAGTTCGACCACGATGCCCAACACGCGCGGTGACTGTTTGTCCACCCGCACGGCCGCCACCACGTCACGGACCTTGCCGATCGACTCCCCGCCCGGCCCGTACACGGGCAGCCCGGCGAGCTGGGCGGCGAAGACCTTGTTGTTGGCGACCACGGGGACAGCCTAGGAGGTTGCCGGCGAGCGCGTGATCGACACATCTGGGTCTCGTAGAGTGACACGGTTCATCCGCTGTCTGAGTTTTCGAGGTTCGGGGTATTCATGCGTATTCGGCAATTGACCGCCGTCGTGTCGTCGCTTCTGGTGCTGTCGCTCGTCGCGGCATGCGGTGGCTCCACCGCCGTCGCCGTCGACACCGAGTCCCACCGGACCGGTGTTCGGGCCGTCGACGCCCGCGGCGACCGCGGTCGGCACGGACCTTCCCGCCGAGCAGTTCCCCGGGGTCACCGGCGGATTCGGGGAGGCGCCGACTATCAGCTTCCCCAGCACACCCGCCCCACCGAAGCTGCAGCGGAAGATTCTGGTCGAGGGCACCGGCGCGGAGCTCAAGGCCGGAGATCAGCTGGTCGCGAACTACTACGGCATCGTGTGGGGTGGCAGCAAGCCCTTCGACAGCTCGTACGAGCGTGGCAAGCCGAGTGTGTTCCAGATCGGCGTCAGGCAGGTCGTGAGCGGTTGGGACGTGGGGCTGGTCGGCTTGAAGGTGGGCACCAGGGTATTGCTGACGCTGTCCCCGTCGGACGGCTACGGAACCGCGGGCAAGGCGCCCGACATCACCGGCACCGACACGCTCGTCTTCGTCATCGACGTCGTCGAGACTCTCGGTTCGGGCCAGTTCGGGCAGTCCGACGCGGCCGTTCAACCGGCTCCCGCCGACGCGCCCGTCGTGACCGGCGCCCCCGGTACGGCCCCGGACTTGACCATCCCGGCCGGTTTGGCGGAACCGAAGGAGATCAAGTTGGACGTGCTGGCGAAGGGGACCGGTGCGCCTGTCGCCTTCGGTGAGCTGTACGTACAGCTGGGTGCCTGGGACTGGACCGGCGCGCTGCAGCAGGCGACCTGGAAGCAGGCCGGCCCCACCAAGGTCACCTTGACCGCGAGTGTCGCCGCGTTGGCCAAGCTGGTCGGGGTGCCGGTCGGCAGCCGCGTCCTGGTGCAGATCCCCGCCGACGAGTCCCAGGGCAGCCCGGCCTCGGCGATCGTGCTGGACGTCCTGTATCAGTAGTCCCGTAATCAGCCGGTCAGTGGAACGCGGGGACGATCAGATAGATCCCGAATAGGACTGCGGCCGCAGCCATGGCGAGGCACGAGTATCCGACGGCACGAAGGCCGATTGTCGGCTGGTCGGCCTTGCTGCGGGTGTTGGCCGTGTCCAATCGCGCGGACGCCCACCGCGGAGATCAGCACCACGATGATGGTGGCGGTGATCGACACCACGCTGACCAAGCCGAGCGCGGACCAGTTGATCTTCATTCGCCGACCCTTCGGGCGGTGGCTTCCGCCGCCGCTCGCTTGCGTTGCTTCTTCGTCCGGTACTCGCCGAGAACCTCGACCTCGGGCATCTCGTTGACGTTGTGCCGGTCGACCGCGGTGCCCCGCGAGACGCGCCAGATGACGCCCGAGCCGATCAGCAGGGCGGCCAGCACGATGCCGACGCCGGCGTCACCGGAGATGGCGACCCGGGCCGCGATCCCCCCGACGACGGCTGCGGCGGGGAGGGTGAGCAACCAGGCCGCGCCCATGCGGCGCGCGGTACCCCAGCGAACGGTGCCACCGGACCGTCCGACGCCGCTGCCCAGAACCGACCCGGAGCAGACGTGTGTGGTGGAGAGGCCGAACCCGAGGTGGGACGAGGCGAGAATCGTCGCCGTGGAGCTGGCGTTGGCCGCGAATCCCTGCGCCGGTTCGATGTCTGCGAGCCCCTTGCCGAGGGTGCGCATGATGCGCCAGCCGCCGGAGTAGGTGCCGAGACCGATCGCCAGGCCGGCGGTGAGGATCACCCACCACTGCGGTCCGCTGCCCGAGGGCTGGTAGTTCGCGGTGATGAGCACCAGGGTGATCACACCCATCGTCTTCTGGCCGTCCGAGGTGCCGTGAGCCAGGGCCACCAGGGAGCCCGTGACGGCCTGCCCGTGGCGGAAGTTGCGTTTGGCGAACTTCCCCTGATCGCTGTTGATCCGGTACGCCAGATTCGTCGCGATGCCGGCCGCGATCCCGGCGACCAGCGGCGCGATGATCGCCGGCAGCAGGATCTTGGAGACCACCACCGAGAAGTTGACGCCGGCGAATCCGGCACCGACCACGACGGCGCCGATCAGGCCGCCGAACAGGGCGTGCGAGGAGCTGGACGGCAGACCCCACAGCCACGTCAGCAGGTTCCACAGGATCGCTCCGACGAGGCCGCCGAAGACCATGGAGGGACTTATCAGCCCGTCGTTCACGATGCCGCCGGAGATCGTCTTGGCCACCTCGGTGGACAGGAATGCGCCGACCACGTTCAAGATCGCGGCGATCAGCACCGCGGATCGCGGTGTGAGGGCCCCGGTGGCGACCGAGGTCGCCATTGCGTTGGCGCTGTCGTGGAAACCGTTGGTGAAGTCGAACATCAGCGCGGTGAGCACGACGACCACCACGACGAAGAGGGTCGTGTTCACCGCCACCACCCGCACAGGTCAGTCGGACGTGGGGGGTGCTCACCGATGAGCGACGGCGGGTTGAGCGCGGGCATGAGGTCACTATGCACGGTGCGGAGCGCTCGTCACACTCGATTCGGCGACTCTGCCCCGATCTGCTTCCGGCATAGTGGAGGGCGCCGTTCCCGTGGTCCCGCCGGGCATTCGCGCTCGCGGATCGGGATGCGCTGACCCTGAAGACACACTGACGACACTGAATACACACTGACGACACTGACGACACACTGTCGACAGACTGACGAGATATTTACCAGAACACTGACGAATGGTGGGGTTCCCTGTGGCCGGCCAGAACAACGGGCAGAACAAGCGCAAGAAGAAGCCGTCCTCCAGCCGCCCCGCCACCCGCGCGCCGCAGCGCACCCCGGTGGGCGCCGGACCAGAGGGCAGTGCCATCCGTCGTCAATCGGTGGCGGCTGATCGCGGAACCCCCGCCCGTAACAAGACCCAGATGTACCTGCTGGCGGCGGCGGTGCTCGTGATCATCGCCGTAGTCGTCGTGGGGGTGGTGCTCAACCGGTCCAACAACCAGGTTCAGAACGCCGGGTACGGCAGTGCGAAGTCCGCCACGGCGGCCCTCGGGGCCGGGGGAGTGATCACCCTCGGCACAGGGGGCACAGGGGGCACGGGCGGCACAGGCGGCTCACCGGTCACGATCGACGCGTACGAGGACCCGCTGTGCCCCGCGTGTGGGGCGTTCGAGCGGCAGTACGGCCAGGCCGTGTCGAAGGCCGTCGACGACGGCACGCTCGTCGTGAACTTCCACTTCCTCAACTTCCTGGACCGCAGGTCCATTTCGGGTGACTACTCCACCCGGGCG
This sequence comes from uncultured Actinomycetota bacterium, assembly GCA_963825975.1. Classification (GTDB taxonomy): domain Bacteria; phylum Actinomycetota; class Actinomycetes; order Mycobacteriales; family Nakamurellaceae; genus Nakamurella. The sequence continues at coordinate 25,900 of CAWGUZ010000016.1, forward strand.
GATGCGGCGCTGATGTGCGCCGCCGCGAACCTGGGGTCGGTGCCGGGGGTGTGGAGTTCGCTGCACGCGACCCTCTACGCCGAGAACGTTCAACCCGCCGAGGGGTCGATAAACGACATGACCGACGCCGAGCTCAACTCGCGGATCGCCGACGCCGCCGGTGGCGCCGACACGGCAGCCGTGACCGCTGCGCAGACCTGTGTGACCAGCGGCCAGATGTTGCCGACAGTCGCCTCCAGCTACGCCGCGAGCACAGAGACGCTCACCGCCCTGGTGGGCGGTGTGCAATCGCCGGTCATCGTCCGAGACGGTCAGCTCGTTGATGTCAACAAGTCCGACTGGCTCAGCTCGATGCTCGGGGGAGCGGCGAGTTCCTGAGCGAGAAGCGTTCTCGATTAGGAACTACCCGGCGCGCTTGATAATGTTGCCGGGCAGCTTGGGGCTGTGGCGCAGCTGGTAGCGCACCACACTGGCAGTGTGGGGGTCAGGGGTTCGAGTCCCCTCAGCTCCACTCATTTCTCAAGGGCTAGAGGCACTCGGCCTCCGTCCAATGTCAACGTGGAAGCCACCTTGATGGCAAGTTGGCACCCGGACGGTGCCAGGCGTTCGGCTCGCCTTCACCAAGTGGTCATGAGCTGGACTTTGGATTAGCCATAGTTTCACTTAGGCAGCTTTTGAGCGTACCGTAGCAGAATGGTTTCAGAGTCGTGGCCCGCTGTCGGCGTAGATGAGCGGCGCTGGAAATCGAAGATCGCTCCAGAGCTTGTGTCGGCCCGGGTCCGTCAGCGGCATGCCGGACCGTACCGGGCGGCCTTCGTAATGGAGATCGCCGACCAGAAGCTGGCGTTGCCGGCTCACATCGCCACGCTCGCCGAGGACGCGTCAGTCGAGATCGCCCGGTTCGATGCGGAAATGGGTGCTGAGGTAGCTCCGTTCGCATCGGTGTTGCTGCGCTCGGAGTCGGCGTCGTCGTCGAAGATCGAGAACCTGACGTCGGGTGCGAAGTCGATCGCGCTGGCCGAGCTCGGTAGCAAGGAGACGCTCAACGCGAGGGAGATCGTCGGCAACGTTACCGCCATGGTCGCGGCGCTGGCCCTCGCCGACCGTCTCGACGAAGACGCCATTCTGGCCATGCACGCGGCCCTGGTGTCGGATGTCCAGCCGGAGATCGCAGGCCGATGGCGGGACCAACAGGTGTGGATCGGCGGCACCTCGTTCGGGCCACACGGAGCCGCGTTCATACCGCCTCATCACGACCATGTGCCTACCCTGATGGCTGATCTGGTCAGGTTCACCCGACGCGCAGACCTGCCGCTGCTCAGCCAGGCGGCGATCGCACACGCCCAATTCGAGACCGTCCATCCATTCCCGGACGGCAACGGGCGCACCGGCCGTGCGCTCATCCACGCGATGCTGCGCGCACACGGACTGACCAGGAACGTCACCGTGCCCATCTCGGCCGGCCTCCTCACGGACACCAACGGATACTTCGACGCCCTGACTGCGTACCGGGAGGGCAACCCCGGCGCGATTGTCGAGAAGCTGGCGAACGCATCGTTTGCGGCGGCGGCCAACGGGCGCCGGCTGGTGCTCGACCTCAGGGCGATCCGGCAGGGTTGGGACGACACAATCAAGGCTCGCCGGGGCGCGACGGCCTGGCAGCTCGCCGACGTGTTGCTGCGCCAACCCGTCATCGACACACCGACGGTGGCGCGCGAACTCGGCGTCACACCGCAGAACGCACTCCGCGCGATCACGCCCATGGTGCACGCGGGCATCCTTGAGGAGTTCACCGGTTTTGCCCGGAACCGGATGTGGCAGTCGCGAGAGGTTCTCGACGCGCTCGATGATTTCGCAGCACGCGCCGGTCGCAGAGGGGGCTGAGACTTCGCCCGACGACGCCCTGCCTCGCACTCGAATACGACTCACGCAGCCTCGTTCTGCGTGCGTAGTCTGACCATCAAGCCGCAATCGGCGGTCACGGGCTAATTCGGTGCCTGATCCAAGGCGGTGATCGGTGCGAACGTCTGATGGGCCGGTCAGCCCCTTCCTTCCCGAGCAGGTGCGGTCCGAGGGGCTGCCCGCCGCCATCACCGTCTGTGAGGTGGGCCCCCGGGACGGCCTGCAGAACGAAAGTCGCATTCTCCCGGTCGAGGTCAAGCTCGAGTTCATCGAACGGCTCGTGGACGCCGGCCATCGGCTGATCGAGGTGACCAGCTTCGTTCATCCGCGCTGGGTCCCGCAGCTCGCGGATGCCGAGCAGCTCGTCGATCAGTTGACCAGGGTGCCAGGCGTTCGGTATCCGGTGCTGGTACCCAACGAGCGTGGCCTGGACCGCGCCCTGGGGCGTGGCATCACCGACATCGCCATCTTCGGCAGCGCGAGCGAGACCTTCGCTCGACGGAACCTCAATCGCACGATCGACGAGTCGCTGCGGATGTTCGAACCGGTGGTCAGCCGCGCGAAGGCGGCAGGCGGCCGGGTGCGTGCCTACTTGTCGATGTGCTTCGGCGATCCCTGGGAAGGTGATGTGCCGACGCAACAGGTGGTGTCGGTGGCGCGCCGGATGATCGACCTCGGCTGCGACGAGCTCAGCATCGGCGACACCATCGGCGTCGCCACGCCTGGTCAAGTAGCGGCAATGCTGACGGCGTTGACGACCGGCGGCACGGCCGTGGGCACGATCGCCGTGCACTTCCACGACACCTACGGTCAGGCCCTCGCCAACACCCTGGAAGCGCTGCGAAACGGCGTCCGTGTTGTCGATGCGTCCGCCGGCGGCCTCGGCGGGTGCCCGTATGCGAAGAGCGCCACCGGCAATCTCGCGACCGAAGATCTGCTCTGGCAACTACACGGACTCGGCATCGACACCGGTGTCGACCTGGCGAAGTCGGTCGAGGTGAGCCGTTGGATGGCTGAGCAGCTGGGGCGGCCGAGCCCGTCGCGGGTGGTCCAAGCGGTATCCAACCGCTGACCTCGTCGATGAATAGCCGATCGTGATCGCGGGAACCTGATGCGCACCGCAGCCGCCCAACGGGCCTTGATCGCCGCGGTCCAGGTTCTCGGCCTCAGCGTGTGGTTCTCCGCCTCCGCCGTGGTCCCCGCCTTGCGCATCCAGTGGTCGATCAGCCCCACCGGCGCGGTGTGGCTCACCGCGTCCGTCCAACTGGGGTTCGTCGTCGGCGCACTCACCTCCAGCGCCCGCAACCTCCCGGACCGGTTTCCCGCCCACCGTCTGATGGCTGCGAGCGCGGGGGCGGCTGCTGTCTGCACGGCGATGTTCGCTCTCACCGCCGACGGGTTGGTCGCCGGCGTCGTGTGGCGTTTCGCCACCGGAATCTGTCTTGCCGGGATCTATCCCGTGGGGCTGAAGCTGACGGCCTCCTGGTCCGAACCGGCGCGCCGCGGCCGGGCGTTCGGCATCCTGATCGGTGCGCTCACTTTGGGTTCGGCGCTGCCCCATCTGATCGCCGGCCTCGGCAGCCTCCCATGGCGGGCGGTGATGATGACGGCGTCGGTGATCGGAGCCGGCGGGGCGCTGGTGGCGGCGACGTTGGTGCGTCCTGGACCGCAACTCGCCGCCGGTGGCCCGCTGCATCCGAGATACGCCCTGACGATGTTCACCCAACGCGGGCCGCGATTGGTCAACATCGGCTACTTCGGTCACATGTGGGAGCTCTACGCACTGTGGACGTGGCTGCCGTCTTACCTCATCGCCGGCACTGCGTTCCGCACCGGCCAGACCGATACCTCTGTCGGACTCGCCGCCTTCTTCAGCATCGGGGTCGCCGGGGTCGCCGGATCTCTGATCGGCGGCTGGGCCTCCGACCGGTTCGGCCGACCTGCTGCCGCGATCACCGCACTCGCCATCAGCGGCCTGTGCTGTCTGGCTTCACCGCTGTTCTTCGGTGCCGCGCCGGGCTGGGTGCTGATCCTGGCGGTGATCTGGGGGGCCGCAGTCATCGCCGACTCCGGGGTCTTCTCCACCTCGCTGAGTGAGGTAGCCGATCAACGGTACGTCGGCACCGCACTGACGGCCCAAACCGCCATCGGTTTCCTGCTCACCGTCGTCACGATCCAACTCATTCCGGTGCTGGCAGGCGCCGTCGGCTGGCGGTGGGTGTTCTTGCTGCTCGCGCCGGGCCCGATCGTCGGAGCCATGGCCATGCGCAGCTTCCGCGGCATCGGCGCGACTGACCGTGCGGGGGCGTAACCGCGGCGCGTCGCATGGTGAGATCAGTCGATGGACCCGGCGTGCGAATCGATGATCGAGCAACTGCGCGCCGGCGGGTCACGGCAGCTGCAGCAATTGATCCACGATGCGGACCTGGACCGACCGGCGGTCGTCGACCCGGCTGCCGCCGAGGTGGTCCACTCGTTCCAGTGGTTGTCCACCCGCGTCGGCGAGGGAATTGCGCTCACCAAAGCCGGTTACCTGCCACCCGCCGTGGTCACCGAGACCATGCACGCGCTGGGCTGGAACGAGCGTTGGATCGGGCGGCAGAACCGTGAGGACCTGACGCTGCCCGTCCTTGAACTACGCGAGTCGATGCAGCGCTTCGGACTGTTGCGCAAAAACCGCGGCATCCTGGTACCGACCAAGATCGGGCGGACCTTCGCAGGCGACCCGGTCGGTCTGTGGTGGTACGTCGCCGGCCGGTTGCCGGATGCCCGCACCGAAAGCGAGCGCGACGCGGGGAACCTCTATCTGTTGTGTGTCGCGGCGCGCCGACCCGACGACCATGCCCTCCTGTCGCACGGCATGACGGTATTGGGTTGGGGTGATCGCAGCACCGGCGCCCCGCTCACGGGTACCGACGCGTTGCGCACGGCCTGGAATACTACGAGCGCCTTCCGTAGCCTCGGCCTCGCACCCGGCAGGTGGGGTCGGGATCGCGATGACGACCACGCCGCTTCGGCGTCCGCGATTGCGCTGGCGCGCGCCGCGTTGGTCGGGCGGCCGACCGGCACCGCTGCGCGACCCGCCCGGCACGGTGGCGCAGCCGACGTGGTCGATTTGACCGCGGTTCTGAACGACATCAGGCGAACGGGTCGGTGATCTCCCGCAGCAGCTCCAGAGTCCGCCTCAACTCGGTCGCCCGGGTCCCACCCAGGTGTGCGGCCCAGGCCGCCTCCACCCGGCGCACCACGGGTGCGCTGATCTCGACCAATTCGCGGCCGCGGGCGGTCGTGACCACCAGTCGGGCCCGATTGTCAGTCGGGTCGCGCCTCGGGCCGGTTTCAACCCCAACCGCATCAATACCGTATTCGCGCGCCGGTACGGTTCGCGTGACCCCGGCGAGGTCGTGCAAACCCTGCGCACCGGTGCAGACGCCCGGCACACTGGCGAAGGCGCTCGACGCTCGGAACAGCCTGTTCGACGCGATCGTGCACAGCCAAGACATCGCGATCCCGGCTCTCGCGCTTTTGTTGTTGCCCACCGGGCGCCGGGAGCTCGCCGTTCCCTCGCTCACCGGTCCCAATGTTCGACCCATCACGGCTCATCACCCGCTGAATCGAGTCAGCGGTCGCAACTGCATCAGCGCGGACAACGGAGCGGACACATGAACGCCATTCGACGCCGCATGTTCAGGGCGGCGGCAGCGTTGAATAACTTTGTCTATCGCGCGTCCGGTGGTCGCCTGATGGGTCGGATCAAGGGCATTCCGGTGCTGTTATTGACGGTTGCCGGTCGTGAGTCCGGACGTCCGATCACCACCCCTGTGGTGTATCTAGAACAATCAGGCAGGTACGTGGTGTCCGGCTCCGCCGGAGGTCAGGATTCCGAGCCACAGTGGTTCCGCAACCTCCGCGCGACCGACCGCGCCCGGATCGAAGTGGGCAGAAAACGCTACGACGTCGACGTGAAAGTGCTGGCCGGCCCCGAACGCGACGAGATGTGGCAGCAACTCGTCGCGTTCGGCGACTTCTTCGCCGGCTACCAGCGGAAGACCAGCCGAGTCATCGGCGTCGCGGAACTCTCACCCCGGTAACTCGGCCATTGCGAACAGCCCGACGGCGCGCACTTCATGCGCGAGCAGCCAGCGTTTGGCGTCCAGCCCGCCGCCGTACCCGGTGAGGGCTCCGTTCGCGCCGATCACCCGATGGCACGGGACGATGATTGAGATCGGGTTGAGGGCATTGGCCATCCCCACTGCTCGAGCCGATTTCGGTGCGCCGATGGTCGCCGCCACGGCCCCGTAGTGAGTGGTGGTGCCGTACGGAATGGCCGCTAGCGCCGTCCACACCAACTGTTGAAAAGCACTGCCGAGCGGCTTCAGCGGGAGATCGAAGTGTCGACGGTCGCCCGCGAAGTACTCGCGGAGTTGTTCTCGGACGTCATCGAAGTCGGCGTCCGAGCGCCGCCAGGAGTCCTGGAGCGCATCCGCATGCCGCCCGGTCGGAAGGTAGAGGCCGGTCAACGGCCCGCGGGTCCCGGACCCGTCGGGGTCTTGCCGCACGGCGAGCACCGGTCCCACGGGTGTGGGAATTCGGGTGTAGATCATGCGGACCTCGCCGGTTCTGGTCTGGGGTGTGGAGTGTGCGCGATGGGGGCGTGGGCCTGGAGTTCCAGATGTCGAGTGGCATAGGAGCGCCACGGCGAATTGCCGCGGGCGAATGAACGGGACCCGACCACCGGTTCCAGCCAGACATCGGGGTCGCTCAGGGCCCGCATCCGGATCCGGCCGGCAGCCCCCACACCCACGCCCGGCGTCGCGACCAAGGCGGCTCCGGTGCGTTCGCGGTTCGCGCCGGCGTCGAGCCGAAGCGAGCCGCCGACGATCAGTCGGGCGATCAGCAGCACGGTGGCGCTCACCGCGCCGGGCAGCGGCAGGGCGGCGGGCGCACAGTCGGCGAGGTCGGCCGGGCGGGGGAACAAGAGCCAATTCTCACCGGGAAACGCGACTCGGCCGTGGGTGCGGACCAGTTCGCCGATGGCGATTCCGACATCCGCTGCGCTGAGCTGCTGTTCGAGGATCGCCCGGATCGCGACCTCGAAGCCGTCGGCGGCACCGGGTGAGCGCAATCCGGGCCGGGCCGCAACCGACGCGAACAGCAACGGATCTGTGCTCAGCACAGCGTCGACGGCAACGGGATCGGCATCCAGATCGAACAGCCGGCGAACCCGGGCGACGACTGCCGTGAGGTCTCGCAGATCGGCGAGCCGGACGGCACACCGCAGCACGCCGGGCTGCGCCCCCGGCTCGATCGTCACCAGGGCGGGGCCGCCCGGGGCGTCGACGACCCGGCGGTAGCGGCCCGGCTCGACGGTCTCCACCCCGGGGGTGGCATGAGCTGCCAGAAACGCGAATGTCGCGTCGACGTCCATCGGCAGCCGGTAGGGGAGCCGCAGCAGCAGGGTGCCCGGCTCGCGGTCGCCGGTCTCCCGGCCGGCGTGCCGGAGCGCGGTGGGGGTCGAGGCGAAGACTGCGGCGATCGTGTCGTTGAACTGGCGGATGCTGGCGAACCCCGCCGCGAACGCCACCCGGGCGACCGCCAAGTCGGTGGTCTCCAGCAGTACCCGGGCTGTTTGCGCCCGCTGGGCGCGCGCCAATGCGATCGGGCCGGCGCCGACTTCGGCCAGCAATGCGCGATGGATCTGACGGGTGGAGTACCCGAGTGCCGCCGCCAAGCCGGTGACGCCGTCGCGGTCGACCGCCCCGTCGGTGATCATGCGGAGCGCCCGCCCGGCCACGTCGCCGCGGACATCCCACATCGGCGACCCGGGGGACGCGTCCGGGCGGCATCGTTTGCACGCGCGGTACCCGGCGCGCTGAGCGGCCGCTGCGGTGGGATGGAACGTGACATTCTGACGCAGCGGCGCCGCCGGGCACGACGGCCGGCAGTAGATGCCGGTGGTGCGCACGCCGGTATAAAAGGAGCCGTCGAAGCGTGCGTCCCGACCCAGGAGGGCGCGGTAGCAGATGTCGTCGTCGGGCAGGATCACCTGCCCAGTCTGACCGGCCGCCGACCGGCAAGCTAGCGGATTTCGGACATCGTCGTCCGGTGAACCGCGCCTCCCCGGCCGCGGGCACGCGTGGATCCTAGGATCGACGCGTGCCCGCAGCCCCGTTCACGGTCGTCGACCTCTTCTCGGGCGGCGGTGGAATGTCCTACGGGTTCCACGCCCACCCCGCGTTCGACGTCGTGGGCGCGGCCGATGCGCAACTGGGGAAGCCCTCGGCCGTGGGAGGGTCGCTGGGTTGCAACTCGACCTATCAACTGAACATGGGTCTCGCGCCCGTCCCGATCGACCTGGGCGCCGTCGAGCCCGCCCGATTGCGCAGCGTGCTCGGCGTCCAAGGCACCGTCGACGTGCTCACCGCGTGCCCTCCGTGTACCGGCTTCTCCCGGACCGCGCCGCAGAATCACCTCCGGGACGACCGCCGGAACGGCCTCGTCGGTCGCACCGCGGCGTTCGTCGCGGAATTCCGCCCCCGGGTGCTGCTGATGGAGAACGCCCGCGAGTTGTTGACCGGCCGGTTCCGGCACCACTTCGACGCGCTGCGGTCCGCGCTAGTCGATCAGGGTTACCAGGTCGCTGCGGGTTCTCACGTGCTGTCCCGGTTCGGGCTGCCGCAGAACAGGGAGCGCGCGCTCGTCGTCGCCACTGCCCCCGGTGTCGCAATGCGCGACTTGGACGACCTCTGGCACGGGTTGGTGGTGCGACCGTCCGCCGTGACCGTCCGCCGAGCGATCGCGCATCTGCCGCCGGTCGACGCCGGCCGCCCCGACCCCGACGACCCGGAACATCTGTCCCCACAGTTCGGCGGGCCGACTAATAAGGCCAGGATCGCGGCCACCCCCACCGACGGAGGGTCGTGGCGGGACCTCTGGGTTGATCCCACCACCCGACACCTGCTGACCCCGGCTCAGTTACGCAGCGCGGAGCGCGGCCGCTTCGGCAGTCATCCCGACGTCTACGGCCGGCTACGGTGGGACACCCCGGCGCCGACCATCAAACGGGAGTGCGGCCACATCGGTAACGGGCGCTACGCCCACCCGGAGCAGCACCGACTGCTCAGCCTTCGAGAGATGGCCCTGCTCAACGGTTTTCCTAAGGACTACCGGTTCGGCGGGGCGAGCCTGGCGAATCGGTACCGGCACGTCGGCGACGCCGTCCCGCCGCTGATCTCGTATCAACTCGCCGGCCTGGCGTCCTGGATCCTGACCGGGATCCGGCCCGCCGCCGCCGAGCTGGTCCTGCCCGGCACCTCGCTGACGGCAGCGGACCTGATGGTCGGATGAAGCCCGGTCGGGTGGCGGTCATCGGCGATCTCGCCGGTCACCTCGACGAACTGCGCGCCGAACTCCGGCGGCTCGGTGCGGACCCCGCGACCGATGAATTGCCCGGCGATCTGATCGTGGTTCAGGTGGGGGACCTGATTCACCGCGGACCCGATTCGGCGGGTGTCGTCGCTCTGGTCGACCAATACCTGCGCGAACAACCCGCGCACTGGGTGCAGCTGGCCGGCAATCACGAGGCGCAGTATCTGCGGATACCCGCCTTCGACTGGCCCGAACAGCTGGACGACTCGGCGGCGGCCACCCTGCGGCGATGGTGGGACAGCGGCGTCATGAAAATCGCGGCAGCCGTCCGGGCCGGCGGTGAGGAGTGGTTGATCTCCCACGCCGGGTTGACCGAGGGCTTCTGGCGGGAGGCATTGGACGCCCCAGCCACCGCTGCGGAGGCGGCCCGCGCCGTCAACTCCTTCATCGGCACCCACGAGGCGGTCTTATTCCACGCCGGCGAGATGTTGGGCGGTGGCCGCCCCGACTTCACCGCCGGCCCGGTCTGGGCCGCCGCCGGTACCGAGCTGTTGCCGAGCTGGTTGCGGACCGGCCGGCCGATGCCGTTCAGTCAGGTGCACGGGCATTCGATGGCGTTCCAGCAGCGGGAGCGGGATCGGAGATGGCGCCGCCCGCGGGGGAGCCGCGCCGTGGACGCGGTACTGACCGTGGATCAGGAGGCCGCCCAAGAGACGGCGGTGATATCGGGAGGCCGCATCGTCGGGGTCGATCCCGGTCACGGGCGGGAGGCGCATCACCCGTGGCGAGCGCTGGTGTTGACCGACGCGGTCGTCCTCGATGGATCCGGGCCGGCGCGAACAGCCTGATTTGCAGATACGTTCGCGGCATGCGCAGCGACGTTCTGGTGATCGGTGCGGGCCCTGCGGGGCTCGCCGCCGCCGCCGAGCTGGGTCGCCGGGGGATCAGCGCCACCGTTCTGGACCAGTCGGATCAGCTCGGCTGGTCCTGGACGGAGCGCTATGACGGACTGCGGCTGCACACCGTCCGGTGGATGTCGGGACTACCCGGCGCGGCCGTACCGCGTCGTTACGGGCGATGGGTCAGCCGGGACGACTACGCGCGCTACCTGCGGTACTACGCCAATCGCTTTCAACTGCGGGTGGAGTCGGGGGTGCGGGTACTGCGAGTCGATCGCAGCCCGACCGGGTGGACGCTCGTCACATCGGCGGGTCCGCGGGAGGCGACCGCGGTGGTGGTCGCGACCGGCAACAGCCGTCGACCCGAGATTCCGGACTGGCCGGGGCTCGCGGACTATCGACGTCCGGTGCTGCACTCGGCGGACTACCGCGAGGCGACCGCGATCGCCGGCCAAACGGTGCTCGTCGTCGGTGCGGGAAACTCGGCGACCGAGATCGCCGCCGAGCTGGCCGATGTGGGCGCAGCCGTGCAGCTGTCCGTCCGCACCCCGCCCGCGATCGTTCGGCGAACGGTGCTGGGCGTGCCCGTGCAGCTGCTGGGGCTGGTCGTCGACAAGCTGCCCGAGCGGGTGGCGCCGCGGCTCACCGGGCTGCTCCGTCGACTGGCCATCCCGGATCTGACCCGCTTCGGGCTGACCGCGCCCGTCGACAACGGCTTCGAGCACTTCCGTCGCGAACACCGCGTCCCGATCATCGACCACGGGTTCGTCCGGTTGGTGCAACAGCGGCGGATCACGGTGGTGCCGGCCGTCGATCGATTCACCCCCGACCGCGTCGTGCTCGTCGACGGATCCAGCGTCGATCCGGACCTGGTGATAGCGGCGACCGGGTTCCGGCCGGAGCTGACCGAGTTGGTCGGACACCTCGAAGTACTGGACGAGCAGGGTGCACCCCTGGTCGCCGGCGCGGCCACCGTGGCGTCGGCTCCGCATCTGCACTTCGTCGGATACCGGGTGGTGTTGGCCGGCCTGCTGCGCGAGATCGGTCGGGAGGCGACGGCAGTCGCGGCCGCACTGAGCGAGGCGGATCTGGCTCCGCAGGCGGACTGAACCGGGCCTGCGTGCGGTTTGGGTGTGCGGCATCCAGCGCAGCCACGGCTACTCAGCGGGCGCGCATCCGATTGTTCCGCGGATTGTGCTCGAGCTCGGCGAGACCCAGCGCCTCCAGTAGCGGCGGCAGATACATGCCGAACCGGCCGCGATAGCCCTTACGAAGCCCGTACCAGCCACTACGCGGATTTTCCGGAGACCTGCCCCACGCCTCGACGGTGCCGTCGGCAGCAGCCTTCTGCTCATCCGCCGCCCCGAGCGGGACCCAGTCGCCGTGCGCGGTGAGCATGGCGTGCAGCTCCGACACAGCCCGCGCGTCATACGTCAGTCGGGTGCTGCCGACCTGGCAGACGAGCTGCGGCGGATCCGCCTCGTCGTCTCGGTACATCCGGTACTCGGAGGTGCCGGGGGGCGTCCGCAGCACCCACGGGTCGTCCTTGGTTCCGCTGCCCTGCGCTTCGGTGGTCATCTGGACTCCTCGGGTCAGCTCTAATCTGTCAGACGCGATCGGAACTGTCAGCTGCGACTGAAGCATCAGTCGCGAACGACAGAAAGGGTCGCGTCGGACGGTTCAAGCGCCCGCGCCGCGACATCAGCGCCCGCGCTGCGACATCAGCGCCCGGCCGCGACATCAGCGCCCGCGCTGCGACATCAGCGCCCGCGCCGCAAGCCCGCCACCCCTGCGGCACCCATTCCACGCGCCGTAGGCTCTGCCGGATGCCCACCCTGACGGTCATCGCGGAGCAGTTGCTGGCCGCGGTACCGGGCGGCACCGGCCGGTACGCCCGGCAGATCACCGCCGCCCTCGCGTCGTCGGCGCCGGACGGCTGGACAGTGCGTACCGCGGTCGCCTGGCATTCAGACGTCTCGCGGGCCGCCATCGACGGCGTCGACGGGCCGCACCGGCTGCCGCTGGGCGCTCGCGGACTCAGCCAGGCGTGGCTGGCCGGCCTGCCGCCGTGGCCGCTGGGCGACTCGGTGCACGCCACCACCCCGTTGACCCCCGGCCGCCGGTCCCTCCTGCTGCGCAACCGCCCGCTGGTGGTCACCGTTCACGACACGGTCCCGTGGACACATCCTGAAACGCTGACTCCCCGCGGGGTGGCCTGGCATCGCACCATGATCGAGCGGGCGGTCCGGTTCGCCGACTGCCTGGTGGTGCCCACTGCGGTCGTCGCGCAGGAGTTGGGTGGACTGTTCCCACCCGCGGTCGGCCGGATCCGGGTGATACCCCACGGCGTGACCGCCCTGCCCGCACCGGTCGACATCCCCGGTGTGGTGCTGCCGGACCGCTACGTACTCAGCCTGGCCACCCTGGAACCGCGCAAGGGGCTGGACGTCCTGATCGACGCGATGGCCGAGGTGGACGCGGCCCACGCGGACCTGGTGGTCGTCGGCCAAGTCGGTTGGGGAGACCTCAACCTCCGGCAGTGGGCCGCGGCGGCCGGCCTGCCCGGCGAGCGGGTGCATCTGCTCGGCCTGATCTCCGACGCTCAGCTCGCCGGCGTGTTGGCCGGCGCCGCTGCGCTGGCGGTGCCGTCCCGGGCCGAGGGCTTCGGATTACCGGTGCTGGAGGGGATGGCCGCGGGGATCCCGGTGATCCACTCGGACGCACCGGCTCTGGTGGAGGTCGGCGGCACGGCAACCGTGTGCGTACCGCGCGACGACCCCGGCGCGCTGGCGGCCGCCCTCAACCGGGTGCTGAAGAATCCGGAGCTCGCGAACGAGCTGCGAGCGGCGGGCCTGCTGCGGGCCGCGGAGTTCAGTTGGGAGCGCGCGGCGGCGCACGTCTGGGCGTTGCATCGCGAACTCCGATGACGGCGGGTGCCGTTCCAGGACACAGCGCCAACGCGGCGGTGCCCTGCCGAGTGCCCGGCGAGCGATCGGGCTAAGCTCGTCGCTAGCCCGGACTGATCCGGGTCGCACAATGCACCGATCAGCTGGAGGACCTTCAGTGACCGCCGTCGCTCCTCGCCCTGTGGTGAGTAGGCCGATTCCGATTCATCGGCCTTCCCGGGGGACCAAGTTCCTCGCCATGCTGAAAACGACCGACCACAAGACGCTCGGGTTGATGTACATCACCACCTCGTTCGCGTTCTTCATGATCGGCGGCCTGATGGCGCTGATCATGCGGGCGGAGTTGGCGCGGCCGGGACTGCAGTTCTTGTCCAACGACCAGTACAACCAGCTGTTCACGATGCACGGAACAGCGATGCTGCTGTTCTACGCGACGCCCATCGTGTTCGGATTCGCCAACTTCGTGCTGCCGCTGCAGATCGGCGCACCGGATGTGGCCTTCCCCCGGTTGAACGCCTTCTCCTACTGGCTGTACCTGTTCGGTGCGTCGATCGCGATGCTCGGCTTCATCACCCCGGGCGGGGCCGCCGCGTTCGGCTGGACGGCGTACGCCCCGCTGTCCGGCATTCAGAATTCGCCCGGCGTCGGTGGGGACCTGTGGATCATGGGCCTCGCGATCGGTGGTCTGGGCACCATCCTCGGCGGCGTCAACATGATCACCACCGTGCTGTGTCTGCGTGCCCCCGGCATGACGATGTGGCGGATGCCGGTCTTCACCTGGACCATCCTGGTCACCTCGCTGCTTGTGCTGATCGCCTTCCCGGTGCTCACCGCCGCCCTGTTCGGCCTCGCGGCGGACCGACACTTCGGGTCCCACGTATTCGACCCGGCCAACGGCGGGGCCATTCTCTTCCAGCACCTGTTCTGGTTCTTCGGGCATCCCGAGGTCTACATCCTGGCGTTGCCGTTCTTCGGCATCATCTCCGAGGTCATCCCGGTATTCAGCCGCAAACCGGTCTTCGGCTACCGCGGGCTCGTGTACGCCACGATTTCGATCGCCGCTCTCTCCGTGGCCGTCTGGGCGCACCACATGTTCGCCACCGGTGCGGTGCTACTGCCGTTCTTCTCACTGATGACGTTCCTCATCGCGGTGCCGACCGGGCTGAAGTTCTTCAACTGGATCGGCACCATGTGGAAGGGTCAGCTGACCTTCGAGACCCCGATGCTGTTCGCCGCCGGGTTCCTGGTCACCTTCCTCTTCGGTGGCCTGACCGGCATCCTGCTGGCCGCCCCGGCGCTGGACTTCCACGTCTCGGACAGCTACTTCGTGGTGGCGCACTTCCACTACGTGCTGTTCGGGGTGGTCGTCTTCGCCACCTACGCCGGCATCTACTTCTGGTTCCCGAAGATGACCGGCCGGTTCCTCGACGAGGGGCTGGGCAAGTGGCACTTCTGGCTGACGTTCATCGGCTTCCACGCCACGTTCCTCATCCAGCACTGGCTGGGCAACACGGGCATGCCGCGCCGCTATATCGACTATCTGCCGACTGACGGCTTCACGTTCATGAACACGTTCTCGACCGTGGGCTCCTTCATCCTCGGCTTCTCCACGCTGCCGTTCATCTACAACGTGGTGAAATCGTTCCGTCACGGCGAGATCACCGGCGCCGACGACCCCTGGGGCTACGGCAACTCGCTGGAGTGGGCGACCACGTCGCCGCCGCCGCGGCACAACTTCCTGTCGCTGCCCCGGATCCGCTCCGAGCGCCCGGCATTCGAACTGCATCACCCGCACATGATGGAGCGGATGCGCAGCGAGGCCCACCCGCACCGCGAGTGGAAGGGGCTGGACCACATGGAGGCGACAGCCCACCTGAAGATCCCGGAGCACGCGCCGGACAGCTCCGGTCACTGATGACGAAGAGCGCAGCCAGTAACTGATCACACCGACAAGTCCCGCTCGTTCAGCGTCAGCTGACAGCGGGATTTGTCGTGTCGACGCGATGACGGGGAGAGCGTGACGCACAGCGCAGTGCTGATGACGGTCACCGGACGAGACCATCCAGGGGTGACGGGGGCGCTGTTCACCGTGCTCGCCGCCCACGCCGTCGATGTTCTCGACGTCGAGCAGGTGGTGGTGCGGGGGCAACTGACCCTCGGGGTGGTGGTCGCGACGCCGGGTGACCCGGCCACCCTGGAGGCGCACGTCCAGTCGACGATGCGCGACGTCGGTATGTCGGTCTCCATCCTGGTCGGCCCGGGCCACGCCGAGACCAGAGCGGCCGTCACCCATGTGCTGGTGGTGATGGGCCGGCCACTGCAGGCGACCGCAGTGGCCGCACTGGCGGGCCGACTGGGTGCCCTGGGCGTCAACATCGAGACCATCAAGCGGGTCGCCGACTACCCGGTCACCGGGCTGGAGTTGACCGTCGCGGTGCCCGATGAGGAACAGCTCCGGCGCGCGGTGGCCGACGTCGGGGCCGCAGCCGGCATCGACATCGCCGTGCAACGGGCCGGCATCGCGCGGCGGTCGAAGCGATTGATCGTGTTCGACGTCGACTCCACGCTGATCACCGGCGAGGTGATCGAGATCCTCGCCGACCGGACCGGGCGCCGTGCCGACGTCGAGCGGATCACCGCGGCCGCGATGCGCGGCGAGTTGGATTTCGCCCGGTCGTTGCACGAGCGGGTAGCCATGTTGGCCGGGCTCGATGCGGCGGTCCTAGACGAGGTCGGGCGGTCCCTGGAACTCACGCCGGGCGCCCGCACCACCATCCGCACCCTCAAGCGGTTGGGGTACCGCTGCGGCATCGTCTCGGGCGGATTCACCCAGGTCGCTCGGCACCTGGTCGACGAACTCGAACTGGACTTCGTGGCAGCGAACACGCTGGAGGTGGTGGACGGTCAACTAACCGGCCGCGTGGTGGGGGAGGTGGTCGATCGGCAGGGCAAGGCACGGGCGTTGGCCCGTTTCGCCATGCAGTTCGGGGTGCCGCTCAACCAGACGGTGGCCGTCGGTGACGGCGCCAACGACATCGACATGCTCAGTGCGGCAGGCCTCGGAATCGCCTTCAACGCCAAGCCGATCGTCGCCGAGTTCGCCGATACGACGTTGAATCAACCCTTCCTGGACCCGGTGCTCTTCATCCTGGGCATCACCCGGGCGGAGGTCGAAGCCGCCGACGCCGCCGACGGCACGCTGCGTCGGGTACCGCTGTCGTGACCGGCGGCGACGTGTTGGCACCGTTGGCCGCGCGGCACGCCCACTGGTTGAATCTGACCGCCGCAGAGGTGGCGGCCGACCGGCAGGAGGCGGCCGTGGACGTCCGGGCGATGCAGCTCGTCCTCCGGATGGAACGCGACCGACCGCCGCTGTGGTCCGAGGCGCTGGCCGCGGCGTCCATCGCGGCCACCGCGGTGTGCCTGGACCAGCGATCTGCGGAGGGCGGTGACTGGCACGGTGCGGTCGGGGAGTACGTCGCGGCGCACATCCGCAAGGTGACCCGGCGAGCTCGCGCCGGCCAGTGGGAGGCGATCGCGGAGCTGCCCGGGATCACCGTGCGGCTGGGCGCCGCCGAGGTGCGGGCGCTGGTTCCGGGGCCGGTCGACAATCTGGACAAGCGGATCGCCAAGCTGCAGGTCGGCGGCACCGACGTCCCGGTTGACCTGGCTGCCGCCGGATCGGATGCGGACACCGGTGATCCCGCGGCGGCGCCGGGATCGTTGATCTTGAACGTGCCCGAACACGTCGGGATGACCACCGGCAAGCTGATGGCGCAGACCGGCCACGCCGGGATGATCACCGCCGCGTTACTCGCGGCGCGCGACCGGACCGCACTGGATCGGTGGTGGGCCGCCGGCCTGCCGACCGTCGTGCGTCGACGCACCGAACCGGACTGGGAGTCGTTGCTCGTCGCCGTCCGGCTCGACGCGGAGTGGGCCCGCCGCCTGGTCGCGGTCCGCGACGCCGGGTTCACCGAGATCGCACCCGGCACCGTCACCGTGATCGGCGACGCGCGCCTGATCTGACCCGGCGGGCCCGGCCGGCTGGGCCCCGGTTCAGACCAGCGTCACGCCGGCGGCCCTCATCTGCTCGACTGCGCGGTCGCCGTCGCCCGCTTCGAGTTCGACGAACCGGGTCAGCGCGAGCGGGACGGTCACGTCGTATCCCAGCTTGACCCCTTCCACCGCGGTGGCCTTCACACACCAGTCGCCGGCCAGCCCGACCACCACGATGGACATCACGCCGTTCTCGTCGAGGATGGTGGACAGGGCCGTCCCCGTGGTGCTGCCGTCGGCCAGGTTGAGGACAGAGAAGCCGGAATAGGCGTCCTCGGGCCCGGATCCCTTCTGCACGACCGGCCCGCTCACTGTCAACCCCTCGACCAGGGCGGCGCCGGCGGTGTCCATCACGCAGTGCACCGGCCACAGTCCGCCGTCTTTGGCGAAGTGCGGTGTGCTGGCCGGGTGCCAGTCCTGGGTGTAGGCGACGGTCGCACCGGCGTCCGTCGCGGCCCTTATCTCCGCGTTGATCCCCGCAAGGGTCTGCTCACCGCCCTGGACGTAGAGCGAACCGGCCGGGTCGGCGAAGTCGCGCTGCATGTCGACCACGACCAACGCGGTCGACGGTGTGTACGTCTGTGTCATGTCGAAGATCTCCTCAGGTCCCGATGAGTTCTGCCCGATCGAGCGGCGGCCGGCACTCACGGCACCAGGTTGGTGGTCGGAATCGCGGGCTCCCCGCGGGACAACTTCAGACCGGCCCACGGTAGTGAGACCAGCGCGTCGGCGAGAACCCGGCGCGACTCCTCCAGCGTGGGCAGATTCGGCACCGGCTCACCGGCGCGCATCAGCGGGCGGGCGAGCAGGCGGTCGAACTCGGCGGCCTCCGGTGGCTCCCCGGAGGCCAGGAACACGACCTCCTCGGTGGCGGTGCCGGTGTCCTTGTACCGGCGCAGGGCCAGCTTCCGGCCGCCGAACGACCGTTTGTTGTCGCTCCGCTTCGCGACCGGCCGGCCGTCCACCTCGACCAGCTTGTAGACCATGCCGGCCGTCGGTGCGCCGGAACCGGTGACCACCGACGTGCCGACTCCGTAGGTGTCCACGGGCTCGGCGCGTAGCGCGGCGATGGCGTATTCGTCGAGGTCACCGGACAGCACGATGCGGGTCTGCTGAGCTCCCAGGCCGTCCAGTTGTCGACGGGAGGCCCTGGCCAGCACCCCGAGGTCGCCGGAGTCGATCCGGATGGCGCCCAACTCCGGACCGGCCACCCGGATCGCGGTGGTGATGCCGCGACTGATGTCATAGGTGTCGACCAGCAGGGTCGTCTTGGTGCCGAGCGCGGCGACCTGAGACCGGAACGCCGCCTCCTCGCTGTCGTGCAGCAGGGTGAACGAGTGCGCCGCGGTGCCTCCGGTCGGGATGCCGTAGCGACGACCCGCCTCCAGGTTGGACGTCGCGGCGAATCCGGCCAGATACGCAGCACGGGCGGCGGCGACGGCGGCCTCCTCGTGTGCGCGCCGGCCGCCCATCTCGATCAACGGCCGCCCGTCGGCGGCCGAGACCATCCGGGCGGCGGCGGCGGCAACCGCGCAGTCGTGGTTGAGGATGGAGAGGATGAGGGTCTCCAGGATGCCCGCCGTCCCGAAGGTGCCGCGCACGGTGAGGATCGGTGACCCGGGGAAGAAGAGTTCACCCTCGGGGTAGCAGTCGATGTCACCGTCGAATCGGTACCCCGCCAGAAAGTCGATCGTGCGTTCGTCGAGGACACCGCGGAGCCGTGCCAATTCCCCGTCGCCGAAACGGAAGTCGGATATCGCGTCCACGATTCGACCGATGCCGGCGACCACTCCGTACCGGCGGCCGTCGGGCAACCGGCGGGTGAATGCCTCGAAGGTGCACACCCGATCCGCCGTGCCGTCCCGCAACGCCGCCTGCAGCATGGTCAGCTCGTAGTGGTCGGTCATCAGCGCGGTGGACCGGGCGGCCGCTGCGGGAGGCGTCATAGTCTCAGCAGCCTAGTGACCTCGGCGTGATCCGGCGGCTGGTGTCCGGGTCGCCGATGGTGCCAGACTGGACGGGTGACAGCACCGACTACCGAGGTCATCCGGCAGACCGACGAGGTGATCGCGCCGCAGCTGCCCTGGGTGACGATCGTGTGGAACGACCCGGTGAACTTGATGTCCTACGTGACCTACGTCTTCATGAAGCTGCTCGGCCACCCGAAGCCCACGGCCGAGAAGTTGATGATGGACGTACACCACAAGGGCCGGGCGGCGGTGTCCAGCGGCAGCCGTGAGCAGATGGAGGCCGACGTCGTCAAACTCCAGGGAGCCGGACTCTGGGCGACCCTGCAGCAGGACGTCTGATGCCCGGTTTCCGCCGCCGCATGGGTCGACTCACGCTCACCCTCCAACCGGACGAGGCGCAACTGCTGGCCAACGTGGTGGACCAGGTGCGGCAGCTCCTCGCGCAGCGTCGCGCCGAAGCGCCCGAGGACCCGCTGAACTCACTGACCGGAATGCCCACCGCGCCGGGCTCCGCGCCCACCGACCCCGCGTTGGCCCGGCTCCTCCCGGACTTCCATCGCGGCGACGAGCGGCTCGCCGGGGGTCTGCGGGTGCTGTACGAGCCCGAATTGATCGCCGCCAAGGACCGGGCAGCCGTCGTGATGCTCGATTCGCTCCCGCTCGGCGGTGGGACGGTGCGGTTGACCGAGGAGACCGCCGATCACTGGCTGACCGCGCTCAACGACGTACGGCTCGCACTCGGGGTACGGCTGGGCATCGTGGGCGACGACGCGGAGCCGGATCTGGACCAACCCGAACTGGGGGAGACCGGGGCCGCCGCCTACGGGGTGTACCGCTGGCTGTCGGCTGTCCAGGACTCGCTGGTGACCGCCCTGACCGACTGACCGCATCGCCGGCGCCTCGGGGTTCTCCCCGGGTGTCGATCGGGTGTCGTTCCGGGTTCGCCCGGTGCCGGTGAACACCGCTCGTCGGTAGCCTGGAAGGCATGACATTCCCCGTGTCCAGCCCCGTCTCAGGTGCCGCATCCCGGTCCGCCAAGCGGTCGAGCGCCGACCTCCTTCCCCGTCGGTGGCAGCAGGCGGTGATCGTGCCGTTGGCGTTGGTCGTCGTGATGACCGTGGTGCAGGCGGTCAACTCGTTCCCCGCGGACTGGCTCAACACCTATGCCGGCATCGAGCCCCGTCGCCTCGACGGCCTGATCGGCGTGCTGACTGCGCCGCTGGTGCACGCGAGCTGGGGGCACCTGCTCAGCAACGCAGTCCCGCTGGTCATCTTCGGCTTCCTGGTCATGGTGCACGGCGTGCGGCAGTTCATCGCCGTGACCGCGTTGGTGTGGCTGACCTCGGGGATCGGGGTGTGGCTCACCGGTGGCGACAACTCGGTGGTCGTGGGTGCCTCCGGGGTCGTCTTCGGCTGGCTGGCCTATCTGGTGGTCCGCGGTGTCTTCACCCGCAACCTGTGGCAGCTCCTGGTCGGTTTGGTGTTACTCGCCGGCTGGGGTGGCATCTTCTGGGGTGTACTGCCGGGGGCGAACGGAATCTCGTGGCAGGGCCATCTGTTCGGGGCCCTGGGCGGAGTGCTCGCCGCATTCCTGACCGCCAAGGCCGACGGGGGCCGCTCCCGGCGGCCGGTGTCCGCCTCGTGAGCGACGCCCCGATCGGCATCTTCGACTCGGGGATGGGCGGCTTGACGGTCGCCCGCGCGGTGCTCGATCAGCTGCCCGGCGAACAGATCCGGTACGTGGGGGACACCGCGAACGGACCCTATGGCCCGCTCCCGATCGCCGAGGTGCGTCGGCACGCGCTGGCCGTCGCCGACCAGCTGGTCGACAGCGGGGTCAAAATGCTGGTGATCGCCTGCAACACGGCGTCGGCGGCCTGCCTGGCCGACGCGCGGGAGCGCTACGACGTCCCCGTCGTGGAGGTGATCCGGCCTGCGGTGCGACGGGCGATCGCCGCCACCAAGACCGGCCGGGTGGGCGTCATCGGCACGTCGGCGACGATCTCCTCCGGCGCGTACCAGGACGCGTTCTCGGTGGCCTCCGACGTGCAGGTGGACTCGGCGGCCTGCCCGTCCTTCGTGGATTTCGTCGAACGCGGTATCACCTCCGGCCGCCAGGTGGTCGGCCTCGCGGAGTCCTACCTCGCTCCGCTGCAGCACCAGCGGATCGACACCCTGGTGCTGGGCTGCACGCACTATCCGCTGCTGACCGGTGTGTTGTCGCTGGTCATGGGCGAGGAGGTGACCCTGGTCAACAGCGCCGAAGAAACCGCCAAAGACGTCTATCGGCTGCTCACCCAGCGCGGCATGCTGGCCGCGGGGGACCGGCCCGCGCAGCCGCACGAATTCCTCGCCACCGGCGACCCGGAGCCGTTCCACCGGCTCGGCCGCCGCTTCCTCGGTCCGGAGATCGGCGAGGTCGCGCAGCTGGCGTCCGTAGGCTCCGGAGTGGCCCACTAACCTGGGTGCCATGGTTCGCCAGGAGAGTGTCCCGAACATCGCCCGTCTCGACGGCCGCGCCGACGACGAACTGCGGCCGGTCGCATTCAGTCGCGGGTTCCAGATCCATCCCGCCGGTTCGGTGTTGGTGGAATTCGGTGGCACGAAGGTGATCTGTGCCGCCTCGGCCACCCCGGGCGTGCCGCGGTGGCGCAAGGGCAGCGGGCTCGGGTGGGTCACCGCCGAGTACGCGATGCTCCCGTCGGCGACTCACGACCGCAACGACCGCGAGTCGGTCAAGGGCCGGATCGGCGGCCGCACCCAGGAGATCAGCCGGTTGATCGGCCGGTCGCTGCGGGCGTGTATCGACCTGGCCGCGCTCGGCGAGAACACGATCGCCGTCGACTGCGACGTACTGCAGGCCGACGGCGGGACCCGGACGGCCGCCGTGACCGGCGCCTACGTCGCGCTTGCCGACGCCGTCACCTGGCTGAACGCCGCGGGTTCGCTCGCCGACCCGAATCCGCTCTCCTGCCAGGTCGCCGCGGTGTCGGTCGGTGTGGTGGGCGGCCGGGTCCGGCTCGACCTCCCGTACGAGGAGGACTCACGGGCCGAGGTGGACATGAACGTCGTCGCCACGGAGACCGGGACCATCGTCGAGGTACAGGGAACCGGCGAGGGCGCGACCTTCGCCCGGAGCACCTTGAACACGATGCTGGACGTCGCTCTCGACGGTATCGCCCGGCTGACCGCCCTTCAGCGCGAGGTGCTGGCCGCGCCCTACCCGAAGCCGCTACCGACGAGGCGCCGCTGATGCCCAGGGTTCTGCTCGCCACCCGCAACAGCGGCAAACTGGCCGAATTGCGGCGGCTGCTCGGCGATTCGGTCACCGTGCTGGGGCTGCCCGACGTCGCCGACTTCGCCGAGGAACCGGAGACGGGCGCGACATTCGAGGCGAACGCGCTCGACAAGGCGGTGCACGCCGCGCGGGCGACCGGTGAGTGGGCGTTGGCCGACGACTCCGGGTTCGCGGTGGATGCGCTCAACGGCATGCCGGGAGTGCTGTCCGCCCGCTGGGCCGGCCGACACGGCGACGACGGTGCCAACAACGCATTGCTACTCGCTCAGTTGACCGACGTCCCCGACGAGCGCCGCGGCGCCGCCTTCATCTGTGCATTGGCACTGGCGCACCCCGACCACCCACCCCGGCTGAAGCGGGCCGAGTGGCGTGGCCGGGTGTTGCGAGAACCTCGTGGGGCCAACGGCTTCGGTTACGACCCGCTCTTCGTTCCAGGCGACGGCGACGGTCGTACCTCGGCGGAACTGGCGGCGGTCGAGAAGGACGAGCGGTCGCATCGCGGGCTCGCCCTCCGGATGATGCTGCCGATTCTGCGGGACGAGCTCTCCGGGTAGGCCGCGCAGGATCCGGGTGGGCCGCGCACACTCCGGGTAGAGCGAAGGCGGACGGCGGTGCCGCCGGGAATCGCCGCGCTGCCCACGGGCGGCCCGTGCGACAGGATGGGCGAAAGGATGGGGTCAGTGAGCGAAACGTTCCATGGAACCGAGGAGAGCGTCGAAGTGAGTGCACAGGACGGCACCAACCCCGATCTTGACAGCAACGACGGCGCCGAGGATCAGAACGAGCAGCTCACACAGGGCGACACTCTGATGGATCGCGGGTTGGCGGATCCCCTGGACGAGGGTTACTCCCCGCCGGATTACGAACCGCGGACCAAGATCCCGACCGAGGCGGAGGAGGCCGCCGGGCTCAGTCTGGACGAGCTGCTGGCGGCCGAGGAACCCGATGTCGACGTGCTCGCCGCGGCCAGAGACGATGCCGAGATCGAGGCGCTCGAGGTCGGCGACGAGCGCGCCGGTCGGCTGGTGGACACCGACGGCGGTTACGGCGACACCGAGAAGAGTCTGATCGCGACGGACTTCGGCTTCGCCGGTGGCGCCGCCAGCGCCGAGGAAGCCGCCATGCACGTGTTCGATCCCGACGCCGACAACGCCTGACCGAGCTCGCGGGGTCCCGGTCGGAGGCTTCAATGGGGGTAGGGCGGGGCGAGCTGGCCGCGCAGTTCTACCAGGTGCAGGGCGTGCGCCTCCAACCGGCGATCCTCGTCGGTGCTGGGAGTGAAGGTCGAAACCGGCGTCGCCCGACCCTCCTCGTCCAGACCCACGAAGACGGTCAGACAGTGTGTGGTGAGCGCCATCTCGCCCGACCTGGGATCGCCGGACCGCACGTGCACCGAGATGTGCATGCTGCTGCGTCCGGTGTAGAGCAGTCGGGCTCGCACCTCGACCAGATGGCCGATCTGGATCGGTCGGTAGAAGCGGATGCCCCCGGAGTACGCGGCGATGCTCCGCTGACCACTCCATCCGGTCGCGCAGACGAAGGCGCACTCATCGATCCAGCGCATCACGGTGCCGCCGTGGGTCTTGCCGCCCCAATTGACGTCGGTGGGGGCGGCCAGGAAGCGGAGCACCGCCTCGGGGGCCGTGCTGGCGCCGGGATCAGTGCTCGCGTCCGAGTAGGTCTGCTCCCGCATGGCGGCTTCGATGTCCGAGCGCAGGGTGATCTTCTTGCCGGCCACGGTCGCCCGCTGCCGGTCGTCGTCGGTGACCGGTTCCCACTGCCGGACCGGGATCGGTCTGCCCCCGTCCCCGATCGCGACGAAGACGACCGTGCAGGAGGTGGCGGGGGAGTAGTCCCCGTGTTGCGGGTCGGCGGCCGACACCAACACCTCGACGTGCATGCTGGAGCGCCCGGTGAACACCAGTGTGGCCAACACCTCGACCAGTTCACCACTGTGAATCGGGCGGTTGAAACTGACATTGCCGACGTACGCCGTGACGCAGTAACCACCGCTCCAGCCCACCGCGCAGGCATAAGCCGCCTTGTCGATCCACTCCAGGACTCGGCCACCCGCGACGGCGGTCGAGGTGAGCAACGCGACATCGGTGGGGGCGGCCAGGAAGCGGAGCGTGATTTCCCGGTTCCGGGGGCGGTCGGTCACCTGATCTCCTTCAGCCGGGCCGACTCGAACAGTGGCCGCTGGTCAAGGAGTGTGTCATCGGCGCCCGAAGCTGGAAAGCTGAGCCGGTGCCCGCCGCCGAGTTCCTCTTCATCCTCGTGGCCGGCGTCGGCGGCGGCTTGGCCGGCAGTATCGCCGGACTGGCGTCGCTGGCCACCTATCCGGCGCTGTTGGCGATAGGTCTGCCGCCGGTGACCGCCAATGTCACGAACACCGTGTCCCTGGTGTTCACCACCGTCGGCGGTGTGGTCGGATCGCGTCCGGAGCTGAAGGGTCAGCGACCTCAACTGGCGGCGCTGACTCCGGTGGCGCTACTCGGCGGCGCCGTCGGGGCTGCGCTGTTGTTGACCACGCCGGCGGGCGCCTTCGAGAAGGTGGTGCCCGTGCTGCTGGGGCTGGCGTCGCTGACCATCCTGCTGCCGCGACGGCGGCGCCCCGCCGGTACCGCCGAAGTCACCGGTGTTACCGGGGGACGGCTGCGTCCCAGCGCCGGGCAGGCGGTGCTGCTCTTCCTGATCACCGTCTACGGCGGCTATTTCGGTGCGGCCGCGGGGGTGCTGGTGATGGCGCTGCTGTTGCACACCACCAACGCCACCCTGCCGAACGCCAACGCGGCGAAGATCGTCCTGCTCGGCATCGCCAACTCGGTGGCCGCGGTGGCGTTCATCGTGCTGGCACCGGTGCAGTGGAGTGCCGTGGTGCCGCTGAGCATCGGCTGCCTACTCGGTTCACGGGTCGGCCCGATAGTGGTTCGCCGAGCGCCCGCCGCACCGCTCCGAGTGGTGATCGGTGTGGCCGGATTCGCGCTGGCCGTCAAGCTGGCAGTCGGGGCCTGGTGACCAGCCGACCGACCACCGGCCCGGCCTACAACGCGTTGATCACGCGCGTCATCTGCTCCTGCGTCTTGTCGCCCAGCTCCTCCAGGTCGCCGCGCAGGAAAGGGGCGGCGAGCTTGGCGATCCCGTGAAATTCGAAGTCGGCGTGGTAGGTGACTTCGGTACCGCCCGACACCGCGACGAACGAGATGTCATCGGTCGAGGTCACCGTCTTGTTGTCGCCGACGAACTGGAGGTGATCGGGGTCGGCGCGGGTCAGGCGGTAGGTCAACTCGGTCTCCTTGCCCTTGAAGGTGGACACGTTGTTCCACTCGGTGCCGATGTCCACCGGCCCCGACGTCTTCTGCGAGCAGGAGACCGTCCCTGCGTCCCACTCCTCAGCGCGGGCGAAATCCTTCAAATAGCCTTGGACCTCGGCCATCGGCTTGCTGACGGTGAAGACCTTCTGTACATCGACCACGGTCGAACTCCTCTTCTCCCCGACCGTCGAACCGACGATCGCTACCCCCGAACCGCCCATCTGGTGCCCGGCGGTCACCTCCACTAAACCACTGGCTGCTCGTAGATCTGGTGTACCGCTGAGTGGAACGGTGTGCTTGGAACCTGGAGAGATCGGCGGCACAGTACAACTACCGCCCCTACAGGTCATGTTCGGGCCCGGTGGCGAGGCCGTCGCAGCCATCGAACTCTCGGCTCGTGACCTGAGCGGTGGCGTGCGGCCGACCTCCCCGCGCTGGTCTTCCCTGCGCTGGCGGCTAACTGAGCCGTACCCGAACCGCTGCGCGCGAGCCGCCGGACGAGCGCGGTCCGACCGAAGCGCGGGGCGGACCGGATCTTTCATCCGAGCCCGCCCCGCCCCCGTCGACGAGGGGGAACTGTCAGTCGGTGCGCCGCAGGAGCATCACCGATCGCGCCTCGACCGTGAACGCCTCGGCCGTCTCGACCGACACCGGCTCTTCGCCGGGCTCCTGACTGGTATCGAACTCCACCGTCCACGACTCACCCGCGCCGATGTCCGGGAGGGTGAATTCGAGGGACTCGTAGTGACCGTTGAACAGTACGAAGAACGAGTCGTCGACGACAGGCTCGCCGCGGTCGTCCGGCTCGTGGATCGCCTCCCCGTTCAGGAAGACGGACACGGACTTGACGTGCGCGGTGTCCCAGTCCTCCGGCGTCATCCAGTCGCCGCTCGGGGTGAACCAGCCGATGTCGGACAAGCCCTCATCATTGAGTCCACGACCGCGGAAGTGCCTGCGGCGGCGCAACACTGGGTGAGCGTGCCGCAATGCGGTCAGTGTGCCCACGAAGTCGGTGAGCGATTCGAACTCCGCCGCCCGCTCCCAGTCCACCCAGGCCAGTTCGTTGTCCTGTGCATACACGTTGTTGTTGCCCTGCTGGGTGCGACCCATCTCGTCGCCGTGCAGGATCATCGGGACACCCTGCGACAGCAGCATCGTCGCCAACAGGTTGCGCTTCTGCTGTTCGCGCAGCGCCAACACCTTCGGGTCGTCGGTCTCACCCTCGGCGCCGCAGTTCCACGACGAGTTGTTGCTCTCGCCGTCGTTGCCGCCCTCACCGTTGGCGTCGTTGTGCTTCTCGTTGTAGGAGACGAGATCGTGCATGGTGAAGCCGTCGTGTGCGGTGACGAAGTTGATCGATGCGTGCGGCCGCCGACCGTCCGACTCGTACAGATCTGCGGAACCGGTGAATCGGGAGGCGAACTCGCTCAGCGTCGACTCCTCGCCGCGCCAGAAGTCCCGAACGGTGTCGCGGTAGGCGCCGTTCCACTCCGTCCACAACGGCGGGAAACCGCCGACGTTGTAACCACCCTCGCCGATGTCCCACGGTTCGGCGATGAGCTTGACCTGGCTGATCACCGGATCCTGCTGAACCAGATCGAAGAAGGCCGACAGCCGGTCCACTTCGTGGAACTGACGAGCCAGCGAGCTGGCCAGGTCGAATCGGAACCCGTCGACGTGCATCTCCAACACCCAGTACCGCAGCGAGTCCATGATCAACTGCAGCACATGCGGATGCTTCATCAGTAGCGTGTTGCCGGTACCGGTGGTGTCGTAGTAATGCTTGGCGTCGCCGTCGACCAGCCGGTAATAGGCGGCGTTGTCGATACCCCGGAACGACAGTGTCGGGCCCAGTTGATTGCCCTCGGCGGTGTGGTTGTAGACCACATCGAGGATGACCTCGAGCCCGGCCTCGTGGAGCGCCTTGACGGTGGCCTTGAACTCCTGCACCTGCTGGCCGTTCTGGCCCTGCGACGAGTAATCGTTGTGCGGAGCGAAGAAGCCGATGGTGTTGTAGCCCCAGTAGTTGCGCATGCCGCGATCGGCGAGGTGGCTGTCGTGCACGAACTGGTGCACCGGCATCAGCTCGACCGCGGTCACCCCGAGCCGCTTGTAGTGTTCGATCATCACCGGGTGGGCCAGCGCGGCGTACGTTCCCCGAATGTCCTCGGGTATGCCGGGGTGGGTCTCGGTGAGGCCCTTGACGTGGGCTTCGTAGATGACGGTGTTCGAGTAGGGGATGCGCGGGTGCCGATCGCTCTCCCAGTCGAAGAAGGGGCTGATCACCACGGATTTGCTCATGTGCGGCGCCGAGTCCTCGTCGTTGAACGAGTCCTCTTCGCCGAAGGTGTAGGAGAAGCAGGACTGGGACCAGTCGATGTCACCCTCGATGGCGCGCGCATACGGGTCCAGTAGCAGCTTGCTCGGATTGCAGCGGTGGCCGTTCTCCGGTTCGTAGGGACCGTGCACTCGGTAGCCGTACTGCTGGCCGGGACCGACGTGCGGCAGGTAGCCGTGCCAGACGAAGGCGTCTCGCTCAGTCAGCGCATACCGGGTCTCGGTGCCGTCGGCATCGAAGAGGCACAACTCCACAGCGGTGGCCACCTCGGAGAAGAGCGCGAAGTTGGTGCCGGTTCCGTTGTAGTTCGCGCCGAGCGGATACGGGGTGCCGGGCCAGACGCGCTGCGTCGTCGTCATCGTCCCGCCCGTCGGGCGCCTAGTGCGCTGGTCTGAAGATTATGGCTCACGTTCACTGAGAACTCTTTCCGTAGCAGATGCGGTGCCCATGAGCACCCGGGAGGGATATGCCCACCAGATCATCGCGCCAGCCGGGCGGGGTGGCCCGCTGGGCGGAGAGCTTCATCACGGGTCCACCGCTTGCGCCGCGCCGGCGCGGCTCACACGGACGAGTGGTGCGGCACTCCGCGGGGGAGTCGGTGTCGGGAGAAGAAGGCCCACATCACCGAGACCCCTGAGGGCCCGTCTCGGTCGACGAACGAACCGCCGGAACGTCCTCCGGACCAGGCGTGTCCGAGCCCGTCGATCCGCCAATACTCGAGAACGCGTCGTCCGGCCGCGGTGTACCACCGCGTCCGAAGGCAGTGTCTACCGTTCACCAGCAACGCTCGGGTCGAGGCGAGCGGCCGGATCCGGCTCAGCACGTTACTCGGCCGACCCGCGGTGGCTCGCGATTCCAGCCACTGATCGACGATGCGGTCGGCGTTGGGGGGGCGCACCACTTGGTCCTGTGTGCCGTGCAGGAGCACCACGGGCGCCATCTCGGAGTCGATCACCGCAACGGACGGTGCGGCCTGCGCCGACATCGCGCGCAATGCGGCGAAGCCGCCGCGGGCCGATCGATAAGCGGTGGCCGAGTGCACCCCGGCAGCGGCGAAGACGTCGGGGTAGGTCGTGGCCAGGATCAGCGCCATCGCGCCGCCCGCCGAAAGGCCCGCGACGTACACCCGCCGGTGATCGGCGCGCCACAAGACTTGCTCGGCGAGGACCGCGGTGACGATCTCGACGAGCAACGCGGGCTCGCCGACGCCGCGGCGCTGGTGGCCCCCGTCGTACCAACGCCGGGGCGGCATGTCGTGTCGAGGGTAGCGGCGCGGGTTGGCTCGGCGAGATCGGCACGCTGGGAGGTGCCGTGAGCTGCGTCTCCCTGGTATGACAGGTGCATGGCACTGGATGATCCGCATGATCTCGATCGCTTCGTCGTCGCACAGGATGCCGCCGGGACCTTCGAGCGGGCTCTGCAGGAACTGCGCCGCGGCCGCAAGACGAGCCATTGGATGTGGTTCGTCTTTCCACAGATCGGCGGTCTCGGCATGAGTGAGATGTCTCGTCGATACGCCGTGCCCGGACTCGACGAGGCGCGCAGCTATCTGGCGCACGAGGTGCTCGGCGATCGGTTGCGGATCAGCGCGGGGGTGGTCGCGCAGACCGAGAACTCGTCTGCAGAAGCCATCTTCGGGGTGATCGATGCCCAGAAGTTACATTCGTCGATGACCCTGTTCCAGCTCGCCGACCCGACGGAGCCCGTATTCGGAGCGGTCTTGGACCGATTTTTCCAGGGTCGACCCGACGGTGAAACCATTCGGCGGGCGGGTGGCGGGCCTGCCGCCGGCTGATCGGGGCCCGACCGGGCCCCGGCCGATTCGCGACTCACCGCACTCGGTCGACCGAGGCTCGCTCGCTCGGTGGTGTTCGGGACGCCGGGATGACCGGTGGTCGCCTCGGGTACAGGTCCGCCCGGTTGACCAGTCGGCCGAGTTCGTCCTCGGGGCTCGGCCTGCCGAACAGGAAGCCCTGGACGGTGTCGCACCCGAATTCCGCCAATGCCTCGGCCTGCTCGACAGTCTCGACTCCCTCGGCCACGACTTGCAGGTGCAGCGACCGGCCGATGCTGATGATCGCTTTGACGACCGCCTCGCAGGCGGCTTTCGCCCCGATGCACGCGGTGAAGCTGCGATCGATCTTGAGGATGTCGACCGGCAGTTCGGTCAGCCGGGTCAGGCTGGAGTATCCGGTCCCGACGTCGTCGATGGCGATTCGGACCCCCCGGCTGCGAAGGTCGTCGAGGTCCTTGAGCAGGCCGCCGGTGATCAGCGGAGTGAAGGTCTCGGTCAGTTCGAGCACCAGCCGATGAGCCGGCAGGCCCGCGGCGTCCAGCGCATTCAGCACGTCGCCGCGCAGGCTGGCCGTCTCCAACTGTCGACCGGAGATGTTGACGAAGACCACGGGCGGAGCGCAGCCGTCCGGCCGCTCCCAATTCGCGGCGATCCGAGTGGACTCGAACAGCACCCGGCGGCCGATCGGTTTCATCAGGTCGCTGGTCTCCGCGACGTCGAGGAACTCCGCCGGGATCAGCAGACCGCGGGTGACGTGGTTCCAACGGAGCAGAGTCTCGACCGCGATGACGGCCCCGGTGCGGAGGTTGAGGACGGGTTGCCCCCACATCACCAACTCGTCGCGGGTGAGCGCGAACGCCAGCTCGGTCTCGATGCGCTGGTGGCGAGCGGCACGAGTGGTGCGGGTGAGGGCTCGACCGTCGGCGCGGTGAGCGGCTCGCACCTGATTCTTCCCGTCGTCTTTCGCCGCATACATCGCGTCGTCCGCGCACTTGAGCAGCTCGGCCGCGGTCTGGCCGGGTGCGGAGACGCCCACCCCGATGCTGGCGCTGATCCGATATCCGCCGACTTCCGGAAACGGTTCGGCGATGGCCAGCAGGATCGACTGCGCGGTTGCCTGGACCGCCGCCACGTCGTTCACCCCGGGACAGACGATCACGAACTCGTCGCCGCCGATCCGGCTGACCGTGTGACCCGGCGGGACGAGGCGACGAATGCGCTCGGCCACTCGGGTCAGGAGTTGATCGCCGGCCAGGTGGCCGGCCGCGTTGTTGAACGCCTTGAACTCGTCGAGGTCGACATAGAGCACTGCCACATTGCGTGCGGCGGCTTCCGCCTCAAGCAGCGCCTGATCGATGCGGTCGAGCAGGAGCAGCCGGTTGGGTAGGCCGGTCAGTGGGTCGTGCAGGTCCAGCTCCGACAAC
The DNA here is from genome assembly GCA_963825975.1 of uncultured Actinomycetota bacterium. Lineage (GTDB taxonomy): Bacteria > Actinomycetota > Actinomycetes > Mycobacteriales > Nakamurellaceae > Nakamurella. The sequence goes on from CAWGUZ010000016.1 coordinate 57,173, forward strand.
CGGGCCTCCGCTCGTTTGCGGGCGGTGACGTCCTCCACCATCGCGACCACGTAGCCGGATCGATCCGAGGACATCGCGGTGATGCTGACCTCGACACAGATCTCCCGGCCGTCGGCGGTGATCCACCGGCGGTCGACCGCCGCGTAGCTTGTTCGATCGGCGCGGAGCGCGGTGAATCGATCGGCGTGGGATCGGCGCTCCGCCGGATGCGTCAAGTCGGAGAGCGACATGGTCAACAGATCGGCCCGGCTGTAACCGGTGATCTCGGACATTGCGCGGTTGACCCGGACCAGTCGGCCCGCAGCGGGACTGCCCGCCCGCGCGACCGAGATGCCGCACGGGGCGTGTTCGAAGACGTCCTGAAACAGGGATTCGCTGGCCTCCAAGTCGGAGGCTGTCTTCAGGCGTGCGGTGATCTCGGTCCCCACCAGCACGAATCCGGTGGTTTCTCCGGCCGCCCCGCGGGTGCAGGTCGCGGTGGCCAGGATGGTCAGACGACGGCCGGCAGGGGTCGACCACGACCATCTCCGCTGCACTCCGCCGTGGGCGGTGAGCGCCAGCGCCTGGAAGGCGGATACGGAGACCACCGGGGTGGCGGTTTCGGCGGGTTCGGACGAGTCCCAGACGTCGGGCGGTGCGGCGAACAAAGCGTCGAAGGGCCCTCCCACGGGGTTGCCCGCCTCGACCCCGAGGGTCGCCTCGGCGCCGCTGTTGAACTCGGTGATCGTGCCGGCGGCGTCGGTGCCGATGATGACGTTGTCGGCCGCGGCATCCAGCACAGATTCGAAGAGGTCCCGGGTGCGATGCAGATCCCGAATCGCGGTCCGGGTCTCGGTGACATCGTGGACGCTGCCGATCAGTCTGCGGACATGGCCGGCCGGGTCTCGCTCGGCGACGCCCGAGTTGTGCACTTCGCGGACCCGGCCGCGGCCGTCCACCAGCCTGTGGTCGGCCGCGTAGGGCTTACCGGTCATGGCTGCTTTTCCGGCGATCGCGGCGAAGTGCGCCCGGTCGTCTGGATGGACGCTCTCGAGGAAGAGGTCGAAGGAGGGCTCCACGACCGCGGGGTCGGCGCCGATCAGCCGGAACAGCTGATCCGACCAGGTCATCGTCCCGGACTGGGCGTCCCACTCCCAACTGCCCACACCGGCGATCCGCTCGCTGTATCGGCGCACGCTGTCCGCCGGCCGGGGCGGCCCGCCGCCACCGGGGCCCCCGCTCGGGTCGCCATCGGACATGCAGTCGTCCTTCCGGACGGAAGTAAGGAGCCTGACGCTGTCGTCGATACAACCTCGTATCTGGTCGAAATGTACTCCGATCCCAGGCGCGACCCAACATAGCGCGAACACACGGCCCACGCTTGGGTGGCGAGCTGGCTGCCTCAGCCCCAAATGGCCTAGTCTGACCTCGGCGTGACGGGTAGTTCGCGGGATTCACGCTTGTTCGGGTGATAGAACCGGGTCTCGTCCGTGTACGCAGAGTGAGCCGCCCACAGGGGTTACCTCGATGGTGTGACAGCCGGATCGATCCGCTGCACTGGTGCGGACGCTCGACAGTCGGATTGGGGCCGACCGGATCCGCTTCCGACGGCGGGATCACAATCCGGTGGTCACCCGACGACGAATGCGGCAATTCGTACACATGTGAACCCACGGCCGGCTACGATTGAAGTGCAGCGAACGGCCCTCGGGTGGCCGTTGCTGCTAATGACAGCGGTGGTGGCCGGGGGGCGGCGTGCGGTTGTATCTGGGTTCGAATCGGGTCGGCGGAGGTCGCTGTTCGATCACCTTCGCCGGTCGGACCGTGCTTCGAATGAGTGCCGGAGCGGACCGGGTCGACTCGCGGATCGAGGCTTACGGGCCCGACGGAGGACTACTGGCCACGTTCGGCTCGGCGGGCTGGTCCGCGGTGTCCGCGGACTGCCGAGTGCACACCTCCGGCGGCACCACGACGCTGCTCCGCCGCGACCTCGTCGTGGTCAAGATCTTGCAGCGGCCCCGATTCCACAAGGTGGTGTCCGCGGATTTTCGCGGTCCCGACGGGCAACGAGTACTGATCGGAACCGACGGTGGGCTGCGACTGCTGACTGCGGGGGGCCGCCTGCAGGTGGAGGTCGCAGACTGCGACTTCCTCGGCGAGGCCCACTTCGCCGAGGTGCCCGCCGGGTCGCTGGGACGCGATCACGACGGGATCCCCGGCACTGTCGATCTGCACGCCGACGGCGTCACCTACACGACCGAAGCGCGCGGTGTGCAGATCCTGAACAGTGAATTCCTACCCTCCGGTGCGGCCGCCATGTCCGCGGTCTCCGCCGGTTTCTCGATGAACTGACCGGCTGAAACGACCGGGTGAACTGAAAGCCGTAAAGAGTACTGAGGGCAGGTCAGTGCCTGCGGCGGAGCAGCCGGCGAGCTGCCGCGCTCGCCGTGGCCGCCGCCTGGCGGAACACGGTCAGCCCCACCGGTGTGATCGCCCGCACGGAGCCGATGCCGACCGCGCTGCTCCCGGTGGTCAACCTGCCCCACCGGGACGGCGATCCGGCGCCCAATCGCACCAGTTCCCCGCTCGGTCCCGTCACGCGGAGCTGCAGCCCGACATCGCGGAGCTGATCGGCCAGCCGACCCACGGCACGGGGGCCGCTGATTCGACCCAGCCCCGCGGGCAGGTCCGCGCCGGTCACCGAGGACCATAACGCTGCCGGATCATCCGACTCCAGTAGCAGCGTGGTTCCGGATCCGGTCAGGTGCGCCCGGCGGCCGGCCACGACGAGCTGCAGATCCGCATCGACGCGCATCTGCTCAGGACGTGCGCTCGTCCGCGGTGGTGATCCGCAGCGTGCCGTTCAGCTCCCAGGTGGCGCGCGGTGCCTCCGCGCCGGTGCTGCGCGGAACGCCGATCTTCAGGTCGACGAACTCGTAGTTGATGGCCGCCTTGCGGCCGGTCAGGAACGACCACATCTCCTTGCCGATGTCGGCGAAGGAGCTGGCCTCACCGCCCATCGGAGCTTCGGAATCGGCGTGTGTGTCGACAGCTTGAGACATGCGAGTACCCTTTCAAGGCAATGGATTTCGGCCATCCGTCAGTCGGTGTGGCCGTGCGGACGAGCTCGCTTCCGACAGTACCCACGCCCGCGCGCGGGCAAACCGGATCAGCCCGCGAAGGCGGTCGACGGTAGCTCGGTCTCGTCGTCGACGATGGCCCGCACGATGCGCTCGGCGACCACGTCCGGGTCGAGACCGGTGCGCATCATCGGGGCCGATCCGGCGATCGGCCGATCGGCCAGTCCGGTCTCGGTGTGGGGTGGTCGAACGTCGATCACCCTGATCTTCCGGCGCCGGGCCTCCGTCCGTGCCGCCACGTTGAACGCGGTCAACGCCGCCTTCGACGCAGAGTAGGCGGCCATCCCGGCGGTCGGGAGTTCGGCGACGATGGCGCTGATGCTGACCACGAAACCGCCGGCGGGGAGCCGCCGCAACGCTGCACCGGTCAAACGTGCGGGTCCGAGGAAGTTGACGGTCAACATCTCCAGCAGGACGTCGTCGGTGACCGCCTCCGCGGCCCCGAACGCGACCACGCCGGCCGCGAGTACGACACCGTCCAGGACACCGCACTGTTCGATCGCCGCAGACACGACGCGATCACCGATCTCCGTGTCGTGCAGGTCCACGACGATCGGATCCGCATCGCTCACGCCGGCCGCCCGCAGCCGACTCTCGTCCCGGCCGGCTGTGAGCACATGCGCTCCGGCTGCGACCAGCCTGCGCGCTATGGGTAGGCCCAGCCCTCCCGTACCGACGACAAGAATGTGCTTACCCGCGAGATCAGTCACGTCGCCTCGATTGCCCAGAAGTCGCCCGCTCGAAGCAGATTCTGCAGCTGACGGTCAGTCGGCCGCGCCGGCCAACTTCGACGGCCACCAGATCACCCGCCCGATGTCGTGGGCCAGTGCCGGCACCAGAATGGTCCGCACCACCAGGGTGTCGAGGAGCACACCGAACGCCACGGCGAAGCCCAGTTCGGCCAGCACGACGAGCGGCAACACACCCAACACGGCGAAGGTCGCCGCGAGCACCACCCCCGCCGAGGTGATCACCCCGCCGGTCACCGCGAGGCCGCGCAAGACCCCGGCGCGGGTACCGAGACGCAGCGTCTCCTCGCGGACCCGGGTCATCAGGAAGATGTTGTAGTCGATGCCCAGGGCGACCAGGAACACGAAGGCGAACAAGGGGAACGACTGGTCGGTGCCGGCGAAACCGAACACCGAACTGAACAGCCAGCCGCAGATTCCCAAGGTTGCGCCGAATGAGAGCACAACGGTCAGGATCAGCAACAGCGGGGCCAACAGCGCCCGCAGCAGCAGGGAGAGCACCACGAAGATCACCACGAGCACAATCGGAATGATCAGGTTCCGGTCCCGGACGGAGGCGTTGCGGACGTCCAGGTTCGAGGCGGTGGTGCCCCCCACCAGTGCGTCCGCGCCCGCGATCCCGTGCACCGCGGCCCGCAGTCGGGCCACGGTGTCGAAGGCGGCGGGGGAGTCGTACGGGTCGGCCAGCGTCACGGTGAGCACGGTGCGCCCGTCGATCGGATCGATTTGCACGAAGGCGGGAGGGCAATCGCCGCCGGTGGGTCGAGCAGGTGCGCCCGCCGGGCCGGCGGCGGCGGCGAGAGCGGCTATTTTGCCGTAGTCGAGCTGGACACAGACCGCGTCCGCCCGATCCGCGACCCCGGCGACACTCCGGGCGGCGTCGATCACCGCAGCCTGCTGCTCGACATCGGTCACGACGACGGCGGGGGCACCCACACCGGGATCGAACTGGGCGTCGTAGAGCTGTTGGCCGCGAACCGCGTCCGGGGTGTTGGTGAAGCTCTGCGCGGTGGACAGCCCCGTCGTCTGCAACGACCCCAGCCCGATCAGGCACAGCAGCAGGACGGCGGTGGTGCCGATCCACGCCCGCCGGTGATGGGTGCCGATGAAACTCGCGATCCGGCCCCAGATGGCGCCGGGATCAGCGGCTGTGGACTCGTTTTCGGCGGCGAGCGGGCGCCGCGGCCAGAAGATCCAGCGCCCCGCGAGGGTCAGGAACACCGGCAGGAACGTCATCATCACCAGCAGCGTGCAGGCGATGCCGATCGCCGCCACCGGACCCAGACTCTTGTTCGAGTTGAGTTCGGAGAAGCTCAGGCACAACAGGCCGATGATGACTGTCACGGCGGAGGCGACGATCGCCGGGGCCGACTCCCGCCAAGCCCTGATCATCGCGTCCGACCGACGCTCGTACCGGTGCAGCTCCTCGCGGTATCGGCTGATCAACAGCAGGGCGTAGTCGGTGCCCGCACCCAACACCAACACCGACAGGATGCCCTGACTCTGTCCGGTCAGCGTCACCACGTCGTTCTTGGCCAGGAAGTACACGACCATCGCCGACAATCCCAGGGCCAGGACTGCGGCGAACAAGGGGAAGAACCACAACACCGGTGAGCGATACACGAGCAGCAGGATCAAGATCACGATCCCGCCCGCGGTGATCAGCAGCGTTCCGTCCAACCCGGCGAACGCGCCGATGAAGGCCACCAGCAACCCCGCCGGTCCGGCCGGGTAGACCGCCAGACCCGGCGCGCTCGACTTCGTCGCATTTGCGGCCGCCTGTAGCACGGTCTCCTCGACCTGTGCGAGTTCGTCACCTGAGGTTGCGGTGTCACCGGTCTTGGCGACCAGGGGGACCAGCACCGATGCCGCAGAGCCGTCGGCGGAGAAGGTCGGTCCGAACACCGCCGGCTGATCGACTCCCGGCAGCGCCGCGATCGAGGTGAAGGCGGCCGAGATCGCGGACTTGTCCGCGTCCGTGAGCCCGCCGTCCCGCTGGAAGACGACGAAGCCGGGAATGGACTGCGACGTGTTGAACGACGCGGCCTGCGCCGAGGCGCGGGTTGATTCGGCCGAGGCGGGCAGATAGGAGGCGTTGTCGTTCTTCTGCACCTCGCTGAGCTTCCCCTGGAAGGCCCCGCCGGCGCCGCCCGCGAGAAAGGCGACCACCGCCAGCGCGATCACGGCGAAGAACGGCAGTCCTCTCGGATGAGCGGCTTCCTCGGGGGCGCGGTGGCGGCCGGTCTTCGACATCATAGGTCTCGACGCTAACCGCACCTTCGGTCTCACCGGTCCGCGGGGGGCGGCGAGTCTGCGCGACCGCCTCCAGACCTGGAAGACTCCACCTGGACCTGACCCGGCGATTGAAGGCGGTGCACGTGCGCATTCCGACGCCATCGGACATCGCCGGTGTGGTCACGGGTGGTATCGACGCCCTGGAGTCCGCGGTGGCGTTGGTCCCTCGGGTGGCGGCCGCGGTGTCCCAGACGGGACGGCTGCTCGCTCGACTCGAGACCCTGATCGGTGACGCGGAGCGGTTACTCACCCGCGCGACAGCCATCGCGGAGCGGACCGACGCGCTGTTGTCCCGTCTGGGGCCCGCACTGGACGGCTATCCGGAACTCCTGCGGACGCTGCAACCGATGCTGCTTCGACTGGCGGACACCACCAGCGACGCCGAGGTGGATGCGGCGATACAGGTGATCGACATGCTGCCCGGCATCGCGGACAAGCTCGACGCCGACATCCTGCCCGTCCTGGACACCTTGTCCACGGTGGCGCCCGATCTGCGGGACCTCTTGGACATCGCTCGCGAGCTCAGCGAGGTGATCGGGTCCGTGCCGGGTCTGGGCCGGGCCAAGCGCCGCATCGAAGAACTGCCGGTGTCGCCGGCTGAGTACCGGGCCGTCGAGGAGCCCGCCGCCGCCCCCGAGCGGCGCGACTCCGGTGCGCACCAATAGCGCTGGGTGCTGACAGCGTCCCGTCGCCGACGCGTCGACTCAGACGCGCTTGGACGCCGGGATGCGGCTCGCCCGCAGCATCGGTTCGAGGTCGGTCGCAGACGCCGGCCGTGCGTAGAGGTAACCCTGTGCGCGTCGACAACCCAGGGCCACGAGCGTGGCGGCGGCCACCTCGGTCTCCACTCCCTCGGCGACCAACCCGAGGTCGAACGACTCGGCGAGCCCGACGATCGACCGCACGATTGCGAGGTCGTCCGCGTCGGAGCCCAGGTCGCGGACGAAACCACGGTCGATCTTGAGCCGGTCCACCGGCAGCGACTTGAGCTGTGCGAAGGAGCTGTACCCGGTGCCGAAGTCGTCGATCGCGATCCGGACGCCGATCTCCTTCAGACCGCGGATGGTCGCCAATGCCTGGACGGTGTCCCGGACGATCGCCTTCTCGGTGATCTCCAGGGTCAGCAGTCTGCCGTCGAGCCCGCAGTCGCGCAGGATCTTGTCCACCGTCTCCACGAAGTCACGGGTGATCAACTCGGCAGGCGAGACGTTGATGCTCAGCCCGATCGGCGGCCCGGGCATCGTGCGATGCCACTCGGTGACCTGGCGGCAGCCGGTCTCCAGTACCCAGCGGCCGAGTTCACCGGCCAGGTTGGTCGCCTCGATCACGTCGATGAACGAGACCGGCATCAGCATGCCGAGGTTCGGGTGCGGCCAACGGACCAGACCCTCGACCCCGGTGATCTGTCGGGTGATCAGGTCGATCTCGGGCTGATAGTGCAGCTCCAGCGATCCACTGCGGATCGCGGTCACCAGATGCAGTTCGATGTCGGTCCGGATCTCGTTCTGCTTGCGCATCTCGGCCGTGAACACACTGATCTGATTGCCGCCGCTGCCCTTGGCCTGCAACATGGCCTGGTCGGCCTGATTCATCAGTTCGGACACGTTCGAGATGCCCGGTACACCCAGGGCCACCCCCACGCTGATCGCCCGGCTGATCTCCTCACCGCCGACGAGAACCGGTAGCCCGGCGGCCACCCGGAGACTCTCCGCGTACGCCTTGGCGCGTTCCTCATCAGCGGGGCCGGCCATCACGGCCACGAACTCGTCCCCACCCAGGCGGGCGATCAGGTGATCTGCCGGGGCGGTGAGCTGGAGGCGGGTCGCCAGTGTGTGCAGGAATTCGTCGCCGGCGCCGTGGCCCAGGAAACTGTTCAGCGCCTTCAAGCGATCGACGTCGATGAAGATGACGGCGACCTCGCCGGGTTCGCCTTCGCGGAGCCGCGCGCTCAGATGGTCGGAGAGCGCGCGGCGGGTGGCCAGGCCGGTCAGTTCGTCGTGATAGGCCAGGAACCGCAGCCTCTCCTCGGCGGCGACGCGCCCTTGCAGCTGGGCCAGCAGAGCCGCGACGGCGCGCAGTGCGTTGATCTCGTCAGCCTGCCACTCGCGGTCGCCGAACTTGATGAAACCCAGTACGCCGGAGGTGGTGTCGCGCATCATCAGCGGCACCGTGGCCATCGAGACCCCCACCACCCCGGAGCCCTGGCGGACGCGATCCTGGTATTCCTCATCGTGATCGATGGGTCTGGTGGTCAGGACCGTCGAGAGGTGTTCGGTGGCGGCGAAAGTCGGGTCGGCGTCGCTGAAGAACACCACCCCGAGCGGGTCCGGCACCGGGACCTCAACCCGCGGCGGCCACTCGGCGACGAGGATCGTCGCACCCAGGTCGTGGTCGTTCCGACGCAGGAAGCTCAGATCCACGCCGAAATAGTCGACGAGCTGGTGCAACAGCCCCTCCGAGGTGCTGTGCAGGGTCGTCGCGGTGACGCCCATCAGTTCGGTGGCGACCGAGGTCACCAGGTCCTCCAAGCTGAGCTTCACCATGACAGTCCCTGAGCGATCGTTGAGTGGGCATCTGAACGGATATCTGCGGTGGCTCCGGACAACGCATCCGACACGAGTCGGCGGTGGGGTAATCGACCGCTCCGAGCGGTCGGCGCCGGGGCGTCGTGGCTCAGTCGGAATACCAGAACGGGTGCTTCGACGCCGGACAGGTTGGTCAACTCGGCGAATTTCGCCTGCAGCGCGGCCAACTCGTCGCGATACGGTGCCGACAACTCGCCGAGTTCGACTGCGGAACGGGCGTACAGGAATACCGGCGATATGGGTTGCACCGCGAGTTCGCAGCGTTCCGCCTCGATCCAGACGTGCTCGACGGCCATGCCGCCGCGGAGGTAGTCGACGGACGCGTCGCCGTCGACGGTGACGACAGCGATCGCGGAGCTGGCATTCACCCGGTCTCGGGTGTTGTCGCCCAATGCCCTGCCACCATCCCAACGAGTGAGTTGTGCCATCACATCCGCACGGCGCGCCACCTGCAGCTTGACCAGGTCGACGGCGTCCAGCTCCAACGTACGCACGTCCAGGCCGAGCCCCGGGCCCAGGTCGGGGTCGCCCCCGGCGGACAGCCGGTGACCGTCGGTAGGCCATCGAAGCTCACTCATCATCTCGCTGTGCAACCGCGGAGTCAGGTAGCGGATGCGGTCCGACTCGGCGAGCACATCGGCGAGGGCGCCCAGTCGCGTGTCGTCCGCGACGATGTGCAATCGTGCACCGTGGGTGGCTGCCGCGAGGTCGAGCCGGCGCCGCACCTCGCCGGACAGATTGCGACGGCGCCCCACATTGCGGTTGGTCACCCGTTGCAACATGTCCGGATACAGCTGCGCCAGCGCGGTCGCGGCACCTTCCGGTGCCGAATCCCGGTCGAGGGCGACCCGGGCGACCCGGTCGACGGCTCCGTCGACGGGGAAGGTGGTGATCCGGACGTTGGTGCCGCACGCGGCGGCAGCCACCTGAGCGTTGAACAGGCCGGCACCGATCCCGACGTAGCTACCGCGGAACCCCACGTCCATGGCCGAGGTGCGCTCACGGGCCAGCCGCACGTCGAGCCCGTCCGGGTGCACGTCGAGTGCCCAAGGCTGGCTGTTCCCACCAGACGGTGCCAACCGCACAGCATGGACGAGTGCGTCGACGGGGATGAGCGGCTCGTCGCCGATCTGCTGATCTCCAGCCGACGCAGGTGCGACGGCTTCGACGGCGGCGGGCGCGGGGTGCGGGTCGGCAGCGGCCAGCATGTCCAGCGAGCCGTCCAGATCGACCCGGATCCGGCCCGACGGCAGCGACTCGCCGCGCCCGAATCGACGAACCGCCGCGGCGACGGTGGCGCCGCCCAGCTGGACGTCGCCGCCGAGCTGCGGCCAGGTCTTCACCGTGAGGTCGATCTCCACCATGGACGCGGCCATCCGCGGTGAGAGGTTGTCAGCCTCCAGAATGCGCATCACGTGCGGCGCCTTGTCCGTGGTGGACAGGCCGGCTAGTGACTGGGCGTCGATATCGCCGAGGAGCCCGTGAAAGAGAGGTCGCTGCGGGTCGAGGTCGAAACGCTCGACGTCGAACAAACCTCGGTCACTGGTCTCCATGAGCACCGGAATGCCGCGCCGACGCGCCTCCTCGCGGATTCGCACCTTCATGTCCAACGAGTCGCACTCCTCGATGACGATGTCCAGGCCGTCGAAGAATTCGGACATCGTGTCCTCGGCCAGGCCCGCCGGAAAAGTGTCGACCGGAAGATAGGGATCCAGCTCGGCGATGCGCCGCGCGGCGGTGACCGCCTTGTTGACACCCAGGTCGAACAGCGTCGCGGGAATCCGATTCAAGTTGGTCAACTCGATGGCGTCGAAGTCGGCGAGTCGCAACCGGCCACAGAGTCCCTCGAGAGCGATCGTGTGCGCGATGGCGTGTCCCACGCTGAGGCCCACCACGCCGATCGTGAGCTCGCCGAACCGAGCTTGCTCGGCGACCGTGATCTTGTTCCGATTGCGATCCAGACGCAGCCGGCGGAAGGTCCGCGGCCCGGGGACCGCGATCAGGGTGCGTCGCCAGGGATACCAAGCCCAATGCCCCGCGCGCTCGTAGTCGTCTGCAGTCCTGGCCGGCAGGAGTTGGGCCGCCTCGTCGGCGAAGCTGCCACGTCGGTCGATCACGGTGACATCGGAACGCGCTTGCAGCAGGGCGATCTCGCGTGCGTCGCCGCGTCGATCGTCGTCCAGCAGAACCGCACTGTGGGCTTGCGCGCCGTCGGCGGCGCCGAGCTCTCGGGGGCCGTCGTGGTCGGGGCGATTTCGTCGGAATCTCATGCCACCGACTCCCACACCGAGACGGCTTCTAGTTGGTCGCGTTCATCGGCGAGCAAGTTCAGGTCCTCCGGGCTGAGCAGTTCGGGGAAGGCGGCGGCGTCCCACCACATGATCGACGTCTGATATCGGTCGTCCGGGTAGGGGACCGGGGGCAGGTCGTCGAGCACGCCACCGGCTCGCGACCATCGCGGAATGACATGTGCCGCGGCGGTGCACATCCCGTGGCGGGCGCCCAGTAGTTGCATGGCGTGGGCGAAGCAACGGGCGAGTGCCGCGGTGAGCGCCGAGCGTCGATCGGTTTCATGGTCGACCCAGAGCGCTTTGAACTCGACCAGCCCGGCGGGCAGGCGCTCCTTGATCCCGCGGTGCAGTTCCAGCGAGCCGGGACGACCCGCCCACTCCAGCGGAGCGTGGGCCTGGAAGGCATTGTGAAAGGGGCCTTGAATGCGCAGGCCACCCACCACGCGCCCGCACGGCTCCACCGCGACGAAGAACAGCGACGTCGAATGACCGTCCCGGATCTGCGCGAATTCCAGGGCCGACTCGACGCCGAAGTGGCGATAGTTGCGCTGCGCGCCGTTGAGGTACTCCGTCCACAGCTCCGGATGGGTCGACGGCTGCGCGGCGATGATTCGACGGCCGGAGGCGGCGTCGAAGAACTCGCCAGGAAGCGCCGAAGTCCGGTGGGCCGCGGGGAGGGTGAAAACGGTGTGTTGCACTCCATCACTGTAAGTGATCAAATGGGTACCGCGGGGTGTAATTCGGCTCCCACTCGAACGTGCTGAATTGCTGACTTTCCGTGACAGAAGGCGCGTCGAGCCCGCATATCGGCTGCGGCATGCGTGCGCGGGCAGCGGGTCTGTGGCTTTCCGTGTGCGTGGTCGCGCGCCGGGGTAGAGGCCGAGGTGGCTGCGGACGCAAAGTCGCTGCGAATGCAAAGGTTCGAGGAGGCCGACGATCAGGTTGCTCACCATTCCCGCCCGGCATCCCTATGTCGACGCCGTACGACCGCCGGGTGTGGTCCCGGTCGCCGTCGACCGGGTGCACGGATTCGAACCCGACCCCGTCTTCGACGCCGGCGGTGTCGATCGCTTCGCGGGTTCAGCCCGGCTCGTTCATCTTCACTTCGGGTTCGACCACCTCACCGAGACCCGGCTCAGCGGTTGGCTGGACGAACTGGCGGCCGCCGAGCTCCCACTGGTGCTCACCGTCCACGATCTGCGCAATCCGCATCACGACGACGCCGAGCCGCACGAGCGGGCACTGCGGATGTTGATCGGCCGAGCTGCTGCGGTGCTGACGCTCACCACCGGCGCGGCTGCCGAGATCGGACATCGGTTCGGGCGCACCCCGCAGGTCGTCCCGCATCCAACCCTGGTGGATCCCGACCGAACGCGGGATGTCCGTACCGAGCCAGGTTTGGTGACACTGCACCTGAAGTCGCTGCGGCGCAACCTGCAGGATCCGGTGGATGTAGTGGCAGCCGCCGCCGACGGGACCGCCCGAGCAGGTGGCAGGCTGCAGGTCAACCTGCACCGGGACGCGGCCGCGGACCGCCGGTTGTCCGGGCTCGACGCCGTGCGTCGACGGTCGGATGTGAGCGTGCTGGTGCACGATCGATTCGACGACGTCGAGTTGGAGCGGTATCTGCGACGAGCGGCGGTGACCGTGCTGCCACATCGTTGGGGCTCTCACTCCGGCTGGCTGGAGGTGGCCCGTGACCTCGGAACGCGCGTGGTGGCACCCGATTGCGGCTTCTATCGCGACCAGTGGGCGGAGGTGTCCGGCTACCGCGGAAACGAACGCGACGGGCTGGATCGGGCGAGTCTGCGAGCCGCGGTGGAACAGGCGGTGCGCGCCGAGCCGATTCCACCGGCCGCCCGCGCCGGCCGGTTGGTCGGTCGGGCGGCGGCCAGAGCCGCGCACCTGGCGGTGTATCACCGCGGGTGCCGGTGAGTGCGGTGCCGCCGGGCGCGGCTGCCCCTACCGGCGACCGGCAGCCGGGTTGGCACCCGCCCGCAGTCGTGCACCTGGTGATCGGCCCTGCGGAGCACGGTGTGGTGCGGCACGGGTGCCAGGTCGCCGTTGCCTGCGGCCACCGATTGATGCGCCGCGACCGGGTCGCCGATGTAAGGCGGGCGGATCTCGACGGTGCCGAGATCGTCCACATACCCTACACAGACAAGCTTTTCGCGGACGACTGCGCAGTCAGCGCAACTCGATTCGCCGAATTGGCCGGCGTGGTGTCGGCGCACGGGGCGGCGCTGTCCGTGACCTTGCACGACCTGCCTGTCGATGATTCGGCCCTCGGACGACGGCGGTTCGACGCGTATCAACAGGTGATCGCGGTCGCGCAGGGCATTGTGGTGAACAGTGACGCCGAACTCGACGCGTCGCGGCGGTTCGTCGACCAGGCGCGGAGTTTCCGGATGATTCCGTTGCCGGTGGTCGATGCAGAGCGTCGATCCCGATCGCGGCCCGACGGCGGCGGGCCCGTGGTGGTGCTGGGATTCGTGTTCCCGGACCGCGGATATGAGCACACCATCGACGAACTGCCCGCCGAGTCGGAACTGATTCTGCTCGGCCGGCCGGCGGCCGGTCACGAGACGCTGCCCGCGGCGCTCGCCGATCGGGCCGCGGCCCGGGGTCATCGTCTGACCGTAACCGGTTTCGTCCCCGACGCGGAGCTGAGCGCGGCGCTGCACCGGGCGGGTGTCCCGGTGGCCCCCAACCGGCGGGTGCTGGCGTCGGCGTCGATCAACACCTGGCTGGCTCACGGTCGCCGCCCGCTGGTGCCCCTCTCGGTTCATTCGCGAACGCTCGCCGAGCGGTGGCCTGACACGCTGACGCTGTACGACGCCGACCGACCGGGGGAGTTGCAGGCTGCCGTCGCGCGCGCCCGTCGCGAACCCGACACCACCTGGCTCGACGGCGACGTGCGGATCGGGCCGAGCCCGGCTGAGGTGGCGGCGGGCTACCTCACCCATTTCGCCGGATGCTCCCCGCCGCGGCTGTTGACGACGGGATCAGGCCGAGTCGTGTTGCCCGACAATCGCTGGGATTTGTTGGACGACCGGAGCCCGGACGCATCGCCTGCCGTCAGTGTGGTCATCCCCTACTTCGAGAATCAGCCCGGGCTGGATCTGGTGCTGACCGCCTTGACGCGCCAGCGGTATCCGGCAGATCGGTTGCAGATCGTCGTGGCGGACGACGGGTCGGTGGCCCCGCCCACCCTGGCGGCCGCCGCTCCCATCGCATCGGTCCTGGTGAGGCAGCCGAACCGGGGATTCCGAGCGGCCGCCGCCCGTAACCTCGGCGCCGCGGCGGCCGACGGAACGGTGCTGCTGTTTTTGGACGGCGACACCGTCCCCGAGCCCGACTACGTCGCCCGGATGGTGCGACTGCCGGGGTGCGCACCCGACGTACTCGCCGTCGGGCGTCGCCGGCACGCCGACCTGACCGGTTGGACGCCCGCGATGCTGGTCGAGTGGATGTCCGACCAGAACGCGGGTTCCGGCAGACCGGGTCGCGGCGCACCGAGCGAGCCGCGGGAACTGCCGGAACCTGCCTGGCTGATCGAGGGCTACAGGCGGAGCGCCGATCTGCTGCACGCCGACGATCGCTCGTACCGTCATGTGATCTCGGCGGTCCTGGGCATGCACCGGGACCTCTTCCGCGAGATCGACGGCTTCAGCCCCGAGTTCACCGCCTACGGCGGTGAGGACTGGGAGCTCGCGCATCGCGCGCGTGTGGCGGGCGCGGTATTCGCCCATGTACGGGACGCAGTCGCCTGGCACGACGGCGCGGATTGGGCCGCCCGCGAGGCGCCTGCGTTCCCTACCGCCGAGGCGCGGAGAACCGCGGGGACGCCCTCAGCCTCGGCAGCCTCGAAGAACATCGAGACTCTGCAGTTGAGCCGATTGCTCCCCGATCCACGGGCGCGCGGTGCGGGACAGTGGTGCCCGTATACGGCGATCATCGTCGAGCTGCCCGCGGGTGATCCGGGAGCAGTCCTGGTCACCGCCCGCTCAGCGTTCGGATCGGGCGCCGACTGCGGGCTGTGGCTGACCGGCGACGATGCGCCGGCTGTGGTCGGGCTGCTGGGTGATCCGCGAATTCGGGTCGGGCCGCCACCCGCGGATGTCGCCGCCCGCGCCTCGGTGTGGGTCGAACTGACCGCCCCGACCCGATTGGACGGACTCCGGGAGATGGCCGGCCGGGCGGCCGACAGCGGCTCGATCCGCACGCCGACCGGGGTCTTCTATGCTTCCCGGGTTCGGCATCGATCAGCGCGGTGGTCGTCTGAACTCACGGTTCAGACCGACCTGCTCGGTGCCGTGCTGTTCGGCGGTCGCGATGCAGCCGAGCCCCACCCGCTCGGGCCGTTCGATCTCGCTCGGGAACTGGGGGCGATCAGGCGGTGAGACGCTCGTAGACGCCGACCTCGGTACCCAGCCACCACCGGCCGATGCCGGGGAAGGCCGCCAACACCTTCTCGTGGTTCCAATCGTCGACGACGTGATGCTCGTGGGGGTTGCCCTCGATCTCGCCCTGCGGGTATTCGATGATCGGTATCGAGAGGTACACGGCGCGACGAGCGGCCGCTGCGCTGCGGTCCCACAGGTCGCGCGCCTCGTCGGCGGTCATGTGTTCGGCCACGTCACCCAGGATGACCACGTCGGTCGTCGGAAGGTCCACCCGACGGGCGTCTGCGATGATCACCGCGTCGTAAAGCTGATGGAGTCGGTAGGTGTACACGTACGGCTCGTGAACCTCGATACCGACCATGCGCGAGACGGCGGGCCCGGCCAGTAGTTTGGCGTAGGTCCCGACGCCTGGACCGATATCGAGGACCTGCAGCGGCTCGTCCCCGGCCAGCTCGTACACCCGTTCCCTGGTCCACTCTTTGCCCTCGGCGGAACTCATCGGCATCAGCTCGGTACTCCAGTTCTGCCGGCTCGCGCGGCATCGAAGGTAGTCGGTGGTAGGTAGTCGATCGCGGGAGTGCTGATTCCGTGGACGATTTCATTCAGGATGCGTTCGTAGGCGTCGATCATCACGGACTTGTCGAAGCGGGCCACACTGTCCCGCACGGCATTCGGGTCCAGGGCGCGGGCCTGTAGCGCCGCTGCTGCCAGTGACTCCGCGGTGTCCGCTCGGGCCAGCACACCACCTGCGGGGCTGACGATCTCGGCGGCTGCCCCGTGAGCCAGGGCGGCCACCGGAGTGCCCGCCGCCATGGCCTCCACCATCGCCAGCCCGAACGGCTCCTCCCACCTCGGTGTTGACAGGAACACCGCTCCGCGTCGCAGGAAGGCGGGTAGCCGGTGGTGGTCGAGGTGGCCCGCGTACTGCACACCCGCCCCGAGGCGGGGCGCGATCGTCTGTCGGTAGTACTCCGGATCCGAGATCGGGCCGCTGAAGCGCAACCGCAGACCCGCCACTTCGGCAGCGTCGATCGCCAGATGCAGACCCTTCTCCGGAGTGATCCGCGCGGCCCACACCGCGAGGTCGGGTTGCCGGCCACCGGTCGTAGGTGTGCCAAGACCGGCCCAGTGCCGCAGATCGACGCCGTTCAGCACGCAGCGGACGCCCGGCACCCTGGCCGACCACTGGCGGGCGGTGGTCTGCGAGACGGCGGCGAAGACATGCCGAGCCCCGGAGCGCCAGGCCGGGTCGGCGACCACGGCGTTGACTCGTTCCAGAGTGGCCGGTGTGTGCAGCACCGTCAGCATCGGGTGATCGCTCAGTTGCCGATAGGGCTGTGGTTCGAGGGAGTTGTTGAGCACCACGTCGAAACCGCCGGCCGCGATGACCTCGATGGCGGTCGACAGGGCGTCGTCGATCACGTCCTGTGGGTGCATCGGGCGCAAGCCGTCAGCAGTGACGGTCGGGGTCTGCGCCGGGGTGGGCCGAAAGCGGAAGTCGTGCTCCACGATCGGGCGGAGTGTCGCCCGCGTTCGGCTGCCGGCCTTGGCGAACAGGGTGACGGTGTGCCCCCGGGAGACGAGTTCGTCTGCGACCATCGCGGTGTGCATCTCCAGGCCACCCGCATACGGCTGTCGAATGGGATGGTGACAGTGGGTCAGTAAAGCGATCCTCACCGGCGGGGCCCCGCTTCCACAGCCTGGGGGTCGGGGGTGGCGATTCGCACCCACCCGGCCACGTCCGTCGACCAGGCGATCAACCCGCGCTCTTCGAATTGACGCAACCACCCCGCCATCGGCCACCATCCCCAGCGACGAGCGAAAATCGCACCGTTGCGCAAGATGTCGTCGAGGTGCCGCAGTGGCGGCGAACCCGACGGGTGCCACTGGTGGTAGGCGGCGGCCCCGCCGACCCAGGTCATGTCCACCTCGCGGCCCTGCGCCGTCATGGCGAAGTCCGTGTCCTCGGCCCCGTAGCCGCGGTACTCCTCGCAGAAACCCCCGATTTTCAGCCAGGTTTCGCGGGACACCGCGAAGGACAGCGACCAGAACAGGCGATGGTCGGCGAGCCTCTCGCAGTGCCCGGCGGGCGGGGCCGGCCGTGCCGGGTGAAATGGATGTGCCGCCAGCGTGTCCAGGTCGTAGCCCGCCGCCGGTGGCGGCGGCAGGTACGCGACCGGCCCGCACAGGAGGTCCCGGCCCGTCTCCGACCGCGCAGCCGCGGCCTCGTACCTGACGGTCAGTTCGGGGCTCGGCAGGCAGTCGACGTCCAGGAAGATCAGCAGCTCGGCGCCGGCGGCGAGGGCGTGGTCGGCGCCGATGTTGCGGGCTGCCGCGATCGGCAGCCCCCCCTGGCCGCTCGGCATCTCGATCACCGTGGTCCGGGTGAGAGTCCGGGGGGGCGTCGATCGGTCGACCTGGCCTTCGGCGATGGCAGCGGCGACCCGAGGGTCGTCGATCGAGACCACGATGCGTTCGTGCAGCGGCCGGGAGTCGCGGTTGAGCATGGTCTGCTGCAGCCGCAGGTGGTCGAGCCGGCCCTGCGCAACGGTGATCACGGCGACCTTCATGTCGATGCCGCCCGACTGGGCGTCAGCGCCGGCGTTCGCACCTCGGTTCCGGTGATCGCCTCGGCTGCGGTGATCGCCTCGGTTGCGGTGATCGCCTCGGTTGCGGTGATCGCCTCGGTTGCGGTGATCAAGGTCCGCGGCACATCGAACTCGGCGACCACCGCGGCCGCGCGGACGGCTCCCGACCCGTCGTTCCAGCCTGACCAGGTGTTCCCGTCCAGCGCGGCGGCAGCGGTCAGCAGCCGCGGCCAATCGGCCACGCTCGGGGTGGTGCGCGGGATGATCGCGGGCAGGGCGCCGAATCCGCGCAGCGCGGCCGCCAGGTGCTGTTGTTCGTCGTGCGGGCGGGATGCGGGCAGCAGGATCGCCGGGCGCCGGCTCGCGGCAATCTCCGCCACCGCGTTCTGTCCGCAGTGACTCACGATCACTTCGGCGGAGCACAAGGTCGGCCACGGATCTTCCGACCAGCCGGAGGTCGGGCCGAGGTGGATCCACTCCCAATCAGGGGCGGCGGCAGGCGGTCCGTTGAAGCCGGCGACTTCGGCGCCGCCGGTGCCACCGAGGACGACCACCCGGCGGGGCACCACGGCGGCGTCGGTGTCGGTACGAGGCGGGAAGCGACTGATCGCGCCGACCCGGACCAGACCGGGGTGGCCGGTCACGGCGGGGGCGACGCGATCGGGAGTCTCCGGCGGCCAGGGTGCGAGCAGTCGTTCACTGATGTCGAAGCCCAATGCGTGTGCCGCGTCGCCACGGTCGCCCGGCATTGCCACCGTGATCACCGGGACGCCGTGCAGCCGGGCGAGCAGTGCGATCTCCACCGAGACGTCGACGACCATGGCGCTGGGCCGGGCTCGACGGATCCATGCCGAGATCAACGCCATCCGATCCCGCAGGCCGTCGCTGCGCAGCGGAACCCAGTGCAGCCGGCCGTGCGCGGTCGGATCCGGCGCTGGGAGCCCTGGTCGGCCCGGTTGATCCGCGTCGAGTGGGAGCTGAAGCCACTCGGCCTTCCACCCGGCCGGTCGGGGAGCGGAGGACAACCCGACGATGACGGAGTCGGACGCCGACTGAACGGCCACCGCGCGATGGCGGTGGCCGTGGCCGTGATGGTTCACGTAATAACCGACGACCATCAGTGGTCGGCTTCCCGTGCAGTGCCGATGGATCGTTCAGCGGGCATGCCGAAGCTGTACCCAATGCCCGAGCACTACCCGATGCCGAGCCGTACCGACCGTCTTGCCGACTACATGTAGGCGGCGGTGCCGAACATCCAGTCGGAGGTTTCACCGGGGGTGATCCGGCGGCCGCTGATGCCGTGCGGGATCACCCGGATCCAGCGGAAGCCGTCACCCGGCGCCCAGGGCACCACCCCGGCCTCATGCGTCCGTTGCACGATCAAGTGACTGTGGTCGTCGCCGACCTCCTCCGCCTGGCCGCGGACGAGGACGCTCCATCCGCTGCGGGTGCGTTCGTCGATGTCGTCCACCTGAAAGGTGACGTTGGCGTGTTCCAGGCTGTCCAGTTTCAGGCCGGGCCTGGTGCGGAAGACCACCACGCACCCGTCCATCCCGTAGGTGACCGGGAAGATCAGCGGGTGGTGCTCGGCGATCACACCGAGTCGGCCGATCTGGCGAGATCTCAACAGCCGGTAGCACTCGTCGGAGGGCAATACGGTGAGTGTCGGGGGCAGCGTCGGAGTGGTGGTCGGGCTGGTCATCGGGCGTGTAATCGGGCTGGTAATCGGTCTGGTAATCGGGGTGGTCATCGTGTTCCTTTCGGTGTGTGCCGCTCGCGGACGACGGCTACGGGGCAGGGTGCGTGAGCGATCAGGCCGGCGCTGGTCGACCCCAGCATCAGGCCGGCGAAGCCGCCGCGACCCCGACTGCCCACCACGAGCAGTGAAGCCCGGACGCCGCCGAAAGGTATCGCGCAGATCCGGGCCAGTTGCTCGATGGGGGTCCCGGTGGTGACCACGCGGTGCACGTCGACCTCGGGATACTTCTCCGACCATCCGACGAGTTGTTCGGCGAGGAAACGCGTCTCCTCGTCGATCACATCCTGACGGTCGAAAGCGAGCGGGATCGCCGCGGCCGCGCGATACAACTGGCGGTCGTCCCAGGCATGAACGGCCACCAGCCCGGTGCCGCGTTGGGCGGCTTCCTCGAAGGCGAAGGAGAGCACCGTTTCGAAATCCTCCGACGCCTCGACACCAACGACCACCGGGCCGTCTCGGCCCGGCGCGGTGGGGGTGCCGCGAACGACCACGACGGGTCCGCGGGCGTGCACGGCGATGCGTGCCGCGACCGAGCCGAGCAGGGCGTCGAGGAACTGGTGCGATCCGTGTGAACCCACGACGGTGAGCGCGGCGCTCTCCGATTCCCGTCGCAACACGGCGACCGGATGTCCGTCGTGGAGCGCCGTCGAAACGGTCAGCGCGGGATGGGCTTCGGCTACTTCGCGACTGGTTTGAAACAGCATGTGTCGGGCCCACGTGTGAGCGGCCCGGGCGAGATCTGTGGACAGCATTCCCGGCGCGGGATACAGCTGGGTCGGTGTCGTATACGCGTGCACCAGACGCAGGGTCAGTGTGCGGTGTTCCGCCTCGACGGCGGCCCATTCGACGGCGCGTCGGCCCGTCGGGGTGCCGTCGACCCCGACGACGATCTGTCGGGCTTCAGGCGCGGACACGGGTGCCTCCCATCAGCGCGGCGTAGTCCTCGGGAGAGGACAGCAGGCAGGCCTCGACGGAGCGCCGTGGAGTGGCCGGGGTGGGAACACCGAAACCAAGCCGCAGCACGGCCTGTGGGTGGTCCACGTTCCCGGTCAGCGCCCGCACTCGCTTCGCCGCGGACGGCACCTCGATCAGTTGCGACAGGAACGACGCCGAGATGCCCGAGACGGTGGCTGCCAACAGGAGACGCTCCAACGCCTCTCCCGCCTTGAGCTGATGGACCGGGGTGTCGACGTGAGTCGACAGGACGGCGATGAGTGGATGATCCTCGAAGTCCTTGCCGGCCGGCCGGGGCGGTCGCCCGGCCAACCCGAAGTCGCGCAGCGTGAAGAAGTCCTGCGGTTCGCGGGCGGGCCCCGCCGCGCTGGCCGGGACACCGTCATCGCCGTCTGTTCGTCCCGTCCAGGCGGTCCACTCGGCCACCCAGGACGGATCGGCGAGTTGAATGCGGTGCGCGGTGGCCGCGCCCGCTCGGATCTCCCGCAGGCCCGCCGGGTCGGTCACGTAGTGCAGCACCGCCCCCTCCGCCGCCACCGCGCGGGCCATGATGGACATGTCGGTTCGGGAGACCTCGTTGGTCGAGAACGGTCGCCGGTTGGTTCGGCGGTGTGCGATTGCGCGTTCCAGTTCAGCGAGCTCGGGGCTGATCACCGTGCTGCCGACCCGGGTGATCACGGCCACCGGTCCGTTCGGACCGTCGGGCAGCAGGCTGACCCGAGCCTGGATTCCGTATCTGGCCAGGCCGAGTCGAAGATTGAAGATCGCCGCGCCGCAACTGATCCGGGCTTCTCGGCCGTCGGCGTCCGAGACCCGGACCAGCCGTTCCGGATCCAAATGCACGTCGATGCGGTCGGCTGTGACGGCGAACTTCCAGGGCTGGCTGTTATGCAGCGACGGGGCGCGGCAGGCACTCGTCAACACGCGTTCGAGCTGCATGGGGGTGAGTCCGAAGATCCTCAATGTCGTGCCCTCCGATCGGGAACCACCCCAGCATGGGGGAGCCGATGACGACCCCGCCATGGTCTTTGGTCCCGAAGCTGCCTACGCTCGGCTGGACGATGAAATCGCGCGATGCACAACCGACACTCGGCAGAGAGAGCGCGAATGGCCATCGAGGACTCCGAGCAGACATCGATGAGCCGGGATGGCGTCGCCCCCCGGCTACGGCTGGACGAGCTTCTCGAAGAGCTCGTCAGTCGGGCGGGTGAGGTGCTGGCGGCCCGGGACGCATTGCGAAAGCTGCTCACCGCGAACCGGGCGATCATGGGTGAGCTGTCGTTGCCGGATGTGCTGACCAGGGTGATCGAAGCCGCCTGCCAACTGGTCGGGGCTCGCTACGGCGCCCTGGGCGTGCTCGGCGCCGACGGAAAGCTGGTGCAATTCGTTCACACTGGAATGGATCCGGATCAGGTTTCGGCCATCGGACCGCTCCCGAGGGGAAGGGGTCTGCTCGGCGCACTGATCATCGAACCGACTCCCATTCGGCTGACCAACATCGGGGACGACCCGCGTTCGGTGGGCTTCCCCGCCCATCACCCGCCGATGCACAGCTTCCTCGGGGTGCCGATTCGGTTGCGGGACGCCATCTACGGCAACCTCTACCTGACGGAGAGCCTCTCCGGGGCGTTCACCGAGGAGGACACCGAGCTGGTCACCGCACTGGCCGGGACCGCCGCCATCGCGGTGGAGAACGCGCGGCTGTACGAGGAGGCCCAGCGTCGTCAGCAGTGGTTGCAGGCGTCGACGGAGATCACCCAGCGTCTGTTGACCAGTCCGGGGGACGACGCCATGGCGATGATCGCCGACCAGGTTCGCGAGATGGCCGACGCCGACGTCGTGACGGTCGTGCTGCCGACCGGGGCCGACCGACTGACGGTGGCGGCGGCGAGCGGGGACGGCCGGGAGGAGTTGCAGGGCCTGACTTATCCGCGAGAGCAGACACTGTCGCAGCTGGCCATCGATACCGGCGAAGCCGTCCGATTGGTGCAGCGCGGCGACGAATCGATGCCCTTGGTCCACCTCAATGACGTGCTGCAGGTGGGCCCGGTGATGGCGCTGCCGCTGGTCGGGTCGGGCAGAGCCCGGGGAGCGCTGCTGGTGGGTCGGCTCGACGGCCGGACACCCTTCTCGGTGGCCGAACTCGACATGGCGGCGACTTTCGCCGGTCACGCTGCGGTCGCCTTGGAGTTGGCCGACGCGAGATCGGCCAAGGATCGAGTGGCGCTCCTGGAGGATCGCGACCGAATTGCCCGTGACCTGCACGATCACGTCATCCAGCGGCTCTTTGCGGCAGGACTGACGCTCCAGAGCATGATCGGTGCGGTCGGCCGCGCCAAGACGCCGGATCAGACCGCAGCCGATCGGTTGACGACGGTCGTCGAAGACATCGACGACACGATTCGACAGATTCGCACCACCATCTTCGCGCTGCAGGCACCCAGTACTGACACCGCCTCATTACGTACCCGTCTGCTCGGTCTGATCGATGGGATGGCGTCCTCGGCCGGGCTCACCCCGGAGGTGCGATTCGCCGGTCCGGTGGACACCGCAGTGTCCGAGCCGGTCGCGGAGGATCTGCTCGCCGTGGTTCGCGAGGCATTGGCGAATGTGGCTAAACACGCCGCTGCCAAGAGGGTTTCGGTAACAGTGGCGGTCCGGGACGACGCCGTCACGGTCGATGTGGTCGACGACGGGTCGGGGCCCGGATCATCCACTCGGCGCAGTGGCCTGGCCAACCTGGACGAGCGCGCCACGGCGCGGGGTGGCAGTTTCAAGCTGAGCGCGGGGCAGACCGGGGGTTCGACACTCTCTTGGTCGGCACCGATCCGGTGAACAGAACGAGGCTCGTCAGGCGGTGCGCGCGGACACTATTGTGTCGACTGGGGTGACGGCGCCGTCCGCGCCGACGACGACCACCGGGCAATCGACGTGGCGGCCGACAATCGTCGCCACTCGGCCGAACACGCGGTCGTGCAGGTCGGTGTGCTCGTGCGCGCCGAGCACGAGCAGTCGGGCCCCGACGGCCCGCTCAGCGAGCACGGCCGCCGGTCGGCCGTGTCGGCTGGACTGAGTGACCTGGTCGACTGTCGGCGGTTCGGTATCCGCACTGAGGTCGGCCAGGGCTGCGTTGACCTCGTTCTGGAGCATGCACACCGAGCCGCGTTCGAGTTCGTGATCCGACCCGAAGGCGATGTCTCTGCTGGTCTGGGCATGCCAGGCGTGCACGACGTCGACTCGGGATCCGGTCGCGGCCCCTTTGCGGATTGCCCACCGCAGGGCCGCCAGGCTTGCAGTCGAACCATCCAGTCCCACCACGATGAAGTGCTCGGTTCCCGTCCGCCCGCGATCCGTCTGCTGAGTGTCCTGTGTCATGACACGTGTCCTCTCGATTCGCCGCCCGCCGAGTGCTGCGTTGAGCCGAGCGTAGGCGGACCCTTCAGGGCAGCAGCAGGGTCGAAAGTCCTTGGCCCGAGCGGCTGATCGTCAGCCGAAGAAAGCGTCAATGGCGCTCTGATCCGGACGGTGGTAGGTATGCACGATCGCGCCGTCCACGACTTGGTGAGCGAGCATTTCGACACAGTCGAGAATTCGGCCGTCCTGCTCGGCGTTGACATGTTGCACCTGGACCGCCCCCCAGTTGCTGCCGAGGATGTCGAGCACCTCGAGGCGAAGGGTGCCACCGGACAGTTCGTAGGCCTTGGCCAGGAATCCGACGATCTCGCCGGCGCCCTTGTAGGTGCCTGCGATCACGCTCCGGCCGGGCAGCTCCCACACGGCGTCCGCCGCGAACATTCGGCCTACCGCGTCCAGGTCGCCGCGGCTGAATGCTTCGACCAAGCTGTTGGCCAGGCGGGTGTTGGGATGTTCGGTCATGATCGGCTCCTGCCGTGGGTGGGGATGATGGATCGAGCATCCCGCCGGTCGGGCGCGGCCCACATCGGCCGAACGGCCGGTTTTAGACGCCCTCGGTCCGGACGGTGTCGGCCAGCCCGTGAGTGGCGGCGAGCGCGGCCAACTGGGCGCGACCGTTGCTGCCGGTCTTGCGCAGCAACGACTCCACGTGGCTCTTCACCGTCGGCGGTGAGACATAGAGCCGGTCGGCAATCTGGTGATTCGTGAGCCCTCCGACCACCAAGGCCAGTACGTCGGCCTCCCTGGTGGTCACACCCAGCACCTCCAGCGCCGCGGGTACCGCCGTGCCACCACGGCCGCGTCGTCGACGGGTGCCGCCCGCCCGTCGTCCCAGCGCCCGACAGGACACCGCGAAAGCATCGAAACCCTTATGCTCGGACCAGATTTCGGCATCCACCAACCAGCTGCCGGGGTCTCCCCACCCGTCGGCAATGGCGGCCTCCGCAGCGAGCCGGAGCCCTAGGTGGCGGTAGCCCTCGAAGCCGGGCAGCGCCCGGAATACCTGTTGCGCCCGTTCCGATTGGCTTGCCGCCTCGAACAGGTCGCCGTTTCGGCCCGCAACTACCGCGGCGGCCAGTCGCCAGAGTGCCTCGGGTCCGGCCGACACCCGAAACGCGGGGTGGTCCGCGTCGGAGAGGGCGCGAGCGCCTTCGTCGTCGGTCCAGACGGCGGCCACCAGCGGCCACAGGTACCACGGCGGCAGCGGGATCCGAGGGAGTGGACGCAGCAGTGCGGCTCCCCGCCGGAACTGTTCCACGGTCAGGTCGCGGTCCGCGGCCAGCAGAGATGCCAGACCACGACAGGTCGCGACCGCGAGACCGGCAATCTCCGGGTCCCCGGGAGCGAGTCGGCTCGCCTCGTCGGCCGCCGCGGCCGCCTGCCCGCGCCGCCCGGCACAGGCGTGAGCCTGACCGATGAGGATCCATCCCCACGCCTGTTGCCGGATGACACCGGTCCGGCGCGCCTCCTCGAGGCAGCGGCGAGCAGCGGCCAGGGCAGGCTCCGGTTCGAATCGGATGCCGTGGATCGCCGCGATGTGAAAGTCCACCGCTGACAGCAGCCCGACCGCGCCGGCATCCAACGCGGCCGCCCGCGCCGCCACGAGGTCGTCCAGTTCCACGGTCTGCAGTTGGGTGATGGTGGCGAGTTCGTGCAGCGCGCGAGCTCGCCAGAAGGCCAGATGATGCCGCTCGGCGAGACCTGCTGCGCGCCCGAACCACGACGCCGCGGCGGCCAGGTCGTGCTCACGGGCGACTCGGCCGAGGATTTCGTATGCCTCGCAAGCCACCTCTGGTGGGCCATCGTCCGCTGCTGCGGTTGCCCGGGTGGCGAATTCGACGGCCTCCTGCGGTCGGCCGGCACCCAGGGCGACCGCAGCCGCCAGGGACCAGACTGCGGGGTTATCGGCGGGGTTCTGGGCGGGGTCGATGATCACGTCGAGATGCGTGCGGGCCACCGACCACAACTGCCCGGCAGCCGCGGCGCGTGCCATCGCCAGGTGCACGCCTGCGGCGATTGCCGGCTCGTCGTGGAGCATGCGAAGCAGGACCGCGCCGTCTTCGAGCGCGCGCGCCGTATGTCCGGTGAGGGACTGCGCATCGATCCTGGCGAGGCGGGCCGCAATCGCCGGCTCTGAGTCGTGGGCCAGCAGCACTGCCTCGTCGATGAGAGTGCTGCCGGACTGCATGGCGCCGCGGCGCAGAGCCGACCGCCCGGCCCGCAGGTAGCAGTCGGCGGCGAGGGCGTCGTCGTCCGCCTGCCGGGCGAGGTGAGCCGCGGACTCGACCACCGAATCCGCGATCACCCCGCGGGCTCGCGGCAGCGCGGCGAGCAGGGCACGAGCGAGTTCGGCGCGCACGGGCGGCACCACCATCGCGTCGATCGACTCCCTGATCAACGAGTGCCGGAATTCGACCCGGCTCGGCGGCTGGGACGCCTGGACGAGCCCCCGGCGGATGGCTCCCCGCACCGCGTCGACGGCCGTCTCAGTGTCGAGGTGCAGGGCACGGGCGACCATCTCGACGTCGAAGGTTCTGCCGAGGAGGGCGCCGGCGCCCAACAGTCGACGTCCGACGAATCCCATTTCGGCGAAACGCATCTCGATGGAGTCGCGGAGCGACTCCGGAATTCCTGGTCGGCTGGACGCGGTCGGTGGCCGGCGCTTCGCGGCCCCGAACTGCTGCGCTCGGTCGTCAGGAACACCGGCGAGGAACTGCTCGACCAGCAGGGGTACCCCCTCCGCGAAGTCGATGACCGCGGTGAGCAGTTCGGGCGGCATCTCGCGGTCGTCGAGACGGGCCGCGGTCAGTGCGGCGACGTCTTCCGATGACAGCGGCGGCAGCACGACTGTCGTCGCCCCGGCGAGCCGCCCCATTCGAACCGCGGCGGCGTCGGCGGTGGAAGAGTCCCCGTCGCGCACAGTCAACAGCAATGCAGCGGGGCGGCCGTGGATGTGATGGGCGAGATAGTCCACTACCGCCAGCGTGTCTTCGTCCGCCCAGTGCAGGTCCTCAATGAGGATCACCACCCGTTCCGCAGCAGCGGCCAGCAGTCGCAGGAGGCCCTCGCCGATTGCAGCGCCGTACGGCCCGAAGGCGGCTGGATCTGTGCCGTCATTCGCGAGGCCGATGCCGGTCAACGCCGCTAGTGGTCGCCGGAACAGGGCCAGGGACGGCGCGTCCAAGTCCACACCCGCCGCGATGGCTGCCACGGCGAGATCGGCCACAGCTCGGCCGCGTCGACTGTCGGCGGACACGGTGAACCCGGCAAAGAGCTGCGCGGAAATCCGAGCTGTGACGACGGCGATCAGCGCCGATTTTCCGATGCCCGGATCGCCGCGCACGATGACGACGCCGCCCAGGCCGGAGACCGCGCGCTCGAGTGCGTCCTGAACCAGGATGCGCTCACGATCGCGACCGATCAACGAAACCGGCGGCATTCGATCAGTCTGGCCCGCCCGAGTCGCCGGGTCCAGAGCTGCCGGTCAGGCAGCTGTCAGGGGCGCCGACCGCCCGGCGGAACGATGCTGCTGGGAGTTGCTGTCGGCTTCTTGTCCGCCTTGGGTTTACGGACTTCGCGTCCACCCTTGTTCTTGCTGGCCATGTGACTCTCCGGAGACTGGTAGGAAATGCAGGATGTGCGGAGGGTCTCCTGTGCCTCGTTGGAATGACCTTCAGGATACGTCTCTAACGTGCGACCATTTCCGTGCGACGTGGGGTGACGAGCGCGAGGGTTGGATTCGGCGTGACCGGGGTATTCGGCTGCGGTCACGGGTGGGGGTGCAGGGATGGTCGGCAGCGGTGTGGAGGGTCCGGGTTTGCGCGGATCGAGCACGACGCGCCCGGATACCGGTAGGCGGGTGCGGTCGGCCGATCGGTCGACAGCGATGGACGGCGGCGCCCTGCTGGGCGGCCGGTACCGGCTGCGGGAGCTGATCGGTTACGGAGGCTCGGCCGATGTGTACGCCGCTGCAGATGAGCTGTTGGGTCGAGTGGTCGCGGTCAAGGTGTTCAAATCCGAGCTGAGCGACGCGGTGAACGCCGCCCGCCGGCGGTCCGAGATGCAACTGTCCGCCGCGTTGAACCATCCCAACCTGGTCACAGTCCACGACGCCCGGGTGCCGGAAAGGGATGCCCACGAAGCCCCGACCGGGGCGGCCGCCGACCCGGCATATCTGGTGATGGAGCTCGTCGCGGGCAGCACGCTGGCTGATCTGGTGGCGCAAGGTCCGATGGCGGAGCCGGCGGTCCGGCGGCTCGCCCTCGGGCTGGTCGATGCGCTGCGTGTCATTCACGCTGCGGGTTTGGTGCATCGCGATGTCAAACCCGCGAACATTCTGATCACCGATACCGGGGTCGCGAAAATCAGCGATTTCGGCATCGCGCGTCTGGTGGACGCCGCTCATCTGACCGCCACCATGGACGTGGTCGGCACCGCTGCCTATCTCAGCCCGGAACAGGCGAGCGGCCAGCAGGTTGATTCGGCCACCGATGTGTACGCCCTCGGGTTGGTGCTGTTGGAATGCCTGACCGGTCGACGCGAGTTTCCCGGACCGCCGTTGGAGTCCGCCCTCGCCCGTTTGCGGCGCGACCCCGAGGTGTCGCCGACCCTCCCGAGCCCTTGGCCCGCGATGCTCACCGCAATGACGCAGGCGGACCCGACGACCCGACCGACTGCAGCCGAGGTGCTGGACCTCCTGCACGGCTCGCCCGATGCCGCGCCCGCGCTGCCGCTCGCTCTCGCCGCGCCCGCGGGTCCAGCCGCTGGCGACCCGACCGTGATCGAACGATCCGCCGCGACCAGCGGGACGAGCGCGGCGTACGCGACCAGCGGGACGAGCGCGGCGTACGCGACCGCGGACGCCGACGTGACCCGAGTCGACTCCGCACCTCCGCTGTGGACGCCGGCGAAGCCCGGCCGCAAGGGTACCAGCCGCCGCCGGTGGATCGGCTGGGCAGCGGCCGTCGTAGTGGCAGGAGCCACCGCGCTGATCATCGCCGCGACGAACCAGAACGTTGACCCTGGAGTACCCATCGATCAGGTCGGCACCTCCCAGTCGCAGTCCGTTGCAGATCCGTCCGGTGTAGATCCGTCGGCCGATGCCGCCGGGACTGCGGACCAGTCGGCACCGCCGGCGAGTGCGGCGACGTCGCAAACACCCCCGGCGGTGACCACGACCGAGCAACTCCCGCCGGTGACCACCACCGCCCCCGCCGTCACCGAGACCGTCACCAGCGGCGCAAACGGCGCCGGTAAGGGCGATAAGGGGACATCCGGCAAAGATGAGAAGTCGAAGGCGACGAAGACCAAAGAACCGAAGTCCAAATAGGGTTCCGTTCGCTGCGTCGGTCGGGTGAACGCGCAATGATGGGGGATTTCCGGCGTGATACGACGACGTTGGTGATGCGGGCGCTGTTGCCCGATGGGCTCCACACTGTGTCGGTCGCTGCTTTGCTCATTGGCGACGCCACCCTTAGCAGAAGACGTCGCGGTTACGGCCGCCTCACTGCCGCGCGGCTCAGCGGTACTGTCGACCCAAGGGCGCGTGGCGGTTGACGTCCTTGTAGAGCAAGTAGCGGAAACGCCCCGGGCCACCGGCGTAACACGCCTGCGGGCAGAAGGCGCGAAGCCATAAGAAGTCACCCTCCTGTACCTCGATCCAATCCTTGTTCAACAGGTACATCGCCTTGCCTTCTAATATGTAGATGCCGTGTTCCATGACGTGGGTCTCGGGAAACGGGATGACCCCGCCGGGCTGGAAATTAACGATGTTCACGTGCATGTCGTGGCGGATGTCGGTGGGATCGGCGAAGCGCTGGGTCGTCCAGACGCCGTTCGTGCCGGGCATCTCGACCGCTGTCACCTCGGAGTCGTTGGTGAAGAACGCCGCGGGAATCTCGATCCCGTCGACCTGTTGATAAGCCTTTCGGATCCAGGTGAACCGAGCAGGTCCGTCGCCCGCGGCGCGCAGGGTCCAATCCGCACCGGGCGGCACGAAGGCATAGCCGCCGGGCGCCATCTGGTGGGCGCTGCCGTCGACGGTGACGGTCAGGTTCCCCTGCATCAGGAAGATGACGCATTCGGCGGCGGGATCCTGTTCGGGCCGGTCGCTGCCGCCCCCCGGTTGCACTTCCACGATGTACTGGGAGAACGTCTCGGCGAATCCGGAGAGGGGGCGGGCGATCACCCACAGGCGGGTCTGTTCCCAGAACGGGAGCAGGCTGGTCACGATGTCGCGCATGGTGCCGCGGGGGAGCACGGCGTAGGCGTCGGTGAACACCGCCCGGTTCGTCGTGAGTTCAGTCTGGCCCGGCAGCCCACCGGTGGTGACGTAGTAGTTGTTCGTCATTTGCGATCCTGTTCTGTGATGAACCTGATGGTGTGCCGGTGGTGCGGCCACAATTCGGCCACGATGGGTTCATGGAATGTGGACGGACACGTGTCTGACGGTGCTGATCGCGTCCAGGATCGCCTCGGTGGAAGCGGCGGCGAACACCGGGTCTGCCAGTAGGGCGGCGTGGGTCGCGCCCGCGATGGTGCGATGAACCGTTTCAGTGGACAGGGTTGCGAGCTTATCCTGGGCGGCCGCCCAGCCCGACTGCTGGTCGCGGCCCGCGGTGACGACGACGAATGGGGTGGCTCCGAGACCGCGGAGCGCCTTCGCCTGGTCGAATGCGACGGGCAGTTGTGCCCACTCGTCCCGTTGCCCGTTCAGGTCGCGTGCGCTGGAGGCGAAAACCTGCTCCTGCTCGCGGGCGGCCGGGGGCAGCTGGGCGAAGCCGCGGCCGAGCGTTACGCGGGCGATTCCCACTCTGGCCAGCGGGGGGAGAAGTGCGGTGACGCGGTGGAAGAGCGCATAGGTGCCGGGGTAGTCGGGAAGGGCGGTGAACTGCTCCGGGGTGGCGGAGTCGATCAGGACGATACCGGCGACGTCCGCGGGGTACCGCGCGGCGAAGATGAGTGAGTAGATGCCGCCGGTGGAGTGGCCTGCGAGCAGATACGGGCCGGGCACGTGGGCGTTGCGCAACAGGGTGTGCAGGTCGTCGGCCACCTGGTTTCCGTCCTGGGGGCTGCCGGCGGGGTCGCTCCATCCGAGCCCTGCCCGGTCGTAGGCGCAGACGCGGGTGGACTGAGCGACGGCGGGGGTGATCCGGGCCCAGCTGGAGGTGTGTTCGCTGAATCCGTTGGAGAGGACGACGGTGGGGCTGCCGGTTCCCGAGCACTCCAGGTACAGCCGGTGATCGCCGGCATCGAACAGCCGGCCCTGCGAGGGCAAGGCCGACGTTGCGGCGGCTGCGGTTTCGATGGCGCCGCCGATCGCGGCGAGGGCCATCACCGCGGCCACCGGGTAGACGACCAGCCTGCGGCTCCAGTTCATCAGGTGGTGGCGGGCCTGCACGGCGGTCCACGCCGCAAGCGCCAGGAGTGTCGGCGGCCAGACCCAGCCGAGCGCTTCCAGGGTGGAAACGTCCGGAGCGCTGACCAGGAGTGCGGCGCCGGTCACCGCCGTCGCCGCCGCGGGGAGGAACGCCCAACGCTGCGGTTGATCGGTGAGCGATCCGGAGAGGACGGCCAGCAGCAGCCAGCCCAGCGCGAACGACACCAGGCTCGCGCCGGTGATCACGTGCTCGCGGGCGCCGTCGAACAGACCGAGTGTCAGTAGCAGTGCGGTGACGGTTCCGGCGCCGATCGAGGCCCCGACGATGAGGCCGAGTGGACCGCGCAACACGCGGGGAGGTCGGCGGTTCGGCGGCAGCGACCGGTGACCGGCGGCGCTGCGCGGCGTCGTGCGGCCCGGCAGATGGTCGCCCACCTTCGTCCCCGTCGTGATCATCGGTGTCAGCGGGCTGCGAACCGGATCTGCGGTGGTCATTCCTGCCTCCTGGCGTGGTGGGTCGTGCAGCGGACCCATCTACCTTGGCGACGAGCAGCGAGCGGTCGCGCCGGTGATTTCACCGGGTTCGCCGCGCCGTAGGCAGCGCACCCTCGATCGGTTGCTATTCGAAGCGGAGTTGGGCCAGTTCGCCACGCGAACTGACCCCTGCCTTGCTGAACACGTTCCGCAGGTGAAAATCGATCGTGCGGGGGCTGAGAAACAGGTGAGCGGCGACGTCGCGGTTGGACAACCCGCGGGCGACGAGCGTCGCGACCTGCGCTTCCTGTGGAGTGAACGAGCGGGTGGTCGAGGCCTCCCGCTTCCGAGCGGTCTCCCCGGAGGCTCGCAGCTCTTGGGTCGCCCGCTGGGCCCACGGGGCGGCGGCCAGGTCCTCGAAGGTGTGCAGGGCGTTGCGCAGCTGTTCGCGGGCGTCGAGCCGGCGGCGCGACCGGCGGAGGAACTCGCCGTAGGCGAGTTGGGTCCGAGCCTGTTCGAAGGGCCGCCCGGCTGTCGCCTGATACCTCAAGGACTGCTGGAACAACCTCTCAGCGGTGTCGGTCGGTTGACGCTCCGCAGCGAGCAGGGCCCGGCCGTGGGCGACGACTGCCCGCGCGTGCGAGGTGTCGACGGCCGCGGCGAAACTCTCCAGCTCGATCAGCCACCCGTCGGCGACGTCGAGGTGTCCGGCTCGGACCGCGACTTCGAGCCTGTCATAGGCGGCCAGTCGGGTGAGCGTGGGTTGCGTCATCTGTCGCAGGTGCTGCAGTGCGGCTTCCGGCTGCCCGGCGCCGGCGGCGTGGACTCCATGCGCCCACCGTGCGGTGTCCGCCATCAGGACGCCCAGGATGCCGGTGGGTTGCCCGGTCGTCGCCTGGTCCAGCTCGGCCAACAATCGGTCATAGGCGTCGTCCCCGCGAAGTGCGGCGATCAGAGCCAGCTGGGCGAGTGGCATTGCGGCCATGCCGACCTGGCCGGTGCTTCGGGCGAGCTGCAACGCCTCGGTGCTGTTGCCGACTGCGCCGGCCCAGTTCCCGGCGGACAGTTCGGCGACCGCGAGTCGGGGGAGCGCGAACAGCATCTGCCCGATGGCGCCGGTGTCGCGAGACTGGTCGAGCATCCGGGTGAAGCTGCGACTGAAGGCGGCGTCGTCGCCGAGGTGGAAGGCGGCGATGCCCAGGTTCGTCAGCAGATCGGTCTCGTGCAGATCCGATCCGGCGACGATCGCCTCTCGCAGCGGCACCACCGCACGGCCGAGGCCGTCGTGGATGAGGTGGTGGAATCCGATCAACAGGTTGGTGAAACACCTGGTTCGCTGCGTGCTTTCGGGCGGCGGGGAGTCCGGGTGTTCGGCGCCGAGGAGTTCGACCGGGTTGAGGTCGGTACGGTCGCGCTCGGGTAGGAAGGTTGACGCCGCGGTTGCGATCATCCCGATTTCCCTGGCCCGCCCCGGATCAATGCCGACGACATCACGCGCGGCGCGGTCCCAGATGCGGATCGCGAGCGGAACCGATCCGACGCTGAATTCGATGCGGGCGCGAATTCTGTCCAGATCCGCGCGCACTCGTGGATCACCGGCCCGGGCTCGGGCGTCGGTGGCCAACCGCATCGCCCGCGGCAGCTGGGCCGCAAGCCAGGCATTGGTGGCGGCAGCGAGTAGTCGTGTGCTGTAGATCGTTTCGTCGTTGGTCAGCTGTGCGGCTCGTTCGAAGGCGGCGCCGGCCGCTTCGTAACCGCCTCTCGCTGCGGCTCGCTCGGCAGCGTCGACCAGAGCGGCGACCACGGTGTCGTCGGGTTGGTCGGTCGCAGCGGCGAGGTGCCAAGCCCGCCGGTCCGCGTCCAGTGGGCCGGTCATCACCCCGCCGAGCGCGCGATGGGCCGCTTGTCTGTCGAACACGGTGGCGTGCTGAAGGACGGCGGATCGAACCAGCGGATGGCGGAACGCCACTTCCGGGCCGACCATGAGCAGCAGCTCAGACTGCTGGAGTTCGCTGAATGCGGCCGGTCCGACCCCGAGGAGCTCTGCGGCCCGCCGAACGACGCTCAACCGGGTCGAGTCGTCGACAGCGGCGACGAGCAGCAGGGTTCGCGCCGCGGTGGACAGACGCAGGCTGCGATCGAGGAACGCCCGCTCCACAGCGGCGGTCAGCGGCAGATCCGCGGGCAGCGGTCGGGTTCCATCCAGTTGGGCCACCGTCAGTACCCGGGGCAACTCGACCAGGGCCAACGGGTTACCACACGTGTGTGTCATCAGGCGATCTACCACTGCCGCGGATACCGGCGACCCGGACTGCTGGGACAACAGTGTCGCCGCCGCGGAGTCGTCGATTCCGCTGAGAGCCAGTACGGGGAGGTCGCCGCTGTCGAAACGTCGTACGTCACCGTCACGGGCGGCGAACAACAGCGCAATCCGTTCCGGGCCGAGCCTGCGCGCCACGAACAACAACGCGGCCGCTGAGGCGTCGTCGAGCCAGTGGGAGTCGTCGACGACACATAACACCGGGGCGCCCTCTGCCACCTCGGCCAACAGGCTCAGCACCGCCAGGAATACCAGAAATCTCTCGCCGACCGGTTTTTCGCTTTCGCCGAACGCCGCTCGGAGGGCTGCTTTCTGCGGCGGCGGCAAGTGTCCGACGTGTGTCATGACGGGACGGAGCAGCCGGTGTAGCGCGGCGAATGCCAACGGGGATTCCGACTCGATCCCCCGGGTGCGCAGCAGCACCATTCCATCCGCTGAGACTGCGGCGTCCGCCAGCAACGCGGTCTTGCCGACGCCGGGCTGCCCGCTCAGTACCAGGCACCCTGCCCGAGAGGCCCGCGCCTCGTTGAGCAGCAACCGGATCAAGACCCGTTCCGCTTCGCGACCGACCAGCACCTCGGAAGCCTAAACGGCTCAGCGGGCAATCCGGGGTGGCATCGGATGGCTGCCGGGATTGACACATGCCGATATCGGCATACCATGGGTGTATGGCACGAGCAGCGACGACGTCGGACGTCTTCAACGCGATCGCCGAGCCGCAGCGCCGGGAGATCCTGGTACTGCTGCGGGCGGGTGAGTGGCCGGTGACCGAGTTGGCCCGTCAGCTGGGGATGACCCAGCCCGGCGCGTCCAAACACCTGCGGGTGCTGCGGGAGGTTGGACTGGTGCGGGACCGCCAGGCGGGCAAGCAGCGCCTGTACGGTCTGGACGCCCGCGGGCTACGGCCGATCCACGAGTGGGCCGGCGGGTTCGAGAGGTATTGGAACGAGAGCTTCGAGCGGCTCGACGCGTACGTGCAGGACCTCAAACAGACACGACAGGAGAGATGACCGATGGCAGGGGCAATGCAGGAAGCGCAGGCGGAGCCGGTGACGGACGGCCGAGAGATCGTGATCTCCCGTGAAATCGACGCTCCACGGGAGCTGGTGTTCGAGGCGTTCACCGAGGTGCGGCACCTGTCGCGCTGGTGGGGACCGGAGGGGTTCACCACGACCACGCGGGCGTTCGAGTTCCGTGTCGGCGGGGAGTGGGACTTCGTCCTGCACGGACCGGACGGGACGGACTACCAAGAGTGGATCTCCTGGACCGAAATCGCACCGCCGGGGCGGATCGCGCTGCTGCACGGTGAGTTTCGCGGTGACCCGAACGCCTTCGAGTCGGTGCTCACATTGGAGGCCGACGGCGCGGCCACCCGAATACAGATGCGCACGGTCTTCCCCACCAAGGAGCTGCGCGACGAGGCGGTCGAGAAGTACCACGCGATCGAGGGCGCCCGTCAGACCCTGAGCAACCTCGCCGCCTACGTCACGGAGAGTGAGTCCACAGGTCAGTTGAGCACTGCGTTGTAGCACCAGCACCACGGTGTGATGCCGCCCGCTGGGGCAGCGATGATGGAGTCTGACACGTCCGGGTTCCGACAGGGCGATCGGTCGCGGGGATGGGCGGGCGCACCACCGCGGTCAGCACACCCGCATCCTGTAGCGCAGTGCAGTGGTGGCGGCGAGTCGACAGGACGGTCGACACACCGGGTCCCACGCTCGGACGACGTGTCACACTGGCGGGCGCTGCGAATGGGGGCCCTGCCAGCTAGGCTGCGAAATCGTGGTAACGATACAGGACGTGGCTACCGCCGCCGGAGTGTCCCCCATGACGGTGTCGCATGTGATCAACAAGCATCGGCACGTCAAGGAGTCGACGCGGGCCAAGGTCCTTGCTGTCATGACGGATCTGGGCTACCAGGTCAACGTGGCCGCGCGAAATCTGCGGACAGGCCGTACCGGCACGGTCGGCCTGGCGGTTCCGGAGGCCGACCGGCCCATGGGCAGTTCGCCGCGGCCATATCACGGCTGCGGAGCGACATGACCTGCGGGTGGTAATCGAGCAGACCCGACCCGGAAGGGACGCGAGCTGCGCACCGTATGTCGCGGAATCGGCTTATGACGGTCTACTCAGCACCGGCGTCGGGGCCCGCAGACGCGGAGCTGATCAAGGTCCGCTATCCCTTGGTGATCTTGGGCGAGCGGATCTTCGACGGCCCGACCGACCATGTGGCGATGCCGAATGTGGAGGGGGCGCACGCCGCGACTACGCATCTGGTGGAGCGTGGGTGCCGCCGGATCGCCATCGTCGATGGTTCCCATACGGGGGAGGTGGATGTGACGAGCCTGCGGTTTCAGGGCTACCGCAGGGCGCTTGACGCAGCGAAGATCCCCTTCTCCGACGATCTCGTAGTGAATCTCGATTTGTTGAGCATGGGCGGCGGAGCCGACGCAGTGCGACGTCTCGTTGGGAAGGGCGTGGAGTTCGACGGCGTGTTCTGCGTAACCGACACGACCGCCATCGGTGTCCTCCGGGGCTTGGCCGATCTCGGCATGGATGTTCCCGGCCAGGTGAAGGTGATCGGCTTCGACAATGTCGCAGAGGCCGCATTCACCCTGCCGTCGTTCTCCTCTCGATCCCGACAGCGATGGGCCCAGAAGGCGGTGCTGATTGTTCGAAGATTGCCGGCGGGGTGCCGGAGGATGCGCATGAGGAGTTCGTCAGTACGTATTCGATCGTCGACCGCGAATCCACCGCTGCCTGACGCGCGGCCACGATCCGGACCGACGATCCGGACCGACGGCCCGGTTGCTCTCGACGTCCTGCACTCCAGCTGACTGTTGCCGCAACCTCCCGATCGGCCCACGGGCGCCGGCGCATCGCGGTCCAGGCCTGAAATAGATCGTGCCCCGTTGATCTGCTGGTGAGCATGGCGCCGTGGGGAGGGGAGTATCCCTGTGGCTCGGCCCCGACCCACCCCTTCGATTCAGGTTGTCCGCGACAGCGACATCACCAGGTCGCGCTGTCGCCCGCCGACCGGCGGACGGCCGCGGCAGGCACCGGCTGTCGCGCCGGGAACGCCGGTGAAAGTGACGTGGATCAACCTCTTGCCAAGAGCAGAACCACCGTGCAACCATAAACATGTAGCGATACAGTATTGACGATGCCAGCCAGCAACTAGACGCTTCTCGACCCTGTGGTGCGCTCGAACTGCCGGTGACACGCCGGATGGCGCCGGTCGCTGCAGAACGTCGAACGCCGACAGGCGCAGACCCCCAATGAGGCGGGAAGGAACAGCAAGATGAGGTTACGAAGGTTGGCCGCGGGCCTGTTGGCCGCGAGCACGATGAGCACGATGGCCGCATGCGGAGGCTCATCCGGAGGCAGTCAGGACACTGAGGACCCTGACGTTCTTCTCCTGGGACAGCGAGCAGACCATGGCCCCGATCATCACCGAGTTCGAGAAGCAGAATCCGGGAATCTCCGTGGAATTCTCCTCGGCGCCCCCGGTCGCTGAGTACATCTCGACGTTGCAGTCGCGCATCCTGTCCGGCACCGCGGCGGATGTGTTCGTCATTGCGGCCGAGAACAAGACGAACCTGATCGACAACGGAGCGGTGGTCGACCTGACCGACGAGCCGTTCATGGCAAACCTCAATCAATTCAACAAGGACACCTACGGCAAGGACGGACGCAGCTACGGGGCTTCCATCTCGTCCTGGGGTGGCGGCATCATGTACAACAAGAAGTTGCTCGCCGACGGCCGGTGTGAAAGAATTCCCGAAGTCGTGGGATGACTTCCTGACCTTGGCCGGGAAGCTCAAGGACGAGGGCGTGAAATATCCGTTCCTGGAGTCGGTCCAGGCCATTCCGATCGTCGTTGCGGCGTTCATCGGGGCACAGAATGCCGCCACCGGTGGCACGCTGGACAATCAGATTTTCGACGGCTCGAGCTCGTTCGCCGCGACCTGGGCGAGCCGTTGACGGCGCTGGGACCAGCTGTATTCCAGGGGTCTGGCACCCAAGGATGTCGTCGGTTTGACCGGTGATCAGGTGCGAGATGAATTCATCGCCGGTCGGGCTGCGATGATTCCTGCGGGGCCGTGGGAGGTTTCGCCCATCCGGAAGGCCAACCCGGACCTCGACATCGAGATGGCGCCAGTGCCCGGCGAAAGCGGTCCCGAGCCGTACCTGGCGGGCGCCGCGTCGCCGGGATTGGCGATCAACGCCAAGGCCAAGAATCCGGATGCCGCGAAGAAGTTCCTGGCGTTCTACACCGAGCACGAAGTCCGTGGCCATGTACAACGAGGCGACCGGTGCGATCACGACGACCTCCGACTTCAAGCCGGTGATCGACAAGTCGCTGACCCCATCGTGGAGCAGGTCCGGGCCGGAAAGATCTACCTGCCGCAGATTGCCTGGAAGCGGTGCCAGGACGCGCTCAACCTCGAGGCCACCGCCCAGCTGCAGCAGGTGGTGCAAGGGAAGACCAGCCCCTGCGACGCGTCCGCCGCGCTGGACACCAAGCTCAAGGGCTGCTGACCGCCACCTCCCTCCCGGCGGTGGGAGCCCATCGGCATCCCACCGCACCGGCGGTGGCTACCACCGACCTGAGTCACCACGAAGCTGACCTTGAAAGGACGGCTAGAGCATGACCACGATACTGCCCACCGGGTCACGACCACCCCGCCTCCGCACGAGGGCGGCGGCCCCAGTTCGCTAACCGCTTGCGCGAGTCGACCGCGTACCAGATGTTCCTGATCCCCATCGCCATCGTTTTCGTAGTGCTGTTCTTGATCCCACTGGTACAGACGTTCTATTACAGCCTCACCGACGCCTCCGGCTACTCCGACATCATGAAATTCGTCGGGCTGGACAACTACCAGCGGGTCCTCACCGACAAAACCATGCTGGCCGGGCTGACCTTCACCGTCCTCTACACGGTGGCGACAACCATTCTCATCACGGTGGTGGCCATCCCACTCGCGGTGGTCCTGAACCGGAAGTTCTTCGCCCGGAACTTCGTCCGTTCGGTGTTCTTCTTCCCGGCCATTCCCAGCCTCGCCATCCTGGGGCTGGTGTGGGGCTACATCTTGTCCCCACTGGCCTCCGGCGCACTGAACACGGTGATGGAGAACGTCTTCTCGGTTGGGCCGTTCCCTGGCTGTCGGATGACACCTTGGCGCGGGCGTCGGTGATCGGCGTGTCTCTGTGGTCCTCGGCCGGCTGGCACGCCGTGATCTACCTCGCGTACCTGCAGACCATTCCGGCCGACTATTACGAGGCGGCGACGGTGGACGGCTGCCACCCCTCGGCAGCGTTTCTTCCGCATCACCTTGCCGCTGCTGACGCCGGCCGTCGATCATCAGCCAGTTTCTGCTGTTGACAGGCGGTCTGCGGGTGTACGACCTGCCCTTCACTCTGACCAAGGGTGGGCCCGGCTTCGCGACCACCACCATCACCCGGTCGATCATCACGAACGGTGTCGCACAGGGCCGCTACGGATTGGCGTCAGCACTGTCAGTGCTGTTCACCCTGGCGGTAGCCGTATTGGTGGTCGTACAACTCGTCGTCTCCCGTCGGGTGGAAAGGCGCTTCTCGTGAAAAACGTGAAGGAACGGACATCCCCGCTCACCGCGGTGGTCATGATCCCGCTCGCGCTGATAGTGGCTCTGCCGCTGTACTACATCGTGGTCAACACTTTCAAGACGCAAGCGGAGATGTCGAGCTCGCCGTTCGCGCTGCCGACGCAGCTGTTCCTGGGCAATTACGCCAAGGTGTTCGCCGACGTTCCCCTCGTGCAGAGCTTCGGCAACACTCTCTTCGTCACTGTGCTGTCGCTCGTCGGTGATGCTGATCATCGGCTCCATGGCCGCCTTCGGCATGATCGTCCGCAACGTCCAGGTTGAACCGATGGTTCGGCGCCGCGCTCGTCCTCGGATTCATCATCCCCAGCCAGTCGACGATGATCCCCCTGTACCGGCTACTGGTTCAGATCGGGCTCATCGACACCCTCACGGGGTTGGTGTTCCTGTACTCCGCCGGTTCGATCTTCTGCTATTTCCTCATCCAGGGTTACATGAAGAGCATCCCGTATGAACTGATCGAAGCGGCGCGCATCGACGGAGCCAACGCATTCACCATCTACTGGCGAATCGTCCTGCCGCTGATCCGGCCCATTCTGGTCACCGTCGCGACCTTTCAGACCATGTGGATCTGGAACGACTTCATCACGCCCAACGTGTTCCTGGTCTCGCCGCAGAAGAGCACTCTGGTGCTGCAGGTCTACAAGTCCGTCGGCGAGTTCACCACCGACTGGCCCTCCTTCATGACCCTGAGCGTCCTCGCGCTGCTGCCCATGGTGGTGTTCTTCATCTTCACGCAGCGGCACATTGTCAGCGGCCTGCTCGCCGGCGGTGTGAAGGGCTGACCAGACCCGTTCAGATTTGCTCATCGATTGCAACCGCTCGGCTGGATGCGACCAACATCCCAGCCATCCCCGAAGGAGAAGAAACGTGACGGACCCGATCAAGGCAGTCATCAACCTGGACGTCGCCGGCCCGGTCATCAGCCGGCACATCTACGGCCACTTCGCCGAGCATTTGGGCAACTGCATCTACGGCGGCTTCTACGTCGGCGAGGACAGCGCGATCCCGAACGACCGCGGCATTCGGCTCGACGTCGTCGAGGCGCTGAAGCAGATCGACATCCCCAACCTCCGTTGGCCGGGTGGTTGCTTCGCGGACGAATACCACTGGCGGGACGGCATCGGCCCGAAAGAGGACCGGCCGTCGATCGTCAACAGCCACTGGGGCGACGTCGAGGAGAACAACCACTTCGGCACGCACGAGTTCATGCACCTGTGCGAACTGCTCGGCACCGAGCCCTACATCGCGGGCAACGTCGGATCGGGGTCGGTGGAGGAGATGAGCTCCTGGGTCGAGTACCTGACCCGACCCGGTGGCAGCCCGATGGCCCGGCTCCGCCGCGACAACGGCCGTGAGGAGCCGTGGCACGTCAAGTTCTGGGGGCTGGGCAACGAGAACTGGGGCTGCGGCGGAAATATGAAGCCGGAGTACTACGCCAACCTGGCCCGCCAGTACGGCACCTACTGCCGCGACCACGGGAGCAACGAGCTGTACCGGATCGCGTGCGGCCCCAACGTCGACGACTACGCCTGGACCGAGGCGCTGATGAAGACTGTCGGCGACCTCGGCTGCGGATGCCGCCCTCACGACCATTTCCAGGCGATCTCCCTGCACCACTACAGCTTCGCCCAGCCGCCGGAATGGGCCTTCTCGGACGCCCCCGGCGCGAAGGGCAGCGCGACCCAGTTCAGCGTCGAGGATTACTACCAGACGGTGGTGAACGCCCAGCGGATGGACGAACTGATCGCCCGCCACACGACGATCATGGACAGCTACGACCCGGCCGGGCGGATCGGCCTCGTGGTCGACGAGTGGGGCACCTGGTTCGACGTCGAGCCGGGCACCAACCCCGGCTTCCTCCACCAGCAGAACACGCTCCGCGACGCCCTGGTCGCCGGTTTGCATTTCGACGTCTTCCATCGCCACGCACGGCGGCTGGTGATGGCGAACCTCGCCCAGACGGTCAACGTGCTCCAGGCGGTGCTCCTGACAGACGGAGCGGAGCTCGTCCGCACACCCACATACCACGTGTTCGAGATGAATAAGGGCCATCACGACGCAGAACGGCTGGACGTCCACTTCACCTCCCCGGTGGATGTCCGGAAGGTGGGTGACCTCAACCTACGGACGCTGAGCATGAGCGCCAGCACTAAGGACGGGTCGGTGCTTCTCTCGATGACGAACCTCGACGCCGCGTCCCCGCGCACCGTTGAAGTAGACCTACGTGGCGCTTCCTTCGAGGTGGAACGGGCGCGTGTCCTCACTGCCGCACAGCTGGACGACCACAACACCGCTGAGAAGCCCGGTGCAGTGGCGCCGCACGACCTCGAGGACGTCAAGAGGTCCGGGTCGACGCTCGTCATCGAGCTGCCGGCCCACGCGTTCGTGACCGTCGAACTGGCCGTCGAGAGCGGTCAACAGCTTTAGGGCCGGCCGCCGGTACGGGGAAGGTTCCGGATGAACCCAGTCCGTCCAATGATCAATCCGAGCGAAATATGAGCGAATAGTCGAGGGGTACCGAGTGCGCAGCTACGTTGAGGATTTCACCGCCGGAACCGGCAACCGAACACGACCCCGAGCGTGGGTGACGACCGACGCACCCACGCTCGATCTCAACGGAAACTGGCAGTTCAGGTTGCACGGCAGCCATCACCGGCTCGACGACTCCTTCGCCCAGCCCGATCTCGACGACAGCCGGTGGAATGTCATTGTCGTCCCATCGCATTGGGTGTTGCCGGCCTTCCACGACGCAGGCGAGGGAGCGTATGGCAAACCCATCTACACCAACATTCAGTTCCCGTTCCCGGTGGACGTCCCCTTCGTCCCGGATGAGAACCCCACCGCCGACCACCGGCGGACATTCGAGCACCCCGGTTGGTCGGCAGACCGGGTGCTGTTGCGTTTCGACGGTGTCGAGTCGGTCTACCGGGTGTGGCTGAACGGCATCGAGATCGGGGTGGGGAAGGGAAGCCGGCTGGTTCAGGAATTCGACGTGACCGCTGCGTTGCGGCCGGGCCGCAACGTACTGGCGGTCCGGGTTCACCAGTGGTCCTCGATGAGCTACGTCGAAGACCAGGATCAATGGTGGCTGCCAGGCATCTTCCGCGACGTCACCCTGCTGGCCCGACCGGCCGGTGCGGTCGACGACGTCTGGCTCGATGGCGGATACCGGGAGGGCCTGGGAACGATCGGACTGGATATTCACGCCGGCGCAGACTCATGGCCGATCACCGTCGCGGTCCGAGAGTTGGGTTTCTCGGCCACACTGAGCGGACCCGGCGACCTCGCGGAGCTGTCCGTGGGTCCGGTGGAACCGTGGACCGCCGAGACCCCACGGCTGTACGAAGCCACCGTGACGAGCAGCGGCGAGCGACTCACGGTGCCGGTCGGGTTCCGAACCGTGCAGATCGCCGGTGACCAGCTGCTGGTCAACGGTCGGCCGGTCACATTCCGTGGCATGAACCGGCACGAGACCCATCCGGTACGGGGGCGGGTTTTCGATCCCGAGCACGCCCGGGCCGACTTGATCTTGATGAAGCAGCACAACGTCAATGCCATCCGAACCAGCCACTACCCGCCGCATCCGCAGGTGTTAGCCCTTGCGGACGAGCTCGGTTTCTGGGTGATCGACGAGTGCGACATCGAGACCCACGGTTTCGAACGCCAGGGCTGGGTCGGCAACCCGAGCGACGACCCGCGGTTCGCGGAGGTGTATCTCGACCGGATTCAGCGCACGGTTGAGCGCGACAAGAACCATCCGTGCGTCATCATCTGGTCGCTGGGCAACGAGGCCGGGACCGGCCGCAACCTCGAGCAGAACGCGCATTGGGTGCATCGCCGCGACCCTGGTCGGCCGGTGCACTACGAGGGCGACCACGTCGGTGCGTACAGCGACGTCTACTCGATGATGTATCCCAACCTGACGGTGTGCGCTGCCGTCGCCGGCGACGGCGGCGCGATCCCGTTCACCGGGCCGGGAGACGGCCCGCGGATCCGGAGCAAGCCGTTCATCATGTGCGAATACGCGCACGCGATGGGCAACGGCCCGGGCGCGATGAGCGAGTACGACCAGCTGGTGGAGCGCTATCCGCGATTCCAGGGAGGCTTCATCTGGGAGTGGCGCGATCACGGGATTCTGACTCACGCCTCGGACGGCGCCCCGTTCTACGGGTACGGCGGTGACTTCGGCGAGACGGTGCACGACAGCAACTTCGTCATGGACGGAATGGTCCTGTCCGACGACACGCCGACGCCCAGCTTGTCCGAGTTCGCCGCGGTGAACGCGCCCGTACTGATCGGACTCGACCGCGCGGGAGTGGTTTCGCTCCACAATCGCCAGCACAGCGCCACCACGGCAGGGCTCGTCTTCGTCGCCGTCGTCGAAGCAGACGGTGAGCCGGTGGCCCGGGTGGTGCTTGATGCGCCGTTGGTCGCCCCGGGTGAGCTGGTGGAGTGGGAATTGCCCGCTGAACTGGACACTGACGCGAATGGCGAGTGCTGGCTGACTGTCCGGGCCGAACTCGCCGCGGCCACCGCCTGGGCGCCGGCCGGGCACGTGGTTGGTCGCACCCAGCGCGCACTGAGCGGACTGACACCGCAGCAGGCATGGCCTTCGGCGCTGGAAAACATCGTGACCGCAGCGGATTTCACCGTTGGACCTGCCACCTTCGATGCGGCCACCGG
The DNA here is from genome assembly GCA_963825975.1 of uncultured Actinomycetota bacterium. Classification (GTDB taxonomy): domain Bacteria; phylum Actinomycetota; class Actinomycetes; order Mycobacteriales; family Nakamurellaceae; genus Nakamurella. The sequence goes on from CAWGUZ010000016.1 coordinate 101,836, forward strand.
CAGCCTGCGGGAACTCTCGGGTCTGCGAGTAAACGGGCCGGCCTTGGAGCTGTGGCGGGGGCCGACCGACAACGACCGGGCCGGCGAGCGTGGCAGTTTCGAGCTCGGCACCTCTGAGACCACCGGCGGCGAGGGAATGCCCGGGCCTTCATCGGAAGTGCGTTGGCGGGCCAGGGGTCTCGACCGGCTGGTCAGCAGGGTGCTGACGGTAACCGCCGGGGCGACCTCCTGCACGACGCTCACCCGGGTCGGGGCGGCGGACAGCGCGCTGTTCGTGGACGTCGCATACCGGTGGCGGAGCATGGGAGCCGACACGATCGGCCTGCGGGTGGAAGTGTCACCCTCCCCGGGCTGGGACTGCACCTGGCCGCGGGTCGGCATCCACCTGGAGATTCCCGGCGATCTCGAGCGGGTGCAGTGGCTCGGCACCGGGCCGCTGGAGTCGTACCCCGATTCTCGCCGGGCAGCGCGAGTCGGCCGGTTCGAGGGGTCAGTGGACGAGCTGAATGTGGCTTACGGCCGACCGCAGGAAACCGGGCACCGTGCCGAACTGCGCAGGCTGGTGCTGAGCGGCCCGGACGGACCGGCGTTGAGCGTTCGGACCGAGCCCGGACCGGACGGTCACCGACCGGGATTCACCCTGACCCGGCACACACCCCATCAACTGGACGCGGCCCGCCACCCCCACGAGCTGAAGACCGACGATCACCTGCACCTCTACCTCGACGATGCCGTACACGGTCTGGGTTCGCGGGCCTGCGGAATCGATGTGTTGGCCCAGCACGCGTTGTGGCCTGCGTCGCGGGCGTTCAACCTGATCTTCGGGCCTGCGTGAGGCACAGCGGGCGGTCAATCGACTTTCTGAACGGCGGATTTGAGAAGATGCTGCAGGGCGATGACAGCGGCGCCGCGAGCCCATTCGGTGAAGGTGAACGGCACGACCTCGATCGGTACCGGCGGCATGGTCCAGTGCTCGATGGTGACGGCGTGCGCCAGCACCTCGCTCAAGATCAATGGCACCATTCCGGCGCTCTCGCCGGAGATCAGTATCTTGCTGGGCGCGGTCAGCGCGGCGACCATGCCGACCACAGTGCCCAGCGCGCGGGCGCTGTCGAGCAGGACACGCCGTGCCACCGCATTGCCCTCTGCGCCGAGCTCCAGGAATCTCTCCCACGTCACGTTGTCGGTGTTCAGCCCCTCCGCGGCGTGTCGAAGCATGTGCGACGACGACAGGTAGGAGCGGACACAGCCGCGATGGCCGCGCTCGCACAACGGTCCGTACTCTGTGACCGGCAGGTGTCCGATCTGGCCCCCACCGCCGCCGGTGCCGTCGACGAGGCTGTCGCCCACGACGAGGCCGCAGCCGACGCCGATCCCGACTGTCACCATTGCGAAATCGGTGAGGCCGGCAGCCGCCCCAAACCAGTGCTCAGCGGCTGTCAGGGCGCGGACGTCGTTCTCGACCACGGCGAGCAGGCCGGTGCGTTCTTGGATACGGCGGACCAACGGAACCTGTTGCCACCCGAGGAACGGTGACATCCCGACCATCTCGGAAACCGGCGAGACCGGACCGGCCAAGCTGACGCCCACGGCTTTCACGAGCGGTCGGTGGACCGCTCCGCCGTCACGGCCATGACGACCTGGTCGATGACGTCCTCGGCGGCGTTGGAAGCCAGCGGGATTGATCTGTTCCGACAGAACGGTGGCCCGCATGTCGGTGCGCACCAGATCCATCTGCCCGTTGGACAGTTTGATACCGATCAGGTGGAACCGATCTACGTTGACCTCCATCAACTGCGAAGGTCGACCTAGCCCGACCCGCGGTTCGGCGAGGGCCACGCTATCCGTCACCAACCGGTCCTCAACCAGGAGCCGTGTGATCCGGGTCAGGGTCGCGGGGGACAGCCCCAACTTCCTGGCGAGGTCGGCGCGGGATGCGGGACCATGGATCAGCAGTCGGGTCACCGCTATTCGGGATGCTTCGGAGAGGGAGGGCACCCCCTCGAGGCGCTGGGTCACACACCATCCTGACTTCCACGTGCTCGAATGCTGAGGCGAAGGTGATTACGATACCCTTGCCCCGATTTAGTAGGACTGAACCAAGAAGCCGCCGAGGACGTTTCGAAAAGCGTCCTCGGCGGCTTCGACGTCACAGCCCGGTCGGTTACTGGAACAGGTTATTGACCTGGTCATTGAGGTCGGTGAAGGCCGACGCGTCCGTCTGGTGGGAGAGGAAGGCCTGCATGCCCGGCCCCATGATGGCGTTGATGTCCGCGGCGTGGTCGGTGATTGGGAACAGGAAGGTGGTTCCGTCCGTGACATGGACAGTGAAGCCGGAGGGGTCGATGCCCTTGGCCTTGAACGCGGCGATTGCCTTGTCCGTAGAGGTCTTGACCGCCGGGAAGACGACCGCCTTCGCGGCGACCAGGTCCTGGCAGGCCGCGGAACCGGTGAACTCCACCCACTTCACCGCGGTGGCCTGGTTCTTGGTTCCTGCGTTGATCGAATCAGCGAGGCCGTTGAACATGCTGGCGCGCTTACCGGTCGGGCCGATCGGGGTTGGGGCGACTCCCAGTTTCGGCTGTTGGGCGAGGTAGCCCGAGGTGTTCCAGTCGCCTTCGATGGTCGAGGCGATGGTGCCGGCAGCGAGGAGCTTCCCGACGTCGCCGGCGGCGGCCATCGCCAGCGACTGCATGTAGCCCTTGTCCATGAGGCTCCGGTACCAGGTCAGGGTGTCCTGGAATTTAGGGTCGTCATAGTTGTAGTGGGTGCCCCACGGATTCTTGTCCGTGTAGGTCCATCCGGTGCTGCCGGTGAAGGGGCTCCACGTGGTCTGGCCGTTGCCGGCGCTGCCGTCCTCGAGGTTGAAGCCGTAGGTCTTGATGCTGGTCTTGTCGAACCCGGCCTCGTCGCCACGCTTGCCGTTGGTGTCGATCGTCATGTGCGCGATGAACTTCTCGAACGTTCCACCGTCGGTGGGGTTCCATTCGAGCTTGCCGAGATCGTCGGCGGTGTAACCGGCGGCTTTGACCATGTCCGTGTTGTAGAACAAGCCGACGGTGTCGAAGTCCTTCGGCAGCCCGTAGACCTTGCCGTCCTGCGCGGTCCACAGGTCTAACAGGCCCTTCTGGTAGATGCTGGTGTCGACGTTATCGGCGGTGATCGCATCGCTGATCGACAGGATCTGCTGCTTCTGCACGAATTCCGGGTACTTCGAGAGATGGTCGGCGAAGACGTCGGGGATTCCGGTGTCTGCGGTGAACGATGCGTTGATTTTGGACCAGTAGTCGCCCCACGAGTACTGCTTGAGGGTGACGGTGGCATCGGGATTCTCGGCGTGGAACGCATCAGCGCAGGCCTGGTAGGCGGGGAGCTGGCCTGAATCCCAGAGCCAGTACTCGATGGTGCCGGATGCCGCGCCGCCGACGCTGGCCGCGGGGCCGCCCTCGTTTGTGCTGCTGTTGGGGGTGTCGGTGCCGGAACTGCAGGCGGTCAACACGAGCGCCAGCGCTGCCGCTCCTATGGCAAGTGGACGAGATCTCTTCATTGAATCTCTGTACCTTTCTGTTCGACCCTGCGGTCGGTTATTTGGTGATCCCGGATCTATTTGATGCCGGAGAATTGAATCGAGTTGACGACCTTCCGGCCGAAGAACATGTAAAGAACCATGATCGGTAGGGCCGCCAGCAGCGTCATGGCCATCAGTCCTGGCCAGTCCGGTGAACCCCCGGGCGTCTGCGACCGGAAGATTCCGAGCGCGAGCGTCAGCGGCCTGGACGAAGGGTCGCTGGAAACGAGGAGGGGCCAGAAGTACTCGTTCCAGGCGCCGACGTACGTGAGGATCGCCAGCGTGGTGATGGGTGCCGAACTCATCGGGATGATGAGTTTGAAGAAGATCCTGATGTGCCCGGCGCCGTCGATCAGGGCCGCTTCTTCCACTTCGCGGCTGATGCCGAGGAAGAATTGGCGGAGGAAGAAGATCGCGAAGGGCGTCATGAATACGAACGGCAGGATGATGCCGGTCAGTGTGTTCAGCAGGCCGAGTTGCTTGATCAGCAGGAAGTTGGGGATGCTGGTGAAGATGCCCGGGATCATCAGCGCGGCCAGGAAGGTGCCGAAAACCCACTCACGCCCCGGCCAACGGAGCCGGGAGAAGGCGTAGGCGGCTGCGGCGGAGAAGCCGACCTGGCCGACGGTGATAACGGTCGCGATGATCACCGAATTGCGCAGCGAGGTGAGGAAATCCACTGAGCCGCCGGATCCGCCCTGTGCCTGGGCCTCTGCCAGGGAGGCCATCCCTAGTACTCGTTTGAATGCTCCGAGGGTGAACTCCGCCGGCAGCAGGGAGCCGGAGTTTCGACCCAACGCGTTGCCGTTGGAGAACGCGGTGCGGAGCATCCAATAGAACGGGAACAGGGTGATCAGGACGAGGGCGCCGACGACCAACCAGGCAGCGGCGCGGCCGATGGAGAATCCGGGCTTCGACGGTTCGCCTCCGGAGCCGTCGACGCCGTGTTGATCGAGTTGTTCCGCGTGCGCTGCGGGTGTTGTCGTCACGATGCCCTCCTAGGACAGATCTGATTCGCGGCCACGGAGGACCCGGAATTGCACGACTGCGACGATGATGAGAATGACGAACAGCAACACGGACATGGCGGATCCGTAGCCGAAGTGGCTGCGGTTGATGGCTTGGTCGACGATGTAGTACTGGATGACGTTCGAGGCGTTCGCCGGGCCCCCCTTGCTGGTCACCGAGATCGTGTCGAAGATCTGGAAGGACCCGGTGATCGTGGTGATCAAAACCAGCACGAGAACGGGCCGTAGGAGCGGCAGAGTGATTCTGAAGAATGTCTTGAATTCGCCGGCACCATCCAGTGAGGCGGCTTCGTAGAGGCTCGCCGGGATGGTCTGCAGTCCGGCGAAGATGAGCAGTGCGGTGTATCCCATGTGCCGCCACACATTCACAAAGGCCACCGTGGGAATGACAAGACTACTTTCACCGAACCAGGCCTGGCTGGCGATGCCGATCTTCTCCAGCATGATGTTAACGATGCCGAGGCTGGGGTCGAGCATCCAGTACCAGACCAGGGCGACGATCACGTTCGCGATCAGGAAGGGGAACAGCAGCAACCCGCGGATGACGGTGGATTTCGCGACGCGCTGCATGAGCACGGCGATCGCCACGGCGAGGATCATCTGCAGCACGATGTTGATGGCGACGTACTCGAGCGTCACCAGCAGCGAACGACCCAGTACCTTGTCGCTGAACATCTTGGTGTAGTTGTCGAGCCCGAGCCACTTCGCCGGCCGATTACTGCCGTCGTAGTTCGTGAAACTCAGATAGATTCCGCGGATCGTCGGCCAGATGAAAAAGGCACCGAAGCCGATCAGTGCGGGCAGGAGGAAGAAAATAGCGGCCTTGAGATCACCGATCTTGCTTTTCGGTTTCGGCCCGACCGTCATCGGCGGTTCGGGGGGCGCTTCCCCGACGCCCATCACACCGGCGATACTCATCGCCGCCTCACATCAACAGCTTCGCTCATCGTGGGCTACTCCCTCGTGAAGGGCCGTTTGCGGCGACCCGGGTTGGGGTGGGTGAATCAGGCCTGGGCTTGGGCCCGCAGGATGTGCATGTACTCGGGGTACATTCCCGGCGCCTGGACACCGTTCTCGGTCAAGACCCGGCCGGGGAGGGTGATGCCGTCAGCCCACCAGTCGGGGTACTGGTGTGTACCGGGGTAGCGGTCCGCCGGTGGCAGCGGTGCGAGGTGGTACAGCCGGTTTGGATCCAACCCGGGGAGGCGGATGTTGCCCGGCGGAAACGTCAGCGGTCGAGATACGGTGGTGATGGCGTAGACCGCTTCCGACTTGTCGGTCGCCACAACACCGTTCACCCAGACCGCCGGGTCGGGGTGGTCACCCACGAACACATCGCCGGTGTGCAGCAGTCCGCGCAGGCTCTTGTGCAGCGCGACCCATCGCCGTACCTCCGCCTGCTTTCCCGCGGATGTGGCGGTCAGGTCCCATTCAATGCCCATGTGACCCCACAGCGCGGTCGCAGCGCGAAATCCGAGGTGATGGCGGCGATGTGTGGAGTGCGCCTCGGAGTCACCGAGGTGGGTGCCGATCAGTTCCGGTGGCAGAAGCAGCTGCGTATAGCGCTGAATCTGTTGCCGCTCGAGCGCGTCGATGCAGTCGCTGGGCCACACCCGGTCGGTTCGTTCGATGATCCCGAGGTCGATCCGGCCGCCGCCCCCCGCGCACGTCTCAATCTCCAAGCCGGGATGCCGCAATTTGAGTTCGTCCATCAGGCGGTAGACGGCCAGCGTGTGGTCGTGAACTCCGGGTGCGCCGGTCGGGGTGTGACCGGCTTCGATCACAACCCGGTTGTGGTCCCACTTCAGATACGGAATGGGGTAGGTGTCCAGCAGGTCGTGCAGGCAGCCCGCGATGTATGCGTACGCCTCGGGATGGCCGAGGTCCAGCACGTACTGATAGCGGCTGCTGACACCCACCCGCCCGCCTGCGCGGAAGATCCACTCCGGGTGCGCGCGGGCGAGGTCGGAGTCCAGATTGATCATCTCCGGCTCAACCCAGAGACCGAACTGCATGCCCAGCCCGGTCACCACGTCAATGATCGGATCAAGTCCGTTCGGCCAGACTGCCGGGTCCACCTGCCAGTCGCCGAGGCCTGCCCGATCGTTGCGGCGACCGCGGAACCAGCCGTCATCGAGCACGAAACGCTCGGCGCCGACCTCGGCCGCTGCGTGCGCCAAACCGCTCAGCCGGTCGAGATCGTGATCGAAATAGGCGGCCTCCCAGGTGTTCACCAGGACCGGGCGGGGCGACTTCGGATGTTGCGGACGAGCCCGCAGATAGCTGTGGAACCGTTGCGCCACCGCGTTCAGGCCGACACCGTAAACCCCGAAGATCCACGGCGACTCATACGTCTCACCCGGCTGCAGTCTGATTTCGCCCTGCAACGGCAGCTCGCCGGCACCGAGTAGTTGCCGGCCGTTGAACAGCTTCTCCGCGTAGCAGGCCTGATTTCCCGACCAGCCGGTGTGTACACCCCAGAATTCCCCGGATTCCCAGCCGAAACCGGCGGTGCCGACACCGAGGACGAACGCGCTGTCGAGTCCGGGTCGCCCTTGCCGGGACTCCCGCAGGTGCGTACCGACGAAGAGCGGGGTTCGTTGCGGTATCCGCTCCCGGGTGTGCCGTCCGGTCAGATCGAAAACCTCAGTCGCCCGTGATGGCAGCGGCAGCGTCAACGTGAGCCCGTCGAGCTGGTACACACTGCCGCCGGTGTTGGTCAATTCAGCCCGCATCCGAACCAACCCTGATCGGCACAGCTGAATCTCGAGATCGAGCGCCAGCTCAGCGGTGTCGTCCGCCAACCAGTACCGCCGACCGCCTGCCACCAACGGGTCCGGCTCGACGTCCTCCACCCCGGTCCGCACGAACATCGCCGAGAACGCGGCGCCGTCCCGGCTTCCCAGGAGGCCTGGCCGCCCGATCCATGCTTCGGCCGATGACGGCAGGACGCTGACCTGCTCGGGCACGTCTACCAGGCTGTCGCCGCCCGGTCCGTCGTTGACCACAAGCAGCGACCGGGCGGTTTCCGCCGACAGCTCGCCGAGGTCGGCACCCCAATATCCGATCGCCGGTAGTCCGGTGCTGCGCTCGTTCAGAACAAGGGATACGCCGGCAGCCCGCAGCTGCACAGCTGACGCTAGGTCGCTACGAGACACGTCGACAGACACCAGAGACTCTCCAATGAGTTGGGTCATACTTCCGAGATGGAAGTAAAAGGATCTAAGCAGCCGGTGCGAGCTATGTCAACAACCAGTTGTGTCTCGGTTCGGGGGGTTGGACCACGCCGGGGGCCCCGCTCTGGGGCATAGAAATTTGCGCCTGGGCGTAGAAATTCGCGTCTTCGGCAGGACTTGCCAATCGAGCGGTGGGGGGTTAATTTCTTACTGTAGCGAAGTCCGTCGGGCTGTGAAAGACCTCACATGCTGTCGGTGCTTCCGCCGTCGACCCTGGAGATCATGAGCGAGACCCATCGCTACCGGTTCTCCCGCGTTTCGGCAGCCTCATCGGGTGTGCGCCCCGACTGCCTTGCGCCGGCCCATGAGCATGAAGGTTCATGAACCGCTGACCCGTCGCCCGGTTTGGTGGCATCGGGATGGTCGCGGACGCGTGGGAGTTGTGAAGGGGCATGAGCGTGCGGTCCCGATCCGAGATTTCACCGTCCATTGCCGTCGCGACGGAGTGTTCACGAGCTCGGCGTTCTACGGCTGGCTGAATTGCATACACCGAGAGGGGCCCATCGCAGTGACCGAGATTTGTTTGGGTGAACCGGACCTTGTGCTGGTTCGGGTTGACGAGGGGACCGGTTGGACGTCCGCGGAGGACAGTGCCACGTCCGTCTTGCTGACCAGGGTCGGATCGGGACTGCGGGTCGACATCGCGTGTTCGGCGGTGCTGTCCAGGGTGATGCTCCGCTGGCGGCGCGAGACCGCAGCAGGCGTCGTCATTCTGGGTGACGCCTGGGAGCGGTCCTACGGCGAGATGCAGTGGCGGGGCCTGCAACCGGAGCGGGTGCTGCCATGGATGGCCGTCGTGCACCACCGCGAGACGGGCGCGAATTGGGGTGTTGGCGTCGAAGTCCGGGCCGGGGCCTTCGCCGGCTGGACCATCGACACGGAGGGGGTGTCCCTCTGGCTGGACGTGCGGGCCGGGGGATCCCCGGTGAGGCTCGGAGAACGGGTGCTGAACGCAGTCGTGGTGCGGGCAGTCGAGACCGTGGGGTCGGCGTTCGGGTGTCAGGCCGAACTGGCCGGGGTGCTGTGCCGCGATCCCCTGCCGGTGGGGCCGCTGGTGGGCGCGAACAATTGGTATTACGCATACGGGACGGGTTTCGACGCAAGTGCCGTCTTGCGCGACGCTCAGACCATCGCCGATCTCGTCGGCGACCATCCGGTGCGCCCGTTCGGTGTCGTCGATGACGGCTGGACCCCGGACGGTGTGGCGGACGGCCGGATCGCCTCGGCTGGACCCTGGGACGCCGGCCGGGCCACGGAGTTTCCCGACATGGAGGCCGTGGCAAGCTCTATCGCCGCACTCGATGTGCGACCCGGGATCTGGTTCCGTCCGCTCCTCAGGCGCACCCGACCCGATCACGGGGCTCTGGGTCCCCGGGACGGCGCCATCGCGCTGGACCCGAGTTCACCCGCGACACTGGCAACGGTGGCCGAGGACGTCGCTCGGATCGTCAGCTGGGGATTCGAACTCATCAAGCACGACTTCTCCACCTACGACCTCCTCGGGCAATGGGGACCCCATTTCGGCGCCTCACCCGGGCGGGGCGGCTGGCGACTCGCCGATGGCGGCATCACCACAGCCGAAGCTCTGGTCAACCTGTACCGGACCATCCGACTCGCGGCCGGTCCCGCGATCGTCCTCGGATGCAACGTCGTCGGTCACCTCGCGGCCGGTCTCGTAGAGGCGCAGCGAACCGGCGACGACACCTCAGGGCGCGTGTGGGAGCAGACCCGGCGAACCGGGGTCAACACCTTGGCCTTCCGGCTCGCCCAGCACCGGCGCTTCTTCACTGTCGACGCCGACTGCGTGCCCAGCACGACGAGCACCGACTGGGCGCTGAACCGCCAGTTCTTGGACTTGATCGCTCGATCGGGGACCGCCCTGTTCGTATCCGTGGACCCCCAGACTCGGACTGATCGGGTCGATGCGGACCTGTCCGCCGCGCTTCGGTTGGCTTTGGACGGCGGAGACCCGAACGGTGTCGAGCCGTTGGACTGGCTCGACACCACCTCCCCTGAGAGGTGGGCCACCCACGACCGACAACTTCGGTACTCATGGCTGGAGTCGCGGGGTGCGGACCCGTTCGAACAGTTCCAGCAGGGTTGATCGAGGGTGCCCACCTCCGGGACACGGAATCTGTCAACGCCTTTCATACCGCAGGTCTTCAGCGGTCTTCAGCGGTCTTCAGTGCTGCGAGTGCATCGGGTGGGAGTCGCGGTCATCGTCGGATGACGGTGCGCTTGGGGAACGGAATCGGACAAGCAGTAGAAGTGCAGCGGTGGCGCACATCCCGGTGATGCCCATGACGACGCCCAGAGGAGCGGCGTTGGTGATGCCGATAGCGCCGACAATCGGCGACGCTATCCCGGCCAATCCGTAATTGGCAGCACCGAGCAGTGCCGCTGATGTGCCTGCGGTCTCCTGATGCCGGGAGAGGCCGATGACCTGCAAGGCGGGAACGGATGAGCCGGCACACAGCATGAAAACGGCACTGGCGGCGGCGATACCGACCACTCCCCAACCCGATTTCTCGACGAACACCACCGAGAACCCCGACATGGCGAGCGCGGGCAGAGTCATCCGCAGCAGAAAGCTGGGACTCACCCTTCGCAGAACCAGCGCGGCAGCTTGTGTGCCGGCGGCGAAGCAGACTGCATTCACGACGAAAGTAATGCTGTAACCCTGAGGCGTCAGCCCGTAGGTCCGCTGCAAGACGAATGAAGATGATGACATGTAGGCGAAGACTCCGGAGACGATCATGCCGCCGATCAATGCGACGCCCACGAACGTTCGGTCAGACAGTATCTTGCGGTACCGGGCCCCGAGACCGCGATAAGAGGGCACCCTTCGGTGAACGGGCAGTGTCTCTGTCAGCACGAACGTCGCCACCACGAACACCAGCACGCCATAGGCGGCCACGATAAGAAACAACCCCCGCCAGCTCACCAGCTGTACCAGCTGTGCGCCCAGCACCGGCGCGACGATCGGGGCCAGGCCGCCGATCAACGCAAGCCGCGACAGGACGCGAACGAAGGTGGAACCTTGAAAAAGGTCGCGCACCATCGCGACGGCGACAACGCTCGACCCGGCCGCGCCTATTCCTTGAAGCACCCTGAACAGCAGCAACCATGAGATGTCCGTCGCCGCCGCCACGCCGATACTCGCGGCTACGTGAAGAGCTGTTGCCAGCAGCAGGGGGCGACGCCGACCGAACGTGTCGCTCAATTGACCGACGACGAGTTGGCCCAATGCGAATCCCACCGTGGTGGCGGTCAATGTCAATTGGACGGCCGATGGGGTGGTGTTGAAGTCAGTCTGGAGCGATGGAAGGGCGGAAAGATACAAATCGACGGTGGAAGGTCCGAGGCCGACCAGGAGACACAACGATATCGTCAGCAGGATTGAACGGCTCTTGGACGGTGCGGGGCAGGGGCTTATTTCGAGCATGGTGAACCTCATTACCGCCTTGGAACCGGGCGCCGGTGGCCCCGGCGTCGGAGTGTGCGAAATGCCATGAGCGCCCGGGTGGAGAGGTCGTTGGTTCACGGTTGTCGTGAGACCATCGCCGACCTGTGAGCGTCAGGTGTCACGCAGGTGTTGCCGGAGAAACCTACGCATGGCGGACACCACCTCGTCGTCCTCCGGCGCCCCGCCGAATCCAGCGTGCGGTCGGCCTTCGAAGACATGGAGCTCCGCGAGCACCCCAGCGCTTTGCAAGCACCGATGCAGGCGCACCGCGTTGGACAGGAAGAGATCCCGGGTGCCGGACTGCACGAAGACGGGGGGCAGCGCCGTCAGGTCGTCGAACAGGGGTGAGACCGCGGGATGGTCGAGCGGATGATCGCCGGCGTACAGTTCGTTGACTCTCCGGAGGCTGGACAGAGTGGGGTCTCGATCCGCCAAAGTGGTGAATGAGTCACCGGACTCGGTGAGGTCGACTTCGGGGCTGAGCAGTAGTAACGCAGCGGGCATGGGTAGCCCCGCGTTCCGCGCTCTCAGCACCGTGGCCAGCGCTATGTTGCCTCCGGCGGACGTTCCGTAGACCACCACCTTCGCCGGCGGGCACTCGGCTATGAGGGCCCGGTAGGCGGCCAGCCCGTCGGTGACCCCTGCCGGGTACGGGTGCTGCGGGGGCATGCGGTAGTCCACTGCCCAGGTTCGCCGGTTGCACACATCGGCTTCGATACGCGACAGGTACTCGACGAGGTGTCCACCGAGGTAGATCAAGCCGCCGCCGTGAAAAGACAGGACAGTGCTGTCGGCCGCCGCGTCGTCAAGACCGGCGGGCACCGAGATGTAGACGTCGGCTGCATCGATGCGACGTCGCGACGTTTGCCCCAGGGGTGCCATCAGCGGCAGATTGATCGCAGCCTGGGTGTTGAAGTCGCTGATGAGGCGCTGCCAGCCGGCCAGGTCGCCGCGCTCGGGGTATCGGGTAGCGGGCGATGGTCCGTCCAGCTGGGCCTGCGCACGCGAACTCAGATGTGCCAGCGGAGTCGTCGCCTCAGACACGAGGCGCCCCATCAACCGTCGGTTCTGGACCGAGGCCATCGGATACGACCTCCGAGAGGAACGACCGCTGTGAGCTCGTCAAGATCCGGGGCTCCCCGGTGACTTCGAAAGTCCCCTCGAGCCGCCGGTCGTGTGCGTCCAGGCCCAGGAACACGTCTACCGGAGCGGGTTCCACGGCGAAGTCCCGCGCCAGGTTGGTGTATCCGAGCTGTGCGGCCGCGACCCGGAACGTGATGCGGCTGGACCCGCCGGGTTCGAGGTTCACGCGCACGAAGCCGCCCAGTTGCTGGGCTGGACGGGTCACCCCGCCGGTGGTGTTCACCCGGAGGTACAGCTGGACCACGGTGGCTCCGGAACGATTGCCTGTGTTCGTCAGGGTTGCGGCAATCCCGGCGGTGCCGTGGGTATCGATGGAGGCGTCGATGACGAGGTCGGACAGCTCGAACGTCGTGTAGCTCAGTCCGTGTCCGAACGGAAACAGTGGGGTGGCTGCCATGTCGAGGTAGTGCCGATCAACGCCCGGTGGCAAAGACATGCGGTACCCCGACCCGGCCTTCTGGTGGTGGTACACCGGTACCTGGCCGGTGTGGCGCGGCAGACTGTAGGGCAGCTTCCCGCTGGGATTGGTGAGTCCGAAGAGCACCTCGGCGACGCCTTGTGACCCGCGAGAGCCGGAGTAGGAGGTGATCACGATCGCAGGCACCGACTGGAGGCTCACCGGCAAGGTGTATGCCCGGCCCTGCACCAGCACCAGCACGACAGGCGTGCCGGTGGCTATCACCGACTCCGCTAGGCGAACCTGCGCGGCGGGCAATTCGATGTCGGCGGTGTCGCTGGCTTCGCCTTCTGTCCGCTCCCCGGCAAACCACAGGCTTGCTCCGCCCAGGGCGAGCACGGCCACATCAGCGTGACGGGCCGCCGCAACCGCCTTCTCCGTCTCGTCCGCACCGAGATCCGCGGTGAGCGTGCACCCCGGGGCAGTGGTGACTGAGCGAGCATGACGTGCGATCTCGTCGATCAACGAGGACGCCCCCTGTTGGTCTCGGACCAGGGCCTCGGTGGTCATCGGGGCGAAGACGGAGCTGTTGAATCCGGCCATACCTTCGTCCACCCCGACGTTGTTGCCCAGCCCGCCGGAGGACATGAACAGCGTCATCTCCCGGAAGGCTGGGAAAGTGTAGGTGGGGAATTGAAGCGCCACCGCATCGGCGTGCGGGCCGATCACGGCGACGTCCACTTCACCGACAGCCAATGGCAGTGAGCCGTCGTTAGTGGCCAGGACGACCGACCTGCGGGCGAGCTCCGCAGACAGCTCCTGCCCTTCGTCGGCGATTGCGCGGACGTCGATGCTTTCCGTCGGGTAGGGGTTCTCAAAGAGACCCAGTTCGAACTTCGCCCGAAGCACCCGCCGTACAGATGTCTCGAGGTGGGCGATGTCGACCGCGCCGCGCTCGATCTCCGCTGCCAATACATCCCCGTAGCCGTAGGCCATCGGGTTTTCCGTGTCCAGCCCCGCGACGATCGCCAGCCGCCCCGCTTCAGCCCTATCGCGGGCCACAGCCTGCCGGTCGACGAAGTGATCGAGAGTGGTGTAGTCGGAGGTCACGAAACCCTCGAAGCCCAGAGTGCCGCGGAGGAGGTCGGTCAAAATCTCCCTCGAGGCGCCGACCGGAACCCCGTCCAGATCGGAGTAGGAATTCATCACCGATCGAAGATCCGCCAGTTGAATGGCTGCCTCGAACGGATAGGCGAAGGTGTCGCGGAGCACTCGGCTGCCGAGCTCGACCGCCGACAAGTTGATGCCACCCTGAGGCAGCCCGTACCCCACGAAGTGTTTGGCTGTTGCGATGACGCCGTCGAGCAACGCCGGTCCCTGCAGCCCTCGGGTGTAGGCCACGGCCAAAGCGGCCGCCAGATAGGGGTCTTCGCCGTAGGTCTCATGGGTCCGTCCCCATCGCGGGTCCAAGGCGAGATCCATGTTCGGGGAGAGTGCTTGACGGATACCGGTCCGCTTCATCTGCCGCCGGATGACATCGGCCATCTCCTGTACCAGGTCAGCGCTCCACGTCGCCGCGAGACTGATCGCCGTCGGGAAGACGACGTGACCGCCGGCCATGAACCCGTTGAGGGCTTCGGCGTGGAACAGAAGCGGAATGCCCAGACGGGTTCTGGTGACGGCCGTGCGCTGAACACGGCCGACGATCTCGGCCAGACTGGCCGGGTCGTCGGTGGCGAAGTTGCACACGTGGCCTGGTCCTTTGGCCAGCAGATCATCGACACCTTCCGGGTCGGTTCCGTCGACGCGCATCAGCCACCACGGCGGAACGGCTGTCAACTGGTGGCACTTCTCAACGGTCGTCATCGCTCGGGCAAGCAGGTCCGCGCGTTCGTCGAGGGAAAGCGTGGGGTCGAGATGGTCTTGGTGCGACACGGTTGGTTATCCCTCATTGAGTCGGAGACGGCTGAAGCCATTGAGTCGGAGACGGCTGAAGCGGCGGTGTGGCAGCGGGCATGAAGCCGGTGAGTGTGTGGTGCCCAGCTGTGAGCTGGTGCTGCGAGACGCCGGGAACGTCGATATCTGCGACCATGCCGCCCGGAAGCTGCAGGTCGACCGCGAGCTGACCGGCGGCGGTCATCGTCCATGACACGTGGAGCGTGCCCAGTCGGGTGTCCAGGGCTGTTGTCGCGGACGTGATGCCGCCCCCCGGTCGGGGAGCGATGCGCACCCGTCGGTAGCCGGGTTCTTCGACCTGAACACCCCCGATGGTGCGGTGCATCCAATCCGCGACTGCTCCCAGTGCGTAATGGTTGAAGCTGGTCATCTCGCCCGGGTTGACGGAGCCGTCAGGCAAGATCGAGTCCCAGCGTTCCCAGATCGTTGTCGCCCCCATTGTCACCGGGTAGAGCCACGACGGACACTCCCGCTGCAGCAGCAGCTGGAAGGCGTCATCGAGGTGACCGGTCGTGCTCAGTGCGTCCAGGACGTATGCGGTCCCGGCGAAGCCGGTGGCGATACGGTGCCCGGAATCCGTTACCAGCTCCGCCAACCGGTTACCGGCGGCGGTCCTGTTCTCTTCGTCGAGAAGTCCGAAGACGATCGCAAGTGTGTATCCGGTCTGGGTGTCGCTGTGGATGGATCCGTCCGCGCGTACATAGTGGCGATTGAATGCTGCGCGGGTGCGGGCGGCGAGTGCGGTGAAGCGCTGCCCGTCGTCGGTGCGGCCCAGGATGTGCGCTGCGTCTGCCGCGATGCGGGCTGTGCGGTACAGCGACGCGGTGGCGACCACGCCGGGGTCGGTTTTCGCGAGGTCCGGCCGATCCGGCGGTGCGGTCGGATCCAGCCAATCACCGAATTGGAATCCGGTATCCCAGAGGCCGGTGTCGGAAAGCAAAGTCTGCACATGGTCGACGTGCGCCGACATCGATTCGAACGACTCGGACAACACCGCCGGGTTTCCGTAGGCCTCCCATAGCGCCCAAGGCACCCACACTGCGGCATCCCCCCAGATCGCCGTCGTCTCAGGAGTCAGGAAGTAGGAGGGCAGCCAGGTGTGAGCAAGGACGTCGGGTATCACCCACGGAACACGGCCTCCGGCTGCTCGTTGCTCGGCGCCCAGGTCAGCCAGCCAATCGCGCAGAAAGCCGTCGACGTCGTACAGGAAGGCCGCGGTGGGGGCGAATACGGCGATGTCGCCGGCCCAGCCCAACCGCTCATCCCGCTGGGGGCAATCTGTGGGCACGTCCAGGAAGTTGCCTCTGAGGCCCCAGACCACGTTGCGGTGAAGTTGGTTCAGCATCTCGTCGGAACATTCGAACGTGCCGGTGCGGCGGAGGTCGGAGTGCACGACGACGGCCACGACGGAGCTCAGGGACAGCTCACCCGGCCAGCCCTCTACGTCGATGTAGCGGAATCCGTGGAATGTCAAAGTGGGTTCGAAGTGATCGTCGCCTCCGGACAGGATGAGCCGGTCCGTCGCCTCAGCCGAGCGCAACGGCCGCGTGCTGAGTTCGCCGTCTTCGAGCACCTCGGCGTGTCGGACGGTGATCGTTGCACCCGGCTCACCTCGAGCTGAGAACCGCACCCATCCGACCAGATTCTGCCCGAAGTCGACGAGCTGACGACCCGCCGGCGACGTCCAGACGCGGACCGCCGCAACGTCCTGCTGGCGACGAACCACCGGCCCCTCATAGCCCGCCAAGCGGGCATGGTCGAACGGGACGCCATGAACGCCCACCCACTCGGCGCCCGCGAAACCCTCAGTGCACCAGGCGTCATCGATGCGCCGTGCGTCGATCGTCTGGCCGTTGTAGAGGTCGTTCGCCACCACCGCAGAAGGTCCGGCGGTCCAACTCGCGTCGGTGCCGAATCGTTGCCTGAAACCGTCACTGAAGGTGATGTCGAGCTGCAGGAGACCCGCCAGTTCCCGGCCGTACACCTGTTGCGCGCCGGACCAGCCGAGCCGACCGCGGTACCACCCGTTACCGAGCTCGAGACCCAACACCAGATGACGGTCACCGATCGACCGGACCATGTCGGTCACCTGATAGGTGCGGTACCGGAGCCGCCACTGATAGCTGCTCCATCCTGGACTCAGGACCTCATCCGTGACCAGGGCGCCGTTCAACCGAACGGTGAAGACACCGAGTGCGCTGGCATGCAGGACGGCGTCGATCACGTCCCCGTGGCCGGTTTCCAGGACGTACTCCCGCCGTAGAAGAGGCGCCCCGGCGAAGTCGTCATCCGGAGCGATCATCTCCGCCGACCACGGCACTGACGATTCGTGCGCAGGTGAGGGCGATGCAACGTCATTCAAGACTGAACTCCGATGTTCGTTGAATCTCAGCAGACGCCGCCGCCCCGAGTCTGATGCCCGACTGACTCCCCGGGAGGCACCGAACAGCCACCGCGACAGCCCTTTCCGGTGGCTGCGGATGGTGGCGGCCCGGGATGGGCGGTGACCACCGTGCTGTTGTTCTCGTCCGTGCGAATGCCATCCGGCCCCGTCCGCACGAGCGTAGTGCCGTTGGTGACCCGAGTCAACAGCTATCGGCCGCACGGTCTGTGCCAGAATCGGGGCGGTGACCCCACAACACCCCCGCGACGAGCTGAAGGACGGCGGTCGTGCCCGCCGGTCCACCAGTTACGACGTGGCGCGGGAGAGCGGTGTTTCTCGCACTACGGTCAGCTACGTACTGAACGACACCCCCGGCAAGAGCATCTCCGCTGAGACTCGCGCCCTCGTGCGGGCTACCGCCGAGCGGCTCGGGTTCGCCGCGTCGCCGGCCGCCCGCATTCTGCGCTCGGGCCGCAGCGATGTCGTGCTCGTGCTGCTGCCCACATGGGTCACGAGCGTCGTGACCGAAGTATTCCTCGAAACCATGAGCGAGCTTCTGCGGAAGAGCGGGCTGACCCTGCTGGTGCACTACGGACCCCCTCGCGGGCCCTTCTCGCAGATCTGGCGGGCCGTGATCCCTCGCGCGATCATCAGCGTCACACCGTTCACCCCCGGGGAGATGCGTGAGATGACGCAAGCCGGTATCCAGGGGCTCACCACCATCGATGCCTCACAGGACCGGGTCGGACACGCGAGAACCCTGCAGGAGAACATCGGCCGACTACAGGTCGATCATCTGGTGAGCGCCGGACACTCCGTGATCGGTTACGCCACAACAAGTGTCGCAGCTCTTAGTTCCTTTGCCGCCCCGCGGCTGGCCGGTGTGATGCACGCGTGCGCGGAGCTGGGACTCCCGGCGCCCTTGCTGGCGACCGTCCCCCTCGACATCGACGCCGCGCGCGCGGTGCTGGCCGGTTGGTGGCGACCGTCCGGAGGTGTCACCGCGGTGGCGGCGTACAACGACGAGGTGGCGCTGGCGCTGCTGGCCGCAGCTCGGCTGGAGGGACTCGACGTTCCGAACGACCTCGCGGTCATCGGGGTTGACGACATGCCCGCCGCGCGGCTCGTTGTGCCGCGTTTGACCACAGTGACCCAGGCCATCGAGGCGGAAGCGCGTTTTCTGGCGGGCACGATACTGGCCACGGACGACCCATCCGGTGAGACGCCGCAACGGCCGAGCCAGTACCTGAGCGTCGTCGTGCGCGAGTCCGTCTGACAGCGTTCTCCACTCGCTTCAACGATGCCGCTGCGCCGTACGGGCTCTCTGGCGGCGCCTGAACCCTGTGTCGAACCGCCCTGTGTCGAATAGAGACTCGCGAACCCCGTTCACCATCCCGCGGGTTGCCTCTTGCGCAGTAGGGGTCGTGCTGCGTACATTAGCCAAGTACTAGTTACCCGAGTCACTACCGGGTCCGAAAGTCCGGACGGATCCGCGCCGACTCACATCCCCAACTTGAGTTCGCGCCGCGTCGCCGATTCTCCGCTGCAGGAGAGGGCCCGCTGGTACTGAACCAATCCTCACGAATGACACCGACAAAGGAGTCGCAATGCTGCATCACCGACCGCGAGCACGTGCCGCGCTCGCCCTTACGACTGCCGTATTCTCCGTAGCGGCGCTGACCGCGTGCAACGGTGGAAGCAGTAGCGATACCACCACCTCGCAGTCCAGCGGCGGCGGCGGCGGCAAGGACGTGTTGACACTCGCGCAGACCGCGGACATCCAGGGCTGGGACCCGACAAGTCAGCCCAGCTACCAGGGCTGGGGAGCTGACGCGGTATACGACAATCTCATCCAGTGTGACAGTTTCGGCAAGCCGATGCCCGACGCCGCCGACAAGTGGGAGTTCAGCGCGGACAGCAAGTCTTTCACCGCACATCTGCGAGATGGCATGAAGTTCAGTGATGGGACACCGGTGGATTCCGCCGCGGTCAAGGCCTCCTTCGAATATGCCGGCAATACCGGCGGCAGCGCCGCCCGATTCGCCGGTCTCACATTCGAAACGCCCGATGCGCAGGACATCACCATCACCTGGCCCGAAGCGCAACCGACGCTGGCGCTGAAATTGTGCGAGGCGAAGCTCGCCAGCCCCACCTACCTGACATCGGGCAAGACCAACGATGCACCGGTCGGGTCAGGCCCGTACACGCTTGACACCTCGGCCACCACACAGGGTTCGGTGTACACCTTCGTCAAGAACGAGGCTCACTGGGATTCCGCGAATTTCCCGTACAAGAAGCTCGTACTGAAGGTCATCGACAGTGACACCGCGGCTCTGAACGCCCTCAAGACCGGACAGATCAACGGTTCGATCATCAGCACGCGGGACGGTCAACGAGGCCAAGGCTTCCGGACTGCAGGTTCAGACGCTGAAGGGTGGCTCGACCACCCGGCTTCTGCTCACCGACCACCTCGGCGAGAAGATTCCCGCGCTGGGCAGTGTCGAGGTGCGCCAGGCGATGAACATGGTGTTCGACCGGAACGCGATCGCGACCCAGCTCTATCAGGGCAACGCCACCCCGGCGTACCAGATCTTCCGCGAGGGCAGCGACGCCTTCATCGCCGACCTCAAGGACCCGTACCCGTACGACGTGGAGAAGGCGAAGTCGTTGATGGCGTCAGCCGGCTTCGCGGACGGTTTCGACCTGACGATCCCGACGATGTCCGGGCAGAACCACGAACTGCTGCTGCCTTACATCACCCAGCAGCTGGCACTGATCAACATCCGCGTGACGGAGAAGAAGCTGTCCGGCCCGACCGCGATCACAGACCTGCTCAGCGGCGAGTACCCGGTCCCGGTGTGGGAGCTCGGCAACTACGGCGAGTCCCTCCAGGACATCTCGGACTACCTCCTTCCGGAGGGCATCTGGAACGTCGAGCACCAGGAGGACGCGAAGATCGCCGGCCTCTGGGAGAAGGTGCTCATCTGCCACTTCACCGAGGACAAGGTCGAAGGCTGGAGAAGGAAATCAACCAGTACGTCATCGATCAGGCATGGTTCGTGCCGATGGCCTACCCCGACCGGTTCTACGCCTACACCACCGGGGTTGAGGTCAAGCCGGCCTCCGATTTCGCCGGCCTTCACCCGCTGCTGCGCGACTTCAAGTAGCCGGCACCTCAAGCGTAACGGAGTCCCACGATGGTGCTCTTCTTGTTCAAGAACCTGCTCCGCAGTATCGCTGTGCTGCTATTGGTCACTTTCGCAACGTTCTGCCTGATGTACGGGAACGGGCGCGGCATCGCCCGTTCCGTCCTGGGCCTCAACGCGACGCGAGGCCGAGGTCGGCAAGAAGGTCATCGAGCTGGGACTGGACCAGCCACTTCCCGTCCAGTACGGGAAGTGGCTGGGCGGGGTGGTCACCGGGGACCTGGGCGAGTCGTTCTTCACCAGGCAGAGCGTGGCCGGAGCGTTGGCCAACCGGCTCCCCGTCACGCTCGACGCTGGTGCTCGCCACCCTGCTGCTCACCGCCGGTTCTGAGCGTCCTCCTCGGTGTCGCCGCCGCCGTCTACGGCGGGTGGCTGGACCGTGCGGTGCAGTTCCTGGCCACCCTGGGAACGGCGATCCCCGCCTTCATCGTCGCCATCGTTCTGGTCTTCGCCTTTGCGATCAACGTCCGATTGTTCCCTGCGACCGGGTACGTCGCCCCGCAGACCAGCGTGTCGGGCTGGATCGAGTCGGTCACGCTGCCGGTAGTCGCTCTGCTGGTCGGCTCCATCGCCGGTGCCGCCGCACAGTTCCGCGGCGCGGTCCTGGACACGCTGTCCCGGGACTTCGTCCGCACCCTGCGGGCGCGCGGGATCAACGAGTCCAGAGTGGTTTTCCGACATGTGCTGCGCAACTCCGCGGGAGCTGGGCTGACAGTGCTGAGCCTGCAGACGCTGGGACTCCTGGGCGGCGCTGTCTTCATCGAGCAG
This sequence comes from uncultured Actinomycetota bacterium, assembly GCA_963825975.1. Lineage (GTDB taxonomy): Bacteria > Actinomycetota > Actinomycetes > Mycobacteriales > Nakamurellaceae > Nakamurella. The sequence continues at coordinate 122,987 of CAWGUZ010000016.1, forward strand.
GTCTTCGCGCTCCCCGGGATGGGCCAGCTCAGCGTGTTGAAGCGCTCAACAAGGCGACGTCCCCATGGTCATGGGCACCGTCATCGTCGCGATCGTGATCGTGCAGTCGTGAACCTGCTCGGCGACTTCCTGATCGCTGCCGCTGAACCCGAAAGTGAGGACACAGTGACCGGCGCTCCCGTGCTCGACAGCCGGCCTGACCGCACCCGACTGCGGCCGACGTCTCCACCCCAGATCGGTGCTGCGGCGCCTCGCCACCAATCCGCAGGGCGCGATCTGCCTGGTAGTTCTGCTGATCGTCGTCGTCGTGGGGATTTTCGCTCCGTTGATCGCGCCGTTCGGCCCGAACACCCTCGACCTGAACTTCATCAACGCCGCTCCGTTCACCCCGGGGCACCTGTTCGGCGGCGACAAGTCGGGGCGCGACATCTTCTCCCGGTCGATGTGGGGCACCCGGCAGACGCTCATCGCCTGCGTCATCGTCGCCGTCGTCTCGCGTCGCCATCGGCGTCACCAGCGGCCTGATCGCCGGCTTCTACCGCGGCCGGTTGCGAAGCCGTCGCCAACTTCGTATCGGACACGATCCTGTCGCTTGCCCGGCATCGTCCTGCTCATCGCGCTGTACTCCCTCACCGGGCCGAACATCGTGGCGGCGATGACCACATTCGGCGTCATCGTGGCACCGTCGTACTTCCGGCTGGTGCGTTCGATCGTGGTGGGAGTCCGAACCGAGCTGTACATCGACGCGGCGAAAGTCGTCGGTCTGTCCGATCTGCGCATCGTCGGCCGGCACGTTCTGTGGGCTGTCCGTGCACCCGTCATCATCCAGACCTCCTTCGTCCTGGCCGCCGGCATCGGCATCGAGGCGGGTGTCGGGTTCCTCGGACCTCGGGGACCCGCCACCGCTTCATGGGGCAGCGTCCTGCAGGACTCGTTCAACAACATCTACAACAACCGGTCCGCTGTGGTCTGGCCGGCGCTGCTGATCAGCCTCACCATCCTCGTCCTGATCCTTCTCGGCAACTCGCTCCGCGACGTCCTGCAATCCACTGTGCAGGCGAAGCGGCTGACTCGCCGGGCCGTCGGCGGCTCATCGACCGGACACTGGCGGCGAATCCGTCGACTCGCATCCGCGCCGGGCAGCGCTCCCAACGACGCGCTCCTGCAGATCCGCGGGCTGCGGGTGGGCTATCCCGAACGGGCGGGCGGCGTCCGGTGAGGTGGTCCACGGTGTGGACCTGGACGTCAGGCGCGGTGAGATCCACGGTCTCGTCGGCGAGTCCGGCTCGGGGAAGTCGCAGATCGCATTCTCGGTGCTCGGCATCCTCCCGCGGGAGGCGCTCATCCTCAGCGGGCAGATCCTCCTCGACGGCAACGACCTGCTTGACGGCCGCAACAACCTGCGTGACGGTTCGCGGCAAGCGGATCGCCTACATCCCGCAGGAACCCATGTCGAACCTCGACCCTTCGTTCACCATCGGCACCCAGCTCGTCGACGGGCCTTCGGAGCAGCTCGTGACATCTCCAAGCGCGACGCGAAGGCCTGCTCATCGGCCTTGCTGGCCAGGGTCGGGATCACAGACCCGGAGCGGGTGTACAAGCTGTACCCCCACCAGATCTCCGGCGGCATGGCCCAACGGGTCCTGATCTGCGGTGCCGTCGCCGGCGACCCCGACGTCATCGTCGCCGACGAACCCACCACCGCCCTGGACGTCACCGTCCAGGCCGAGGTCCTCGAACTGCTCCGCGAGCTGCGGGAGGAACGAGGTCTCGGCGATGATCCTCGTCACCCACAACCTCGGCGTCGTCGCCGACATCTGCGACACCGTCAGCGTGATGAAGGACGGCCGGATCGTGGAACGCAACGACGTCGATGCGCTCTTCGCCGCACCGGGCCAGCCGTACACGCAGGACCTGCTCGCGTCGTCACGCCGCGTCGAACTCCTGGAGGCCTGACCATGAGCGATCCGGTGCTGCAGGTCGAGAACCTCACGGTCACGCTTCCCCGGCCGACGCGGAGCAGGAATCACCGTCATCGACGACGTCTCCTTCGACATCCGCCCCGGCGAGACCCTGAGCCTGGTCGGCGAGTCCGGTTCCGGGAAAACCACCATCGGCCGGGCGATCCTCGGACTCGCGCCGGTGACGGCCGGCACGGTGCGCTTCAAGGGCGACGTCATCAGCAACATCCCGCGGCGCCGGCGTCGCGATGTGGCCAAGGACATCCAGGTCGTCTTCCAAGACCCGTACTCGTCGCTGAACCCCGCGATGACCGTCGAAGACATCTTGGTGGAACCGCTCGCCGCTGCCGGGATCGCCGACGGCCGCACCCGGGTCCGCGAGCTGCTGGATGCCGTCGGGCTACCCGCCGACGCATACCGTCGGTATCCGCGCGAATTCTCCGGCGGTCAACGGCAGCGGGTGGCGATCGCACGGGCGCTGGCACTTCGGCCTTCCGTCATCGTCTGCGACGAACCGACCAGCGCGCTCGACGTCACCACGCAGGCCCGCGTGCTCACGCTGCTGTCAGACCTGCAGAAGGAAACCGGAGTGGCGTACCTGTTCATCAGTCACGATCTTGGCGTGGTTCACGAAGTCAGTGACCGCATTGCCGTGCTGAACCAAGGGCGCATCGTCGAAATGGACCTGGCCGACAAGGTTTCCACCAATCCGAGCCATCCGTACACACGCAAGTTGCAGATGGCGGCGCCGGTCGCCGACCCGCCCATGCAACGGGTCCGCCGAGCGAAGCGGCTGGCGCTGGCCGCGGAAGCAAGTCAGCTCTAATCGCGTAACGGCAGGCGGTTTCGACGCCGCCGCGGTGGTACTGGCAAGTCCCACTCGTCAACGTTCGCAGTGGCTCTGGCAACCGCTGACGGTGCGTACCCCCGGCATCACACACTCCACGAACAGGACTCGACAGTGACCACAGCCCGCGACCACCTCCACGCTGATGTGCGTGCGCCCGCGATGTCTGAGGGGCTGCTACCTCGCATCACCGGCCCCGGCGGCGGCGAGGGAACGCTACGCCCGTCCGCTGCGCACGATCCGGTGCTACCCGGCTTCCATCCGGACCCCACCATCTGCCGCGTCGGGACTGACTACTACCTGGTGAACTCCAGCTTCGAGTACTTCCCCGGAGCCCCCATCTTCCATAGCCGCGACCTGGTGTCATGGTCGCAGATCGGGAACATCCTCAACCGCCGCAGCCAGTTCCGCACCGGCGACGGGCGCGATTCCGCGGGGATCTACGCCGGAACGCTCCGTCACCACGATGGTCGATTCTGGTTCATCACCACCAACGTCAGCGACTTCGATGCCGGGCAGCTGATCGTTCACGCGGATGACCCGGCCGGGCCGTGGAGCGACCCCATCCACGTCGGGGGGGCGGTCGGCATCGACCCGGACATCTGCTGGGACGAGGACGGACAGTGCTACCTGACATGGAACGCCTTGACGTTCACCGACGAGCCACAGCAGATCCTTCAAGTCCCGATCGACCTCGCAACCGGCACCCTGACCGCCGCCCCCTATCCGGTGTGGCAGGGCAGCGGTCTCGCCGCCGCCGAGGGCCCCCACCTCTATCACGTCGGTGCCTACTGGTTCCTGGTCCTCGCCGAAGGCGGCACCGAACGGGGACACTGCGTAACGGTCGCCCGGAGCCACGCACCCTACGGTCCATTCGAGTCGTGCCCCGCCAACCCCGTGTTCAGCCACCGCAGCACCATTCATCCCGTCCAGAACATCGGACACGCGGATCTCGTGCAAACTGCCGACGGCGACTGGGCAGCGGTGTATCTCGGAGCGCGACCGCGTGGATCAACCCCCGGCTACCACGTCCTGGGCCGGGAGACCTTCCTCGCCGGCATCGACTGGGTCGACAGCTGGCCCGTCTTCGATGAGCACCGATACGAGACGGTCCCATCTGTCACCGACTTCACGGACAACTTCACCGGCCCCCTACACGACCGGTGGGTGGTCCCCGGCGGCGAACCCCACGCAATCGCCGCTTGGAGACAAGAAGGAGGAGTGGTGATTCGGCCACTGCCCGACGGCTCCCCGGGATTGCTCTGTGCCAGAGTTCGCGACCACCAATGGACAGCGGAAGCCACCGTCGAGACAGCCGGGCGCCTACTGCTGCGCTCCGATGATAGGCATTGGTACGGAGTGGTTCTCGAGCGCGGCTCCGTTCGCGCCGTCATGGTGGTCGGCGGCACCACCCATGATTTCGAACCGCAACCGGTGCGAAGGGGCGAGGTCGTCCTGAGGATTCAGTGCGTGCCCGCCGCATCCGCGCCGGTGCCGTTGGGCACCGGCGGTCCCGACGACGTCATCCTGTCAGCACACGATGCCGACGGCGCCTACGAGCTCGCGCGCCTCGACGGACGCTACCTGTCAACCGAAGTCGCCGCCGGATTCACCGGGCGCATGCTCGCCCTCGCCTCGACGCCGGGCGGCTCGCACGTGAGGGGGATCCGATACGCCACACGCGACAGGGTGTGAAAGGCCCCCGACGGCTGAGCGGCTCAGCAATCCAGGTCGTGCCGGACCTGGCCAACCGTCTCAGGCGCTGTAGAAATCCTCTGAAAGAAGGCCATGACCATGTATTCCATCCTCGCCCGCCGCGGCGGAATCGCCGCCCTCACAGCAACGTTGCTGCTCGGGACCGGACTCAGCACAGCAGCCCCCGCACAGGCTGCCCCTGCTGAGTGCAGCACCGTCGGACAGGCCATGCAGGTCACCGCCGACTGCCTCGACCGGACCTACAGCACGCCCGTCATCGACAGTGAGACCGACGAAACGGCCCCCGTACGACATCACCGCGTCAGGGGCCATTTCGAGGGCACCAATATCCAGTTCAACATTTACCTGCACGCGCAGCCAGACAAGGCGCAGTGGAAGGGACGGTTCTTTCAATACACCTACCCCATTGCCTTCCCGGGCCAGCAGGCCACCTCCCTGGCGGATGACCGGGCCATCGGTTTCGCGCTGTCCAGCGGCGGGTACGCGGTACAGGCCGGAAACACGTTCGTTTCGCTGGGTTACCGGCACGCGGCCGCCGCCGCGAAGTTCGCGGAAACGGTGGCGGCTCAGTACTACGGCAGCAACCGACGCATTTACGGCTACCTCTACGGGCCTAGTGGTGGCTCCTTCCAGACCATCGGTGCCGCCGAGAACACCACCGGGGTGTGGGAGGGGTTTGTGCCGTTAGTTCAGGCGGTGCCCCAGCCGACGCAATACAACTTCCTCGGTCGTGCTGCCGCCCAGCTCATTCTCGGTGACAAGGCCGCGCAAATCCGGGCTGCACTGTTGCCCGGCGGCAGCGGTGACCCGTACGCCGGCCTCGACGAGGCCCAGCGGGTCGTGCTGAAAGAGGTGCATGCTCTGGGCATCCCGTGGAAGGCCTGGGAGTACCCCGACTACCTGCTGGGCCGTTCCGAGTTTCAGCCTGGCGGGCTCGACCAAAGCGCCCCGCTCGCGAACGATCCCACTTACGTCAACGACTTCTGGAACGCGGCCGGCTACCTCGGCACGGAGCAGTCCGCGCTGGGCGAGCGTGTCCGGGCCAAACTGGCCCAGGCGGGCGATACCACTGCGAACCGCTGGAACATCGCAAATCGTTTCTACTACCGCTACCTTCTCCCGGCCGCCGCCGAGGGGTGGATCGGCCTCGACCAGTTCCGCAAGGCCGACGGCACGCCGCTCTATCCGCAGCGGCCTGTGAGCCCCGCTCCGTTCTCCGGCGCCGTCTCCGGCTTCACGGCTTTCGACGGCTCGGTCAACGGGAAAGTCATTGTGTTGGACAACCTTTACGACACCGATGCGCTGCCGTGGCACGCCGACTGGTACCGCAAGCGTGTCGAGGCGAGCTTGGGCGGCGCCGCGGCAGATACCTACCGGATCTACTACAACGACCACGCGGACCATCAAGATGCGCCGGTGACCGGAGAGCGCGCCAAACTCCTCGTCAACTGGTACGGAATGGCCGAGCAGGCGCTCCGGGACGAAGCGGCGTGGGTCGAGTCCGGCGTGACGCCCCCGGCGTCCACCAAGTACGACGTCATCGGCGCTCAGATCGTCGTGCCGGACAACGCAGCTTCGCGTCGCGGCATCCAACCCACCGTTGACCTCACCTCGAAAGGCAAGAAGATCGTCCAGGTGAAGGTCGGCCAAGAGGTCACGCTCAAGGCCAAGGCCCAGGTGCCCCCCGGCGCGGGTGAGATCGTCAAGGCGGAATGGGACCTCAACGGGGGCGGCGTTTACACAGACGCCCCGCTCGCCCGGCCCGGGAAGGTCGTCACGCTCCAGACCACCGCGACGTTCGATCAGCCGGGCACATACCTGGTGGCGCTTCGCGTGTCAGCAGAGCGCGACGGCGACACAACGGCCCGTTTCGCGCTGGCGCAGAACCTCGACCGGGTCCAGATCGTGGTCACGCCCGCGGGCTGAGCCAGAAATAGTTCGCCGGCCGCCTCGGAACGTCGCCGCTCCAAAGCCACGAAGGGACCACCAATGACCAACCGCCCCGCCTTGCAGCCCGCCTGGAGCGATCCCGCAATCCCGACCGACGCTCGGACCGACGATCTCTTGGCGGCGATGACTCTGGAAGAGAAAGTCGCACAGCTCGGCAGTCGCTGGGTCTTCGACCATGAGTGGGAAGCGGCGAGCGGCGACGTCTCCGAGCATCACGTCGCTCCCGTTTCGGCGATGGCCTCAGCGGACTCGGTTGCGGACCTTGCAACGACGCATCCGCACGGTTTGGGTCAACTCACCCGCGTCTACGGAAGCTTCCCGGTATCCGCGGCCGAGGGTGCGGCCGCGCTGATCCGCCGACAACGCGCGGTCATTTCAGCGTCGCGGTTGGGTATCCCGGCTCTCGTTCATGAGGAGTGCCTCACCGGCTTCACCGCCTACGGCGCAACTGTCTACCCGTGCCCCCTGGCCTGGGGAGCCACGTTCGACCCCCCTCTGGTGCGCCGCATGGCGGCGTCCATCGGCCGGGACATGACCGGCCTCGGAATTCACCAGGGCCTGGCACCAGTACTCGACGTCGTTCGCGACTACCGGTGGGGACGCGTCGAGGAATGCATCTCAGAAGACCCCTATCTCGTGGCCACGATCGGGTGTTCCTATGTCGAAGGGCTGGAGTCCACCGGGTTGGTGGCCACCCTCAAACACTTCGTCGGCTATTCGGCGTCCCGGAACGCCCGCAACATGGCGCCGGTGTCCATGGGCCGACGGGAGATGGTCGAGGTGTTCCTGCCTCCTTTCGAGGCGGCCGTGGTTCGGGGCGGCGCCCGGTCGGTGATGAACAGCTACACCGACGTCGACGGCGTGCCGTGCGCAGCAGACCCGTGGCTGTTGACCGACGTCCTGCGAACCCAGTGGGGCTTCGGCGGCACCGTTGTCGCCGATTACGGATCGGTGTCGATGCTCGAGACCTCGCACGGAACCGCAGCCTCACCCGCGGAGGCGGCGCGCCAGGCCCTGACCGCGGGTCTGGATGTCGAACTGCCCGACACCGTCTGCTTCGGCCGGCCGCTGTTCGAACAGGTGGCTCAGGGCGACGTGGACGTCGCCCTGATCGACCGCGCGGTACGCCGAGTATTGAGGCAGAAGGTAGAACTCGGCCTCCTGGATGACGGGTGGACCCCCGAAAGTTCCATTGCGCCGGAACATGAAGGCGACCTGGATTCTGCTGCGAACCGACAGGTGGCCCGGGAATTGGCGGAACGGTCCGTCGTGCTGCTGAAAGTCGGCTCCTCGTTGCCTCTGCTGGACCCCGACGGCAAAGCGCCGGGGCGAATCTGCGTCGTCGGCCCCTGCGCGGATGACCCGAACACACTTCTCGGCTGCTACGCGTTCCCCAATCACGTCCTTCCTCGCTATCCCCAGCTGCCGCTCGGTATCCCGGTCGTGACGCCGCTGGAAGCGCTGCGCGCTGAACTCCCGACGGCGGAGATCCGCTATACGCAGGGGTGCGCCGTTCTAGGATCCGATCGCGGCGGTTTCCGCGAGGCTGTCGAGGCAGCCGAGTCAGCGGATGTCTGCGTGGCGTTCGTCGGGGACCGTGCGGGCATGTTCGGGAAAGGCTCGACCGGCGAGGGCTGCGATGCCGAGGATCTCGAGCTGCCCGGTGTCCAAAGCGCCTTGTTGGACGTACTTTTCGCCACCGGCACGCCGGTCGTCGTCGTCGTCGTGTCCGGGCGGCCGTACGCGCTCGGCCGGATCGCGGAACACTCTGCGGGCCTGGTCCAGGCTTTCCTGCCCGGCGTCGAAGGGGGAGTCGCTCTGGCCGGGGTTCTCTCGGGCCGGGTGAATCCCGGTGGCAGGCTTCCGGTGCAGATTCCGCGGACTGCCACCCAAGTCAGCAGCTACCTGCAGCCACAGCTCAGCGGCCAGGACAGTTTCGTATCGGCGCTGCAGGTGTCACCGCAGTTCCCATTCGGCCACGGAGGTTCCTACACGCGCTTCGCGCTCGATGCGGCAACCGTCGGCACTACTTCCGTTACCACCCGGGGCCGGCTCACCCTGACCGTTCAGGTCCGCAACGTCGGATCAAGGTCCGGCGACGAAGTCGTGCAGGTCTACCTGCGCGATCCGGTGGCGCAGGTTGTTCGGCCTCTCCTACAGCTCATCGGGTTCGCGAGAGTCTCCCTGCAGCCGGGTCAAAGGGCCGACGTGAGCTTCAGCATCCACGCGGACCGGTTCTCCTACCCGCTACCTGATCTTCGCCGCATCGTCGAGGCCGGTCTTGTCGAGCTGATGGTGGGCACATCGGCAGCGGACCTTCCGTATCGCATCGCGATCGAGGTGACCGGGCCGA